>DIYP01000002.1:0-560 GCA_002427735.1 Flavobacteriales bacterium UBA6051
CCTTCTCAGGATATGGTATTGGGACTTTATTACATTACAAAAGGGAAAAAGAGTACCAAAGAAGATCCTGTTAAAGGGGAAGGAGGTATTTTCTATTCTCCTGAAGAAGTAATTATTGCACACAATGAAGGCGCACTCGATCTTCACGCTTCAATTAAAGTGAAAACGTGGGATCTAGATGAGAACGGAGAGCAAGTTGAGAAGTTGATTGAAACGACTTGTGGTCGTGTAATCTTTAATGAGCGCGTACCGAATGAAGCTGGTTATATCAATGATGTAATGACGAAAAAGGCATTGCGTGATATGATTGGTGGTGTACTAAAAGTATGTGGAACTTCTCGTTCTGCAGCGTTCCTTGATGATATTAAGGAGCTTGGTTACCATATGGCCTTCAAAGGAGGATTGTCATTCAACCTGGATGATATTATCATTCCTAAAGAGAAGGAAGTGTTAGTAGCGAAGGCAGAAGATGAAGTGAAGGATGTGATGATGAACTACAACATGGGATTGATCACGAACAATGAGCGTTACAACCAAATCATTGATATCTGGACACATAC
>DIYP01000002.1:624-761 GCA_002427735.1 Flavobacteriales bacterium UBA6051
ATCATTGATATCTGGACACATACAAACTCTCGTTTGACGCACACATTAATGGAACAGTTGAAGAACGATATGCAAGGCTTCAACTCGATCTACATGATGTACGATTCGGGAGCACGTGGTTCGAAAGAGCAGATTCG
>DIYP01000002.1:862-1065 GCA_002427735.1 Flavobacteriales bacterium UBA6051
ATGCGTGGTTTGATGGCCAAGCCTCAAAAATCTGGAGCGTCGTCTCAGGATATTATTGAAAACCCGATTCTTTCGAACTTTAAAGAAGGACTTTCGATTCTTGAGTACTTTATTTCGACTCACGGTGCACGTAAAGGACTTGCTGATACGGCCTTGAAAACGGCGGATGCGGGTTACTTGACACGTCGTTTGGTTGATGTTGC
>DIYP01000002.1:1136-1834 GCA_002427735.1 Flavobacteriales bacterium UBA6051
CGTTTGGTTGATGTTGCTCAAGACGTAGTTATCAATTCTGAGGATTGTGGAACATTGAGAGGATTGGTTGCAACAGCATTGAAGAAAAATGATGAAATCGTTGAGCCATTGAGTGATAGAATCATCGGTAGAACGACTGTTCAGGATATTTATCACCCTGAAACGGATGAGTTAATCATTGCTGGTGGTCAACTAATTGATGAGACCATTGCAGCAGCAATTGAGGCTGCTGATATTGAAGAAGTAGAAATTCGTTCAGTATTAACATGTGAAATGCGACGTGGTGTTTGTGCGAAGTGTTATGGTAAGAACCTTTCTACACTTCGTCCAGCTCAAATTGGAGATTCAGTGGGAGTTGTCGCAGCGCAGTCAATTGGAGAACCTGGTACGCAGTTAACGCTTCGTACGTTCCACGTTGGTGGTACGGCATCGAACATTGCTGATGAAAATGATTTGAAAGCGAAAACGGCAGGTACGCTCGAAATCGATGAATTAAGAACGATTGAGCGTAAGGATAAAGATGGTAACAATGTTACTGTTGTTGTTGGACGTTCAGCTGAATTGAAAATCACTGACGCAAAAGGAAATGTTACAATGAACGCGAACATTCCTTACGGTGCTGAAATGGTTGCCAAGAACAAAGCGAAACTGAAGAAAGATGACGTGATTTGTAAATGGGATCCATACAACGCTGTGAT
>DIYP01000002.1:1899-2320 GCA_002427735.1 Flavobacteriales bacterium UBA6051
GATCCATACAACGCTGTGATCATTACGGAAGCAAAAGGTAAGATTCTATTCGATAACATTATCGAGGGTGTTACATTCCGTGAGGAAGTCGATGAGCAAACAGGATTTACAGAAAAAGTAATTACTGAATCAAGAGATAAGAAGAAAATGCCAGCGATTCACATCGTTGATCCTAAAACAAAAGAGGTGTTGAGAGAATACAGTTTACCTGTTGATGCTCACATCTCCGTTAATGAGGGTGATAAGATTGAAGCCGGTGAGATTTTAGTAAAGATTCCGCGTAAGGCTGGTAAGTCTGGGGATATTACTGGAGGTCTTCCGCGTGTAACGGAGTTATTTGAAGCACGTAATCCTTCGAATCCGGCAGTTGTTTCTGAAATCGATGGTGTTGCTGAATACGGTAAGATCAAGCGTGGTAACC
>DIYP01000002.1:2388-3001 GCA_002427735.1 Flavobacteriales bacterium UBA6051
TCAAGCGTGGTAACCGTGAGATCCAGATCACTTCGAAGACAGGTGAAGTACGTAAGTACCTAGTGCCACTTTCGAAACATATCTTGGTTCAGGAGAACGATTTCGTTCGTGCAGGTCAGCCGCTTTCTGTAGGAGCAATTACTCCAAACGATATTTTGAATATCGAAGGACCTACAAAAGTTCAGGAGTATCTAGTAAATGAGATTCAGGAAGTATATCGTCTACAAGGTGTAAAGATTAACGACAAGCACTTTGAAGTAATCGTTCGCCAAATGATGCTGAAGGCACAGATTGTTGATTCAGGAGATACTAAATTCTTGGAAGGACAATCAGTGCATAAAGCGGATATCATGGAAGAGAATGATGCGATTTATGGAATGAAAGTAGTAACTGAAGCAGGAGATTCTGAGGCCTTAAAACCAGGGATGATCGTCTCTGCGCGTAAGTTGAGAGATGAAAATTCTCAATTAAAACGTGCTGATAAGGCATTAGTTGAGTCAAGAGATGCAGTTCCTGCAACGTCTACTCCATTGCTTCAAGGGATTACCCGAGCATCACTTCAGACACAATCGTTTATTTCTGCGGCCTCGTTCCAGGAAACGACAAAAGTGTT
>DIYP01000002.1:3064-7367 GCA_002427735.1 Flavobacteriales bacterium UBA6051
TTCCAGGAAACGACAAAAGTGTTGAATGAAGCGGCGATTTCAGGTAAGGAAGATCACTTATTAGGATTGAAGGAAAATGTAATTGTTGGACACTTGATTCCAGCAGGAACAGGAGTTCGAAATTTCCAGAAGATGCTAGTAGGCTCTAAAGAGCAGATTGAAGAAGCGGTAGAAACCGCAAACGCAGAGTAAAATAAACTGCAATATATGCGAAAGGGGTATTCGAAAGAATGCCCCTTTTTTTATTGATTCTACGAAGTTCTCTAACAACATAGGTTATGCAACTTTACGTTATCATTAATTTTTGAAAAAAAATCGATTTGGGTTATTCTCAGCTAAATCGTTTAACACAACCGATGCGGAATATTTTCGTCTTTTAAATACTTTGATAACTAGTGACAAACTCTTGAAAGGCTTGTTTTTATTGGTTCTTTCGTCGTAGATTTGCACTGTATTTTGCCAAATGATTTGACTAACTACTGGCGTTTGCGCAAAAACTAAAAGTATGAATAGACTAGTTGACTCACTCTTCTACACTGTGTTCCAAACGGAACAGCCTGTAAAAACTTTTGAAAAGTATTTTGCGGTAATAGTTACATTGGTAATGGTGGCCGTGTTTTCTAGTGTATTATTCTTTGTTTAATCATTCAAGCAATTTGATTTCATCAAATCATTACCTTTAGGGTATGGAAAATTCAAAGAACGAAAATCAAGTTAATATTGAGCTTACTGAGGAAGTATCAGAAGGAGTTTATACCAACCTTGCAATTATCACGCATTCACCATCAGAGTTTGTTTGTGATTTTATTCAAATGATGCCAGGTGTTCCGAAAGGAAAAGTTCGTTCGCGTGTGATAATGACACCTCAGAATGCTAAACGCTTATTAAGTGCTTTGAAAGATAATTTGCAGAAGTTTGAACAGAACTTTGGTGTAATTGACGAAGGGGAAAATCCTCCAATGCCTCCTATGAATTTCGGTACACCAACTACACAAGCCTGAGTTTATTTAAATGTAAGTTGCGTGATCCATTCGCGCTTGTTTCCGCAATCATCAACCACGCGGATCAATACTTCTTTTTCTCCTTGTAATCCTGGTTCACGTGTGTAGGTAACCATTCCATTTTTATACTCATATTCGAGTAACTTCCATTGGCCATCAATAAACAGATCATAATCAGCTAGACCAGTTCCTCGATCAGAAATGCGCCATTGCATTTTTTTTCTTGAATAAACTGTGGTACTCTTTGAAAAATTAACTGGAGCTATTGTTGGCTTTATCGTATCTCTCTTTAGTGTGTAATTACCGAAATATTTTGACTGGCAGACAATATCGTCTCCATCATACGTGACGTTTAGAGCACGGCTCTTGCCTTTCGCTGTAATGATTTGTATGTAATCTTTATCATCTTTTTTATGCCCGGGAGCATGAATTCGGATTTCATAAGCTTTATGAACAGGAATGTCACGCTTACCGACGCTCCAACCAATTTTAGCTTGTTCAATTTTTAGGGGTTCATACGTAGTAGCTGTGCCGAATTCTACGGTTGTATTATTACTCTCAACACGTAAAGGTTGACTCGGGTGAAGATAGGATAGGTCATCAGCAAATCGTTCATCTTTCGCCATTTCACCACTCGAAATCACCAAATCAAAATGAAGTTCAGATCGATTGCCATTTGCATCAAAGGCGATGTAGTTGATGTCGTAAGTGCTACCAGGTTGAGCTTTCAATATTCCCAAAGTCTCGTTAATATAGATGGGAAGGTCATTTTCCGTTGTGCGGAAGCACTTATGGTACTTGCGACGATTTCCAGCATATTCTTCATAATCTTTATGACAATTCACATATCGGGTAGATTCGAACGGAATGCGGTCAGACTGCTGACCATAAAGCGTATCTCCATTGACTAACAAGATACTTCCATAAAGTCCGCATTGATTTCCAGCACCATCGAGACGATCGATAACATCAAATGCAAACCCAAGTCCGCCGGATGCAGTCAAATAATTCGCAGGGATGGTAATCTTGCTTTCAGAGATAACAAATCGACTACCATTCGCTGAAACAGTTCTTTTTACACTTTTGTTTGGGTAACGATATCCATCTTTAGTCAGGCTATAGACTTTCATGCCACGAATCTCGGGTTTCTTGCTATCCGCTAATTCAAAACCATATACCAATGGGTTTAATGCATGTTCCGTTTTCGTGTCACGCAATTCGAAATGGAGGTGTGGTGCAGTAGATCCGCCAGTATTCCCGGATATTGCTATTACTTGGCCACGACTAACTTTAATTTCATCTTTTTTCGGAAAGATCTCAACGGCAAAGTTCTGTTCTTTTTGCTGCGTTACCCGAACAATCGAATCTATTTGCCCCTTGAATTCGCTACAATGTGCATAAACGCTTGTGATGCCATGTGGATGGTCTATGTACACAACTTTACCATATCCGTATGGTGAAACCTTAATTCTGGATACAAATCCTTTTTCTACTGCATAGAGTTTATAACCAATTTTCCCGTTTGTTTTGAAATCCAACCCCATGTGAAAATGATTGGGACGCAATTCACCAAAATTTGAAGAAAGAACTTGTGGAATTCCAATGGGAGAATGGTAGTCATGCTTTTGAGGATTTTGCCCAAAAGAAAACGAACTAAATAAGAGCGAACAGACAGATAAAATAAGGAGTTTACGCATTTGTCAAAAATAGATTTTTGATAAGTTATCGGCAACAATTGGCCCAAAAATCTTGGTCGTATCTCTGACAATACTATTTTTGTATTAAAGTCGTTTTTATGTCAGATCGAATTCAGGAATTGATTGATGGAATCAGAGGAAAAGCTTCTGCATTGCATGATCAACTCTCGACGGAACGTACTCAAAATCAAAAGCTTCAAGCTGAATTAGACGGTTTGAAAGAAAATGTAGCCCAAAGAGATAGTAAAATCGATGAGCTATCATTGAAAGTGAGTGAATTGGAGATGAAACTGAAAACGGCAGGAGAGAAAGAAGTCGTTGTAGCAGAAGGTACAAGTGTATCGGATGCGCAAATTGACGAATTGGTGAGAGAAATCGAATACTGCATTGGGCAGTTAAAAAAATAAAGCATGGCAAAGTTGTCTGTGAAAGTCGTTGTGGCCGGAAGAACGTATCCGCTTTCCGTAAGTGAAAGTGAGGAGGCAAGAGTTCTAAAGGCGGCCGATGATATCAACAAAGCAATCAAGTTGCTACAGGATAACTATGCCGTTAAAGATATGCAAGACCTATTAGCAATGACTGCATTGCAACTTGCTTCGAAATCAGACAATCAAAAATCAGAAGATAATGACGACAGTCGCATACATGCGATTGAAGAACAGTTAAAATCATTATCAGACGACCTGAGTGAACTGAAATAAGACTTTATTTTTTTCGTATTTCCCATCATTTCGTTCAACAACGTACGTGTGATGGGTTTTTTATTTATATAAAGTGAACTATGGAATTAGTGTATGGAATAATTGGATTAGTGGCAGGAGGAGTTGTTGCAGTTGTGATCCAAAGTGTTCTCCTTAAAAAGCGCACTCAGCAAATTATCAAGGATGCAGAGAAGGAAGGAGAGAATATGAAGAAGAATAAAATTCTTCAGGCAAAAGAGAAGTTTTTAAAACTAAAAGAGGAGCACGAGAGTAAGATAAAAGATCGGGAACGTAAGCTTCAATCAAGTGAAGATCGTATTCGAAATAAGGAAAATAACCTTTCAAAAAAGATTGAAGATGCCAATAGAAAGGAAAAGTCGCTCAATAAGAGCCAGCAATCTTTAGACGGTAAAATCAAGGCATACGATAACAAACAGCAAGAATTAGATAAAATGCATCAAAAAACGGTTGCAGAATTGTCTAAAGTGAGTGGACTTTCAGCTGATGAAGCCAAAACAGCGTTGATGGAGTCTTTGAAGGATGAGGCAAGAACTTCTGCAATGGCAAGCATCAATGAGATTCTAGAAGATGCTAAGCTGAACGCTAATCGTGAAGCTAAAAAAGTAGTTATCCAGACGATTCAGCGTGTTGCAACTGAGCAGGCTATTGAGAATTCTGTTTCGGTATTTAATATTGAATCTGACGAGGTAAAAGGGCGTATCATTGGTCGTGAAGGAAGAAACATCCGGGCACTTGAAGCAGCAACCGGTGTGGAAATTATCGTTGATGACACACCTGAGGCCATTATTCTTTCGTGTTTTGATCCTGTTAGACGTGAGATCGCTCGTTTAGCGCTGCATCAATTGGTTTCGGATGGTCGTATTCACCCAGCACGTATTGAAGA
>DIYP01000008.1 GCA_002427735.1 Flavobacteriales bacterium UBA6051
ACGTCACTGAATATGTTCCTGGAGTTGATGCGCTTAAGTCAATCTCACCAGTCGAAGCATTGATACTTAAACCAGCAGTTGAACCAAATGTCCCTCCTGTCAAACCTGTAATTGTTGGCGTTGGATCTACACCGCTAATACAATAAGAAGCAGCACCATAACTGAAGGAGGCATCATCTAAAGCATTAATTGTTACGATTGCACTGCTTGAGTTTGAACAAGCACCACCTGTAGTGTATGTTACCGTATATGTTCCTGGAGTTGATGCACTCACATCAATTGCTCCGGTAGAAGCACTGATACTCAAACCAGCAGTTGAACTGAACGTTCCTCCTGTCAAGCCAGTAATTGTTGGCGTAGGGTCGGTATCATTCGAACAATAAGATGAAGCTGAATAGTTGAATGAGGCATCATCCAAGGCATTGATCGTTACAGTCACACTGCTTGAATTTGAACAAGCACCACCTGTAGTGTATGTTACTGTATACGTTCCAGGCGTTGATGCGCTTACATCAATTGCTCCGGTAATGAAGTTAATTGAGAGTCCTGGCGTCAAACTAAATGAACCACCTGTAACTCCAGTAACGGTAGGTGTTGGATCTGAACCATTCACACAATAGCTAGCAGCCGAATAACTGAATGAAGCATCATCCAATGTATTAATCGTAACGCTTACACTACTTGAATTCGAACACGCTCCACTTGTAGTGTACGTCACTGAATATGTTCCTGGAATTGATGCGCTTA
Organism: Flavobacteriales bacterium UBA6051; assembly: GCA_002427735.1. Classification (GTDB taxonomy): domain Bacteria; phylum Bacteroidota; class Bacteroidia; order Flavobacteriales_D; family Crocinitomicaceae; genus UBA4466. The sequence continues at coordinate 748 of DIYP01000008.1, forward strand.
AGTCAATCTCACCTGTAGAAGCATTGATACTTAAACCAGCAGTTGAACTAAATGTTCCTCCTGCCGAGCCAGTAATCGTTGGCGTTGGATCTACACCGCTAATACAATAAGAAGCAGCACCATAACTGAAGGAGGCATCATCTAAAGCGTTAATTGTTACGGTTGCACTGCTTGAATTTGAACAAGCACCGCTCGTAGTATACGTTACTGAGTATGTTCCTGGCGTTGATGCACTCACATCAATTGCTCCGGTAGAAGCATTGATACTCAAACCAGCAGTTGAACTGAACGTTCCTCCTGTCAAACCAGTAATGGTTGGTGTTGGATCAGCATCATTCGAACAATAAGATGAAGCTGAATAGTTGAATGAGGCATCATCCAAGGCATTGATCGTTACGGTCACACTGCTTGAGTTTGAACAAGCACCACCTGTAGTGTATGTTACCGTATACGTTCCAGGTGTTGATGCACTCACGTCAATTGCTCCAGTAATGAAGTTAATTGAGAGTCCTGGCGTCAAACTAAATGAACCACCTGTAACTCCAGTAACGGTAGGTGTCGGATCTGAACCATTCACACAATAGCTAGCAGCCGAATAACTGAATGAAGCATCATCCAATGTATTAATCGTAACGCTTACACTACTTGAATTCGGACACGCTCCACTTGTAGTATACGTCACTGAATATGTTCCTGGAGTCGATGCGCTTAAGTCAATCTCACCGGTAGAAGCATTGATACTTAAACCTGCAGTTGAACTAAATGTTCCTCCTGTTAAACCTGTAATTGTTGGTGTAGGGTCAGTATCATTTGAACAATAGGATGAAGCCGAATAGTTGAATGAAGCATCATCTAAGGCACTAATTGTAACTGCAACATTTGAATTATCCGGACATGTTCCTGCGGTTGTATAAGTTACTGCATAAACTCCTGGTGCGGAAGCACTAACATCAATTACACCGGTTGACGCATTAATTGATAAACCTGCTGGTAAACTCGTAAATGTCCCTCCTGATGTTCCAGAAATTGTTGGAGTCGGATCTGTTGCATTCACACAATACAATGAAGCACTATAGTTAAAGGTAGCGTCGTCATCTGGTGTAACAGTAACCGTTACTGAACCACACGCACCAAGCGTTGCACAGCCACCTTCACCCCTTACAAAGTAAGTTGTCGTTGTGGAAGGAGTTACATCAAAAGTAGCACCAGCAGTAGTCCCTACAAGTGTTCCACCACAGGTACCCGAATAAATACTCCAAGCTGTTGCATCATTCAAGTTTCCTGAAATATTCAATGTAGCGGTATTCCCATCGCAAATGGTAGTAGGCGATGAATTCACGACCGGTACATCTGGATTCGTACAACCTCCTACTCCTGTTAGATTAATGTTATCCAGATATAAATATTGACCATATCCCGAAATATTTCTGAAAATGATATCTACTTTAGGATTACCTATATAAGCGGTTAAATCAATTGTCTCAGTTCTCCAAACAGTCGGTGCTGTATATGCGCCCGTTTGAGCTGGCTCTGTTTGCAGAGCAGTTCCAGCCGCAGAATAGATTGGAGTATACGATTGACCACAATCAGTTGAAATCAAAACATCCAATTGATCAAACAAAGTACCGTTGTAAGGCGCATATGCAACATCAAACTCAAGTTGGGCCGATGTAAGTCCTGTGAAATCCGCAGGAGGCATTACTAAATCGTCCTCATCTCCGGTCATATCAGTATTGTAATTGTCAAATACAGCTGAACTAGCAGCAGTTGGAGCATTCCCGTTTCCTCCATCTCTTACCCAAGTAATTGGATTCCCTCCATTTACAATAGACCAGTTTGTCGGTGGGAATGTCGCCGCAACGAAACCTTCTGAGATTGGAAGTGCATTACCAGTTCCTGGAAGAACCGTAATTACATTTGTTTGGAGGTCAGTATCCGTCCCAAACGCATTGGTAACGTCTAACTGAGCGTTAAAAGTTCCTGTTGAGTTGTATGTAATGATATGTGGTCCCGCTCCAGTTGCCGAAGCAGGTGTACCACTTGGAAATGTCCATGCCCATGTTGCCGCTCCAGTTGAAGCATCTGTATAAGTTACGGTTGTTCCCTGACAAATCGTTGTAGGCGAAGCCGTGAACGAAGCCGTAGGCGGAGTCGTGCTTGTTTCACCGAAAAGGAAGAAATCAAACGGCGACTCGTCACAGTCATTTGTACCGAAGGAAACTACTGCATTGAATGTTCCCGCCGACAATGGATTGAAATCAATACTAAATGTTGTAGATCCGCCTGCTGGAACAGTGAGCGTTCCAAATGAAGTATTCACTGAAAATTCAGCACCACCAGTAATCGTAATAGGGGCCGTTAAGATTAAATCAGTCGTTCCAGAGTTGGAAACGGTAAAAGTAGCCGTTGTTGTAGATCCTTGTCCTACCAACCCAAAGTCGTAAGCACCTCCATCTACAATATCATTCCCAGACTCGGACACATTAATTTCTCCGGGCGTAACCGCTCGGAACTCAAAATTGTCTACATAAAGATTTCCTCCGTTACCACCATTGGTTGCTCTAAATCTGAATTGAACATTTTGCGAACTTGCAGTTACAAAAGGAGAAAGATCAATTACTTCATTTCTCCAATCACCAGCTGCATCAGGAATCCAGAAGCCATTGAAATTCGCTGTCACCGTGCGTAAGCCATTTCCTTGTTGATCATAAATAGGCGTTGGTTGCCAGGTATTTCCACAGTCCAACGAGATTTCGACTCTTAACCTGTCAGAACTTCCATTTACCCGCTTCCTGTAAGCAACATCAAATGCCATTTCCGCAGATGAGGCATTACATGGAAGAATGAAGAGTGGCGTATAAAGATACTCATCGGCATTCGTCCCATTCTGATAATTTGTCATTAAAGCGCAGTCATTGGGAGATGTTCCATCACTCGCAACTCCGGTACCTCCAACCCACTCATAACAATCTCCATTTGGATTATCCACTCCCCATCTTAGATCTGGTGGAAATACACCTGTTTCAAAATCCTGTGAATAATCTGGTGCGAATCCATTTGAGATAGCAAAAACCATAGTGGTCGTATCATAGGTTGGATCAGGGTCCGTCACACCATTCGGCAAAATAGAATAAGCGCTCAATGTATGCGTTCCAAGGAAAATAGGAGAACCAGGCAACGTAACACTTGTCTCATTTCCGGGAGCAATATTCCCAGTCCAATTGAATGAAACTGGTGTTCCACCGTTTATAGTATATTCAATAGTTGCTGACGTAAGATTTGAGGACCCACGGTTTCGCAATGTCACCTCTGGAATCACCGTTCCTGGACAATTATCTCCAAATGGACTAGTAATATCGATAATCGAAGCATCGCTTACTGCGGGTGGAATGCAGGCATCGGAACGAATCAAAGAAGCTCTGATCGGACTATTTTCCAGTACTGTACGCATTCTCATTTTCTGATCTTCGGTGAAGATATTCATACACAAATCATTGGTATAATCCATGTAATTCTCCACCATATCATTAGGGTCTCCATTGGGGTCGGTACAACTATTCGTTGTTGGACAGCCGTAATTAGGATTATCCGATAATGGCGTATCAGCACAGAAATCATCCACACCACAACCTCCATCACCCCAAATGTGGCGAAGTCCGAGCCAGTGACCAATTTCATGTGTCGCAGTTCTTCCTTCGTTGAATGGAGCAGGTTGACCATTTACAGCGCTCTTACCAATACTAGAATAGAGCATTACAACTCCATCGGTATTGACATTTTGTGTATTACATCCCATACCGCCCAAAACAGTAGTCGGGAACTGTGCATATCCAAGAATACCTCCTGTAATATCTACAGACCAGAAATTCATGTATTCTGCCGCATCATATCCTTGTGTAGCGATTGTGTAAGGTTTAATCGTACCGTCGATAAAAGCTGTAGCATAAGGCGGCGCTCCCCAGCCTAACGAATTTCGGTTGATTCTATTGATACCATCTTCTCCGGCTGGAAAGGCTGTTCCGTCAGGCCGTCTTCTTGCCAAACAAAACTCAATCTCCGTATCTGCTCCGTCTGGGTGTGTGTTGTAACCATTAGTCCCGAAAATGCGACGAAAATCTTCATTCAAAACATCAATCTGAGACTGAATCACGGCCTGAGATAAGTTCGTTCCTGTACCGACTGCTTCACCATTATGTATGACATGAACAATCACCGGAATTTGGTATACCCCATTGATGATCAGTGAATTTTGAGCAGCGTTCTTTTTTGCCACTATGGCCTTATTGAGCCAATCTTCAAAATCCTGTTCCGATTGCAGACCTGGATTATTTGCTCTCCGCATCGAATCCATTTGCATAGTAGCACAGCGGATCACCTGAGCGTGAGAAAGCGAAAAGTTAATGAATAGAAATAAAAAAGCGAGCCCGAGATTTCGGGCCACCGACGAGGTTTTGAGTTTCATAGTTTCCTAGTTTAGCTGACCTAAAATAGGATTTTGAAAAGAAACTTACAAGAAATATTAGATTCTATTGCGCCCTTTTAATTGCTCAAAACTGCAATAAAAACAGCTAACTCATTCATTATGAAAAGAGAGAATCGACGAACTCAGCTCGGTGAAAAGGTTGTAAATCTTCTATGCCTTCTCCGACACCAATATACTTTACTGGGATCTTCATTTGATCAGAAATTCCAATCACTACTCCGCCCTTTGCCGTTCCATCCAACTTTGTTATGGCTAATGCATTAATATCTGTCACAGCGGCGAATTGCTTCGCTTGCTCATAGGCATTTTGCCCAGTCGATCCATCCAAAACCAACAATACCTCATGAGGAGCGTTTGGAATCACCTTATCCATAACGCGTTTAATTTTCCCCAACTCGTTCATAAGGTTCACCTTGTTATGTAAACGTCCAGCAGTATCAATAATGACAACATCTGCATCTTGTGCTTTTGCAGATTGTAATGCATCAAAAGCAACAGACGCAGGATCTGCTCCCATTCCTTGTTGCACGATTGGAACACCGACTCTTTCAGACCAAATAATCAATTGGTCTACCGCTGCCGCTCTAAAAGTATCTGAAGCCCCTAAAACGACCTTTTTTCCATTTTGTTTGAATTGATTCGCCAGCTTTCCGATAGTCGTGGTCTTACCTACCCCATTTACTCCAACCACCATAACAACATGAGGACCGTCAGCATGCTTCGGCACTTCAAAATCAACTTCGTTAAAAGCGTTGTTTTCTTCAAGTAAGCTTGTAATTTCTTCTTTAAGAATTGTATTTAGCTCATCAACACCAAGCACCTTATCCCTCGCTACACGCTCTTCAATCTTATCAATAATCTTCAATGTAGTTTCTACTCCAACATCTGATGTTATCAATACTTCTTCAAGGTTATCCAAAACCTCCGCATCAACCTTGGATTTACCAACAATAGATCGCGTTAACTTTGAGAAAAAACCTTGCTTTGTTTTCTCTAGTCCCTTATCGAGCGTTTCTTTCTTTTCCTTCGAGAAAAAATTAAATAATGCCATAGTCAAAAATAAGAAAAGCTCCCGTCAATCACGGAAGCTTTAAACTTTTTATAATATCTAAAGAGTATTAGTTCTTATCGAACCACTCCTTCACTTTATCGTTGTGAACGATTTCTTCTTTAAATGCATAAGAACCTGTTTTTTCAGACTTATACATCTTAATTACCTTTGTGTGCTCTTTTCCGCCACCTTTTTGTAACGATGCTACTACTTTCTTTGCCATGTCTTTTCTGTTTAAACTGCGCTAACGCTTGTTTGTATCAGACGTTACACGTCTTCTTATTTAATCTCTTTATGAAGTGTGTAACGCTTCAAGATTGGGTTAAACTTCTTAATCTCCAAACGGTCTGGAGTATTCTTTCTGTTCTTAGTTGTAATGTAACGAGATGTTCCTGGCATACCAGAGTCTTTGTGCTCAGTACACTCTAAAATCACCTGAATTCTATTTCCTTTCTTCGCCATCTTATTCTTTTTTAAAATTACCGTTATCGCAACGGGGACGACCCGATAGCTATCGGATTATTTTATATAACCTTTTGCTCTTGCTTCTTTCACACAAACTGAAATCCCCTTCTTATTGATTGTTCTCAATGCAGACGTCGAAATCTTCAACGTAATGTATTGATCCTCCTCTGGAAGATAGAACTTCTTTGTAATTAAATTCGGGTAAAACTTACGTTTCGTCTTACGTTGTGAGTGAGAAACATTGTTTCCCGTCATAACTGTTTTCCCTGTGATTTGACAAACTCTTGACATCTCTATTGTTTTATAACTTACACTAAAAGCGGGTGCAAAGAAACTATTATTTTCACTAAACTACAAGTGAAACACTAACTTTTTTCAATATTTATTTCAAGTAACTCACAACGTAATAAGTTGAGCGCGCTTAAAACTGATCTTCTGATATTTCGTTCACGATTATTTCCGAATCTAAACTTCTTTGATAACACTCTTCCTTCACTCGCAACTCCAATCCAGACTGTTCCTACTGGCTTTTCCTCCGAGCCCCCATCGGGTCCTGCAATACCTGAAACCGATACGCAGAAATCTGTTGCAAGAATTGTCCTTCCATTTACAGCCATTTCCTCTACCACTTCTTTGCTCACCGCACCAAACTGATCAAGAGTTTCTTGCCGCACATTTACTAACTCTGATTTTATGCGATTGGAATAACTGATTACGCTGCCTTCAAAATAAGACGACGAACCTGGAACTGAAACGATGGATTGAGAAATTGCCCCACCCGTGCAACTTTCCACTGTAGACATTGTTTTTCCTTGCTCCAAAAGAATTTTTCCTACAACTTCCTGAAGAGAAGTATGACCATCTCCAAAAACATAAGCGGGCAACCTTTCCTTAATGCTCCCTACGTAGCTGTCAACCAGTTTTTGTTTTTCATCATTGACTTCTGAAGATAAGCGTAGACGAACCGCACCTGGCGAGGGCAAATAGGCAAACCCAATTCCCTGTGCACGAATTTCGTCTTCAATATCTTCAATACGTTGCGCTATTACAGTCTCTCCCAAACCTTGCGTCTGAATCGTTTTATAATAAAGACTTTTCAATTCAAATTTCTCTCCTATACGAGGAATTACATGCTCCTGCATGAGGTACTTCATTTCATACGGAACACCAGGCATGCTCACCAGCACTTTACCATCTCGCTCAATATAAATCCCTGGAGCCGTACCATGTGCGTTATGAAGAATTGTAGCAATTTCTGGCACCATTGCCTGTTGAACGTTAACATCAAGCACAGGACGACCAAAACTTGCGAATAGCGCCTCAACATTCTTCAATGTAGCTTCGTCATGTACCAGACGCGTATCAAAAAATTCGCAGATTACCTTTTTTGTAATATCATCTTTCGTTGGCCCTAAACCACCTGTGACTAAAACTACATCTACTCTCTTTAATGCTAGTTCAAATGCATTCAGCATGGATTGGCGTTCGTCACGAATAACAGTGCAATATTCAACACTGGCACCAAGGTCTGCAAGTCGAGCTCCCATCCATGCTGCATTTGTATTGATTGTTTGACCAATCAGGAGTTCATCTCCAATCGCAATTACTTCAACTTTCATGACTGTTTTTTGTATTTCGCAATGGACTCAATGTGTCCGGTATGAGGAAACTGATCCACCAACGATATTTTCTCAAGCACATACCCTTCCTGCAGTAACGTTTGTGTATCACGTGCCTGCGTAGATGGATTACATGAAATATAAACAATGTTCTCTGCTTCTAAATCGATCACCTTCTTCAACGTTTTTGGGGCAATACCAGCACGCGGAGGATCGAGAATAATAGTCTTTATTTTTCCTGCAAAATCAGGATATTCGCGTAAGAACTTTCCAACATCAGCAGCATAAAATTCAACATCCGAAATATTATTTCGTTCAGCATTTCGCTTAGCATCCTCAATAGCCTCTTCAACTATATCGACTCCTATGATGCGTACATCACTGCGTTTAGATGCCAGAATTTGACCAATGGTTCCTGTACCGCAGAATAAATCCATGACAACATCATTTGAATCAAGGGCTTCTTCAAAAACATAATCCAGTGCTTTTGAATACAACAACTCGGCACACTTCGGATTTGTTTGAAAAAAGCTTTCCATTGAAATTTCAAAGTCAAGTCCTAACAAACGCTCAACCACAACAGGCTCTCCATAAAGCAGTGTATACTCTCCATTCTCAATTTTTGCCCTGTCAGCAACATTATCATTTATGGTGTGCTGGACACCAGCGAGACGATCTCCCAATTTCTGTTTTAGAAAATCAACAAATTGTGCCGCATCAAATTCTTTTTTTCCTTCGGAAGATGTCACTAAATTAAACAACAACTGATCTTGAGCGAAAGACTTCCGAACTACAATATGTCTAAAGAATCCTCTCTTCTGAGGTGGATGCCATGCCGGTAAACCGGTATCCTTTAACAACTGCCTTAATTCAATTAAAATGGTTTCCCATTCTTCATCAAACAATCCGCTCGGTTTATCCAATGACTCTACTTTCCACCACGTCCCCCTTCTCTTGAATCCGAGCGCGAACGCATCATCTATATCTTCACCTGTGCTTCTATCGTGCTCAATGCAAGAGAAGCTGTATTCCATTTTATTTCGATAGAAGTAATGGCTTGGTGAAGAAATAAATTCATCAAAATAGCTTGACGGATCTTCTATATTTCCGATTCTACGGAAAATTTCAAGTGTTGATTCTTTCTTAGACCTCTCTTGTTCTTGGATAGGTACAAATATGTAAGGCCCACCGGAAATCTCCTGAAACCTTCCCACCTGCTCAACTGAAGAGCGCTTTGTCACTTCAAGTAACTTAGCTTCCGCGAATCGTTTGCGTTTTTTTGTCACTCTTGCCTTCGCCTCCTGACCAGGGTACGTATTGTCTACAAAAACAATGTAATCCCCATTTTCAGTAGGTACTTTCGCAACTCCCTTCCCTCCAAAAGCATACTCTTGAATGGAAACTGTGATTACGTCACCTCTTTTAAACATGTTCTTTGCTATTAGATCATTCCTCGAATGATCCCTTTGTCAGATTCTGAAATAAAGTCTAGAATAATCTTTCGGGTTTCTGAATCAGGAATTTGCTCCAGTACAGCTTGTACCCCTTTAGAGACGTTATTATTCTGAACGTAAATCAGACGGTAAATATCTTCTATTTGTTTCACTTGCTCATCCTCAAAGCCTCGACGTCGAAGTCCAACCGAATTTACCCCGGCAAACCCCAGTGGTTCTCGGGCGGCTTTAACAAAAGGAGGTATATTCTTACGAACAAGTGAACCTCCACCAACAAAAGAATGTGTCCCGATACGCATGAATTGCTGTGTACCGACTTTACCTTCAAGAATGGCAAAATCCTCAATTATGTTGTGCCCAGCTAATCCAACAAAACTTGCCAAAATCACATTATTTCCAATTTGACAATCATGTGCAATATGTACGTAAGTCATTAACAAACAGTTACTACCGACCGTGGTCTTCCAGCGATCCTTTGTACCTCGATGAATTGTAACACATTCACGAATAACTGTGTTGTCTCCAATCTCTACCGTGGTCTCTTCTCCGTCAAACTTTAAATCTTGTGGTTGAACACCAATTACGGCGCCAGGAAAAATCTCGCAATTCTTTCCAATCGTTGTTCCTGGATAAATGGTCACATTTGGGTGAATCTTCGTTCCTTCTCCAATGATCACATTTTCATAAATCGTTGAAAATGACTCAACACTAACACCGTCAGCAAGTTGAGCGTCCTTTGAAATATTTGCGAGCTTACTTATCATTCTTTGTCTTTAATGACTTGTGCGAGCATTTCAGCTTCGACAACTACTTTTCCATTTACATATCCTTCACCTCCCATGTTTACCAAACCACGACGAATTGGTGAAAGTAATCTTAATTCGAACACAATGGTATCTCCAGGTAGCACCTTCTGTTTGAATTTCACATTGTCAATTTTCATGAAGTAAGTTGAGTACAAATGTGGATCTTCTACTTTACTTAAAGCAAAAATACCACCTACCTGCGCCATAGCTTCAATCTGCAATACTCCCGGGAAAACAGGGTTACCAGGGAAATGTCCCGTAAAAATCGGCTCGTTCATGGTGATATTCTTAACACCAACGATTGAATCTTCCGTGATTTCCATCACCTTATCCACCATAAGGAATGGGAAGCGGTGTGGCAACATACCTTCAATATCATTGATATTGTACAATGGCTCTTTTTCCAGATCAAACTTGCGCCCGGCTTTCGCCTTTTTCTTCATGTACTCTTTCAACACCTTGGCGAAACGTACATTTCCTGAATGCCCTGGTCTGGCGCCAAGTATATGCGCTTTGATTGGCTTCCCTACCAACGCTAAATCACCAACGATGTCCAACAACTTATGACGTGCTGGTTCGTTTTCAAATTTCAGTTTTGTACTGTTCAATACGCCAATACCCTGAACTGAAATCTCCAGGTCTTCTTTACCTAAAAGCTTTGCGAGGCGATCGAGCTCCTCCTTGCTAACATCTTCGCGCTCGACAAGTACAATGGCATTATCTAAATCCCCACCTTTAATCAAGTCGTTCTTCGCCAAGAATTCCAACTCTCTCAAGAACACAAAGGTTCTGCATGTGGAAATCTCAGAGTTAAACTCTCCAATGTTATACATCGTAGCATGCTGCGTTCCCAAAACAGGCGACTTATAGTCCACCATTACAGTAATTCTATAATTCGTGTCAGGGACAGCTAAGAACTCAATTCCTCGCTCTACGTCTTCCCATGCTATATTTTCATCTAATTCCAAGTATTCACGATCGGCCGTTTGATCTTCGTAACCAACTGCCTCAAACGCTTCTATAAATGGCGCTGAACTACCATCCATAATTGGAATTTCTGGACCGTCAATTCTAATGAGCGCGTTATCCACCTGATTTCCATAAAGGGCCGCCAAAATATGCTCTGTCGTGTAAACACGTGCACCATTTTGCTCAAGTGTTGTCCCGCGATCTGTCGCTACAACCAAATCGCAATCTGCATTAATTGTGGGCTCTCCGTCCAAATCAATGCGTTGGAATTTATATCCGTGATTTTCCTTTGCAGGAAGGATTTCTATATTTACCTTTTCACCGGTGTGCAATCCTACACCTGACAGCCTGACCGCTTCTTTTAAAGTTCTTTGCTTTTCAGCCATTTATTTCTGGTCGTTGGTTAATTTCTTGATTCTATCCTCTAACGCTTGCAAACGCGTCAAAATCATGGGCAATCTTCTGAAGCCCATGTATGATTTTTTATATTCCTTGCTATCAAAAGCTGGCGATCCCATTACCACGGAATCATCTTTCACGTCACCGCCAATTCCTGATTGAGCCGCGATTTTCACTCGATCTCCAATTTTCAGGTGCCCTGCAAGACCAACCTGTCCTCCAATCAACACATTCTCTCCCACTTTACTTGACCCCGCAATACCGACTTGCGCTGCCATTGCAGAATTTGAACCAACCTCCACGTTGTGCCCGATTTGCACCAAGTTGTCGATTTTCGCTCCTTTTCGGATAATCGTACTTCCCATTGTGGCACGATCAATCGTAGAATTCGCTCCTACATCAACATTATCTTCCAACACCACATTTCCAATCTGTGGGATTTTCTGGAATTCTCCTTTCTCATTGGGTGCAAAACCAAAACCGTCTGCACCGATTACTGCACCCGAATGAATGATACAATTTTTTCCAATAATGCAATCACGGTAAACCGTTGCTCCGGGATGAATAATAGTCCCCTCACCAACTTCTACATTGCTTCCAATGGTCACATTTGGATATATTGAAACGTTATCCCCGATCTTTGACTCTCTACCAACATAGGAGTTTGCACCAAGATAAATATTCTCTCCAACCTCTGCCGTTGGGTCAATATATGCGTTCGCTTCTATTCTTGGTGGCTCTTTTGTCATAGAGTCATACAACTCTAATAACTTAGCAAAGCAACTGTATGCATCCTCTACCTTTATCAGCGTAAGAGTCTTGGGTAAAGGAGCCGACGGACTGAAAGTATTGTTCACAATACAAACACTGGAGCCCGTTGTGTATATATACTCTTCGTATTTAGGATTTGCTAAAAAAGACAAGGACCCTTCAAAGCCTTCTTCAATTTTCGCTAGCGCATTTACTTCAATGGTCGGCTCTCCTTCAACCGTTCCATTCAACATTCCAGCAATTTGCTCAGCAGAAAATTTCATAAGCTCAAAAATATAAAAACCTTGGTTGATAGCTACTACAGAAACGGCTCACTTATTAACATGGTTTGGTTTGAAATCATTTAGCGCACGCAATCCTCAAGACCTTCTGTCTCAAAAGTGGTGATATTCAACTTATTCTTATACCAAATTACTTTAGCACCAATCTCTTCGTCTTCATTTTTAAAGGTTAGATAATGGAGCGGTTTCGGTCGTTCTTCGAGTTTTGTTTTCGAAAAATCGATGCGACCGGACTCTTTTAACAGGTCCAGAATTTTGGTTGGACTAATCAATCCAAGTTTCTCCTGTTGACAGGTCATCAATCTTGTGGAATCAGGATAAATCAAATTTTCATCGGCAGGAAAATGCAATATAACACCGGTGCCTTCTGATGTCGGTTCTTGTTTAGAATTCTTCACATCAATAAAAGCTTCAGATATAAAGCTTTCATATGGTAACGTGAACGCATAATTGACACCGTCTTTTTCAATTACATATACCTTAGAATCGTCTTCTTTGTCACTCGCACCAAAATCAACATCACCATCATTGAGTACCTGAATTAGGTCTTCCACAGATAATCCTTTCTCATCCAGCTTCTCTTGTGTAGCATCGGAAACAACAATTACCCGATCCATGATTGCATTCTTCACACGATTGGCTGGCAACCATGCGCACCCTCTATTTTGAAAAAAGAAGAGTACGAAAATTATACCCAGTCCAAAACCGATTCCATAGTATTTCAACCTGCGTTTAAGGGATTCCATGTGTGAAGTTTTTCGCGAAGATAACACAATGTCAACGAATGTCGCTATTTAAGGGTTGCATCTTATCTTTAACTACAAATCTGAAAAAAGTTAAGAGCACAAAAAAAGGTGCTATTCAAGCACCTTTTTTAAACTTTTCTTTCGATAATTAAAGAATCGCATCCAATTTTGAAGTCAATTGCGCCTTTGGAACAGCACCTACAGATTTATCTGCTACTTCTCCTCCTTTGATAAAAAGTACCGTTGGAATGTTTCTAACACCGAACTGCGCAGATACTCCAGGATTGTGATCAACGTTTACCTTACCAATCACTGCCTTCCCTTCATACTCTCCAGACATTTCTTCAATGATTGGCCCAATCATTCGACATGGCCCACACCATTCAGCCCAAAAATCCACTACTACAGGTACAGATGAATTCATTACCACTTCCTCAAAGTTTGCATCTGTTATTTCTAATGCCATAATTCTAGTTTTTAGTTATTGCCTAAGCAGGCATAAATTTAATTTTTAAAAAGTGTTTGTCAACAATTTTGCCATAAAATAATTGATGCCATTCTGTCATGCTAAGCATTTAGAACACGCATCTTCTTCACTATTTTTTGATTCTCTGTTTTAAGACAATAAAAGTAATCACCATTTGGAATCTGGGTGGAATCAAAACGAATGATATTCCCTCCGATCTTGCATTCCTTCTCCGCAACATCACGCAACCAATTCATTTCCTTATCTAATATAGACAAGGTAAACTGACGTTTTTTTTCTGAAACAAAATAGAAAGGCAATTCGCCAGATGCCGGATCCAATTCCAACGAATATAACTCGCAATAATCCTCTTTCCGAATAGCTCCTTCCGAAAATGACTGCAAAATCTTTCTGTACACAATCACGCACAAGATAATAATCAGTGAAACCCACAGAATGGTGATCAAATAAGTACTCCAGGAATAACCAACTAAAATCATAATTACAACGCTATTACTCCTTTGATTTTGGCAGCAGCCTGATACTTATCAATAATCGAATCAACATCCATCATCATTTCTTTCGCACTAATACTCATGTACTTGCCTGTTTTAGACGGCTGGTAGTTTAAATCCGTGCCATTATCAAACAAAGACGTCACCTTGGCAACGGTCTCTGAATCATTCGGGGCAATAAATTTAAACAAAAAGACATCAGGCCATTCCTGCAAGGCCAACTGCTCTCGGAGTTTATCAAAAAGTACATCAGACATCTGCTTCCATTTTTTTCCACAAAGATAATCGAATTGCCTCTTGATAAATCAAACTATCCCATGCCTGCAAATACACATCCTCAAATCCTTTCCCTTGCGCCACAAAAAGATCAATCGCATTCAACATCTCCATCGCATCGGGCTGTTGTCCAATTTTGACGTTCAACTCGCTATTTTCTATTTCCGGCCAGGACAAAGCATATTGCTCGTAAACGTTCATCATTTGCTTGACTGCATTTGCCAACTCCACAGCATTCTGAGCCATAGAAATCCTCAGCCGAACTTCAGAAAAAGACCGTTGAAAATGCGCAAAGACGGCCTTCATGTTTTCAAAGACTGAGACCTCGCTATTTAACTCATCATCTGCATAGGACACCTCCTCCATACCCTGATACTTCAAGTAAGCTTGGTGAAACTTTTTTAGAGCCTCCAGTTTACGACCGAAAACTTTGGTAATTGGCACCTTGTTCGTGAAAAATTGTTTGTAAGTAAACAATGTTTCATCATAAAAATCTTGTGGATCTTCACCTGATGGCAAAGGAAAATAAAGCGCAATATCCTCTTCTGTCATTCTTGCGTTTTCTTCTCTCTGTTCTTTCGCATTCGAATATTGAGAAACTCAACAATAAGCGAGTAAACCATTGCAAAGTAGATATAGCCTTTTGGGATATGTTGATCGAATGCTTCCGCCACGAGAATAACACCGATAGTCACTAAGAATCCAAGGGCAATCATTTTGATTGTTGGACGATCATTAATAAAATCACTGATAGGTTTAGCGAATAACATCATCACAATCATTGAAACAATAACAGCAGCGTAAATAATGACAATTGGATTGTGTCCAGACGACTCTCCTAGACCGTTTGTCATACCAATAGCAGTAATGATAGAATCAAAACTGAATACAATGTCAATCAGTACGATTTGTGTTATTACACCTCTCAGTGTCTGCTTTCCCTTGGACACATTCTCATCATGACCTGAAACTGAACTATGCATTTCAGTAGTACTCTTATATATGAGGAATAATCCTCCTCCGAGTAAAACCAAATCCTGTCCAGAAATTTCCTGCCCAAAAATGGCAAATAGCTCAGACTCCATCCCCATAATCCAAGATACCAATGCAAGAAGCACTAAACGAACCAGAAGCGCGAGGGTTAAACCTAAATTTCTTGCCTTACGCTGCTCCGTTTTCTCAAGCCTATCTGTAATAATGGAAATAAAGATGATATTATCTATCCCAAGAACTATCTCTAAGAGCGAAAGGATGATGAAATACACAAAACCATCCCAAGTAAATAGCAAATTAAAAAAGTCCATTATTACTGATTTATTGCAAAACTAAACAACTATTTAGACATCTTTCCAAGTTTGAAAAAATCCTTCAAAACTTGTGCATTACCCTCTGCTGGAGTAAAAACCTCTAACAGTCTTGGAGCATCATTATCAGACCTGTTATAAAATTCGGGCATGCAAGCCTCTAAATCCTCTAATGATTCAGCTTTTAAGTAATCAACTCCGAAAGCCTTGCATAAAAATTCGGCAGTATGCTTATGTTGAGCCTCAAAGTATTTTTCCAATTGATCAGTTCCTGAAGGCCCATCAATGATCCGGAAAATTCCTCCCCCGCTATTATTTATCAGAATAATTCGCAAGTTATCGGTCAAATGATTACTCCATAACGCATTACTATCATAAAAGAATGAAACATCTCCAGTAATCAAGGTATTATAACGATCACTCTTTATAATGGCAGCTCCGCAAGCGGTGCTCGTACTACCATCTATGCCACTTGTACCGCGATTAGCATAATAATCAATAGAACGCACTGGGTTAAAAAGTTGACAATAGCGAACAACGGAGCTATTCGCCATGTGCAAAACGCTGTTATCAGGAATAAAATCTAATAACAAATTAAAAACAGTCAAATCAGAATATGACGCGACAGATAAAAAGGAAGGAATACGCCCTTCCATTTCATAATCCAACTGCTTCCAACTAGCACCAAAGAGCGATTGATTTCTCTGTGCACCCAATTGAGACAAGGATTTTAAAAACAACGATGGCTTTTGTTCGATTGAATGTGTTAGTTTTCTGTAGGTATCCATTTCAGGAAAGGCATGCCCAACTCTACAATGAACTTTAACATCTGCATCTCTCAAAAACTTCTTAATGCGCTTTGAGATAATTGCCCCTCCCAATGTTATAAGTACTTCCGGCTGATACCTGGCTATAACTTCTGGGGTAATTGCAGAAAGAGTTCGATCTATACAATGAACAAATCGTTGATGCTGTATATTGGAGGTGTTTTCAACCAGCACAGCTACAGAAGAATCGTCCGAAAGTTCCACCAATAAGTGTTGAACAACAGGATCAGGATTCATCTGTCCACACAAAATCATTTTTCGAGTGCTTGACTCCCAAGCCGTTTTAAAGTCATCATCAATCTCGACCTCAACCTCTTCCTCTTGCACTGAAGCAGGCAAATCAACGGCCACAAACTCTTTCACTCCATACAACGGTTCACTTAATGGAAAATTAAAGTGTATGGGACCTTTCCAATGCCCATTCCCAATACGAAAAGCGTTAATAACGTCTTTTACAAGTGTTTCTTCTTGATGGCCATTAACAAACTCAGCAACATCTCCCTGAAATCTGATATGATTCGTGTAAACACCGCGCTGAACAATAGTCTGACCATCCCCATGATTTACCCATTCTTTCGGACGATCAGCACTCATAACAACTAATGGAATACACTGATAATAAGCCTCCGAAACCGCTGGATAATAATTTAACATGGCGGAACCAGACGTACAAACAACTCCAACGGGAGCATTAAGTTGCTGTGCCATACCCATTGCGTAAAATGCTGCAGAGCGCTCATCGTGAATAACAATTGTCTCTATGTCAGGATGAAGATCAATGGCGATTACCAGAGGAGCATTTCGCGATCCTGGAGAACAAACAACATACTTCATTCCGCAATGAACGGCTGCTTGAATAAAGGCTGACACTCCTGATTTATCCGTTGTTTGCATAATTATAAATGCTCAATTATATCCAACAATGTACGCGCTTTATTTTCCGTCTCACTCCATTCCTTTTCAACATCTGAATCCTTCGTATAACCGCCTCCTAGGTACAAATAACATGAGTCTTCAAAGAATTGAGCACACCTCAAGTTCACGAACAGAAAAGAATCGTCCGCGATAACACCGAGGAAACCCGCATACAGTGCCCGATCATGCTTCTCCACTTGGTAAATCAACTCCAACGCCTCATTACGAGGGGAACCAGACACAGCAGGAGTCGGATGCAATGCTTCAGCAATCCTTAACACCTGCTTTTTATTAGCCTTAAACACATACCCTGAACGCAAATGTTCTACAGGACCGGCTTTAACAGTTTCCAATTCAATAGGGCTCAATGAGCTTACCGATTCTGAAGTCAACACTTTAAATAAAAATTGATCAACCAGGTATTGCTCTTCTTCTTCCTTTTTCGTCCATTCATCGGAAGGTAGCTTAGTGCCAGCCAAGGCTTCTGAAAAATAAGAATGATTGCCCGTTGACCCAATAAGCACCTCAGGCGTTGCACCGACCCAAGTACCGAAGAGGGAGCTCGAAACAAAATAAACAAATGCTCTTGGATAGCTCTGGCAGAGTTGATCAAACAATAAATCAGGGTCGACCTTTGATCCGACTTCCATAATACGTGAAAGTATAGCTTTGTCAATCCGTCCCTTATGCAGACCGTTTAATAATTCACTCCCTTGTCTGAAGTAATCATTACGCGAGGTGGTCTGGGGAAGTTTTTTACTAAAGTGAACCTCTCCGACAACATCATCAGGTTGAAAAACAAATTGATTCGATTTATCAAAACTTGAAATCACAAAACCAACCACTTCACTCAGCTGATCAACCTCTTTAAACCTTCCCTTCTGCTCTACTTCCCCCCTTGAAGGAATACGATATTTTAAAATGTCACCCACTATTTCTTTTGAACGATCATGACTGTTAACCTCCCAGTACTAATCAAGCGTTGTGAACTTTTGTCTTTTACTTCGACCTGCCAAACATGTGTTCGTTTTCCAGCATGCACAATTCTGGCAACTCCCTCCACAAAACCTTCTCGCACAGCGCCAACATGATTTGCATTCACCTCGAGACCAACAGGATACTCCCGGTCCATTCCAACAATTAAGCTAGACCCTATCGAGCCCAAGCTCTCAATCAATACAACGCTCGCGCCACCGTGCAATAACCCCAAAGGTTGATGCGTTCTGGTATCCACAGGCATTTCAGCTTTTAAAAAATCCTCTCCTATCTCCGTCACTACAATCCCTAAATGCTGAATAAGAGTGTTCTTGGAAAAATCATTGACTTGGTCTATCGGAATTTTTTTAAGCTGCATACCACAAATTTAAGTGCATTGAACGAATTAACAACAATGGAACGTTGAAGTTTATTTGAATGGTATGATCGACGAAGAATTGAATAACTTACTTTTGATTTATGATTTCAGAAAACGTCGAGCTAAAGCCATACACAACCTTTGGAATTTCAGCAATTGCGAAAAAATTTGCTGCCTTTTCTAGCGTTCAAGAATTAAGAACAATACTTGGCGAGAACGACCATAAAGAGCTATTAATTCTGGGTGGGGGCAGCAATGTTTTGTTCACCAGTGATTTCGATGGATTAGTGCTTCACAATACCATAAAAGGTTTTCAAGTCATGCACGAAACAGAAACTGAAATCTGGTTAAAATCAGGCGCTGGAGAAGTCTGGCACGATCTGGTCATGCATTGCATAGCCAATGATTTTGGCGGAATCGAAAACCTTTCTTTAATACCGGGAAGTGTTGGCGCGAGTCCGATGCAAAACATCGGCGCTTATGGTGTTGAAATAAAAGACGTTTTCATTGAACTGGAAGCTCTACACATTTCTTCTGGAGAACTCCACACGTTCAAAAAGGATGATTGCCAATTTGGATATCGGGAAAGTATATTCAAACGAGAAAAAAAGGGAGAATATATTATTACATCTGTCACTTTTGCACTGACAAAAAAACAGCATGCGATCAACACAAAGTACGGCGCAATCGAAGAGCAACTGAAGCAAATGGGCGTATCCTCTCCTAGTATTCAAGATATCAGTAATGCAGTGATTGCCATTCGATCAAGTAAATTGCCTGACCCAAAAAAGATTGGCAATGCAGGAAGCTTTTTCAAAAATCCAGTCGTAGATAAAGAGGTTCTATCAAAGATTCAAAATAGTCATGAAAACGTTCCTCACTACCCTGCCCCAAACAATAAGATAAAACTGGCCGCAGGTTGGCTCATTGATCAGGCCGGATGGAAAGGAAAAACGTTTGATGATTTTGGAGTACATAAAAACCAAGCACTCGTATTAGTGAACTACGGCAACTGTTCAGGAAAGGAAATACTGAACTTATCGGAAAGAATTATCGAAGATATTTCAAATAAGTTTGGCGTGCGTCTGGAACGAGAAGTAAATATTATTTAGTAGTTACCAAACATCTTCCGTACCATCTTCTGAATTGGCTTCTTTAAGTAGTGATTGCCAATCATTTGTCCCATCATCGGAATCGTCAAGGATAGACTTATAATCACCTTTCGATATATCGTAAACTTCAATCGATTCTCCAGTATAATCTTCTATTTGAATCAATAACTCTTTCTCTCCCTGACTACAGAATGAAATGGCCTGTCCACGATTTGTTCCCCTTCCTGTTCTTCCACAGCGGTGAACATAATTCTCCGAGTCTTCGGGCAAGTCATAATTCACCACATAATCTACAGACGGGATATCAATTCCCCTTGCAGCAACATCTGTTGTAATGAGCACCTTGTTATCTCCAGATCTAAATCGTTCAAAGATGGTAAATCGCTCCTTTTGATCAATCCCTCCATGCATTGCTTCCGAACTGATCCCTACTCGCTCCATTGCTGCAACCACTCTTTCCACGCGTACTTGGGTACGCGCAAAAACAACTACTTTCTTATCAGGGTGCTCTTTAATTACATTCTCAAGAAAAAAACGCTTATCATCCATTTCAACAAACATGACAGCGTGGTCAATGTTCTTTGCTACCGGATTTTTGGGCGAAATCTGAATTCTTATTGCGTCACGTACAACATCATAGGCTAGTGACTTAATCTTTTTGGATATCGTAGCAGAGAAGAATAGTGTTTGGCGTTTTTTCGGAAGAAAACGAAGTACATCTTTGATATCTTTGGAAAAACCCATATCAAGCATTAAATCTGCTTCATCCAGCACCAAAAAACGTGTCGATGACAAATCAATTGCCCCTTGAGAAATCAAATCGAACATCCTTCCAGGTGTTGTTACCAATACATCCACACCATTATTAAATGTATTGATTTGTTGCTCTTGTTCTACTCCACCAAACAGACCAAAGACCTTGACCGAGGTTTGTTTTCCAATAGAACGATAAACAGAAGCAATTTGCTTCGCTAATTCACGTGTAGGAACCATCACTAAACACTGTATTCCTTTGGACTTGGAATACTTCCGTTTAGAGGACTGAATCATATGCAATGTAGGGATGGCGAAGGCAGCCGTTTTACCTGTCCCAGTTTGCGCAATAGCCATCACATCCTCTCCTTCCAGAATATGCCGAATTGCTTTGTACTGAATATCTGTCGGACGTTTAAAGCCCAATGAATCCAGCTGTTGCTTGATTTCTTTAGAAATATTGTAATCGGCGAATTTCATTCCACAAAGGTAGAAACAAAAAACCGCCTTGTCCAATGAATCTGGATCAGGGCGGTTTTTACAATTATTATAGTTTTTCTATTCTGCTTCTTCAGGATTAGGCACCAAGATTCTTCCACAGTGCTCACAAACAATCACTTTCTTTTTTGCCTGAATATCTAGCTGACGCTGAGGTGGAATCTTATTAAAACACCCACCACAAGAATCTCTGTCTACACGAACAACTGCCAATCCATTTTTAGCACTTGATCTTAGACGCGTATATGCATTTGACAGACGATCATCTAACTTTTTCAACGCTGTAGCCGATTTTTTCATCAACTTTTCTTCCTGCGCTTGCGTCTCAGCCACAATCTCATCCAACTCAGCCTTCTTCGTTTTCAAATCTTCCGCTCTGAAGTTTCTTCGCTCTAAGGCTTCGTCCAACACTTCTTTCTTATTGGCAATCTTCGCTTTTCCTTCTTTAGATTTCTTTTCGTTCAGCTTGATCTCCAACTCTTGAAATTCAATCTCTTTTGAAAGCGATTCAAACTCACGATTGTTTCGAACATTATTTTGCTGCTCCTTATACTTCGAAATTGCCGCTTCAGCATCCTTATTCGCATTTTTGCGATCAGAAATTTCCGTTTCTAACGTTTTAACTTCTTCTTGCATTTTTTCAATGCGCGTATCAAGACCTTGCACTTCGTCTTCCAAATCTTGTACCTCAAGAGGTAGCTCTCCTCTTACCGTTCTGATTCGATCAATTTCAGAATCTATTAATTGAAGACTATAAAGACTATCCAGCTTCTCAGCTATCGTTTCTTCTTTTTTTGCAGTCTTTGCCATGCTAAAAATAATTTATTGGGTTTGTATTTACCTCCGTTAAACGAACCGCAAATTTAGGGAATTTTTTCGTCAAAATATCGACTAAACGCTGCGAAGTGAATTGTTCACTTTCAAAATGCCCGATATCAGCAATAACAATCTGATTATCAGCGTCAAAAAAATCGTGATATTTAAAGTCTCCTGTAATGTATATATCTGCTTTGGCACGAATTGCATTCTTCAGTAAAAAACTGCCAGCACCTCCACAAAATGCAACACGCTTTATTTTTTGACCTAAAAGTTGCGTATGACGAATCGTTCCACAGCCAAATATTTCTTTTACGATCTTCAGAAACTCTTCTTCATCGATTGACTCCGGTAGTTCGCCAATCATCCCAGCACCTTCAGTCTGGTTTTCATTCAACGTCGGATATAATTCATAAGCCACTTCTTCATATGGATGAACTGACTTCATTGCCGCTATTACACTTCCTGACACGTGGCTTGATACAAGCACTTCAATGCGTTTTTCCTTTTCGACACTTCTCACCCCTAGTTCACCAACAGCTGGCTTCGCTTCATTTACAGGCTTAAAAGAACCATGGCCTGATAATTCAAAACTACATTCTTCGTAATTCCCAATCCTTCCGGCTCCAGCAGCAAACATTGCATTCAATACTTTCTGAGAGGCGGACTCAGGAACAAAGCAAACCAACTTATTGAGAACGTCTTTTTTAGGCGCAAGAATCTTCAGATTCTCGAGTCCAAGTCGCTGACCTATCTCACGATTCACTCCATTTATATAATTATCAAAATTCGTATGAATGGCATAAATAGCAACATCGTTTTTAATCGCCTTTAGCAACGTCCGCTCCACATAGTTTTTACCATTTATCTTCTTTAGGCCTTTAAAAACGATTGGATGATGCGCTATAACCATATTAGCACCCACACTCAACGCCTCATCTATTGTTGCTTCTATACAATCCAGACTGACCAACACGCTGCTCACCTCATCTTCAGGATGACCGACAATCAAACCAGAATTATCATACGACTCCTGACTCGATAGAGGAGCGAGGCTCTCCAAAAAATGTGTTATCTCTCTAATTTTCATAATCTACAAATCCAGAATTAACCCCATATTGAAGCCCAAAGCCCGAGCATAGTGTTTATACGAATCGTTTTGCTCATAACTGGAAGTGAGCTGAATGCGATACTCAGGAACAAACAAAAAGGACCAACTTCCTCCTAAATTAATCTGCGTTCCAATATTCACTACAGCACTCATTACAAAGGGATTGTAGCCACTGCGCAACTTCACCTCTTCGGTTTCCTTAGAGTTATCCGCTCTTGTGTATTCAATGTTTTGACGATAACCAACAAACATTTGCGGAACTACACCACCTCCGACTAGAAGCTTAAAAGATTCTCCATAAGTATAATAGAGCTTAACAGGCATTGCTATATACATGTACTTTGATGTATAGCTGTATGAACTATCAGCTCCCTCAAACGAATATCGCTCACCATTTTGAAGAAAGGCGATTCCTCCCTCCCAAGACAGGTGTTTATTGATCTTATTGCGAAAACCTAGTTCGTAAGACCAATGATTCGAATTAAACTCAAACTCACGCTCACCAAGTGGATCACCAAAAAAACCATCATTTTCAATTAGCTTTCTCGTGGTGTACGACCAATTTGCAGTGACAAACACCGAAGTGGAATTATCTTTTGTCTTTGCAGCCTCTTCTTTTCGCTCTTTTTCTTTTTTCTTTTTGGTAGTCTCCTTATTAATCTCCACCTGACCGAATGTGTTTAGCGAAAACGCCAAAAACAATAACCCCAAACAACTCTTCATGTATTTCATATGCATCTTTTCAAATTCTGACAATCAAACCTAATCAAAGTTAAATACAGCTTTCAAAGGTCGCAATCATCTTGAGGACATTTCCCAGAAAGTATTTACACTTCTACCGTTTCAGAAGCGCTTGATTGTTCCAAACAAAGTTAATTTAATTCCCAACTTAAATTTCTACTTTTGATAGAATGAACCGAATAAGCGGAATTATACCCATACATGTTAAAACACTCTTGAAACGATTGGGAATAGCTGTTTTGATGTTATACATCACTCGGTTAATTTTCTTAGCATTCAACAGTGGAGCATTCCAGAACTTATCGTTCATTGACTTTTTCACTGCGCTTTGGTTTGACATGATAACAGTCGGGCTCTTCTTCCTACCTTATTATATTTTGTTTTTGATTCCGCTAAAACTTCACCAAAACAGGGCACACAGAATCTTCTTTAAAGTCTTTTTCCACCTGACAAACAGCCTACTCATTGCACTGAATCTGCTAGATGTAGAGTACTTTAAATATACAAGCAAACGCTCTACCTACGATCTATTCTCTATGGTAAGCACTGGCAATGATGTAAATCAACTACTTGGATCGTTTATTAAGGATTTTTGGTTCCTTTTGTTGTTTTTAATAGTGCTCATTGCGATTTCTGAGTTTCTCTATCGCAAGACGGACAGACCACTTAAAAGTCAATTGAAAGATGCGAAGCCTTCTTACAAATCACTCATTGTATCCTTTTTTATTTTCGCACCAAGCCTTTTTATTATTGGTCGCGGAGGTTTTAGCTTAATTCCAACGGGAATTATTCAAGCCTCTATGTACAGTAACCCAGAAAATACCGCTTTCATCCTAACAACCCCCTTTACGATCATTAAAACAATTGACCAAAAGGGATTAGAAGTAAAAGAATTTTACGCGAGTGAAATGGAACTGAATCAATTGTTTGACCCCAAAAAAAGCTCTATACCACAAAACATTCTGCCTGATAGCACTAATGTCATGGTAATTATGCTTGAAAGCTTCGGAACCGAGTTCATTGGTTTTTATCAGAACGGCAAAGGATATACTCCATTTCTGGACTCCCTTATGAATGAGTCACTCTCATTCAATTACGCATTTGCCAATGGTAAAAAGTCAATTGAAGCAGTGCCAGCCGTAGTCGCCTCGTTACCAACGCTAATGGACAACCCTTACATTTCTTCACCCTACGGCAATAATGACATTAACTCGCTACCCAGTATCCTGAAAGGATTTGGCTACGAATCAGCCTTTTTCCATGGTGCGACAAATGGGTCGATGAGTTTTGATGGATTTGCTGCTATCTGCAAGTATGATCATTATTTCGGTAGAACAGAATACAATAACGAAAAGCATTCAGATATGACCTGGGGCATTCTGGACGAGTATTTTAATCCATGGACAGCTAAAAAGGCAAGCGAATTGAAAGAACCCTTTTTTGGCACACTTTTCACCCTCTCGTCTCATCATCCTTATTTTATTCCTGAGCATATGCGAAACAAGGTAAAAGAGGGGCCGCAGAAGATTTGCGCTTCCATTAACTATGGAGATATTGCTCTTCGAAAGTTCTTTGAGGAAGCAAGAAAGCAACCATGGTATGATAACACGCTGTTTGTAATTCTTGCTGACCACACACCGGCAACAGAAACACGTCTCTACAACATGCGAAGTCATATGTATCGAATTCCTATCATGTTCTACCATCCAAACGGAGCAATTGAATCAAAAAGAAGCAATCGCATCTTTCAACAATTGGATATTTTACCTACTATTCTTGACCTTTTAAACATCGAAACGAACTATTACGCATATGGAAATTCTTACTATCAAGAACCTAATGGTGAGGCAATTACCTACATCGAAGGCACCTACTACTACTTCAAGGATACGTACATGACCACTTTCACTGATGAAAAGGCACGATTTTTGTATGATTTCACCAGTCAGAACACCTCACAAAATGACTCAATTTCTTTTTATCCGAAGAAAGTTGAACAGAATGAAAAAAGGTTAAAAGCTATCATTCAACATTACAATGGGGACCTGATCACGAACCAAACAAGAGTGTATGAGAAATAAGATCCGCTTCATCATAAATCCAATTTCAGGAATTGGCAGTAAGAATGATATTCCCAGCCTCATCGAAGAACATCTTGATTTAGATTTGTTCGATTATGATATTGCAATTACGGAATATAGAAAGCATGCAAAAATCTTAGCCAAGCAATCGGCCATAGAAGGATATGATATTGTATGCGCCGTTGGCGGAGACGGCTCCGTTCATGAAGTTGGAACTGCACTTATTGGAACAAAGACAAAATTGGCTATCCTCCCTATTGGTTCGGGAAATGGTTTGGCCAGACACTTAAACATTCCACTTAATCTCAAGGAAGCTATTGAGTGCATTAACAAAAATCAGTCAATTCAAATGGACACCGTTCTGGTAAATGACAAATCATTTCTTGGTGTTGGGGGCTACGGATTCGATGCAGTCATTGCGAAAAAGTTTGATACTCATCATAAACGTGGACTCAGAGGCTACATAGGATTGATTATTCGCGAATTCTTTAAATACAATCCGATCAATGTTTCAATAGACCTTGACGGCAAGGTGAAAACGTTACCTGTAGTACTTTGTACGGTTGCCAACTCATCTCAATTTGGAAATGGGTTCACCATCTCACCGAAGTCGGACGTTACTGACGGTAAGTTGGAATTGTTCATTTTAAAACCGTTTTCAATTTGGTCGGCCCCTTCACTCATCTATCGTTTTTTCAGAAAACGAAGCGATAAATCCAGGTTTGCTGAAATCATCCATTTTAAGAAAGCTAAAATTAAGCTCTCTAAGAAAATTGCTCATTACGATGGTGAGCCATTTGAGGTGAAAGATGAATTAAACGTAAGCGTTGTTCCCAAAAGTCTTAATATTGTAGTAGGATAATACTATTCTATGCAATTTATTGAACCAACGTTACCCGCCTTTTTAGCGCATCTTAAAAACTTATCTGCAGACAAGCAACCGCTCTGGGGCAGTATGTCTCCACAGCGAATGGTAGAGCACATTGCCGATGTACTTCATTTATCAGTCGGAAAATATCAACTGGAACAACTAATCCCTGAAAATAAAGTTGAAAAAGCTCAAGCTTTCCTCAAGACTGAGCATCCAATGCCTAAAAACTTTAAAGTTCCATTTGCCACGCCGGAAACACCTCTTCGCAACCAAAGTCTGGATGAAGCCATAGAAGAGTTTTCAAATGCATGGAAAACGGCAGAAAAGTTTTTTGAAGAAAATCCAGGAGTTACAACCCTGCACCCAAGTTTTGGTCAACTAAATTATGATCAATGGCTGCTGCTGCATTCCAAGCACTTCAGTCATCATTTTGAACAATTCGGTATTTGATGACATACCTACTGCTCTATCCTATCGCACCAGCACTTCTTGTTGGGTACATCGTTTGGTTCTTTCGAAAAAAACAGGGTTTTACCTCCAAAACTCAAATTATATCTACCGCAATGGTTGTTTACGCCGGGATTTATTTTCTACTGAAGTTTCTAACAACATCGGATTGATTAAATTTGTGAGAAGCATCTGGAATGAAAGCGATTACTTATCACATCAAGGGGATCTCTGTTACTTTTTCTGAACTGGCAAAAGGGAATTTCTGGTTGTTTTTTATTCCCGGAGCAGCAATCACTGCCGCATACCTTATCTTTAAGTACGCTTTGGATAGTGCGCTTGGCGCATCGGAGTTATCCAGTGATTACTCTTGGGTTGATTGGATTTTTGGATGGATCAATTCTGGTGTTTCTGCAGTATTCTCAATTTTCGACTTCATTTTTGAGCAGATCTATATTTTCATCGTATTAACGCTCTTATCACCTTTCAATACACTTTTAGGCGAAAAACTTGATGGAAAACTTACCGGAAAAAAGTTCGAAGCAAATTTAGCTCGCTTCATTAACGACATTATAAGAATGATTTTTGTGGTAATCATTGCGCTATTGATGGAAGTCGCCTGCTTAATGATATGGTGGGTCATATCGTTCATGCTTGGACTCGGTATTCTTGACAGTATCGTTTATTTTGCTATCTCAGCATTCTTCTTCGGTTTTGCTTTTTATGACTTTGCATTGGAGCGTTATGCCACCAAAATTTACGGAACGATCAACTTTGCCTTTAGCTATCCGCTTTCGGTATTACTAACCGGCAGTATCTTCCTAAGCATTTATGCCATACCGTATATAGGTATTCCAATTTCACCTGTAATAGCAGTTATGATTTCTACTGTAGTCTACCTCTATTTAACCAAGAAATTACCCAAGAACGAATTGAATACAACAACGAATGAGTGATTTTTTTACAGAATTCCCGAAAATAAGCAAACGTGATTGGGAGGAGAAACTACTTTCCGACCTTAAAGGAAAATCTCCTTCACTTCTCAAGTCAACAGACGAAATAGAGGAGTTAAGCATGGATACATTCCAGCATGCAGAAGATGCACTCCATCAAGATATAAAACCAGGCGCTGCACCTTTCCTTCGGGGGATGAATAAGTCCAATAACGATTGGGACAATGGTGCGTTAATCGTTGTTCAGGATGAACGAGAGGCAAATAAAAAAACCTTGCATTTACTTAATGCTGGTGCCAACCTACTTATTTTTGAATCCCACAAGGAAAGCACCAATTGGACAGAGCTAATAAAAGGCATTCAATTTGAATATATCAAAGCGCAATTTGTAGTTAACTCTATACAACAGTTCAATGAAATTAATGAACTGAACCTTGGAGGCACTGTTACTTTTAATATTGATTTTTTGGAATCAAATTGGGAACGAGGTGATTTCTTAACTATTGCTGAGAATTTTTCGACAAATCAACGTGCTTTCTGCAATGTTAATGGTTTTAAAGTTCAACAAGCGGGAGCTACGACATGGCAGGAAATAGCCTTCTGTTTAAATATGGGACACGAATGCCTCCTGGGCTTGATGCACATGGGCTTCAATATTGATGAAGCAGCAGCTTGTGTCCATTTTGAAATTGGAATTGGAAGCAATTATTTTAATGAAATTGCAAAAATTCGAAGTTTAAAAATGCTTTGGTCTAAAGTAGTTGGCGCTTATGCACCTGAGCACAACTGTTCTTACAATTGCCAAATCACGGCAGTTATCGGACACTTGAATAAATCATTGAAAGATCCTTACACCAACCTCTTGAGACAAACAACAGAGGCTATGTCTGCGATTAGCGCTGGAATTAAAGGCATCGTGATCTTGCCTTATGACTTGCACTCTAAAAATGGTGTTTCTGAACTGGCCGAACGAATGGCACTGAACATTTCCTCTATTCTCAAAGAAGAATCTTATTTGGACAAAGTAATCGATCCAATGGGAGGAAGTTATTCCCTGGAAAAACTAACGGAAGAGATTGGTAAAAAAGCCTGGCAGTTGTTCCAAAAACTTGAATCTAAAGGTGGAATGTTCCAATCAGAAGCAATTGATTCATTTAAGCATGATGTTGCGGGGAAAAGAGCACAGCGAATTGAACTAGTCAACGAACAAAAACAAGTACTCATCGGCATCAATAAATTTCCGAATATCGACGAAGTTGAAAATAGCTGGAAACTTCCAGAAGCCTATTTAGGGATGCCTCCGTTGGTTTTAGAACTTGCCCATAAAACAGCTGAAGTATGAAACGCATAGATTTTAGTCAAATAGAGTACACCTCAGAAGCCGAAAAAGGCACTCAAGAGCGTTCACAAACCTTTACCACTGCTGAAGGCATTGATTTAAATAGCTTTTACGCGTCAGAAGACATTGAATCTACTGAGCATATTGGTTTTGTTTCTGGAATTGCACCTTACTTGCGGGGGCCATATAGCTCAATGTATGCAATTCGCCCGTGGACAGTGCGTCAATATGCTGGATTTTCAACCGCTGAAGAATCCAATGCTTTTTACAGAAGAAACCTTGCCGCTGGACAAAAAGGCCTTTCAGTTGCATTTGATTTGGCTACGCATAGAGGTTATGATTCAGATCATGAACGTGTGGTTGGTGACGTAGGTAAGGCCGGAGTGGCTATTGATTCAATCCTGGATATGAAAATCCTATTTGATCAAATTCCACTGGATAAAATGTCGGTTTCTATGACCATGAACGGAGCTGTATTACCGATCATGGCTTTTTATATTGTTGCTGCTGAGGAACAAGGAGTTGACCAAAAAGATCTAGCCGGAACGATACAAAACGATATTCTCAAAGAATTCATGGTGCGCAATACCTATATCTATCCTCCGCTTCCATCGATGAGAATCATTTCTGACATTTTTGAGTACACTGCTCAGCATATGCCACGATTTAACTCTATTTCTATTTCTGGATATCATATGCAAGAGGCTGGAGCAACAGCTGCGATAGAACTTGCCTATACGTTAGCAGATGGATTAGAATATTTGCGCGCTGGAATCAATGCGGGAATGAAAATTGATGATTTTGCTCCGCGCTTGAGTTTCTTTTGGGCCATTGGTATGAATCATTTTACCGAGGTAGCAAAAATGCGAGCAGGTAGAATTCTATGGGCCAAACTGGTTAAGCGATTTGAACCTGAAAATCCAAAATCACTTGCACTGAGAACACACTGCCAAACCTCTGGATGGAGTTTGACTGAACAAGATCCTTTTAACAATGTAGCGAGAACATGTATAGAAGCACTTGCTGCTGCCCTAGGAGGAACGCAGTCACTGCACACAAACGCACTTGATGAGGCTATCGCATTACCCACAGACTTTTCAGCACGTATCGCTCGAAACACACAGATATACTTACAACAAGAAACCGGTATCACCGGTCATGTTGATCCTTTAGGCGGCAGCTTTTATGTGGAAAAATTGACGGAAGAGCTCGTTGACAAAGCCTGGAAGCTCATTGAGGAAGTTGAAGAACTGGGAGGAATGGCGAAGGCCATAGAGACTGGGCTACCCAAAATGCGAATCGAAGAAGCTGCAGCGCGCAAGCAGGCGCGCATCGACTCAAATAAAGACATCATCGTTGGTGTCAATCGCTACGAAGTAGAAGAACAAGAACAAATCGACATACTAGAAGTTGATAACACCAAGGTTCGTGACGCACAGTTAGAACGTTTAAAGAACTTAAAGGAGAACCGCAATAATGAAAAGGTATCTGCTTGCTTGAACGAACTCACAGAAGCAGCTAAATCAGGGGAAGGAAACTTACTAGAAATTGCCGTTCGATGTGCGCGAGAAAGAGCTTCACTGGGCGAAATTTCATCTGCTCTTGAGGCAGCTTTCGGACGTTATCAAGCTACGATACGCTCTATAAACGGCGTTTACTCATCGGAATCTATGGGAGACAAAGACTTTGACATTGCAAAAGAATTAGCGGATCAATTCAGCAAACTGGAAGGAAGAAGACCGCGTATTATGGTTGCCAAAATGGGGCAAGACGGACATGATCGCGGAGCCAAAGTAATCGCCACTTCTTTTGCTGATATTGGATTTGATGTTGACATCGGCCCACTTTTCCAAACACCGGCTGAAGCGGCTAAACAAGCTATTGAAAATGACGTTCATATTCTTGGAGTATCTTCTCTTGCAGCCGGACACAAAACACTGGTCCCGAAAGTTATTGAAGAACTAAAAAAACTGGGACGAGAGGATATTATGGTCATTGCAGGTGGTGTAATCCCTCAGCAAGACTATGATTTTCTGTACGATGCTGGAGTATTCGGAGTATATGGGCCAGGGACAAAAATTTCCAAAGCTGCTCAGGAAATCCTTCAATTATTGATAAAAAGCTACGATGAATAGCCATAAATCAAAAAATGATAACTTTGGCTGAAGATTGTTTCGGCATAATATTTGAAATTCAACCTGAAAAAAGACTAAAAATGAAAAAATTACTTGCCATTTTTTGCATTGTTTTCACTGCTTCGCTTGCCAATGCGCAACCACCTACATATGATGACTTAAAAGTTTTATATGCAGATGCTAATTACGAAAAGCTTGCAAAAGTTGCTTCTGGGTACACAGAAAAAGACAAAACAAAAAAGGACATTCTTCCTTATATCTGGCTATCTAAAGGATTGTACAAAATCTCACTTTCAGGGACTTCTGATGAACGATTTAAAAATGCTTATAAGGATGCCATTAAGTACTTAAAGAAAGGACTTAAGTATGATATCAAGTATAACGAAGGAGCTACTTTTGAAGAACACAGAGAGTTTTTGGATGAATTTCAGGCAAGCTTAGTGGAGGTTATTGACAACGAAGTATCTGCAGGAAACTATAGAAAATCTTACGGTTGGGTAATCAAGTACAACTCGATAACAGTTAACGCCGTTGGGCCTAAATTCATGATGGGAGCTTGTAAGTTCCAGGATCAGGATAAACCTTCAGCGAGAACATTCTGGCAAGAAGGTAACGCTATGTTAGAAGAGATTGAATCAATCGACAGTTGGAGTGAAGCAGATAAGCTTATGCTTAAGCTAGGTGTTCTACATTCGGCAGCTGCTATGAAAAAAGGACGTCAGGAAGAAAAGGCACAACAACTTGTCAATAAGGTCGCTCAGTGGTTCGAAGATGATGAAAACTGGCAAGAGCGTTATGACGAAATTGTGAACAGCGGAAGCTAAACATTCTACAAATAACTTTAAGCCCTCTTCAATTTCATGAAGAGGGCTTTTTTTATTCATCATTTTCGACTTTCAACACGTCTCCATGAATAACTCTCTTTACAGCGCTTAGTTAAAGGCACTTATCGCCGTAATTTTGAGATAGTGAAAAAAGTCCTTCCATATTTAAAGAACAAGTTCATTTTAGCAGGAACCATCTTCTTCGTATATACCCTTTTCCTTGATGAAAATGATATTTTCACGATCATTTCGCAGAAAAACAAATTAAAGGAACTGGACGAGAAGAAAGCCGAATACAGTCAAATGTTATCTGAAACCACGGAAACATTAGAGAAGCTCAAGTACCGTTCAGAAGTAGAACGCTTTGCGCGAGAAAAGAAGTTCTTTAAGAAGGACGATGAAGATGTTTTTGTCATCTTTTACGAATGACTCGAAGGTGTTTTACACCAACTCATAATCAAACATAGAATGAAGAGGATAAACATTATCCTCTTTTTTTATAGGCCAGGTGCTTCCTGCTGACTGAAAAATTGATCTCTGTAGTAGTTAATGATCCGCACAGAACTGAAATAAAAGAGCGCTATTTGTTTATAGGAATAGCCAGCCTTTGCCATATTCATAGCTCCTTCCTGACACAAACCAACGCCATGGCCAAAACCGCGCCCACTAATGATTACTTGATCACCTTCCAATCGTGTGGAAAAATAGGTAGATTTTAATCGAAATTCCTTCCGTAGATCTCTCAATGGAACTCCTAATGAAGGATGGATGTAAAACGCTTTTCGTTGATCTTGATCAAAGTTATAAATTACCTGACCATAACGCTCTTCGGTCACACCGTACTCCTTCTCTAAAAAACGTTTCCATGCATACTTCCCTATTTTTTTTGTCCAGGTTGCCTGACGCGTATGAATACAAAAAGTATCACGAAACGACTCGAGGTAAGGCACAGACGTATTCCAAACGTAGGAAGCGTCACAAGTCTGCCCGCCACAATTAGCGGCAAAATAACTGGTAACTAAGCTATTTTTACCATCAACAAGTACCTCTCCTCTCGTCTCTTTAACGGCTTCCATAATTCTTGGTGTATGGCGCAACATGTTGTGATACGCTTGGCAATGGACACCATCGCACAAATCGAAATGATCTTTTTTATGCCTTCCGTCGTTTTTAAGTGCATAAGTCCGACTCATGAGTGCTTGTACCTTGTAATACTCTTTATGCCGACCGCCGCCTCCTTCAGACTCAATGACTCCCGCTAAATAATTATCCATATCCACGACATTTACGACATTTATACGGTTACCTGCCTGTCTTGACAACTCAATATTATCTCTGTAATAATGTGTTTTCGAGGATGGAGAGACTGACTTCACCTTGAGCACGCCGTCTGAGCGATTTGAAACAATTTGCACCTTTTCAAAAACGTGTGCAATTCCTTCATGCGCATACTTTACTCCCTGCGCGTGTAACGAAAAAGTGCCTTCAGATAATGTACCCAAAAGAGTAGAATCCCCATAAATAGAATACTGCCCTTCTTCCGCAGTGATCGTAATGGATTGTACTTTTATTGATCGTAATAGACCAATGCGAATTTCTTGGCTATAAGAGCAACAATTCGCAAGTAAAAACAATATGAAAAGGAGAAACCTCACTACGCTAAATTACAATTCGTTTTTAGGCTCTTTTTTTGCCTAACGAATAGTTTTCAACAAGGATTGTGCAACTTTTTTACTTGCGCCACCGCCGCCTAGCACTTCCGCTAACTTCTCATAATCTTTGCCCAGACGATTTCTATGCGATTCATCATTTAGCAATGACTCTAATTCTTCGCGAATCTTCTCCGGATTACAATCCTGCTGGATCAACTCTTTTACAACCTCGCGATCCATAATCAGGTTGACTAATGAGATGTATTTGACTTTAATCAGTCGTTTTGCAATCATATAGGATAGCTGAGATCCTTTGTAACAAACCACTTCAGGAACCCTGAATAATGCCGTTTCCAATGTTGCCGTCCCAGAAGTGACCAAGGCAGCATACGACGAAGCCAGAAGCGCGTATGTTTCATCAAAAACAATATGCACAGAATCGTCAAATGAACCATAGAACTCCTTGGATAAAGTCGGAGCCCCGGCAATAACGATCTGATAATCTCCAAGTCCTTTTATAGCATCGAGCATAATTGGCAGTTTCTTAGATACTTCCTGCTTTCTACTCCCAGGTAATACAGCTATAATCGGCTGCTCATTTAAACCGTTCCTCTTTCTAAAATCCTTGCTTAAGCCTTGAGTATTGAAACGTTCTATTTCATCTAGCAGTGGATGACCGACGTATTCAACGTCGTAATCAAATCGCTCATAAAATGCTTTCTCGAATGGCAAAATGACAAACATTTTATCCACTACCTTCTTGATCTTGTGAACACGCGATTGCTTCCAGGCCCACACTTGCGGAGAAATATAATAATAGACTTTAATCCCCTTACTCTTCGCCCATTCAGCAATTCGAAGATTAAAACCTGGGTAATCTACTAAAATGAGTGCATCCGGTTGATACTCCTCAATGTCCTCTTTACAGAAAGATATATTCCGCAAAATGGTTTTCAGGTTGGCTAGCACCTCAATAAAGCCCATAAAGGCTAAATCGCGAATATGCTTTACCAATCCTCCAGGCTGCACACTTTCCATTCTATCTCCACCCCAATACCTGAAATCTATATCCGAATTTTCTTCAATAAGTGCCTGCATCATATTGCTCGCGTGCAGATCACCGGAAGCTTCTCCTGCAATGATGTAAAACTTCAGTCTGGACATTTAGAAGAACTTAACGTAAATGATGTATGGTGCATAAATTAGAGAGCCGATAATGACCCCCATTGCCACATTATAACGCTCACGATTCAGGAAAAAGTAAAACCATCCAAGATTGGCAATAATGGAAATAGTCGTGATTCTTACACGATAAGTCACCACGTAGACAAACTTATTCCACAATTGCTCGAAGTAATAATCCTGCACCCACATGAGGATTAGTAAGACCAGAGGAATAAAAAATAGCGGTGTTACTATGCCCAATAACGCCCCTTTCGTGTGTTCAAGCGACCACTTTCTTAAGTTCATAAATTCCAGTTTTCCAATTCTTTCATTGCCTTGTAAGCCGTCATATCAAATTGCGTAGGTACAATGCTTGCATATCCTCTTTCAATCCAATAAAGATCGGTATTCTCTGATTTGTCCTGATCGTAAAAATCCCCGGTCAACCAATAATACGGTTTTCCGAACTGATCAAATCGCTTGTCAAAACGATCTTCCCAAAAGGCATGTGCCTGACGACATACTTTAACACCTTTAAAATCATCCATTGCAATATCAGGAATATTGACATTCAAGCAAATTTCCTTGGGAAGCCCCTTACTTAATACCTCTCTCACAACCGTATTGACTACTTGTTTCGATACACCAAAATCAGCGTTACTATCAAAACTGCATAGCGAAAAACCAATAGAAGGAATTCCTTCCATCGCCCCTTCTACTGCAGCCGACATAGTTCCTGAATACAATACGTTTGTTGATGTGTTTGCTCCATGATTGATTCCTGAAACAACTAAATCCGGTTTTTTATGGAGCACTTCGTAGATCCCAAGTTTCACACAATCTACAGGAGTTCCTGAGCAGGCATAAGCGACATTCTCACCAAACAAGTAAGATGACTCTAACCTTAAAGGGTGATTGATCGTAATGGCATGTCCCATTCCCGACTGCGCAGAATCAGGAGCAATGACCACAATTTCACCAAAAGGTTCCATGGCCGAAGCTAATGAGCGAATTCCCTTTGCAGAAATCCCATCATCATTTGTCACTAAAATTAACGGTCGATCAGAGCTCATATATCTATGTAATTCTAACGGTCACGAAAGTAACTAAAGTTATCCGAATCTTTCCTGATAAATGAACAGTATTCTAAACAGATTTGACTATTTTTGGCCAGTATTATAACCGCCTGACGGGCTGAGCTTTCGAAGCGAATGACAACTAAGGAATTAATTCAAATTGTAACGACTATTACTCAAGAGAATATTGATGTAATCAATAAGTCTGTAAAGAAAATGAGTGAGAAGCAATTGAATTGGATTCCAAACCCAGGTGTTTGGAGTGTAGCTCAGGTTTTGGCTCACCTCAACGAATACGGACGATACTATCACCCCACGTTTAAAAAGAAAATCGAAAATACGCGCTTTACTTCTACCAAAGAAGGCTTTGTTAGTTCTCCACTAGGTCGTTCTGCCTGGAAGTCAATGAAGCTGGGTAATGCAAAAAATGTGAAGCGTAAGTTTAGAGCTCAAAAAGGATACAATCCTGCGATCGATACAGGACTTATGAAGGGAAATGAATTTGAGACATTCATTGATCAACAGCACAACCTGCTTGATATCATCAAATTGGCCGAAAATGTGAACCTTCGCCGTGTCAAAATTCCTATTTCTATTTCGAAAATAGTTCGCCTGCGATTAGGAGACGCCTTGCTTTTTGTTACCTATCATAATCAACGCCATGTTCAACAGATTTTGAACTTGCGCAACAGTCCAAATTTTCCTAAAAAATAATGACAACATTTCAGGCCTATTGTAAGGTGAGCATCGCTCCCGTTCGGAAAGAAGCAAAGGACCAATCTGAGATAGTAACTCAACTTTTATTTGGTGAAATCATTACAGTACACGAGATAAATGAACCGTGGGCGCTAATTGAAACGATGAACGACGCCTACAAAGGATACATTGACTTCAAGCACTTTGGAAAGCTAACCGAAAAAGAAGTAAGGCGTTGGAATGAAGGACTCGGATATCTCAGAGACCGAGAACGAATGATTAAAACACCTTGGGGCACACAACGCATTTGCCGTGGTTCTTTTATACCTGAAAATCTAAAGGAATTCAGCATTGGGAATGACCAATTTGAACTTATCGGAGAAAGTACTGAAAACCTTCAGTCACCTATTGAATATGCCCACGATTACATAAATACACCTTATCTCTGGGGAGGAAAATCTCCGTTTGGTATTGACTGCTCAGGCATTACACAAGTCATTTACAGATTATTCGATATCAATTTACCGCGTGATGCTTCGGAACAAGTATTGATTGGCAATGATGTGGAATTCGATGATATTCAATCTGGCGACCTGGCTTACTTTGATAAAAACGGTAAAGTCACACACGTTGGAATTTTAGATGGCGAAGGAGGCATTATCCATGCTGCCGGACACGTGAGATTAGATAAATTTACACGGGACGGAATCATTCACAGTTCTAAGGGGATTTTGACGCACTCGCTTACGTGCATAAAAAGAATTTGAAATTGATCAATGGCAAATATGCATGTGAAAGATAATCATGATATTTGCATCAAATAAAACGGGATGAAAATACTGATTACAGGAGGAGCTGGATTTATTGGAAGTAACCTGACAAAGCGTCTTGTAGAGGATGGTCATGAAGTTGTTGTTCTGGATTCTCTGTTGCGCGGAAACAAACTAGAAAAGAATACCTTCGAAAGAATCAACTTCATCAAAGGAGACGTAAGAGATTTAGACACCGTAGTAAACGCTTCCAAAGGATGTGATTTGATTTTTCATTTTGCGGCAGTATTGGGTGTTGATATTGTAGCTGACAACCCCGTGGAAACAATGGATGTTGAAGTAATTGGCACGCGAAACGTTGTAACAGCTGCCGAAATGAACAATATCAAAAAGATCATGTATGCTTCAACAAGTGGCATCTATGGTCATTCTGCGATTGAAAATGCACTGACTGAAGAGGTTCTTGTAGATCCTCGCACTTCTTATGCAATGGCAAAGCGTTATAACGAGATCTATCTTGCTTCTCATTATGAAGAAAAAGGACTAGACGTAGTTTCACTTCGCTTCTTCAATGTTTATGGCTGGAATCAGGATACAAGAATGGTGATCCCGTTGTTCTTTGAGCAGGCCTTAAATGGTAATGCAATTACGGTCTTCGGAACAGGAAAACAAACGCGTGACTTCACCTATATCGATGATACCATAGAAGCTTGTGTCCGACTTATGGATATTAAAGGCTGTCATATTGTAAACATTGCCAACGAAGCTGAATGGTGTATTATTGACGTTGCTGAACAAATCAAGGAGATCACAGACTCAGATTCTGACATCTCGTTTATTGAAGCTCCAAAGAAGCGTTATGACTATGAGGTTGAACGACGCGTGGGAAGCTCTAAAAAACTGAAAGATTTAACCGATTATAAACCCGAAACAACCCTAAAAGAGGGCCTCAAGCGTATTTATGAACGAAATTATTAATCCTACGATGAGAGATACTGAAATCTTTAATCTGATAGAAGCAGAAAAAAAGCGTCAACTGCATGGAATCGAGTTAATTGCTTCAGAGAACTTTGTAAGCAATGACGTAATGCAAGCAATGGGAAGCGTGCTGACAAACAAGTACGCTGAAGGACTTCCAGGTAAACGTTATTATGGAGGTTGTGAAATAGTTGATCAAGTTGAGAACCTTGCCATTGAACGACTCTGTAAACTTTTCGGAGCAGAATGGGCGAACGTTCAACCGCACTCTGGTGCTCAGGCAAATGCTGCGGTCTTATTGGCTTGTTTAAAGCCAGGAGACAAGATTCTCGGTTTTGATCTTTCTCACGGAGGACATTTGACACATGGTTCACCTGTAAACTTCTCAGGGAAATTGTATGAACCACATTTCTACGGTGTGAATAAAGAGACAGGACGTGTTGATTATGACATGCTTGAATCTGTGGCTCGAAGTGAGCGCCCCAAGCTTATCATTTGTGGAGCAAGCGCCTATAGTAGAGACTGGGAATATGAGCGCATTAGAGCCGTTGCTGACGAAGTTGGTGCTCTGGTTCTGGCTGATATTTCTCACCCTGCTGGATTGATTGCCGCAGGTTTATTGAAAGATCCACTAAAGCACTGTCATATTGTGACAACAACTACACACAAAACGCTAAGAGGTCCGCGCGGAGGTGTAATCATGATGGGAAAGAATTTTGACAATCCGTTTGGTTTGAAATGGAAAAATGGAAACCCAAAGTCAATGGCTGCTTTATTAGATGCGGCAGTTTTCCCAGGAACACAGGGAGGTCCATTGGAGCACGTAATTGCAGCTAAAGCAGTAGCCTTTGGTGAAGCATTGTCTGACGGTTACAAGACCTACGCTCAAAATGTGAAGGCGAACGCATCAGCAATGGCAGATGAATTTGTAAAGAGAGGCTATTCAATCATCTCTGGAGGTACCGACAATCATTCAATGCTCATTGATTTAAGATCGAAGGGAGTAACTGGAAAAGATGCTGAAAACAAGCTCGTACTAGCAGACATTACGGTGAATAAGAACATGGTTCCATTTGACACAGAATCTCCATTCGTTACATCTGGAATTCGAGTAGGAACATCTGCGATTACATCAAGAGGTGTACAAGTCAGTGAAATGGGAACAATTGTAGAATTAATTGATAAAGTGATTACCAACATCAATGACGATAACGTGATTTCAACAGTCCGTGGTGATGTCAATGATCTAATGGGCAACCGTCCATTGTTTACCTGGTAATAAAACGAACGACCTTTTCAAAAGCGCGGCCCAATTTGGGTTGCGCTTTTTTTACGTTGCCTTTTGCTTGCGAATGACTTTCCAGAATAATTTTGGAAAAAGACGCTTTAAGGTGACTGCCTTTATCTCTTTGTTACCGATCAATACCTCGCGCTTATTTCGCTTGACAGCGAGCAACAACTCTAATGCACATTGCTCAGCAGACATCCCTGTTGCTTGATTA
Source organism: Flavobacteriales bacterium UBA6051 (assembly GCA_002427735.1). Classification (GTDB taxonomy): domain Bacteria; phylum Bacteroidota; class Bacteroidia; order Flavobacteriales_D; family Crocinitomicaceae; genus UBA4466. Next base: position 40,968 of record DIYP01000008.1, read on the forward strand.
TGATCCATTTCACCATGCTTTTCACCAGCCTCTGTCAATGCGTTAACAGATATATCTGTATTTATCTTCCCAGGACAAGCTAGAGTTACCTGAATACCATTCTTTTCTTGTTCGAGCATTAAACTCTCATAAAAACCATGCAGAGCGTGCTTAGTAGCACTGTATGCACTGCGCAGGAAAAAACCGAACTTACCGGCAATACTGGAAATCACCACGATGTGACCACTTTTTTGCTCCATCATATGTGGAAGTACCGCTTTGGTTAATGCAATGTTTCCGAAATAATTCACTTCCATCAATCGACGATCAACTTCTAAAGCCGTAGCATGAGCTTCGGAACGTTGTGATATCCCACCATTATTAATTAAGCAATCTATCCTCCCATATTTTGCTTTAACTTCTTCTGCCAGCGCATTAAAAACAGCGGAATTTTCAAGGTCCAGAACGAGTACAAAATGTTCTTGATCATTCTTCAATTCAGATTTCAATTGTTCCAGCTTCTCCTTATTTCGTGCAGAAAGAATGAGTTTTGCACCTTCCTTGTCTAACTGACGAGCTAGGGCTTCTCCAATTCCAGAAGATGCACCTGTAATCCAAACAACTTTTCCCTTAAATGACGTCATGTACTCAATTTGACGCCAAAGCTAATCAAAAAACACTTTGATTTGGAGAACGTCCTAATGCTCTTTTAACCAGGTCAGACCGCTTGAAAAAACCTCATCATGGTGCCGCTTAACAGATTTCATGCGCCCTGTTTCGTCCAATTCTATTTCAGTAAATGAATGATCATATGGATATACAATATAGGTCATATTCGTTTTTTTGAATCTCAACTGATCAAGGAATAAGTAATCTGCACTCAAAGCTGTGGTATTTCTATCCTTAGAACAAGCAACGATATAAAGTGGAATATCGATTTCATTCAAATTCTCCGTAGGAATATTACTACAGAAGCTGCTCCAACGTAAATAGGTATGCCCGTACCATTGCTTTTCAGTTGAACTTGGATCTTCATAAATATCTTTGAACACCTGATGCAAGGAATCGATATTATGTTGAGCTTCTTCTTCCGTTAAAGTACCCGTTGCAGCATCAATTCTTTGCTGAATAATAAAGTCATAGAACTGATTAAGTCCGTTCCCCACAAAAAGCATTGCATGGGAGACTCGATCATCCTGAGATGCCAACTTTGTTCCAACTTGAAACCCTTCTGAAATACCCACTATCGCAATCTTTTCAGGATCGACCTTTACACTCTCCAGGACATCTGAAATGGCCAAACTTACAGCGTTCACTCGCCATTCAAGTGATAACCGTTTATTGTACTCGGCCGGAGGCTCATAATATGGCATTTGATGTTCCCCGCCCATGATAACGGAATCAATAAAGGGGACCCCTGGTTTACTCAGAAAGAGAAGATGATAATCATCTACTAGCGTTTTACAGTCTAAAATAATGGTGCTCGCAATCCCTTTAGGAGTATACTGAAACAATGGAAATGCTCCAGAACCATCAAGATATACCAATAGTGGTTTTTCCTTCTTCAGGTCATTTGAATAAACGTAGTAATTCACCTTTCCAAGCTCATCACTATCGATGCTGAAGGAAGTAAAGCCTAACTGTTCAGGGGTTACCTCATCTGCGAACAACGTATTGAAAGCGATGGACAAGCAAAAGAAAAAAAGTAAAGAGTTTCTTAGATACATATAAGTGGTTTTATTCTTAAACGAAGATATACCTGAACATCACTAAAAAAGTTAAAGACGGGTTAAAGCCCTGTTAATAAGCGTTAATTTGTAGCAAGTAGATTCTAATAGAAACAAAAATCCCGTTACACATAAAAGTATAACGGGATTCTCTATAACTTGAATATTTCTAGAGATCGTCAGGTAACTGAACAGTCTTATATCCTTTTTTCTTTGGCTTCAACTGATCTATAAAAACAATCTTAAACTTTTCGCTGTCTGCATTGTAAATCATTTCAGTGATTCCATTAACGATCGTTGGAGGTTGCTTCTTAGAATTATAGAATTTTTTCTCCATTAACTCGTACGTATTATCATCATACTGAAGAAAAATAGAAACGATTGTTCCATTCTCTACGCGAGCCTTACCAGACACACAGTAGGACTCTCCTCCCTCGAAATAACTGATGATAACATTTCTATGCATATCGTCAGCTACTGTGAAAGCACCGCGATCGTCAAAGGCCTTTTGTAAACGGACAAAACATTCATCCTGCGCCATAGACGAAAACGAGATAAACGATAGAAAGAAGAATAATAAACTTTTTTTCATGGTTAACGTTTGTTTGTGAGCGATTGCTCGGGTTTCAAATATAGCAAGTTTGATTTAAATTATATCGCCTGCCATTTAATTTCTTTATTTTTGACAAAATCCATTTTGATGCCTAAAAAACAAATAGCAGACCATTTTTCAGAGGCGATTGAAATTTTGCAAAAATTTAACAATCCTGAGAACCATGAAAAAATTGCCGAAGCCGGTGACATCATGGCTAAAAGCATTCAAAATGGAGGTAAAATAATCAGCTGCGGTAATGGAGGTTCTATGTGCGATGCCATGCATTTCGCTGAAGAACTTACCGGAAGATATCGTGATGATCGCCCCTCTATTCCGGCATTATCAATTTCAGATCCAAGTCATATTACCTGTGTTGGAAATGATTATGGTTTCGAAGCTATATTTTCTCGTTATGTAGAAGGTGTAGGCCAACAGAATGACGTCTTGCTTGCAATTTCTACATCAGGAAATTCAAAGAATATATTGAAGGCCATTGAAGCAGCGAAACAAAAACAAATGAAAGTCATCGGACTCACAGGAAAAACAGGTGGAGCGATGGCCGAACTATGCGATATTGAAATTCGTGCACCACATTCTGAATTCGCTGATAGAGCTCAAGAAATCCACATCAAAGTCATTCATTCATTGATTGATCATATTGAAAAAAAATTAGTTGATTAGTATTATTTCAGCGAGTGAATTCACTATCTTTGCGTGCAAATTTTAAGACAAAAAAATGGGAACAATCGCACATGCATATGAGTCCGGAGGACAGAAAGCAAAGGAAGGACTTTTTAGCAATCTTGTAACCCTCGCTCGCGTTGATGGAAAGGTGGACGAAACTGAAGTTGCTCTTTTAGAGAAAATTGCAAGACGTCTGTCGTTAACTCCTGAGGTCGCTAAAGAAATCATGAAGCATCCTGATGAGTACCCAATGATTCCACCAGTGGAAAAGGAAGAGCGCTTTGAGCGATTGATTCAATTTATTCAAATGACATTCATTGATGGTGTTGTTGATGAATCTGAACAGCGCCTTGTAGCAAGATATGGCATTGCGCTTGGATTTGAAGATGACGATGCACACGTGCACTCTGAAACAATCTTACGATTAATTAAAGAAGGACAAAGTGAAGAGGCTATCCTTAAGTCTTTACTTTAATCCATTATATTTTTTTGAAGCCAGTGATTCAGCTTGAATCACTGGCTTTTTCTTTTGTAAATAAATTGTTGAAAACTCCGTTATTAACCAATAGCCGGAAACTCTATAATCGCGATAAATTGGTTAATTTTGTCTTTTACCTGAATGCGTATGCATCAAGAAGATTTACATACTAAGGTTAAGAACATTTTCTCTGCGTATCTGGAGCAAAATGGACATCGAAAGACACCAGAAAGATTCGCAATACTCGCCGAGATTTATAATTATGACGGGCATTTCGATATAGAATCGTTATATGTTGAAATGAAGAACCAGAATTATCGGGTTTCCAGAGCAACGCTGTATAATACGATCGAGTTACTTCTGGCCTGTAATCTTGTGCGAAAACATCAATTTGGCAAGAACATTGCGCAGTTCGAAAAATCACATGGATCTACACAACACGATCATATTGTCTTAACAGATAGCGGTGAGCTTTTGGAATTCTGCGATCCGCGCATCCAGCATATCAAATCAACGATTGAGGAAATCTTTGATATTGAGATTCAACATCATTCACTGTATTTCTACGGGGTTCGTAAAAACGACAAAAAAGACTAGTTTGAATTTACATCACGCAATAGAAATCGTTGATCCGGTTGTGGTTTATTCGTTGGAAGGAAAAATCACTTCTGACATGGATTATGAAGCACTGGAAAAAGAGGTATTCTCATACCTTAACAAGAATTATTATCGAGTAGTTTTTGACTTGAAAGGACTAACCCATACTAATTCATCTGGAATTAGCTTTTTTATGCGAACACTTACCAAAAGCCGAATATTGGGAGGTGAGCTCGTTCTATCAAATATTTCAGGCAATGTGGCCAAAATCTTTGAGATTTCTAAACTAAACGAAATCTACACGATTTGTGAGTCCACAGATGAAGCCATCAATTATTTTAAATAACACGAATGAAAGTAGACGTATTACTTGGTTTACAATGGGGAGACGAAGGAAAAGGTAAAATTGTCGATGTCCTGACTCCTAAGTACGACATCATTGCTCGTTTTCAAGGCGGCCCAAATGCTGGACACACGTTAGAGTTTGAAGGTATTAAGCATGTTTTGCATACCATTCCTTCAGGGATTTTTCGGGATGATGTAATGAATCTCGTTGGAAACGGGGTTGTGATTGATCCTGTTATTTTCAAAGGGGAACTTGAAAAACTTAAGCCTTTCAACATAGACATTAAATCACGTCTTATCATTTCGAAAAAGGCACACCTCATTTTGCCAACACACCGAATTTTGGATGCGGCTTCTGAAGCAGCTAAAGGCAAAGACAAGATTGGATCTACCTTAAAAGGGATTGGCCCAACCTACATGGATAAAACGGGTAGAAATGGTTTGAGAGTCGGAGATATTTTTTCTCCTAAATTCAATGAAAAATATCAGGCACTTGTTGAGAAACACAAGGCTATGTTGCGTCGCTACCCTGAGTTTGAATACGATTTGTCCGAATTGGAAGGACCGTGGCTCAAAGCAGTTGAAGAATTAAAACAACTTACTGCTGTTGACAGTGAACAATACATTAATGATGCGATTAAAGCTGGAAAAAAGATATTGGCAGAGGGTGCGCAGGGCACTATGCTGGATATCGACTTTGGCACCTACCCTTTCGTAACTTCATCAAATACTGTTACCGCAGGAACATGTACTGGTCTTGGTGTCGCTCCAACGCGTATCGGAAGTGTAATCGGAATTTTCAAAGCCTATTGTACACGTGTTGGAAGTGGACCGTTTCCAACCGAATTGCATGACGAAGTTGGTGAGAAAATTCGAAAGGAAGGGTTTGAATTCGGAGCTACAACAGGAAGACCACGGCGTTGTGGCTGGGTTGATTTACCTCAATTGAAATATGCCATAATGATCAATGGTGCAACTGAATTATCCATGATGAAGGCAGACGTTCTTGATAATTTTGAGACGATTCGCGTTTGTACACACTACATGATTGATGGTAAGAAATACGATTATTTCCCATATGACGTTAATGATGTGGAAGTTGTTCCGGTTTATGAAGACATCAAAGGATGGAATTGTGATACAACTAAGTTGACTTCATTCGATGATGCACCGACTGAATTGCGATCGTATGTTGATTATCTGGAACAAAAATTGGAGGTACCAATTACTGTTGTTTCCGTAGGTCCTGACCGAACTCAAACACTAAACAATAAAGTGCTGGCTTGACAATACAAATAAACATATTGAAAAGTGCGCTTGTATTTGGCGCACTTTTTTTGCTTTCAGCTGTCTCATTTTCGCAAGAAGATGCGCTAGAACTATTACCAGGATCGGAAGTCTTAAAATTTAATGAAGAAACTGGAGTACATCGATTGTTAGGCAATGTTAACTTCAAGTATCAAGGAAATTTAATGTTCTGCGATTCAGCTCACTACCATCAAAGAAGTAAAACAGTTCGTGCCTATGGACATGTGCACATTAACAAAAGAGATACACTTAATCTGTTTTGTGATTCGCTTTTTTATGATGGAAGAACACGTAAAGCTAAGCTATGGGGAAACGTGCGCGTAAGAGATAGCGAATACAAACTCACGACAGACACACTCGATTATGACGCACGAGCATCTCGTGCTTCGTACCATTATGGCGGTCGTGTTGAAAGTACATTGTCAAAAGAGGTTCTTACAAGCCGTGCCGGCTATCTTTATCCGAATTCGAAAGATTTCTTTTTTCGTGGAGACGTTCGCTACGAAGGTAATGATCTTGAAATGGAAACGGATACATTACAGTATACGTACGGCAAAAAAACGGCCTATTTCTTTGGTCCAACGAGTATATTAAGCGACGGTACTAGCATTTATTGTGAATCTGGTTCGTACAGTACGCAAACGAAAGAAGGAGAACTCTATGGCAGTGCGTCTATCGTGCAAGGCTCAGAGTATATTGTCGGAGATACACTACTCTATCGCCCCGAACAAGGAGAATCGATAGGCATAGGAAATGTACTCTACTACGACACTACGCAAGCAATTGCTTTCAGCGGTAACTACGCCTATACCTCTGATAGTTTAAACTATTCATTTCTAACAGGGCGCGCACTTGCGACAAAAGAGATGAAAGATGATACGCTGTACATTCATGCAGATACGCTCTTCATGGAGAAAATAGATACTACCGACATTGTGAAAGCTTATAAAAACGCACGCATCTATTCTACAAAGATCCAGGGGCGCGCGGACAGTATTGTTTACGCCATGGATAAAGAACGTATTGAGCTCTTCTTTTCTCCTATTATATGGTCAAATGCTGCCGAACTTAAAGGAGACTTTATGGATGTCCATATTACGGATTCAAGCATTCACAAGATCAACATTTACGATAACTCGACTATCCTAATGGAGGTGCAATCGGAAAAATATTACAATCAAATTGCTGGCAAAAATATCAATGCTTATTTCAAACAGAATGAATTACGCAGGGCAATTGTCAATGGAAATGCCATGACTGTTTTCTTCCCAGAGGATGAAATCAAAACAGATTCCTTGATTACAAAAAAACGCATGGGAATGAATCGTCTATATGCGAGTGACCTGCGGATTGATATCGATAGTAATGAATTAACGGGGATTACATATCAAGAAGCTCCGGATGGCGCTTTTTACCCTATAGATCAAATCAAAGAAGCAGAACAATTTGTTCCAGGATTCAACTGGAAATCAATACTTCGACCGAAGGATTTAGAAGATCTTTTTGAATAGCGATTTTAGGACGACTCCACTTTACGTACAACACGCTGCACCCCCTCCACTTGTTCAAACTTTCGCATCAATTGTTCCAGATGTTCAGTATCGTACACCAATACTTTCATATTCCCCTCAAAAATGCCGTCATCCGTTTCAAAAGAAATAGATTTCATGTTGACATTGTGCTGGTTGGAAATGATTTCTGTCAAGCGGTTTACAATTCCCAATCTATCAATACCGTGCACGGTAATCGCAGCAATATTCTCTTTTAGCTCTGTGTTTTTCCAAGTAGCCTTGATACAGCGATAGGCCATTTTGGATTGCATATGCTCTGCGTTTGGACAGCTATAACGATGGATTTTTATCCCGTCGTTAATCGTTACAAAACCGAAAACACTATCTCCCGGAATCGGATTGCAACAAGTTGCCATTTTATAATCAATATTCTTAAAATCATCCCCAATCAATAATGTATCCTTCTTAGGGTCCACTTTCGAGTAAACGTCTCCCGTACTTTTCTTTCTACGATATACGTGTTTATCGAGCTTTAAGATCCCTCCTACATTATCAATCTCACGAAGACGTTTCAAATCCAATTTACCCTTAGCAATTCGGAAGTACATTTCCGTGACTGAAGGCAACTTGTAAAACTTCTCTAATATGGCCAGGTTCTCCGATGTGAATCGAATATTGTGCTGCTTAAACTTGCGCTCCAAGATCTCTTTTCCATCCTGTGCAATGTTCTTTCGCTCTTCATTCAAAGAAGACTTAATCTTCTGGCGAGCACGAGCTGTGACCACAAACCGTGTCCATTCTTCGTTTGGTTTCTGTTTTGAAGAAGTAATTATTTCTACTTGATCTCCACTGGTTAATTGATGGCTCAGCGGAACCAGCTTATTATTCACCTTCGCACCAATGCAAGAATCACCTATGTCTGTGTGAATGTCATATGCAAAATCCAGAATAGTAGCACCATTAGGTAGTACGCGCAGGTCACCTCGAGGGGTAAAAATGTATATCTCTTCAGTGAACAAATTCAACTTGAACTCATCAATAAAGTCCATGGCGTTCACATCGGGGTTCTCAAGTAAGTCCCTTATTTCAGAAATCCACCTGTCAAACTTGGATTCTTTGGTCTTAGATTCTTTGTATCGATAATGCGCTGCAAGTCCCTTTTCGGCAATTTCATCCATTCGCTTAGAACGAATTTGGACTTCCACCCATTTACCCGTTGGAGACATTACCGTTGTATGCAATGACTCGTAGCCATTGGCACGCGGTGTCGAAATCCAATCTCTCAATCTATCAGGACTGGGCTGGTAGAAGTCTGTTACAATACTGTAAATTCTCCAACAGTCCGATTTTTCCTGCTCGGATTCAGCATCTACGATAATACGAATGGCAAAAACGTCATAAACTTCTTCGAAAGGTATTCCCTTGCCTTTCATCTTACGCCAAATAGAAGAAATTGACTTGGTACGTACTTTAACCTTAAAGTTGTATCCTTCATTCGATAGCGCCTCTCGAATTGGTCCAGTGAACTTACGTATAAAACGATTTCTGACGTCCTTTGTTGATTTCAGCTTCCCTTCGATTTCATTAAAAACCTCCGGTTCCGTATATCGCAGCGCAAGGTCTTCTAATTCGCTTTTAACCGAATACAAACCAAGACGATGCGCAAGTGGTGCGTAAAGAAACTTCGTTTCAGAAGCTATCTTAATTTGCTTATCTCTGCGCATGCTGGAAAGCGTACGCATATTGTGCAAACGATCCGCTAGTTTGATTAAAACCACACGAATATCATCTGATATCGTCAAAACCATTTTGCGGAAATTCTCCGCTTGAACAGAAGCCGTCTCATCGAAAACCTCAGGGATTTTTGTTAACCCGTCAATAATCATTCGAATTTTTGCACCAAATAAATCTTCAATATCATCCAGAGTTATATGCGTATCTTCAACTGTATCATGCAACAATGCACAAACTACCGCTGTAGTTCCTAACCCCATCTCCTCGGCACAAATACGCGCTACCGCAATAGGATGATAAATATATGGCTCACCCGATTTTCGACGCATCTCCTTATGCGCTTCAACCGCAACGTCAAAGGCTTTTCGAATCTTTCGGGTATCTTCTTTGCTTCTGTCTTTATGCGCACGAAGTAACCCACGGAAAGCATTTAAGATTTCCTTTCGCTCCTTTTCGAGATCAATATGTGCTAATTCTTCGCTCATTTACTTTGCGGGAAGCACCTTTGCAGATACTTCACCGAAACCTACGCGCACACCATTTTTTTCGCCGTAACCACGCATGATTACTGTATCGTTATCAAGAATAAACTTTCGTTCAGAGCCATCAGGCATTGGAACTGGTTTTGTTCCTTTCCATGAAATTTCTAACATCGAACCATACATTCCCTCTTCTCCACCAGAAATTGTTCCCGATGCCATCATATCTCCCGCATTAATATTACAACCATTCACAGAGTGGTGCGCCAATTGCTGATTCATATTCCAGTACATGTGCTTATAGTTGGAATGGCAAACAACTTTTTCCTCACTATTCTCTGGTTGAATTGCTACTTCAAGATTAATATCGATGTGCTTATCTCCTGTATATTCCAAGTATGGTAACACCTTTGGATCTTGAACCGGACCTGGAACGCGGAATGGTTCTAAAGCATCCAGTGTAACAATCCAAGGTGAAACGTGAGAAGCAAAGTTTTTCGCTAAAAACGGCCCAAGTGGAACGTACTCCCATTTCTGAATGTCTCGTGCCGACCAATCATTGAACAAGCACATTCCAAAAATATAGTCATCGGCTTCCTCCGTGGAAATAGAATCGCCCAAAGGTTTCCCCTGATAAGTAACAAACCCCATTTCTAATTCGAAATCAAGTAGCTTACATGGACCAAAAACCGGTGGTTCCTCATCATTTGGTTTTTGCTGTCCTTTAGGACGATGCATAGGTGTTCCAGAGATCACAATGGAAGAAGCTCTTCCGTGATAACCTACAGGAATGTGCTTCCAGTTTGGCAATAAGGCGTTATTTGGATCGCGGAACATACATCCAACGTTGTATGCGTGCTGTTCGCTGGAATAAAAATCAGTGTAATCCCCTACTTTAACCGGCATAAGCATTTCCACCTGACCAACAGGAATGAGTACCTGATTCACATGATGTTCATTTTTCTGTAGATCTTCCTGTCCAGCTTCGAACAACTTTGAAATACGATTTCTCAAGCTTCTTGTACCTTGCTTACCACTTCGCATCATTGCATTGAGCGAGTCAGTATCGAAATCTTCTAAACGAAATTGAAGATTTTCCAAGTAGCCTAAAACGAACAAAGATTTTAAGTCAATTATTGAATCACCAATACGCGATGCAACACGAGGAGAATGTCCCTCTGCCTTCACTATTCCAAAAGGAATATTTTGAATTGGGAAATCAGAATTTTCAGGTACTTCCACCCAAGATGACAATGCCGGATTGTTAGCTGCTATACTCATAATACTTATTCTATCTTTTCAATTAAACATTGAAGCGGAAGTGCATGATATCACCATCTTCAACAATATATTCTTTTCCTTCTACGCGAAATTTGCCGGCGTCTTTAACTGCGGACTCACTTCCTAATTCTACAAAGTCGCCATATTTCATAACCTCAGCGCGAATAAATCCTTTCTCGAAATCAGTATGAATAACTCCCGCCGCTTGTGGTGCTGTCATTCCTTTTTTGATTGTCCAAGCACGCACCTCTTTTTCTCCTGCCGTAAAATACGTGTCCAGGTCTAACAACTTATAAGCAGAGCGGATCAAACGATTTACTCCTGGTTCTTCAAGTTCTAACTCGTCCAAAAACATTTGACGTTCTTCATAAGTCTCAAGCTCCATAATATCGGATTCAATCGCCGCACCAATCACCAATACTTCAGCACTCTCATCTTTCACAGCTTCTTTAACTGCATCTACGTGCGCATTACCCGATTTAACAGATGCTTCGTCAACATTGCATAAATACATTACCGGTTTTGAAGTGATCAATTGAAAACTTTTCATGATCGGATATTCGGTCTCCTCCATCTTAACCGTTCGTGCTGATTCGCCACCTTCCAGTGCGGCTTTTATGCGTAAAGCCAGGTCATTCTCTTTTATTGCTTCTTTATCTCCAGATTTGATAATTCGACTCAAAGCCTGCAGACGCTTCTCAATTGTCTCCAAATCTTTTAATTGTAACTCAATGTCGATTACTTCTTTGTCTCTAACCGGGTCAACTGAGCCATCCACGTGCACAACGTTTCCATCGTCAAAACATCTTAAAACGTGGATAATGGCATCTGTTTCGCGAATATTTGCAAGAAACTGATTTCCCAACCCCTCACCTTTCGAAGCACCTTTTACAAGGCCTGCGATATCCACAATCTCCATTGTTGTTGGCATCACCCTTTGTGGATTGACAAGTTTCTCCAATTTCTCAAGTCGATCATCCGGAACAGAGATCGTTCCAATGTTTGGTTCAATCGTACAAAAAGGATAATTCGCCGATTGCGCCTTCGCATTTGAAAGACAATTAAACAAAGTCGATTTACCCACGTTTGGTAAACCTACAATTCCACATTTTAACGCCATTTATTCGATTTTTTAACAAAGATAATTGAATGGTCGAAATACGCAGCCATCTTCTGTAAACATGCGAATGAAACAATTATCTTTGATTTGTAATTCAATTGAATTAATTCAGTCTCTGAAAATATCAAAACAAGTCTTTCAAAATAACCATGCAAGACATTTCAGCGAAAATAATCGCCTACATAAAACGAAATAAAGTAGTTCTCTTATTGGTTTTTTTAGGGCTTGGCCTGCTCATACTTGCAAACAATTGTTATGATAAAGGAACAGGACTTATTCCTGCACACTCGACCATTATTCGATTGGTCGGCTCCATTCTTTTATCGCTCTCCTTTTTCGTTTTCTTCGCAAAGCAAAAACGTATCCTTTTTGCCAATGTAGGAATGCTCGTACTTCTTGTTTTTTCGGCTGAACTTCTCTTCTTTTTTTTCCTTGGAATGCCTGACAAGCGAACATTCGATTTTGCACTCCCTGACTTTAAACGCACACATCCTTTCTATTCTCTGGGTTACTATGCTCCCGCCGATACTGTCATGTATGAAGACAAAATAATTGATGGCGATACCATCTTTAGCGTTCATTATACCATCGGTCATAACCACGAGCGTATTACACCAGAGCACGATTCGCTAAAAAACAAATACGCCCTATTCTTTGGATGTTCAATTGGTTATGGTTATGGCTTAGAGGATAACCAAACACTCGCCTATCATTTTCAAAAATACTCTGATTACAATGCTTACAACTTCGCATTCCAGGGTACTGGAACAAATCATATGCTCGCGCGACTAGAGCATAATAATATCAGAGACAGTATTCCAATGAATGAAAAAGAAGGAATCGGTGTTTACGTCTTCTATTGGGATCACATAAGAAGAGCTATTGGATCAATGCATCGTTATACTGACTGGCTGTACAATTCTCCATACTACGAAATGGTTGATGACAAAATTGTTCGAAATAAAACCTTTAAAGACGGGCGCTCTTTTATCTCAGGCATGTACGAAACTTTCTATCAATCGAGCATCCTGAACTATTTTGATCTCGATTTCCCGATGTCGCTTAAAACGCATCACCTGGAGTTAATATCTGAAATGATCGTAGCCTCAAAGAAAAAATATATTGAACAGTTTGGCAATGACGACTTTCTTGTAGTTGTTTATCCGACTTATGATGAAAAAACGGAAGAGTTTGATGAATTAATGGCTTTACTTAAAAAAAGGAATATTGAAGTTATTGACCTCGATAAGGACTTTGATTATGATTGGTCGTATGCTATTCATGCGCAAGAAGCACACCCTAATGCCATGTGTAATGATACTGTAAGTAGGCTTCTCCTTGAGAAAATTGAAGATCGTGTGAAAAGATAATTTTATCTTCGCTGAAAACGATACCATGTCAAAATTCTTAAGCTTTATCTTTTTAGTCCCGAGTTTTTTATCTTTTGGACAAAGTGACTCCACCTTTATTAGAACGGTGTACAACGAAGCGCTATCTCATGGTCATGCCTACGAAGACCTACGCAGCCTGTGTAAAGATATTGGTGCACGAATAACAGGATCTGCAGAAGCTGAAATGGCTATCCAGTGGGGAAAGCGAAAAATGGAATCCTATAATTTTGATAAGGTTTACTTGCAGGAAATTCAAGTTCCACATTGGGAACGCGGCACAACAGAAGCGGGATGGATAAAGTATTCTGATGGCAGCATGAGTAAGGTGAACTTGCTGGCACTTGGGGGATCGATAGGAACAAACGGGTTGATGGAGGCAGAAGTCATCGAGTTTTCTTCTTTGGAAGAATTAAAGAATCTGAAATCTGACAAAACAACCAAAGGAAAAATTGTCTTCATCAATCAACCCATGGATGAACAACAGATCAATACATTTAAAGCTTATGGAGGTTGCTGGCCTATGCGCGGACTAGGTGCTATTGAAGCAGCACAGCATGGAGCAAAAGCCGTGCTCATCCGATCTTTAGGCCTTCCTGTAGATGAGCATCCGCATACGGGTGGAATGTATTATACCGATACTGTCCAAAAAATACCCGCAGCAGCTCTATCAACGCTGGATGCAGAGAAATTGTCCACCAGTCTAAAAAAAGAAAAAGTACAGTTCGTATTAGAAATGGATTGTCGCGATTACCCTGACAAAACGTCCTACAACGTCATTGGTGAGCTCAAGGGTTCCGAAAACCCTAATAATATTATCACCTTCGGTGGGCATCTTGATTCTTGGGATACAGGAGAAGGTGCACATGATGATGGAGCCGGCATTGTTCATTGCATGGAGGCCCTGCGCATTTTAAAAACGATGGATTACCAACCAAAGAATACATTGCGACTCGTGTTTTTCATGAATGAAGAAAATGGCAATCGTGGTGGTAAGGGGTATGCTGAATGGGCAAAAGAACAAACACATGAAAAACATATTGCGGCAGTAGAAAGTGATCGTGGAGGATTTGCTCCTCGTGGATTTAGCTGCGATGGCAGCGAAGAGCAGGTGCTGTTTTTACAATCGCTTGAGAAACATTTTTCTCAATATGATCTGCATGTTTTCGAAAAGGGATATGGAGGTGTAGATATTGGTCCGCTTAAAACGCAATTTGAAGAAATTCCGCTTTTCGGATTTGTACCAGATTCACAGCGTTACTTTGATTTTCACCATGCTCCAAGTGATGTCTTCGAGAACGTAAATAAACGCGAACTTGAACTGGGTTGTGCTGCAATTGCCTCATTTTTATACCTGTTGGATCAAAATTTGTAACTTAGATTCACACCTTCTTTGTTGATAAAAAGCAGCCTTATTTGAGGCTTGTTCTTGAAAATACACTACTTTTGGGGCGAAATTAAGGGCTGAGGTATACTGCTCAGGCAGAAACCCTTGCTCGAAAAACACATATATGGCTCAAGACATATTTGATAAAATTAAGAAAAACAGAGGTCCGTTAGGACAGCATGCAAAAGGAGTTCATGGTTATTTTACTTTCCCTAAACTGGAAGGAGAAATTGCCAATAAAATGATCTTCCGAGGAAAAGAGTGTTTGGTATGGTCCGTGAACAATTACCTTGGTTTAGCGAATCACCCTGAAGTACGTAAGGCAGATGCCGATGCTTCTCAGGAATGGGGATTGGCTTATCCAATGGGGTCACGAATGATGACTGGACAAACGAGCATGCACGAAGCGTTGGAAAATGAAATCTCAGATTTCATGGAGAAAGAAGATACCATTCTTTTGAACTTTGGTTATCAAGGTATGGTTTCCGCAATTGATTCTATTGTCGATCGTAATGACGTAATTGTTTACGATAGTGAATCTCATGCCTGTATCCTTGACGGGATGCGCTTACATGCTGGAAAACGTTTTGTGTTCAAGCACAATGATATGGAGAGCTTTGACAAGCAAATGGCAAGAGCTTCTAAAATTGTTGCAGAAACAGACGGTGGAATCCTCGTTATTACAGAAGGTGTATTCGGAATGGCAGGAGATCAAGGGAAACTGAAAGAACTCGTTGAATTCAGAAAATCTGGAAAGTACGACTTCCGCCTGTTTGTTGATGACGCCCATGGCTTTGGAACTGTAGGTGAACGTGGTCAAGGTTCTGGTGAGGAGCAAGGTGTTCATGATGAAATTGACATCCTTTTCGGAACGTTTGCGAAATCAATGGCTTCAATCGGTGCATTTATTTGTGGAGACGAGCAATTAATTGAGTTCTTGCGTTACAATATGCGCTCTCAAGTATTTGCTAAATCTCTGCCAATGCCATTGGTTGTGGGAGCGCGTAAACGCCTTGAACTATTGAGAGATCAGCCTGAGCACAAGGAAAAACTTTGGCAAATCGCATCTTCCCTTCAAAAGGGGTTGGTTGATGTTGGATTCGATATTGGTGTTACTAATTCAGCTGTGACTCCAGTATTCCTTAAAGGAAATCTGGCTGAAGCAACAAATCTAACGTTTGATTTACGTGAAAACTACAATATTTTCTGTTCAATCGTAGTGTATCCTGTAGTACCAAAAGATGTTATCATGTTACGTCTTATCCCTACTGCTGCGCACACACTTGATGACGTTCAGTATACGATTGACACATTCAAAACTATGAAGGAAAAGCTGGATGCCGGAGAATACCAATCTGAAGAGATGGCAACGGTTGAAGTTGATAAGAAATAAACATTCAATTATGTTTTTGAAGCCGCGCAATTTAAATTGTGCGGCTTTTTTTTATTCAGTATCTTTCACTTATCAATTTCCCTGCTATGCTTAAAGTCATACTATTCTTGTTGTTGGTGAGCACTTATATGTGTAATGCTCAAACATTTAATGAAATCAGTCAATCTGCTGGTGTCATTCACACACATGTTGATGAACACATTATGGGAGGTGGCGTCGCTTTCTTTGATTTTAACAATGATGGATTTCAGGACTTATACATTACTGGTGGGGAATACACCGATCGTATTTTTGAAAATAATCAAGATGGAACGTTTACAGAGGTTGGAGCATCCATGGGAATTGGTTTTACAAGTGGTGTCAAAACAGTAGGTGTCACAACAGGAGATATTGACAATGATGGTTTTCGAGACGTTTTTGTGACAACTTCAGAAGACCACAACAATCTTCTATTAAAAAATATCAACGGTACGTCTTTCGTTGATTTCTCGACCAACCTAGGTTTTACAGATTCCAGTTGGTGCACATCAGCTTCTTTTGGTGATGCAGATCGTGAAGGATTATTGGATTTGTACGTAGGTAATTACGTCAAGTATTATGCACTTCCCTTCTTCAACTATATGACTTCCGGGAGTTTGGATCGACTGTATATCAATCAAAATCTTTCTTTCAATGAAGTAGCCATATCAACTGGTATAGCGGAAAATGGAGGTGCACTAACTGTTGCCTTTACAGATTTTGACAATGATCAAGATGTTGATGTAATGGTAGGAAACGACTTCGGGACCACTTATGGTGGAAATGCACTCTATGCTAACCAATATCCAATGGCTGATTTCAATAATATTGCCAATACTTCTGGATTTTATGAAGAAATCAATGCCATGGGAATTGCCGTAGGCGACTACAATGAAGACCTCAATCTTGATTATTACATCACGAATATGACGGATAATTTATTACATACAAACTCTGGTAATCAAACTTTTACAGAAGATGCAAATGCTTCTGGAACGACTGTCGGTGGTGAAGTTTCCTGGGGCACCTTTTTCTTTGATTTTGACAACGATAGTTATCTCGAACTTTTTCTGGCCAACGGAGGCGTAATGACGATGGCTATCCCCCAGGTAAATACACTTTTTGAAAATCAGCAAAATGGTACTTTCACTGATGTCACTCAAGCAGCTGGTCTAACCGACACACTTCGATCACGAGGTGCTGCATACGGCGACATTGACAATGATGGAGACCTGGACTTTGTGGTAGTCAATGTATCAGAGGACTCAGCTTCTGCTAAAAATGTATCGGTATATCTCAATACAACTAGCAACTCAAATAATTGGGTACAATTCAAATTAGTTGGTACACAAAGTAATCGTGATGCCTTCGGAGCCCATGTCTATCTCTATGCCGATGGAAGAGTATGGATGAGAGAAGTCGGCGGAGGATCAAGCTACTTATCTCAAAACAGCAGTGTTCTGCATTTTGGACTTGGAAATATTTCTCAAATTGACAGTTTGCATATTCACTGGCCAAGCGGATTAATAGAAGGACGTGGATCTATGCCAATTAATACAATTAATACACTAACCGAGGGCGGAGACCTCAGTTTGACTGAAAATAATAAAGGTGAGATAAGTGTATTCCCGAACCCATCTCGTGGCTTCTTAACAGTTCAAAACAATTCATCTATGCCACTTTCTTCTTTTGAATTAATTACATCGGACGGGAAAATAGTAAGAACAGGCGAACTTGATGCTTATCCATTGCAAACACTTGAGCTTTTAAATTTGCCAAGAGGAGTGTATACGTTACAGCTCTATTTCGAGGATGGCCATCTCTTAACAAAGAGAATCCAACTATTGCGCTAATGCTTGTTTATTCATGCGATGACCACTCAACAGCAGTCAGTTCATACCTACGATCCATGCAATCATCATTCGGATTATAGAACTCTTTGACAGGACGAAAATATTTGTCAAGAATCCTAGAAGAAGCATCATTGCCAATCGTTACGTCTGCCGTGATCTTTTCTAACCTGAGTTCATCAAAGCAATAGGCTATTACTCCTTGAGTCATTTCCGAGGCAAAACCTTTTCCCCAGTACTTTTTCCTAAAGCGATAACCAATTTCTCGATATCCTTCGTCGTTCACAAGCAGCAAACACATTCCTATTACCTCATCTGTTCCCTTTGGACAAACCGCCAGGGCATAGCGTTCTGTTGTTTTGAATTCAGATACAACTTCCGTGTATTTTTCAAACTTCGCACGAACTACCGCTAAGGGAAAGGGCTTTTGAGGAACCGGTTCAATTATCTCTGGTGCGTTGAGCAACTCTTCGAAAAAGGTATAGTCTTCTTCTGAAAAGAAGCGTACGAGCAAGCGATCTGTTTCAAAAACTTTCATTCACTGACTTCTTCACGGTTAATAGCTCTTCCTTTCCATATCTTCAAACAAACCAATAACCCTCCAACCAATCCAGTAAGGTAAGAAGCACCATGAGCCCATCCACAGAGTAAAATAAGATCATGCTTCTCTTCGGGAACGAGTGAAGCTACTGGCTCAAGCAAGTAAATAAAGCCAGCCACACTGCAGTAATAACCAATTGCACCGGAAATTGAAGCCACGACAACCATTGTAATCATTAATCGAATCAATGATCTCAAGACTTGTGCTAATCCTACCTTTCTCCGTTTACCAGACCTCGCTGCAATGACAAACGAAACTCCCAAAAGTAAACCAACCCACCATGTCGCCAATACACCCCATACGAAAGCAAGAGCAACAGGAGAATTTGAAGTAATGATCTTCGGGTGAACAATTGAGAAATACTCAACACAAATATGCGCAGTTACCAGATCATGCAAAATACCATACAGTATAGCAAGTGCAATTGAAACCAATATTATTTTTAACGCTTCCTTCATTAATCAATAGGCTTGACATGAATCATTTTTGTCACTATGCGACCTTCTTGAACAAACTTTAACCAATAAACGTTTGGTTCGTCAAAAACATATGTAAATTCCGTCATACTGTTGATCGGAACCATGGTTTCTTTCAGCACCCCACCATAAAACATTGTCATTTGTACACTTCCTTCCATATCTGTACCTATAACATTCACATTCAATTTGTTCCCATCAACTGAAATATCCTGAAAGACGGGTTTGCCATTCGATTTATTCAAATTTGTAATATGAATTATTTTATCATCGAGTGGTTTAATTGGTGGTGATGTTGTTTCGCAGTTACTGGTAGAAATGTACAAAGAGCCATCCTGCGCCACTTCTACATCTCTCAACCTGTAATAGTCATTTTCAAAAAAATTGATCGCATTGAGTGCTTTGGTACCGTCATCTGACAATTTCAACACGCAGAGTGCCTTGACTTTCAGAAAACATTGCAATAAGTGGTTCTTTAGCTCTGGGAAATAATCGCTTCCATAATAGGTTAAGCCAGAAGGCGCACATGTTGGAGTAAATGCCCAGATAGGTTCGACAACGTCATGCTCTTCACAAAACTTCTTTTCTGTGTCAAGATCACAAAAGCCATTTACCTTGGGCCAACCATAGTTTTTTCCTTTTTGGATGATATTAATCTCATCATCAGTGGCCGGACCATGCTCCGAGGAGTAAAGTATTCCGTTCTCAGCATATACAAGTCCTTGCGGATTCCTATGTCCGTAACTCCATGTATAATTGCCAGGAATAGGGTTATCAGCTGGAACACTGCCCCAAGGTGTAAATCTCAATACCTTCCCGCTTAAACTCTCCAGGTCTTGCGCAGGATCGAACTGGTAAGCATCCCCCATGGCAAAAAGAATATTTTGATCAGGACCTATCGTTAAACGAGAACCATTGTGTGAACGTGCTGCAGGAATACTATCAAATATCACACGCTTATTCCCCGTTATTCGTTTGCTTTTTTGATCAATTTCCAAGCGTACAAGCGTTGAGTAGTCTGGCTCATACGGATAATGAACATATAGAAAAGAAGAATCCGGCCATTGAGGATGAAAACACATGGCATGCATTCCCGCATTTTCATATTTAGAAACACGTGATTCTTCTACAATACCAACTTCATGCAAGTTGTAATCACGATCCAATCGATAAATCCCGCCTGTTTTTTCTGTGAACCACAAAGATGAATCATTGCCGTAAACCAAATCCCAAGGAATCACTCTATTCTGTAACACTTCAACGGCATCAAAAGTACTTGTCCCAACAACTATTTTTAGCCTTGTTTTATCCTGAGCGATTGAGGAAAAAGTCAAAAAGGTAATCGCAATAATCTGAAATAACTTAGTCATGTTCTGATTAGAATTCATTTACAATAGCCAACAACTGATTGACTTCTTCCAGGGTATTGTAACTATGAAAGCAAAGTCTTAATCGTTCGCGGCCCACCGGTACCGTCGGTGCAAATATTGGTTTTACTGCAATGCGCTGCCCTTGTAATCTATCAGCCATCAGTCGCGTGCGTTCAACGTCACCAATTTCTATAATTTGAATTGGCGACTCCGGATTTGAAATCAGGTTATCAGCGGAATATTGATCGCGAAAGTTCTTTAGCAATGTATGAAGAGTCTTCTGTCTAATTTCCAACTCCTCATGTTCTACTCTATTGGCATTCAATTCATAAACACTTTCAGGAAGCGCGGTTGTATAAATAAAGGACCTGGCAAAATTCGTAAGAAACTGAATGAGTTCTGTAGCGCCTAGCACACAAGCCCCGTGAGAACCATAGGCCTTACCAAAAGTGATTAATCTGGCAAATATGCGATCCCTGAAGGCATATGCCAATCCCTTCCCGTTTTCTCCAAAAATCCCAGCTGTGTGCGCCTCATCTACTATTAAATAAGCGTCAAATTCCTCACATACATCAACAATATCGCCCAAATTAGCAAGATCTCCATCCATGGAATAAATGCTTTCAATAGCAACGTAAATTGTTCCATCTATTCGCGAGAGCTTCAAGCGTAAATCATCAACATCATTATGCCTGAAAGAAACCGAGTCTGCAAAGCCCATGCGAATTCCATCTCTTACACTTGCATGAATAAGTTCGTCAAAAACAATGGTATCTCCACGCTGTGGAACTGCACTAAAAAAACCGACGTTGGCGTCATAGCCTGAGTTGAAATGCAAGGCAGCATCTGCACCAAAGAACTTTGCCATTCGGGATTCTGCCTCTAGAATGCGAGCCGTTGTACCTGAAATCAAGCGCGAGCCTGTACCACCAGACAATTCATTAATGCTTGCTGTCTTTTTCGATAATCCGAGATAATCATTGGAAAAGAAATCAGTAAATCCCTCAAAATGAGAAAGGGAACGTAATGTTCCCTCTTCTTTTCTTTTCGTTAATTTCCGAATAAGTTTTTTATCCATTAAAGACTATCAACTGTAGTAACCTTGCGTGGTTCGAAACCTTCAGACTTGAGTTTTTCTCTTGCCGCTTTTAACTCTTCAGCACGCTCAGCTTCTTTTCTTTTACGTTCTTCAATAATTGGATCAGGCTTACTTTCTGGCTTTTCTCCTTCTGTAAAAGGCGCTTTCGCTTCTAAACCAAGAATCTTGAACATCTCCATGTCTTCATTGTATTCAGGGTTCGGAGTCGTTAGCAACTTATCTCCTGCAAAAATTGAACTCGCACCTGCCATAAAACATAATGCCTGACCTTCCATGTTCATTTTAGTTCTACCAGCGGACAATCGAACCACTGAAGTCGGGAAAGCAATACGTGTGGTTGCTACCATTCGAATCATTTCCCATTGCTCGATAGGCTTCTGCTCTTCCATTGGAGTTCCTTCCACTGCTACCAACGCATTGATCGGAATAGATTCTGGTGGAGTGTCCATTTCCATGTAGCTCATCAACAATCCTATCCTGTCTTCTACAGCTTCCCCCATTCCTATAATCCCCCCTGAACACACGGAAATACCTGCTTTACGGGCATTTTCAATGGTATCCAAACGATTCTCATATTCACGTGTCGAAATCACGTCTTTGTAGAAATCTTTAGATGTATCTAAGTTGTGATTGTAAGCAAAAAGTCCAGCATTCTTTAACCGCTTAGCTTGATCCTCATCCAGCATTCCAAGCGTTGCACAAACTTCCATATCAAGGTCGTTTACCGCCTGAACCATCTCAATAACGTTATCAAAATCTCGATTGTTTCTTACTTCTCTCCAGGCCGCCCCCATACACAAACGTGAAGAACCATTTGCCTTCGCATTTTTCGCTTGCTCAATTACGCTTTCAACAGACATAAGCTTATGTGCTTCAACATCCGTATGATAACGTGCAGCTTGCGGACAATAACCACAATCCTCCGGACATCCTCCCGTTTTAATGCTCAACAAAGAAGACATTTGTACTTCACGAGGATTGTGATACTTTCTATGTACTGTTGCCGCTTCGAAAACCAATTCCAGCAAGGGCTTGTTATACAATTCAAGTAATGCTTCTTTTGTCGTGTATTGTGAGGTTGTTTCCATTCTTAGATTTTGAATGAACAAATATAAAGATATCTCTAAAAGAATCCTTCGAAGGACGGTGAAACTATCGATTCAATAAACAAGCAGCGTAGGCTTTTATCGCCTCTGAAGCACCAAAAGAATCAACTTTCTCATGTGTAGTAGCCTTAATAGAAACGGCATCTTCATCAATCTTCAACAACTCTGCAATAATCTTTTGCATCCTTGGAATATGCGGATTCACCTTTGGTTTCTCTAGAATTACTGTACAATCTATGTTAACAACATGATAGGATTTCTCTTCTATCAATCTTACGACCTCTTTCAACAAAATCTTGCTATCTATACCCGCGTACTTCGGGTCTTTATCCGAAAAATGATAGCCGATGTCTCTAAGATTTGCCGCACCGAGCAGCGCATCACATATTGCATGTAAGAGAACGTCAGCGTCAGAGTGTCCCACAGCCCCAAAGTCTGCTTCCAACTTAACTCCGCCAATGATCAGAGGATAACCAATTGCGAGACGATGTACATCTACACCATAACCGATGCGAAGATTCATGCTATTGTGGCGCTGAGTCTGCCGATTGAGAAGATTTTCCTCCAAACGTCATGTACAGTGAGAAACGCAATGTATTTGCCAATGGGTTCTGACGTTGAAGAGCAGCAAGATATGAAATATCAATACCAAACTTATTGTATTTAAATCCTGCACCAATATTGAAATATTGGCGTGCACCTTTATTGCGACTCTCATAGAAGAATCCTCCTCGAATTGCCACAATATCATTGTACCAGTATTCCAAACCAGTCGCAATGTTAATTTCACTCAGCTCCTCTCTAAATTTAGAACCACCAACGATTTCGTATGATCCATCGGCGTTTTGAATATAATCACCGTTCTCATCTTTCGCTACGACACCTGGTGCATCATAAAACGATTGTATCATTCCAGCAATCACACCCACATCACTACTTTTCCCTGACATCATTACGAAATCTCCGTTGGCATCAATGTCGTAAAATGCTGGTGTAGGAACTAGGAGTTTTTGAAGATCAATGGACAACGTCAAACTGTTGTATTTATCGAACTGACCTTTAAAGGCATTTCCAATTTTAAGGTTCATTGGTAAGAAATCTCCTGGTGCGTTAGATCCTACATCTGTATACTTGATCTTATTACCAATATTGTTGATTGTTGTCGCAAATGTATACGTACCTCTCAAACCACCAATCTTTGCGTCATCATTGAAAAATGTGAAAGAGATATCAGCTGCACCAGCCACACCTGGCTTTGTATTCACCCCTGCAACTGGTAAACCACCCGTCAGATTCGAATAAGCGAACTTACCATTCAATCCCACACTTGTTCGATCAGAAGTTCTAAATGCATAACCAGCTGTCAACTCAAATTCTGCCGGCTTATCATCACGAATAATATCACCGTTAACATCCGTAAATGTGATTTCCCCTAAACTGAAATAGCGCAAAGCTCCTCCAACTGAGTGACGGTCGTTTACCTTGTAGTATCCAGAGATATATGATAAATGAATATCGTTTGTTAATTGTCGCAACCAAGGTGTATAAGAAACGGCTATTTCACCTTTTGCTTCAGAGAAATTAAGCATCGACGTATTCCAATAAAGCGAATTTGCAGTCGCACTCAACGCTGTACCTGCATCTCCCATACCACCAGCTCTTGACTCCGGAGTAATCGCCATAAATGGAACGGCCGTGGTAATAGTATTCAATTGTAAATCGTCATCTGTGGCTCCGCTTGACGTAGGTTGGGCAAATGCCATTGCCGAAATCACTGTAAAAATGCCACTAACAATTATTTTATTCATTCTAAAACTGGTTTGAATCTGCAAATATACGGAATTGAAGTTCCTTTATTGTGCAATCACTATTTTAATATTACTAACTTCTCTAACTTCTCATCCGACGTACCTTCAGGAGAACGAACGGATACACGATAAACATAAACTCCTTTTGCTAATTGATCACCGAAATCATCCCTTCCATCCCATGGGATTCCGGCAGATCTAAAGCCTTCAGTATTTACTAGCTGATTAATCGTACGAACCAACCTGCCTGACACCGTAAAGATTTGAATCTGCGCCTCAAGCGCATTACAAACCTGATTGTGCTCAAAGAAAAACTCTGTATAAGTCGTGAAAGGGTTTGGGTAATTCAATACGTGTTCTAAACTCATTTGTTCTTTTTCTTTCACAACAAACTCAATTGTTGTCTCAGACGAATTATTGTTTACATCCCATACCTTAACTGTTAACGTATGTGGACCAACTTCCAATTCAGAGAAATTATAGCGAATCTCTCCTGACTGATAAGAATCTAAATCAGCTGTGTAATACTCATTGAGGACTATCGGATCACCCGTATTACCATCTAACACTGCCGTTAGGTCATGACCAATTCCATTTCCAACTGCGTTGATACCATTTTCATCAAACAACTTTGCTATCAGAATTGGTGTTTCATCTGAAATCCCACCGTTCACAAATGACTCATCATTCAGAAACAATTCAATACTCGGTCCTTGTGTGTCATTGATCCCATTTGGGTCAACACCACCGACATAAACACGCTGCTCTGCCCCTAACGCATCAGTGACGCCATTCTCAGCATAATAACTCACCTTACCAAAGTCAAAAGAATAATTAATGTCTTTCGGCACTATGAATGAAAACTCAAAATAACCGTTTACAACACTTGCTTTACCTCTGTAAACTCTGTTCGTCTGGATATAGAACGTCTCAATTGGTGATTCAGTTGGATCGTTTCCTAAAGTTACCTGCTCCTTGGGCTTGTCATACACTGAAGGATAAACCACACCATTAAATCCGGATAAAAGATTTCCATTAAAATCTTCAAGGTGCCCTTTGATCGTCACTTTGCTTAAAGCCCGAATCGTATCACTTTCAATAGCTGGATCAATGCCATTAATGCTATCTGTAACAATATTCATTCTAGGTAGAGCTATTTGCAGCGCCGGATCACCGATAAGTGTAAAACTTCGCTTATTATTTCCCCCTCCCAGAACGCCGTTCTTTGTTGAACGAATGATTTCACCAAAACTCAAGGGTTCATTGTTGGCATCTCGGCGAAATACATTTTCAAAGAATGATTTACCAGTATCGGTATTCACACCAAAGAATACAGAGCGCGTTGTTGTCATTAAGGCAATTGCAGCTCCAAAAGGATTAATGGAAGCCCACTCACCTGCAGAAACACGATCCGGATCATCATACTTCGTAAACTCACAAGTTGCTGAAACCATCAACGGAAGTCTATCAATATTTCTCCAGTCCTGTATTTGAGGTACAGTTATCACACGTTCTTCTGCCACACCAACTTCTCCACCATGTCCAACATAGTTGATCACTAAAGCTCCTCGCTCAATTCGATCGTCAATAGCCTTATTAACATCTGGATACCTTTGCCCACCTGCAGTCGTGATTTGCTGGTATGCATCGAGGTAAATCTTATCACAGTTCATCGCGGGGTGATACTTAGAAACAGTGTCAAATTGCGGTTCAACGTCATTCTTAATGAAATATGCATTCTCCTCATCATCCGCAACCTGAACATATTTCGTTCGCCAATCACCGAATGTTGAAGAAACACCGTCTTCATTACAGTTGGTACTTTCCCCAGCGTATAAATCTGACCCGTTCCGCATGTAATGCTGTACTTTATCTACTTGCTCTTTCGCCATTTCCAAATCTGAGATAAGTAAACGACCAATACCAATATCAAGTAAATCACTCGAAGAAATGGACTCGTTATCATCTAATAATCCGAAATAATCATCTGTGACAAGCGCACCGATATGGTCTTCCGAATTAACCACCTGATATGTAAGTATGTAATTATTGTTATTCGGCACACGATTCTTAGGATCAAAAGTACCATCACCGAATAGTAGCAAACTTGCTGGTCGCGTTGAAGGATTGCTCGCTCCACGATCGTAGAACATTTTAGCAAACATTCGAATTGCTGTTGCATCCAGCGCACCAGAACTGAATTCATTGAATACCTGATCACTCGTTACCACATGCACTGTCAACCCATTTGCTCTATGCAAATCTGCCAACCGATTGGCTTGAGAAATAAATGATCGATATGTAACAATCAAATAATCAGCTTGTGGAAGACCGTGTAAGTTTTGATACGCGACTTCGCCTATTCTGTCTGGGGTCAAAAAATCCGTACCATTGGAGGCAACAAACTCACGAAGTGAATCTGAATTTAACTGAAAGATATAGTCATTTCCACTAAAAGCTCCACTAACAATTCTGGGATTTTGTCTATCCGTTACCTCCCACACAAAACCATCCGACTGAGGTAAATCTGATAAAACGTACTCTGCAACATTACCAATTCCCACAGAGCTTGTATCTCTAAAATTAAATTGTGTTGAAGTAAATCGAAGTGACCGACGCCCATTAATGAGCAAGCGGTCGAGATATGTTAAATCATCGGGAGAATTTCTAGTTATAGAAATTTGAATAGGAACGGACGAAGTGGGGTTTGTCAAAGTCATTTCTCTAACACGACGTCCGTAGTCTCCTCCACCACCTGTCGGTATAGCAACATCTAGCAGTACATTACCATTTACCGAGTAACGTTCAGAAGTTCCAGCATTGGTCTTTGCATTGGAAGCAACAGACGATTCTATATTTAACGGTGACCCGCCGTCTATATCAGGAATATTAAACGAAATAGTTCTAGTTAACTGAGCATCGAACAGCTCACCATACCAACGTTGTCCACCATTAACAAGTGATACTAAATCTTGCTCGTGAGCATTGTAATAACTGTAAGAAGTAACGACATCCGTTACCGGATTTACAGCATTTGGTTGAGTAGAAATTCTCAACGGCGCATCTGCAGAGTTAATATTGATGAAATAGCAGGAAACATCTGAATAAGGATTACGATCCTGGTCAAAACCATCAGCTCCATTTTCATACCATCTGTGCGGTCCCCATCCATAAAATAAAATATAATCATCATCGTCGAATGTACCGTCCGCTTCACCAACGACCAAAATTGCGTTCTTAGCAAGGTCATCTGTTCTCGGTACAGAATTCAACTCTGGTAAACGTCCCTCCCCGTTTCCATAAATATTAATATCCTGAGGATTTAGCGTTTCCAAATCAATACCACAATTCTCTAAAAACGTCTTGTCAATTTTATGAACCCCGTCTTCTCTTACAGAGATTTTATACCAAAAGCCCGAACCTGGCTGCAAAACAGAATTCGCCACAAAATCTTTCTGAATAACTGTTGGATTTGAAGAAGGCAAAGGAGTTGTCTTTATTTTAAAGCTCGTGACGCGATGAATACTTCCGCCAACCTTCACAAAAGGAAATAAATTTAACACTATGTATTTTTCAGTGTTGGCATTCGTTACCTTCAGCTCATGACGAACTTCTCCAACTTCAATTGCATTAGATCTTAAGTATCCAACTTCAAACTTCGTAGCCGGTTCAGTTGAAATCAATTCTAAAGAGGCGGACATATTTTGACCCTTCTTCACGCGCTTTTTCCAATAATAGTTGGGGATTCGACCATCTAAATATTGACCGGCAATTGAAGGTACTTTTATTTCCTTACCTCCTTGACGATAGATTTCCTCTTTTTGCCACTCAAGAGAGATAAGTTCTTCATTTTGACCATATACTAGATTCAAACATGAACAAAGTAAGAACAGTGAAACGCTCTTTATGCTCCATTTGATAAGGGATTCTGTTTTCATAAGGCAAATATCAATCATTCGTTTGACTGCACAAAAAAACGTAACAAATCTTTGATTATTATACATCAAATTGCAATATTTGTAACTTTATTCTTAGAATGCCGTTAATGTATACTTAAGAATAAGACTATAACCAACGTAATGGAAGGATTTAAACGATTACTTATACTAACTGCTATCTGCTTTACAGCGGGTTCAGCCTCGGCACAAGATCCACAATTTACACAGTTTTATGCGAACCCGATTTATTTGAATCCGGCGTTTGCAGGCTCACATGGATGTCCGCGTTTTTCGTTGAACTACAGAAATCAGTGGCCTAGCCTTTC
>DIYP01000006.1 GCA_002427735.1 Flavobacteriales bacterium UBA6051
TCGAACGCCATTTCTAAAAACTGAAAGAGTTCGCCGTGTAAAAGCAAGCCAAGTACTTTGTATTGTTCCTCGTTTAATTTATGGTTGATCCTCTTTGTCCTCATCTTTTCTATTCTCACTATTTGAGGGTGATAATGGCGCAAATATAATTACATGTACCCATCAAAAACCACGTAAAACTACGTGGTTTATTTTTTTAAACCACGGGTTTCTACTCGTTTTTTTACCGGAATGAATGTAGAGTTTTGTGTCTTGAATTGAAGTGATTCGATTAACGAACAGAACAGAAATAGATTACGCACTACCAAGGTAACTTGGGCATAAAACAAAATACATGAGAATACTCGGCTTAACAATTCTTTTCAGCGCTCTTGCGACAATTACATTTGGACAATCAGCTCCACAAAAAACATTTTCTGAAAGATTAGACGGAATTCAAGCTTCAGGAAAAGAACTGACGAAGAATGCTTCCACGGATAATTCATCAATAGGACAAGCTGGTAATTTAAGCACATCGATTCCATTGGTAAATGTTAAATCAAGGACACTGGAATTTCCGCTTCAGCTTCAATACACCGCTGGAATTAAAGTTGACCAAAAAAGTGGTCCTGTTGGTCTTGGGTGGACAATGCCTGTTGGAAGTATTTTACGCGATTATGGAGCATTTGAACCTGATTACACATCTACTTCTGGAGAGGGTAAAATGTGGAACACTAATGGGGGGACAACTGGGTATTTGAACCCAGGCGGGAACTCTATTAATCCATTGACCCACAATGAAGCTCTTGGATATGGTGCTGTTGACGTTGACGGGATGAATATGGGTCTTAACGACGAATATCACGTTAGTGTGCCCGGATTTATTGGAGGAACTTTTTGGAATAAAAGCACACTTGGAGCAAGTCATTCATGGACGTGGGATGGATACGAGCGATGGAATGTAAATACACAGGCTAAGACATTTGTTATTGATCAGGAGTTTACCAGAATTAATGAGATGAATCTATTTGATTGTCCTAACTGTACAAATAAAAGTTACTTTGGAACGACAGGGAGTTATGCTGCGGCAATCGGTGTTTTTCCATATGTAGAGAATGGAGAGGCAAGGATTCCTACTTCCATTCCAGCATTTGGAAATGAACTTCTAGTGAAATATGAAGATTTCGAAGAGTTTACCATCACTGACGATCGTGGAATGACCTACGTTTTTGGACGTCCGCTGAGAGGGCAGAAGTTTGTTTTTTCCGATAATCCTTATTGGTCTACTTCTAGCGATGCTTCATTCTCGCAGAGCGACTCACCAAAAGGTAACTTTTGGAAGGTTGATTATATCGCAGAGTGGCTAATAACGGAGATTCGTTCCGCGGATTATGAAGATCTGAATGGAAATGGAGTAGCAGATGACGATGATGCCGGAGACTGGATTCGATTTGAATATACAGATCAACTTCAGGTTGTTGAAACGATACCAATGAGCATTGGCGGTAAAATGGAAAGATCTGTTCCTAAGCATAGAGAATGGAGCTCATTCTCTCAAACAGATCAAGCCTCTTCTCTCATGAGGGAACGAGCATATTTGACTAAGATAGTTACGCCGTTACAAGAATTAGATTTTACGATTTCTGAACGTTTTGATGTTGATCATGATTACTTCTCTAAACCTGCTAACAAGGATGGCAGCACTTTCTATTTCGAAGACAGGGAGTTCAGTTCAACTGGTTCGGGCGGAGATGAAACCGACTTTGATATATACTATCCAATTGAAACGATGAAGTACGATACTGTTAAGGTTTATTCTCGTGTAATGGATAAGTTATTGTATCCTGACGAAAACCTTTTAACAGGAGCGGTTTTATTGAACTATGCTGCTAAAGGATCTTCGGATGAACTTGCTGTTTCCGATTATCTCATCCGAAATAATGATGATACACCAAAACTGAAAACTAACGGTGAAGAGGTAGGTAAACCATCAGATGGGACGTTTAGCGTTTCTCAATGCAATGATTCGCTGAACAAACGAGGAAAGACTACGCTGCTTTCAATAGATCTTCTTGATGGGGAAATGAACCCACAGACTAAGACAAGTTACACCTTCGATTATGGTTATAACCCAGATTATTCGGAGGTTCATAAACGTGAAATAATGAGAAAATGGGCATTCCCATCTATTCGTCAGTCAGGAAGTCCCGAAGCAAATGCTAAAGCCACATCAGAACTGCCTTATGATGAATTAGTGCTTTCATCAAATGGAACGACTTATTCAACCGTCAATCATACCACATTAGAGTCTGATGAGTTTCTAATAGACTTTCCATATAATGAAACATATTACAAGTTAGAATCAAGTGCTACTCCTTTTCAATTGCAGCTCTTTGTTGTTAGTGAAAACCCACAACATGGCACACTGGCGCGCGTATCGGAAGTGGCAACTCAGCCACTCACACCGATCAAAGACCAAAATGGTTATCTCTATGCAGATTTATGTGATGTTTGTCCTTCTGCCTGGAGTTTAACCTCTATTACTCATCCAAGTGGTGCAATCCAGACCTTTGAATATGAAAAGGCGACATTTGATTACGCTTACGACAAGGATAAGTGGTCATTTGACGAAACAGAAATACCACTTATTAAAGACTACAATAGTCTTGCTAAAGAACGTTCGATTTCGCAGGATGCTTACAATCGATACGCAAACAGTAATTATTTGTATAACTCCTTTAGTAAATGGAAAGAGCTTTGTGCTTCCTATGAAGTGGAAATGCCAGGATTCCTTGGGATTCGTCTTAAGAAAATGACGATGGATGATCGCATTAATCCGGTGGTTGAGACGAATTATACCTACGGAGATGGACACGTAACAGCTCTTCCTTCAGATTTTCTTGCCAACTATTTACAAGGCTTCAATTCCTTCTTAATGAAAGAGCGTCATAAGCACGAATGGGAAAATCCACTTTATATGTTTGGAATGCTGGCTGCACTACCAGGCTTCACCAACGACTATAATTTAAAGATGCCCCAAGCTTCTAAGTCAAACCTTCAGCTTGATGATTATAACAGCACTTTATTTTATGAAACAATTGATAATGTACTTGTCGACAACTCGTTCACTAGAAGAGTTTACTCGAATACAGGAGGAAACATTGATTATTCTTACCCAAATTACGAGGTATATTGTACGCGTCTGCCTCAAGGTGGAAGCGATGGGAATTTTGTGCTAGGAGGTAATGCTAACAATACTGATCCTATCTTATTGAGTCGTATCGACTATTTTGAATCAGGTCAAACTTCACCTTATAAATCGAAAACATATGAGCATACTTTTGTATACGATCAATTTATAGACTTATTGATCGATTATGGTTCAGGGAGCAATACACTTGAGCTCTACAATAATCAATTCGAAATATGGCTGCCTGTTTCAGATCTTGGGTGGGATGGGTTTAATTATTGGATAAATGGAACAGATATTGGACCACAGACTGCATCTAACTTTACGACATGGTCGCGTATTGATGGTCAGGTTGACGCTCCGGCATTTGGGTACGATAAGGGGCAGTTAGTTGATGAATCTGCATCGATTACTTCTACCAACGCTTTATTCCAAAAGTGGGGACAGAGAAAAGTTCTTTTAGATAAAGAGATCGAAAATTATAAAGGGCTCATTACAACAAAGGAGTTCACGTATGATTTGAATGATTATTATCTCAAACAAGAGAGTGCATCAGCAAGTTTCACTAATGAAGTTTACATCACAACGTACGAATATGCCAATGAATCTTACAATGGAATAACAACGTTATTTGATACTAAGAACATGTTAATGTTGCCTTGTAAGGTAAATAAGTACTTGAACTCGGTACAAGATGCCAATATTATCAGCGCAGAGATAACGACTTATGATTATACAAGTTTTTCTACCCCAAGACCTCTTGCGAGTTATCAATTGGAAAAACCATTATCTGCTAGCGGAACATGCACTTTAGAACCGTTTTCATTTGCAATGGCGAATAACCCTTATTGGCGCAAAAAACAATCTTTCCCATTAGATTATAACAACGAAGGTGCTTTAGTATTAGGAAAGGAAAATAGATTATATGAGAAAACAGTATTTGGTAGTAACAACGGTTTAAACAAGGCAAGTTTTTCTTACCCCCTTCATTCATTTGATGCTACCTATACTGGTTTTGAAGATTTGGATGGGCGCTACATGATAGACGATTGGACAAACACTAATTACAAAGATGAAAGTTGGTTCGTAGATGAAAAAAAGGATATCAATGAGCCAGCTTATTCATATCAATTAGGAAACAATCCATGCCATTCGCCTACTACCTCCTGCATTCCAGATGACAGACATTTGAATGTTGTTACCATTGATAATCTCAATGGTGTAGAAGTTGGTGACCTTGTGGAAATCGAATTGATTCCATCAGTCAACGCCGCAACTTCTACAAACATTTTAGCAACAACGATTGTTGAAGGCATTTATCCTACGATTGATTATTACAACCCTCCTGGGGGTGGGAATATAAACGTAAAGGACTATATCGTTTGTTTTACAGATTTATTGGATTATCCTGACGCAATTACCTTAAGCTCTTGTGGAACAGTTAACCCAATGGTGCATGCACAGTATACTTTAGATGACACCAAGTTTAAGGTAATAACTCCTAAATACACGCTTTCGGATCGATATGCAAGAACGGGACAATATAGCTATCAGCTTCAAACTCAGCGCGACATCAATGATCCTTATAAAAAGA
Source organism: Flavobacteriales bacterium UBA6051 (assembly GCA_002427735.1). GTDB lineage: Bacteria > Bacteroidota > Bacteroidia > Flavobacteriales_D > Crocinitomicaceae > UBA4466. Next base: position 4,764 of record DIYP01000006.1, read on the forward strand.
CGCCCATTCGTCCAGTTAAGATAGAGGCGATGTCAGCGGGAAGTGAATGTATTACGGCATCACCATCTTCGGCAAAGTCTTCTCCAGAACTCATAACTGATTGTTTTTGGAAGTACGAGGCGAGTTTGTGGTTGAACTTCTCACAGGATTTAGTAACGACTGTTCCGGCAGGGTCTGCAGTTCAGAAAAGTGCAGACGCCAATGCTGATGCTATCTATCGCAGAGAACCTGTTACTGATGTTCAAAATAGTTCACGAGTTAAGATTATCTGTGACATCTGGAATAGTGATAGAAGTTTATTAGTGGATCAGTACATTTATTACCCTGAAAACTTATCAGCACATTGGCAACAGTATACCGTTGATATTCCGGTAAGAAGGGGTGGGCAGCGCTGGTTGGATGTTTATGTGGTGAATGAAAAAGCACAGCACGGAACAATTAATACGCAAGATTCAAAGTCACTTTTTGTCGATGACATTTGTGTATACCCAAAAGGCTCAAAGTATCGTTACTCTACATTCGATAAGTTTACCAATGTCACTTTTGATGTGAACAACGATGATGTCTTTACCGAGACAGTTTACGATCAAAAAGGACGACCTATTATTGAGAAGAATTCCTATGCAACGGTTGTATCGGAAATGGAATACTTTGAAAATCCGACATGGCTCAATCAAATGAATCATATTACTCAGCGTCAATGGGTAGATAATGGTTCATACAATGAAACGCGCTATTATCTGGATGGCCTTGGTAAAACAAAGCAGGTCATGACAGCCGATATTGACAAGAATGCACGTATTGTTTCAGAAACACATCTGTACAACAATAAAGGACAGGCTTACCGTTCATATAAACCTTATGCGCTTTCTGGTTCAGGGTTTGGCGATGGTCACAATGTGGCGTACGATGCTAAGACGCAAGCACTGCATGGGTCGAACTATGCATTTACAACTGTGAATTACGAAGCGTGGCCAGAGGAGCGTGTTTCCTCTGTTCAACCACCAAGAACCAATGCGGAAAGCACTATTTCTGCATCTCAAAGTGATTATGTTTCATCTTCACCATTAACGCATCCATACATGCTGTCTAATAACGTTTTCCCGTCTGGGACAATGTTGATTCACGAAACAGTTGATGCACTCGGCAATAAGGTTTGGACTTACATGGACAACCTTGGTCGTGTGATTATGGAAGAACATGAAATAGGAAATGATTATACGCAAAATACAGATGGTTCAATTACAGATCTTGGTACTGGATACACCACATCAAGAACATGGTTTGTGTATGATCCTGCTGGAAATATTGTAAAAGTGGTAGACCCCAATGGTAAGGAAACCACATATACATATAATAGCCTTGGTGTAGTTACCCAAAAAGTATCCGCTGATGAAGGAATCGCTTCTATGCAATATGATAAGTATGGACAAGTGCGATTTACACGCAATTCGAAAGATGATGCTGCAGTAAGTTCGAATACATGGGGTACAGATCAATTCTCCTATATGAAGTATGATGAATGGGGAAGAGCTATCGAAGCTGGTTTTATGAACGCAGCTCCAGCTGACCCTACAGGTGTCTTTACATCGACTGTTTTCTTTGCTGACACAGCGTATCTCAACGATCAAGAGTTCCCTGATGCTGCTAGTCCATTAGTGCAGGTACACACAACCATGACCTATGATGGTTCTCGTGACCAGTTCAATAGCGATAAAGTCTTGAGTACCTCCGTGATGAGTAATCATACGTATGCCGCGTCGCTAATGACCTACAGTGCTGGAACAACGGATACAAAGCACTTCACTTATATGGCAGATGGTCAGGCTGCGAAAGTCGAATATGAATATGACGGTTTGGCGAACATGCACAGTTTTGAGCCGGTGTATAACAGCAGAAGAATTGCGGTAGGTAAAAAGTACACCCACCCAACCAATAGTTTGTGGAATTTTGAATGGAGCAATGAATTGGATGACCTTGGAAGAATCAATAAGACCTCTACCACGCACAATAGTGCAGCCACAGAACATGGTACGTATTACTATGATGTGCTCGGCAACCTATTAATGAGAGGAATTGGAAATACAGGCAACCAGCTTGATCCTCATATGGACTATCAAGTGACGAAATGGGACATTCGTGATCAAATCGAACATTTCATTTCCAAAGATTTCCGATTTGGCTTAGAGCACGACGTGAATGGTAATATCATCAGTCAATATTGGAGTAACGAGCATTTTGATCCAACAACAGGCAGTACGAGTGATATTCATAAGTACAGCTATTCTTATGATGAAATGACACGTTTGATAGCGGCAGATTACTCTGAAACAAGTGTGAGTGGTGATCCTTTTGCCTACTTTGATAATATTTCTGATGCACTGCCGAATGACTTTGATTGCAGCGTAAATGAAGTAGAATTTGATGTAGTCTTTGATCCTATTTTTAGTGAAATGGATGATAATATTGCCAATCGGGTGAATGTGACACAATCATCTCAGGTTATTAACTCTTTGGGCGTTCTAAAGGTAGAGTACCTGGCCAACAATGTACCCTACGCCATAATGACTGGACAGGAAATCGATCTATTCTTGACCGACTACATTACCGCTGCAAGCGTTGGGAGAGGGAATCCACTTGCATGGGAGAAGTACCGTGCTGACCAGCTTAATGATACAGAGCACTTAAATGCACTCAATGGAAGCGCTACACCTGCTTTGTTGAAGTATACGAAAATTGCTCTTGGAAACATCTTGTATGTTCCAGCAGTGAATTGTGACCCGAATCCGAATGCAACGATCTACGGTTATTTGCCTACGTTCCCATACCCAACATCTACAACGAATACAACTCCTTACGATGTCGCGGTTTGGTATTCAGAGAATGGAAACATCACTGATTTGAATAGAAATGATGATGCTGGGGTTAGAACAGAACAAGACTACACCTATGGTGTTGCGACGAAAAATCAGTTGACAACAGTTAATTGGACAGTTTCTGGAGTACCCAATGCAACACATAACTACCAATATGATTTGACAGGGAATTTACTGGATGACCCGCGTAATGGCGTGACCAATATTGATTATATTAGCTTTAACAATATGCCACAATCCATTACAAACGGGTCTGGAACGACAGAATATCGTTATGATGCCAACAATACACGTTCGGTAAAAGAGCTTGGTGTGAATGATGTAGAGTATTACATGGACGGTGTTATTCTGGACGAAAATGGGGATGTTCTCAGTTATGCAACACCAGAAGGTTATGCTATTCCTGTTTCAAGCTCTGTGCGCTATTTCTACTATGGTAAAGACTGGTTGGGAACGAACCGTGCTGTATACGCAGCCTCAGGTCTTCTGAAAAATGTTACCGATCATTATCCATTTGGAGAAAGAATGCCGGGACGTTGGTATGTTTCAACCAATGATGAAGGAAAACGCTACCAGTTTACAGGGCATGAATATGATGGAGACACTGAATATGGTTATCATGGTGCTCGCTACTATAACCGAGAATTAGGAAAGTATATGAGTGTTGACCCACTGGCTTCAAAGTTCTTTGGCTGGAGCGCTTACAATTACACCATGAACAACCCAATTAACATGATCGATCCTGATGGGAAAGCCCCTGATTGGATTGATAATGGCGATGGAACATATACTGCAGAAGCTGGAGATAGCCAATGGACTTTATATGACCAACACCTCGCGGATAAAGGCATGACTTGGGAGGATACTAAAAGTCTATTTAAAGAAGGAGAGATTATTACTCCAGGAAGTACTAAACGAGTTTTTGATACGGGGTCCTCTGAAATGTTAGAAGTATTATATGAAGAAGAAAGTGCCCTGATAAATCAAATAGAAACTGCCACGAAAAGAGTTCAAAAAGCGAAAAGGGTATCTCAGGATTATCATGAAAGAATTGTCAATCATGAAAAGCTTCAAGAATTGAAGGACGAAATTGATTTAGATCAGCCAGCTAGCGGTTCAACAGACCCAAAAAACGGACCTAAATTTGGACAAATGCTCCAACCAGAGAACCCTAATGTTGTTAAGTGGAAGGAAGGTAGAGATAAATGGAGTAAACATCAAAACAAATATGAACAGCGTTTGGATTCATTGAAAAGAGAATTAGAAGGAGTAAGAATTATTATTAAGCGCTTAGATCCCATAGTTCCTAAGTAATGTCTGAGTTAATGAAATCAAAATTTTCATTAAGTATTTTTAAGGCAGTCGTAGTTACGGCTGCCTATTACGCTCTATTTGCCCTACTTAGTTTTACTACTTCGACAATTTACAATAGCATCGAATTCAATTGGGAGCTTAGTTTTCAAAATTTACTCTGGACGTACTCCCTTAGCAATCTTCTATACGTTTTGATATTCGCTTCGGTTGTACTTTTGTATTTATTTCGAATTGGAAAAGTTACTTTTCAACTCTCAACAAACTGGCTCACTGGAGATGTCCTATGGGGACTTTTGGCAATAGGCCTTGGTCACATTATTGTGGGCGTTCAGCCATATTTGTTTTCAAATGTGAATTGGGATTATTCCTTTACTTTATTGGATGGTTACAGAGTTCCAACATTTATTAAAGCAGTAATAGTTATACCGGTCTTAGAAGAGTTATTTTTTAGAAAGTATTTACTTCAGGGTGTTGCTAACAAGTATAATTCTCTAGTGGGATTATTTGTTTCTACCGCGCTCTTCTCCGTAGTTCACTTGCCAGGCTATCAAAGTATGATTATAGCATTTTTAGGTGGTATAATTTCAGGAGTTCTTTACATTTATTCAAAACGACTTTCACCTTCAATATTATTTCACATTACATGGAATTTATTAGCGTTCTATGGATAGTCGAACGCATTTTTTATTTCAATTGAATAATCCTATTCACCATTTCAAACCAGTCATTTTTATGGTGTAGTTCAATTGTCAATTCAGGATTTATGTAAGTAATATGATAGACACTTTTATTGTCCAATGCTTCATGCAAGATATCGACAATTTCCCAAATGAAAGGGTGAGTTTTGTTCATCGCAAAAACTTTGTATTTATCTATCCCATCAATTGAATGTTTATTTGACTTAAAAATGTCCTTAATTTTAGACTTTCGTATACAAAAGTTGTCGCACTTATTTGTTAAATCAACAGTGGACAACTTCATTATTTCTTGCAAATTTTGATGTTTGCTAGAGAGTAATAAATTACCACTTGAATACGTAGCTTTTTTTATGTTGATTTTCCATTTTAGAAAGAGGTGAAGACTAATGCTTAAATTAAACGACCATGCATTATACTGTCCTTTTATTTGACCATCTCTAGATTTAACATACTTCTCCCAAGATTTACAGATCTCTTCATTCTGAATGTAAAATGGTGAATCCAATTCATCACTAGCTGCATTTGAAACTACTGGCATAATACTTTCTACTTTGATTACTATTCTTAGAGTAATTCAAAGAAAAGAATAATTTTTTTCAACAAAAAGACAGATTCTGACCTACAATTCCACCATACCAAATTACGACTCCTTTGGAGAAAGAATGCCAGGAATTTGGGATGTTTCAACCAATGATGAAGAAAAACCTTACCAGTTTACAGGGCATGAATGTGAAGGTGAGATTCCTAAGAGGGGAAAGCATTCCCCTCTAGGCAGGATGCGAGTTCAAAAGTTCCATGCAACTCGCGATCCTGCACCCTCTAGAAAACAACACAATTTGATAACTTTTTGGACAACAACAAATAGCCTAAACAGCTTAGATTCAGGGTGATAAAGTCTGCACACTTGTATTATGAAAATAATCGATAGGTTTTCCGTCTAGTAAACTTTACTCATTTGGTATTTCTATGTTATAATTGGCTTGTATGACCAAAGAAGAAATTACCCAATTATCAGAGAAGGTAAAGTTGGGAGAGGCATCTATAGATGAAGCATATACTTTAATGTCATTTGTCAATGGATACCTTGAAAACATCCTTGAAGAATTAGAAACTGTAGTCAGCAAATAATATTATGGGAATAGAAGGAATGATGAATGCAAAAGGTGATGCCTTTGTAGAAAAAGAGAATAAAGATTTATTGGATGATAAAATGCCGGATTTAAATCCTGAAACAGATTCATTAGATGAAAGGGTAGAGGTTGATGAAGAATCAATGGCATTCACTCCAGCAGTATCTGAGATTATTTTTGAAAACAAGGAAAGAGAGTTTGCCGAAAACAATCCCAAGTTTAGCAAAGCCGACCAAGCATATTATGCAACTGATTATGTCGAAAAACTACAAAATGGGTATGCTGCCCCTGAGTCAAGTCATTCCAGGACTTTAGAGAATCTATATGAATATACGGAACCACAGGTTGACTTGGAAGGTACAGAGTTAGAATCCTATAAACTTGAAAAACTCTCTGAGCTAAAAGATCAAGTGGGAGATAATGTTGATAAGATACTGGATTTGCTGAGTGAAGCTGCGGTAGAGCAAAAAGAATTTAGAAGCAAGAAGTTCACAGCTAATGTTGTGGGATTAAATGCAGTACTATTATCCATTGCTCCAGCTCTTCAACTTGGAAAGAAAATAGCCAGTAATTTTCCGGAAACAGACTCCTTCGCTCAAATTTCATCCTATGTAGTTTCAACTACAGCTTGCATGTATCTTGCTAGATGGATTTATAAATCGTTTAAAAATTTAGCTGATTTCAAAATGGGTGAGTTTAATGAGAAAAAAGCTGATTTACATGAAGGGATTCATGACGCTATCGTTAGTAATGAGCAAGACGATCAATAGAATTTCTTTTTACTAAGAATTCTAATTAAGAAAGAGATATAAGCCCTGTGACCCAATAGGGTTTTATTGAGGTAAACTTAATCACCGTCTATCTACACTTAAGAAGTGTTATTCATTATCTTTATTCTCTGCCGATATCCATTTGGTTTTCCAAAAGCTTAATACCGTCTTCGAGTAACTCTTCCATAGATTCAAAATCAAAGAAGTCAAATAGTTGCTCTAGTAGTTCAGCTGTTTGGTCTTTAACAATGATGTGAAATTCATGGTTTTTCTCACCATTTTTTACAACGACTTTTTTTTCACATGATATGTCCATATGCCTTATTCTAACACAAAGGTTTTTGCAGGCAAAGAAGGTTAGACATGGTATCAATGATCTCGACCTCTATTTCGTTTTAGTCGCTGTTTTCGTTCTTGCTCTTTGGTAATTGATCGATCCAGATTGAGTATATCTACTCCAAGCTTTTTGAGTCGATATTTTCGTGTTTTTTTCTGATTCCAAACACCAGTTAGAACACTATTTCTCTCGTAGGTTGTAATTCCATGTTGCTCAAGAGTTCGTTTTAGCTGCTCGGGTGTTTTTGCTTCCTTAGAGTGTTCCAACACCTGTTTAGCCAAGATTTCTTTTTCAAGGATTTTTCCTCCTCGTTTGATCTCCTGTTCAGAACGATTCAATTCAAGTTTTATCTTTTTTTTTCGTGATTCACCCGACTATGTACTAAGCGCAATTCAAGCTGTTGGAATCGTTCGAGTTCTAATTTCTTTTTTTGGAATTCTTGTTTTGACACTCTTGCTGAGCGGCCGTCTAATCCACATCCAGTTGCAAGCACATGAATATGTATATGCTCTTGTTCTCTGTGAAGAACGCAGAGGGTGATAGATTGATCTCGAAGTAGGGAATACTTGCGGGCAATTTTGCGAAGCACTTCATCGCTTTCAAGTTTATGTGAATCATTTTTGTGAAAAGAAATAATGTCATGAAAGAGTACCACCGAATCCTTTCTTCTTCTTATTCGTCCAGACTCTACTTTTTCCATTATGGAAACAATAATGTCAATGTTCACATCGTAAGGTAAAAAGCGGGTATGAAGAAGAGTTGCATGCTTATCTTCACGGAACAAGTATTCTACGGTTCGCCTGATACCGTGATTTCTATCCTTTATGGATTTACTTTTTATAATCATAGTTTGAGAATTATCCGTTCAAGGGCAGTATGTAAAGTTTCTATAGATATGTCTCCGTGCATGTAGTCTTTGATATGTTCTAGGCATTGCATCAGTTGAATGGTTATAGCACGATCCATTTCTAGAGTTGATTCAACGCCAGACTTGAGATGTCGTTTAATGAAATCGTAGACATCCATTCCTGAAGCGCTTGCTCGTACTTTGAGATTGTTCCATAGTTCAAGAGGTATAGTAAGGTTGAGTGCTTTGGCTTTGGCAACACGTTTTTGTCTATGCTGCTTTCTGTACCATTTCCAGTATGCCTTTTTGCATTGTTTAATTTCGGTATCACTTGGATTTGTACCCAGGTGTTTATCAAGATATTCATGAACTGATTTATACATGGTCTTCAGCGTTTGGGTACATCTTTTTTAATGGAAGAAGATGTACGGGGTTGTGTTCTTTGGGAGTGATTTCGTAAGGATCAAGTTCTGTGTGGCGGTAGCATGATGAGTCCAGATAATACGGAGTGAATTCAGTCAGAATTGGTTTGTGTCCGCTATGTGTGATCAGTACTTGATTCTCGGGGATTTGCATGAGCTCAGAAGCTGTTCTAAGTGAGCGTGTTTTTACCTTGTCCTCGTCAAACTCATCTTCGTAGGTAAAGATTCCAAGTTCCTGTTCGACGCGTTTTGCTGTGTCATAGTTCATACTGAAGTAGGCTTTGGTCTTTAGGTTGGAAAGAATTGCCTTGGTCTTGTGTTCTCCATATATGGAGGTGAACTGTGCCCAGGGATCTTGCGCTAAAAGACAAATTGAGCCATGATGCTTACGAATATTTGCGCAGACGGTATCCAAATTATCAAGTCGGAAAACAGGTGCTTCATCCAAATGGAAAAACACATCATACTCATCATCGGAGGGAATACGTGAGAAAAAGGATTCAAAGAACTGATCCATCAAAATAGACATAAGTGGGCCGTAGTATGAACCTTTGGTAGTGCTTGATACTAAGTAGAAGGTCGTTGGTTCTGTTCGTAACAACTCAAAGTCTCCCAATTCGTCAGTGCTGACCAAACGACGAATGTCATCATCGAGATCGAAGAACTGAACTGCTGACTGACAGGAGGAGAGAACACCTTGAAATACTGTGCCCGACTGTGAAGTGATGGCTTCGTACTTCTGAAAGAGCCAGTCATCGGCTAAATCCATAAAGAGGGAATCTACATACGGACGATTTATTTCAGAAGCAAGGTTGTCGAGTAGATGTGCGACATTTGGGAGTGTATCGTAAGGGTGTCCTACTTTCTTTAAAATGCAGATGATACAGGTCAAAAGTTCCTGTGCCTTAGTTGACCAGAAAGATTTGGACTCAGAAGAGCTGGTAAAAAGTGTAATAATGAGATGTGAGAGGCGATTAATTTCTGCCAAGGTATTAGCCCGAAGCATTGGGTTGAATCCGAGAGAATAATTTGGTTGTGTTGGGCAGAAGAGCATGATTCGATCCGTTTGTGATCGAAAGCCTGAAGTCTTTTCGAAAATCTCAAAGTTGGGCGCGTGTATGATTTGAGATCCTAAAACAAATAAGCATGATTTCATCAAAGCCCCCGCCGTTTTTGAACTCCCTGTTTCGCCAGATATCAAGAGGCCTCGTCTGCTCAAATCGATAGAAAGTCTTTTCCCATTGACGTTAAACCCATCATATCGTTTGGATAGAAACTCTCCGTCACCAAATGATGCTTTGTGCCGATGATCTGTTTTGCTAAACAATGCAATCAAGCCATTGATGCTGCTAAAAAGAACATCAATGGCTGAGAGGATTACTTCCCCTAATTGAACGAGTACTTTCATGTTAATCAGCTAATCGATCTGAAAGTAAAATCGTCCAGTCCGAAATCTTCGCGCATCCAATGGCGATAAATTTCGTGATTAGAGAAGTCACTGTTAATACTAGTCGAAAGATTGCCTTTGCAGCCTTTCCGATGGCTTTCAGCCATTCTTTGCGTTCTTGCTTTTCCATGTTATTTATTTTGATTTTGGCGTTTTACTTCTCGGTTGATGTGTGTATGCATCAAACATCTGTGCCACTCAACGCGAAGGGGCATATTGAGTAATTTTCTATCAAGCCACAGGTTGAAAAAGAACCAGGGTGTCCAGTAGTTCTTCTTTGAGAGCATGAAGATGAATCCAAGGTCTTTCTTCTCGAGTGAAAAGATGTAAAGGGCATAACCATCGTCGATGGTTTGATAGCCCATTGCTTCATTGAAATAGGCTTTGATTTCGTACTTTGAAATGCGGGAGAATATCATGATTGGAGTGTTTTAAGAAGTGAAAGAATTGCAGGGTTTTTTGGGTAAAAGTGAAGGGCATTTTCACAGATCACTTTTAGTCGTGAAATCATTTTGGATTTCTGATCAGCATCAGAAACATGGCTGATGATTAACCACTTTGTTTTGATTCTCAATTGGAAGTAGTCCTGCTCCATTTTAAGCTGGTTGTTCGCTGCGTATTGAACCAATTGGTCAAACCAGAGATTGGCTTGATGTAAGAACTCAATGTTCTTTTGAGGAGAACTTTTGTAGAGAATTGTGAAGTGTTTCCCTTTGAGAAAACAGTACTTAAGAAATAGCTTTGGCGCAAGCTTTGAGGCGTCAATATCGTTTAACAGAAACAAACCAAGGCTTCGGGTTGCCTCCTTGTTAAATAGACCGTTAATCTCTGTGAGAAGATTAACGGTCTTGTGCTTATGTGTGTTTCTATTGTGCATAATGCAGATTATTTTTTCGGTGCTCCTTTAAGGATTTTCAAATGTCTTTTCGCAGCTACCTGACTATGCTTTCTGGCTGGATCAACCTTATTTTTTGTTTGTGTTTTTTTCTTTTTCATATTGACTTTTTTGATCGTTTCTGAGGCTAAGGTCCGTCTATTTCTCTGCTTTGAGAAGCTGTTTTTACGCGGGGTTCGGGGCGGGTTTGGGGGTTAGCCACTTTGGGGTATGCCCCTTTATTGAATAGCAGTTTTATGAGGTCTTGTTTAAACAAAGAAGTCACCTTAAAGGTGACTTCGTAGTTAGATGTAATTGTTGCGAACCAATCCGTAGCAACTGGCGCTATCTTCTCCGACAATGAGAAATTCCGCTAGTTCGATATCCACGATTTTACCAAACTTTCGAAGGCGTTTGGCAAATTCGATTTCAAATTCTGTTGGTCTGCGATCGTTATGGAAAATGTCTCGGCTGGTAAAGATGGCCACTTTTCGTGCGTCAGATAGAAGTGCTAGTTGTATAACTTCTCTGACATTGTAGAGTACATTATGAAAAGTCAGACAATTCACTTCTGCAACTGCTATTACCTGATTGAGTGGATTTAAAAGAACGAGCCAATCCCTTGAACGTACATCGAGGCTACCCTCACTATAGAGCTCTCTTGCGAGTGAAGAGAAAGATCCTCTTTCACTCAGAAAGGCATATGAAAACAGATGTTCGTTAGTAACGGTGAGTGCAATGCGGGGTATTGTGGGTGTATGCTTTTTTGACATATTGATTTGTTTTTACGTTTTTTCCATTGTAGAACAGCAATCGAATTATGTCAATAGGCATATGTGTCATAAATTAAGTATCTTAGATACTATGGCAGAAAAGAAGAATTCACCCATTCGGTCCCGTTTGTTTTATGCATCGAGCAGTACCAGATTGTTTGAGTTATTGGCGCCCTGGGTTTCGACTTCAGAAATGGATGATGAATCCAAAGAGGTCAAGTTAAAGAGTGTTGTCAAGGGATCATGTGTTCATGTCGCGGAGTTGTTTGATAGACATCTTGCTAAGCAGAAGATACCGTATGGAGTTGATCGAAAGACGCTCGATGATGACCTTGAGCGGGAAGTAGCTGAAGGAGTTTTTCGTTTTTCATTTCGAACACTCTACACCTTTATTTGCTATATCATTGTTAACCCAAAGGCAAGGTTGAAAAACATTCCACTCATTGACGACCCAGATGATCATAAGCACACATTAGATACCTTGCATGATTTTCTGTTATCGGTAAAGGTTGGGCGTATTGAAGGTGAGCCCCTAATTCCCACAAATGCAGATGAAAACCTTAAAAAAAAGTTCAATGCCAGTGTGGATGCTCTCTTTAGAAACAAGGAATTTGATCAAGGCAGTCAGCATCCGTTGAACCCGTTGTTTGTTGAGCAACAACTGAAAATAAGTACGGACTGGAATTGGGAATATTCACCACATACTGAGGCCATCGCTATTGATGGATCAACAAGACCAAGTCGTCTTTTAAACTATCAGTTAAAGTTGAAAGAGGACTTTAAGACGATTGAACTTGGGAAGTTTTTTTCGATGCCCATCGATCAAGTTATTCCGCAGCAACTCTCGTGTAGGTCGCAGGATTTTATTGACCGTAATCGCGATTTACTGTCTGACTCGATAAAGGCGAGCGTGTTGATCGATAGGAGGTGGGATGCGATGATAGCGTCGCCTGCGGGCATGGGTAAGTCGACACTTTTGCGTTCGTTATTGTTTCAACGAGCATTGGATATTGTTCCGTTTTTTGTTGACCTATCAACGGTGGGGCATAACTTGAAAAAGAAACTCAAACAGGACATCAAGCAAAGTGGTTTAACGCCTGAAGAGTTGAAAAACAATCACGTTGTTTTATTCATTGATGCAGTAGATGAGTATGAGATAAAATCCAAAAATAGGTTTAGTCCACTCTTTGATTTTAAAGCCAAATATAATTGCACCCTGATCTTTTCGGGTAGGTTTCAAAGTCCAGATCTTTCTCAAAAAGGGATTCCCGTTTTTTCGCTTAACGCTTTTGAATTCGAAGATGTAAGAACGGTATTTAGAAATCAGTTCAATGAGCTGGCTGAAAACTATCTATCGATCCCTGGTATTGAAAAGGCTGAGTTGATTAGAAAGCCACTTTTTTTGACCCTTTATATGAACAGAATTGTTTTAGAGGAGCAAAAGAACGCGGTGATAGATTTGGATGCGATGGGGCGATTGTTGAAAAACTCAGCTGCGCTCTTTAAACAGGTCGTGGTGGACTCGTTCTTATTGGAGCAGGAGCAAAAACATCATGCGAGTGAGCCTAGTATCGAAAGATGGAGAGGCAAAAAACTCAGGCAAATAGAGTGCATTGGTTTTCTGGCCGTTCAATTATCCCTGTTGTACCCTAATCAGGAGATGCTTAAGGAACACCTTTTTTCTAAATTGATCAGTCGACCAATTGAAGAGTTTGATTTAGAAGCAGATTTTGAGGATGTTGATTTTGCTGAGTTGTCCAATGAACTTGAATTGCATGGAATCTTGCGGTATGAAGAGGGGAAGTTAGGGTTTGCAAACAAAGAAATGCGTGTGTTCTTCTCAGCATTTTATTTGAGCGAGAAAACATTGAGTGTTGTGGATACGGTGCGAAAAATGCTCAACACACCAATTCCAAACACGTTTTACACCTACTTTTTTGGTTTGATCAATGCGGAGAATGTACTCTCAGGGTTAAATGATGATTCGGTGATTGGATTCAAGTCAAACATGGAGAATGCACTCTTTTCGTTTGCTGCCTACCAGAGTGGTAATCTTACCAGCAATTTTTCAATTGCTGAATTCGAGGAGGCGTTGGCAGATCTAAACAAGTGTACAGATCGACCATTTGTTGGTCTACCTGAAGATGAAAGCATTGAACTGACGCTTTTCATGGTAGATTTTTTGAGTCGATTGGAGATAGCTGTTTTGACGGATTTTATTTTTGAATACAGCCTTGCTCATTTGGGTGCCTATCTTGATCATCCTGACGTTCGAAAGTATTGCATACGAGTGATGCGAATTGCTTTTGATCCAGCTGATGACAGCTTGATGTTTTCTGAAGAGTTGGGACTTTATTTTGCCATTTATTATTGGTTCTCCGAAGCGGAAAGTCGATATAAAAAATGGTTGGAATTGGGAGACTTGGATAAGGACTTGAAGGTCTTTTCTCAGTCTCTTGTTATCAACCACACGGATATGTTCTATACAAGAGTATCGGAGTTGATTGCAGAGAAAAAACTAGAGTACAACGAGCGTTTTGTCAAGGGGATTATTTATGCCACTTATTCTTTGGCGATAGCTTTTGAACAGAATATCAAGGAGTCTTTTGAGGAGCTTAAAATGGAACATCAGTATTTGATCTTGGCATGTTATCTTGAGAACCTTGAAAAGAATTGGGAACAGGAAGTAGACCATAAATATTTTCCAACAACCCCATCACGAGCAATGACTTATTCATCGGGAATCTTTATTCGTGGGCAGGTTCAAGGTTTTCTTATCAAAAACTTGTTGGAGAATGTCAATCGATATGTATTTGACGAATCCATTCCAATGGGAAAAAAATATCGTCATGCTGCCTTTATTGCCGCATTGAGTGCTGAGCAGAACTTTTTTGAACCCTTGGAGGAGTCCTTAAGACTGCGTGAGGAAAATTCAAACTACGTAATTCAGGAAAGAGTAATTGAGACCTTGATGGCCAATATTCACGATATAGCAGACCGTCCGAATGCAATGACCAGTGATGAGTCTAGAGCTAGGCTTCAGCAGTATTTGGAAGATCCTGATTTTCCTAAGCGAACCAAAGAACATATTATCAAATATGCGCGTATGTTAAGATTCAATATATACGAGTAAAGGGGTAACGGGGAATCCCCGTTCAAGATTTGCGTTGCGATAGTTTCTACGGTAGCAATGCAATCTTGCAAGAGGTCAATCTTTCTTCTTCATAAGTTTTTTAGATGGCTTATAGTTGTTTATGAAACGAATTAATTTATTTGATCTCTTCCAGAGATAGTGATTATTTAATTCAGAGTACATATCAAGTACCTTTTCTAATTTTGGTTCTTTCTTCGACTTCCTAATAAAGATTATAAGTTCAGGCATAAACTCTTCATAACGTGCTCTCCATTTTTGGTTTGGAATTCGATGAATTATGATTAAAGCGATTAAGAAAATGACTAAGAGCAATACAACATACGATGGCCAAAACCACCAATGATCAGTGAAACCTTTTGGAAATTGACTCGATTTTGAATAGTTATAATAAGAATATTCGCGATCCTCATATCCATCATTTAAAATGGTGATCTTGTATTTGGAAATATCCTTAGCATCTATAAAATAAGTTGCTCGAAATGTAGGGGCTTCGTAAGGACCATTTTTAGCAATATCAAGATGATATCCATTTTTTATTCCAGATGGCTTGTTAGAGGCTGAAACACTATTTATGGAGTGAACGATTTCAGGGTTGCCGTCATACCCAAAGAGGGTTTCATTCAAAATTTTGACTTCTCCGTCTTGCTCTCCGTATAGTTCTATAAAGAATTTTAAATCCTTAACGTCATGATCGTTAAAGTTAAACAGACTAATCTCAACTCTCTGTAGGTTTTCTATTGATATTGAGTCGAATGCTATATCAACATCGTGACCTGTAATTTCTGAAAGATTTTCTGTAGCGAATTGAACATCAAAATATCTTTCTTGAAGATCATATGATTCAATTTCTTTCCCGATCAAGAGTCCTGTTATAAGCAGGATAATTCCTGAGATAACACTTATTAAAATTTGTCTAGTCATTTTCGGTAAGTATCAATGATTTTTTAGGTAAAAGTACCAAATCAACAAATCAACCGAAAATCTTGAAAGTATAAAGGTTGGAATAGGGAGGTTTAGCTCTCCATTAGTTTTGGAAAATCCATTAACTCCACAATCTCAATTCCTAAGGCTTTAGAAATCTTTACCAAAGTTTTAAAAGTCGGATTCGTTCCTCCATTCTCAATGCGCCTATAGCCTGATTCCTCCATTTCGCAGTGATCAGCCACTTGACGTTGGGTCAGTCCTTTCGTTTTGCGAATACGTTTGATATTCCTGCACAATTCTGCCAGATACTGCTCTTCAGAGTAATCCATGGTGGAAGGTGTTCCCATGTCTGCAAGGAATAAATATTCTTTAAAAAAGAACAGAACATTTATGTTCTGTTTGAGTTGTTTTTTGTATGTTTGAAGGAGTCAACAAGGACTCGTAATATTCACTCATATAATACAATACACAATGAAAAGATCATTTATTTTATTAATCACTGTGGCGACCACCACGTTCATGACTTCATGTAAAAAGAATCATGTCTGCGAGTGTATCTATACGGATGGAGATATAGATACCTACAACATCGTGAATCAAAAGAAATCAGATGCAAAGAACATCTGCGCTGCAAGTAGCAGTAGTTCTAAAGTTTGTTCATTGAATTAAACTTTACAAAGAGGTGTGGTCAGGAGTAACTGAACTGACTATGCGAGTGGTAAGAAAGGCGGGCAAGTAATTGTCCGCCTTTCGATTTTCTGATATGCTTATACAGACACGATCAAAAGACTCTCCGGAACGGGAGTCTTTTCATTTTCCAGACATAACAATTCAATAACAAACAGGACTTGGAACAAGGGTAATAAAGGTGGCACACTTGGGGTATGAAAACAACAGAAATAATCGTAATAATACACTTTCTGGAAAGACTCAGAAAGTATACGGAAAATGAACAGTTGCACAGCCCTTTGAGCAGAGGTTTCGAGCACCTGTTATCAAAAGAGGAGTTGATACGGATTATCAATCACATGTATGATGGAAAGGGAAGTGATGAGTATGGGAATCTTGAAAAGAAAATCCCGCCGGAATTACTCAATATCATAGATGATGAATATTACATTCTGTGCTACTTCATAGAAGAAGTGTTGGGGAAATACACCTTGTAATTTAGGTATTTATGCCTGAGTTTAAAACGTATCAAAATTATTACCTTGTTGACAAAATTTAGAACGATGAAAATTAAATCCTATAGAACGACATGGAATGCGACAGATAACATTGGAAGTTTTCGACTGCACTTAGAGAATAATTCGTGGACACCATGGTATAACTATACTGTTCAAGAGTATCAAGCTATTCTTATGTTACTTCAAAATGAAAATCCAGTATATCTCCGTCGTACAAACAATAAGGTATATTTTCATACGGACATAGAAGACACCGGTTTTTAAAAAAAACACCTTCCATTGCGAAAGGTGTTAACCACTTATTTAGTTGTTGGTTTAAATCCATTGATACGGATAATATGTTCCCTTGAAGACTTTGCGTCTTTGGGTTCAATGCGTATCAATCGTTGAGAGTTAAACAGGCTTCTGCACTTGATATTAAATGAAGTATAGGACTCTGCATCTTCCTTGTTTTGTTGTAATGCATGGTACATTTGATACAAATCGCCATTGGTGGCTTCACCTTTAGTTTGCTTTTGCAAAATGTCCAATGCTTGCTGAGCTACTTTGTTAAGTCCATTTCCCAAATCATCGATGTTGATATCGAGTTCTTTGATGCGTTCGAGTTGCTCATCGGTTGCATACTTTACAAAAGTTGAAAGGTCACGACGTAAATCTTTGATACGTCCGACAATTTCTGCCTTGTAACTTTTGGCTTTATCAATGAGCTCGTTTTGCTCCTTGAGTGCCATTCGGTCCTCAGTAATATTTGATATAACACGATCAAGCAGATCATCCTGCTTTGGTGTCTTGGATACCACTTGTTTTTGCGTCTTAGACGCTTCTTCTTTTGCCATATTGCTTTGTTTTATTGATTACTATGAAATTGTGTGCGGACTATTCCGCCTGGGTTTGTTGTTCTTCCGTTAAGGGATAATTGGCTGTGAGTAGTTCTGTTTTCTCACGATACTTTCTGGACTTTGTTCCATTTGCCGTTACGCGTTGAACTACTGCTTTTTGATGCCATCCATACTTGTGCACAAAGACATCGAGTACATTGGATGGATAGGATGAAAGTAGGAACCTTCCTTTGTGCTCAGCAAGAGCTTCAAGAAGGGTTCTAAAATCTTCTTCTGTATAACTTCCTTGGTATGCCCGACAGTCACTATTGAAGTATGGTGGGTCAGCATAAATGAAAGCCGAAGGGTCATTCTTGCTTTTGACGAGTTTGACGGCATCGGTGCATTCCATTTGGACGGCTTTCAATCGATCTCTGAGCTGTGGGGTGATCAAGTCTTTCTTTCGTTCCCACGTCAGAGCGTTCTTTCCCTTAAGATAAGGTCCCCACGACGTGAGTGTTCCACTAAAACCTTGATTAGAGAGTACAAAGAATGACCAGGCGCGCTGAACCGGAGAAAAAAAATGTGGATACTCATACATGCTCAATGCTACCTTATGCACAATGCGACTATAAGGCGTTTGTTCAATCTTCGCTTTGAGTTCTTCGAAAGAAGTCGTCAGAACAGTAAAGAAGTTCATGATTGCCGCATTGGAATCGTTGACTACTTCATTTCGGACAGGCTCTTTGGCAAGTAGCACACAGAGACTTCCTCCGAAAGGTTCGACATAGACCTCGTGTTTAGGAATGTTAGGTAGGATATAGCGAAGCATACGGCGCTTTGCACCATAATAGGTAATAGGGGTTTTCATGAGTTTTAGAGTGGTTAAGCTAATAAAGGTGACTCGGTAAAATCACATGATGGTATCAGCAGAAAATGGTCGTGATGGTGTTCCGTCAATAAGCAAGCGCAGGTATATGGATGCTTTGGCCAGCGAAGTAAAATCCTCTGTACTAAAGACGGGGTAGAATTCCGCCTGCATCAGTTTAGCGTCGGCTACTCCCAGTCTGAAACAGACCAGCGTCCCACAGTTTCCCAGAACACTTGCCTTAACCATAGGGTCAAGTTGATGTAAGAATTGATTGCTGAGAACAAGAGCTGTTTTAAACTTCCGCATCTCAGAGAGCATTTCAGATACCAGATCCGCATTGGTGAGTGTTTGAAACTCATCAATAAAACAGATAAACGGTTTTCGAAGGTGTTCTGGTGTATCGATTCTTGAAAATGATGCAGATGCGAGGGTAGTAAGTAAAAGACTACCAATCGTATGCGCAACATCAGTTCCAACCGAACCTTTGGCCAGATTGATCAAGAGCACTCCATTGCTATCCATTATACGGCGAATAGAAATCTGCTGTTTGTTTTCAATGAGTATTCTACGAACGATTGGATGTGCAAGAAAGGCGCCTGTTTTACTTAGTATTGGTAATAAGTCACTTTTAAGGTTGTACTTCGGGAATTCACGCTCCCAAAATAAACGCACATCGCTGTTTTGTACGTTCTTGAGACAGCTTGCTCTATAGCTACTATCCAGAATAATTCTGTTGATATGGGAGAAGTCAGCGGATGGTTGATCTAAAAGTGTTAATAGAATCATACGTAATATGTGTTCCATTTTTGGACCCCATGCGGCTTTCCATAACCTGCGAAATACATCAAGAATTGATCCTGCAACAAGTGATCGTTTTGAATAGGGGACTGAGCGAATAGGGTTATAGCCAAACTGAATGTTTTGATTCGTTAAATCGAAATATGTGATGTTTGTTCTCTTAGAAGTATCAATACGCTCATATAACCTTTTGACCGCATCCCCGTGTGGATCGAAAAAACAGGTTGCGTATTTCTTTTGAATACTCTGAATAGCCATCGTTGAAAGCATAGTAGTTTTTCCACTACCAGATCGCCCAAAGGCGTATAAGTGCTGAAATAAATCAGCGAGTTTGATTCCAAATACCTGTCTCGAATTCCTAAAGTTCGTTCGAGCAAAATAGATGATATCAAACACAAAAGAGAAGTATTAAGGTGAATAATACTTGTTGACAATATGTGGATTATGTGGCTTTGAGTATTGCATGGTATGCAATAGATGGTAAGGTATGTCAACACCTTTGAGTCTATCTAAATCTTAGTTACGACCATTATATCATAAACCGCATGAATCTCAAAGGGGAGCATTATTTCAATAATAAAGACTTGCTAAAAAGTAAAGATGCGATATACTGATGGGGTAGCTTAAATTATTTAAGTCTGCTCGTGCCAGTTATATGGCTGCCTGTGCATACAGGTTGGGATCAACATCGAGTAGTTTTTGTTCAGTTCAATCAATGGACTGCATAAAAGCCCCGTTTAGTTGATCCTAGGCGGGGCTTTTATGTTTAACTATGGATATTAAAACAGCAATTATAAAATATTTGGAGTGGAAGGAATCGCACACGACTTCGGCCTGCGACAGATATAAAGTACGATTGGATCATTTCAAAAAGTACATTACAAAGTATAAGAATCAATTAGTAGAAATAACGGGCGATGATATCGTGTCTTACCATAAGTTCATGGAGCGAAGTTATAGTCCAAGCACAGTAGCATTCAGTGCTAGAATACTCAAGAATTTCTTTGGGTTTTGGCACGGTAGGCGGAAAGTAAATTTTAGCCCAAAAGAGATTATCCCCATGCGTTTTATCACAGCCGACAGGGAAGTGGTTACAAAGCATGACTTTGAGGACATGAACGAAGCACTTTCCATAGAGGGAACATACGATGAACTAGTCAAAAGACTTGTCGTAAACCTATTGTGGGATACTGGAATGCGGGTCTCCGAATTGTGTGAGATGACACTAGATAGTATTTCCGAAGTGGACGAGAATGGACTAAGAACCGCAAAAGTGAGAAGTCGAAAAAGCATGCGCTACAACAGGGTAGTTTGGTCAAAAAGAACAGATGATCTATTGACCCATTATCTGGGTATTCGTATATGCTCGGAATCAGATTCAGATGCGCTGCTCATTGGTGGAAGACTAAAACGCCCACTAACAACCAGGACAGTTCAGCGATGGATCAGAGAAATTTGTGATTTAGCGTTGATTGACAAACCGCTCACTCCGCATAGCTTCAGACATGGGAAGGCACATGAAATGCTTGATAATGGAGCAAATGTTCGAGATGTTCAAGCAGTACTCAGACACGTAAAACCTGAATCATCCTTTCATTATTTGCAGCTCTCTCAAAAGAAGTTTATCAGTATTGCAGGAAAGTACTTAACGACTTAATCTTGCACAAAATCAGAATCAGTGATAGGCTTGCTACAGCGCCTTATCAACTAAAAACAGCCTTTGTGGGTTTCATTACAAAGTAACGACTTTAAGTAATTTAAACTACACCCGTAAAGCGAAGAAGAATCACCATAGGGTGGTTTAATATAAATTGAATCAATGTCGCACAACACCTGTTTTCGGACATTTTGTCAAGTCTATTTTTCGCTTTGCACACCTGCAAGGCTTTTTTTAGTAGAGTAACCCCGCGCTAGATTAAACACGTATGAAATACTTTAACATTTGTAGCAAACGCACTATCAGTACTCCTGAAGGAGAAAAACAGCTGTATAACAAGATTGGAGTCATTAAAGTTACCGAGAATGGGGGATGGTTTATGCAACTATACCATCAACCCGAAGCAGATTTTCAAATCTTCCCATCCCATGATCAACAGTTACCGGTAATCGAAGCGTAACATGAGAAATGTAACGCCGATTCCAAATACGCTTTTCGATAAGTATTTGGCAGTTTTGAAGCCCACTGAAACAGTGGTGCTTTTAACAATTTTTAGACAGACGGTAGGTTGGATAGATGGCAATGGAGGCCGAAAGAAGCGCGATTGGATTACTGGCTATCAGTTTCAGTTAAAGACAAATCTATCGGACAAAACTATCTCAAGTGCGATTGATTCGCTTGTAAAAAAGCGCCTGATAAAGGTCACTGACTTTAATGGAAATGTCCTTGAGACTCCAGAGCAGCGCCGTGGAAAACTCCGAATATTTTACGCACCTTACTTCAAACCTTCCGTAAAAATTCCGTCTCTATGACGGAATTTTTACGAATAACAAAAGAAAACTCTACAAAAGAAAGTACCGAAGAAATTACAGAGCTTGTGGAAAGCGAAGAACTACTTCAAGAAGAAAGGGACTCATGGGAGCGTTAACAAAGACAGAAAGTAAACGGATATGTTTGGAGTAATTGCTCTAAAAATGAATGTACGCGTTTACTTTTTTGCTGTTATGGATGAATTTAGCAATGAGATAGTTCTTCTTTTGACAGTTCGATTTGAAATGAATGGTTGAGGAAAATTCGTAAGAATTTTCTTTCAAAAGAAAGGCGAATGAGATTGTTTTGACTAGAAAAGTGCAGTTGAGTAGAAATACTTAATGTATAGTGGTGATCTTCATTACAGCATTGAAAAGAGTATTTATTGCAATCTGTAAAAGGGTATAAATACCTGTTGTTTATAAGACTCCTAAACAGTAGTTTCATAAACTAAACAATCGGCTATAACTTTAACCGCAATCAAGATGAAGGGGTATTCATTACTACTAATTATATTTTTCAGTTTTGCTGCAATAGGACAATCTTCCGATTCTGTTGTTACGCTCATTCCAGAACGCTCTGTGGCACTTAATGGAGGAGGCCGTGCCATGCTTGGCGGTAAATCACGAACATACATTAAAGTCGACCTACCTAAGAATACGAAAAAGTGGTATTACAGTTTTTCGACTACACCAGATTACTCAGGTACAGAAGCACTTAATTTATCTTTTCAATTGGTTTCAGCACTGTCGACGCAAGGCTCTCTTTCCAGTTTAACCTCGTATATTAAAGTTCCTCGAGGAACGGGAAGTGCGGATATTCTATTGTGTGACCACGAGAATATTAATAAGTTTTTGAGTAAGGATGATAAGTGGTTTGGGACAATAGCAAGGTATACTGAAGGGTCTATTTACAATGCAAAACAGGGAGTAGTAGAAATTGATGATGTTACTTCAGGGACTCTTTACTTAGGCTTGAAGAATCCTGGAGCTATGGATGCTGTGAATATACGAATTGAGGTTGTCGCTATTGTGGACTTCTCAACTGAAGGCTCCTGGTCAAAGGAGATAGCGGATGCAATGCATGAAGAGTTTCGGAAGAATTTATTGGAGAATGATGTAGAGCGTTCAATCGCAGAATCGATGGCGACGTGTATGACGGAGTATTTGATTTCTAATTACTCTTTTGACGAAGTTTCAATGTGGAATGAAGTTGATCGTAAAAATTTTGAGCGTGGAATAAAGGAGAACTGTGTGGACGGAGAGAGCTCATGTCAGAATCAAGATCAGGCAAATGTATTCGGTAATTTGGGTTGGACATATTTCGAGAATGGGAAAATTGATGAGTCCATTAAATACGGGAAAAAGGCGCTTACGCTATGTAAGGAAGACATGGAATGGGTGGAGGCCAATATTGGTCTTGGATATTTGGTGCAGGATAGTATTGATTTAGCGCTGGAATATTATGTTCAAGCGATTACGTCAAGCCGAAATTCAACATTTGGAAAACAATATATAAAAGCCGCGATAGACGATTTGGAGAAATATGAGGCTAAGTATAAAATCATCGGGCGGCATCCAGAGATTATTGATTTGTTGATGATTGAATTGTAGTCTACAACAGTTTGTCTGACGACCGAATCATTAACATGGGATTTTGAAACTACTTAGTGGTTTATGCACCAGATGTTTAAATCAACTAAATCTGATCATGTTCCGAATGTGATTGCTTAAAGTAAAAGGATTATCAATGTTAAGCTAAGGTTCATGAAATTTTTTAAAGTGCTAACAATTATGGCCGCCACAATTGGGATATTTGTTTTTGTGACAGGTATAGCTGACTTGCCGTCTTTATTTGGATCATCAGATTATGAAGATATGCAGGGTACAGGAGTCGTACCTGAGCTATCTTTATCAGAAGATTCATTCAGTACAATAAGGATCGGGGATCGAAAGTATAAAACCGTAAAAATTGGTAATCAAATTTGGATGGCGGAGAACCTTAATTTGTTCGTAGAAGGAACAGTATTGAAAACAATAAGAGATACCTCCTATCGATTTTATAACCTCAAACAAGCGTTTGAAGCATCTAATGAGGTTAAAGGTTGGCATATACCCACTAATTCGGAATGGCGCCAATTGATTGATCATTTTGGGGGTAAGATGGTACCTCATGAAACAATAAAGGATTTAGAATTCTGTGAGAGCAATGATGTTATTGATAAATTCTCCAGTGATTCATTATTTAATTTGAGTTTTGTGATTAGTCCTGAATATATGCATGGTCGAACGGAAGAAGCGTTTTGGTCCTCAACAATTGAATCCAACTTTTTTGGATTAAATAGGGTGGGCTATACTTGGACAATATCTCTTGAAGGCCAAGAAAAAATACTCAATAATTGGTATTTATTTAAAGGGCAGGTGAATTTTAGAGAGGTTTCTATTCCTGATGAAAATGGTTACGGTTATTATTCTTTAAGGTTGATTAAAGATTCTTAACTTTTTAAATGACCATATTGGCAAGTAGAATAACATTGTATTTGAATGGTGGGACATGTCGGTAGTGAAACAAATGGTTTACGTTAATAGAGAACTATAGTAAATATTAAAAACGCTACGATTAACCCTAAGTATGTTTGCCTATTTTGCGTAACTTGTAATTCCTAGATTGAATAATTCGCTGCGACCACCTTATTCATCATGATGGGGGCGCGGAACAAACTAGCGGGCAATCAATAAAACGCTATTTCAATGGAAAGTGAAAAAGAACTATTGCGCAAGATGGGCGAAGAAACCATTCATTCAGCTAAAGGACATTTTAAAGCCTGTGATTTAAGAAGACAACTCCTGACATTTACAATTTGGGGATGCGCTTTATTAAATGTTATCTCAATTTTTGAAATAACTCGATCAGCAGGGCAAATTCTATCTGCAACTGCTTTGTTCGGAACAATCGCTCTATTATTATGGAATCAAGAAGAAAACAAAAACTATAGATCAAAACATAAAAGAGTTGGAGAAAAGTACCTAGCCCTACACAAAGAAATAAGAAATGTTTTTTTTCTTAATCAAGTTTCGACTCAGGATATTGAAAACCTCAAAAAAATACAAGTTAAGCTTGATACTAGTGAAAAACCTGAGATCCCAAGTTTCGCAAGAAAATGGGCTAAAAGAAAAATAGAAGGCAAAGACCCCGAAACGGATAATTGGTTTCAAAAACCTTAGAACTATGTCAATAAGTATAAATAACAAGCTTACTCAATTTGCTCAACAGGAATTAGTACTGGGCTACAATAGCATTGAAAGAGATCGAATAAAGAGTTCACTAAACCAAGTGAAAAAGGTTCTAAATGATACGCTTTTACATACAACTTCAGCTATTGTTCCCTTCGGATCCTACACACGAAACACCATCTTACCTCGAAGATATGATTCACATTCGGATGTAGATATTCTTGTAGTATTTAACACTTACCACGCGACTTATACTCCGGGGACATATCGGAATAATATCAAAGATGCATTAGCGCGCTCTTATCCGAGATCGAATGTGAAGAAAGACTTTCCAACTGTTAAACTCGAACTTAACCATATAATGTTTGATGTAGTCCCTTGTCTTAAAGAACGGGATTGGTGGGGTAATGAGACCTACAAGATTCCGAGTAGAAACGATGCATGGACCGATACTGTTCCGAATGATCTAAACAATCTGTTATCGCAGAAAAATCAGGGATATGGAAACAATATTGTGAGAAACGTAATCAGACTATGTAAACATTGGAATGCAAATTCAGGTCGCCCATTTGACTCCTACGAAATGGAAAAATGGATCATCAATAGATACTTCTTCTCTGGAGACAATCTATATGAAAAATTTCTCAGCGTAATGAGAGATATGGCATATGACCAAGCTGGAGTTAGACATGCAATTGATTGGATTAATGAATATAAAGGCAGTTGGTCTAGAAATGCCGATGAACGAAAGCAATTGTTTTGGCTTCAAAAACTATTGCCAGGATTAAGCTAACCGAGAATGACATTTTTTTAATGAGATTAGAACTATTATCAGCAGGCAGGGGAGATTCATTTGTATTATTTTGGGGTAATGACTTAGCAAATTATATTCTTATAGATGGTGGTATACCGAGAACATATAAAGAAATCAGAAAGATTGCTAATTCTATAAACTCTCTTAAAGGAGTTATCCTTACGCATGTTGATTATGATCATATTGGCGGTTTACTAAAAATATTCAACGACGAGCAAATTGTCTCTAAGTTTAAAGGTCCAGTATATGTGAATACTCCTGATCTGATTTTAACACCTAAAAAAGAAAGCAAAGTAGGCTTAGTTCATGGTGAAAATTTACGATCACTCTTGAAAGAACGGAAGGTCGATTTTTATGCAGCTCTTTTTGATCCGGATCTATCGAACGAGATAAAAATTGATGGTTTAACATTGAAGTTGCTTTCACCGAACAAAGAGATACTTGAAAAACTTGTGGCAACGTGGAATGCAGAACTCATAAAGCAGAACGAAAAGAAGGAGAAAGTCACTGAAAGTAAAGTATCACTCAGAAAGAAAAATTTTCAATCATTCGATCAAATAGTTGAGCAAGATGAGGGAACAAAAAATTGGGAACGAGATTTGATCAATGCCTCTTCAATCGCCTTTATTGCTGAACACAACAATAAGTCAATACTTTTCCTTGGAGATGCGCACCCAGATGTGTTATGTAATTGTCTCGAATCTATGGGATACTCGCACAAGGATAGGCTTGAGATAGATATTGTTAAAATTAGTCATCACGGAAGTAAAAACAATACCACATCTCGCCTACTAAATCTCCTACGGACAAACCGCTATATAATCTCTACAAATGGAGCGGGGCCATATTACCATCCGCACCGCGAAGCAATCGTCCGAATTGCTCATTTTGGAAAGAGAAAAAGTGTTGGAGACAAAGTTGAAATTATATTCAACTATGTTCAATCAGAGCTAGATTGGTTACTAACTCCAGAAGAACGCCGAAAATATAATATTGAATTCAAACATCAAAAGTCTATACCGCTATGAAAGAAGAAAATAAGTACAAAGTATGCGGGAGGTTACTCTTCGAGGGAGAGCATAGAGGAAACGGACTTTTGATTTCCCTCGATAATTCATTTTACTGTGTTACTGCCGCACATTGCCTTTATGGTGATAAGTTCAATGAAGAACCAAATCTACAACAGTACTCTTTCCAAGTAAATAGTCATCAATTTAGTATTGAAAGTGCCTTTGATCCGAAGATTAACTATGATCTGTATGATGTATGCGTTTTGAAAATTATACCGAGTAAAGAAATAGCGGATCAAGAAAGCTTTCCCCAAGTTCAACTGAATGACGATAAACTTAACTCTTTGGATGAGTTGGTGTATCGTGGGGTGGCGCCTAATAAAAGTGAATCACCAAGTAATAGATTTGTTCTTTTTGATGAACTGGAAGAAGGTTCAGAATATCGCTTCAGATGTGAAATCGATAAAAAGCATTTAGAAAGCTTTGATGGTATAACCGGGTCGGAATGGCTCAGAGGGCTCTCGGGATCACCTGTTTTTATCTCTAACAAAGACAACACCCATTCTGTCGGCATAATTATCGAAGTACCTGATGATGGAGAATCAGGAAAAATTGTTTACGCTGGTCTTTCTCCTTTAAGGAGTTATTTCAATGAGCTGTTCGGAAGTGTCAAGGCTGCAGATTCGTTCAAGCATAAGTCAAGTATACCTGAGGCTTCAAGAGAGTTTTTTATAGGAAATATTAGCATTCCTGAGAATTACGTGCCGAGGTATTGTAAAAAGGATTTTGATCAGGTAGAAAGCTATTCCATGTTTGAGCTGGACGATGATCAAGGTGAGAGAATAATTGAAGTAATTAAAGGTGAACGATACACAATACTCGTTGGTAATCCCGGAATTGGAAAAACTTCTGAGCTACATAATTTGGCCGTTGCTCTTTGGGATAGTACCAAAGAAAATTTAGTTCCGATATTTCGCAATTTACGTGATTTTACTTCAAACAGATCACTTCTTGATTACGTCAGTTTTGATCGGTTCGCTGAATTTAAACAGCCTATCTTCATCTTGGACGGTATTGACGAAATTGCTGATCGGAATCATTTCCTTTCTGAGTTGAATACACTTATTTCTGGTTTAGACAGAGATGACGTGCATTTTTTATTGAGTTGCAGATCAAGCATTGCCAAGGGAATTTATAATGAAATTGGAAAGTTTAAAACCTACTCTCTTGCACCACTCTCGTTTGGAGCATCACTAGACTTATTTAATAAAACAAAAGATCCCGATAGAACACTCGATGAAAAACAGTCAAGAACATTGTATAATATTCGAGCGTTTCTATCTAATCCCTCACAACTTAAACTTGTAGTGACTGAGTTTAATTCCTCTGGCATTATTCAAAACAACTTATCTCATTTATGGGGGCGTTACGTTAGTCAACGATTAAGAATTGACCACAAGACTAAGTTTAAAAAATTTGGTTTTGATAGAATTCAATTTCGCAAAGACGCTAAAACAGTCTCAATTGTAAACGAGTTAAGTCAAAAAACTGTCATATCCGATGACGCTCTTTGCGAAGTTGTTGACGATGGTTCGAACTATGACAACTTTATACAGGCTGGACTTATTGATAGTGATCGAGAACAAGAAAATTGGTTTTTCGAACATCGAAGTATTCAAGAATACTTCTTTGCAGAAGCCTTATCAAAATTAACCTTCAAAGATATTATCAGATTAGTTAGAATAGAGGGGACAACGTATGCTCATCCTAGCTTGCACAATGTCATTACATTTTTACTCAACTTTGATTTGGAAAGTCAACTTTTCTCAGATTTAAGAGATTGGATGTTAGAAGGATCAGTGGAGCTGCTTATTAACTCTGATTCAAACTTAATTACAGATCAACTCCGGACAGAAGTATTTCAGAACTATTTTAGGCAACAATGTGTAGAAGATACATTGTGGATAAATACTCGAACCTCTGTTATGGATCACGACTTTGCACGATTTGGTAATAGTCGAGAAAATTTCAATTTTCTGTTAGCCTTTATTGCAGATTCTTCGAGCCATTTTCGTACCCGTAAATCTGCAACTGATTTAATTTCTGAAATGGATTTATTCGAAAGGGAAAAACTGTTGAAGGTATATAACTCATTACTTCGAAGTAATGCGACCTCTTTGGATGAAAAAGCCAATCTTATTTCAAGTTTAAAGAACTTTGAATTGCATAGAACTTCTGAAGGTATAATCAGCAGTTTAATTGAAATATTCCAAGGTGAATCTCACGCTGCGGTTAACAGCGCTATACTAAGGATGATTTTTGACGTTGAAAAACCGGATAGTTATTTTGACTTTCTGATACGGGAGTATAAATACTTCCATGAGATTGAAAAACGAGAAATTGAAGATAATACAGCCCGTTTCGGGCAGTTTTATTTCGACAGTATCATTCTCAAATTGGAATTATCAGAACATTTTCTTCAATTCATCTCCTATTCTGGTAAATTGACACGAAATCACGTTAAAGACAGCTTCAGTAAAATACTTGAACGAGTCACTTGGTTCGCAGAACGAAACAATAATTTCGTAGAGGACCTTTGTAGTCAGTTTTTGGAGGTTGGTGGTAAGGATTTTTTCCTTCATCGTGATGATGTATTTACCTCTGTTATCAATGCAACCAAAAAACAAACTAAGGCTTTTAAATACATTTTCAATAATGTAGAGTTTGGAGAGTCGAAGTGGTTACTTGCGCGAATTGCTGATAAAAAATCGCTGGCATTTATTATTGGAGAGCTAAAAAGGAATAATGTTGAGACGGATCACCTTCAAGGTTTCAGGAATATCTTAAATAGTTACGGAAAGTACGAATTGGCAAAAGAATGGGAAATTGAAGCTGTAAAACTCGGGCATGAATTCACTTTTGATATACGTCCGAAGAGTTACTTCGATACTAAACTGAAAGAAGGGATAAGTCGCGAACTTTTAGAGTTTGAGATTATTCTCAACCAATCATCGCTGATCAAGGAGGTCCTAAATCTGTTCGAACACAAAAACGCTAGCGAAGCAAGTCGTCGAGAGATTAATTCATGGGATAGAGAGTTTTATGAAATACCTGAGATGAATCAACTTAATCATCCATTAGCCTATTCAGTGGCTTGGAGATTATCCAGATTCCGAGATCCTCTTGGGGTGAATGATGTTAAAGAGTTACTTGAAAATGATGACCTTCAACTCGATCTTCTAAGAGAGAGATATGAGGGCTTTAAAAAACTTCACGAAACCGAGAATTTTCCTGACGATCTGAGGAAAAAAGTTGAGGAATTTGTTCAGTCGTATGCGCGAGCATTTGAGTTCAGTAAAATAATCGTAAAAGTTAATGACCCATCAAGTTTTAACATTTCAAGAACCAGTCAGAATGCACTGAAATCGCTAACTACAATCTTGGATTTTTATGAGGATCAAAGCTTTACGATTCAACTTTCTCAACAATTCCTTTTAGATTGTTTAGAGTATTATCGCTTAATGACTTACGGTGAATCTGAACAAGGTTTTAAAGACTTAGCTAATTCAATAAAAGACAAATCTCTTTTGAGAAAACAAGTATGTGAAAATATCGAGAAGCACATCGCATCTGCGATTTGGAAAAAACATATCGAGTATGCCCTTGCAAACAACTACACTGAGGTTTTTGGAGAAGTGAGAGAATACTTACTCCTAAACCCAGATATTTATCCTCAAGATGAGATTTTGAACCAGTACCTTGAATCCACTGATGACAAATCAATTCTCACTGATCACTGCACGGATATGAGTACGAGAAGTGCATGGACCTGCTTAAAAAGGTTGTCTGACGAAGCACCGGTTTATTATCGCAGTTTCATATTGGAAAAGTTAAGTCCTGTGTTATCTAATCCTGAATCTCAGTATTGGGGAGAGGCGCTGAGTATGCTCTTTAAGCTAAATCACGAAGATGCCCTATTCATCTTTGTAGAGAATTTCCGAGGAGATCTTGTAAATACTCTACATACTAATGTTATCGCAGAGTATAATGCAATAAAATCAAATGACTATTCGCTAATTAAGAGGCTTTTTCATCTTGTTTATGATCTTGATGTTGAAGGTTTTGAATACCACGAGAACCGCACATTAATCAATGTGATAATAAACAATTTGTCAAAACAAGATGAGTCATTTATGAAAGTGAGGAAAACACTACAGGAGATCAGGGCTGATTTAAACCGAGCTACAGATGACGTGAAGTTCTTTTTTGTGAACCTACTTCTTAATGACTCGGAAAAACGATATGTTGAAGCTAAATCCACACCTTTTTCATTTCAAATAGCATTAGATAAAGCAAGGAAAATTTGCTAACGTATTGTCTACTTTATTTAAGCTAATAATTGTTGCAGTCTTCACCTTCTCGTGGTCTTGGGGTGCGACCACATCATTTAGCATAATGAGGTTGCAGGTTCACCCCTCCAACTCCTTCTCCTTCAAGAAAGCATTAATCATCTGCTCAATAGCCTGTTTCTTCATCGGGTGAAGCTCTTCAATCATAGACAATTTCTCACCAAGCCCAATGTGACCAACATCATAGGGGCGTATCATCTCAAAAGGTTCAATTCCTAGCGCAAGCGCTATTTTTTCCATCAGTTCAAGCCCAATGCGCTTCTTCCCATTTTCAATGTTTGAAATATGCGAAGCATCAATTCCTGAGTGACGCGCCAGATCTGATTTTTTCCATCCCTTAGCTTCTCTATACCGCTTCATATTCTGAGCAAGTATCTCATGTGCTGTATTGTCTATTTGCATATTTTAACTTATTTCTGTGTCCAATTTACATAAAAAACTTGGAAACCGACAACTAAATATGTATTTTAGACATGAAAATTACTTTTATTGTGTTTTTAATGCATTTTTTTCATTCGATAGTTAATTCTTTTGATTAGTTATGGGAATATCCAACATAAGAGAAGACTCATACATCGTACTCGCCAAGCTACAAAGTATTTTGGGGTATAAGGATATGAGATCTGTTATGGCATGGTGCAATGCCAATGGAGTCTGCGTTATCGTTCAGGGAAAGCAAAAACTGGTGAATCGATACGAGTTTCTTCTGTCGTTCTATAAACCCTTTATCAATCATCTACGAGCAAAGCACACGAACTGGAAAGAAATGGCTCTCCATTACATTGAAGGAAATATGGACACACTTCTTTCCCATGTATTTAGAGACCATGTAGCGAAGCAACAACGAAAGCGAAAAGGGGAGGTGACTGAGTTTTTACAAATGCTAGAAGACTTATGAAATCAATCATATATAGCAAGAAAGACAGAGTAAAAGGAATCTATGCTTATTGTCAGAAGTGTAAGACAACTGTGGGGGCAGGAAAGTGTCAGCTAACCAAGAAACGACTCAGTTCTTGTGAGTATCCTGAATTTCATACCTTCCGAGCTTCAGTGGTTGTTCCTCATACTGAAGGTAGAAAACGAAAGAAACGCATCCTAAATACGACGGATTTACAGGAGGCAATTACATTGAAATTTGAATTTGAACAGGAACTTGAATCATCCTTTTATCAACTTATTCCAGAAACTCATACAAAAGAAACAAAGCTTATCTATCTCATCGAGTGCATGGATAGTTTTATTCGCTATTTGAACAATGAAGGGGTTGAAGAACACAAGAAAAAAGAACGTAGCGACAAACATATCGATGATGTGAAGCGGTATTTCAAATACTTCTGCTTATGTCTCAAGTCACATGAAATTGACCATACTATTTTCCACATAGATAAAGTAGATGACAAAATAGTCGGATTGCTTCATGATTACTTATTGAACGATCTTAATTATCAAAACAAGACCTACAACAAAGTCATGGCGCAATACCGTCAGTTCTTCGCATGGCTTATGGAAGAGAAAGGTTATGAAATCAAGAATCCCTTTGTTGGAGTAGTTAGACGAAAAGAGCGAAAGGACAACCTTGTCATTTCAAAAAAGGAACTTGAAAGTCTTCTTAATGTCATAACCAAGGAAAACAGTGTTGGTGTTTCGCCGTCTGGGTATCGAAGAAATTTCTATCGAGACTGGATATCGACTGCCATGTTGATTGCTCTTGAAACTGGACTGAGAAGGGAAGAATTCATGACCCTTAAATTCTCGGATATCGAATTCGATGATAAAGGAAATCCATTCTGTATGCGGATTGACAACTACAAAGTGAACCGCGCAAAAGGTATTACAAAAGAAGAGGACATGTACGAGAAGACCATTCCTGTAACTAAAGGGTTGCGGAAAATACTCAATGAACTCGGAATAAAGGAATATCAGGGAACTGACCGTTACCTCATTGCGCCGGATGAAAAGGCAAAGAGAGATTCTTTAGGTGAACTCCTTTCAAAAGCCTTTACGCATTTCTGGAAGCTGACAGGAAGCAAGCGAGATATTCGATTAAAGCACCTTCGAAAAACCTATCTCACTGCATTGGTAAACTATTTCGGTGACAAAGCAACCATTATCAGTGATCATTCGGATATTGATGTACTCAAGAAGCATTATACGAATACGGAAGTTATTATGAAAGCAAATCAGGGGTTTAGAGTTTTTTAAGCCCTAAAACAAAAAAATGTAACACCAATTTGTAACACCAAAGCAAAAAAGACTTCCATTTCTGGAAGTCTTTTTCTCTGAAACCTACTGTTTCCGGTAGTAGCGGGGGCCAGACTCGAACTGACGACCTTCGGGTTATGAGCCCGACGAGCTACCAACTGCTCCACCCCGCGATGTATTCTAATCGGTTGATCAAATGATCTTTTTGATTAGCGGCTACAAATATACACAGTCTTCTTGGATTAACAAGCATTCAAAGCACTTTTTGGGGATAAAACTTGTTACTTTTGTGGAAATCAATGATTCCAGAAGAAAGAAGAGATATGAAAAGAATTGCCTTTTTTACAGTAGCCGTTTCAATGACCATGTTTGGCTTCACAAGCTGCGGTGAAGCGGAGCCAGTTGTGGCAGAGGATGATACGCCAGAAGTATATGTGCCCAATGAAGACGAGATAGCCTTTGATGAGTACATTGCTGGAATCGAAGCAAATGATTCGCTTGCAGCTGGGAACAGTCTTTACTATTCTAAGGGAAATGGGCAGTCTACCGAAGTAGAGTTCTTCGTCAATGACAAGAATGAAATGGTAAAAATGGTAGAATACTATACACAAGAGAGTATGACCATTGCTAAAAACGTTTTCTACTTCAAGGATAACCGCAAGTTTGCAAGCATGGAGTTGTTTGAAACGGGAGAGGGCGAGGAAATGCACTTTGTTGAACGTGTTTCTTATTATGGGGAGAATGAAGAGCCAATCATTACAAAGCAGAAAACAGCGATCTACGAACAAGACTTGGATGTAGAGTCATACGAGTTAGTTGATAAGCACGACTGCGACATGAAACATGCATTGGAAATACTGAATCAGGAAGGAGAATTCAACACTACCTTTCAAGGGTTTGTGAAGGAAGGAGCCTTTTTGTACCTAATTGTTGGCGGCAATGACCCGGAGGCATTCTCTTCCTCGTTGGTTGTTCAATACGTGGACCAAACCATCAAAAAACTACAGGAAAATGAAACTGCGATGATTGGTGTCCCATTGACTATCAATTTTGAAACGGTTGAAGATGCAGGGGAAGGTTTTGAGTACCAAATACTGTTGTCGGCAGTTGTCCGCTAGTAAATAATTGTGCTAAAATTGACCTGCGCCCCCTCATCCCATATAAAAACCTTTAAACACTTTAGGTGTAAGGAGAGAGAACCTTTCGCGTATACTTGTATTGAATAAAACTTTAGCATCAATGAATAATTTCATGAAGTTTTCCCTGGTGATGTTTGCTTTTTTGCTCAGCGTAAGCGCTTTTGGACAAGAAATGAAAGTCACAGGAACGGTTTATGACTCTACAGGAGTAAAACCACTTAAGAATGCCATGGTCATGGGAGTTCGTATGAAGGATTCGCTACTCCTTGGTTTTGCAAGAACCGGGCAAGATGGAACGTTTGAATTAAGCGGCTTTGAAGTCGATACCTTCTCGCTGATCATTGATCATCCTGACATGGATGACAAGACATATTACATGTTCGGGCATGCGGAAAATTATGAAATCAATATTCCGAAAGTCAAGTTACTCGGCAAGTCGCAGGAAATTGAAGAAGTGGTGATCTATGCGAATAGAGAACCTATTTTTTATCGTGGAGATACGTTGGTTTATGTAGCTGATTCATTCAACGTTGCAGAAGGAGCCGTGGTAGAAGATCTTCTGAAGAAACTTCCAGGAATCAAGGTAGATAAGGATGGTAAAATAACTTCTCAGGGGCAGGAAATTAGTCAGGTTTTGGTAGACGGAGATGAGTTTTTCGGAACGGATCCGACCATAGCCACGAAGAACCTTGGTGCAGATGGAATTGAGCAGGTGCAGGTTTATGAAAAGGAGAATGATGAAGGAATTGGGGGAGACGACGAGAAAATTCAAGTATTGGATTTAAAGCTCAAGGATGACGCGAAGAAAGGATACTTTGGGCGTATTTCAGGAGCCAGTGATTTTGCGGTTACAAATTCAATTAATGGAAATCCATACGATTTTGGAACAGCATTTTATGAAGGAGAACTGCTCTTGAATCGTTTTAATGGAGCGCAAAAAATTTCAGTATTTGCTTTAGGTTCTAATACACCACGCTCAAGTTTTGGCTGGGGTGATATGAATAAATTTGGCCTTGAAAATGAAGATACGGGTGGTAATAGATGGGACCCAAATGCACGAGCGAATACGAATGGTGTTCCTCAAACATTGAAGGCGGGAATTTACTTCAGCGATAAATGGGGGAAGAAAAACCGGACAAAATTTGGCTTCAACTACTCCTATTATAATGATCGACTAGACGCGACATCAGCAAGTGAATCTCAGTATTTCTTAACAGATACAACTTACTTCACGGATGATTCCATTCGCAACTATACCGCAAATGAGTCGCATCGTTTCAATTTGAATTTTGAAACGAGATTGGATTCGTTGACTACATTGCAAATAAAGCCTTCGGTTACTTTAGATCGCGGTACAACGGAAAATGCGGAGATTTCAGATTTCTTCCAGACGGATGGTACGCAAACCTTAGGTACGGCCATTCGTAATGAAGATAAGTCAACTGGGTATACGGTCGGAGGATTTGCTCGCGTGAACCGAAAGTTCATGAAGAAAAAGCGTGAGTTAGAGTTGCGTTATGACCTTTCGCTTGTGGACAATAGTACGGACGGTTTACTTGCTTCTCAGACGAATTATTACACTGGAACGCTTCAAGATACACTGTTGAATCAATCAAGAATCAACGATAATTCGAATACGAATCACTACGGAACACTCACGTATATCGAACCAATTGCCAAGAAATTCAAGGTTGAATTAGAGTATTTATTCCAATATGGATTCAGCGAACAAGACCGAAGTACATTTGATTTCACGGATTCTGTATCGGGTTATACAACATTTAATTCTAGTCTATCGAATATTTTTGATAACACCAAGTATCAACACAGAGGTGGGGTTAGATTCCATTATGAATCAAGCAAGCACAATGCAAGCATTGGAGTGAAAGTGAGAAATATCGATATCGCCAATGTAAATCAAATCACTGGTAATACGGTAAATCAGAATATCACCAATATTTTACCACAATTCAGATATCAATTCAAACCGAGCATGAGTAAGCGACTTACGATCAATTACCGTACGAGCTCACAACAACCTTCTATCAATGATTTGGCACCTGTACAGGACAACCGAAACCCTAATAGATTGCAGATCGGTAATCCAGATCTTCAGCCAAACTACATGCAAAGCCTGAATATCATGTTCAATACATGGCAAGCCTTGACTGGTCGTTATGTTTGGGCAGGAGCGAATGTGATGTATACTGATGATGCGTTCTCAACGGAGACAACGTTCGACGCCTTTGGTAGAACGAATACGAAGACGGTGAACGTAGATGGGAATGTATCGGCGTTTGTATACAGTGGTGCTGGTTTCCCATTCCTAGGAAGAAAGATTGAGATTTCTCCGCGCTTCAATGGTTCGTATTTCCGAATTACTAACTATGTGGCGGGACAGGAAAACATAACGGATAATTTTGCAGTGACTCCTGGATTAAATGTGAATTTCAACTTATTGAGTGATTCGTTAGAAATCTTTTTGAATGGTAGCTATTCTTTCAATAATGCAATTAGTTCGCTGTCGAACGTATCTACACCGTTTACGATAGAAAACTATAGTCTTGGATTTAAGTGGCAACTTCCACTTGGCTTTACCATTGGATCAGATGGTAACTATACACGCAATGCGCAGCCTGGAGGTGGATTCTACGATACAGAATTCTTCGTATTGAATGCAGAAGTAAGCAAGCGATTCCTGAAAACGCAAAACCTGGAGGTAGCAATCAAAGGAAACGATATTTTCAACCAGAATATCAACGCACGAAGAGAAGTGAATGGAAACATCATTACGGATTACCGAACGACAATTATTTCGCGGTACTTCCTGTTGAAAGTGACATACAGATTTAATAACAGAGGAACGAAAGAAGAAGATGGTAAAGGCTGGTACTAAATTTATTGTAGTTGCACTGCTGACACTGGTATGCGCGACTTCTTATGGACAGATTACAAGTGGGAGAATCGTCTATGAACGAAAGACAAATCTTCACAAGTTATTCAAGGACAACCCGCGAGTTAAGAATTTTTTGAATGAGGATGTCAAATACAAAATAGAGCAGTTCGAACTATTCTTTAATGATTCAACGTCAGCATACCTGCCAATCGAGAGTGATGAGCCGGAGCAGGGCTTCATGAAATACCTGACTACGCATAACAAGATTTACCAGAATTGGGAAAAGCAAGAAAAGTTGGCGATTATGCAAAGTTGGGGGCAGGAAATGTATATCAAAGATTCTATTCATGACCGCAAATGGAAAGTGACCGAAAGTAAGCGTAAGATCGCCGGTTACTTGTGCCGTAAGGCAATTTGGGAACAAAACGATTCCACCCGGATTTATGCTTGGTTCAGTGTAGATGTAGTTCCTTCAGTTGGTCCGGAAGGATTCGCTGGATTGCCAGGGACAATTCTTGGTTTAGCGACGGAAAAAGGAGAAATTATCTACTTCGCGAAAGAAGTAAAAGCCATGAC
This sequence comes from Flavobacteriales bacterium UBA6051, assembly GCA_002427735.1. Taxonomy (GTDB): domain Bacteria; phylum Bacteroidota; class Bacteroidia; order Flavobacteriales_D; family Crocinitomicaceae; genus UBA4466. The sequence continues at coordinate 42,750 of DIYP01000006.1, forward strand.
GCCTCCGGAAAAAAAGATGGCCTATTCAACGAAAGGTAAGGATGTCTACAACGAGAAAGAACTCAAGGCACTACTGCTTGAAAAAATGGGTAAGTGGGTGAAGGAAGAGGATCTGGACGGAATGTTTAGTTGGCTCTGATGATCATTAATGAATCTCTGTCACCTCAATAACGCCTTGCGTGAAGTGAGTGGCCTCGCAAGCTTGGTCTTCTATTAGACCAAAGCATTGTTCCAATACATCGTAGCTGACTTTGATTTTCGTTCCGGCAGAATAAGACGCTAGTTTTTCGTCATTACATACCTTGTAATCTAATCCTCCTTTGTCGCGTAAATAAATCGTGGAGCAGTCTTTGACAACCTCCATTTTATGAACGTCCTTGTTGCAACCTGCGGTCGCAAATAAAGCAATTGAACCAAATAGTACAAGGTATTTTTTCATAATCAACCGTTTTCGGCAACAACTTCTTGCACCTCTGGTAAGTGCTGCTTTAACAAACTTTCGATACCACCTTTGAGCGTCGCAGTGCTGGAAGGACATCCAGAACATGAACCTCTTAAGGTAACTGTCACAACACCATCTTCATACCCTCTGAAATCAATCGCTCCTCCGTCATTTTCAACCGCTGGTCGAACGAACTCATCCAAAAGTCCTCGAATGGCATCATCGTACTCTGAAGGTTCAAACGTTTTTACGGGCTCTTTATTTTCTTCGGTTTCAGCTGAAGGGTTTTTAGTAGGCATTTGAACTAATACTTCCTTCCCTTCACTCAACCAAGTGCGAATGAACTCACGAAGCTCCATGGTAATGAAGTCCCATGAAAGGTTATCTGTCTTTGTTACCGTAACGAAATTTGAAGCGATGAAAACCCCCTGAACAAAAGGAAGGTTAAACAACTCTTCAGCAAGAGGAGAAAACCCGCGAGCTTCCGTCATCGAATTAAATTCTGCTGAATCGCCTGTCCCAAGCAAATGTTTGTTGGCCACAAATTTCATTGTGGAAGGATTTGGAGTCATTTCCGCATATACAGTAACTGGTACGTTCATCGTCTTCGTTTTTTGACAAAATTAATCGAAACAATCCAAGAATGATACGTTTCTCGATTTTATCTTTTGAATGTAATCGTTTAAATTTGACGTATGAAGTATGTGAAACATACAGCGATCTTTTGTCTGCTTGCCATTCTTTTCGTGGCAAATGTTGGCATTAATGTTTTCAAGCATATTTGCTCTGAAGACGGTGTCGCTATTTCATATATTTTTGATGCAAGCGATGATCACTGTGGAGAAGAAGTAATGCATGCAGACCTTCCACCATGTTGTCAGAAAGAGGAACAAGATTCCAAGGAAGAAGACGATTGCTGCAGTGATGAGGTAGAGTATTACAGCATGAAGGTTGATGCAGAGGTTCACAATGCAACACCCTTTTCATACCCAGTCATTGCTCAACTGACTCAGCATTACTACAACATTGAACTCCCTCCTGTTAAACAGAAGGAACATCGCACAACATATGTGCACCCGCCACCACCTGATGGTAGGGAAATATTACTCAAGAAACAAGTCTGGATCATTTGATGCGCGTTAATTATTGGTACCAATAATTAACGAATTTATGCATCAATGAAAAAATCAATAATCTGCATTCTGTGTGTATTTTTCTTTGGCACATTGAATGCTCAAATAAAGGGAGTTGTATACGGCTCAAATAACAAAGAAAAGGAACCATTGTACGGAGCAAAAGTCAAGTTGCTTGGTGCAAATCGTGGTGAAGTCACCGGTGAGGATGGGAAGTTTGAATTGATCCTTCCGAAAGAGTTGCCGGATACTATTGTTTTTTCTGCAATGGGCTACTATCCGGATACCATTGTGGTGACAAAAAAAGATCGCTTTATAGCGCTCAACGTAACATTGTATTCAGATCAATTATTGCCTGAAGTGGTGGTCTCTGTAAAGAAGGGGACGCATTCCATTTCACGATTGAAGACTTTGCATGTTGAAGAAATTGGCTCTGGAGAGTTAAGAAAAGCCGCATGCTGCAATTTGTCCGAGTCGTTTGAAACGAATGCATCCGTAGATGTAAATATCACGGATGCCGTATCTGGTGCCAAAAAGATTCAGATGATGGGATTGGATGGCGTATACACCCAAATTCAATTTGAAAATATTCCTTATCTGAAAGGTTTGGAAAGTTCCTATGGTTTAGGTTCTATACCGGGTACATGGATTGAATCAATTCAAATTACAAAGGGAACGGGCAACGTTGTAAATGGTTATGAATCCATGGCGGGACTTGTGAATCTGGAATTGAAAAAGCCGCATGAAATGGAAGCACTCTACGTCAATGCTTACGTCAACGCGATGGCCAGAACAGAGATCAATCTAAACTCTGGGTTCAAGCTCGGGAAAAAAGATAAATGGTCTTCCGGTTGGCTCGTTCATGGTTCGGTGTTGCCATTGGAAATGGATAACAACGGTGATAAATTCAGAGATGTCCCAAACGGGACAAATATATCTGTAATGAACCGTTACCATTATCAGGGGGAGAAGATGGAGGCACAATTTGGCTTTAATGCGCATTGGGAAGATAAAACTGGTGGACAGATTTCCGCTATGCGAAACGATCCCAATGGCTACTATCAAGTGCTACGAAATGCACGGCACGTAGATGTCTTTGCAAAAACGGGCTTCTTCTCAGAGAGACCCGGACATTCCTTCGGAGTCTTGTACAACTTCAAGTATCAAACACTTGATGCACTGTTTGGAATTCGAGATTTTGAAGGAGTAGAGAAACGTGGCTACGTGAATGCGATCTATGACGGAATTTTTGGAACGACTGATCACAAGTATAAGATTGGCGCGAGCGGCGTGTACAGCGATATGACACAACGGGTTGATAGCTTGAATGCGGATCGATTAGATATTGTTCCTGGAGTATTTGGTGAGTACACGTATACAGGAAGTCGATTGTCTGCTGTTATCGGCGCACGAGGTGACTATCATAACCTCTATAATTTTCAGTTTTCTCCTCGTTTACACTTAAAGTATATACTGACCGAATGGACAGATTTGCGATTGACGGCGGGTAAAGGATGGCGTGTACCGAATTACATTGTCGATAATATTTCATTGTTGGCAACATCGCGCACTTGGATAGAGCCAGCAGAAATTCGTCCGGAGGTATCATGGAATATTGGAGGAAGTATTGTTCAGTCATTTAAATTGTTCGGGCGGAACGGTTCATTAGCATTGGACTTTTATCACACACACTTCGAGAATCAAATGATTGTAGATCGAGATGTTGATGTCAATCAAATTGTATTTAAAAATCTCGAAGGAAGGTCATTCTCCAATAGTTTCCAGGCAGAATTATCTGTTTCTCCGGTAAAAACAATTGACGTGCGTTTCGCATATAAATACCTTGATGTTCGGGCTACCTATGCTGGAGCTTTCCAACAACAAGTGATGGTTCCTGCTCACAGAGGATTTGTAAACCTGGCTTATCTTTCTCGGAGTAAACGTTGGGAGTTCGATATTACGGCGTCCATTTTCGGTGAACAGCGATTGCCTGTCAATATGCTTCCCGATAGTTCATTGACAACGCGAAACAAAGGAGATGTTTATACATTGTTGAATGCGCAAATTACGCACGTATACAAGCGTTGGGATTTCTATCTTGGAGGTGAAAACATTACGAATTACCGCCAGGAAAACCCCATTATCGATGCTGAAAACCCCTTCAGTCCAAGATTCGATGCCACGCGTGTTTGGGCGCCTATTTTTGGAGTGAATGTATACTTCGGGGTACGTTTTTCAATTGAACAAAAGAAAAAAGAATAATAAGACAAGTGCAGGCACGTATTTTGCCTGACTGATTTTAGAAAGTAAAACAATAACTAAAAATAAAGAAGATGAAAGGAGTTTTAACCATACTATTTATGATGTTTTTTGTGGGCTCAATGACAGCTCAAACAAAAGACGTTGAAATCAAAACATCTGCCGAATGTGGCGATTGCAAAGTGCGAATTGAAGATAAGCTGAATTATACAAAAGGTGTACGGTTTGCAGAATTGGATGTCCCAACCAAAGTTGTAACAGTTCGCTATAACGAGAAGAAAATATCACTTGAAGAAGTAAAAGAAGCTATAGCAGAGGTTGGATATGATGCCGATGAGGTAAAAGCAAAAACAGATGCAGTTAAGGCACTTCCCGCCTGTTGCCGGCCAGGAGGAATGAAAGGCAAATAAGGTGAGTTGTTTAAAAGTGAAAAGTGGTCATTCCGGTGACCACTTTTTTTGTGACAAACAAAGTTTTTAGATCATCTGCGGAACATCCGAACAAGCATCCTATTTTTGTATCGTTATTAAAACTAGAAGTGATAATTAATGTCCAAAAGACTTGTCCAAATAGTGTTGTTGTATCTGTGCATTTTTCAATGCATCAACAGTGTTTATGGACAAAGTATTGATTCGCTGCGTGCCCAGTTTTTCGTCATAGAATCCCAACGATTTGGTTTTGATTCTGAAACGGAAACGGAACGAGATCAACATGAAATCATTGAAATCAGCGCCGGCACCTATATAGTTCCATTTAAGTCGATAGGTGAATCGGAAGTGGACACAGTAGGAATGCGACTTTCCCTTTCATCCAACTATATCCGTCGCAATCTCTCATTTAAACTAAGTGATTCTCTTTTTGAACCTGAGATGATAAGTACAGGAAAGGATAGCTTTAAGCTGGTCTTACCGTCAATGTCACATTCCTATGATTTAAGTGTTTTCTGCCGCGATAGCCTTATTGGCAAACTGAATGTTTCGGTTTACCCTAAACAACAGGAATCACTAATTATCGTTCCACTTCTCAAAATGGATATCGATGCTGATAGCCTTCAATCGTCTATTAATAACGTCTTCATCCAGGCCAATCTGGAATTTTCAGTGAGTGTCGCTTCCGTTTTTGAGTCAAAAGATTTTGAATCCGGATTATTAAGGAACCCCAGTCCTGCACACGATCGGTATCGAGAACAAATGACCATGATTCGTAATGCTTATTTTAAAAAGCATCCGCCCAAAGGAGCTTATTATTTGTTTGTTGTCGAAGGGTTTGTGGATACACTGCTTCAGGGCTACATGGTACAAAATAAAGGAGTAGGTTTTGTAAAGTATTCTGAAGATTCACTGTATCCAACCATTATTCGTCAATTAGGCTTTGGAGCAGGAGCTTTGCATGATACCTGGTTGGACGATGGTCCTGCGCGGGGATCTACACATAATTTAATGGATGTTTCAGGTGGCCATCATTTGACTGCTTCGCAATGGAGACTGATTCAGCTAAACTGTCATTCCGTTTCCTATTATGATGGATACGAGGATGTAAAAACGAATAACGGACTTATCGCCTTTTACCTGTGGGAAGAAGATGAAAACGGTGATTTGATTTTTCTCAGTGGTGATGTGTTGGACGGTATAGATCGACCATTCAAGCGGAATCAATATTCACTTCATCTGGAAATCAATAATTGGCTCTATCAGCCTTTGTTTGGTGCAGGGCCATATAAGATTTGTGGCTTACATTTTTTAGTGCTGATCATTCTTTTCATTGGTGCCGTTTATTTGCGAAGGTTGCTCGTTCTTTGGATCACGCGATTTATCGGTTCGTTTTGGCTCTTCCGTCTAGTTATTCGAGCTATTGTTTTTACCGGAGTTATTGCGGCGTATATCGGCTGTTTCGGAATCATCAATAGTGGTTATGCTTTATTTGAGGTAGAATCCGGCAGGTTAAAATACCTGCACGGGATGGATACAGGGAATGCCAGAATAACAGTCGGGGATAACATCAATACCAATTTGTTGAGGGAACAGCAAATGGGCTCAGAAATACTCGTGAAACGCGGACAAGACTGGTTTCTCGAAAAGCGCAAAAAAGTGCTGTATTTCAATGTGATAAAAGAAGGAGGAAACTGGTCGAGATGTGTTTTCAAGGAGGATTCAGATACACTAACAATAACTACCAAGGATTATTCTGCGGATGCCGAAAGTCATTACTTGGTGTTTAATTACTTGCGCGAAGATGGTGCATGTGCCTACCAAAAGGTGTACAATCACCTCGGGAAGGAAATCACAGACAAGTTAGAATTAAAAGACCCTGCGAAGCGCATTTTACTTTTTGTTAATGGGTATCGACCTACATCACTAGGCGAGACCTTCGAGGAAAATTTTGCCGACATCCGCAAGAATGGTTTGGAGTTTCCAAATTCTAAAAACCTGATTTATAATTTTGATCGTTATGATTATTGGCGTCCATGGAAAGAAATCGATAGCTTGTTTGCAGAACGGTTAAATCCGGGTGAAACGCTCTATGCCGATGGGCATTTTTCGGTAGCAACATCCAATCACCGAAGTTTGCTGGGCTTCACAAAGCTTTCCGCTACGTATCCAAAGCGGTGCAAAAATGATCGGCATGTGTGCATGAATACAGAAGTGAGTAATTGGTGGTATTTTGGAATGAAAACACCTATTAGAACAGTTGAACTTCACAACTTATCTCCCAATAAACAAGGGTTTAACTTCCGAAGAACAAACGGAAAAGTGGCCGGGACAAACTTATTGCAGATGTTGAATGAATTGCCGAACAAGTCCGAAAATGATACGCTGTTTATTGTTGCACATAGTATGGGGTATGCGTATTCACTTGGGATCATTGATCAGCTAAGAGGTAAAATTAACTTTGGTGGCTTCTATATTATTGCTCCCGAGAACGCTTCAGCCGGGAAGCTCAACATGTCAGAATGGGAAGAGGTTTGGCAATATGGTAGTGATTTTGATCGTCATAAGCATGCAGCGCCATGCCTGTTGGATGGAATAGCTCCGCAAGTAACAGTGGGAGGATTGAACGTTAGCCATCAACTGTTTATTCCAGAGAAACTCTACACTAAAATGGGCTTTTTCGATTCACATTTTATCGGGAATTATACATGGGTGTTTGATATTGAAAAGTCTGCTCCTGGCTATATTCGACAGCGCTAATCAGGCATTCTGAACGCTGCAATATACTTTCTGGTTTTCGGGTGCTTTCCACTTAATGAGGTGCTTTTAGATTACAATTAATTTAGTACTTTCGCTCTTCGAAATATTTAAAGCAAAAGCAATGTCATATTTGTTTACATCAGAGTCCGTATCAGAAGGACATCCAGATAAAGTATCTGATCAGATTTCAGACGCGTTAATTGATAATTTCATGGCGTTCGACCCTGAATCGAAGGTAGCCTGCGAAACCTTGGTTACAACAGGTCAGGTAGTATTGGCTGGAGAGGTTAAGACAAATACATATTTAGATGTTCAGGCAATTGCCAGAGATACCATTAGAAAAATTGGTTACACGAAGTCTGAGTACATGTTCGATGCTAGTTCATGTGGTGTGCTATCTGCAATCCATGAGCAGTCAGCGGATATCAATCAAGGAGTTGAGCGTGCTAACCCAGAAGATCAGGGTGCTGGAGACCAGGGAATGATGTTCGGTTACGCAACAAAGGAAACTGAGAATTACATGCCATTAGCGTTGGATCTTGCTCATAAGATTCTTGCAGAGATGTCTGATATTCGCAATAATGAGTTGGAATTAATTCCTTATTTGCGTCCTGATGCGAAGTCACAGGTAACTATTGAATATTCAGATGACAATGTTCCGCAACGAATTGATACAATCGTAGTGTCAACACAGCATGATGACTTTGATACTGAACCAGCAATGCTTGCGAAGATTAAGGAGGATATAATCAACATCGTGATTGCACGCGTGAAAGCAAAATGTTCTCCTGAGATTCAAGCATTGTTTACAGATGATATTCAATACCACATTAATCCAACTGGAATTTTTGTAATCGGAGGTCCACATGGAGACACTGGTTTAACAGGACGTAAGATTATCGTGGATACGTACGGAGGAAAGGGAGCACACGGTGGTGGTGCATTCTCTGGAAAGGATCCATCAAAAGTGGACCGTTCTGCAGCGTATGCTACACGTCACATTGCGAAGAATATGGTTGCGGCCGGATTGTGTGATGAGGTACTTGTTCAAGTATCTTACGCAATTGGTGTGGCAGAACCATGCGGACTATTCATCGAGACATATGGAACATCCAAAGTGGACATGACGGATGGAGATATCGCGAAGAAGATTTCTGAAATATTCGATATGCGACCATACTTCATTGAGCAACGCTTGAAATTGAGGAATCCAATGTATTCAGAAACGGCGGCATTTGGTCACATGGGACGAAAGAATGAAATCGTTTCAAAGACGTTTGAAGCACCTGACGGACGAAAAGTAACACGTGATGTAGAGTTGTTTACTTGGGAGAAACTGGATTACGTTGATAAAGTAAAAGAAGCCTTCGGATTGTAAGAGCGACAGAATTAAATAATAAGCCCGCTTCAAGTAAGCGGGCTTTTTTTATGTCGTTTTTTGAGAGATTAACTAACTTCAACCAAAGTCACGATCATGTATGAAGAGTTATTAAAAAATGCATTCCGACCACTTGATTTGGATGCCGAGAGACATGTTGAGTTTTTCAATTGTTGGGATGAAATAAGCTATGACCGAAATACATTTATCACGGAATCAGGGAATATTGAGCGCTATTTCTATGTGGTCATCTCAGGAGTGCAAGCGATTTATCTACTTTCTAAGAATGGTGATAAGAAAGTAATAGGTTTTAGTTTTGACGGAAGCTTTTCCGGAGTGTATGATTCTTATTTATACGAAACACCTTCTCACTATTTTTTGGAATCACTTACTCCATCTCGGCTGATTCGAATGAAAAAAGGGGATTATGACCGACTATTTGAACTATACCCTGAATTCGATAGGTGGGGACGAATTGTACATCAACAATTATTGATGGGACGAGTACAGCGGGAGGTCGAATTGTTCACAATGACAGCAAAAGAACGCTATGATGTGTTCATGCAACGATGTCCGGAAGCCCTTATGAAAATTCCACAGAAGTATCTAGCTTCTTACTTAAACATGACCCCAGAAACCTTTAGCAGGCTGCGCGCAATAAAATCTTGATATAGATCAAGAGTCATTGACATTAAACGATGGAACTTTGTATAAAAAAGATATGAGAGTTCAGATAAAATCAGCATTTCAAGTTCAACGCATCAATCAACTGATTAATCAATTGGAAGAGTTCGAAAAATTGAATGTAAAGGAGTTGACAAAACGCCCACATTCAAAGTCATGGAGTCCAGTTGAAGTAATGGGGCATATGATCATTGCTCATAATGTATACAAAGAGAAAATAGAACATCATTTAGGTTTAGCTGAAGACAGTGAGGTAGGAAATGATTCAGTTCAGGCAAGCGCATTACCTTCGCGACTAATGAAAATGTTCCCTCCAAAAGATGGGAAGGTTCGATTTAAGATGAAGACATTTAAAAAGTTCAAACCCGTTTATTCCTTGGAAACAATCTCAGAAAGTAATGTTCAGAAGGTCATCTCTGATCTCAAGACAACACTGTTTGAACTAAAGTCCTGGGTTGAAGCGTATCGACTAAAAAAAGTGAATGCGCTACGTTTTGCTTCAGCGATAGGTCCAATTGTAAGATTCAACGTTCCGGAAGCATGTGAGTTTGTTTTATGTCATAATGAGCGGCATTTTCAACAGATTCTGGATGCACTGGATGAGGTATAGTTTGGCATTTGACGGGGATTCGATGGTAGAATGTTTGAAATTTATCTATAATTTAACATTGAAGTCATAAATAATTCATGATTAACTGTATGAATCAAATACTTCTTCCGTCACAGAATCTATGAGAAATAAACTAATCTTCCTTTCATTTGTTGCCATTGCCCTTGCATCTTGTACCAAGAATAGACATTGCCAATGCATTGATACAGAGACGAACGAAGAACTGTGCATGGAACGTATTACAGATTATTCGAGATCATCCGAAGAAACATGCGAAATGCGGGAGAGTGACGAGAATGTTTCTTGTAAAGTAATTGGTTTGAACTAAACACTTTTCAATCGAATTCAATCCGAAGTAGTGCATTAGGGGTAATGCCTAAATAATAGCGATCAAGTGCATATGTTTCCAGTTGTGGATTCTCTTCGTCTTCTTCATTTATATCGAGGTCAAAAAATCGACTCAATACATTGTTGTAGTTGTAAACATTGAAACAAGAGACACCAACTTTCATGCGCCAGTGTTTTTCAGGGCTCTTAGGAAAAGTATATAAAAACGTGATGTCGAGTTGATGAAACACCGGGAGTGACTTGCTGTTCAGCTTGTCATATTCAATTTCAAATAGTTCATCCAATTCTGCTTCAGGATCGGTATTATCAGTGGAAATAAGTCCTATGATTGGCGTGTACGGTTTCCCCGACGCAATCCTGAAAGAAGCGGACAGTTCGAATTGACGCCATGAGTAGGTATTTACCCATTTTATTTGATGCACTTGATTGAATGGGGCTCGGAATGCATCTTGCGATAATTCGGGGAATAAGTATTGAACACCTCCAAGAGAGTATGAAATCCAGCTTCTAAGGTTTTTCCAGCGCTTCTTTACGAGCAAATCTATACCACGAGCTGTGGCATCTCCGCGAATAAGCCCCGAAGAAAGTGATGGATTATCAGAGAAGAGCACAATGTCATAAAGTTGTTTATAATAAGCCTCCAACTCAATATACCAACCCTTTTTTTGCCAGGTGAAGCCAAGATCTCCAATTGTACTGGAAACGTTCGGAATCTCATCGCCATCAGACATCACCCAAACGCGATTTGACAATCCAAGCTGGGATTCATCAAATTGATCTACTTGACTAATAAATTGGCGCTGCATTCCAAAAGAGGTCTTCAGTGCAAGATTTTCAGTGAGTCGGTATTGGCCATAAAGTCTGGGTTCTAAAAAGAATTCGTCGCTTGCACTAAAATGGGATGCTCGAACTCCCAGTTTCAGTAACCATTTGTTTTTATTGAAAGTGTAATTGACATGAAGTGCATTTAAGCTTGCTCTGTTCGACCCGAGTTGTGTAACTGAGTCTTCTTCTTCGCTGCTGAATAATCGGAAATCGACGTTGTTTCGTGCGAATTGGTAGCCAAAGTTTAATGCGTGGTAATCGTTCACTCTGAATGTATTCATCCAGTTAAAACCAAAATGATTCACTGCATTACTCTTTTCAGCGCGCTCCTCTAAAATCAATGAGTCTTCTTCCGCTTTCAATTCAGTCGAAAAGGCGTAGGCATACTCAGCATAATTAGCTCTTACATCACTGCTCCATCGTTTGTTCCATGTCCGTTCCCAGTGAATTCCAGCTCCTACGTTTGAAGACAAAAGTTCTGTGTTGTGTTGTTCATTGTTGCGCTCAAGAAGCGTTGAATAAAACAAATTGTTCTTTGTGTAAATTGCGCTGGCAGTGATTAAATTAGCAGAGTCTGGTTTATAGATGATTTTCCCGTTGAGATCGTAGTAAACAAATTCATTGGAGACATCTAAAAAATCGCCGCTTGCACCACTAAATTCGGGCTCTTGTTCGTAAGATCCAGATGCCAAAACTTCTGTTTCTTGGTATACTCGTTCTGAATAGCGACGGTAGGTAGGGGATTCCCAAAGGTCAACGTATGAACGGCGGCCAGAAGCCATAATCGCAAGTTTGGGGTGAACGGGAACAACAACATAAGCATCGCCTTGTAACAGATTAATACCGGCAGCAGCGATGGTTCTTTTAGGTATATAATCCAGGGAATGCAGGTTGATTAATCCAGAAGCTTTTCCTCCAAAGTATGGGTCGTATACGCCTCGATGAAGGTCTACTTTTTGAACAATGTTCGGGTTAATGGATGAAATCATTCCACTAAAATGACCGGGATGATATACTGGGATACCGTCCCATAATAGCTGGTTCTGATCAGCGGTTCCACCGCGAATTTGTATTTCATTTACCGTAGAACTAGCTGAATTAATGCCTGGGATATTTTGAACGAGTTGGAAGACATCTGGTTCGGTGGTTCCGGGAACAGCACCTAGTTCTTGTGGACGAATAGAAATTGAACTAACATCATCAGATATAGAAATCCCTTGTGTTAAGTATTCCACTACCATTTCAGGATAATCGGAAATAGCCGGCACCATTGGGAATCGTTTTTTATTGATTAATGCATCGGCGCTAATGGTAATAGGTTTGTACCCCAGTGATGTAAGTTCAAGAATTGGGCTTTGATCAGCTTTGAACTCTAATGTATAACGTCCATCTACATCGCTGTAGGTACCTCGATAGGTGTTTCGAATCCTTAGTTTAACGTATGGAATTCCAGCACCATTTTCATCAACTATTTGCCCTTCAATCTTCCATTTGTTCTTTGAAGGTGCAATGGTATAATAGTTTGAGTTGACACGTGAGAAAGTGAGTTGAGAATTTCGCAGAATTTCACGAAATGCATTTTCAGGTGTTGCTTTAGTTAAGGAAACGCTGACTTTCACATTCTTTATAAGAGATGGGTCGTAAGCAATTTTCATATTGTACTTCGTCTCTAAAACGTCAAAAACCTCTTCAAGAGAGGCTTCTGAAAAACGTTCCGTAATGAGTTGTTGCCCAAACGCTGTTGAGTGAACGATAATAATGAAAAAGAAAAGTAAACGTTTCATTCTATTGAATAACGATCACAGAATCATTCAATTGTTCGAAGTTCAGTTGCATTGGATCAAAGACGAGTTGCAGCGCCTGATCAAGATTATCGTGCGGGAATGCCCCAACGTACTCACGCTGTGAGATGTCTGATCTACAGTCGATGGTTATACCGTATTGATTCTCGAGTTCTTCAATGACAATCGGTAAGGAAACATTATGAAAACTGCTACTACCGTTTTTCCATTCTGCATCCTCACTAACTTTCGGTGTCCATTGTTGGTCAAGCGTACCATCAGTAATACGTGTTGCTTGTTCTTTTGTCAGAATAACAGCATTACCTGTTAAATCAGTCACTCTTACTTTACCTGAGTAACAAACAACTTCAGTAATCGCATCTCTGTTTCGAATATTAAAACTTGTACCGAGAACTTCAATACTACCATGATCCGTCATTACAGCAAATCGATTGCCCTTTGTCACTTCAAAGAAAGCCTCGCCGTCCAAGGTTACTTCTCGTGCTTCGTCCCAGGTATCTTCCGAGTAGGAAATGGTAGAAGACACATTAAGCTCAACCTGAGAGTTATCTGGTAAAACAACAGATCTTGTTTCTCCCTGAGCTGTAAATACAGTTGTAGGTTTGAGTATTTCGTCATCCTGAAGCAGGTACCAACCCGTCAATCCAATAATGATCAAAAAGCTGGCGGCTACTGCTATTTTTCTGTAGAAAGAAAGTCGAACGACTTTTCCTTTATTTGCTGTTTTATCAGTTAACTTTTGAGAAACAGCAGTGTAAGCTTCATCTGTATTGTAAGCTGGTGTTTCAAGTTCACCCGCATATTGCGCGATCGCTTCATATGTTTTAAATGCGTCACTGGCTTCAAATGAAGTACGTTCTTCGTCCGTTAGCTCGCCTGCAAGCCAGCGACCTAACAACTCATCATTCATATCTTCTTTTTGTTCCATTTACATCTAAAACAGGCAGCTAAACATTTACCCTACCCCTTTATTTAAATTCTACAATTTTTGATCGCAAGTGCTTTAGCGCCTTACCCATTCTTTTTTCGATGGCTTTTACACTTACGCCGAGTGCCTCGGCAATTTCGCCGTAAGTCATTTTATCAATTCTATTCATTAAAAAAACATCACGTTGCGTTGCTGGCAATTCCTCGATTGCAGCTTCCAGACGCTCTTTGAACTCATTTTCTTCCATTTTGAATTCGGGCGTCTCAATAGTCTTTCCACTAGAAACATGGGCACTGGAAGCATATTTTAGTTTGACGTGCATGTGCGCAAGTTCGTTCTTAAAAGCATTACCCGCCAATGTATACAAATAGCTCTTCGCTTTTTCAGGAACGACTTTCTGACAATTTTCCCAGAGTTTCACGAATGATTCTTGCACAATATCATTTGCCTGCTCAGTTTCGCTTCCTCTGTAAATAAGAAAATTGCGAAGTGGTGCAGCTAATTGCTTAAAGAGCCGTTGAAACGTGCGCTCTTCACAAACATTATTTTTTTCTGTGCTTTCCAATTAGACAAAAGTAAAAAAACTAAAAATCAAAAAAAGTCAGGGTGTCGGGTAGGGTAAATTCTGATAGCACTGTTTTAAGGAAAAGTCAAAACCTTGGATTATGAAAGTATCAATGTTTAGAAAAATCAAGAGTATGCAGTTGGTGTCCGTTCTACTTTTTTCAGTAGCGGCAGGTTCAATTCTGGTTAAGCTGAACAAAGGATGGTTTCAGCGTGATATCAGCAAACAGGGATTGAATTTTACCGTCGAGTATAATTTTGCGTACAAAACTGCGGGCGATTCAAGTTTTTTTATCAAAGCTTTTTTACCACAGTCAAGTGAGCATCAGAAAATAACCGTTGTCAAAAATGATTTCAAATCCGGCAATTTTCAGGCAATCAATGATGGAAATAACACCACGGGTTTATGGAATGGGAAAGTGAGGAACACGAAGGAAAACATCGTCTACTCATTTGATGTAAAAACACAAGCTCAAAGTTATTCAGTAAGTAAGGATTTATCGTTAGAAACCATTACCAATCCTCATTCTTTGCATGTTCGTCCTGGTTCTTTCATTGAGTCAAATGACCCTAAAATTGTTGCCTTGGCAAATGAATTGAGAGGAATCAAAGATGGTGCGGATGAAGTATTGCGCAGTATTTACAGGTATACAAATAATATCCCTTCGGAATCCTATCCAGAGTTGACTACCGCGCTGGAAGCATTGGAAAAGAATGAGGCTTCATGTAATGGGAAGAGTAGATTATTTGTAGCACTATGCCGCAGCTTGAATATTCCGGCGCGCGTTGTTGGAGGGTTGATTTTAAATGAAGAGCGCAAGCGCACCTCTCATCTTTGGGCAGAAGTATTAATTCAGGATAAGTGGGTGCCTTTTGATGCATTGAACGGTCATTACGGTTACTTACCGGCTAATTACCTGGAAATTTATCGGGGAGATGAGTTTTTGGTAAAGCGATCCGCCGATCTTATGTTCGATTATAACTATGCAATTCAGGAAAAGAACGTAAAGACAAGTTTTTTTCAGCAGTTTAATCTGTTCAAAATAGCCGCTGCCACAGGGTTGTCGCCAGAAGTACTGTCTTTATTGATGTTACTGCCTTTTGGAGCATTAATCGTGGCGATTTTCAGGAATGTAGTTGGAATGAAAACGTTTGGTGTCTTCCTACCAATTCTCATAGCTATTTCGTTTACATCAACTGGATTGTTTTTTGGAATTCTATCATTTGTAGCGGTTCTATTGGTGATTAGTCTATTACACTATCCTATGCTTAAATGGGGAGTGTTACACGTACCAAAATTGGTGGTGATGTTATCCGGAGTTGTGTTCTTGCTCATTGTATTGTTGTACGCAGGAATGGAATTGAACATTGCTCAAGTAAGTGGTTTGACCTTCTTTCCAATTGTGATTTTAACAATTAGCGCTGAAAAATATGCCAGAATAGTTGTCGAGGAAGGTATCATGAATGCGACAAAGATTCTATTTCAGACGCTGCTAGTGACATTGTTTTGTTACGCAATTGTGAGCTCAGAAATGATATTCCTGATCATCATGAACTTCCCGGAAATCTTATTACTCATTGCTGTGACCTCACTAATGTTAGGGAAATGGATAGGTCTCAGAATAGCAGAGTATAAGCGATTTGGATGGATGATTAGCTAATTAAAGAACAACGAATTATGTTGAATAAACTAAGAAAAATAAAGTCGGAATTTCTAGGGATAAATCAGCGCAATGTTGGTTATGTCTTCCCTTCAAATCCAAGAAAGCATTATAAAATGGCGGACGATAAAATACTGGCAAAGGAAGTACTGGAACAACATCAAATCCCCTGTGCTAAAACCTATGCTGTTATTGAAAAAGTTGGAGATATTCCACAAGTTTGGGATGCACTGCAGCAGTACGATAAACTTGCAATTAAGCCAGCCAACGGAAGTGGGGGAGAAGGAATAAAAATTCTTTATAAGAGAGATGAAGCATGGTACAGTGGCGGTGATCTGGTAACTCCTGATCAGATTCATCTGCATCTCGCAAGCATTATCATGGGATTCTTTTCCTTCGGTTCAAGTGATCGTGTACTTATTGAAGAATGTATAGTGCCGCATACTTGTTTTCACGATATATATCCAGCAGGTGTTGCTGATATACGCATTATCATTTATCAGGAACATATTGCTTTGGGAATGTTGCGTGTCCCAACGGATAAGTCAGATGGAAAAGCAAATTTACACCAAGGAGGCCTTGGAATCGGAATTGATATAGATACTGGTCAAATGACCTTGGGGTATGACGGGCAGCTTTATCACGCCGAGCATCCAGATAGTAAGGCGCCAATTGCTGGTGTAAGACTTCCTTTTTGGGAGGAGATTCTTGCGTTGTCGCTGAAAACGGCCCATCACTTTCCTCTGAAGTATTTAGGTGTCGACATTGTAATTGACCAAGTAAAAGGGCCAATGATAATGGAAGTAAACGTGAGACCAGGCTTGGGTATCCAGATGGTCAACAAAAAAGGGCTAAAACCAATTCTCCAATCAATTAATAACCTCAAAAAATAAATCCCATGAAATGTATTAAGCCATCAACACCGTATCTCTTGATTCTGATAATCACCTTTGGGTTGTCGTTTATCGGAATGCCGGAAGGAAAAACAACCGAGTTAACAGAAGACAATGAATTGGTTTCGCACACGCAGTTTGCTGATGTGGCTCCAATCATATTCGATCACCAGGAAAACCTAAACAACCATGAAGAAAGCAAGTAAATATATTGCTGTAATGTGTGCCATGGGGTTTGTTCATCATGGAATTGCACAAAAGGGAAAATATACGCTAACAGTAAGCCCTCAAGTAGGGTATGAATACAATATTCTCAAGTCACCGAGTTCGCTTGTCGATGACGAGGGACAGGAGTTGGGACGAGCAGAATTATTGAATAGTGCTCCATTTGCCGGAACGCTGGTCAAATATTCCACCATTTCAGGTAATAAAAAGAACAAATTGGATCTTTTTGGAGAGTACCGGCGTGCTTTTCTAACGGGAAGCGACGAGCTTCGTTCTTCCATGATTGACGGTGGGGTACTCTACAAATTCGATAACCGTAAGAAGTTTCAATTGACCTCACGATTTGAGTTTCGAAACTTTGTGAAGACGGGTGAGGACCTTGACAATCTAATTGGAGCGCCGCTATCGTATAATCGCTTTATTCTTTCGAATACATTCAGGAGAAAAGTAGGCGAGCGCTCAACGATGAGCATTGCGCCGAAAACTATCTTAAAAAGCTATCCAAGAGAAGGTTTTGAAGACTTCAAGTATTGGGAGAATGGTTTGACGTTTAAATATGGATTTCAATACCATTTGAAGAAAAAGTCTGGATTCTATTTAGAGGCTTCAGCACGGCAGCGCAACTATATTATTTCCCGTTATGTCGAAAATGAAGAGATGGAGGAGGAAGAAGGAGATATTGAATTGGAGGAGGAAGAAGGAGATATTGAATTGGAGCTGGAAGAAGAAGATTTGAATACGGTAAGCATGGATCGTTTGTGGAGATATTACTCCGCAGAAGTGGGGACTAAGTTACTGTTGGGCAATCGTTTTAAACTTCTCGCGAGTGCTGGTTACACCTATCGGGAAGACATAACACAACGCCGATTAGGCTTTAGTCAAACAGAGTTATCGCTGGAGTTGCGCTACAAGTATAAGAAGTGGGCGGCTCAAATCAAGGCGAGTCATTTAGGGCGGGACTATACGCAACTAAAAATCACCAACAATGGAGCCAACAGCGCATTACGCTTTGATTATCTACGCACAGGTGTTCGCGTTGATTATAAATTGGGTGGATCGTTTACCGTGTTTGTTTCTGGTGAGTCGGTATATCGTTTATCAAGTGTCGATCGCATCAACAGCCGAGCGTTTCGAACCTATTTCATGGGAGAGGCCTCAGTAGGGTTTACCTATAAACTGAGGGGGAATTGGAAGAAGCGTAAGAAGCACAAGTAGAAAGGACCTGCGAATTTCGCAGGTTTTTTTGTCCACTGTTTTTTACAGTTTATCCACGAAATAATTCCGTTCATCCTTTCTGTAACTTTTCATTGCCTTATGCTGTCTAAATTCATAGATATAAAATTGAAAACATGAAAAAATTAGCTTTAGGCCTGTTTTTTATCGTTGGAGCATTTGTTTCGAACGCACAGGAGGTTACCGTATCTGAGATTCTTGATACGTATTTTGAAAATACAGGAGGAAGAGAAGCCTGGAATAAACTAGATGGATATTCGGCCGTTGCAAGTGTGGATGCACAGGGAATGGAAATTCCTATTGAAATGATTAACATGAAAGATGGTAGAACCATCACGAAGTTTAGTCTTCAAGGGAAAGAAATTGTTCAGCAGGCTTATGATGGAGAAACACTTTGGAGTGTTAGCTTCATGACGATGAAACCTGAAAAAGGGGAGTCTGAAGATACAGAGAATCACAAGAGATCAATTGGTGAGTTTCCAGATGCTTTATTGAATCATGAAAAGATGGGGTACACTGTTGCCTTAGACGGTGAAGATACAAAAGACGGGGTTGAATGTTATAAGTTGAAGTTGACAAAGAAGTCACAGTTGGTAGATGGAGAAGAAATGGATAACATCGTTTACTATTACTTTGACAAAGAGAATTTCGTTCCAATTATGCAGGAGCAGGAAATCATGTCTGGTCAAATGAAAGGGCAGGTTGCTCAAACCTTGTTTAGTGATTACCAAGAGGTTGACGGACTTTATTTTCCATTCTCAATGACTTTTCAAACCGAAGGTGGCGGCGGACAAACAATTCAAGTGGAGTCTATGGAATTAAATCCTGAAATAGACGACACGGTATTCGCCTTTCCTGAGGAATAAGAACATAAGTGCAGTTGAAGTGTGGGGTAGCTGGTTCTCAGTTCCCCCCTTCGACGTTTATTTTATACCAATCTATTTATGAAAGTTTTAAGTACGCTATTTATTGTGGCATGTGGACTTAGTGCTCATGCTCAAAGCATCGAAAAGTTGAATGGGGATGCGCTTTTTGGTGACATGCAAGCACGGCACATTGGACCAGCACTCATGAGCGGTCGTGTCAGTGATATTGAGGGACACCCAGAGGATTCAAAGACAATTTACATCGGGACAGCAGGAGGCGGTGTATGGAAGTCTACCGATGGCGGGGTAATGTTTAATCCTATTTTTGACGATCACTGTCAGTCTATTGGAACCGTTGCCATTGATTCGAAAGATCCCAATAATACGCTTTGGGTTGGTACCGGAGAAGTTTGGACGCGAAACAGTACTTCTGTTGGTGATGGAATCTATAAAACAACCAACGGAGGGAAAACCTGGAAGAAAATGGGGCTGGAGAATTCTGACCGCATTAGCGCAATTCGCATTCATCCTGATAATTCTGACGTTTTATTTGTAGGTGTTCAAGGTGCACTTTGGGGTCCAAGTGAGGAACGAGGGGTATACAAAACGTCAGATGGTGGTGCTACCTGGGAGAAAGTCTTTTACATTGATGAGAATACAGGTTGTTCAGAGTTAATCATGGACCCAAATAACCCTGATATTCTGTACGCTTCATTTTGGGAACATCGCAGAACAGCTTGGTCCTTTAATTCAGGAGGAGATAATAGCGCATTATACAAAAGTACCGATGGAGGAAAGACGTGGAATAAAATTCACAATGGTTTCCCGGAAGGCACGCTTGGGCGAATTGCTATTGCAGCTGCACCTTCCAATAGTGCTATTCTTTATTCGGTTATAGAATCTGAAGACAAAAAGCTAAGTGGTTTATATAGATCAGACGATGCTGGTGCATCTTGGAAACATTTGAATGCCGATTTTGAGTTGGTAGTAAGACCATTTTACTTTTCTCGAATTGTCATTCATCCAACGAATCCGGATATCGTTGTAAAAGCAGGATTCCTAGGGTCGATTAGCCGTGACGGTGGTAAGACATTCAGAAACCTTGGATCAATGCACCCAGACATTCATGATATCTGGTTTGATATCAAAGATCCGGATAAACTATTTGTTGGAACCGACGGAGGGCTATATCGCTCATTGAATCTGGGAAATACAATGGAAATCATTGAAAACTTACCGATCTGTCAGTTTTATCATATCAGTGTAGATAATCAAGAGCCTTATAATATTTACGGTGGACTACAAGACAATGGAAGTTGGTTTGGACCATCCTCGAGTCCAGGAGGAGTAGAAGCACGTGATTGGGAAGTGATTGGTGTAGGAGATGGATTCCGCGTATATCCTCATCCAACAAAGCCTCACATTATGTATTCCGAAATGCAAGGAGCAGAGAATGTGTGGAGATACGATAGTAAAAACAGACAAACGCGCATCATCAAACCGTTCCCGGTGAAAGGAGATCCGAAGTTACGCTTTAATTGGAACGCAGCGATCACGACAAGTTTGAACAATCCAGATCGATTGTATATCGGAAGCCAGTTTTTACATGTTTCAAATGATATGGGAAATACCTGGACAAAGATTTCCCCCGATTTGACTACCAATGATCCTGCAAAATTGAATCAAGCGGAATCAGGTGGATTATCGCTGGATAATTCGGGTGCTGAAAACCATTGTACAATCTTTACTATTGCAGAATCTGGTCTTGATCAAAACGTTATTTGGGTAGGTACTGATGATGGGAATGTTCAGGTAACGCAAGATGGCGGTAAAACTTGGACAAATACGACTCCAAATATTTCTGGACTTCCAGCGAATACATGGTGCTATCATATTGAGGCCAGCACTTTCAATAAAGGGACTGCTTATGCAGTTTTTGATGGTCATACAAGCAATGATAAAAACACATATTGCTACAAAACGACAGATTTTGGTAAAACCTGGACATCTATCGTTACTGATGATGTTTATGGGTTCGCGAGAAGTTTTCAAGAGGATTATAAGAATCCGGATTTGCTTTTCTTGGGGACAGAGTTTGGTTTATACGTTACATTGAATGGTGGAAAAAACTGGGTGAAGTTTGAAAATAACATGCCAGCTACAGCGATTCACTATTTGGAAATGCACAAGGAAACAAATGACCTGATCATGGGAACTCATGGTCGTGGAATTATCATTTTGGATGACGTTTCGCCATTGCGACAAGTAACCAACGATATTGTGACGAAGAAGCTTCATTTTATGGAAACTAAGCCATACGAAATGAGTGAGGAAAGTACATTTGGAGGAACAAGCTCTGAGACGCAGTTTGTGGGGGCGAACCCTTACGGCGGAGCACAGATTATTTATTACTTATCAAAGCGCCATACATTCGGTAAAATGTCAATGAAAGTATTGGATATGGATGGCAATTATGTTACGTCACTTACACCTGGTAAGAAAAAGGGAATCAATATTGTTGGATGGGGCTTTTCTACTTCTGTTCCAAAAGTGGCCAAAGGAAAGACAATCACATACAGTGGTTTGACTGCTCCAAGAGCTGCGGCTGGAAAATATAAGGTAGTTATCCAGAAAGGAAAAGAGACCTATGAAACAACAGTGGAACTAGCCTATGACAAAAACTCTGTATTTACGCATGAGGAGCGTAAAAAACAGCAAGACGTTGTTTGGAAGCTTTACGACATGATGGAGGAGCTCGCTTACATGGTGCATCGACTTGATACGTATATGGAGCATGGTGAGTCCATGGCGAAAGAAAACGCGAAATTGAAAAAGACAGTCGCTTCGATGACCTCTGAAATGAATGCACTGAAGAAAACACTAGTGATTACAACAGGTGATAATTACGTTGGTGCTGCTGAGAATGAACTGCGTGAAGATTTAGGTGATTTGTACAGCACAATTGCACAGTACAGCGGAGCACCTTCTTCAACCCAAATGGAAAACATGCAGAAGATTCAGGAAGAAATGCAAGAAGCACGCGATAGTATGAAAAAGATTGAGCAAAAAAGCTTAAAGAAATACTTGGCATCACTTTCTAAAATGGAGTTAGCATCGCCAGAACTTGAATCGTATGAAGAGTTTGTAAAAAAAGACTAGAAAGTTGTTTTTGTCAAACAAAAAAGCCCGGAGTTATCCGGGCTTTTTTTATTTAAACTCTATTATTTAGTGAATTAACTTCGCACCTATGATGCGCTGAATGTCAATGATTGATTCATATTTTTTCATCGTCGCCAGATCATTCGCCTGCTTGGCCAACTTCCATTGTTTTAATTTCTCTGAGGGAATAAAAGAATACCAAGTATTCACTAATTTCTCCAAAGGATCCAGAGAATCAACAATAACACCTGAACAATGCTCACCAGTAATCAACTGAAAAGCAATATGTCGATTGTGATATGGAAAAAACTGCGAATGTCCCATGACGTGCATAATACTATATCAATAACGACAAATTCAGGTAGATTGTTGTCTCATTGCCCATTTTAGTTATTAACAAGAAATCAGTCAGTTAGGGGTTCTTTAATCCTGAACCCCTCAGTTTTTCTCATAAAAAGCGATGCCTGAAAATTGTGGATATCTTCTTCTCTTGATATTCTTTTAGCACGCGTTCATGCTCGATTTTGTAATTTTAAGCGTATATATTTCGGAAAATGAAAGTTACACCAGATAGCCAAGTTCAGTTCTCTAGTGGGCACCTTATGAAGAACCGTTTCATGCTGGCACCGCTGACCAATAAACAGAGTTTTGAAAATGGCCAATTATCAGAGGATGAATTCAATTGGCTCACGCATAGAGCGAAGGGAGGTTTTGGGTTAGTTATGACTTGTGCCACCCATGTTCAGGAGGTGGGGAAAGGGTTTTCTGGACAGCTAGGGATCTTTTCCGATGACCATCTAGAGGGACATAAACGACTCGCAGCTGAAATAAAAAAGTATGGGAGTCTAGCTGTTGTCCAGTTGCATCATGCGGGTATGCGTTCACCACAAGAATTGATTTCGAAAGCACCTGTTTGCCCTTCAGAAAATGAAAAGTTTGGGGCACGTAGGCTATCGTTAAGGGAAGTTCATGAATTGAGAGATGCTTTTGTTGAAGGAGCTGTTCGTGCAAAAAAGAGTGGGTATGATGGAGTTGAGGTACATGGTGCCCATGGATACATATTGACACAATTTCTTAGTGCCGAAATCAATGTTAGAGAAGATGAATATGGCGGAACTCTTGAGAACAGATCGCGCATTCTATTTGAAATTATTGAAGGCATCAGATTCAAATGTGGTAAAGATTTTTTGCTAGGCGTGCGACTTTCGCCTGAGCGTTTCGGAATGAAACTCGATGAGATAAAAACCGTTAGCCAACAACTAATCGATACAGGTCTCATTGACTTTCTAGATATTTCACTTTGGGATTCTTTTAAAATGCCTGAAGAAGAAGCTCACCAAAATGATTCACTGTTGGAACATTTCACTCGTTTGGATTTTAAAGACGTAAAATGGACGGTCGCTGGAAAAATTCACAACGCGCAACATGTCCAAAAGGTATTGGATGCAGGTGTGGATTTTGTCACGATTGGGCGTTCAGGTATTTTACATCACGACTTCCCGGAACGGGTGATAAATAATGCTCAGTTTGAACCTGTAAACCTTCCAGTAAGTCGTGAACACTTGCGCAAAGAAGCTTTGGGAGAGAAATTCATTACTTATTTGGAACGATGGGATGGTTTTGTCAATCCCTGATTAATAGTGACTGTGAGCTTTAAGTAATTCAAAGGCATCAACATATTCACGCAGACGGTCAACAACAGAAAGCAGTTCCTCTGGTTGCGCTTTTGGAAATAACGAATGAATTTGTTCAATAGAGCTTTTTACAGCAGCATAGGCTGCTTCTCTGTTTCCACTTTCAAACGAGTTTGCCATTTGCTTCAGTGACTGATTGGCAATAGCCACAGCAAGTACTTTTTTATGCTCTTTATCAATGGCCATATCTAGTTCTCCAGTGGCGGAAGTCCATTCGGGATGGATTTTTTTCTCTTTGACAACCTTTTTGCCCGTAACAGCATCCGTGTACTCCAGTTTTACTTGTACTGCTTGATTTTCAATTGCCTTTGTAGGGTTGATTAGATCAAACTTAATGAGTGCCAGTTGGTCCAAACCGGGAAATAAGTGAGGAACATCGACGTTCATCTTTCCTGGCGAAACGTTTTCGTTACTGTAACCATAAAGCTGCTTATAAATAATTTGATCGTTGTAAACTACAGTGAGTGTTGCCTTTTTCGCCATGGGATACAGGATGCTTTCCAGTTCTCGCTGAAAAACTTCTTGAATATTAGCTGATGTTCCAGCCAGATGAAGCATCCCTCCACCAGCAGATGCCAGTTGAGAAAGCAATGCTTGGTTGTAATTAACACCAACTCCTACTGCGGATAATTCGATACCTCCCGCAATGTGAGACTTAGCTGTGTTGATAACAGTTTCCGGCGGTTGCGAGCCATATCCATCTGTTAAGAGCAAAACACGATTAACGAAATTTCCAGCTTTCATTTTTTTGGCTTGTTCAAAGCCGAGAACCATACCTTTATAAATGTTTGTTCCACCATCAGCTTGAATGGCGTGAATGATGTCAATGACCTTCTTTTTATCACCAACTTTTTCTGCTGGAACCGCAACTGTGGCCTGATCGTCAAAAACAACAATAGAAACAATGTCTGTTTCGTCTAATTGCTGAACGAATTGAATAAGCGATTGTTTCAGTTGACCAATGCGGTCTTCTCCCATCATAGAGCCACTTTTGTCAACGACAAAACAGATGTTCAAAGGTGCTGCTGATTTGCGCGTCATCTTTGATTTTACTTTAAGTCCGACTTCCAGCAGTGCTTCTTTGGAGTTTTCATTGAATTTATTTCCCCAACTTAAGTAGAAATCCATATCTCCTTCTAAAGGCTCAGGGTACTGTTTGTCCACAAAATTATTGATGTCGTATTCGATTAAATCTTTGACCGATGGAATGAAGTTTTCGATATCGGACAGACGTGGATCAATGGTGTAGTCTACAGTGAATTCTTTGTAGGCTATTCCCTTTACATGGGATAAATCAATTTCATCAGCATTGCGTTGAAATTCAAAATCAACGAAGTATTTGTTTCGAATCGGCAACATAAATGTCACATCACCCTGATCGTTGGTCTTTGCTTTGTATACCTTATTCGACTTGAGCATGCGCACGTATACATCTTCCTGAATTGCGTTGCTTCCATCCTTGCGCACTTTCATTTTGACCCGAGCGTGCGAGGAGCTTGGTTCCACATCTTTGGGTACATTTTGTACGATAAAACGGTCTTCTTTTTCTTCATTGAATGTTCGCGGTTGGAAAAGAATGCGTAATGTTTGTGTGGAAGACCGAGCTCCTAGATCAATCCATCTTAACGACTCGACGCCATCTACATCGATTTCATAATTTTGATTATTTGGAACTTTAAACGTTACACCACCATTAGCGTTTGTACGTCCAGTATACATCGTTTGTGTCTTAAAGCAAACCAATGCTACATCAATTTTCGGATAGACGCGTCGATTTCTGTCCAGCAACACAATATGAATAACACTTTCTGTTTTGCTTGGTTCAATAGCTGGGCTGATGCGCTGTTGATCTACTTTATGAAAGGCAATTGATCTTCTGTCAGGTAAAACTTGATTTTCTCTTTCATAGGATGCTGGATCGTATGTCATGGTGCGATTAGCGTTTCCTCCGAAAGTTGTTTTAAGATCGATGCAATTGCGCATTTCTCCGACGGAACCCAACCATTGGTCTCCATGGTCAAAGGTGACTTGTAAAGTGCCAGCATTGTTTGTTTTGTAGACAAGTCGTTCGTAGGTACTTGTTTCAACGAATACAACGGTTCGTCCAGCATCTGGGGTTCCTTTTGTGCTTTTAACAGTAAGATTATAAGTGAAAGTAGATTGCGCCAACGAGAATTGAAGTACATTGGCCATAAGGAGAAGAGTAATAAAGCGCATATGAGAGGTTTATTACATAACTCCTTCAGAATTTAAAGGTTACAAACTACCGAATTGATCGCGGATTTTTTTCTGTAAGACATCCACATCTACTTTTTCAATGGGATGTTCAAAACCATCAAATGTATGGAACGAGCCATTTTGAAGCAGATCAATGACATGTTGAGTTTCCGCTACCGAGACCATGGCATCTTCAGCACCCAAGCAGCACAAAACGTCAAGATCGATGGATTGAAGCTTTGCATCCGTTAGAACGGGAGCATTGCCCAATGAAATCATCATGTCAGCAGTTTTCATCATGACTGTTTTCCAATCTTCTGGTTCGTGAAGTGAGGCTTGGTAAGTCGCAAACTTTGGGACTTTCTCTTCGATAACATTAGGGTTTAGCATCTTGGTTTCCTTGATGGCTCCCTCTGGTGTCCATTCGAACTTAGTGCCAAGTGTTACTAACCCGGCGACATTTAATCCATTGGCGATGGCATTCAAGGCTACATATCCTCCCATGCTATATCCAAAAATATATGGCTCATTGAGCTCATGTGCAACAACATAGTCGATCAGATCTTGCGTAAACAACTCGATGGAATACGGATGTTCTGTGGGTCTTCCTCCATGCCCTTCGAAATTAAAGGTGTGCACTTCGAAATCTGAACTAAGTAACCCAGCGAGTTGTTTAAATTGTGCTTTGGAACCAAGTGCTCCATGAAGAATAATAAGTTGTTTCATAGCCAATGAAGGGATCAATTATCGCGATCCTCAAACGTTTCTTGCTTTTTCCTTTCAATTCTACGCACAATGAAATAAATAAGCAAGCTAAGCGCAGCCAAAACCATTAAAGCTTCGAAAGCGAGAACAATAATAACCGCCATTTCCATTATTTAAGCTTTACGGCAGTTCCATAGGCTAATATTTCCGAGGCTCCCTGAACAATTGTGCTTGTTGTAAAGCGTACGTTTAAGACAGCATCTGCTCCCATTTTTTCCGCATCAACGAGCATACGTTGAAGTGCTTCTTCACGAGATTGGGCTTGTAGCTTTGTATACTCGTCTATTTCCCCACCTACAAGGTTCTTAAACCCGGCAAAAATATCACGCCCGACATTTCTGGCGCGAACGGTGCTTCCTCTGGATATTCCAAGAATTTCTGCAATTTCTCTTCCCGGAATGTTTTCAGTTGTTGATACAATCATGATCTGTGTTTTAGTTTCATTTGAAGATAAGAACTTTCTTGAGGATGTTCGGCTCAAATCATATGAGTTGTAATCTTTTGAGATGGATGGTTTATTTTATGGTTGAGTGATTTTGATCAAACAAAAAAGCCATTGATCAAAACAATCAATGGCTCTATATTATAAGCTTGAATTGGATTATGCCATTTCCATGTACTCTTCAACACTTGGACATGTGCATACAAGGTTTCTATCACCATAAGCGTTATCTACGCGGCGAACGGGAACCCAGTATTTCCATTCTTTCAGATAGTTTACCGGATAAGCGGCTTCTTGAGCTGAATAAGGATAATCCCATTTTTTATTGATAATGCAATCTGCTGTATGCGGAGCATTCTTTAGAAGATTATTGTCTTTGTCCGCTTGTCCATTTTCGATAGCAGCGATCTCTTTTCTAATCGTGATCATTGCTTCAATGAAACGGTCTAGTTCCTCCTTGTCTTCACTTTCTGTTGGCTCAACCATTAATGTTCCTGCCACTGGGAAAGAAACGGTAGGTGCATGAAATCCATAGTCAATAAGACGCTTAGCTATGTCAGCAACTTCCACATTGGCTGTTTTCTTGAAGTCTCGACAGTCAAGAATCATTTCATGCGCAACAGTTCCATTTTCGCCTGAGTAGAGTATTCCGTAATGTCCTTTCAGCGATGATGCAATGTAATTAGCATTTAGAATTGCCGCTTCTGTTGATTCTCGAAGCCCTGTTTTACCTAACATTTTGATATATCCGTAGGAAATCAGCAAAATTAAAGCGCTTCCGTAAGGTGCCGAAGAAATTGCGTTAATGGCTTTGTCGCCACCAGCTTTGATCAGACGAGATCCAGGTAAGAAAGGAACAAGGTGTTTAGCTACACCAATTGGTCCCATTCCTGGTCCACCTCCTCCATGAGGGATGGCAAACGTTTTGTGAAGGTTCAAGTGACAAACATCCGCCCCAATATTTCCAGGGTTGGTTAATCCTACTTGAGCATTCATATTCGCTCCATCCATATATACCTGTCCGCCATTTTCATGAATTATGGAAGTAATCTCTTTAATTCCTTCTTCGTAAACACCGTGCGTTGATGGATAAGTTACCATCAAACCTCCTAATCGATCACGAAGTTCTGTTGACTTCTCACGTAACTCATCAATATTGATGTTTCCGTTTTCATCACAACCAGTAACAACTACTTCAAAACCTGCCATGACTGCTGATGCTGGATTTGTTCCGTGAGCGGATGAAGGAATGATCATTACTTTTCTGTCAAAGTCTCCATTTGCCTCATGATAAGCCTTAATCACCATCAATCCTGCATATTCTCCCTGAGCACCAGAGTTAGGCTGCAAGGACATTCCTGCAAAACCAGTGCATTCACAAAGATCAGCCTCCAATGCTCTGAACATTTCATGATAACCCTGCGCTTGCTCAACTGGTGCAAATGGGTGCATGTTAGCGAATTGAGGATTCGTAATTGCCATGAGCTCTGAAGCCGCATTTAACTTCATTGTACATGATCCGAGTGGAATCATACTGTGCACCAATGAAAGATCTTTATTCTCAAGACGCTTGAGGTAGCGCATCATCTTTGATTCTGAGTGGTAGCTATTAAACGTTGGATGCGTAAAAATATCATCCGTTCTCAGGAGCTCATCAGAAAGAGATGAGGCTAAATCATTAGAAACTTCCGCAGCTGATTTTCCATGAACTTCGGCGAAAACTGATAAAATGTTCGCTACGTCTTGATCCGTGTGAGGCTCACCGAAATTGATAGTTACCTCTTGGTCATTCAAATAGTTGAAGTTCATCCCATTCTTTTCTGCTGTTGTTTTCAATGCCTCTGCATTAATGTTCTTCACATAGACAGTATCAAAAAATGGTTGATCACTTACCGTAATATCCATTGCTTTTAGACCATTTGCAAGTTTAGTTGCTAAGGAATGTACGTGAGATGCAATCTTATGCATTCCGTCAGGTCCATGATAAACAACATACATGCTTGCCATTACTGCCAAGAGTGCCTGAGCAGTACAGATATTTGAAGTCGCCTTTCCACGCTTAATGTGTTGTTCGCGTGTCTGAAGCGCCATACGAAGGGCCGTATTTTCGTCAGCATCTACTGAAACACCGATAATACGTCCAGGAATGTTTCGTTTGTATGTCTCTTTTGCGGCAAAATAAGCGGCATGTGGTCCACCATATCCCATAGGTACACCAAATCGTTGCGTTGTTCCAAAAACAACATCAGCGCCCATAGATCCAGGTGATTTAAGCAGCACTAACGAGAGAATATCAGCGGCCACAGCTACTTTAAGCCCCGCCGCATTCATCTTCTGAATGAATGATTCAATGTTGTTTACTCGACCGTAAATATCAGGGTACTGTACCATCGATCCGAAATAGTCCTCTGTAGGAGTGAACTCATTTGGATTTCCAATAGTTAATTCAATTCCTAGATTGTTTGCCTTTCCTTCCACTACGTCGATGGTCTGTGGAAACATGTTTTCAGAAATGAAAAATTTTGTTTTTCCAGCTTTCACCTCTTGACGAGATCTAGAGTTAAAGAACATGAGCATTGCTTCAGCTGCCGCAGTCCCTTCATCAAGTAAAGATGCATTGGCAAGTTCCATACCTGTGAGATCTGAAACCATCGTTTGAAAGTTCAATAATGCCTCTAATCGTCCTTGGGAAATTTCTGCTTGGTAAGGAGTGTATGCCGTGTACCAACCGGGGTTTTCCAGAATATTTCGAAGAATAACCGAAGGAACAATTGTTTCATTATAACCGAGTCCAATGAATGATTTGTTCAGCGTATTTTTTTGCCCTAAACCATTTACATGATCAAGGTACTCCTGTTCGCTCATAGCTTCGCTTACCGCCAATTCATTATCGAGGCGAATATGCGGGGGAATTGTTTTGTCAATTAGTTCGTCAATCGAATTAATACCGATTTTATTCAACATGGCTGACTTTTCATCAGCATTCGGTCCAATGTGTCTGTTTGAAAATTTTGTCATATTACCTCTTGTTTTCGTCTCTGCAAATATCTTGTTCTTTGCATCAATGTGTAAAACTTACTCTATTCGAAATCAATGATTCGTGGACTTCTACCTATACTTGTGTTTGCGCCCGTATCTGCGCCCGCGCCTGTGGTGTTTTCTGCGAGAATGACGCCTGTGATCACTTAAGCTTCCACCTTTGTTATTGATGTATCGGCGCTTGCCGAAATCTTCTCTGTCATTGTTGTACGGAAATGCCAATCCCAGGTAAATCTCATTGGAAGCTCCCTTCACACGAGAAAGGGAACCAATATCATAGTTGAACGCATACCCAACTCGAGCCATGTTTGTAATTAACACATCAAATCCTGCAATGAGCGAGTTTTCTGATCGGTATCCAACATTAATGCTAAAGCGATTAATGAATGTGTTACGTAATAACAAGTCGGCCTGGAATGGCATGTTTATACCTCCCTTTAGCTGAATATGAGGATTGAACGTATATCGCTTGTTACCTAAGTACCATCCAGTTGAAACATAATAATGCCAACGCGGAGGTTGGAAACCAGGTTCTACGTCCGAATTGGTTGTTTGAAACAATCGAGGAATGCTACCTCCAATGTAGAACTTCGGAGAGTTGTAAAATACTCCGAAACTACCATTGAAAAATACTTTTGCATAGCTCTGAGCAAAAGCAGGATCATTGGCTTGTGTCGTCTGTGTTCCAGCAAGGTGGCTTACCATATTGTCAATTCCAAGCCCTAACCCAAAGGCAAGCGTGCGCTTATCATCAAACCCTAATCGATACGCATACTGCCCTGCAAATGATGTGGTTTGGTTTACACCTATTCTGTCATATGACATCGTAAGACCGGCAGCCATACTTTGGTTAAACTCATATTGGCCATTGAATGCGGCAGAGGTCGGTGCACCATCTACACCGAACCATTGATTTCTGAAAATAAGATCGATCATCATGCTTCCATCATGAGCAATGGCAGCAGGATTATTTACTCCTTGCGCAAAGTTAATTTGCGAAAAACGCATGGTATTTTGCCCAAATGCAAAAGTTGATAGAATGACCAGAGCTATACCGAGCGATTTTTTCATCAGCGTTTCAATGTTAAGTATCCTTTGAATGAGACATCATCAACTGTGATGTGATAAAAATAAGTGCCCTCTGGAAGACCTTGATTCCCTGTACAGAAAGCCGTTTGGCAGGTGCCATCCCAGTTGTTTTCATAGCGGTCGCTTTCAAAAACCAAATCTCCCCATCTATTCCACACTTTAATACTTCCATCCAGATAGTTCAGTTGTGGAACGACAAAAAACTCATTGAGTGGATCTCCATTTGGAGAGAAACCATTTGGAATGGATAAGTCAACAACTACAATTTGTACACTGTCTTTTACAATACAACCGCTACTGTGAGTAGCTTCCATAAATAATGTGAAAGTGCTATCTGCTGTAACCGTTACAGATGCGCCATTCGGGTTGTCAATTTGTTCAGTTGGATACCAGTTAAAAGACACAAATCCTGAAGTAGGAGCAAAAAATGTGTAGGTCTCATTAACCCCGAGAAAGACAGTGTCTTCTAATTCATAGTTCAATGGTTGAACCGGGTCCACATCAATTGCCAATGTTTGTGTACACGAACCGTTCGTAATATCTACTGTGTAATTTGTTGTCACTGTTGGGGCTACTACAATTGAGTTACCAACTTCATTTGTTGACCACAAGTAGCTCGTTCCTCCAGACGCAGTTAGCAATGCTGTTGAGCCAAAACATCCAGAAGCTGCTGTAGAAGTGAGGTCAAAGGTCAATTCTGTAAGCGAAATCACTTGATGCCCCGCACAACCATTATTGTCAACAACTGTAACGGCATATGCACCAGGTCCTGAAACTGAAAGTGTGGGTCCTGTATTTCCTCCGCCCCAGTCATAAGTTGCGTAAGGATTGGCAAGACTTAAAGTTGTTCCTCCTGTGCCAGGACAGATTGGATTTCCTTCTGAAGATATTATTGTCGGTGTCGGATTTGGATTGATGGTTACTTGAATAGTGTCGCGCGAAATACATCCCATTCCATCTAGTGCGGCAACAACATATTGACCAGAAAACTGAGGAGTAATCGTTTGTCCAATTAGTGACTCAGGCCCTGTCCATCCATAATCAACAAAACCATTGGAAGCTGAGATGGTTTGAGGAGCATCTGCGCACATTTCAATTGTTGCTCCTTCTACAATTACAACATCGACAGTGCATTGTATTTGAGCAATAGCCGGGAAACTAAAGAGGATTCCTAGAAGAACAGCTATGTTTTGTAAAACTCTCAACAGTATAACATTAGTGTGCAAAAATACGGTTCATTGCTACGTCTCGCAAGCGTTCAGTGTTATTTTCTTCACAAAGCTTTCTAAAGCTGTTATTCCACGTAGCTCAACTTTAACATGTTTGAGTTACCATGGGCTTCAATTGGCATTGAGGCAATGTTGATTACAAGGTCTCCTTCTTGCACTAACCCTTGTTTCTTCAGTAGGTATTTAATATCTGCAATGGTGTGATCCGTACTAACTGTCTTATCGTAATAAAAACCACTCACTCCCCAGATCAAGCTCAATTGAGTTAAGATCTTTTTATTGCTCGTAAAAACAAAGATGTTTGCTTTCGGTCGTTGAGAGGCAATTTTATATGCCGTATACCCAGAGAATGACATGGTTAAAATAGCATCGGCATCTACACGTCGAGATAAGCGACAGGCATTGAAGCAGATGGAATCAGTTATAAAGCGCGTATGGTTTTTTTCAGGTACTT
Source organism: Flavobacteriales bacterium UBA6051 (assembly GCA_002427735.1). Classification (GTDB taxonomy): domain Bacteria; phylum Bacteroidota; class Bacteroidia; order Flavobacteriales_D; family Crocinitomicaceae; genus UBA4466. The sequence goes on from DIYP01000006.1 coordinate 75,877, forward strand.
CTTCTTTGTTATAGATCCCGTCGAATGATTCAATCTCCTTGACAATATTCGCCATACTGCGGATCACTTCTACTGGATATTTTCCAACAGATGTTTCACCTGATAGCATCACGGCATCAGCACCATCGAGCACTGCATTCGCAACATCATTTACTTCAGCACGTGTAGGTGAGCTAGAATTGATCATGCTTTCCATCATTTGTGTTGCAACGATGACCGGTTTCGCATTCATGCGTGATTTACTGATGAGCATCTTTTGAATCAAAGGAACATTTTGATAAGGAATCTCCACGCCCAAATCTCCTCTTGCGACCATTAATGCATCGCTTTCTTTTACGATTTCATCAATTTCATCGATGGCTTCAGGCTTTTCGATTTTAGCAATCACCTTTGCTTTCGCTAGCTTGGATGAAATAATATGTTTAAGCTCAATGATATCTCTAGCAGATCTAACAAAAGAAAGTCCAATCCAATCAACATTGTGTGATAGTGCAAACTCAAGATCGATTAAGTCTTTTTCTGTTAAGCAAGGAAGAGATATAGCGGTATTCGGAAGGTTCACTCCTTTGTGTGATGAAAGTTTCCCGCCGTAAATTACTGTTGCTTCTATTTGGTCTTTTCCATTTGTTTTGACAACATCTAGCGCAAGTTTGCCGTCATCCAGAAGAATCCGTTCTCCTGGCATAATGTCTTTTGGAAGCTGTTTATAATTGATGGAAAAGGCATTGGCCGTACCGACCATTTCTTTGGTGTGAATTTTTACCAAACTTCCTTCAATCAAATCAGCATGATTATCCTTAATTTCTCCTGTTCTGATTTTTGGCCCCTGCAAGTCGGCCAGAATTGCCACATTGAGCCCCGTTTCCTCATTCAACGATCGGATCATTTCAATGGTTTTTTCATGATCTTCATGCTTCCCGTGAGAAAAGTTTAATCGGCAAACATTTACCCCTTCCTCAAAAAGTTGTTTTAGGACAGCTCTTTCGCTGGTTGAAGGGCCCATTGTTGCTACTATCTTCGTTTTTTTCATGTCAATTAAATACTAAATTTTCTGCCGAGGGTATTTCTTCCGGGTCAAAATCATACGCCGCAAGAACGCTCGACACGCTTTTCAGATTCGCTAATAATTGCGAAACCTCAATAGCGTTATTATCGCACAGGAACAAAAAAAAGTCAATCGTTGGTTTCTCATGGATCAGATATTGTCCCTGGCACTTATTCTTAATCATGTAGTAATTAAGACGATTAGTGTCATCTTCGAATTCATACATAGAATGAGATGATCTCACATCCCCTTTTTTATCCGTGATGAGATAATCATCACATTTACACAAGTGCAAACCTAAGCTATTGTTAATGCTCCATGCCAAGCGATAATCACTGTGATGAGAGCAAATACCAACCATGTCAAAATCTAATTCTGGTTCTAGCGAAAGTATATGCTTCTTGCGTTTTGCCATGTATATCCGTTATACGAAATTAACCTTTTTACAGCACGGAGCATCATTCCGTTATCCGTGTATGTGTTTTTCACCTATTGAGTGAAAGGAGTTTATTTTGTTTAAGGTGAGTGGATTAGGTTATTATTTAATGAAAACTGTATTTGCTTTTAACGAAAAAATAACAATTTTTTCAATTTAAATTACTGTTTTACAGTAGGTTAAAGTTTTGGCATGTCTTTTGAAAAATTGACCATCATTAACACATAAATTTTATTAATTATGATCGCAAAGAAAAATTCGAGGTTTGACCTCGAGCAGAAAAGAATTGTCCTATTTCAGGTAGGACTTCTGGCAGCAGGATCGTTTGTTTTGGCTGCATTTACTTACACTTCGGAACTTCCGTCTGAATTTGATAGGAATGTGGTTTCACAAGTAGACATTGACTATCAGCTTATTGAACCCGAGGAACCAAAGATGGATGAGGTGGTTGTGAAACGACAAGATCAAAATCAGTCACAGGATCAATCTCAGGATAACAATGCCGGGAATTCTCAAGCTATTTCTGAGAATAGTCAATCTACTCAGAATTCGAGCACTGATGTAAAACCAGGTCTTGATCTTCCTGATGTTGGAGATCCAAATGGGGGATTGGTTGAAATAATTGACGACGAATTAGACCCGTGGCCAAAGACACCTGCTCGATATGTCGGAGGTTATGCAGAAATGCAGAAACATATTATTGATGTGTTGGAGTTTCCTGAAATTGATCGTCAGATTGGAACCCAAGGTAAAGTTTATTTGATTTTCGTGGTGGAACGAGATGGTTCAGTTACCAACGTTGGTATTGAACGAGGTGTCTCTGAAACGATTGATCGCGAAGCAAAGCGAATTGTTCGCTCATTTCCGAAGTGGATACCGGGAGAAAACGAGTACGGACCAGTCCGCACTCAGGTTAGACTTCCTATCAACTTTGTTGTGAAATAGGCGACAGTCGTTTTGATAGCAAAGCGGTTGAAGTTTTTTGCTTCAACCGCTTTTCTTTAATACTGTCGTTCTTCCTCTTCGGGAAGTCCTTTTTTATACTCAATTGAAAATTCAACGGTAGCATCTACCATTCCCTGAAACCAATAACCGGTCATGCCTTTACTCTTAGGCATGTTCTTTTTGTTATCTCCAATTAACCAATAACCAGAAGGGACATAGTTAAGTGTACTTGGATGTCCATCGGTTTCGAAGATTTTAATAATTTCTTTGGAGCTGATATCGAACCAAACAAAATACCCGTGTACTTTACTCATGGCGCCGGGACCTGGAGGTTCTTTCTTGAAATTCTCCAGCATATATACTAAGCCAATACCTGAATGTGATGAGGTATAATTTTGCAAATGTTCTTGCATTTCTTCCCCGGAGATTTTATACCGATCATCTATGATCCAGTTTTTATCAAGAAAAGTCTCGTAAGCGTTTTTTGTGAATTCTTTGTCGTTAATGACTTTTTTAATCTTGAGAAGAGAGGCCAGTTTCACGTTGGATATCATATTTTCATATTCAATGTTCCAAGCATGAATATATTCCCACGTTTTTTCGTCCTTGTCGGCTTTTCTCGGATTACTTAAGCGAAAAAGACTGAAGTCAGCCCCAAACCAAATGATTGTATCATTACCATAAATGGGTGAATCTGCTTCCGTCTGAGCGATCAAGGACGTGCTAAAAAATAGAAACGCGGAAATTATAATGAGTGCTCTCATGACTTATTGATTCTTAAAATCGTCTGGATTCTTTTCTATTTGCGTTACGATATCATAGATGGCACGAGCCCAAAAATTCAATTGGCCGCCACCGCCTGGTTTTCCTATCATTTTTCGCATGTAAATAATTTCGTTGTCAGGAAGACTGATAAATGTCACCCAAACGTGCGCTTCAGACTTCAGTTTGTTAAAGCTCTCAACAACAAATGAAACGGCTAAACCTTCTTTTTCGAAAGTCGTATACGTCTTTACATTTTCAGCGATTTGTTCCGGTGTCAATTCGTAATCTTCATCCGTTACATTTCGAAACGTATTGACCTGCTCATGATTTCGCTTTATGAAATAATTGATGCTGTTGTAGTAATATTTGTCTTTAAGCCCAAGTGCATCCTGTAAAGAATACTTTGCAGGTTCCGTAGCGAAAAAACGATTCCAACCTTTGATAGCATGGTTCTTTAATCCTTCAGGATTGCTAAAAGCGGTTTTACCAATGAACTTACATTGCGTAAAATCAAGTCCAAGTAAAACAACTTGTGTTTTGTTTGAAAAGAAGTCCTCCATTGTTTGCGACCAACTTGTTTGCAAAAAAAGAAGCGAGGAGAATAAAAGAATGTATTTCATAGTTTGATCTAATTAAAAAGAGCACCTAGAATCTCTAAGTGCTCTTCCCGTTGTGTGTTTTTATTTCAATGCTTTATAGATATACTGCGATAAGCGTGTAGCTGAGGCAACATAAGCTATTTTGACTCTGTCAGAAACAGTCATGCTTTCACTACCTCTTACTTTCGACATTACGATTTGAGCGATAATATTATCATGATTTGCTGTTTCTACGAAAATCAATTCTAGATCAACTTCAGCAGCTCTGTTCACGGCATATGAGTAGAACCCAGGTTCAAGTCGAGTAGTTCTTACAATCAAGGTGATATTTGCATCATCTCCACTACTTGCACTGATACCTACTTTTTTCGCTAGTCTTTTTGTGAATTTTGCACTAAAAGCAGGTTCGTAAACATTCAATTTACCTTTTTCCCATGCTTCTTTCCAGCGGTCTCCGTCACCAGCTTTCTTTTCGTTTTTCTCAGCTACTTTCTCAGCAACATAATCTGTTTCAGTTTTGTTTTTACCAACAGTCATGCCCTCGTAGTCGAAAATCACATTGATTTTCTTCTCTCCCTTCAAAAATGAATAATCCGCATCTTTGGCGTTAGTACTTCTCTGTGCATTCGCAGCAAAAGCAGCAAATACCAGAAGTGTTAGTAATAGAATATTTTTCTTCATTGAATTTGGTTTAATTAAATTTTCCACTCAAAGATACTAAAATAAAAGTCAACTAATTATTTGGCTCAGGCCACAGCATTACTCGTGCAAAAGGAGCCAGTATGCGCATTGAAAAAATCGGAAAATGAAGCCTGAATAACTGATCGGTTTGATGTGATTATAACTTTTTTAGTTTCTATTTCTCGATAACATCTCCGCTTCCATTGACAGACGATATTACTTCAGGATTTCCCTTATACTTCACATCACCACTTCCATTAATGGTGGCCTTGAGTTTATCTTTAGGCCGTAATTCAATATCTCCAGATCCATTAATGGAGGCATCGGCAGTTGTGGTAATTAATTTATACGCCTCAATATCTCCCGAACCATTGACAGAGCCGTCTAATTTGTTCGCAGTTCCCAGTAATTTGATATCTCCCGAACCGTTGATATCTGCTTCAACATTCACCCCATCAATTTCTAATTGAATATCGCCCGATCCGTTAACTTCTAATGATATGTCATTCTCTTGAGCAAAGCGTCCGTAGGAAGAAATATCTCCTGACCCCAGAACAGTGATTTGAGAGAGCTTGGGTAAATTAACGTAAATGGTCACCCCCTCAGAATTGGTGATACAGCCATCCATGTTCACGGTAAGCTGTTTATCGATCACTTCCAGTTCTACTAAATTCTGAATATTTTCTTCCGTCTCGACAATAATTGTTGACGTGTGACTTTCATTTTGTGTCAGTACAATATCAGCCGAACAATAGTTAACAATATCGATGAATTCATCGACCTTTACTTCTTTAGATATGAAGTCTCCATTTGCACTTGTGCAATTCAGATCGCAGGAAGTCAATAAAAAGCATACAAGTGCGGAGAAAATGATAAGTTTTTTCATAAGTTCAAAAATAAGAAAGCGTCACCGTTTTTGCTCTGACTTTACTGTGATTATTCCTTTTTGTGTTTAATTTTAAGGAGCAAAATAAAAGAGTATGTCAGACAAACCAGCATTCGTTTATCAAGAACCATTTCCAATTCAGAAAGACACCACAGAGTATCGTCAGCTCACTTCAGATTATGTGAAAGTTGAAAAGTTGGGCGATCGTGAAATACTTGTAGTTGACCCAAAAGGATTGGAATTACTCTCGGAAGAGGCCATGGCCGATGTTTCTTTCTATTTGCGCACTGCTCACTTAGAGAAGTTGAGCCATATTTTGGATGACCCAGAAGCAACGGACAATGACCGTTTTGTTGCTTATAATTTGTTACAGAATGCATCCATTGCTGCAGACGGTAAATTACCTTCCTGTCAGGATACAGGTACAGCTATTGTTATGGGTAAGAAGGGGGAAGATGTATATACTGGAGTCACAGATGCTGAGCACATTTCGAAAGGGATTTACAATACCTATCAGGAAAGAAACCTTCGCTATTCGCAAATTGTTCCGCTTTCCATGTTCGAAGAAAAAAATTCACGTACTAATCTTCCGGCTCAAATAGATATTTACGCGAAAAAGGGAATGTCTTACGAGTTTCTATTCTTAGCAAAGGGTGGAGGTTCCGCAAACAAGTCCTTCTTGTACCAAATGACTAAATCTTTATTGAATGAGGCTTCGCTGGAAGCATTTGTTCGTGAAAAAATAAAAGATCTTGGAACTGCGGCTTGTCCGCCATACCATTTAGCACTGGTCATTGGTGGTACTTCTGCAGAGGCTAATCTTGCCGTAGTGAAAAAAGCTTCTGCGGGATATTTTGATGAATTGCCTACTGAAGGAAATATGGGCGGTCAAGCATTCAGAGATACAGAATGGGAGGCACGGGTCCAAAAGATTTGTCAGGAATCGTTAATCGGCGCTCAATTCGGAGGGAAGTATTTTACGCATGATGTAAGGGTGATTCGCCTTCCAAGGCACGCTGCATCTTGTCCTGTAGGATTAGGTGTTTCGTGTTCTGCCGACAGAAACATTAAGGCAAAAATTACACGTGACGGTTTGTTTATTGAGGCACTTGAAAAGAATCCTTCGAGATTACTTCCAGCACAAGCCCCACATTTGGAAAAGCCAGTTGAAATTAACTTGGATCGACCAATGGAAGAAATTCGTGCAGAGCTGAGCAAGTATCCAATTAAGACGCGATTAAAGCTTTCGGGAACGTTGGTTGTGGCAAGAGATGCCGCCCATGCAGAAATAAAGAAAATCATCGATAGTGGAAAACCAATGCCACAGTATTTTAAAGATCATCCTGTTTATTACGCGGGACCGGCAAAGACACCAGAGGGAATGCCTTCTGGATCTTTCGGGCCAACAACTGCTGGTCGCATGGACGGATATGTTGATTTATTCCAAAGCCATGGAGGTAGCATGGTGATGCTTGCGAAAGGAAATCGCTCTATGGATGTTACGAATGCTTGTCAGAAACATGGAGGTTTCTACCTTGGCTCTATTGGTGGGCCTGCTGCTATTTTAGCGAAAGAAAATATCGAATCAGTGGAAGTTATTGATTTTGAAGAATTGGGTATGGAAGCCGTTCGTAAGATTAAGGTAAAAGACTTCCCGGCATTCATCATTACGGATGATAAGGGTAATGACTTCTTTGCAAACTTGTAAAGCAACAGATTTCGTTGAATTCATTCGTTAATTTGAATATTTGGTTGTTGTAAGTACGATTAATTTATTAATTTTACATCGTAATTCAGACTTTTAAAAACACGAAGAGATGAGCATTTTAGGAATAGTTACTTTTCTTTTAATTGGTGGAATGGCGTTTTGGTTATTGCTATTCTTAATGGGATTTATTGTTCCTTTTTGGATTACATTGGGGGTATTTGAGAAAATGCGTCCAAAAAGAATTTATGAGGACACAGAAGAGTAAATTATACTCACATGAATATTTAAAAAGCGATCAGAAATGATCGCTTTTTTGTTTTTAGCCATTCCCATTGGCTAATACTCTTAATTGAAACTGTGGTAATCGAACTATCCACTAGTTAAACTTGGTAAACGGAACGAAACGTGGAACCTTTTTCTGATAATCCTTGTATTCAGGATACTTCGATGCAGAGATTTCTTCAGAAAAATCCGAACTACTTTTGAAAAGAATAACGAGTAGAAGAGCTCCGGTAATTGACCAGTTTAGCCATTCTCCTGTGGTAGTAACGCTGAAGAAATAGAATACGATCCAAACCCCTTGTTCCATGGCATAATTCGGATGTCGAACCAGTCCCCAAAGTCCAGTTTTTACAAAACCATGTTTGTATTCACCGAGATCACTGTTGGCATTAATACGTTTGTATTTCTCCGTTTGAAAGTCATATTGCTGTTGATCAGCAATGAATTCTAATACAACAAATAGAACAAAGATACCAGCAAGTAACCAGTCAATTAACCCTATTGCATTTGCGTTTTCAGACCCTGCTAACGTCAAAATGGGAAGGGTAAACATGAAAATTAGTGAATGTTGATATCCACAGATGAAAAACAAATTAAACATTCGCCATACCCAAGGTTTGTTGAAACCTGGTCGTTGTCTCAAAACTTCCCAGCGGTAATCTTCGTCTCCGTCCCAAAACTTCAAAGAGTAACCACCACGACGTCCAAAGTTGTATGTCAATCTTGCACCCCAAATACTGACTAAGATGGAGAGTAATACCATCTTATCCGGAAATCCGGCCATCCATGTCATGTGCCAAACGTAATAGATTGGAACGACGCTCCAAAGTTTATCCGTTTGAGAATTGTTTCCACTAATTTCTCCAACAATGAACGAATAGAGAATTACACCAATAACGATGTAGCACATTTGAATGATGATATCGTACTGAAGATCCGATAAAGGAGTTCCGTAAAAAAAGCTCACCAGCGGAACAACAATTACAGTGAAGATTAATAAGATGACTGTACCTAGTAGTTTTTTCATTATACCCAGACTTTAGCTCCTTCGGAGCAGTTTTGACAAATATCTATTTTATTTCTATGCGATAGTACCGCTTGGCGAAAATCAACATATTTTTGATTCTCCCATATTTTCTTAAAAGGCGTTTGTTCGATTGTTCCTAAAACATGCTGTGCATCCTTGTCAAAACAACATGGCACAACTTTTCCATCCCAGGTTAAAACGCTGGAAGACCACATACGCCAACAGTGGTTTCCTGTTTTATACTTTAACTTATAGGTGCCATCTGACTGAAGTTTATATCGTGAATACTTCTCGTTCTCAGGCATTAATGGGTTTCCGTTTTGATATTCATAAAGTTGAGCTGACTTTATGCGCACCTCATCAATTTTCATTTCTTTCCCCAGTTTAAATACGCTTGGAATCTCATGTTCATTGGGCTTAACCGCCAGAAATTGAAAGATGAGATGAGGTGTTTTCGAGCGCATTGTCTTTTTGGCTTCAACAAGATGTTGTGTGCCTTCTAGTACTTTACTCAATGTGCCATGAACTCTATAGTTTTCATATGTTTCTTGCGTTAGACCATCAATAGAGATAATTAATCGATCCAGTCCAGATTCCACGATTTCTTGTGCTACCTTTTTAGTAATGAAATGAGCATTTGTGGAAGTCGCCGTATAGATTTTTTTTCTTTTTGCCTGACGGATAAGTTCCAGAAAGTTGGGATGAAGAAATGGCTCTCCCTGGAAATAATAATTAATGTAGAAGGCATGTTTGTGTAATTGGTCAAGCATGTTCTGATGAAGGCTCAAATCAAGTTTTCCGGTTGGACGGGTAAACTGTTTTAAACCACTTGGACATTCTGGACAACCTAAGTTACAAGCTGTCGTAGGTTCAATACTCAGTGAGAAAGGCATCCCACGATGTCTCGCTTTTTTGGTCCCTTTCGAACGCCAATAACTGGTCTTGAGTCTTATTAGATTGACCGCACGTGTCCAGTTTAGGTGTTGGAGAATATTGATATTGTCAGCAGTTGTAGAGATAACAGTTCTTTATGTGCTAATTTAATACATTGACCTGACAACTTAGACGAGGGACTTAGAGAACCTTGACAGCAACAATACATACGTCGTCAATTTGTTCTTCATCTTGTCGCCATTCCTCAAATGTTTCATTGAGTTTTGCAGACTGTTCATCTACGGAAGAAGATTGCAATTGTAAAAGCAGTTCTTTGAGCGGTTTATACTTGAACTTTTTGCCGTGTTCCCCTCCAAATTGATCTGCAAACCCATCGGTGATTGTAATAATCACATCTCCTGCATGTAAATCAAGCGTTTGTGTTGTGAAGGGAGGTGGAACAGATAGGAAATAACCAATTGGCATTTTATCACCTGATACCTCATAAAGTGATAGTTCAGAATTAGCAATATTGCTTGTGCTTTTAATTATTTCCGCATTTTTTAACTCTCCTTTGCGAATTAGCCATAATGGGTTATTTGCTCCAGCGTATTCCAATGTGCTGTTTTTCCGGTCCCAGACACACAATGATATATCCATCCCGTCTTTGGTTTTGACATTTTCTTGCGTCAATGCTGAGATTATCTTGTCGCGCAAATAATCCAGAATAGCACCAGGGTCTGCAATGTGATTTTCAATGATAATTTCGTTTAAAAAACCAATGCCTAACATACTCATAAATGCTCCGGGTACACCATGGCCTGTGCAATCTGCGACTGCCCAAATGGAACGATTATTTTTTTCATCATGATAAGCCCAATAGAAATCTCCACTGACTACGTCTTTTGGTTTGAAAAGAATAAAATGTTCTGGACTGATTTTCTCCCATTCGTTTTTCTTTGAAATGATTGCGTCCTGAATTCGCTTAGCATAGTTGATACTATCTCTGATTTCCTTGTGCTGAGATTCGATTTCGGTTTTTTGACGGTTCACCAGAACATTTTGTGCTTTGATGAGTCTGTTATTCTTTAAGAGGAGGTAAATGCCAATGGATATAATGATTAAAATGAAAGCGGATATCCATAACAAGACTTCGCGTGCACGCACTTTTTCGTCATTGATTTTCTTGTCATGCTCGATTTGTAAGTTAACGCTGAGACGTTCTAGTGAATCGGAAATTCGTTTCTTTTCTTCATTGAAAAGATCCTCAGATTCAATAGCGGCTACGCTTAATTCTGTTTGGTTCAAACTATCTTTATAGTCGTATGCCATCTCCAATAAGGCAAATCCTTTTTTATAGCGTCCTTCAGACTTAGCAATAAGTGCTTGCAACGCATACGTCTCCATGATCACTTCATAGTTGTTTGAAAGTAAACCATATTGTAAGGCACTATCTGCGTATTGCTTCGCTTTGTTTAACTCTCCGATTTCGTAGTACGTATATGCGCCTCCATGAAATCCAATGGCTGTCATGGTGTATGAATTATTCTTTTTACCAATTTCCATGGATTCGTCATAGTAAATGAACCCCTGATCATATTGCTTCAAGGTAAAATAGATATTGGCCATGTTATATAAAATCTGGGATTGGCGCTCCAGATTCCCTGTTTCGCGCGCATAGCCAAGTCCTTCTTCGAAATAAGTAATAGCTTCAGGATATTGTTCCGCTCTTTTTTCCAATAGTCCCAAAATATTAAGCGCTGTAATCATTACCGCTGTATCGTTGTACTTTTTTCCTAATCGGTATCCATCTAAACTATACTTCTTAGATTTTTCCGAATTGTCAACCATTTTGAACAAATGGCCAAGGTTAGCATAGCAAGAAATGATCAACTCTTCATTTACCTTTTCACCAAGTTTAATGGCCTCAAAATAGGTGTCAGCAGCTTTGTCATAATCACCTTGATACATATGAACGCTGCCTTTTAATCCAGTTGCTTTGACGACAAGTTCATCATCCTTCAGCCTATTCGCTACGTCAATGGCTTTTTCAGAAAAAAGCATAGCTGAATCCAACTGATTGTCATAGAGCATTGATCGACTTAGGTTCATCAGTGCATCAACTTGTCCTTTACCATACTCAATTTTGATTGCGAGATCATATGAAATACGCGCATACTTAGCAGCCTTTTTAGCATTCGAATAAGCACTGTCCTTGATAATTACATTGAGCTTTTCAATAGATTCAACATTGGCGCTGGCTGAATTCCCTTCCGTTGAAATACCCAATTCTTCAAGTAAAGGGTCTTTTTGCCCATGAGAAGCGTTGCAGAAAACAAAAATGAGGGTAAGAAGTAAAAGTTGTTTCATGATTAGAGGCTTCTCTAAATTACAAAAAAAGCCGATTGAATAAATGACAATTCAATCGGCTTAATAAGAAGAAGGTTGCTTTTACTTTTTCTCTATCTCTCCGGCTTCAACTAATTGATCAAAAAACTCAGTTACGGTTGTTTTGAGCGGTCGATAATTCATTCCAAGTTCTTTTACACTTTTGGAGTTATCCGCATTCCAAGGATAGCCTATATTCAGTGAAACTTCTTTACGTGTCATACCAACCGATGGAGCCATTAACCACATCAGCCATTTAGGAAGTTTGCGCGTAGAAATTGGGTAATTAGGATGCGTTTCTTTGATGTAGCCAGCTATTTCCAAAAAACCTGAGTTTTCTGCAGAGGCAATATGACGCCCGGATGCATCAGGTCTAATTCCAGCCTGATAGTGCGCTTCAGCCAGATCTCTAACGTCTACGCATCCAATATTAAATGCTGGTGCGCCCATTTTAAAATCTCCTTTCCCTATTTGCTTCATAATGGCAAAGGACTCAGATGTTCCGTGTGGATTAATACCCGGTCCAAGAACAAACGAAGGGTTGATTGTTACCAGCTTCCATTGATCTTGAGCATCCGCTATTTTCCAGGCTTCCTTCTCTGCTTCTGTTTTAGAAAAAGAATAAGGTTGATGACTCAATGAAGAAGAGGTGTTCCATATTTCTTCAGTGAGTTGTTGATTAGGATAGCTCAATGTATCTTTTGCATCTCCATAAATTGCGGCACAGCTGCTTGTCAATACAACACGTTTCACACTCTCCGTTCTGCTAGCACTTTCTAAAACATTGCGCGTACCTTTCTTAGCTGGATCAACTAGGTCTTTTTGCGGATCGTTTACATTACGAATGAACGGCGAAGCTGTATGAAATATCAACTCACAGCCCTTCATTGCCTCATCATAGGACCCTTCTGTAAGAAGGTCAGATTTGAAGTATTTAATGGTACCCGGTAATTTTTCTGCAAGTGCATCAAGGTATTTCGTTTTTTCCTTGTTTTCCGGATCACGCACTGCTGCGTGAACTGTGATTCCTTCTTGAAGAAGGCGTTCAACCAATCTACCGGCAACATATCCTGTTGCTCCAGTAATCATAACGGGTTTAGTTGTGTCTGGTGTACTCATGTCAATCTGTATTTGTTTAATATGATTTCTAATAATTGTTCGGAAGCTTTTCCTTTTAACAATGCTTCAGTAGCAACACCGTCTATAAAAACCTGAACCAATTCAGCCTCCGCGTAAGGATGATCATAGCCCAAAGCATTAAAGGCTTCAGCGAGGCTTTTCTTGAGCTCATCGGCCATTGAATCATCATAGCTTCCACGCTGCCACTTCAGCGCATAGATAAGTTTCCAAAAACGATTTTCACTTTCATCAATCAAAAAGGGAAGAGACAGGGCTTGTTTGATGCGTTCAGCGGGGTCATTGATTTTTATTATTTCATTGAAATATCCTGTAGCTCGCTCAATTCCCTGGTTCATAATAGCCATTAGTAACCCTTCTTTGTTTTCAAAATGGCGAAATATGAGGCCTTCTGAAACACCAGCTTTTTTGGCAACCTTACTTGTAGAGGTAGCGTCAAAACCAAATTCAGCGAAAAGCTCGAGAGCTGACCATATTATTTTTTCCTGTTTCTCTGTCATAAAAGTGAGTAATCACTTACAAATGTAAATACAATTTTATTACGCACAAGAAAATCTCATTAATTTTTTTTAAATAATTGTTGGATTAGCGCAATAGACTTACATGTCCCGTCTTGACTCTGCGAGGATTAAAAGGTTCGCAGGTGACGTAGGTGAGTTTCCAGATATATGAGCCAGATTGCGACATTCTTCCGTTTGGAGTAGTCCCATCCCATCCGACATCAATGTCGTTCGATTCAAATACTAGCTCACCCCATTGGTTATATATCTGTAGTTTCCATTCAAAAACTTCTAAGCCAACGACTGGCTGGAAAGTATTATTGAATTCGTCCTCATCTGGTGTGAAAGAATTTGGCGCGTATAATGTGAAAGGCTCAATATACAGTTCTTGATAAGCTGTATCTCTACATTGCCACTCGTTCTTTACAATTTGCATAGGGCGGCGCGTACCATCTCTGTAGTATAGGTGAACGGGATTTTGCTCAAACGTATAAATGGTACTATCATCGAACCAGTAGAAATATTCTGAAGCACCTATTGATTCATCCGTGAAAGTAATGGCTGAATTACAAATGTCCGTATAATCAGGGTCAATAGAGAATCCAGCTTTAGGAATCGGACGCACATGTACCAAGTCCTGCTTCACTGCCGTTAACGTATCAATACAACCACGATCAGTACGAATGGTGAGTGTCACGGGGTAAGGCCCTGTTTCAGTATAGACATTCACTGGATTCTGTTCTGTAGACGTATTTCCATCTCCAAAGTCCCAGAAATAATAAATATTCGTTTCCGCAAAACTTAAATCGACGAAGTTAGCCGTGAAAGGAACACATTGGAGTCCAGGTTCAAGCCTGAAATCTACAGAAGGTTCTTGAAATATATAGATATCATGTGTAACACTTGCCTGACAATCATCAAATGATCCACTTAAAGTAATAGGAATGCTGCCAGTGGTATTAAAAGAAACATCAAATACATCAACTTCATTGGATGTCTGTATTGATGCATGTGGCCCAAAGTTCCACGTATAGACAGAAGTTGGAGGCCCGGTTACTGTTCCATCAAAATTGAAACTATTATTTGTAAAGCATAGCGAATCCTCTGACGTAAATGTTACGGTCAATTCTTCGTTCAAGGTAAATGTTTCCTGTGTTGTATTTATACAAGCAGGTGACGACCACGCTGACAGGCTAACAGTATAAGTGCCAGGGCCTGGATAAGTGTGTGTTGGTTCAAAATCAGGTGAGTCTGCACTATTGTCACCAAAGCTCCAACTATAGTTGGTTGCGTTTATCGTATTGTTACCAAAATCAATTGTTAGTCCCTCGCAGGCAATATCTCCTGGTAGTACAATTTCAGCGGTTGGCTCAGGGAAAACATATACAGATTCAGTAAAACTTGCTACACATGAGTTAAAGCTTGCTTCTACGGTAACAGGGAAAGTTCCGGGTTGATTGTAGGTAATACCATTAATTGTCAATCCAGTGCCCGTTTGCGTATTGGCATCGGGTCCAAAATCCCAGGTGATCTGTGTACTCGGTGGACCAGTAGTAGAGCCTACAAAATCAAAACTATTATCAAGAACACAGAGCGAATCATTCGATGTGAATGAGACTTCAATTTCATTATTTACGATGATGTCCATATAAGCAGTATCGGTACATGGCCAGCCAGGGTTGACTACCAGCATTGCTTGGTATTGACCATTATCTGGATAAGTGTAAGAAGGCGCAAACGCTGAACTTACATCATTACTTGTTGTTGGGTCACCAAAGTTCCATTCGTAATTTGTTCCACCATATGAGTTGTTAACAAAGTTAATCGTCAGGCCATCACAATATGAAATGAAGTCGGGAAGGTCTGTTTGTAGTGGAAGAACAGCTTCCAATTGCAACTGGCAGTTAAATACACGGAATAAAAAGTCGCGCATTGTCCGATTGATAACAACCCCATTTCTGATCTCTTCTACTTGAATTCCCACCGCAAATAAACCCGTTAGATTTGGAGAAGCTGTTAATAGACCAGTGTTGGGATCAATATTAATGGTCGCTCCAGGGCCAAGTGGATTAGCAGCAGTAAAACCGCCAACCCATTGCACATTTGCATAAGGAGGGGGAGGCGTAGGGTTAGGTGCAGGATTAAAACTTGATGCTCCAGAGAATGGTGTTACTAATGAATAAACGAGTTGATCGCCATCCGGATCTGTAGCACTGTGATCAAAAATTAAGTCTTCATTATTACATAACAATAATGGAGGGTAGTTATTAAATCGTGGACTACTGTTGATATAATTATTGTTTGGTGGGCCTGGCACAATGCATGTCAGAGTAAAACCAGTATCATCAGGATTTATAATATTCGTGATGTTTGGCCCTCTACAACAACGCTGATAACTTACACGGTATCCTCCTGGAATTGGCGGCAAGGTAAGCGTCGTAATGTAAATGGCATTTTCTGTACAAATATTCGAAGGTGGTGTAACACAAGGGTTGTTGAATACGACGGGAACGTCAGTATCACCCGGAAAGGGAATTGATACGTTTTGTACCATAGTGTTGTTCTGGTCGTATACGGCTAGCCATAAAGGGCTATCGAACTGTGCTCCAGTTGAGAGGCAGTCACGATAAATAGAAACATAAAACCTGTACTGGTTAGCGCCGAGATAATCGTAATAAATATCTCCTCCCACAATATGAGACGCCCTAGAAGAGAGCACAAAAAGTGTCAATATGGAGAGTAAGAATAAGCGCATGTATCGGTTAGACGTAAAGATATTGCAAATGTTGTTCCAAAAGCAAAGATTTTTTTTCAAGGCATTGGAATCTTATACTAGTCTATGCCACAATCGCTTAAATCGTTGATGGAATGTTTAAACTCGAAACCTTGTGAACGAATAATCTTTGAAGTATCTATTCTTCGCTCAATTGTTGGTGAAAGCACAAACTGAATGGCCGGCAACCCATGTTGTCTGTAGAGTTTAGTATAGTACTCTTTGCGCCATGGGTGTTCTGGGAAGACGATATTGTAGATGCCATTAATGTCTTCATTTTCGAGTAGATGAAAAATGCAACGAATGACGTCTTTTTGGTGCACAAGATTAACCAGTCCGAAAGGATTTTCAATATTCTCTCTTCCTGCAAGGTAACGCACTGGATGCCTTTGATCTCCGAAAAGTCCTCCCAGGCGCAAGACACATAATTTATCTTTTAATTGTGTTAGCAAAGATTGCTCAGCATGGAATAGATGTGTTTCCTTTTCAAATTCAAGGAATTCAAAATTTTCGGAATATACAGCTGACTTCTGAGGATAGATGCCAATTGAACTAGTAAAAAAGACCCTTTTAGTTTTTGTGAACTGCCTAGAGAGCCTTTTTAATCCATCCCCGTACTTTTTCCAATCTTTTTCTTTTCTTTTCGGCGGAATAGTGATAATGAGTATGTCTGTTTTATCCGCGATGTTTGCAGGCACAGTTTCACGACCATGGATGTCAAAAAGAAAAGAAGTAATGCCAGCTTTCTCCATTAATTTCAATTTTTCCTGGGTCATGGTAGAGCCATAGACAGTATGTCCCAATCGGATAAATTCTTTCGCTAGTGGTAAGCCCAGCCAACCGCATCCTATAATCGAAATATTCATACTGCTCATTACCTTAAATGTACAAAAAGCAGTGAGATTTTATTGCACAATTGGAACGATTGTTAGTGTCGCCAAATAATAATTAGATCGACATAATAATAAGTCTTTGTCTGTTTAGATGATGAATTGATTTTATTATCTTCATTTTTAGCCTGCGTATGCGCTTATTATTCACCATATCATTGGTTCTACTTTGTTTTTCTTCTGCTGGTCAGAAAAACAAGGAAGCCGAAATTGATTCTTTGAATGACCTGTGCTATGAGCTATTTGACAAAAACCCTGCAAAGTCCCTTGAGTTGGCGCGAAAGACTTATAGGATGTCTGAAAAGGCTAATTACCCAATGGGAAAGGCAGGTGCGCTTACCTATATGGCTCGTTGCTATTATGTGAATTATTCAGATTATGATACGGCTCTGGTATTGTTTAATCGTGCGGTAAGGATCGATTCTCTAGATGGAAGGATGGACGATGTTATTGTCGATTATGCAGGTATTTCTTCCATGTACCGAACGAATGGTGATCTGGTCAATGCTATCAAATATAATTATCAAGCTTTGCAGCTCGCAGAAAAGTTCAATTATCCAATTTATGAGTATGGTCTATTGCTGAATCAAGCAAGTGCTTACAGCGAAATGCGTGACTCTGTGAAATCGGAGATCAAGTATCTTAGAGCGTTGGATCTTCTGAATTCATTGGGCGATACATTGGAGGATAAGCAAATTATGCTGTGCAATATGTATATAGCGTTAGGTTCGTTATATATGAATTTTCCTGGTCTTGCCGGAGGATCTGAGTCGGGTAAGGTCTTGAATTATTTAACTCAGGCGCTCAGAATTGCTGAGAGTGAAGAGGATATATTTGCTGAATCTGAGGCCAATTCGTTCTTATGTCAATACTATTTTCTCAAAGAAGAGTATTCGACAGCCTTGGCCTACGGTGAAAGTTCGGTCACAGCTGTTATGGAGATGCAACGCCCTTATGATGAGTCGGTTAATCGATTGCTTGTGGTTGAGGTTTATATTAAATTGGGTAGAATTAAAAAGGCCCATGAAGAAGTCGATCTCGTAATGTCAATGGCGAAAAGTAATGACTTTCATGAAGTACAGATTGAGGCTTTAACGCTTTTATCTCGGATTTACATGCTGGAAGGTGATATTGATAACGCCTATTGGACTTTAGAAGCCAGATTTGCTCTTAGAGATTCCATTCTGGGGAGTGAAGAGAAAGCTAAAATTCGTGACACTGAATATAAGTATGATCTTCTCGTAGAGCAGAATAAGAGTTTGCAATTGGAGAAGGAAATCGATGCTAAAGAGAGTAGTGAAAGACTCTTAAGGTACTCGTTAATAGGTTTATCCATACTGATCATAACGATTTTAATCATTGTGTTCTTCTTTTTTCGGTTACGTAAAGCCAAAAGAAAATTGACCGAAACTGAATTCAAACAGAAGGAGATTCAGAATCAGCTGGAGATTAGTATGTTGGAAGTTGCGTTGCTTTCTGCTCAGATGAAACCTCATTTTACCTTTAACGTTTTGAATAGTATTCAGTATTTGATTGTTTCCAATCAATCAGACAAAGCGATAAAGTACCTATCTGAGTTTGCTAAGTTTTTGCGCAGTATTTTGGAGCATTCAAATCAACCTATTATTTCTTTGGAAGATGAATTGAGTATTGTTCGATCTTACCTTTCACTTGAAAAGCTTAGGTTTAAAGAGAAGCTGACTTTTGCATATGATGTGGATTCTGATATTGAATTGTCGAAACACGAAATTCCTTCTTTATGTCTTCAGCCACTTGTAGAAAATTCGATTTTGCATGGATTCAATCATGAGGGGAGTGGCCATATTCTCGTTCGTGTTAGGAAAATTTCGGAGCAGGAAATGGAGGTTGTGGTTCAGGATAACGGACTTTCTTCAAGTTCTAACAGTGAAAATGATTTGGACTCCAAGAAATCGATGGGGTTGGAGATTACTCGAAAACGATTGGAAAATCTCAATGCTGGGAATACCATTGAGGTATTCAAGAATCATGGGATGGATGGTATAACAGTTAAAGTAAGGTTGGTAAATCAGAATCTATGATGGATGATGTTTATACCATAATGATTGTTGATGATGAGACAGATGCTCAGTTGATCTTGAAGGAATTCATTTTTCGTTATTGCCAGAATGTTGAAGTTGTAGGAGCAGCTTCCACAATTAAGGAGGCTAAAGTAATGATTGCTGAGTTGCGACCAGATATATTACTGCTTGACATAAGTTTGAAAGAAGGGACTGGCTTTGATTTACTTGAATTGATCGATGATCCTTCATTTCAAATAATTTTCACCACAGCTTACGATCAGCATGCCGTTAAAGCCTTTAAGGTTAGAGCTTTGGATTATTTGCTCAAACCAATCGATCCATACGAACTAAAGGGAGCGATAGAGCATTGCTGTGAAACGATAAGTCAAACAGATCAAATCAAGAAGTTAAACTCGGCATTGGAGAAGTATGCTTACGAGAAAATATCCATTCCATCAAAGCACTCTCATATCATTACCGATTTGATTGATATTGTTCGGTGTCAGTCGGATGGAAATTATACGCGATTTTTCATTAAAAATGACAAACCGATTCTCGTTGCAAAGACACTCAAAGAGTTTGACAATATGCTCTCGAGTAAGAAATTCATCCGTGTTCATCAGTCCCACTTAGTTAATCGATTACATATACGTAGTTTTCAAGTTTCAGCTAACCTTTTGGTGCTGTCCAACGGAGATGAAATTCCAATTTCAAGAAGAAAGAAAAGTATACTTCTTAAAGAGTTGAGCGCTCAGATAATCGACTAATGGAAGTCGCTTGGTTGCCTTTCATTAATTTCTTCTAATCCTAGTATAAACAATATTATTAGCGTCATTTAATAATTGATTCAACCGAATAGTAGGTTTTGATCTTATAATTATGATTAGTGCTTTCAACACGTGAAATTCAGGTTTCAAATCTAAATAGTCACCGTTATGAAAAAGTACCTTTTCCTACTAATTATTTTAGCTTTTTGGATGACCGATATACGGGCCCAATTAGTTATTTCTTCCAATACAACGTGGAGTACAAATCAGATCTTGACTCAGGCAGTTGTGATCAATCCAGGGGTAACTCTCACGATCAATGAAGGAGTCATTGTTGAAACCGTTTTTGTTGATGCAAACACCAATAATATTGGAGATATTGATATTACAGTGAATGGAAAGCTAGTCACAAAAGGGACACAATGTAATCCTGTTGTATTCAGGCCGCTTGGATCGCCCACGAACGGATCTGATCACTGGAATGGGATTATTGTCAACTCTTCAACATTGAATGACTCATTAGACTTTTTTACTATAGAATATGCAAGAGGTGGTTTAAACCTTCAATCCAATTCGAATGTTACGGGAGTTGATATTCAGAATTGTCCTACTGGAGTTAGAAATCAGTCAACATCTACTTCTACGATATCAGAATCGTTTATTCACGATAACGAACGTTCAGGTATTATTAATTATGGAGGTACGCTGACAGTTAACAATTCTCATATTCACACGAATGCTAAGTTCGGATTGGTAACAAATAATGGTACACTGATCGCTGGCTTTTGTGACATTAATGAGAATTCCTGGGGAGGAGTATTTGTTGGAGGTTCGGCTAACATTGACATCCAAAATTCTGAGATTTATGACAATACCGGAAATGGGATAGAAGTTTCAGACTGGTCTTTCACAGATGATTTCTTGTCTCCGGCGTCAAGTACAGGAAACCCAACGGTTGTTGTTACCAATAATAACATCTGGAACAATGCAGCGACTACATTTAATCTGACTTTAGCAGAATCTGCAGCTCTTACAACCGTCCCGAATTGGGGGGATTGTATGAACTTGATTAGTATTGTTGATCAGAGCCCGAACTTCGAGATTCCAATTGGATATATCTCAAGTCAAACGGTCACAGGAACTCGTTTTTATTTCAACGACTCATATTACAATGTAATATACCGATTGCGTGATGCGCATTCTAACTCCAACATTTCGAGTTTCACACATACTACTTGGACACCTTCAGATTGCGGATTTCCATCGTACTATGCAGCTAGAACGTTCACATTTACTGGAAATACAGCTACTGATATGTATTATTGGTTTGCTCAAAGTAACAACACGTATCATGCCGTTTACGATGCATCGACGACTCTGCGCCTTGGAGGTTTTGAGGTTTATTGTACCGTGGAAGATAACGCGCCGATGACATTCACTGGTAACTATTGGGGGCAAATTGTAGGCGTAGATCTTTTACTAAGGAACGTTGACTCACCAAATATTGATTATGCAGGGTATTTGACCTCAGCTATACCGGGAATTGGTACTACAATTGGAAGTGGACTCCCAGTAGTTGATTTAGGTCCAGATGCTCTAGTTTGTGACAGTGTTACTACTGTTCTGGATGCCCAGAATGGTGGAGCGAGTTTCGCATGGTCAACAAGTGAAAATACACAAAGTATCGATGTAATGGATGCGCCAGGAACATACTGGGTAGATGTCACAAATGCTTGCGGAACAACAAGAGATTCAATCGTGATTACAAACGATCCGTGGCCGGAGTTGCCAAATGCACCAACAGGTCAGACGGTTCTGTGTCAGAATTCAATTAATACTAACTACACAACAACTGGGGCCACGAACGCAACATCTTATTACTGGGAAATTTCCCCTGCTTCAGCGGGGACTATTTCAGGAACCGGCTCTGTTGGAACAGTTGATTGGGACGCTAACTTTTCTGGAGTGGCAACGATTCGTGTGAGTGGCGTTAATGGTTGTGGAACGGGTAATGCATCTAGTATTTCTGTAATAATCAATGGATTGCCCACTGATCCTGTTGTCGGAGACACGGATATTTGTTTCGGAGAATCAACGACCTTAACAGCAAGTGGTGGCAATACCTATTCCTGGAACACTTCAGAGAGTACAGCTTCGATCACTGTTTCACCAGCAGTCACAACAGTTTATACCGTTACCGTTACTGATGCGAATACCTGTCAGGGGTCTACCGATGTCACTGTGACCGTTGATACGCCTCCGACGGTGGTTGCATCTGGTGCAACAAGTGTTTGTAGTGGATCATCAGTTTCCTTGTCTGCCAGTGGAGCGAATACCTATACATGGGATAACGGCGGAGGCAGCGGATCTACCGTGTCCGTTTCACCTCTGGCTACTACAACATATACGGTAATTGGAACAAGTGTTGGAGGTTGTACCGGTACGGATCAAATTACTGTTGCAGTAAATTCAAATCCATCTGTAACGGCAGCGGGAACGGCAACAGTATGTTCAGGGGCATCAGCTGGTTTATCGGCTTCCGGAGCCAGTACTTATTCATGGGATAATGGTGGAGGAACCGGATCTTCTGTTACAGTTTCACCAACTTCTACAACAACCTACACAGTGATTGGGACAGATGCAAACGGATGTACGAATACCGATCAGGTAACGGTTACAGTAAATGCGCTTCCAACAGTTTCAGCTTCAGGAATATCTGCTATCTGTACAGGTTCAAATGCGAATCTTTCGGCTAGTGGCGCGAGTACATATACATGGAACAATGGAGCTGGGTCCGGAAGTTCAGTTACGGTTTCACCTACTTCGACAACAACGTATACAGTAACTGGAACGGATGGTAACGGTTGTGTAAATACTGATCAAGTAACTGTGACGGTAAATGCTTTGCCAACTGTTTCAGCTTCCGGTACTGCCTCGATTTGTATTGGAAGCTCAACGGTGTTGTCTGCGAGTGGAGCAAGTACCTATGCCTGGGATAATGGTGGAGGGAGCGGTTCTTCCGTGTCTGTTTCTCCATCGTCTACAACGACATATACGGTAACAGGAACAAGTGCTTCTGGATGTACCAACTTCGATCAGGTGACGGTCACGGTGAATTCCTTACCTTCCATTACTGCTTCTGGCGGAACCGCAATCTGTCAGGGTGCGTCTACAACAGTTTCTGCTAGTGGAGGTTCAACGTACACTTGGGATAACGGAGCTGGAAATGGTTCTTCAGTCGTTGTTTCGCCTGCATCTACAATAACCTACACGGTAACCGGAACAGATGCTAATGGATGTACAAATATGGATCAAGTGACTGTGAGCGTGAATGCTAATCCAACAGTCTCAGCTTCTGGTTCAGTGACAATTTGTGAAGGAGCTACAACTCCCTTATTGGCGAGCGGTGCATCAACGTATGTATGGGACAATGGTGCCGGAAGCGGTTCTTCTGTGAATGTAAGTCCATCAACGACAACTATTTATTCAGTGACGGGAACTGATGCAAATGGTTGTACGAGTACAGATCAGGTAACCGTAACGGTGAATCCTGCACCAACTGTGGTTGCTTCCGGAGTAACATCCATATGTATCGGAAATTCTGCTGTGCTCAATGCATCTGGAGCGAGTACGTATACATGGGATAATGGAGCTGGAACAGGTAGTTCTGTAACCGTTGCACCATCTTCAACTACTGCTTACACAGTTACAGGAACTGACGCCACGGGGTGTCAAGGAATGGACCAAATTACTGTAACGGTCAATGCTTTACCAAACGTAACAGCTTCCGGAACAGCTACAATTTGTGAAGGAGAATCTGTGTTCCTCACAGGTGGAGGGGCAAATACGTATGATTGGGATAACGGAGCAGGAAGCGGATCCATTATTTCTGTGTCTCCAGGCTCAACAACGATCTATACGGTGACAGGAACAGATGTAAACGGTTGTGAGAATACAGCTCAGGTAGCAGTGACGGTGAATTCGTTGCCAGTAGTATCAAGTTCTGGTGATGTGACTATTTGTGAGGGAGAATCAACTGTTTTAATGGTGAGTGGGGCATCGACATATAATTGGGACAACAGTGCCGGATCAGGTTCTTCAGTGTCCGTATCACCAACATTTACTACGGTTTATATTGTCACAGGTATTGATGCTAACGGTTGTGAAAACACGGATCAACTCACTGTAACCGTGAACGATTTACCTGTGGTCGGTGTTACGCAGAATGATACTACGTTAACAGCAACAAATAGTTCAGGTGTTAGTTATCAATGGATTGATTGTGATAATGGAAATAGCTGGCTTTCAGGAGAAACTTCGCAAAGCTACGAAGCAGATCAAAATGGTAACTACGCTGTAATTGTGACCGATTCTGGTACGGGCTGTAGTGATACTTCTTCTTGTTACCAGATTGAAGTGATTGGACTTGATTCATTCGATGCGTTATCGCAGGTATACTTACATCCCAACCCGGCACGAGATTACTTTAACATCGTGTCAGATTATCCTTTGGAGCAGTCGAATATTGAATTGATTTCGGTAGATGGGAGAGTAATTGAAGCTCAACCGGTTACTTTGGATAATGGTGTTCAAATCAATGTTTCTGAATTAACGAGTGGGACATACTTTGTTCGATTGCTCTTGAAGGGGCAGTCTCAAACACTGAAGTTTATCAAGGAGTAATCTCAACCAATAATAAACTTGGGGGATTGAAAGACAATCCCCTTTTAACTTAAACCAATTTTATGAAAAGAATCTTATTTATTTGTTTTGCCTTTGCAGCATTTGGTCTGATGTCTGCTACCGAAGGAAAATCAGTTACCGGTTCTGTAGCGTCAAAGGCTGAATTTTCTCACATTAAGATCAGAATCAAAAACGATTGTGGGCATGATGTGAAATACGAGTACAATGGTCTGCATGGATCATTATCAAAAAACTACTACCGTGAAATTACAATTCAACCCGGTCATACACTGATTATTGACGGGAAGGATTTTGCTGAAATTACATCTAGCAGTGATGGTAAGACGTATGTAGTTTGTTCTTAATTTTTAGTTTCGTATACGAAAGGCCTAGTACATTTGTACTGGGCTTTTTTGATGGCTAAGGTCTTAGAGAAAGAAGTGGGTTCGGAGTAAACAGAGCGAAATTCCATTACTTTTGTATCATGACTTTTTCGCGATCATTTGTCCGCTTTAATTGGATCACACTTGTACTGATTTATCTGGTGGTTGTCGCTGGAAGTTTTGTCCGCATTACAGGAAGCGGTATGGGTTGCCCAGACTGGCCTAAATGTTTCGGTCAATGGGTCCCACCAACTTGCTCTTGTGAGCTGCCTGGGAATTATAAAGATGTTTATTCTGAGAAGCGAGCGAAGAAAATTGAGAAGTTCGCCAACTTTCTTACATCTATAGGAATGGAAGAAACTGCGGAGAAATTACGGACCGATCCACAGTTAAGAATAGAGGAAGACTTTAATGCTCGAAAGACATGGACAGAGTATGTGAATCGCTTGTTTGGTTTTCTTGCGGGCAACGCTATGTTGTTGGCATTTATCTGGATGATTTGGAGGTATAGGAGGAGTAAGCTGGTCTTTATTGCCGCATTAAATCTTGTCTTAATGGCTATTCAAGCCTGGTTCGGATCCATTGTTGTGGCATCAAACTTAGTTCCCTGGACGATTACAGTACATATGTTCTTGGCGCTCGTGATCATTGGAATCCAATTATACCTCATTCGGAGAATAAGTCCGTCTCAATCAAGTTTACTTAAACATCCGAAATGGATGTTATACCTGATATGGGCGTGTTTTTTAATTACTGTTTACCAAATGTTCCTTGGAACTCAAGTGAGAGAAGCTATTGATGAGCTCACAAAAAATGGGTTCGGCCGTGATACATGGACAGATCAACTTGGGATGCCTTTTTATATTCATCGAAGCTTTTCATGGCTTGTACTTATTTTATTGGTGATTATTGCGTGGAAAAATGAGCAAATGAAGCGGTACAAAATGATTAGATACGTTTTTGTTTTTCTCATTATAGAACTCGTCTCAGGGGTGCTGCTGGCCTATGCAGATATGCCGGGCCTCGTTCAAACAAGCCATCTAATTTTTGCTTCTATCATCTTTGGGATTCTCACAATGCTCATATTCCGAGGCAGAAGTGCAACGTAAGTTGCGAAATAGAAACAATAAGTCCATTACTTTTGTGGTCGAATGGTATACATTGGACTTTTCTTTTCACTGCTTATTGGAGTCGTACTAGGGCTTGTTGGTGGTGGTGGCTCCATATTGACCGTTCCTTTAGTGAATTATTTCTTTGGAGAAACAATGCTAATCGCAACCACGTATTCTCTTTTCGTTGTGACATTTGCTTCTGGTATTGGTGTTATCCAGCGACTGAATTCCAAAACAATTGATTTTAGAAAAGGGTTAATTTTTGCCTTACCAAGTATGCTCACGGCATTCTTTATCAGGGGTTACGTGATGCCGATGTTTCCTGTAAAATTTCCCATTAGTGGATTTATGTTATCCAGAGATATTGTGATACTTGTGCTGTTGATTATAGTAATGCTTTATACGGCCATCAGAACGCTGACTTCAAAGCGAAAACATGCAGAAGGTGGCGAGGTTGTTACACCAATATGGGTAATTCTATTCTTTGGTGTTTTGACAGGAATTCTGAGTGGATTTATTGGTGCAGGAGGAGGTTTTATAATCGTTCCAATTCTCTTACGCATGGGATTGGATATGAAAAGAGCAGTTGGTACTTCGATGCTTATCATTTGTATTCAATCTGCCGTTGCACTTATGGGAGATTTATTCAATCAGGAAATTGTACAAGCAGATTTCAACTGGTTATTATTGGCATCCATTACTGTGATTACAGTTATGGGAGTTTTCATAGGAACATACGCACAGAAGTATCTATCAGGCAATGTTCTGCGAAAAGTATTCAGCTTTATACTCATCATTGTGGCGCTTGGAATGATCAGCAAATTCTGGTAATTGATTAACTCTGAAGTCAGTGTAGTACATTTACATGACCTTCAAGTCGTTTCACGATGGAATAATCGTTTTCGTATTCGACGAGATATATGTAGGTGCCATTCTGAACAAGTTCACCATTATAAGTTCCATCCCAGATCGCATCCGGATCATTAGAGGTGAAAAGAAGCTGTCCCCAGCGATTGTAAATCCGCAGATTATAACTGTATAAATCACAAGTATAGTAAGCTCTAAACACTTGATTGAATTCATCACCGTCAGGTGTAAAGGTATTAGGGAAATACATTTCACAAGAACACTGCATGTCACCAATGACAATGGTATCCAAAGAAGTGCCACAACTGTTCGTAACGGCAACCCAATATTCCCCGAAATCATCAACAAGTATGGCTGCCTCAGAACTTCCTGTACTCCAGTAGTGACTTCCTTCATTATCCTGCGTAGAAAGCACTAATTTGTCGTCTTCACAAATAAGCCTGTCATTACCCAGATCAGGATTTGGTAATTCGTTTGTTTCAATAATAATAGTATCGCGTGCGGTACACGCACCAACGGTCACTGCAACGTGATACGTTCCAGAGCTGTCTACGTTCATCGAATTTCCAGAAGATTGATTGCTCCACTCAATGATACTATTGGGCGCATTTACTGATAATTGAAGTTGCGCTCCATCACACAATACAGTGTCATTTCCTAAATCAACATTAATCTCTGCGTCATACAAAATACTCACTGAATCCGTCGCTGAACCACAGGCATTGGAAACGGTAACCCAATAAATTCCTGACTGAGTAGTTGTGTAGGTCGGACCAGTGCTATTGTCTTGCCATAGGTAAGAGACACCGCTTACCGACGGGCTCAATAAGTAGGGTGTATTGAAACAAAGAGAAGTATCATTTCCTAAGTCGACTGTAGGCGGTGATACATAGTTGACATTGATAGTGTCTGTAAATACACCACAATTACTCGTGACATCTACGAAATACGTACCCGAGGTGGTCACGTTAAATGTAGCATTCGTTGACCCGTCCTGCCAGAGATAAGTTGTTCCATTATTGGTAACATCAAGTATCAAGCTCTGACCATTGCAGAGCGAAGTATCGTTTCCAAGACTTACTACAGGAAGTGTATAACTGTTTATAGCAATCGTATCGGAACTTGTTCCACAGGCATTTGTAACATCGACAAAATAAGTTCCTGCGGATGTAACATTGTATAAACCAGCGGTGGCGCCATCTTGCCAGAGGTAGGTAGCGAATGGGCTGGTTACATCCAATTGAAGTGGTGTGTTTGGACAAATTGTTGTGTCATTCCCTAAGTTGACCGTAGGAGGAAAGCCATTAATGATGACTATCGTGTCTGTTGCCGTACCGCAGTTATTCGTTACATCTACGTAATAAGTGTTCGCTGATGAGGCAGAAAAGGTGGCTGCTGTAGATCCATCTTGCCAAAGGTATGTTGCTCCTGGGTTTGAAGCATCAAGCAGTAAAGATGAACCTGCGCAAAGCAGTGTGTCATTTCCAAGATCTACTATTGGTAAAGGATCAACGGATACGACAATGGTATCGGAGGCTGTTCCACACGAATTTGTAACGTCCACGTAATAAGTACCGGATTGAGTGACATTAAATGTTGCATTCGTAGAACCATCTTGCCAGAGGTAGGTCGAGGAAGGGTTAGTTGCGTCTAGTAAAACATTATTGCCCGCACAAATCAGGGTATCAGCGCCAAGATCAACGTTCATTGCACAATCAAACTGAACATTATCAATTTGTATCCAGGAAGAGGTGTTGGTTGGTCCTCCGCCAGATACCGTAATGTAGTTCGCGGCAAATGGAGCAACAAAGGTGAATGAGCGCTGATTCCAATTTCCGCTCTGTGGGATGGCCGGAGATGTGTACACGATTGTTCCCACGGTATTACTCGAATTTGAAACACCTATTTGAGAAGGAAACGTAGGGAAACTGCTACACCCACGGTCATAATATGAAATAGCATAGGTATTCCCTGCAACTAAGGGACTGGATAAGTCAAGCGAAATAGCATCTGTTCCACCTCCGGTAAATGCTACGTGCCAATTCCCATTTTGTGGAAAGCCGCAATAAGTATTCGATGTAATAATATCCATATTGGGAGTCGACCCGAAGGCCTCAGCATTGCTCATTGTTGCTGTAAATGCAGCGTTCGTCATGTTGATTTGGTCGAATCCTGCAGTATTTATTTCAAAATCACCATTGATGATCGTTTGACTCATCACTAATGGGCTAACCATGAGTAACAGTAATCCGGAAAATATGATTTTGTTGAGCATTGCAATGAAAAGACGTACAAACCTAGCTTAGAGTTGTTACGTGGTCAATAAATCCACTTTATTCTTTTATGAACTGAAAAGCTTATTTGAATTTTAAATGGTGAATGCTATATTTGCACGCCTCTTGGCACAACCAGTATCTAAGAGGTGAATGCTTGTCATTCCGCTCCTATAGCTCAGCTGGTTAGAGCACCTGACTCATAATCAGGGGGTCCATGGTTCGAGCCCATGTGGGAGCACAAAATCCTTTCCATTGGAAAGGATTTTTTTGTTTCCGCTAATAAGTGAAGTAGGACGCCTATTTTGTCAATAGATCTTAGTTTCCTTGGAGAATGGACCGCGCAGCGTCTCTGCCACTGAATCCCGCTCCATGTACGGTTGAACTAGCACCATCTGTAAAGGCTTCACCAGCAAAATAGACCAGATTTTCAACCGGTGAAATTACCCCGCTTCCACTGTGGCTGTATGATCCTTGAATATATGGTTCAGTCGACCAATTTTGTATAATATGTGCAAGATAATGCTGTGTTGCTTTCCCTTCAAACATTGCATCCAGCTCATTCATCACAGCGGTAAAAATTTCTGCATCAGTGAGATCGGTAAGTTCATTTGCCCCATTACCCACATAGAAAAGGGTCAAGAGATTATGATTTGTATCCTTTTTAAAGGCACCGTCAAAGTATATTTTTTCTCCAGGAACAATGGTGCCAATGCTGCAGATATCAGGATAGAATTGTTCAGAAAACTTGATGAATACCTTTATTCCCGGAGGAAAGTCTATTCCATTGATGGATTGCATTGTTGACGATGGAAGTGCGGGATTAAAATCGATGGATTGTTGCTGAAGAATAGAAGCGGGTACGGCAACGACTACTTTATCTCCAGTAAAGGTAGTTCCATTCGAACTGGTTACGGTAACCTGCGCTCCTGAATAATCAATAGATGAAATGGGTTCATTTAGATACATCTTACTTGATATGCTGGGTACGATGAAGTCGTTAAAGAAATCATACCACGTGGTATTCTTGAACTTGTACTCACGATAGAACTGTGAACCTACGTTCATTTGAGTTAGAGAACTACCATCCCAATGCATTATAGATTCTGGTTGATATGAAATCATTTCAACACTTCCTTGAGCATTTGGATCATTGACAAGAGTTCCAAGTGTTTCAGGATCATCGTGGAGCCATTCAGCGCCAAGATCTATAGGGAAGTTTGTTAGGTTAGTGGCTTTTTTAACTCTTCCACCGAAAGATCCGCCAGCCTCAATGAGGTCAAAATCAATTCCGTACTGATTTAAGGTATACGCCGCCATCATTCCGGCAGCTCCAGCTCCTATAATAATAACGCGCCCGCTGAAATTAACAACAAAATCATCTTCTTTTTTGCAAGCTTGAAGCAGACTTGGCATGAGGGCAAATCCCATTCCCGCAAGTGCAGAACGTTTTAAAAAATCTCTTCTCTCCATTTTGACTTAATTAGTTAAATAAATAACGTGTTCCAAACTCCCACAATACCACCCCAGAATTAACAGCTGTTCCAGAAAACTTTTGCCCGTATCCAAGTTTGAGATAGGGAGCCCAATGGTCCCCAATTAGTCGGGCATATTCGTAATTAAAAGTAGGCATGAATATATGCCTAAGCTCTCTTTCTCTGCTGATAACATCACCTTGGAGATTGACGGTAAATCCTGTTACTTCAAATTGCATTAGGTAAGCCGTTCCAATGGATAAGGTATTGATATTTCGTTTTTCATCTTTCTTGAACCTCCAGCCAATTTCTGAACCCAAGAGAATATTTGAGTTGTCAAGATTTCTGAAGAAATAAGCGGCTTGAAGGTTGAGCATAACCGCGCTATTTTCAAACTGCTTTAAAGGTGTGTGAACACCAATTCTAATTCCAGGTTCGAAAGGAATAGGGCCGAAGTATCCAACTGAAATGTCCCATGGTCTACTTTGAGACCAGGTTGTGGTGGTACCCATAAGTAATATAGTGACGAGCACTAACATTCTTATGGGCGATTTGATAGTCTGGAAATAGGGCATACGCGTCAAATTGTATTAATTGGCTAATTTTATCTCAAATAACGTTGATGGATCCTGATGTATGATACCACTTCAGGAAAACCCGTGCAAATTCGTGAAATGGGACGTCCTAAAATAGGGAATAATTGATTGAAACCATTATCTATATTGTTGATTCTATTGGTGTTGCCGTAGTTCTTGCCATGTTGATTTTGTTCTTGCGACGAGGGGTGAAGAAACCGGAAGAAAAGTACTTACTCTTTGCATTGTTGTTAGTGCAGGGAATGGTATTGATCGAATTTTTTACTTCTATGCATTATGCATGGGATGTTTCCGTGACTGTTCTCGAATTAATGTTCGGCCCCTTGCTAATCACTTATATTCAAAAAGTCGGTCGTGTACAAGGGAAAATTCCCTTATGGACGTTTTACATTCCGTCCTTATTATTAGCGATATTTTTAATCTTAGGAGTTGCGACAGGACTTTCGGAAGAACAGTTTTATTATTCGCCAGTTTACATGACTCTGGAGTTTGTATGCTTTATAGCCGTTATGTTTTTTGCTGTTCTGGCGACTTTATATCTTCAACGCGTTCGTTATGGAAATGTTGAGGTAGAGGCTCACCTGATCCAATGGATTTCCATATTGGTTTTCTGTTTTTTCGGCCTGATTCTGGTGGAGTTCATTTATTTGTTTATTTATTCTTTTTCCGATGGTTCTGAGTTTTTATGGTTAACTGATTCATTTATTTCTTTAGGACTGAATTGTATTTTGCTTTGGAAGGGGATCGAGTATGGTTTCTTTGTTGATCATCAGGTTGGATCTAATGAAGATTTATCAGATAGGCGCTGGATAGAGCTTTTTGAGCAGATTGATACGAAGGTTAAAAAGGAAGGGCTCTATCTTCAGTCTGAAATGCGCATTAATGAACTGGCTCGGGAAATGTCTACCAATGGTAAGTATATATCGAGAGCTATTAATCTGGGGGCAGGGGAGTCCGTTACCAATTATCTGAATATGATGCGATTAACAAGGTTTAAAGAATTGATTGGCCAAAAAGAAAATGCACACATGAATATTTATGCACTTGCAGAGGAATGTGGATTCAGTTCAAAGTCATCATTCAACCGTTTCTTTAAATTGAGAGAAGGAATAACACCTTCTGAGTATAAGGATCAATTATTAAAAAACTAATTATTTATGGCGGTCCCCCCTTATTTAATGTTCAATACTGAAGGTTCCTTCAGAAAGAGGTAATCTCGGCATGATAAGGTAATACTTGTCGTCATCAACAATAACACGAATAGATCCTGTGGCTCCCTCGGCGTCCTCGTCTTTTTTCTTTGAATTATAGGTGTTATCTCCAAGATATTTATCCTGGGGATGGTGCGCTTTGTCGTGGAGATTAATATTAGTCTGACAGAATACGCTCCCCAAATCTATCAACCGCTGAGCGACAACATCTCTGGGATGACCGTATTTATGTCCATTGGAAGCAATAGTGACTTCAGGGTCTAGGCGTGTTACAAAGTCGATTTGAGAAGAGGTGGTCGAACTTCCATGGTGGTTTGCATGATAAACATCGCAATTACGAACTCCTGTGGCCAACGATCTCTCTGGGCTTAAAGTAAGATCTCCTGCTGTGAAATACTCAAAATCATTATAGGATATGATGAGCGCCATCGAATTTGTATTCTTATCTCTATGCGGAGTTCGAGTTGGATCAAAGTCAGTAGCGTTATTGGTTGCTATACATTCGACTGTTACACCTCCTGAAAACGATTCTTCATAGTTCAGCGTCATAGTTCTTCGATCCAGAATAACAGTCCCGTCTTCATAGTAATTCATAGAGCCTCCCAAATCATATGTTGTTTTTGCTAAAGGAGTTATCTCTTTCGCATCTCCCATGTGATCATGATCGTAGTGACTGACATAAAAACGAGTAATAGGTGTGTTGGCCAAAACGAAACCGTTGGCAATTAATTCTTCCTTGATTCGATCAGCGTCGTTTTCTCCAGTATCAATAAGAATTACATCTTTTTTGCCATTCTCTTCAGGGCAAATGATAAGTGTTGCATCGCCCACTTCAACATCAATGACGATGATTTTCAAAACATCATCGCGAATCATCAAGCGTTCTTTAGGGTCTAGGTTATTATCCGGGAAGTCTGATGCGTTGCCATCGGAAACAAGATAATTTCCTTTGTAAGAATAGCCAGTGCGTCCGTCTTTCAATTGAACAAAATAATACCGATCCAGGTCATTGAGTTTTAAAACTTCCGTGCCTTCAGGTATTCTTGTGATAATTTCACCATCTCCCGTTGGTTGCTTCTTGATAATAGCTCTTTTACCGTCTTTAACAATGAGTGTTTGAGCCAGAATAGTCTGCCCGGTAATTAGGAAGAAGGCAAAAAGAAAATACTTTAGTGATGTCATGTGGAAATAGAGAATTATTTTAAACCCTCATAGTATCTTCTCCATCCTCTGGAATGGTTGGTGGTAAGACTTGAGAGTTTGAGCTGTTCGATGATTGTTTAGCTTGTGATGGAAGATTCCCACGAGCAGAATTGAACCAAAAGCCGAGTATCTGGGCCACCGCTCCAGTCATTACACCAAGTAAAACTTTTAGTTCCCCCATCATGGAATCTTCACCGGTTTTTAAGCTTATATTTTCACTTGTTATCAATGATAAGAATTATTGCGAGTATGGCGAGATAACCAATGATAAATATCGTACTAAGAATAAACTGAATGCGTCTGAGGTCCATTTGATAGCCTTGTTGGTTAGGGTTGACAAGATAGACCAAACCGCGACCATAGTCAATGGTATTTATACCTGATTTTGTGAGGGTTAATTGCAAAAAATGCCTGCTTAATTTGAAAACGAATTGCTCAGTTTGTTCATTGAAAGACTAACAAGATTATTTATTTGCTGCGAGCAGTACAATTCCCTTAATGATAAGTATCGCCCCGTAAACAATGGCACCATAAAATATTGCGCCAATGTTAGAGAGTGTTAATATAACACCAATGGCAATCCACAAGAGACCGAAAGCGAAAGACTTGTAGGCGTTAAATGCTTGTGTTCCACTTCCTGTTTTTTGCACATTATTGATCACGATGGAAGCACTTTCTTCATCTATACCTTGACGTTGCAGTTCCGCAAGTGCATCTTCTCTCGATAATCCTTGATTATTGATAAGGTCTCCAGCGAGATCGTAGATTTTTTGAACAGCTTCTTTTTCACTTGTATTGGCACTCATTGTTTGAGTTTGATAAGATCGTTTGCTAGCTAAAAATAATAAACTGGGACAGATTTTGAGGTATAAGTGAAGATTAATTCGAATTAGATGAACAGCTCGCCAACTCTTAATAAGTAACTTTACAAGATGAGGTTTCCAGAAACTCCTTCAGGAAAAGAACTACTAAAAGAGCACAGTGCTTATCATGTTTCATGGGATGAAAGTGTATTTCGGTATTTCCACGCGGATATGATTGCAAAAATTGATAATTACCTTTCCTGTTTTGCTCGTTTTAACGAGAAGTATAAGATAACCTCTATCAAGCCAGAGTTGTTGCCTGATTTGCCTTTTAATTTAGACACTCGATTCTGGAGAGAACGCCAGAAGGATGTTAAATGGATATTACAGGCAGCTGCTGAGAAGACTGAAGTTTTGGAATTGGGTAGTTGGAATGGTTGGCTGGCCAATACGCTTTCTAAGGCTGGGCATAGTGTTACGTCGGTTGATTATTTTTTAAACGAATCGCACGGGTTAAAGGCCAGAAGGTACTATCCTACGGCCAATTGGACCTCAATCAATATGGATGTAGATGATATAGATCACTTAGTCGTTTTCTTTGATTTGGTCATTTTTAATCGGTGTATTTCTTACTATAGCGATTTTGAGGGAGTATTACGCAAAGCTGTTCGATTATTGAACCCTGGTGGAAGAGTTATATTGACGGGTCTAAATGTTGTAAGTGAACTGGATGGTGCAAATGCTTTCTACGATCAAACCAATGAAATCTTTCAGCAAGAATTTGGTATTTCTATGGAGATAAAACCCAATAGCAAAAAGATGCTGGCCGATTCAGATTTGGAAACTTTAAAGGATTTGGGATTCAAGGTTTACTCAAATGATCTGGCAGTCGAGCGTTTTTTAAAAAAGAACATTACCAGAAAAAGAAGCAGAAGTTATTCTGCTATGTATACAAAAGTGGGTTAACGTCCCACAGTATTAGAAATTGTTTACGATCTGTTCTGTATGTTTCAAACTCCACATCATGTTTTCGCAATGCTGATATGACGCGTCTTATGAAGCTTTTGCCTTCAAGATGATTATTCAAATCCATGATTTCGTAAGAAAATAAACGTCTTGTGTAGGGCAGATTACGGATAGATGGTTCCTTCTTGTAAGATGTGTGCAGATAGATGATTTTGCAAGTTGTACCCTTTTGAAGCGAAAAAAGAAGTTGTTCAAGAGGATGCTGATTCATAAACTTCTCATGTATTTAAATGATGGCAGTCTGCCTCGTAATTGCTTTGATGTGATAAAGTTACATCTTTTGACAAGAAAAACAATTAGTACATGTGCTTAGTTCAGTTGCAATAAATACCTAGAAGAATGTTGCAGTAAATACCTGATTTTTGAAAAAGTTGCACACTTTAGATTTTCTTGTGTCGTTTGTAAATCAGGCATTTATACGTAAATATACTGTTTTGCAGTTAGTAGTAGTCTGGTTTCACTTTTGTGAACGCATCTTTTTTTTACTTACTTGAGTCCATGTGAAACTTAATAAATAACTTTAACTATGGCATTTAATGGAACAGAGGGTGATGAGATCACTTTAGACCAAGCGGCTGCTTACACAGCTGCATTTAGAAATTCAAATCCCGATGAAGTGCTTGCGCATTATTTTGGAAGAGATTTGTTGTTGGAGATTCTTGCACAAGAAGATTGTCAAGGAATCCGTATTTACAACGGACGTAACTCTGATGGTGATCTTTCACCAATTATCGTTGGTGCAGACACTGATGAAAATGATATCATCGGGTCAAACACACAAAAAGATAGTTCTAATGCAGCAATAGGTCAAGGATCTATACCTTGCCCTTCACGTTGTTCAAAAGGTAACCCTTTGAACGGAAACATTTAAATGGGTTGCATTTAATTGATATTATATCAACTTATTCAATAATAGTCCCTGTATTAGCAGGGGCTTTATTGTTTCGGAATTTACCGAAACAATTAAAGACACTTTGCTTATATATTTTTTTGGCTTTCACGCTAGAGATGGCTATCTGGATCACTGCTTCCGCGAGTATTAATAATCTCTTTCTCTTTCACGCATTTACTTATGTTGAGTTTATTTTTCTATCAATGGTGTTTTATCAGTTGGCAGATCTGTTGATATGGAAAAGAGTGATTTTATGGTTATTGTTGTTGTTTTGTGTTTTTTCCATTGTCAATTCAATTTTTTATGAATCGATATTGGAGTTTAATTCGAATCAGCGCTATGTAGCAGGAATAATGGGTTTTGTTCTAATAGTTGGCTATTTTGCCAAGCTGATAAGAAAAGCAGAACATATATATCTTGAAAGGCATCCATATTTTATTTTGGCCGCGAGCTATTTACTGTACTTTTCTGGCACATTTTTTCTTTTTCTGGTTAGTAAAGAGTTTATGGGCGCTGACATCGCAAAGTATTGGAGTCTACATGGTGTGTTGAATATTTTCCTAAACTTATCATATATTGCTGTTCTATGGCAGGGGCGAAAAGTGTTGATTACATAATAGTTCTAGGTACGGCTGCAATGCTGTTACTGGCTATGGGGATAATCATTTTTGTGATTGTTTATCAGCGAAAGATGTTTGCAAAGCAAAATTTGATCAATCAAATTCGGATTGATAGTCAGCAAAAGCTTATTAAGGCAGAGATTGATATTAAGGAAAGAGAGCAGAAGAGAATAGCGCAGGAACTGCACGATGATATTGGAGCATCTTTGAGTTCTATGCGATTCATTGTCGGTAAGTTAGATAGAAAGGGTGATGGTGTTGTGGAACTGGAAGCAACACTCTCTCGCACTATTCAGAAGGTTCGGCAAATATCAAATGATCTTTTGCCTCATGTACTTTCTGAGCTCGGAATTAAGGAGGCTTTGGCAAATTTAGTTGTCAATTTATCGTGTCTTCCGCTGGAATTTAGTTATACTTCGGATGACAACGACTACGCGTGGATTGATAAAGACAAACAATTGGCATTGTTTCGCGTAGTACAAGAGCTAATTAATAATATTATGAAACATGCTGAAGCCAAGCATGTGAAAATAGACTTATGGAGGGACGATGAGAAATTAGTGCTTACGATTGAGGACGATGGGAATGGAGTCATACCAGAACGTGATGCAAGGAAACATCCGTTGACTTTAGGTCTGAAAAATATAGAAAGCAGGATTCAGTACGTTGGTGGAACAATATCCAGAGAAAAGGCTCCACTAAAGGGTACGATAGTTACAATAATAAAACCACTAACATGAAATCAGTTACAATTGGAATCGCAGAAGACCAGGAAATCTATAGAAATGGTTTGGTAAGTATGCTCAATGGCGTCCCTAATTTTAAGGTAACCATCGTAGCGAATGATGGAAAGGATATTTTGGTGAAAATGAAGGGCAATGAACCCGATGTTGTTTTGCTGGATTATCGAATGGGCGGAATGAATGGTGTGGATACAGCTAAAAAGATTTACCGTCGACATCCAAATGTTCGCGTATTGATACTTTCCATGTATGACGCGCACGAATTTGTCATTCGAGCCATTGAAAATGGTGTTTGTGGTTATATTACTAAGGATGATGATCCAAAGGAAATAATTACGGCAATTGAAAGTGTAATGAGTACCGGGTATTATTTGAATGATAGAACCTCGAGAATTCTTATTACGCGAATGGTGAAATCAGGTCAGGTGCAGCCAAAATTTGAAACGGAAGAGGCTCAATTCACTAATATAGAAATAGACGTTATTCAATTAATCTGTCAGGAGTATTCAACATTCGAAATTTCTAAGAAACTATACAAGAGTAAGCGCACAATAGACGGTCATCGAGCAAGCATTATGAAGAAAATTAATGCAAAGAACGTTACGGGAATTGTAATGTATGCTGTCAAGAACAATATTGTTCAGGTTTAAGGACTGTCCCTAGATAGAGAAACTAAAAAGAGCCGTTACTTAATTGTAACGGCTCTTTTTGTATGTTTTGATTTCCTGTAAGAAATCGGTAGAATGCTAATTATTGAGTAAAGATTTAACTGTATTGGCAATCACCTTACCATCTGCTTTTCCAGCAAGTTTTCCGGATAGCATACCCATAACCTTTCCCATGTCTTGAGGACCAGAAGCACCAGTTGCTGCAATGGCAGCTTCTGCTTCCGCTTTAATTTCTTCCTCAGACATCATTTCTGGCATGTAAGCATTAATTACCTCAGCTTGAAACTTTTCGTCAGCTGCGAGATCCTCACGCCCTTCTTTCATATAAAGGTCGTATGTTTCCATGCGCTGCTTATGAAGTTTCATCACAATTTTCATTGCAGCCGCTTCAGTTACTTCACCGCTTCCTGATGTTGCCTCCAGCATAAGCTTTGATTTGATATCGCGCAAAGCTGCCAGCTTTTCTTTCTCTTTTGCTAACATCGCAGCTTTGATGTCAGCGTTTATTTGATCAATAAAACCCATTAGTCTACGTTGTCGTGTAAAAATGAATTGTTTCCATTCAACGAAGAGTTACCGTCATCATCTTTGGATACGCTAAAACGACTTGTTTTATCTTCTTTGCTTGGAATTGATTCATCCAATTGAATATTGCGACGAACATAAGCTGGTTCTG
Organism: Flavobacteriales bacterium UBA6051; assembly: GCA_002427735.1. Taxonomy (GTDB): domain Bacteria; phylum Bacteroidota; class Bacteroidia; order Flavobacteriales_D; family Crocinitomicaceae; genus UBA4466. The sequence continues at coordinate 114,852 of DIYP01000006.1, forward strand.
ATTCGAACTCCTGAATACCGTCCGCTTTCTTGAGTTTTTGCGTGTACTCCTGAATGCGCGAAAGACGATCCTGAGATCTCTTTTGTTGCTCTTCCGGTGAAAGCACTTCTTTCGAATCGGCATTAGTATCTAAATCCATTGCTGTTTCTGCATCATCTTCCAGAACGAAACGCGTAATTTTTTCCTCTTCCTTTTCCTCTTTTGCTTCAGAAGTAGCGTTTGCATTCCAGTCGAATTGCATTTCTTTTTGCTCTTCTTCTTGTTGATTCCATGAACGTGTTGGTTCATCAGCTTTCTTCAAGAATGGCTCGTCTTGTTTGTCTTCTACTTCTTTTGCTCCCGACCAAGGGTTTTGCTGAGTAGGGGAATTAAGTGGTGCTTTAATTTCGTTTTTACGCTCATCATTGAGTGTTGTTACCTGCTTTTCCGGCGCTTTTTCAAAACCTGTTAGCGGTGATGAAGCAAATCCGGTAGCAATGACAGTAACACTCAATTGATCTCCAAGTGAAGGGTCGTGTGCATGACCAAAAATAACGTCGGCTGTTGATCCCGCGGCGTCCTGGATAAAGTCAGTGATTTCCGTAATTTCATCCATCAATACCTCCTGATCACCATACGTAATGTTCAACAACACGTACTCTGCACCGCTAATGTCATTATCGTTCAACAATGGAGATTCAAGCGCTTGTTCTACTGCTTTCAACGCACGATTTTCTCCTTCTGCAGCTGAGCTTCCCATAATAGCTACCCCGCTGTCGCGCATCACTGTACTTACATCATTGAAGTCAACGTTGATTGCTCCAGTAACGGCAATTACTTCTGCAATTCCACGCGCAGCAGTCGCAACGATATCATCCGCCTGAGAGAATGCCTCACCAATAGATAGGTTTCCGGTGATCTCACGCAAACGTTCGTTATTGATCACAAGAAGTGTATCTACATTTGATCGCATTGCTTCTAAACCTTCTTCGGCTTGAATACGGCGCTTTCTTCCTTCAAAGTTGAATGGTACGGTAACAATACCCACTGTAAGAATCCCGAGCTCTTTGGCCACTTGTGCGATTACGGGTGCTGCACCAGTACCAGTACCGCCGCCCATTCCAGCTGTCACAAAAACCATTTTAGCCTCTTTACCGAGGTACTCACGAATTTCTTCGATATTTTCAACGGCCGCATTTTTACCAATTTCAGGTAGCGACCCAGCACCGCGTCCTTCTGTCAGAGAAGGGCCAAGCTGAATTTTATGAGGAACGGGAGAAACATCCAATGCTTGCAAGTCTGTATTGCAAACGATGAAGTCCACACCTTTGATCCCTTGATTATACATGTGGTTTACTGCATTTCCACCACCACCGCCTACACCAATTACTTTGATGATTGAAGGTTGTTCTTTTGGAATTTCGAAATCCATTTCTTTTTTGTTGTTTGTTAGTTGTTTCTTTTTCAGTTCAATTGACTACACTCATTTCTAAAGCGTAGATTGCTTAATCTTCTTCTGCGAACCACGTTTTTCCTCGCTGAATAATCGAGTCGAAGAAAGAGCCGCGTGTTTTTTCAGAATGTGTTTTCACATCTCCTGAGCTAGCCGCTTCTGGTCCAGAGGTAGAAGTTTTCGCCATATCTTCAAAGCCTTTCAGTACTAAGCCAATTCCGGTAGAGTACATTGGACTTTTAATTGTCTCATTATTTGTATTTGCCAAATGTTCTGTTGGATAACCAATGCGCGTATCCATGCCAGTTACATATTCGAACAGCTGCGTAATATGATCAAGTTGTGATCCACCGCCAGTTACAACGATACCACCAATTAATTTTTTCTCATATCCGGAATTCTTGATTTCGAAGTGAACGAGCTCAATGATTTCCTCCATTCGCGCTTGAATAATACTCGCTAGATTACGTAAGGTAATTTCTCTCGCAGGACGACCTTTCAATCCCGGGATTGAAACCACAACATTTTCCTGGCTTTCACTCGCTACTGCAGATCCGAATTGTTGCTTCACCATTTCAGCTTTTCGCTTCATGATTGTACAACCTTCTTTGATGTCCTCTGTGATAACATTACCTCCAAATGGAATTACTGCTGTATGGCGAATAATTCCTTCATGGAAGATGGCAACATCCGTTGTTCCACCACCGATATCCACCAATACAACACCCGCTTCTTTTTCTTCCTCTGTCAATACAGCATCTGCTGAAGCGATTGGTTCCAAAATGATGTTTTTCACTTTCAATCCTGCACGTTCTACGCACTTGTGAATATTCATCGATGCACCAACATTTCCAGTAATGATGTGGAAATTGGCTTCAAGACGAACACCGGACATTCCGATTGGATCTTTTATTCCTTGCTCATTGTCGATAATGTACTCTTGTGGGAGGACCGTGATGATTTGTTCACCAGGAGGCATGGCCATTTTGTACATGTCATCTACCAACTTGTCAATGTCAAGTTGAGAGATTTCATTCTCTAAATTCGTTCGTGTGTGAATTCCACGGTGCTGAATACTCTTGATATGTTGACCTGCAATTCCAACGTTCACCGTTTTGATCTTTAATTCACCATCAATACGTTCTTCAGCCTCTTCGATAGCACCTTTGATCGATTGTATAGTCTTATCAATGTTGGACACCATACCACGCATTACACCAAGGGATTCTGTTTTTCCCATGGATAATATTTCGATTTTACCGTGCTCATTCATCCGTCCTACAAAGCACGCAATCTTTGTTGTTCCAATATCTAAACCTACAATTACTTTACTCATCGGTTTCTTTTTTCTTGCAAACTATTTGGTCATCAAACTTGAGGCTGATTTCCGAATAAGTATTCCAACCCTCATAAGGAAGTGCCTCTTTATAAAATATCTTTAGTTTCTTAAATTTCTCCTCAACTTCTTCTCTCGAATAGGCAGAACCAAAGATTATTTTTTGATCCCCAACCAGCGGTACCAGTATAAAATCGCCATTCTTCTTCAGGTGAACTTGCCCTATTAAAGAATGGAATAAGGGATCATTACAAACATAATCGGAAATTCGATAGATATCATCGAGTTTTCGAATACTTATTAAGGAGTCATTGTTAATAATTTTGGTGGTTGAAACCGAGTTTTTCCGATCAGTTATTTCTCCCGTAAATACAAGGGTTCGCGCGACATGTCTGGATGTTTTATTGAAGGTGTTTCCTTCGCTGTCCAAGTAGAATGACTCGCCATATAAATTGAAGATTCTTGCGATCGGTTTGCGAATGGATACATCGATTTTCCATTGTCCGTTTAGGGCGTGATAGACTTCCACTGATTTGACCTGTGAGATGCCGCTAATGTAAGCTTCAATCGCTCCTATGTTCAGATTCTCGCGTTTTAGTTCGTCGTGGAATAATTTCCTGAAATAAAGACTATCCAATAATTCTTCATTTGTGATGAAAATATCTTCACCATCTGCGTGAATAACGATTTCCGGTTTTGGAACAATCTGTTCGCTAAGTTTTGTATTGATTAATACTCCTGTGGAGATGAGACCAATTACGAAAATGCTCCAGAGTGCTATTTTAACCCATAACTTCATTTTTCCAAAGCAGTTTTAATGGGTGTTACAATTCGGTCAATGTCTCCAGCGCCAATGGTTAGTAGTATGCCCTCGTTTTTATTACTGATGTAATCGATTGTTTCTGAAGGAGTCAGACATTTTTTGTCAGGTGCTGTTACCTCTTCGAAAAGTCGCTTGCTGGTTATGCCTGGAATTGGCTTTTCTCGTGCCGGATAAATGGGAAGCAATATAATTTCATCAAGACGACTCAATTGAGTGACAAACCCATCAAAGAAATCACGGGTGCGGGTAAAAAGATGAGGTTGAAAAACACCAGTGATCCTTTGATTGGGGTATAATAATTTTACGGAGGAAATAAGAGCATCTATTTCAGTTGGGTGATGTGCGTAATCATCTATGTACACAAGATCCTTCGTGCGTACATGATATTCAAACCTGCGCTTTACACCCTTGAAGGTTCTGAGCGCTTTTAGTATCGTTGCTCCATCAATCCCAAGCTCCAAGGCAACAGCAATACAGGCAATAGCATTTTCTGCATTGTGAATGCCTGGGATGCCAAGTTTGATGTTTCGAATTTCTTTCGCTGGAGTGCTCAAGTCAAATATAAAATCTCCATTTTCAAAGCGGAGATTTGTCCCAGAATAGTCGGCTTTACAATTGATTCCATAGGAGATCGTGTTCTTAGATGAAAGTTCAACATTTACATGACGAACAAGGAAGCCTTCGTCAGGAATCAGATCAGAATATGCTTGAAACCCCTGTAGAAACTCTTCATTATTGCCGTATATGTCAAGGTGATCGGCATCTGTAGAAGTGATGATCGATGCAAATGGATTCAATTGAAGAAAAGACCGATCAAATTCATCTGCTTCAATAACGGTTATTTCGCTGTCTGGTGCACTGACGAAATTGGAATTAAAATTAGAAGAAATCCCCCCAAGAAAAGCGTTGCACTTTAAGGATGATACATCGAAGATATGCGCAAGCATTGTACTGGTTGTGGTCTTGCCATGAGTGCCGGCCACTCCAATTGCCTTTGAGTTTCGCGTAATCATCCCAAGCACCTGTGAGCGTTTAAATACATGATAGCCATTATCAAAAACGTAGTTCAGCTCTCCCATGTCTTCCGGAATGGCAGGGGTGTAGATGACTAGTGTTTGAGAGGTGTTTTTGAAGCTTTCAGGGATTTCATCCTTTAGATCGTCATAGTGAATGTCAATGCCCTCATTGGAAAGTTGATCAGTTAAGGCAGTTTGTGTCTTATCGTAACCAGCAACTGACCAACCTTGAGAATTGAAGTATCTAGCAAGTGCAGACATGCCTATTCCGCCAATTCCTATGAGATATGCGCGGTTAAATTGGGTAATATGTGGCTGCTGGCTTGTCACTTTTGCGCCACTTTTTCAAGTTCATCAACAATCTCCTGAGTCGCATTTGGTTTGCCAAGAGCTTTGATGTTATGTGTAAGTTCTATGCAGCGGTCCGAATTGCTTACGAGGGATAAAGCCCGTGCCATAAGTTGTTCTTTGGCATCGACATCTTTGACAAGAATTGCGGCATCTTTTTCCACAAGAGCCATTGCGTTTTTCGTTTGATGATCTTCCGCAACATTGGGTGATGGGACCAAGATAGTTGGCTTCTCTACCAGACAAAGCTCTGATACAGAAATAGCACCAGCACGTGAAATAACTACATCGGCAATTGCGTAGGCTAAATCCATTCTTTTGATAAACTGAACGAGTTTTATGTTGCCAAGGTTTTTTCCTTCGACCGCCTTACTTATTTGATCATAGTACAACTTGCCGCACTGCCACAATACCTGAATGCCTGAATCCCGAAGTTCAGTTATATGTTTAATGACACTTTCATTCAATGTTTTTGCACCAAGACTTCCACCGATAATTAGGATGGTTTTGCGAGATGAATCAAAGTTGTAGAATTCATAGCCTTCTTGCTGCTTGCCCTCCGTTTCTACCATGTCTTTTCGTGTCGGATTTCCAGTTAACACGATCTTGTCGGCAGGGAAAAATCGTTCAAGTCCTTCATAGGCTACACATATTACTTTTGCTTTTTGGGAAAGTAATTTATTGGTTTTGCCTGCAAAGGCATTTTGCTCCTGAAGTGCTGTTGGGTAGTTGAGCATTGAAGCTGCTTTAAGTGTTGGTCCACTGGCATAGCCGCCTACACCAACCACGATTTGAGGGTCGAATTTGCGGACAATTTTACGGGCCTTCATCACACTTTTGATAATCTTAAATGGAAGTAGAAAATTGGAAAGTGCCAACTTGCGTTTTAGTCCCACTATTTCAAGTCCTTCGATTGGGTAGCCGGCATCTGGAACTTTTTCCATTTCCATTTTTCCCGTTGCTCCTACGAAAAGAATATCGGCATTCGGATTTCGGCGTTTAATTTCGTCTGCAATAGCGATTGCAGGGAAGATATGTCCTCCTGTGCCTCCGCCAGATATGATTGCGCGTTCTATTTTCATGCTTATTCAGTTACCAGAATATCTTCAGTTTGTTCTTCTTCTTGTTTATTTCCTCCTTGCTGTTTATGAGCAATGCTTTGTACAATGCCTAGTCCAAGACAGGTCATGATAAGTGCTGATCCTCCCATGGCCAGCAGAGGCATGTTTTGTCCTGTGACAGGGAATATTCCTGTGCAAACCATCATATTTACGCTTGCCTGACTAAGCAAAAGTATACCGATACCGATGCAGAGGTAGGTTTCAAACATATTGTCAGAGTTTAATCCGATGCGCATGACTCGATAGAGTAAAATCAGGTAGAGTAGAATCAAGATTCCAGCGGCAATTGGTCCGATTTCTTCAACAAAGCTTGCGTAGTAGAAATCGGCGTAAGCTTGCGGCAAGTACTCTTTTAATTGTCCATCTCCAATACCTTGTCCTCCCATGGGTCTCAGTTCACTCATGTTTATGCGGCCATTGTAAATGGCGAGCTGTGCATTTAGTGCTTGCGCATTTTCTAGTACGTTTTCATCGTCATGTATTCTATTGAAAACACGGTTTTCCCATGTCTCGTATCGCGGGAGTAAGTTGAGTGATGGTGCGGCCTTATGTATGAGAATGATGAATACCAAAAGCATTATTCCACCGCCGATAAGTGTGAGGACTTTTAAGATAGGTGCGCGCCCGAGAAAGAGCAAAGCAAGGCATATAGCGAATAGCATTGCCGCCGTAGAGAAGTTATCCTTTACAATCAATCCACAAATAACAATAATTGGGATAACTACTGGCCAAAAGCCTTCTTTCCAGTTGTTCAGTTTATCTTTCTTTTTAACCAAAAGTCGGGATACATAGACAATCAATGCCAGCTTCGCAAAGTCGGATGATTGGAATGACAGTCCTAGATATGGGATTTTAACCCAGCGCTTCGCATCGTTTACACCGCTTGTGAATAGTGTGAATATGAGCAAAGCAACGGCCAGATAAAAACCAAATTTGGAGAGCTGTGAAAAGTACTTTGGGTTGCGCTTGTGCGTCCAATACATGGTGGCTAGTGACAGTCCAATGTAAATGGCATGCTTTAGTAAATATTTAAAAGGTGTTCCTCCTTCTGTTTTAACCAGAACAGGAACGAAGCTATAGACACTAACAATAGAGAAGGTTAGCATCAACAAGGTGATGATCCATATTACGCGATCGCCTTTTAAATATTTAAGCAGATTTTGCATCTATCGGTTACGCTCTATAAATTGTTCAAATACAGTTTCAGGCTTCCAGTCAGGATTTCCGGTAAATAGGAAAACACTCTTTTCTTGTTGCATGGCTTTAACCAATTCTAAAGCTTCTTCAACTCCTTCAACAAAAGTGATGTTTGGTATCAATACAAACATCTCTTTGTCCAGATTCAGTTCGGCTTTGTCGTGCACTACAATCGAATGAATGTTCATTGCGATTTCAGGATAAGTATTCAGACAATCCTTAACCAATTGATGATGTGTCACCCACTGAACAGGGAATGGCAACGAACTGATGAAGGTTGCGAGTGCATCGATGTGCGGATTGTTCCATGAGAATGTGTCCATGCCCAGCAGTTTTCCGTGCGCTTTTATTGAGCTTACTTCTGCTGCTTCCTTAAGCCCTCGTTCCCGTGCCTGAAGAAGTTGTTCTTCTGTACTTATTGATTTTATTTTTTGGCTCATTACAGGGCTCTTACTGCTTTTTTGAATTCGTTTCCTCGCTCCTCGTAATTTTCGAATAGGTCAAAACTTGCACAGGCTGGTGAGAGTAATACGGTTTCATTCTTTGATGCCAGTCTGTATCCATAAGCAACAGCTTCCAGTGCCGAGGATGCTTCAACAATGGTCTCAATATCTTTTTGAAATGATTCGAAGATTTTTTTGTTGTCTTTTCCGAGGCAGATAATTGCTTTGACTTTGTCTTTGACTAGTGCTTCGAGCTCGGAATAATCATTTCCTTTATCTACACCTCCAACGATCCAGACAGTTGGTTTGTCCATGCTTTCCAGTGCGAACCATGTTGAGTTGACATTGGTAGCTTTCGAGTCGTTGATGAACTCTATTCCATGAACTTTTGCAACGAATTCCAGACGGTGTTCTACATTTACGAAGTCGCTTAAGCTTTCGCGAACGGCTTCTTTTCTAATTTCTAATACTCGCGATGCGATACCTGACGCCAGTGAGTTTTGGGTGTTGTGTTTCCCTTTTAGTGCTAAATCGTGAATTGACATAGTGAACTTTTGGTTTATATTGATTGTTATTTGTTTGCTATCTGCATACCCTCCCGGATCCATTATTTCCTGAAGTGAGAATGGAGCTTTTTGGGCGTGTATATTTCTTTTTTCTACTTGATTTCGAATGATTGGGTCATCATAGTTGTAGATAAACCAGTCTTTTTCGGTTTGGTTTTGAACAATGCGCATTTTGGCGTTCGCATAGTTCTGCATTTCGTAATTGTATCGGTCCAGATGGTCCGGCGTGATGTTTAAAAGAATGGCAATATCTGCTTTGAACTCATGCATGTCATCCAATTGAAATGAGCTTAGTTCCAGTACATACCAGTCAAACTCTTCTCGGGCAACCTGTTTCGCGAAACTGTCACCGATATTTCCTGCAAGACCAACATTCACACCTGCTTTTTTCAGGATGTGATGTGTTAACATTGCAGTGGTTGTTTTTCCATTACTACCCGTTATGCAGATTGTTTTGGCTGTATTGTAGTAGCCTGCGAATTCAATTTCGGAGACAATACTTATTCCTGCAGCTTTGATAGCTTGAATGCTTGCGACGTCATCGGGGATTCCCGGTGATTTAATGACAAGATCACTTTTCAGAATGCGTTCCATGGAGTGTGCGCCTTCTTCCCATTCTACAGTGATGGAGTTGAGTGCTTTTTTGAATTCTGGTGCAATCGTTCCGTAGTCAGAAACGAAGACATTCCATCCCTCTTTTTGGGCAAGGATTGCAGCGCCAACTCCGCTTTCGCCGGCACCCAAAATGGCAATATGTTTTTGTTTGATTGCCAAGTGCTATCGAACTTTTAATGTTACAATGGTTACTACAGCCAAAAGAATGGCTACAATCCAGAAGCGCGAGACAATCTTTGCTTCATGTAAGCCTTTCTTCTGATAATGATGGTGAAGAGGAGCCATTAAGAATACACGGCGGCCTTCTCCGAACTTTTTCTTGGTGTACTTAAACCATCCAACTTGTATCATTACCGATACATTTTCAATGATGAATACACCACAGAGAATAGGAATCAATAATTCTTTTCGAATGGCAATCGCAAATACAGCGATAATTCCCCCAATTGCTAGGCTTCCAGTGTCTCCCATGAATACTTGGGCAGGAAATGAGTTGTACCAAAGGAAGCCAATACAGGCACCGACGAATGCTGAAATGAAGATGACCATTTCTTCTGCCCCCGGTATGTACATCACGTCCAGATAGTCTGCAAAATGAACGTTGGTCGATACGTAGGCGAGAATGGCTAAAGAAATACCTATGATAGCCGATGTGCCTGTGGCCAGTCCGTCGAGTCCATCTGTAAGATTTGCACCATTTGAGATGAAGACAACAATTACGATTACGACGGGAATAAAGAGCAGCCAGCCCCATGTTCCCATCCAGTCTCCTACGAGCCAGTTGTAATTGAACTCATTGTTTTTGATGAATGGAATTGTAGTTGTCATGTCATCCGTTTCGATCCATTTTGATTCAATAGTATCGTCCTCATCGACGTGCATTTTAGTAACAAAAGTTTCTCCTGGCTGAAGTGTATAATTGGCGTCTACTTTTTTGTGAACCACCACATCAGGGTGGAAGTAAAGGATGCATCCAACGATGATTCCAACCCCAACTTGTCCTACTACTTTAAACTTTCCGGCAAGTCCGGCTTTGTTCTTTTTGAATACTTTGATATAATCATCGATGAACCCAATTGCGCCAAGCCAAACAGTAGCAATGAGCATGGTAATCACATAGATGTTTTCGAGTCGAGCAAACAGTAATGTTGGAATAAGGATTGCTGCCAAGATGATTAGCCCTCCCATTGTTGGGGTTCCAGCCTTTGACAATTGACCTTCAAGCCCTAGATCGCGAACGGTTTCTCCAATTTGTTGTTTTTGAAGAAGTCCTATCAGACGCTTTCCGAAAAACATGGAGACGAATAAAGACGATATCAGTGCCATGGCTGCCCGAAAGGAGATGTAGTCGAAAAGCCCAGCGCCTGGGAAGTTGAATGTATCTAAATAATCAAATAAGTAATACAGCATTATTTATCGAGTTTTGTGAATAGTTCTTTTAATGTGGCCATGTCATCAAAGTCATGTTTAACACCTTTGATCTCCTGGTATTTTTCATGTCCTTTTCCCGCTACTAGAATGATGTCATTGCTTTCCGCCATAGACACTGCAGTTTTTATCGCTTGTTCTCGGTCAATGATGGATAGCGTCTTTTTAAAGTGCGTCCCATCGACACCAGTCATCATGTCTTCAATGATAGTGTTAGGGTCTTCCGACCTTGGGTTGTCTGAAGTCAAGATTACTTTGTCGGAAAGATTGCAGGCGATTGATGCCATTTCCGGGCGTTTTGTCTTGTCTCTATCTCCGCCGCATCCGACTACCGTGAATACTGTTTCGTTCTTGGTTCGGATGTTTTCTATGGTACGCAATACATTGTCAAGTGCATCAGGTGTGTGCGCATAATCTACAATTGCCGTAATTCCTCCATTGCTACGGATATATTGAAAGCGACCGTCTACCGAGTTTAGTTGACTCAGAACTGTGAGCACTTCTGTTTCGTCGTCGCCCAGTTCTTGGCTAATAGCGAAAACTGCCAGAAGATTGTATGCGTTAAAATCACCGATCAGCTTGGTCCATAGTTCCTTACCGTTAATGGAGAGCACAAGCCCTGAGAACTGGTTTTCCAGTACTTTAGCTTTATAATCAGCCATAGACTTTAATGCATACGAGCGTTTTTTGGCTGACGTATTTTGCAGCATAACATCTCCGTTTTTATCATCCAAATTGGTCAATGCAAATGCGGCTTTCGGAAGCATATCAAAGAATGATTTCTTAACACCAATGTATTCTTTGAATGTTTTGTGATAATCGAGATGATCGTGCGAAATGTTTGTAAATGCGCCCCCTGAAAAATGCAGGCCTGTCACTCTGTGCTGATGAACGGCATGTGAGCTGACCTCCATAAAACAATGTGAACAACCTTCTTCAACCATTTCACGCAAAAGCGCATTCAGTCGGATTGGATCTGGCGTTGTATGTGTGGAAGGTATTTCGCGATGACAAATTTTATTCACCACTGTTGATAGTAAGCCAACCTGATATCCTAATTCCAGGTATAAGTTGTGTAGTAGGGTGGCAATAGTCGTTTTTCCATTAGTGCCTGTTACGCCGATGAGCTTTAGTTCTTTGGACGGTTCGCCATAAAAATTATTAGCCATTATTGCTAGCGCCTTACTACTGTTATCTACTTCAATGATGTTGCAGTTTTCAGGTGCTTGTACTGGCTTTGTGACTACAATATTTGTGCAGCCAGCGTTGATGACTTGCTGAATGTAGTCATGGCCGTCATTTATTGTTCCCTCGATGGCTATAAAAACAGATGTGCTGGTTGCCGTTCGTGAATCGAACGTCAAATCCTCGATCGTTTCGTTGGTTGAACCTTTGACAGCTTTGATGGTTACACCGTATAATATGTCTTTTAAGCTCTGCATTTTATTTTAATGTCAGGACAACAGTAACGCCGTTTTGTGCTGATGTTCCTGGTTTAATTGATTGTTTTATAACTGTTCCAAATCCTTCGAGTCTTGCTGACATGCCTGTATTTTCGATGAGGTAAACAGCGTCTCTTGCTGTCATTCCGCGAACGTCTGGGACTTTATCTTTTTCTGTAGATCTTGGTTTTATCTGGATACCTGTCTGTCCGGTTTGTGTACTTACCCACTTTTCATTGGTTGTTGAGTTAAAGGGGACTTTCAAAGCCTTGTATGCAGATAGAATATCGTAGCGATTTCCCGCTTTTGAAACAGGAATGTCTTTTTTGGTGTTTCGGCCTTCATTTACTGGGTCGTGGTATTGAAGACTTGAAGCATATACTTTGTTGGCAATGGCAGTAAAGACAGTACCTGATACCACTGCTCCATAGATTTCCTCAGTAGGGGCCGATACCACAACTATGCAAGAGTAGATTGGGTTGTCAGCGGGGAAGTATCCTGCAAAGGATGCCAGGTATTTTTTTTCTCCTGCCTCTCCGTATTGAGCATTGTCATTTAGAATGAGTGCGGTACCTGTTTTTCCGGCAATATCGAAGTAAGCAGATTGAAGGTTGTGTCCGGTCCCTCTTTTAACTACTCCTTCCAGACAGGTTTGAAGATCACCAAGTGTTTTTTGAGAGCAGATTTGATCATTCACAACAATTGGAGGGAAAGACTTGATGAGCTCATTTCCGCGTCTTATCTCTTGGACAAATTGTGGCTTTACAAATGTTCCGTTGTTGGCCACAGCATTATAGAATGCCAATGTTTGAAGTGGTGTTTGCTGTACTTCGTAACCAATTGCCATCCAGGGTAAAGAGATGCCAGACCAATTTGGTGATCCTGGTTCGTAAAGTGTTGGTTGAGGTTCACCACTAAGGCTAATTCCAAGAGAATCTCCCAGTCCAAATGATTTAAGTCGGTTTACATAGCGCTCAGGTTCATTTTTGTATGCGTCATTTACTATTTGTGCAAAAACATTGGATGATTTTTCGAATGCCTTTTGAATACTGATCATTCCATAACCAATCCCATGGTTGGAGTCGCGCTGCTTGTGCCCGTAGAAAGTGTAGACTCCTTTTGCATTGACAATATCGGAGATAGTTACTTTCTCATCCTCTAACAACGCCATTAGAGAGGCAAGTTTGAAAGTGGAGCCGGGAACTTCACGAGTACCGATAGCATGATTGTAGCTTTCGCTGTAATTACCTTCGCTATCGCGTGAAAGATTAACAATGGCTTTGATGTAACCGGTCCTTACGTCCATCACGATAACGCATCCATTTCGTGCTTTTTGTGTTTGGAGCTGTCTGAGGAGTTCTGTATGTGCAACTTCCTGGATTTCTTTATCGATAGTTGTTACAATATTGGCGCCTTCAACAGCTTCTTTTGTTACTTGTCCGGTTTTTTTCCAGCCGTTGGAGAGTTTCTGTTCAATTTCTTCCCCTTTTGTACCGCGAAGGTACTCGTCAAATGCACCTTCAATTCCTAGTTTTAACCAGCGATCCCTAACATCATCATACTTTACATAACCCAATGTTCTTTTCAGTAATTCGCCATGTGGACGTTTTCGAATAATCGTTTCTTCATTATCAATGATTCCGCCTTTTAATCGACCTTTCTCGAAGATGGGCATCTGTCGAAGGAGTTTACGTTCAGCGTTTGTTACACGTTTTTTAATGAGTAAGTAACGAACACTATCAGCGCGAGCTTCTCTTATGTAGTTTTCATACTCATGGGCTGTTTTTGAGGGGTACATGGCTGCAAGTTCTTTGCAGAGGTTGGAGATTTCTTTATCGAAAAGTTCTTGCTTGACCACCACTGGGTCCATGTGGATATCGTAAAACGATACAGAAGTCACGAGTGGTGTGTAATTAGCGTCTAGGATTTGTCCGCGGCGAGGCGTTTTTTCTACCGTTCTGGTTGCCATTTTTTCTTGACCATCACTTGAAGTTTCAAATGTATTGGTGCCGTCATCAAGCTGAATAGTGACCGTCTTGATTAGAACAATAAGCATGAGAATGACAAACCCGAAGTAAATCAGGTAAGCTCTCCAGTATATGTCTTTTTTGTCGCTCATTGCTCCTTTTTCTCAATACGGATCACCTTCGTTGGGTTTACCGTTTCTTTTAGCCCTGTAGATTCTAGCCGTTCGATTAGCTCTGTTCTACGCGTTAATTCTTCAAGCTTAGCTTTTGACTCGAAGTAATCCGAGGTGATTTCGTCCAGTTCTTTTTGTGTTGTCAGTACCTCATTCGATAATTGTTTTCCGTAATATCCTTTACCAACAATGAGTGTTAGAAGGAGCATCACGAAAAAGATGAAACTGAGGTTGTTAATGATGAATTCGCGTGTAAGGAAATCACCATTAAGTATCTGAACAAAAGCATTGGGTTTGTTCGATTTGGGTTTTTTGGTTTTTCTTTTCTTTTTCTTTTCTTTTTTTTCTTCGGCAGCCTTTTTCTCATCCAGCTGCGCTTTGTCTAAGAATTCATTCTCCATTGCGTTCAGCTATTCTGAGTTTTGCACTACGTGCTCTACTATTATTTTCTATTTCTTCTTCGTTTGCTGTTATCGGATGCCTTACGATTTCAGTAAAAGGTTTGAGGATGTTTCCGAAGAAATCCTTTTCAATTTCACCCGTAATTGACCCTCGTTTCATGTAGTTTTTTACCATTCTGTCTTCCAGCGAATGGTAGGACATTACTACAAGTCGCCCTCCTGGTTTTATGACCTTTTCGCACTGATTTAAAAAGTCTTTCAGTACGCTCATTTCGTCGTTCACCTCTATTCTGAGCGCCTGAAACACTTGAGCGAAATACTTGTTTTCTTTTCGTTTCTGGGCGCAGTGTGCCACGGTGTCCATTAGTTCTGTGGTGGTCTGAACTTTTCCGTTTGATCTTCGAGTTAAGATGCTTCGGACAAGTTTGTGTGCATTTTGGATTTCTCCGTAATTTCTAAAAACTCGAATCAGCTCTTCTTCTTCGTAATTGTTAATGATATCTGCCGCCGTTACTGAAATGTTTTGATTCATTCGCATGTCCAGTTCAGCTTCACCGCGAATAGAAAAACCTCTGGTGATTTCGTCAAATTGATGGGAGGACACCCCAAGGTCTGCGAGTATTCCGTCGACTTGTTGAACTCCAATTAGCCTGAGGTGATTGCTTAGGTATGCAAAATTCGCAGCGATAAAATCAAAGTTCCTTGCATTCCATGTATTTTTTGCTGCGTCTGGATCTTGATCGAATGCTATGAGTCGCCCTTTTTCCGAAAGTCGTTCATGAATTGCGCGCGAATGTCCGCCGCCACCAAAAGTGACGTCAACATAGATTCCGTCAGGGTTGATATTGAGTCCGTCGAGACATTCCGACAGCATTACCGGTATGTGATATGCTAGATTATTCTTCATGATCAAGGTCTCCCATTACTTCATCTGCTAAATCTGCAAAATCCGCCATGGAGCCTTCGATCATTTCGAAGTACTTCGCTTTGTCCCAAATTTCAATGCGATCATTGTACGCGATAAGCATCGCTTCTTGCTTTAGCCCAACCCGTTCCATATGTGCAACAGGGATGAGTGCACGACCGGCTTTATCCAAGCTAACCAGTTTGGCTCCCTGGTGAAAAAGACGATAGAACATTCTGTTTTTAGGCTTGAAAAGGTTCATTTTCGAAAGCTTCTCACTGATTCGTTCCCAATCAGTTAGTGGGAATAGTGTGAGGCAGTCTTCAAAACCTTTGTTCAACATGAAATCTCGCTGACTCGCAGGGGGAAGCTGCTTCCGTAATCCGGAAGGGAACATGAAACGCCCTTTAGCGTCCAGTTTCACTTCATATTCTCCTACTAATCCTGCCATGACGATAGATAAGTGGTAAAAATAATCGATTTCTACCACTTTTTACCACCAGATTTCCTGTTGTTGATAAGTATAAACGTATGTTTTTGAAAAAGGTTGCAAATGTTATTGATAAAATCCCAATAAATAAAGGCTTTAAGCTGTATTTAATTAGAGTGGTAGAAAGTGGTAAATTAATTTTTAAATGTTGAAAACTATTCAGTTGTTCACAATTTTTTCTTTCGGTTGTTCAGGGTGTTTTTAAAGTGTACTTTTGGCGAGTGTCGAATGAGTCAAAAAGTTGGGTTTATTTAGTAGTACTGTCCGCTATTTGGGGAAGCTCATTCATCTTGATGAAAAAGGCCATGTATACGGACGATGGCCAGGATATTTTTTCCCATCAACAGGTAGCGGCCATGCGGATGGTGATTGCTGCAGTTGTTTTGTTGCCCTTTGCTATCCGCGGGTTGAGACAAATTCAGTCGTTTAAGGAGTTTTTATTATTGGGAATTGTAGGAGCATGTGGAAACTTTATTCCCTCGTTTCTTTTTACCTACGCTGAAACAGGTATTTCCTCTGGGTATGCAGGAATGCTCAATAGTTTTACGCCAATTTTTGCTTTGATTATTGGTTTTGTTGTTTTTAGTCAACGCTTGTCAAAGATTCAGGTCTTGGGAGTATTTATTGGTACTGTAGGTGTCGTTTTATTGATGGTGGCCGGAAAAGACTTGTCGCTTTCTGGTGGCTGGTCGCATATTTTGGCAATCGTAATTGCTACTTTTTGTTACGCTATAAGTTTGAATACTATCAAGCATACATTACAGAAATTTAAGAGTTTTGAAATTACGTCATTGTCCTTTATGATTATTCTCTTGCCGAGCTGTATAATTGCTTTGTATCATTCAGTCCCGGAAGCAATTCAAGTAAAACAGCACGCTATGGAGGGGCTAGTCTTTTTGTTTGTCTTGAGTATAGTGGGGACAGCTTTTGCCGTTATCATTTTCAATAAACTGGTAACGATTTCTTCTGTCCTTTTTGCAAGCAGTGTTACCTATCTTATTCCGGTTTTTGCAATTTTAATTGGGTTGTATTATGGTGAGGAAATCAATGTTTATCAGATTGGCTCAATGGTGATTGTTTTTGCCGGGATTTTTGTAGCGAATTACCTTCCCAAGGTGCTCAAAAAATAACAATAGACTTGTAAAGATCAGTTGTAATTAGATGTGTGATGCTTAGTTGCGCTGATTCTTTCCCTCTATTTTTAAGTCTATGAAGCGACTTGCCTTATTCATTTTACTGTCTTTTTTAAATGGTGTAACTTTCGGTCAGGATCATACATTGATGGAGCGAACTCCGGAATGGGTGCGTTCAGTTATTACAAAATCCGAAATCATGAAGAACTACGAGGTTCTAGAGGATGTTAACCCTTTTTATCTTGAGGCTGATTTCAATGGGGATGAGTTGGTCGATATTGTCTTCTTTGTTAGGCATAAAACTGAGAAGAAAAAGGGGGTGGCTATTGTGAATCGTGGTTCTAATAATGTCTATATTCTCGGTGCAGGTAAAGATATTGGCTTAGGAACAGATATTTCATGGTGCTCCAACTGGTTTATATACCGCGATAAGTGGGTCTACAACTTTAAGGATAAAAAGAAAAAGTTTATGCTGCGATTACCAGGTATTGAAATAGTGAAATCAGAGAAAACGTCCAGTGTTATTTATTGGGATCGTCGCAGATATAAGACGTATATAAAACATATTTGAGAATTTTCAGTTCCTTTCTCGGTTAGATTCATGTCAACAGGTCTTAACAGGTCGTTTCGAAATATTCCTTTGAACGTTGTATTGTTAATAAAAAAGTCTATCTTTGTCGTCCGAATTTTCGGATAAAAAACACAAATAATTAGCTATATGTACGCAATAGTGGAGATAGCAGGGCAGCAATTTAAGGTGCAAAAAGACCAAAAGATCTACGTTCACCGATTGGATGCAGAAGCAGGAAAGAAAGTAAATTTCGATAAAGTGCTTTTGATTGACAATGGAGGAAAAGTGACGCTTGGCGCCCCGGCTATAAAAGGTGCTTCAGTTTCAGCAAAAGTTGAAGAGCACGTTAAAGGTGATAAAGTAATCGTTTTCAGAAAGAAAAGAAGAAAGGGTTACGCTAAGAAGAATGGACATCGTCAGAGCTTTACAGCATTGACTATTTCTGACATTAAAGCGACTGGAGCGAAACCAGCAGCTAAGAAGGCAGAAGCAAAGAAAGAAGATGCTCCTAAAGCAGAGGCGAAGAAGCCAGCAGCGAAAAAAGCAGCTCCTAAGAAGGCGGCGGCTCCAAAAGCTGAAGCAAAGAAGCCTGCAGCAAAAAAAGCAGCTCCTAAAAAGGATGCTGATAAAAAAGAAGATAAGTAGAAACTACATCCCTTCTGGGATTTAAATAGTAAACGAAATGGCACATAAGAAAGGAGTCGGAAGTTCTAAAAACGGTCGTGAATCAGAAAGTAAACGATTGGGAGTTAAAATTTTTGGAGGACAAGCTGCTATTGCAGGAAACATTATTGTTCGTCAGAGAGGAACTCAGCACCACCCAGGTGAAAATGTTGGTATGGGGAAAGATCATACACTTTTCGCTCTAACGGATGGTTTAGTAGAATTCCGCAAGAAAAGAAACAATCGTTCGTATGTTTCAGTAGTTCCTTTTGAATCTACTGAGGCTTAATCGAATGCCAATAATTTGGAAAAGCGAGTCTCGGTTTCGGGATTCGCTTTTTTGTTTTATTCGCCTGAATGAACAACAATTAATTACCTTTGTTCTCTTGTTTTTGGGAACATTAAATAACAGAAATAATGCTGGAGATACAACGTATCAGAAATGAAAAGGAAGTGATCATTGAAGCGCTTAAGAAAAGGCACTTTGATGCAACAACTATTGTTGATGAATTAATTCAAACGGATGAGCAATGGCGCTCAAAAAAGGGTGAGTTAGAAAACATCGCCTCCCAGATGAATCAAATCTCCAAGCAGATCGGCATTCTTTTTAGAGAAGGTAAAGCGGAAGAGGCAAACCAGGCCAAAGCTCAAACCGGAGAGTTAAAGGAAAAAGAAGCGAAATTAAAGACGGAAGTCGATGAGCTTGATCAGCAAATAACTGAATTGATGTATCAGTTACCAAATGTTCCGAATGAACTAGTAAAGGCAGGAAAGAGCGAAGAGGATAATGAAATTGTTGAGGAACATGGAGCTACACCGACGTTCAACTTTGCTCCAAAAGCCCACTGGGATCTAGCACAGAAAAAAGATTTGATTGATTTTGAACTTGGTGTGAAGATTACAGGTGCAGGTTTTCCTGTTTACAAGGGAAAGGGAGCTCGTTTGCAGCGCGCGTTGATTAGTTTTTTTCTTGATGAAGCTGAGCGAGCTGGTTATCAAGAGCACCAAGTGCCTCATGTGGTAAACGAAGCATCAGGTTACGGTACTGGGCAGCTTCCTGATAAGGAAGGTCAGATGTATCAGATTCCCATGGAAAATGAAGATTTATACCTGATCCCAACAGCTGAGGTACCTCTAACAAACTTGTATCGAAATGTGTTGTTGCCAGATGAAGATTTTTCTATCAAGATGACAGGGCATACACCTTGTTTTCGTGTAGAAGCTGGTTCATATGGAGCACACGTGCGTGGGTTAAATAGATTGCATCAATTTGACAAAGTAGAAATCGTGAGAATTGAGCACCCATCCAATACAGAGAAAGCTCTGAACGAAATGATTGATCACGTGAAGGGGCTGTTGGAAAAACTTGGGTTGCAGTATCGAATTTTGCGTCTCTGTGGAGGAGATACAGGTTTTGCCGCAGCCATGACATACGATTTTGAAGTCTTCTCGGCAGCTCAGGAAAAATGGTTAGAAGTGAGCTCTGTTTCACGTTTTGATACATTCCAATCTACTCGATTGAAGTTGAGATTCAAGAATGCTGATAAGAAAAGTCAATTATGCCATACGCTGAATGGTTCAGCCTTAGCATTGCCGCGAATTATGGCAGCGTTAATGGAAAATCATCAAACAGAAGACGGCATTTTGGTTCCAGAGGTATTACATAAATACACTGGGTTTAAAAAAATCTAGTTACTGAAAGAGCTGTTATAAGAAGTTTAAATGTAACAGCTCTTTTATTTTTACGTTTAATGTGGTATGAACTACATCATTACGCTCTTATTTCTTGTATTTGCAATATCTGCTCACAGCCAAACGGATACGATTTATGTCTATTTTGATTTTGACAAGGATCGGCTTTCTGAGAAAGAGCAAGGGGCATTTGCTGTATTGAACGCGCGTGATATTGAAGTGATTTCTGTAACGACACATTGTGATACCGCTGGGTCCGCACAATACAATATTGATTTATCGCAGCGACGGTTAGCTGCCGTTTTGGAGTTGATTTCCCATAAGGAAGTCAAGTTTACTGAAGCATTAGGCGAGTCGAGAGCTGCTGCTTCAGCGTCCTACGATGCAAAGGAATTTCGTAGAGCTGATATTGTTTTCACTTTGAATAGACCAGTACTTCCGCCAATGGAGGAAGAGGAGGTTGAAGAAGAAGTAGTGGAAGTTGTGAGCGAAGAGGTGCGAAAAATCACAAATTCGTTTGATGAGTTTATTGAAGGTGATTCGGAAGAAAGTGTCATACAAACCTCAATTCTTTTTTATAACCGATCCGTTCAATACTTGCCAGTGTCTCAGCCAGAATTGGATGCTTTGTGTGCATTTATGATTGAAAACCCAAAAGTGAAAGCAAATATTCGGGGGCATATATGTTGTAATCCATATATGGAGTGGGATGATATATCGGAGGGCAGAGCACGAACAGTTTATCAATATCTGTTGCAATGTGGCATAGAAAGGAAGCGATTAACTTATCGTGGTTTTGGTACTTCCATCCCTTTTAGGTCGCCTGAAGTAACCGAAGAAGATCGGCGTTTGAACAGACGGGTTGACATTATTTTTATGAAGGAGTGAGTCCTGATTGAGTCCGTCAAATCTCTTATTTTTATATCTGTGAAGTATTTGCTCGGTATATTCATTGTTTGCAGTATGTATTCATGTGCTGATCTAAATCGGTCTGAGCAATTGGAGAGATTAAATGAAGGTCGTACACTGCTAGATAGTATAAATGTGCAGTTTGCTGACATAGATACGTTGCAGTTAACGTTACTTATAGATGGTGCTCGTACAGTACATGAGAAAGTCGAAGCATTGAATCTTGATACCATTGATTATGCCTTTGCAAACAAATTAGATCGTTTTCGCCGGATGGGTCTTGTCGCAGCTGAATCTAATGCTTCCAGAGGAGATTTGGAAGAGAGTATTTCAGCTACGCAGCAGGCAGTCGATGACTTACTTTTGGATATTGAAAATGGTCACGGCAAAAGGCAAAATTACGATAGCTACATTGATTTTGAACTGACTAAAATAGAAGCATTGCGAGGTCGTTTAAAGATATATAGCTCAAGAATTAATGAGGCATTTGACACATTTGATGAATTGCACGTGCTACTTCTGGCAGAAATAGATGAACGAATTGCGTTAAAACAGGTATATTAATTGTTGGATAAGAATAATATGAGAAAACTAGTTCTGTTTTTTGCGTTAATGGTGGCCTCGCTTTCTGCATTTGGTCAGACAACTGATCAGCAGTTGGCCCAGCATTATTACGATAAAGGCGAGTTTGACAAGGCGCTGCTTTATTATGAGCGCTTGTATGAACAAGATAATTCGAAGTTTAATTTCACCCGTTACCTTGAGTGCTTATCAGCTACCGGAGATGATAAGACAGCGGAAAAATTATTGAAAAAGTCTGTTAGTAAAAATCGAGGTGACAATGAATATGTTGTTTTGCTCGCAAAGTTCTATGAAGAGCGCAATCAAATTGCAAAGGCTGACAATATTTACAATGATTTAATAGAAAACCTTCAGCCTCGTTCACGCAGTGTCATCGAATTGTATAACCTATTCAAAGCACAAGGCAAAAGTGATAAAGCATATGAAACACTTGTGAAAGGGAGAAAGTTACTCAATAAAACCTATCCGCTTAATTTTCAGTTTGCTGAATATTATGGGTCCAAAGGTGAAACGGAGAAAATGATCAATGAATATTTGGATTTGATTGACTATCACCCATCATATGCAAATAGTATTCAACGCGTTTTATCTGCCCAAGTCGATTTTTCGAAAGAGGATTCAGAAGAGTACCAGTTGTTGAAAGAGGCATTGATTCATAGAACTCAAAAACATCCGGATGAAATGACATACGCCGAGATGCTGACATGGTTATTTATTCAGCGACAGAACTTTTCTGCAGCTTTGGTACATATTAAGGCAATGGATAAGCGCTCTGGAGCGAAAGGAAGACAAGTCTATGATTTTGGGGCGATCTGTGTTGAAAACAAAGATTTCTCAGCGGCCAGAAGAGCGTTTAAATATGTGGTCGGTTTAGGAGAGGATAGTCAGTATTTTATGCGTGCCCAGAGCGCCCTGCTTAATGTGAGCTTTCTAGAGGTTACTACACGCAGAAACTTTAGTCAACAAGAACTGGATGAAATCATTGCAGATTATACTTCTGTACTGGATCGATTTGGTAAAAAACGCACAACATTATCTGTTGTTCTTGAATTGGCGCATATTGAAGCTTTTTATGCCGGGCGCGGACAATCAGCGATTGAATTGCTGAACGAAGCACTTGAATTTCAAGGTTTGACTGATGTTCAACGTGCAGAAGTAAAAATGGAACTCGCAGATATACATGTACTTCACGGAGATGTTTGGGAAGCGTCTCTTTTATACATGCAGGTTGATAAAGATTTTAAATATGAAGCTATCGGACATGAAGCCAAGTTTAAAAATGCACGCATATTTTATTACGACGGAGAGTTTGATTTTGCACAATCACAGTTAGATGTATTGAAGCAGTCGACTTCCAAGTTGATTGCCAATGATGCACTGAAATTATCTCTTCTGATAACTGACAACTTCGGTTTGGATAGTAATTATGTAGCGATGTCTCTTTTTGCTCAAGGCGACTTGCTTGTTGAGCAGCATAGATATGAGGAAGCCTATGTACTTTTCGATAAAATCATGAGTGAGTTCCCAGCGCATAGTCTTTCAGATGAAATTCTATTGAAAAAAGCATATGCTATGCAATTGAAGGGGCAATGGAACGAGGCAATAGCACAACTCGAACGACTATTGAAATTCCATGATGAAGATATCTTAGCAGATGATGCCTTGTTTCAGTTGGGCGATATCTATCAGAATCATTTAATGGATAACAATAAGGCGGCGGAATACTACCGACAAATTCTGTTTGAACATAAAGGAAGTCTATACTCTGCTGAAGCCCGTAAGCGTTTTAGGTCATTACGGTCTTTGACTCCAAAAGAAGAAATGGAATTAAATTCGGAAGGGTCTTAACACTTCTTAAGATTTCATTTGTAAGTATTTAAGGGTATTAGCGCTCCTAGTATAAATGCTTTCTATGAAAAACATACTTATTGCGACAATTGCGTCTTTCGTTTTGCTTTCATGTTCAGCTTCGTCTGAACCTGAGCAACCAATAGTTACTCCTCCAGCTAACTTGGAATCTCTACAAACTGCTTACTTTGCCAGTGGTTGTTTTTGGTGTGTGGAAGCAATCTTCGAATCTGTAAATGGTGTAGAAGAAGCCGTTTCTGGATATGCAGGTGGCACTTCCAAGAATCCGACATACATGGAGGTGAGTGCGGGTAGAACTAATCATGCAGAGACAGTAAAGGTATACTACGATTCAAGTGTTGTAAAGTTTGAAACATTAGTAGACGTCTTTTTTAATTCCCACGATCCAACGACATTGAATCAGCAAGGCCCTGATCGCGGACCGCAATATAGATCGATTGCTTTCTATCAGACTCCTGAAGAACGAAGAATTATTGAAACGAAAATTGAAGAGTTGTTGATAGACGGAGTCTTCTCAAAAATCACGACTCAAGTGGTTGCTCATGACACCTTTTGGGAAGCTGAAGGGTATCACCAAGACTATGAGCGCAATAATCCGGGTAATGGTTACGTGCAAAATGTGTCCATTCCTCGTTTGAATAAATTCAAGCGTAAGATGCCGGAAGTACTGAAATAGTTTTACAAGTAGATCATCAGTGGCGACGAATTAATTTAGCTACTTTTGGTTATGCTTCGAACGCTATTTTCTCTTTTAGTCACACTATTATTCCATAGTTCGTTTTTAGCGCAAACTGTAGGGGTGGTAATCCATAAAAGTGGAGTGTCTGATGGTTATTTCGTCATCAGTCCCATGGGCTTTGATACCACTTATTTGCTCAACAATTGTGGGAGAGTTCTTAATAGTTGGTCAAGTAAATTCAAGAATGGGATGTTTGCGCAAATCACCTCAAAAGGAACTTTGGTAAAGTCTGCTTTGGATGAGAAAACTGCACATTTTGTTGGTGGAGGAGCTTCGGGAATCTTGTTGGAGTATGATTGGAACGGGAATCTTCTTTGGGAGTTTAAAATTTCAGATTCTACTCAACGGTTACACCACGACTTGGAGGTTTTACCCAATGGAAATATTCTTGGAGTGGCATGGGAGATAAAGTCCCGTGAAGCATGCATCGAAGAGGGGAGGGACCCGCAAAACTTACCGGAAAAAGGCTTATGGTTCCCTGTTGTGTATGAAATCAAGCCTATTTATCCTAATTCAGCGTCCATCGTTTGGGAATGGCATGCATGGGATCATCTCATTCAAGATTTTGATCCTTCAAAAAATAACTATGGTGTTATTGCAAAGCACCCGGAACGGATTGACGTGAATAAGGGAGTGAATATAAATAGTCGAAAGGCAAAAAGTGACTGGGCCCATATTAATGGTATTCACTACAATGCTGACTTGGATCATATTTGCCTAAGCGCTCCAAAATTCAATGAAATCTGGATGATTGATCACTCTTCAAATACTGATCAGGCGGCTACTTCGAAGGGTGGTAAAAGAGGTAAAGGTGGAGATTTAATTTGGAGGTGGGGGAATCCGTCGAGTTACGATCAAGGAAATGGACTGGATGAACAGTTGTCTTTCCAGCATAATTGCGAATGGGTTGATGCAGGGAGCTCTTATGGAGGTCAAATTTCCGTATTCAGTAATCGTGAGAAAGAAGGTGAAAAGAAAGTGTCCGGAGTCAAAATCATTGATGCTAAATTCGATCATGCGAGGAATGCTTATCCAATGAAAAATGGCCAATTCTTGCCAAGTAAGCCATCCTATACCTACACCTTGCCATTCGAGTTGTTTTCACCTCGTGTCTCAGGTGTTCAGGTCTTACCTAATGGGAACAAGCTCATTTGTTCTGGTGCCAATGGATGTGTTTTTGAAGTTGACGGCGAGGAGAATATTGTTTGGAAGTATATCGTCCCGATTGGGAAGGATAACAAGCTTGTAAGACAAGGGACGAAACCCGAGAAGAACAAAAGTATTTTTACAGTACATCGTTACCCGGTAGACTTTTCGGGATTCAAAGGAAGAGATCTCACTCCAAAGCACGCAATAGAGTTGAACCCTTTACCCTGTAAGACACCGTAATTAACGAATACTTGGTCGTCGGGAAAATCGGAAAAATGGATTTGGATTCTGGAATTTGAGATAAATCTCCGAACCTCCACGTCCTTGCGACGCCGCTCTTAAACCGGAGGTGTTGAGGTCGTAAGAATAACCCAAAGAAAATCCGGCATATTCAATTTCGATACTTGGAGAAATGGCATCTCCTACACGATAATAACCTCCCGCACTAATAGCGAATCCCTTTCTATTGCCTGTATACTTTGCTCCTTCTTGTACCAGGTATCTGAACATCATTCCGATGTTTATTTCTCTTGATGGTCCCTGGAAAAAAGCTGTTAGTCGAGGACGTAAAGCCAGTTTTGAATAGCCAGAAGCGTAATGCATATCAGCGTGAAAAGCCAGTCGAGAATAAAGACGGTCTGCACCACCAAATTGTGATTCAAGTTCAGGTCTGGATAGGTGATGATATGCGAAGCCAATTTGAGCTCTTACTTTGTCAAAAGAAGCAAGGTTGCTCGCTGCGGTTCCGTATGCCCACATCGCTCCGGCGGAAAAATCAACATAGCTCTCACTACCAAACATCATAGTTTCATTACTTGATAAAGTCGGATCATATCCCTGTCCGGTAAACTGTGAATCCCATTGAAGCTGTCCGGGATTCATAGATTGTTGCGCCCACCCTCCTGTAATTCCAATGGAAGCGGTATTCAAATCGTTCATATAGACAATTCCGGAAAGTGACAAGTTAACTTTTGTTGTTCCAAATTTGGTCGATCCGGCAACATCTCGATACGTATTTAATGCTACACCCATGTGCGCATTTTTACCTTTATCCTTAAATAATGCACCTTCTCCAGTAAACGAAAAAGTATTGTAAGGATTAGAGATCGACCCCCATTGTGTTTTGAAGTTCACTGCAGCTCTAAAGTTTCCATCAAAGACACCTGCAGCAGCTGGGTTAATTACTGTTGGAGCAACGTGAAACATGGTGAAATGAATATCCTGAGCTTTAAGAGATAGGCTCATACACACAAGAACGAAACTGATGACTATTTTTTGCATAGCTTATCGAATTAAAGTAACATCACCTTTTTTACTTACGCTACTTCCGTTATTAAAGGTGGCTTCAACGTAATAGACAAAAACTGCAGGATTCATTGGTTTGCCGCGGAAGTTTCCATCCCATCCATTATCCATTTCATCGGATTCAAATACTTTTTCTCCCCAGCGGTTATAAACCTTGAAATTGACACTTCTCACCCCCTTTCCACGAACAAAGAGTACATCGTTGTTTCCATCGCCATTTGGGGAAAAAATATTGGGAACATATATAACCGGATCGTAGAGAACGATAATGGAAACAAATTCAGAAGCGAAACAGCCATTCTCCTCAGCAGACAACGTATATGTAATCGTTTCCTCGGGAGTGGATGTTGGGCTGAGACAATCATTGCAATTCAACCAAAGGTTTGGTGACCAACCAATGTTGGTGGTTGAACTAGTCGAGATTAAGTCAACAGTAGCGCCAAGGTTTACAGTGGTGTCATTTATGCTAGTAATTGTTGGTGGTTCGGATACAACAATATCAATTGTTTGTGCATCTCCGCAGGGATTGGGTATTGTATAAGTAATGGTGTTGATGCCAATATTGGCTGTTCCCGGATCAAACATTCCCGTTTGCGGATTGACGCCTGGACCAGACCATGTTCCACCTGGAGTAGCTGCCTGTAACTGAATGGAATCATCATAGGTACACATGGAGTCGATAGCTATAATTGTTGCGTCCGCTTGCGGCGCGATAGTTATTGAGACCGTATTTGCATCTGGACACGGACCATTAGTTGTGTACGTTACTGTATAGTTTCCAGCTCCTGTTGTGGCCAGATCGATTTCGCCAGTGCTAGCATTAATGCTACCACTTGAGCTAATGGTAAATGTTCCACCATTTGTTCCAGTCACGAGAGGCGATGGATTGAGATCATTTTCACAGTAAGTTGCAGCGGAATAACTGAAAGAAGCATCGTCAGAGGGTGTTAAGGTAACAACCACGTCTGCGCTGGCAGTTCCACAAGCCGAATTGATAGTGTAAGTATAAGTGCCTCCGGGATCAACGGCAGGGTCAAATACTCCGGTACCAGATGAGAGAGCTGGGGTCCATGTTCCACCAACATCTGGGCTTCCGCCTATCGATTGGAAGAGGTCGGCGCTTGGGTCTCCCGAACAGAAAGAAACAGAGCCGTTTGATCCCGCAACGGGAAGTACATCCATTGTAACGTTGGTTGTCACGATAGAGTCACACCCTGCAACCGTTGTCAAGTTAGAAATATGAGAGCTATTCGAAGTAATTACTTCAGTTGTTCCGTCTGGGTAAGTGACCGTACTATTCTCGCAGGCATTGATGTTCTCTGATAGAGCATGCGTGGCATTCACATTGATATTTGTAGTGACAATACTGTCGCAACCTTGAGCAGAAGTGAGTGTCGATACATGCGATTCGTTTACTTGAATATTCGTTGAAATCGTACCATCAGGATATGTGTAGTCTGTTCCCTGGCAAATGTCAAAGTTTTCTGTTGAATTCTGCGTGGGAAGCATATTTACATTTGTGGTAATAATAGAGTCACATCCAGCCACAGTTGTAAGGTTAGAAGTATAGGAGGTGCTAGCAGTGATGATGGCTGTTGAACCATCAGGGTAGGTTACCGTTGCATTTTCACAGATGTCGACGTTTTCAGATAGGTTGTAGACGGGATCCATGACAATATTCGTTGTGATAATTGAATCACACCCTGCCGTTGTAACTAAGTTGGAAGTATATGACGTACTCGCCGTAATGACCGCTGAAGTTCCATCTGGATAGGTTACTGTGCTATTTTCACAAGCATTGATCGTTTCATTCAAGTTATAAATTGGATGAATCGTAACTTCAATCGAATCCAATGAGAAACAAGTAGGATCCGTAAGGTCTTCGTGACGTACATAGTACATTCCGGTAACACCTACGATATTAGAAATTGGATTACTTGCCGCATTCGCATCAGGGACTGATCCATGAAAAGTCGTATTTCCAGCTGCGGAAGTCGCTCCAATTCCATTATTGAGATCCACTGTATTAGGTGCACATACGCCGAGGTCATTTGTAACTAGCGTTGGTGGCGTGCAGGAGATCACAGTGCAGTTGGTGTTAAATCCGCTGAGTACCTGAAAGCTATACCAGATGTCAGGGCCAGAATCAAACAACCACACAAGATCATTTGCCCAGGAGGCACGAAATGAATTGTTAATGACCGTAGCCAGTGGCAGTTGAGACATTCCTGAATAGGTCATGGTATTTTTGTCAACAAAGTATACGCGCTTAAGCTGATAATCTACAAGTCCTATTTCATGCCCTTGGCAATCAGTATAGAATACAGAGTTGTTGTTGAGATTACCTGTTCCCACGGGTAAACCAGTGATTGGGAAGTTCCCAATAAGGTTGTTGGTAGCTCGGTCACGTTTCATAATAGAGCCGTTATCGTAATACCAGATTTCATCATCAACACAGTTATAGTCTCCAACTGATTGCGCCGTTGGTTGATTCATTCCGGCAAATACGGAAGTCCCTGTATTCAAGGCATATCCTGTAGCATTAAGGTCGTAAGCCCAAATTCCTCCGGCATTATACCCATTACTTTCTAACTGATTGGTGTTATCATTCCACCAAAGACCACGCATGTCGAACCCAGTATTTGTCTGATAAAGCGGATTTCCTGCCAGATCGAACGTTTCTAATGGAAAACCTGGATTACCGGCTTGTGCAATGTAATAAAGGTTGAAGTTTGGGTTAAAGGCAACACCAGAAGCATTATTGACGCCAGTTGAATATGCAAGCGAGATACCAGGAATGGCATTGGCAAGTGGGGTGCATTGCGCATGACTGTTGAAATTATTTCCAAGTAACAACAGTGCTGTAAAGACAAGCGGACCAGTAATTCGGCGCTTTAAATTCAGTAACATAGTAGTATCTTTAGTAGTTATCAGTAAAGACTGTGTCTAATATAGTGATAATGCGCCGCTTAGTCTAATTTATCGGTTTAGCAGGTTGCTTTTTCACGAAAATGTTTCGGATTGTTAGTTAAACGTGTTGTAAACCTGACCTTGCTCATTCTTTTTGTACTTCTATCTGTCTAACTTTCTTCTATAACCAAATAATAACTTAGAATGAGAGTTGAACATTTAATGAGTGCACCAGTTGTAATTACACAGCGAAATGTACGGGTAGATAGATTAAAAGAATTGTTTTCGCGTAAAAGGATTAGTGCGGTTCCTGTTTTAGAGGAAGATGGTACAATCACGGGGATTGTCTCTTCAAGTGACCTTGTCCGTTGTAATGACAGCAATATGACAGTGCAAGATATTATGTCAGATCGCGTACATATTGTTTTGAAGAATAATCGAATGAAAGATGCTGCAGCCATTATGGGGAAAAATAATGTGCATCATCTGGTTGTTATGGATGAAGGGGATGTGGTAGGCATGATTAGTTCTATGGATGTAGTGAAATTGTATGCTGATGAGTAGTTTGAACTATTGTTGTTGAAAGTTGTACATGGCTGTACTCAAACAACAATTTTATGAAAAAGACGATTCTATTAGGAGCTTTGTTAATGTTATCTTCATTAGCAGGCACATTTGCACAAGAGCACAACCACCGAAATATTAAGATTTTAGAAACACGCGATCAGATGGAAGAAACAATCGCGGATCCAGCACAGTTTGATACTCGGTATTCCCATAATAAGCTGCGACTATACCCGATTATTGCGAGTGAGACCTTTCTTGATGGACATAAGGATATTGGGAGGTTCACCTTATTAAAGGAAGCGATTTCGACACAGAAAATCACGATTAGTGAGACAGGTGCGGCTTCTCAGAATAATTTGAATAACGTCAATGTGCAAAGCAATATGTCTGGTGAAGTAAGCGGAACAGTGAATACACTCTTCGCGAAGAATAACTCACAGGATACCATTTTTATAATGGCAGGAGAAGTGGTGAAAGGAGGGAAACAAGACAGAGTCATCGGTCAGGATATTGTATTAGCTCCTGGAGAAGAAAAAGACTTAAGTGCGTTTTGTGTAGAAAAGAGCCGATGGAGTACAAAAGAAGGGAATGGTGGAAAGTTCACAGATTACTATCAGGTCTCAAGTATGGATATCCGAAAGGTTGTAACCAAGGATAAAGATCAGCATGAAGTATGGAAAAAAGTGGACGAGCACACAGAAAAAAATAAGGCAACTTCTGATACGAAAGCATATACCAATCTTGAGAACTCAAAGGAATATCAGCAAAAAGTAAAGGCGTATATAGATGCCTTTGGTGATGCTTTTAAAGATGACGAACGTGTTATTGGGGTTATTGCAGTGACGGGTGACAAGGTTATTGGTGTGGATATGTTTGCTACACACGATTTATTCATACGATCTTATCCAAATTTGTTGCATTCGTACGTTGGTCACGCGATTACCAATGGAGAGGAAGTAACCATTACAAATAATGATGTTTACGCCTATCTGGATGAAATTCTGAGAGATCAGGAAAAGCAAAACGAGGTAATTGAAGAGAATGGTGCTGTTTACGAATACCGAAACAAAAAATTGCACATCAGTAAGTTTTAGATTAGCGTCTTCTATTGGCAAGTAAAGGGGGTGGTTCTCCATTGAAGGGGTTCCATCGACTGATGCTTTTCGCATTCATGCCTGAAGCACGCATAATTGCCCGATCGCCATATTGTTTTCGAATATGATCCATGGCTTGGTATAGGCTCAGCATGTTGGTGTCTTCAAACAAACTAATTTGATGTGCTCCTTCTACCAAATGACTAAAGCGAACACCAATAAGGCGAACGAGTACCCGACGGTTGTATAATTTTCGGTAAAGTTCTAATACCATTGGGATAATCGTATGGTCTGCGGCGCTGTAAGGAATTTTCTTTTGAAGGGTATAGGTCTGGAAATCAGAGTAGCGAATTTTTACTGTGATACATGAGGTGAGTTTGTTTCCTCTTCGCAATTGAAAGACAAGGTTTTCGGCCATCGCTGTCATGATACCTTCAAGTTTATCGACATCAATAGTGTCTTTGTCAAAGGTGCGTTCGGTAGAAATGGATTTTCGTTCATGGTATTGGACAATGGGAGAATTATCAATTCCTTGTGCTTTCTTCCAGATCATGACCCCGCTTTTCCCAAATACTTTCTCCATAACCTCAATGGGCATTTCTTGAAGATTGGAAATTTGTTTAACGCCAAGATTGCACAAAGCACGGTAGGTTTTATCGCCAACCATTGGTATTTTCTTAACAGAAAGCGGTGCTAGAAATGCTTTTTCAGTACCGGAATCAATGTTGAGCTCATTATTAGGTTTAGCCTCGCCAGTTGCAATTTTTGAAACGGTTTTATTTAATGATAGACCAAATGAAATAGGAAGTCCACTCTCGCGAATAATTTTAGAGCGCAATTCGGAAGCTAATTTTTTACAGCCAAAGAAACGGTCCATGCCTGTAAGGTCGAGATAGAATTCATCAATGGAGGTTTTCTCATAAGCAGGAACTTCCTCCTTAATGATATCGGTCACAATATTCGAATACTTTGTGTAAATACCAGAGTTTCCTCTCACAACAATCGCTTCTGGACATAATTGTTTGGCCATTCGCATGGGCATGGCAGAGTGGATGCCAAATTTTCGTGCTTCATAGCTGCAGGAAGCGACTACACCGCGATCAGATGTACCACCAATCAAGACAGGGCGATTGTTCAATCGGCTATCAATGAGGCGTTCACAGGATACGAAAAACGTATCCAGATCCATATGCATAATTGATCTATCCATAGTTTCCTTTATTGACCGCATCGTTTTTTCAGGAGGGAAATCGTACAATGTCGAAAGTTCCTGAAAAGGCAAGCTACAAGTGAGGTGATTTAACCTCCCTCCTAAAAAAACGACGGCTCTTGAATGAGTAAATAACTGTATTAGATAATCAGTATGTCCTCAGAGCTGCGGTCAAAAGCGACACGTGGTTAGGTGTACGCCGGTTTAATTCTTTTTCCATAATCTTTCCGATTATTCCAGGTTACAACATCTGTGTTTTTGACTAAAGGAGATTTGGTGCGTATTTCGGCATAACGCGGATCTTCAATAACATCCATTTTTTGCATGTATTTTACCTCAATAGTTACAGCATCATATTCAGTGATTACGGTGCCATAAATTCTGTAAATCCCTTTTCCTCTGAACCTGAATCGTTCTGCTATACCCGGAAAATGTACGGTGTCGAGCCATGCGCCTTCTTCGTCTAAAAATGTTCCAAAAAACATTTGTTTTCCGCCTGAAGTGGTCGTTCGTTTGCGGTGAATTAAATATCCTTTAACCCACACATCTTTTCCCATAAGTGAAGGGAGTTCTTTGGCTAATACAGATGGTAGATCATGCTCTACTGTTAGTGCAAATGGGTCCTCTAGAGGAAATCCCAGCAATTCCATTTGATCAAACGCATCTTCATTTTTTGCGTAGTTCAGTGGAGGGATGGTGTATTCTTGTGGCTGTACACGGAATAAGTCTTTTATATCCAGCGTATTGACATTTTTACTGATTTTTAAATGAGCTTCCCACATCAATGTGCGCTTATCTTTTCCTGTGAATCGAAAGGCATCAATGCGAATCAAGATGCTAATTTGTTCGAGTGATATACGGACTCGTTCAATAAAATCATCGAAACAAGTAAATGCACCGTTGAGAACGCGCTCCAAAACAATGGTTTTAGCAGTATGTTGTTCAAAGGATTTCAAAAGATGAAAACCAATAAAAATGTCATTCCCAACGATGCATGTTGCTACACTACTTTGGTTGACGCAGGGAGCGTGTATTTTCCCTCCGAATAGCATTGCTTCACGGATGTATAATTCAGTGCTGTAAAATCCGCCATAGTTATTAATAGTGGCCACCAAAAATTCCAGTGGATAATATGTTTTTAAGAATAAGCATTGATAGCTTTCTACAGCGTAGGAAGCTGAATGTCCCTTTGCAAATGCATAGCCAGCAAAACTTTCTGTTTGTCGCCATACCTCTGCTGTTAGCTCTGGTGAATGCCCTCTCTTTTCGATGCAGTTAGAAAAAAACTTGTTTTTAACCGCTTGAAATTCTTCCCGGGAACGAAACTTCCCAGACATTCCTCTTCGCATTTTATCTGCCTCGCCAAGGTTTAAACCTGCAAAGTGATGGGCTACCTTGATGACATCTTCCTGATAGACCATCACTCCGTAGGTTTCCGGCATTAATTCTGCCAGTACGGGATGTGCTTCTTTTCTGCGTTCTGGATTTCGAAAACGCTTAATGTATTCTTGCATCATCCCTGATTTTGCAACTCCGGGCCGAATAACAGAACTTGCGGCAACTAGTCCAAGATAATCGTCGACCTGGAGTTTTGTAAGCAACATACGCATGGCTGGCGATTCTACATAAAAGCAACCAATTGGTTTGGCTTCCAGTAATACAGCTTTGATGTTTTCATCTTCCTTGAATCGTTTGATATCATGAATATCGATTGAAGGATGATTGGGTTGGTTGTAATCAATGATGTCTAATGCATCTTTGATTTTACTTAGTCCACGCTGACTCAAAATATCAAACTTATACAAGCCCACATCTTCAGCCACATGCATATCAAATTGAATAGTGGGATATCCTTTGGGGGGCATAAATGTGGCTGAAAATGCTTGAATGGGTTTCTCAGCAATGAGAATCCCACTGGCATGTACACTCAGGTGACTTGGAAAGCCATGAATGTAATGGGCATATTTTTGGACGAGCGTAGCAAGCTCATTTTGTTCCCAATGCGGGTATTCACCCGATGAAAGTTTATCAATTTCTTCTTTAGGTAAACCAAATACTTTTCCGAGTTCACGTACAACGGCTCTCTTTTTAAATGTGTTATAAGTTGCAACCAGCGCTACATTATCAAATCGCTCAAAAATATAGCGGGTTACATCGTCCCGATCTCGCCAGGAGAAGTCAATATCGAAATCAGGTGGGTTAGTCCTGTAAAGATTAATGAATCGTTCAAAGTATAGGTCAAGTTCAATTGGGTCAACATCTGTAATTCGCAGTAAATAAGCGACAATACTGTTTGCCCCACTTCCACGTCCAACATAAAAATAGCCCTTTGATCGCGCATACTTTACAATGTCCCAATTCATTAAAAAATAGGATACAAACCCCATCCGATCAATGGTGATAAGTTCTTTTTCGATACGTGCTTTGATATCTTCAGTAAGATTTGGATATCTATATTCTACACCTTCCTGACAAAGCTGATAGAGCAATTTCAGGTCTTTTTTTGCATCACCGGTGTACGTTTTTTGATTTTGATGTTCGGCATCGCTGGAAAAATCAAATTCAATAGAGCAGTTTTTCAATATACGGTCCGTATTCACAATGATCTCGGGAAATGAAGCATATGCAGCATGCAGGTTTTCTGGAGCTAGCATTTTATGATCGGGAGATGCTTCTTCTGTTTCCGGGAGTTTACTTAAGAGCGTATTGTTGTCAATAGCACGCAATAAACGATGTGCATTGAAATCGCGCTTGTTTCTGAAACTAACAGTTTGTAAGATGACTCCGCGCTCTACATTGCAATTGTTGATGCGTACGTAATCAAGATCTTCTGGTGAGAAACCAATGAACTCATTACTGCGCAAAGTATAATTTTTATCCCGCTTAAATGGGTAAATGACATAAGTGTCTCTCAGTTGTGGCGCTTTTTCAGGAACTTCTTTTTTGTGATGAAGCAAGTCAGTCAGGTAAGCGTTAATTTTTTCAAATCCATGATTGTTTTGAGCTAATAGAATAAATTGCTGTTGAACACCATTCCTGAAATCTACACCAACAATGGGGGTAATCCCATATTTTGGTGCTTCTCGAATAAATTCGATACAAGCAGATGTTGTATTAATGTCCGTTAGCGCGATGCGTTTAAAGCCATTTTTTTGAGCAAGTTCCAGCAGTATTTCAGGTGATAAAGCCCCATACCGCAAACTATAGTAAGTGTGCGTATTCAAGTACATAAATGAAAAATTATGATGAGGCTGAGCGGCTAAATTATTAAAAATTAATCTATATGTGATTAAAAATTAATCAAAATATTTTTCAACACCTGTTAATCAGTCGGTTATCTGTTCCAAATGAATCGATAAGGTAACAATACATCTTCCTCAGCGTAGTCGATGCCAATGCGCGGACCAATTTCAATTTCAGCTTCAGGAACTTCAATTGAATGATCTTCCAACCAAATAAGTTGACTGTTTAAAGGTGTTCCTGAATGTTGTGTTAGAATCCCAAGTGCCTGGCTCAAAGTTCCCGGTCCAGAGGCAATTTTTTTCACATCTTTTTTATTCCTGCGATCAAGGATTGTCGGAATGCCTTCGATGGGCTCAATAGCACGAATCAGAATGGCTGTGGGGGTGCCTTCTTTTCCAGTAACAATGTTGAAAAGGTGATGAATTCCATAGCACAAATACACATATGCAACACCGCCTTGATGAAACATCGTCTCTGTGCGTTTTGTTCGTTTTCCTTGATAGGCATGGCAGGCCTTGTCAACAACACCATTGTATGCTTCTGTTTCACGAATAATTCCTTTAGTGATTACTCCGTCGATATTTGAACATACGACTTTTCCCAGTAGATCTTTTGCTAAAGCAACTACATCATCTTGTTGATAATAGGTTAAGGGAATAATTACGTTGGCCATCAGTGCTTTTCCACGAAAATGCGATCACTGCCATCAAAACGTGGCGATTGAATGGAAAGAACTTTGAGTGGGGTGTCGGACAAAATTTGCGTTACAGAATGTCTTGTTCCCTTAGGGATGTTCACATGATCTCCTTCTTTAATCATAAACAGATCATCTCCCAAACTCATCATGGCTTCTCCTTCTAACACAATAATATTTTCAGAATGATCAGCATGATAATGCTCTTTTACTCCCTGTTTTACCCAAATCATGAAACAACTTTGGAGCGAATCTTCTGTGATTTTCTCTACATGAATATTCTCAAATTCGTTAGGAGTCTTGTACTTGTCAAGCGCCTGAAAATGCTGTGCATTCAGGTTAATTGAAAGCAGTGCAAAAAAGAGAAGAATAATTAACCGCATAGTGATTGAGGATTTAGCATTCCAAATATACGGCATTTTGATGATGAATAAATACGGAAATTGACTGTAAGAAGTCTGAAACTTGGTCGTCCAACACACCGCTACGAAATAGCTTTAACAGAACTGAAGAAATGAAAATTCAATATTATTTACCACTGGCATTTATCCTGTTTGCCTTTCAACTTGGAGCTCAGGACAATTATGATTTTTTTAACTCAGCAGAATTGTTCTTCAAGCAATATGCGGATAATGGGCGTGTTGATTACAAGGCTTTAAAGGATAATTCAATGAAGTTGGATGAACTTATTCAGCACCTTGGAAATGATCCACTTCCAGCGGGGGAAGAAAAGGCCTACTTGATTAATGCGTACAATTTATTTGTGATTTCCAAAGTAGTGGGAGCCTATCCAATTTCATCTCCGATGGATGTAGATGGCTTTTTCATGAAAGAAGACTTTTTGCTGAACGGAGAAAAGATTTCATTGAATCATTTGGAAAATGAAGTACTCAGAAAAGACTATGCCGATCCACGATTGCATTTTGTGCTTGTGTGTGGTGCGATTGGATGTCCACCCATCGTAAATTATGCTTATACGCCTGATAAATTGGATGGTCAAATGGAGAAACAAACGCGTTTGGCACTCAATAATGATGCATTTGTATATGCGAATGAGGAAGGCGTTTTTCTTTCAGAAATTTTTAATTGGTATACGGAAGATTTTGGTAAAAACGTGAAGGAGGCTGTTGCTTACATCAATACCTATCGAACAGACAAGTTTGCAGATAAAGGAGTAAAGTTTTATCCTTACAACTGGCAGTTAAATGTTAAGACAGATGATAAAGTAACTACATTAACGCAAATTGTATCTTCACCACAATCAACAACGAATGACGTTCCTAACCTTCAGCTATTTACAGCTGGGAGTTTGTTGGGGCAAGGTAAAATGGATTTTACCTTGTTCAATACCCTTTATACAGAAAGTGAGAATAACTGGCAGGGACAACGCTTTTCGGGTTACCGTGCAACTTTTGTGACGCACTTGTTTCAATGGACGATAGGAGTTACAAAGAATAAGCGATTCAATGTCGGTTTAGACTTAAACTTTCGTTCTTCAGGATTCTCAACGGACTCAACATTGTCAGGAATCAGTAATGCTTTCTCCTATAAAAACAATGATTCAAGTCGCGTTGGTTTGACATCTGCTGGATTACGCTTGAAGGTGCAGCCATTTAAGTCAGTTGCCGATTTCTCTATTCAAAGTACCTTTTTAATTCCTACAATTGAAGCACCCGAAGGACGCTCAGACCCTTCTTTGCAAAACTTGTATTGGGCAGATTGGGATCGCTTTACATGGTGGAATCAAATTTTTTACTCTAAGAATTTTGGACAGAAATTCCAGTTGTTTGCAGAGGTAGACTTATTGTTCCGATTCAAGCGAAATAATAGTCAAGTAGGCATGTTGGATATCCCATCAAGTGTATTCTTGAGTTATTTCCCAACGCGAAAAATCACGGTATATGCTATGACACAGCACTTGCATAGGTTTACAAACAATATCAACCCGCAAGACCCGGTAGTAACTGATTGGGTTATTCCGGCAAATTATACGGCATCAGGAATAGGATTCAAGTATCAAATTCTTTCTAATTTGAATATCGAATTATTATACACTAATTTTTGGCGTGGAACGAACTCAGGTTTGGGGAATACGCTAAACCTTGGATTAAAATTGTTAACTCGCTAGTGAAAAACCTGCAGCTTACTTTTTTCCTGATCTTATTTACCAGCCTTTGCCAGGCACAGCAAATTGATTCGATTCGTTTTGAAGGACTGACGCGTACAAAAGAAGTGTATTTGCGCAAAATTATTCTATGTGAAGAAGGCATGGAGTATGACGAAGCAATGATGCAAGGTGATGTTGAATTGTTGCGCAACTTGAATCTCTTTTTTAATGTTGAGGCGCGAAAAGAAGAATCAACAACAGGAACTAATGTAGTTTTTACTATTCTGGAGGCGAAGTATGTTTATCCGGTAATTTGGATGTCGGGTTTCCAGGATCAGCTGAAGCTGGTGCTTGGTGTCAATCATCTCAATTTTCTCGGACGTGCACAGTCGATAGGTGGAACATATCAGTATTATGATCGTCATTCTATTTATGTTTTCTGGAAGGCCAATCGCCATGGGAATTCATTGACAGGTCATGAGGTTGCGTTTCAAAAATACTCAACGGTAGAACCGCTTTACTTTGATGATACCGTCAGCTTTTTCAATTTTGATAATTATTCGGCACTCTTAGGCGGACATATTTGGTTAACACGTTATCTCAAGGCAGGTGTAGGAGGGAAGTACATGTATGAAGAGTACGAACAACGCGATGATGCTTTTCCATTAGGGAATAAGGGATTTGCATTTCACAAGTATCAGGTGCATGGTGGGGTTGACTACGACCGGATAGAGCATATCTACGAAAAGCAAGATGGTCTACGAGCAGGTTTATACGGAGAATATATTCATACGCAAGATTTCCCAGAGGCTACTTTCCTGAAGGTTTTGGCAAAAGTAGTGTGGTACAAGAAAATCAATGAGCGAGGAAATTTGGCTTTAAGAGGAAAGTTCGGACTTGCCACAAATAATTTTAGTCCCTTTTCTCCGTTTGTTCTCGATGGAATTTTAAATGTTCGTGGAATAGGAAACCGTGTAGAGAGGGGTACAGGAGAGTTGATTTTGAATGCGGAGTATCGCTGCACTTTTGTGAATCATAAATATTTCTCCATTCAAGGGGCACTCTTTACGGATTATGGAGCATTACGTTCTCCCGGGGAGCGTTTGGATTCTTTTTTTAACCGTGATCCAAATGTATTTACTGGAGGAGGAGTCCGGTTTAACTTAAACGTTTGGTATAAAACTTCTCTGCGTGTAGATTACTCTGTCAATCCATTTGACGGGCGACATGGATTGACTTTTGGATTTGGACAGTTCTTCTAAAACAAAAAGCCGTGGCACGAAACATACACACGGCTTTATTCACCAAAAATAAATGGGTAAAATTAGTTTCTTGGATGCGGCGGTGGTCTATGCATCTTCACCAGGCGCTCCTGAATCATTTGCTTAAGAGCTTCCAACTGTTCATCATTGCAGTAGTTGGCTACTTCATCAAAAAAGTCAAAGGTCATTTTTTCAATTGCAGCTTTATTTTCGTTTAACAAAGTTTGAATGCTGTCTGCATTGTCTTCACTACCGACAAGGTTGAACATTTCTGTGTGCAATTCAGTGTCGCGCTTCATCATCTTTCTTTTTTCGGTATGATGCTCAATTTCTAACTGATCAACGACCTTTTTATCATCTCCGGTAAGGCCAATTTCATTGGCGAGTTGTGGTTCATCTCCTGGCCGCGGCGGATGAGGTGGTTTGCGCAACCATATGAATAACAGTGTCGCAACATTGATCAAAATTAGTAGCGCAATTACAATTTTATAAAAGCGTGTGCCCTTCATCGTTAGAGTTGTTTAAGGTAGGAAAAATAGCTATCACTGTATTCCGTTTGAGCAGTCCCTTCATTACTTGAGGATTCATACCCATTCAGTGAAAAAATATTCACGCAAATTAAAATAGCAATACTTGCTGCGACTGCCCAAACTACTTTTTTAGGAACGCTATCGTAGGTTGTTTTAGCAATAGATGGAATGGCCTTTAGCCGCATCATCATGTCCTCACTAACCGGAGCTTTCCCGATAAAGGTCTCAGTATTCAGATGTTCTTCAATCCATTTTTCTTTTTGATCCATGTTCTATTTGTTGTCAATTCAATTATTTACTTGCGCTCAGCGCTCGTTTTTTTCATAGTAATCAGAGAGTAATTCTCTCAGACGTTTTTTGGCTCGAAACATCAGCGATTCAACTGATGAAACGGAGGTTTCCATTATTTCAGCCACTTCAGCATAACTGATGCCATCTATCTTATGAAGTGTGTATGCCACTCTTTGATTTTCCGCTAGCTTGTCAATGGCTGCAAAAAAAACGGCAGCACGTTCTTTATTTTCTAGTTGCACTCCCGGGTGATCAAAATTAATGGTACCAGTCGGCACCATATGAGAATCTTCCTTTTCAAGAACTGTGAGTACACCCGACCGTTTTTTCCGAGTCTTATTGCGTAAAAATTCCTTGCTTTTGTTCAGAGCAATCGAATAAAGCCAGGTAGAAAGCTTTGATTTTCCCTCAAACTTTTCAAGTGATAGATAGGCTGCTGTGAACACTTCCTGTACAACATCTTCCGCATCCTCGCGATTTCGAACAGTATTCAGGCATGCATTAAAGACCAACCCCGCATATGCTTCCACTAATTGGTTGAAAGCACGGTCCTTGTTCTTATGCGCTAATTGGATAAAAGATTGATCGTCTAATTGCATGTGTGTGCGCCGAATATACCATTATTGTTTTCATTTTGTAAAACGCTACCCTGACGGAATTGTTATTTTTAGTGCGTGAAAGCGCTATATTTTTTGTTGTTCTTGACTTGCTTGGCATCGTGTAAAAGTGAGAGAGAATCTTTGGTAGATGGTGAACTGCAGATATATTCTGCAACACTGACAGAACTGTCAGATGATGAATATCCTGATAACCCTGATATTTCCATTCGTCATGTAAAGTATACAGAAACAATGATGGATGAAATCCACATTATGCGGAGTGCAGTTGGATTTGATATTATCGTCAATCCAATAAGTGACTCAGATGACACTGTTTGTATGTTGGGAGTTGATTTAATGGAGTTTATCCCGACCATCCCTGATTATGCAAAAGAGGATGAATACATGTCTTTGATTGCATTGGTCAATCAGGAGTGGAATCGCAATCAGGTGAAATGGACGGGAGAGGAGTTGAAGACAATTATTCCAAAACCATTTGTGGTGAATGGTGAACGAATTACCAGAATTGATCTTGCGCGCAACTGTCTGAATTCTTATTTATGGGAGTTGTTTTTTTACACTGAAGTAGATGGGTCGAATAAGGTTTTTTACCACGGATGGTTTGATTTTCCTAAGGAACTTTACCATGAATTATTTGAAGAACGAAACGCAAGAGCATTTTCTAACTATGCTGATTTTCTGGAGAATTGGAAAAACCCTCCAACCAAATCATTGAATCTTTCACTGATACGAGAAGTTCAACAAGAACGAGGATTGCAATTCACAGATCAAAGCAGCGAAATGTACCCACTGCTGGGGGAGAGAAAGAAAAAACAAATTGAAATCATCTACCCTCGATCTTATACACAAATGGCCGATTTTCATACGGATTCAGCTTTGTTTGCAACGTTTTCACCTCCTGGATATTACAATCGTGAAGATCCAAGAACGACAGAATTAGGTAGATTTTATCAGTTAGATTCTATCATTCATCGAAGAACGACCAGTGGTACTTCTACTGACGAAAATGATGAGTTAGAGCTAGTGTTTTCAAGAAAAAATGGTGAGATAACGCGATTTTTGATCGGTGGATTGGATTTAGAAACGCTCCCACCGCTAGCTCCGATGGATGCCAATTCTGGAAGTCAATTTTCTATGGGTATCGGGAACCACCCTTTTTACGAAGATTGCAAGGCGCATGATGCTATTTCAAGTGCAACGAACCCATACTTTGGTATGCTATTGAATGAAATGGGAGAATGGCTTGACAGTCACAAAATTGGAATTGATGGGCCACTTCTGCATTTGGATGATGAAGACCCGAATATTTTGCACTTGTGGTTACTTTCATTTGAAAGGCAT
This sequence comes from Flavobacteriales bacterium UBA6051, assembly GCA_002427735.1. Taxonomy (GTDB): domain Bacteria; phylum Bacteroidota; class Bacteroidia; order Flavobacteriales_D; family Crocinitomicaceae; genus UBA4466. The sequence goes on from DIYP01000006.1 coordinate 157,035, forward strand.
GCGCTTGTCGGACATTATAAAATCTACTTGAGGTGATAAGACTATTTGTTTTATTGGTCTGCAGTATGTCATCGTTTTGGGTGAATGCTCAGACGGAACTATCTAAAACTGATCAAAAGGAGTTGAGAGAGGCGTGCGAGATCTATGTTCGTCAGCGGGAGCAGGTATTGACAGATTATAATAGTCCTGTTGATTCGTTAGCTAATGTAACATCAGAAATAGTAATGACGGTAATTCTTTTACAACGTGATTACTTTAAGGAAGCAGATATAGAAGGTTTAGTTTTTCCAGAGACCACTGTAAGTGAATTGATCACAACGGATTCGATAGGTTGCATTCTGACCAATGAATTTATTGACGGACTCAAGGTTAATCTTGAAAAAATAGAGGATAAATGGTGCGTGGTTGGTTATGACAATAAAGTTAGTGACGAAGAAGATATTGAAGGTGTTAAGAAGTGGATCAGAACACAATGGGAGAAAGAGGAATGGAAAGATACCATTAAATTGTTAGTTGCGGACTTCGTTCAAAAGTGGTCATTAGTTCGAAAGGGAGAGAACCCCAAAATTTTGGATTCCGTTACGACTAAATCATTCAATACTTTTCTAGCTAGAAAGGTGGTGTATGATAGTTTGCAACATGGGTATGCCCGAAACGAGCTGTCGATAAAGGAGATCGAAAGAGTTCGAATTAATGATGATACATCAGTTGTAAGGGTTCATATCAAAGGAATGGGAAAAACCAGTGTAATGCTTTTAAGGCAAGACAGTATCTGGAGGGTAGCAGGGGTAGATAGGCGCGTTTTCTCAGATGAGGATGTCGAAAAGATCAATGGGAGGATTGAGCAATTTAAGGTGTTAGATTCGTTCAATCTTAGACTTCACGCATTTGATCAGGTTATAGAACCCTTCTTTGAGTCTGGAGATAGGTCATTATTAAAAGATATCGCTACTGATCGTTTTATTGATCAATTGGAACTTTTCCGGGGGCTGGCGGGGAAAATCAGTCCGGAGTATTTAAGAATCTATGGCCTCGGTAAGTCAAGTTTTCCAGAAAATGATTTTTCGATTCGCGGCGATATGGCTTATTATGATTTATGGAAGGATTCCATTCGTTTCGCAAGGCGAGAAGGTGTTTGGCTATTTGATGAACTTTTTGCCGGGACCGATGTTGGTGCAGATATTGTGAAGGCACATGAGCATTTTGATGCTTTTTGTGATCGTATTAATCTATCTTATTCTTTCTATAATGCGCATGATAATATGGATATGCCCGTTGTTTCTGTCCCAACAAGAGAAGAGGAAATTGATACCGTTTATTACGATCGATATGAAAAAAATGCAGCGCTCAAATATCAAGGAGGCACAGAAGCTTTGTACAAAGCTTTAAGGTCAATAGAAGTAAATGACTCCAATTTTTCTGGTAGAATTTATATACAGTTTGTAGTGGATCATCTGGGAATCATTCATCGTGTTGAGGCCTTAAATCATGCGGGTACATCTGCTGCAAAATTAGCAGAGAGAGCCGTTGAGAGCTTGGATGGATGGTTGCCTTATAACGGTGGCAAACCTTGTTTTAAACAGATGGTGGTTGCCATCGATCTTTAGCGCCGTTCTAATCGTTCTACCTCAGTTATTTCATCCAGACTATGATATAAAAAACTGACAAGGTGCAACATTTGGTCGCGTCCCTTCCGTTGCCCAAATTTAGAAGCGATAAACGCACTCGAAAGCAGGACGACACCAATGGGAATGATCCAGATCCATGGACTTGACCCTTGTTGGTTGTATTGTACGAGCCCAAAGATTCCTCCAAAAACCGTAATGAGTAAAATGGCTGAATAGATAAATGCCCAAAGTGCCCAGACAGCTTGTCGCGGACCTACGAGACACGATACAGTAGTGTAATCTGTATACTCTTCAACTTCCATGCGAACAGTCATTTCAGGCGACCAATAATGGCGCTCCCAACTTGGTGTCCGAAGAAATAATAATTGATCAGAGCGTTCTCCAGAAACTAACTTTTCATTGTACAGTGTTTGCTCAACATGTGTTATGGCTACTTCCGGATCAACAGGTATTTTTAAGTGAAAACGAGGACGTATTTCACCAAGTACAGAGTGGTTTAACCGGTTAAATGGCATAGTTGAATATACGAATTTATCCGTAAATCACTTGGAGTAAGGTGTAGAGCTTGTGTGTGAAATGGTGCTATACCTCTCGATTCATCAAGAAACTGGCCAGCGACAATAAAGGTTTTTTGTTCTCTTCAGGAACGTTGATGCGTTTCAGTGCCTGTTGAGCGAGTTCGTAATGTTCTTCCATTCGCGCCTGGCAGTCCTGGCGAATATTCAAATGATCGAAAAGCTCACGTGTACGGTTCACTTTTATCTCATTGTCTTGCTCATCCTTTAATTGACGCAAAATTTCTAGTTGTTCTGGTGAAGCCTTGCTTGCTGCAGTTAACTGCAAAATGGTCTTTTTGTTCGCAATTACGTCCCCACCAACCTGCTTTCCAAATTTCTCTGGATCCGCATATAAGTCAAGAATATCGTCTTGAATTTGAAAAGCCAGTCCAATGTGCTGTCCAAATGCGTACAATGATTTCTTATCGTCTTCGCCTGCTCCTGCCACAATAGCTCCTAGCTCAAGGGCGCACCCTAAAAGAACGGAAGTTTTCAGGCGAATCATTTCGATGTATTCATGGATGCTTACATCATCACGTTCTTCGAAATCCATGTCGAATTGCTGCCCTTCACAAACTTCAATGGCAGTTCTATTGAATAATTCGAAGGCTTCGGGGAGCTTTTCACCAGCAATCTTACCTAAATGCTGATACGCATGAATAAGCATAACATCACCAGACAGAATGCCGATGTTCGAATTCCATTTTTCGTGAACAGTAGGTTGATTTCGCCGCAAAGGTGCTTCGTCCATAATATCATCATGAACGAGCGTGAAATTGTGAAAGATCTCAATGGCCAGTGCTTGTGAGATAGCTGTTTCTTTTGCATCTCCAAATAATTCCGCTCCTAGCAATGTTAGAATCGGTCTTACACGTTTTCCACCAATGGTCAGAAAATACCGAATCGGGTCATACAATTGCTGAGGTTTTTCAGGGATATTGAGCGTCTGTAAATGCTGCTCAACAAAAGCAGTATAAGCCTTTAATTCTATCATCTTATTCCTTGATAAGGTTTATCAGGTAATCGCCGTATCCACTTTTCAGAAGAGGCTGTGCAATCTTTTTCAGTTGTTCTGAGTCAATAAAGCCGTTGCGGTAAGCTGCTTCTTCGATACATCCAATTTTCAGCCCTTGACGTTCCTCAATAACCTGAACAAATTGACCGGCTTGCATAAGTGAGGGGAATGTTCCCGTATCGAGCCATGCGGTCCCCTTGCTAAGGACAGCTACTTTTAAGTTTCCACGTCGAAGATACTCGGCATTGACATCCGTAATTTCATACTCTCCTCGTGCGGAAGGTTTTAATCCTTTGGCAATTTCTACCACTGAGTTGTCATAAAAATAGAGTCCGGGAACGGCATAATGAGATTTCGGTTGTTTCGGTTTTTCTTCTATCGATATAGCATTCATATGCTCATCAAACTCAACAACTCCATAACGTTCAGGATCGCTTACGTGGTATGCGTAAACAACACCTCCTTCCGGATCAGCATTCTCCTTCAGCAGGTCGCCCATCCCGTAACCATAGAAGATATTATCTCCCAGAACAAGCGCAACTTTATCATTGCCAATGAATTCCTCACCAATAACAAACGCTTGTGCCAGTCCGTTAGGTTCTGGTTGCTCCGCATATTGGAAGTTGCACCCCAGTTGTGAACCATCTCCCAGAAGTTTTTCAAAGTTTGGCAGATCATGAGGAGTTGAAATGATTAAAACTTCCCGAATGCCTGCATTCAATAAAATTGAAAGTGGATAATAAATCATTGGCTTATCGTAGATAGGCATCAACTGCTTACTCACGGCTAGCGTCAATGGATGAAGTCTTGTTCCCGATCCTCCGGCTAAAATAATTCCTTTCATAATGGTTTGGTTTCAGGTCAAATATACAACTTGCCTGAGCTGTTATGTTTCTGTCTCTTCGTCATCCTGGTCGTCATCGTTAATCTCTGTTTTGAGATCAATATTGTCCCAGTCAATATCGCTTTCTTCTGCGTATGCATCGAAGTAGGGCTCTTCAAACGACTTTGTTGTAAGTCTTCGTTCAAGTGATAATAATAAGGTTGGTAAAATAACCAAGTTAGTAATCATTGCAATAAGCAGTGTTAACGAAACGAGCAATCCTAGTGCCTTGGTTCCTCCAAATTGCGAAAATGAGAACATAGAGAATCCACAGAAAAGAACGATGGACGTATAGAACATTCCTAATCCTGCTTCTCGAATGGCCATAATGACACATTGCTTAAGATCCCATTGTTTCGTTTTTAACTCCTGACGGTACTTTGCGAGGTAGTGAATTGTATCATCAACAGATATACCAAATGCGATACTAAATACAAGGAGTGTAGAAGGCTTTAAAGGTATTCCAAACCATCCCATAATTCCAGCTGTAAAGAGGAGTGGGATAAAATTCGGAATCAAAGATACCAGCACCATACGTGAGGACCTGAATAGGATGGCCATTAGAATAGAGATGGCAAGAATTGCAAACAACAAACTGGTAAACAGGTTGAGTACCATATATTTCGTTCCATTCGAGGCTACAATCGCAGTTCCTGTCAAGGTAATGTCGAAATATTCGTTGTCAATTGCTGCTCGCAGCGACTCCTTGAAATTCTTTTTATCGTAATAAGATTTAATGAGTTCAGGATCTGAATCAAACTCAAATTGCTTATCAGCATCTCCTCCTGAAAGTGTCTTGGTAAGGGAGTTGTAGATAGCAGGGTAACCGAAGATGATAGAATCGATATAGTCTTCTTTACCCTTTTTGTTATAGACTTTATATAAACGTTCAATGTCTTTACGCTCAGGGTTAAGGATTTCATCGAGCTCAATCCTCATAGAGTCCGCCTTGTCAGAAATGTCATATGAACCGATATCTCTGATTTGCGAACGAATTCTAAGGACACAACGCGAGGTGTCGATGAGCTCATTAAGAGCCATTCCTACCGTTTTGGAATTTGTTACAATCGAACTGTCAATGTATCGCTTAAGCGTTGCGAGTTTTCGTCGCTTGGTTACAAGTCTGTATTGCGTTGAATCGTTATTGTGAAAGGCCATATTGGCCGCTTTCAAAAAGTCAATGTACGAAACGTGCTTAGAGAATAAGGTGTCGGAAGAATACTTGCGTTGCACTTCATCGATGCGAGTAAGCGTAGAAGTTTTCCCTAATCGACTAGGTTCTTTGTAGTCAACCATGATTTCGAAAGGAATGGATCCTCCGAAGTTGTCCTGAATGAAGTTAAAATCTTCCAGTATTTGATGTCCCTTTGGTAAGTCACCCGTAATGTTTCCAGTCGCCTCAATTTGCATCAACCCAGCCACGCTAAAGAGCACAACGCCAACAGTGGAAATATATACCAGTCTTCTCTTGTTTACTGTTATGTCCACTAGTTTATCCAAAAGTCCAACAGCGAGTTTGCGTTCAAGGTGTTTTAGATGACGTGGTTTAGGTGATTTCGATAGAGAAACAATGATCGGAAGGATACATATGGAAATGACAAAAACAAGAATGATGTTAATTGCGGCACAAATTCCGAACTCCATGAGCTTGGGAGAGTTCGTTGTTACGAACGTCAAGAAACCGAGTGCAGTAGTGAAATTGGTAAGTAAAGTAGCTGTTCCAATTTTTTTGATCACACGGGTCAGTGCTTTTACTTTATTTCCATGCTCTAGTACTTCCTGATGGTATTTCGTCATGAGGAAAATACAGTTCGGAATACCGATTACAATCATTAGTGGCGGAATTAGTGCCATAATAATTGTCAAGTTGAATCCAAGGGCTCCAATGGTTCCAATCGACCAGATAACAGCCACGGCGACCACAAGGTTACAGATGAACACTACACGTAGTGATCGGAAAAACATAAAGATCAAAAGTGACGTAACCAGAATGAGTAACGCAATGAACACATACATTTCACGCATTACTTGCTTTCCGATAACAACGCGAAGGTGCGGCATTCCTGCATATTTAGGACTGCCGAAATAAGGGGCGTAAGCTTCCGCAACACGTTCGATATCCAGAATGACGTTGGCTTTGTTTTGATCGGTAATGAAGCTTTCATTAATGCCAATCATCATCAGCGACACATTATCATCTTCGCTGTAAAGAACACCTCTGAAAAGTGGGTTGTTCTTGATTTCATTTTTGATGGAGTCAATCGACTTCTCTTTGAATTTTGTATCCGAGAATACCTTATGTGCTTCGAACTTTTTAGCTTCAACATTGTTTGAAACCGTAAAAAGGGTAGCTTCTGAAACAACTGATTCTACTCCTTCGAACTTAAGGATTGAATCACCAAGTTCTTTCCATTTTAGAAAATTAGTCTCTGTGTAGAGTGAATCTGTCTCAATTCCGATGATGAGTGCTCCTCCATCTTCACCAAACATCTCTTTGAAATCATCGTAGTCTAGTTTGGCTTCTGCATTTTTTGGAAGAAGGATTCCGTATTTGTTGTCGAGTTTAAGTCCTGATAGTGCCTGATAGCCAAAGAATACGGTCAGAAGGGTTAAAATCCCTATGATCGTAAACCGATTTCTGAGTATGATATTTGCGATTGTTTGCCACATCAGTGTTGCTATCTCACTTAAGTATAAAGCAACAAAAGTAATGTTTAAAAGTGAGCACTCAAAGGAAAAGCAAACACAATGCCAGTACTTTGATTAGTCCTGAAAATAAGGTCTTTCAACCACAAGATTTAGGCGTTCGTAGTGCGCTTGTATGTTCTGCGCACTGTTCGATTACGCAGCGGGCGAATACATAGTAGATATGCGCATGCAAGAATTAAGAGTGAACTTGCTACAATGAGTAAGATGCTGGCAGAAGCTTTTTGAGAATTCAGCAAAACTAAAAGAACTCCATTGATACTAAGTAGGAGCAAAAAAATGAGATTCAGGAACCTTCGATTACCTTTCAATAGTTTTACATTAGTTCATATGAATTTATGAATAAAATTGATTTATTCCAAATGATCTAATGGTCAATTAGGTGATAATCAGAAGTTTTTGCTATCTAGTATGTAAGACATTGCTTGCTGTAGCTCATGTGCTGCTTGTCTTGCTTTTTCGGCAAAATCAAGTTCTTGAGATGCATAAATAATGCCTCTCGAGGAGTTCACAAGTAGTCCACAATCATCGTTCCATCCATAATTCGCAACGTCATCAAGTGATCCGCCTTGAGCGCCTACTCCTGGAACCAAAAAGAAGTGGTCAGGTGCAATCTTTCTCACCTCTCCAATGCCTTCGGCTCTCGTAGCTCCGACAACATACATGAGGTTTTCTGGTGATCCCCATTCTTGGGATTTTTTCAGCACTTTTTTGTACAGTTCCGTATTTTGGCTATCCGCCATAAACTGAAAATCGAGTGCACCACGGTTGGACGTCAACGCCAGTAAAATAACCCATTTGTTATCGTATTCATAAAAAGGAGTTACACTGTCTTCTCCCATGTATGGAGCAACTGTAACTGAGTCCGCATTGAGGTAATGGAAAAAAGTATCAGCGTAGTATTTTGAAGTGTTGCCAATATCACCTCGTTTTGCATCCGCAATTGTGAAAATAGATTTCGGAATATAATCGAGTGTTTTCTTCAAAGATTCCCAGCCCTTAGGTCCGTGACACTCGTAAAACGCAATGTTTGGTTTATAAGCAACACAGTAATCCTTAGTCGCGTCAATAATTGCTTTGTTGAATTCAAAAATTGGATCCTCCGTGTCAAGCAGATGAGCTGGTATTTTTTTGAGATCAGTATCCAATCCGACGCAAAGAAAAGAGCGTTTAAGTCGAATTTGTTCTATAAGTTCTTGTCGTGTCATTCTACGTCAATTTTCCTCAGTTTTGCCTTTTCTTAGCGAATCATTTGCAGAGGTTATACTTCCTCTCCTTTTAGCTTCTCCGCATTTTCGGCCATTTTCAAGGCGTCAATCATTTCCTGAATATCACCATTCATAAAAGCATCCAACTTGTAAAGCGTTTTATTGATTCGGTGATCGGTAATTCGTCCTTGGGGATAGTTGTATGTTCTAATTTTTGCCGATCGATCCCCTGTTGATACTAAGGATTTTCTGTGATCTGCACGTTCTGCTTGAATCTTGTCCAATTCAATTTGGTACAATCTTGAGCGAAGCATCGAGATCGCTTTTTCAAAATTTTTGTGCTGTGAACGACCGTCCTGACACTCTGCGACAACACCTGTTGGGATGTGTGTCAGGCGAATGGCAGATTCCGTTTTATTGACGTGCTGACCTCCAGCTCCAGACGCGCGGTACGTGTCCCTGCGAACATCTGCCATGTTTAGATCAAAATCTACTTCTTCTGCCTCTGGTAGAACTGCTACAGTAATGGCGGAAGTATGAACGCGGCCTTGCGATTCTGTCTCAGGAACGCGTTGCACACGATGAACGCCTGATTCAAACTTGAGAACACCGTAAGCCGCTGGGGCGTCAATGTTCATCGTAATTTCTTTATATCCTTTCACCGTGCCTTCATTCGAGTTGGTGATTTCATAATTCCATCCCCTCTCCTTGAAAAACATAGTGTACATGCGGAAACAATCTTCCACAAAAATGCAGGCCTCGTCTCCACCTGTTCCCGCGCGCAATTCCATAATTGCACTCTTTTCGTCTTCGGGATCTTTCGGGATCAGCATCATTCGAACTGTCTCCTCTACTTCCGGGCGTTTTGTTTCAAGTTCATCGATTTCCATCTTGGCCATTTCGCGCATTTCAGGATCAGTTTCCTCTTTCAATAACTCTTTTGAGCTTTCCAGATTATCGATAAGACTCTTATACTCTTTGTATACTGCAACAATCTCTTCGAGGTCTTTGTATTCCTTCATCAACTTGGCGTACCGCTTTTGATCCGCGATAATATCAGGGTCAACGATAAGTGTTCCAACTTCTTTGAAACGTATGCTAATAGCCTCTAACTTCTGCAGTAAATCGTTCATATTCTTAATAAATGAATTCGCCGTAAGGAGAATTGATCGTTAATTTTTTGCCTTCATGTGCTTCAACGCGTCCAACGATTTGTGCATCAATATTGAAAGATTTTGAAATTTCAATGATGTCATTGGCGATCTCTTGAGGAACATAAATTTCCATTCGGTGCCCCATATTGAACACCTTGTACATCTCTTTCCAGTCTGTACCTGATTCCTTTTGGATTAAATCAAATAGCGGTGGAATTTCAAATAAATTATCCTTGATTACATGAACATTTTCCACAAAGTGCAGGACTTTCGTTTGCGCACCTCCTGAGCAGTGCACCATTCCGTGAATCTCTTCTCTATGATTGTCCAGAATCTTTTTGATCACGGGTGCATAGGTTCTTGTTGGTGACAAGACAAGTTTACCCGCATCTAAAGGTGAGTTTGTTGTTTCTGTTAACCCTTTGGATCCAGAATAAACCAATTCATTAGGAACGGAAGGGTCAAAGCTTTCCGGGTATTTGTTGGCGAGCTCCTTACTGAAGACATCGTGTCGTGCTGAAGTGAGCCCATTGCTACCCATTCCGCCATTGTACTCAGATTCGTATGTGGCTTGGCCGAATGACGCAAGTCCAACAATTACATCTCCATCCTGAATGTTGTGATTGGAAACTACATCCGATCGTTTCATTCTACAAACCACGGTGGAGTCTACGATAATTGTTCTGACAAGATCTCCAACATCTGCCGTTTCTCCGCCGGTAGAATGAATGCCAATTCCTTTGTCTCTGAGTCCTTCAAGGAGTTCTTCAGTACCATTAATGATTGCTGAGATAACGTCTCCAGGAACCAGGTTTTTATTGCGACCGATCGTAGATGAAAGCAGTATATTGTCTGTGGCTCCCACGCACAATAAATCATCAATATTCATTATGAGTGCATCCTGTGCGATTCCCTTCCAGACAGATAAGTCATTTGTTTCTTTCCAGTACATGTATGCCAATGAAGACTTTGTGCCGGCACCATCAGCGTGCATGACTATACAGTATTCGTCGTCTCCTGTCAAGTGATCAGGGACTATTTTACAAAACGCTTTCGGAAACAAGCCTTTGTCCACATTTTTGATTGCATTGTGAACGTCTTCTTTTCCTGCGGAAACACCGCGAAGGTTGTATCGTGTATCTGCCATAATAAAATGTAAGCTGCAAAATTAGTAAATCTCGATGAGGTAGTAAGGCTAAAGATTGTCGAAATGTTTCCTGAAATAACGCGATTTAGTGAGAAAAAATGGTTCATTTATTGCGCTTATTTGTGAAAAATGCTTATTTGTTTATTTTGAAAAATCAAACAAATGAAAATCAATTATTTAAAATAGTAAATAGAGTATAAATACCTGTGAAAAAAATGTTGATAGAGCATAAGTACCTGAAAAAGTATCCTCAACTATGATTATGTTAGCAACCGAATTGAATAGGGCCATAATTCAGGAAGTACAAGAAATTGCAATGTCTGTGCATTCAAAAAGACGACAGATATGGTTTTTTGGTTATTGCATAATTACCGGGAGACATTGCCTCAACCAAGGTGAAAGGGGAAGCTTAACTTCTCCTTTTCTTTTTTTGGAAGAATTGCTAGCATTGCAATAAATTAAATCGGTTTTACATCATGGAATTAGAGAAGGCATTGAGAGAACGTGGTAATGATAATTGTGAACTTTGTGGTAGTTCTGAACAACTAGAAGGTTTCGTTGTTGCTCCAGGTTCTGCGGATGTATTGGAAGAAATTATTCTGACGTGTAAAACGTGTCGTGATCAGTTAAATGGTGATGCCGATATTGACCCCAATCATTGGCGATGCCTGAATGACAGTATGTGGAGTGACGTCAGTGCTGTTAAAGTGGTGGTGTATCGAATGCTGAATAATATTAAGCATGAAGGGTGGCCAATGGACCTTTTGGATATGATGTATTTGGAGGAGCATGAGCTTGATTGGGCAAAAAAGGAGAGCGACGATGCTGCAGAAGATCGCATTGTGCACCTTGATTGTAACGGTGTTGAGCTAAAACATGGCGACTCAGTGGTGATCATAAAAGACCTGAATGTCAAGGGTACAAGTCTTGTTGCGAAGCGAGGGACGGCCGTTAGGAATATTAATCTGGTACACGATAACCCCGATCAAATAGAAGGTAAAGTTGGAGGACAGAAAATTGTGATTCTCACGCAATACGTAAAAAAGTGATCAAATGCTACTTTGCTGCTCAAGCTCCTGGAATTGAATAATGTAATGAGTTCCATGTGTGGTGAAATCTCTTTCAATACTTCCGGATAGTTGATCGATTAGACTGGTGACTAGTTGCAGGCCCAGCGTCTCGGTATCTGATATATTGAAGTCTTTGGGAATTCCTTTGCCATAGTCACCAATTTTCAAAGTGTAATTAGGTGATTTGTCTGCATATATTTCAACGTAAATCCGACCAGGTTTATCTGCTTCTATACCATGTTTTAGAGAGTTCGTAATGATTTCATTAATGAGCAGCCCAAGCGGAACGGAAGTGTTAATGTTGAGATGAATATCATCGACTGTAATGTCGACCTGTATATTATTGATTTCGCCCTTCATAGATTCAACCAATGTATCTATGAGTCTATTCAGGTATTCTTTATAATCAATACCACTGAAATCATTTGATTTATAGAGTAATTCGTGAACCGTTGCCATGGCCTTAACTCGGTGCAAGCTCATACTAAAAACGTCTCGCATGCTTGGGTCTTCTATGACATATGATTGCAAATTCAAGAGACTTGAGATGATTTGAAGGTTGTTCTTCACTCTGTGGTGTATCTCTTTTAGTAAGACTGCTTTTTCTCGATTCGAGTGTTGCAGAGAGAGATTTTCGTCAATTATTCGTTCAGTCATATCCGTGGTGCTCAAATAGACTCGTCCGTAATTGTTTTCATAACCTTTTACCACTGACCACTTCAAATGAACGTACCGTATATTACCCCCAAACGTTAGGAGTTCAGCATCAAACTCACAGGATGTTCTATTTTCGGCAATCGCCACCAATTGTTCGATGGCATAATTTGCAGAGTCTCTTGTGAGTAGTGCGCGAAAGTTTTCCAAGACATCTTTTTTGCTCTTCGCCTCATTCAAGTCAACAACGGCTTGATTGATATTGTTGACAATGAGAAGTGACGTGCATTCTTCCAGTTTGTCGGGGTTCTCACTAAAAAATGCACGAAAGTCAGCAACTCCTTCTTGCTTTTTTTTATCAATATAATCTTTGATTTTTGAGAAATCCTCATCCCAAATTGGGACGGGAGAATCTTCAAATAGAGAAATATAACTGAAGTAGCTGTCTTTTAGTTCAAGTTCGTGTTGCTTTGAGTGGCTAATATCCGTCACCATTGCTAGTGCTCCACGATATGTACCGTTTTTAATTACTGGGTTCGTGTTGAGCAATGTCCAAATGCTTTTACCATCCTTCGTGAGAAACCTGAACTCATGTCGATTTGCACCATCTTCCTTGCCCTGATTCAGGTTTTCAATAGCCTTTTTCCTTGCTTCTTCATCCATGAAATCGAATAGCGAAGCACCGGTCATTTCTTCAACAGAATAATTTAGAATTTCCGCCATTTTTTGATTGACGAAAACGGTAATGTTTTTTTCGTCAATCAGCCATATACCCTCATTCGCTGTTTCAATGATCAGCTTGTTAAGCTCATGTTCATCAGAGAATAAGTTATGTGTTTGCATAGTTGACACGAGATGCGCTCATAGAGTTTAATGTACAATGTACAAAATAATTACGTCGTCAATTTGATCTCTTTTTAGTCGTTTGAACCTTGGTTTCGCTTGTTAATATTGACTTAACATACAAATGGCGCGAAATGCTTTGTTCAGAATTTAACTAATTAGTGATAATGAGGTTTTGATACCATAAAAAACAGTCGTAATTTCAGCGCCTAATTAACGGCTACTTACAGCTAAATAAATTTCTACTAATGAAAAAAGTTTTACGTTTACTAACGTTTGGCTCTTTCGCAATGTTTACGGCGAATATGTCAAGCGCGCAAACGATTACGTCATTTCCTTATTCACAGGATTTTGAGGCGTTTGCAACTTGTGCCACAGGATGTGGCGCATCATGTGTCTTATCTGAGGGTTGGACCAACGATCTAGGTGATGACCTTGATTGGATTACAGATGAAAATGGTACTTCATCAAGCTCTACGGGTCCTTCTCAGGATTTTAACCCAGGGACGTCTACAGGAAACTACTTGTATGTTGAGACATCATGTTCAGGAACGGGATATCCGAACTTCACAGCGAACTTATGGTCTCCGCCGATTGATTTGACAGGTACAAATGATGTTCAGTTTGAGTTCATGTATCACATGTATGGGCAGTCAATGGGGGTTTTGCACATTGATGTTTCTACAGATAATGGAGTGACTTGGATCAATGATATCATTCCTGCATGGACAGATAACTTGAATGCTTGGCAGCCTGCAAATTTCAGTTTAGGAGCTTGGGCAGGTCAAACAGTTATTGTTCGCTTCCGCTTTATTTCAGGGACAAACTTCTATAGTGATGTTGCTATTGATGATGTTCAAATTTATGATTTGTTAGCTGAAGATGCTGGTATTACGGCATTTACAAACCCAGTTATCCCAACGTGTGCTTTCAACGATTCTGTTGAAGTAGTTGTAACAAACTTTGGTACGGATACGCTTACATCAGTTGATATCGATTGGTTATGGAATGCAACACCACAACCTCAGGTAAACTGGACTGGTTCTATTGCTCCTGGATCTGCTGATACAGTATATCTTGGTTCAGTAGCTTACATGGATGGTGATGCTTTAATTGCGACTACAAGTAACCCTAACGGTGTTGCCGAACTTCCATCAGGGTCAGGAAATGATGCGATGATGATTACGGTTAGTACAGGTTTAAGTGGAACGTATACGATTGGTGCTACGGGAGACTATGCGACATTTAATGATGCGGTAGATGCGCTGAATGCATTTGGTGTCTGCGGACCAGTAATCTTCAACGTAGAGGATGGAACGTATGCAGAGCAGATTACGCTTACGGAAGTTTCAACCATGAGTGCAACGAATACAGTAACATTCCAAGGACTGAATGCGGATCCAACTTTAGCTGTTCTGCAGTTTAATGCACCAGGAAGCGTGGATAACTTCGTAGTAAACATGAATGGTGGAGATTACTTCACTTTCAACAACCTTACACTGGAGAGCATGAGTACTTCTTGGGGACGTGTTATTCTAACAGGTGGCGGTGCTACCAATAACATGTTTACTGGAAACATTATTCGTTCAATGCCAGTTACGACAACTAGCACTAACGTTGCTTTAGTATATTCAGGTTCAGGATCATCAATTGATTCAATGAACGTATTTGATGGAAATACATTTGAAAATGGTTCATATGGATTCTATTACTACGGTAATGGAACAGGTGACCTTGAAGGTGGAACAGTTCTTAGAAACAATACTTTCACGGACTTCTACTACAGAGGGATTCACATGTATTACCAGAATGACATGACGATTTCGGGTAACGAGTTTACGCCAGGAGATGCATATACAGGTTCAATTTATAGAATCTATGTAGTATATGGAGATGGAGGAATGAGAATTGATAATAACCAGATTAAAGGAGATAATTACGGATATGGAATTTACCTTTCTAACTGTGATGCTACTCCGTTAAATCGTGGTTACATGTACAATAACTTCGTGTACGTTGGAGACTCACTTAGTACCAATACATCTTATGGTATTTACTTGACTTCATGTAACCAACAGGCAGTAGTACATAACAGTGTAAACCTTGAGTCTAACGGTGGTACTTCTCGTTCAATTTATGTGACAGGAGGATCTCAGAACTATATCAAGAATAACATCTTCGCTATTGACGGTCCTGGATATGGGTTCTACTATGCTTCAGGTATTCAGGAGGCAGATAACAATGACGTTTATGCACCAGACGGAAATCCTTACTACTTTGGAGGGGCAGTTCCAACAATCGATCAGTGGAGAACATTGACTGGTTTCGGAATGGCTTCTGATACATTGGATCCATTGTTCTTCTCTTCAGATGACTTACATACATGTGATGACATGGCTGTTGATGCTGGAGCATTACCTGATACATTAGTGATGATGGATATTGATGGACAAACGCGTTCAATGACTACTCCAGATATTGGTGCCGATGAATTCTTGGGATTAGCAAATCTTTCTTTTGAAGGTGATACACTTTGGAAGTGTTCAACAGACGCTCTAGTTCTTGGAGGATGGGAGCCAACAGATGGTGCTACTTACCTATGGAGTACTACGGAATCTACGCCTTCAGTGTCAGTGACAGCGGCAGGACCGGTTACAGTGCTTGTGAACACTGTTTGTGGTTCTACAACTGTTGGAACAGAAATCGTAAACATTCCTGACGCCGTGGCTGACTTTACAATGACAATGTCATTCTTGACAGCTGCGTTTAACAATACTTCATCAGGAACAATTGATACTTACTTGTGGGATTTCGGTGATGGTACTACTTCTACGGAAATGAATCCAACGCACCTTTATTCTGATACGGGTACGTTCATTGTAACGTTGACAGTTACTGGACCATGTGGAACAGATGTATCAACAGGTGAATTCTACTCAACAACTGTTGGTTTGGATGATCTTGGAATCTTTAACAGTCTATCTGTATTCCCTAACCCAAATAACGGTGAGTTTGCGATCAACTTCGATCTTGAAGAAGCAGCGGAAGTATCTTTTGCATTGACAAATATGCAAGGACAAACGGTGTGGACTTCAACACTTGGGGTTGTAAATGGTGCACACTCAGAGAATGTTGATGTTACCAATCAAGCTTCAGGTATTTACTTCCTGAATGTAACTGTTGGAGAACATACAACAGTGAGAAAGCTAGTAGTAGAGTAATTTTAGCAACCTATATATGAAAAGCCCCGATTCATTGAATCGGGGCTTTTTTAATTCTATGAATTTTAATGATTACAGTTCGGATTCAATTTGTTTGTAGTACTTGTACTTCTCTGTCATGTTTAATTGAATTGTAATCTGTTTCAAAGACCCTAGAATAATTCGGTCTTTAGGAGAAGTTTCATGAGCTTTTTCCATATAAGGAAGTGCTTGCAAAAATAATGCGTCAGCCTCCTTCATCAATTCTTCTGCCTTGCCGAAATCATCCATTTCATTGGCTTTTTTCATTAGATCGACTGCTTTGTTCACATAGAGTGCGCCGAGGTTAAAGTTAGCTAAGCCACTATTCTCATTAAGGGTAAGTGCTTTTTTGTAAGTTGCTATAGCTTTGTCTTCATCACTTTTTTCCAATAGAGAAGCATACGCTAGAAGTACGTTTGTATTGTTGGGGTCTTCGGCAATTGCTTTTTCAAATTTCACCAATGCTTCCGCATATTTTTCCGGGTAGTTCAGGTAGATATCTAGCTCAAAGGTCTCAAGGTCTTGGTGAACCGCATTATATCGCTCTTGTAATTGTTGAATCACTTCGGAGGACAAATTAGTATTAGACTTTGCTCTTGCAATTTCAGTATCCGTTAATTCTATTCCTTTCTGAATTGAATTCAAGGTAGCGTCAATATCATTTTGCTTATAACGCTGTATTAAGGCTATGCGGTACAGCGTGTACCCAATATATAGGTCTGGTACTTCCGGTTTATCTTTTAGATATGCTTCAATTGTTTTTTCAAAGTCAATCAGGGCTTGTGTAGAATCTTTCAGGCCAAGGTGCGCTTGTGCACGAAAGTCATAGGCCATATATACGTCTTTTTGCACATAACCTTCGTTTGCATTGACGGATACTTTCATGTAATTAAGTGCATCAGCATATTGCTGCGAAGTGAGATAGGTCATTCCCATTTGAAGCAAGTAGGGGTATATTTTTCCAATTTCTTCATTGATTTCTGCCATATGTTTACCTCCTGGGTTTGCCTTTGCTGCATTGTCAAAAGAAGAGAAAGCTTCAAGGTATCCATGTTCGTATTTTTCCAATGTTGACATATCTTTTGAAATTGCCGCCTCCCGAATAATTTCAGTAATGCATTTTCCTTTATAAAGCCAACCCTTAGCCGCTAAATCTGGCTTGACATCTCCAGTGTATTTGAGTGCAGAGGAAAGCTTCTCTAATGCTTTCTGATAGTTCCCCTCTTGATAATCATTAATACTTTCATTAATCACTGATTTCTGGGCTATAGCATAAGAGAATGAAATAGCAATCATAAAAATGCCGAAAAATAGCTGCTTCATAAAACGTGTTTTTGGTTGATTAAAATTAATATTTCCAATGACTTAGGTCTTATTGATTGAGTATCTCAAGAATGATCTCCATTAACCTGAGCTGTTCTTCAAGGTGACCATGTTGTGTTTCAATATTGATATAGCGAATATCATTTAGTCCACAATAAATGCTAAGAGAACCGTCGTCAACCATAGTTGAATTGTCTTGGAGAATCACATTAATACCTTGAGCAGATAAAGCGTCATAAACAGTCAGGTCTGTTGTATAGACAAAGTCATCGGGATCCATGTTGTCATTGATATAAACGCTTTTGGTGTTTGCTGCTTCACTACCTCTTGGAGCATAACTTTTTATAGAGTAGTTCTCTTCGGTATTATTATGTACGGCTATAATGACTGACTTGTCTTTTAAACGTGTGGTCAATTTTTCTGCAAATTGCGCTACTTCGCTCTCCGCATCTTTTGTGAATTTCCCTCCATCGTTTAGCGTTTTTTTTCTTCCTGATGGAGTGAAGATGCGGTTAGGATCCACGGAGAACTGCTGTTCATTGATTGAAAACTTGATGCGCCGATCTCCCGAGTGTGATAGGTAGAAATAATTCAGTTTGTGCGATGTACAGCGTTGTAAAGCTTGTATGCTGGTTTGTTCGTTTTCATGCAGGTTTAAGAATTGAATTGGACTGCCTTGATGAGGTGATTGAACCACTGAAATGAAGCTGTCTCCCAGTTTTATTTTACCACCTTTGGATGCGCTCTTTTGCCCAAAGACAAAGAGTGTACTCATGAATATGACGAGCAACGATAGTTTACGAATCATGCAATTAAGTTAATTAGAATGAATGTAATCTGTTAAAGATTAACGAATTAATAACGCTGGCGAGTAGCTTGGTTACTTCGGTTCAAACTGCACATTAAAATCAGCGTCAAGAATCAGTTTCCCTTCTATTTTACCTTCGCTTCCACCCTGTACAAAACCTTTAATATTTCCAGTTTTCTTCTTTTCAATGAGTGCTTTCAGTTGAGCATCTGTGAGTTTTTTCTCCATAAGCGTGAAAGGAACTTTAAAGCCGCAAACCTTGAAGTTACTGCAACCAATGGCTGTTTTACCTTTCACTATATTGGCGCTTTTACACTTTGGGCAGGTCATTTCTTCAAACACTATCGCTTTTCTTACGCGCTTCCTCGTTTCCTCTTTTTTCGGTTCTTTGAAGAATTGAACAGGTCGTTGTGTATTGAAAATCACTTCATCCGTTAACGCCCTTACCATGCTGTATAGTTCTTGTTTGAATACATCCAAATTGTATTCTCCTTTTTCTATCAACCTCAACTTACGTTCCCAGTCGCCAGTAAGTTCTGCACTTTTTAGAAGTTCATTCTGTATAGTGTCAATTAGCGCAATGCCTGTGGAAGTAGCAACAATATTTTTCTTCTTTTTAGCAATGTACTTTCTCCGGAACAATGTTTCGATTATGTTCGCGCGGGTTGAAGGTCGACCAATTCCATTGTCCTTGAGTAGTTCGCGCATCTCCTCATCATCAACTTGTTTTCCCGCGGACTCCATGGCGCGCAATAATGTCGCCTCCGTATAATGTTTTGGGGGAGAAGTCTTGCCTTTATGCACATAGGGCTCGTGTGGGCCTTTTTCGCCTTCTTCAAAATGAGGCATGATCGACTCTTCATCTTTGCTTTTGGATGATTTCTGGGTGTCGTCTTTTATATAGAGCTCTCGCCACCCAGGTTTTAGAATTTGTTTTCCCGTTGCTTTAAATGCTAAATCTCCAACTTTACCTAGAACAGTTGTGTTCGAGACAATACAAGGAGGATAGAACACTGCGATGAAACGTTTCGCTATTAAATCATAAATGTTTTGTTCGGGATGAGAAATGCCCGAAGGAACAATTCCGGTTGGGATGATGGCGTGGTGATCAGTTACCTTTTTATCATTAAATACCGTTTTCGATTTTGGAATTGGTTTGTCCAGTACTGATTCAGTATATCGGCTGTAGTATTTCATTCCCCTCAAAATATTGGGGATTTTAGGGTGTAAATCTTCTGAAAGATATGTTGTATCTACTCTTGGGTAGGTCACTAATTTTTTCTCGTACAAGCTCTGGACGAGTTTCAACGTTTCATCAGCGGACAGAGCAAATTTCTTATTGGCATCTACCTGAAGCGAAGTAAGGTCATACAGACGAGGATTTCCTTCTTTCCCTTCTTTTTGCTCGAAGCTAGTTATTTCAAAGTCTTTGTCTTTCAGGTAGTCAAGTCCTTTATTCGCTTTCTCTTCTGTCTTCAGTCGATCAATCTGACAGTTAAATTCTTGATTGCGATACTTGGTTTTTAACTCCCAGTAGTCTTGAGCAACAAAAGCATCAATCTCTTTTTGTCGTTGAACAATCATTGCAAGGGTAGGGGTTTGAACACGACCGATGGAAAGTGTTGATTTCCCCTGACCAAATTTTTTCGTGAACAATCGAGTTCCGTTAATTCCCAGCATCCAATCACCTATCGCTCTTGCACTTCCTGCAGCATAAAGATTGTCATACTTCGCGGCATCGTAAATGTTTTCGAATCCTTCTTTGATTGCTTCTTCTGTTAATGATGAAATCCACAATCGCTTGATGGGAACTTTACACTTTGCCTTCAGTAAGACCCAACGCTGAATTAGTTCCCCTTCTTGACCGGCATCACCACAGTTAATGACTTCTTCGCAGTTATGAACGAGCCTTGCAATAGTGTTGAATTGCTTTTCTACGCCTTGGTTTTCAATTAATTTGATACCAAAGTTAGGAGGGACAATCGGTAAGTCTTCTAATTTCCAATACTTCCAGTTTTCCTTGTAATCATGAGGTTCTTTGAGCGTGCATAGGTGACCAAATGTCCAAGTGACCTGATATCCGTTTCCCTCATAGTAGCCATCATTACGTTGTTTAGCACCTAGCACTTCAGCTATGTCCTTGGCAACACTTGGTTTTTCGGCAATACAGACTTTCATGAATTATTCGGAAATCGGAACAATAAAGATAGAGATTCACGTTATCGTTAGGGAGCTTAGAACTTCAATTTTATCAACAAGATTTCAAGATGTCATCATCCGATTTAAATACATATCTTGTTGTACAATCAAATCTATTTGTCATGAAAGAGTTGATAGATGAGCCAAACAGGTTGGAAGATTTGCCGGAAGAGTTCCGAATTAATCGCTACTCCTTTCGATTTGATACCGATAACAATTCTTTTTCAATCACAGAGGAAAAGACGAAGAGTTCTACCATGTTGATTGCAGCCTTTTTATTTGGATCATTTTCGCTCATTTTCATCTGGAGTTTTTATGATATGGTGAGCAAAGATGGAATGACTTCGGATGCATATATTCCACTTTTTTTCGCGTGTTTCATGTTGTCTCTTGTGCTGATAGCAATTTACACAGGATATGTCCGGAAGAGCGTTTATTCATTTTACAGCGACGAACTGATCGTGAAAGGTGGATTTGGCAGGCTGAAACGGCTAAGTAAGCAGGATTTTGAGAGTGTTTATATCAAAAAGACCTTGACTCAAAATCAATTTGGTAGTACGACAGATTATGCCTTTAGTATTCATTTGAAGAGAAAAACTGCATTCGGGAGAAGCACAGAAAATGGCTTACAGCTCTTTCATCTTGATGAAAAGAACGGTGTTGCCTCCGTGTTCGGTCAGATAGATTACACAGGAATGTCAAAAGTGGAAGCCGAAGCAATACGAATTGGAAAAGTTATTGAAGTTTATTGGGATATACCATTCGCGGTATAGGATATACAAAATACTTGATAAGCTCTTGGCTTAATACTTGAACTTAAGCCTTCTTTTGGTTGTGCTGATCTAAATGCTTGCCCAAAAGATCGAGTTTTTCATCCCAGAATTGGTCATAACTATCCAGCCAATTTTGAACCTCTTTCAATGGTTGGGCATCTGCATGACAATAAGTTTCTCTGCCCACTGATTCGACTTGAACCATGCCCGCTTCTCTAAGTAGTTTCAAATGTTTTGAAACACCTTGTCTGCTCATATCGAACTTCTCAGAAACCTGATTTACCGATAGAGCAGTGCCTGCAGCAACAAGAACGTGGAAAATCTCACGCCTTGTTGGATCTGCAATGGCTTTAAATATTTTGTTTACTTTTTCAGACATTGATAGGTTTCATTAAGAATTTATCGAGCTCTATGATGCAATTGTCCCAACCACCGTTAAAGCTATTGAACATAGCGAGCGCAGTTTCGTTATCTTGATAATTAGAGATTCCAGAATGCTCCAACACCAGTTTTGTCCCGCCATCTACCTCTTCCAATAACCAACGAACTGTTGTTTCAGTTCCGGTTCCTTCCACAATCCAGGTGTAAATAAGTTCATAGGGAGTGGCGGCTTTGATTTCTCCTGTAATCTGAGTGCAACCGTTTTCTTCTGATGACTTAAAGGTGTACTGGTATCCGAGTGTCGCTTTAAAGTCGGCCTCAATAAACCAAGTTGATATTTCTTCCTGATCAGTAATGGCTCTCCAAACGGCATCAATGGAATGATTGAACAATTGTTCTTTAGAAATTACGTCTTTCATAACTGTAAATTTAATGATTAGCAACTATTTGGTTGCCAATATAGGTCAAAAAAACGAATTAGCAACCTTTTGGTTGCGTAAAAGTGATAATTTCAATTATTCATTGATATTCCTTTGGTAATGAAGTACTGAAAAACTGGCCAGATGTTTTTCATCAATAGGTTGCTCAAGAATTGTTTCGACATGCCATTCTTTGAGTTCAAAATGAGGGAAGAACGTGTCTGCACCATATGATTCGTTTATATGTGAAATGAACATTTCATCAATACAATTAGCCTCTAAAGCCAATTTGTATATTTCTCCACCACCAATAATAAAAACAGTGCGCTCCGTTTCGTTTTGATAAGATGCAAGACACTCTTCCAACGAATTAAACACCTTGCAATCTTCTGCTGAAAACTCTGTGTTTCTCGTTAGTACGACATTCTCTCTTCCAGGAAGAGGTCGAAAACGCTCCGGAATCGAGTCATAATTCTTGCGACCCATAACAACAATATGGCCTTTGGTTGTTTGCGTAAAGAACTTCATGTCATTTGGCAGGTGCCACATGAGATCATTGTTTCTACCAATCCCCCTGTCGCGATCCATTGCAACGATTAATGCGACTTTCATTTTTCTTCTGATTGAGTTACTTGTCCTGAGCTCGGAGTGATATAAACAATCTTCACTTCTCCATCAAAGTGCAGATCGCGAATAAATGCTTGATTGCCCACCGCATGCTCTTGTGAGTCAAAAACACCGCTTAACAGGTGAGACGTGCCATCTTTATCGACGTATTCATGTACATAATTCTTCAGGTTTTCATCGAGGAGCAGTTTGTCATCACCATTAGGGATTTCAACCGAATAATAACCACCCAGTAGCTTTTTGTAAAGCGTCCCAATGGATGATTCCGGATCAACGATATGCTCATTGGTTCCCGCATTGTGTTCACCAAACAATTTACGGCTATCACTCATAAAGTTATTGTAGTGGGTCGTGTTGGTAGCGTCAATGAATCCCGGTCGATAGGTGTTATAATCGAAGTCGGGTAGAATATAGTATTGGGTCACTGCCCCTTCATTCTTTTTCAGCGTGTAAACCAGATGATGCTGAACTTTAGTGATTTGAATATGCTCAGGCCTTTTTTGAATGAAAGCGCCAACCATTAATCCTCCGCGAGTAGGTCGCGTCTGCATATTGGATACAAAATTACCCAACGACCAAACCGTCAGCTTATCCTTTTCATTGATCGTCTTTTTGACAATTGGTTGTACTACATGAGGATGTCCTCCAATGACCATATCAGCACCAGCCCTGTAGCAAACAGCTTCGTAAGTTTTCTGATATTTATTGGGTAAAAACTTGTATTCTGTTCCCCAGTGCATGTTACATACAATATAGTCCACATTCATGGTTTTTGCTTTCGCAATATCTTCCTTAATGATCGTACTATCAATGTAATTGATGATTAAAGGCTTCGCGACCTCCAATCCATTGGTGCCATACGTATAATTCAGCATGGCAATTTTAATTCCATTTTCTTCGACAACAAGTGGATAGTTTTTATCGCGTTCCTCTTGATTTCTGAAGGTTCCGGTGTGTTTTACACCCAATTTATCTAATTGATCAAGTGTACGAATAACTCCCTTTGATCCTCGGTCACAAGAATGGTTGTTGGCTGTAAGAATTACATTGAAACCTGAACTCACCAGTGTTTCTGCTAATTCATCCGGTGCAGAGAATTGAGGATACCCTTTGAAAGGTTTTCCAGCCAGTGTTACTTCGAGATTCGCAATGCGAATGTCATACTCATGAATAATTGGTTTCACGAACTTAAAACCATCTTCATATTCATATGTTCCATTTGTCTTGTTTCGGGCAGCATTAATCTGTCCGTCATGTTGCATCACATCACCAACAAAAAGCATGGAAACCTCGTTCTGCCCGAAGGAGAACTGGCTCGCAAGTAAAAAAACGAAACTAGACAGCAACCACCCCTTTGATGTGCGGGTGTGGATCGTAATTGATAAGTTCAAAATCTTCATAGTTGAAAGAGAATATGTCTTTAACCTCTGGGTTAATTTTCATTGTTGGCAGAGGACGTGGCTCTCTTGAAAGTTGGAGGGCAACTTGCTCCATATGATTGCTGTAGATATGGGCGTCACCAAATGTGTGAACAAATTCTCCAGGTTCTAAATCGCACACTTGCGCAAGCATCATAGTCAACAAAGCGTACGAAGCAATGTTAAACGGTACTCCAAGGAAAGTGTCAGCGCTTCGCTGGTACAACTGACAGCTCAACTTTCCATCGGCTACATAAAACTGAAACATTGTATGACATGGAGGCAGTGCCATATTATCAACATCAGCTACGTTCCATGCTGAAACTAATAGTCGCCGCGAGTCAGGGTTGTTTTTGATGTTATGCACTAACTTTGTTATCTGATCAATTGTTCCACCTTTTCCATCCGGCCATGATCTCCACTGATGTCCATAAACCGGGCCAAGATTACCATTTTCATCAGCCCATTCATCCCAAATTCTTACGTTATTATCTTTTAGAAATTTGATATTCGTATCACCATTCAGAAACCATAAAAGCTCAATAATAATAGAGCGTAAGTGAAGTTTTTTTGTAGTCACACAGGGAAATCCTTCCGATAGGTCAAAGCGCATTTGATATCCAAAAACGGATTTAGTTCCTGTTCCAGTTCTGTCTTCTTTTACGGTTCCGTTATCAACAATATGTTGAAGTAAGTCATGGTATTGTTTCATGCTGAGAGAATGCTTTTTTGCTACATCGAAATTAGTGCTTTTGATGTGATAAATGAATGAAATGTTGGTAAGTGATCCGATTGGTTGAAAAATTGTATCTTCGTTTCTATGAGAAAGCTCCTCATTATCGCCCTTTTAATGCTGCCATTATTGGTTTCAGCGCAAAAAAAAGTGAACCTCAAGAAAAAATATTTTGGAACATACAAGGGGACAATACCAGCGTACAAAATGGATACCGGCGAGGAGGTTGTTAATGTTAGTTCTAGCGCCATTTATATCGAAATTAAAAAAGACGATATTACTCTTGCTATTGGGAATAACACGCTGCATGGCACCTACAAAGTTCTTTTCATGGCGAAAACCTATTATTTACTTGATGTAAATATTGATGGGCAGTTGGCTTCAGAGCGCATTCTTGTTTATAAGCGTGGAAAGAAACTGTCAAGAGATGGCATGTATCCCCAACCTGTAGCTGAATTAAAGAAATACTAAGCGGAACTAATCTTCGTATGGGAAGTTGATGACAAATGTCGTTCCCTTGTTGAGCGCACTGCGCGCATATACCGTTCCCTGGTGTTCTTCTACTATTTTCTTTACATAGTAAAGGCCAAGACCGAAGCCTTTCACATCATGAAGGTTCCCAGTAGGTACGCGATAAAACTTATCAAAAATCATTTTTAAATCTTCTCTTCGGATACCAATTCCGTTATCTTGAATTTCCAACATGAACCCTCGCTTATCATTAGAGGTGCGAATTTGAATCTCAGGCTTTTTCTGACAGTATTTTATTGCATTATCTACAAGGTTGTAGACAACATTTGAAATATGAACAGGGTCAACATTCAGGACACATTTTTCCGCATTTAATTCTAACTCTATCTTCCCTCCGCTCTCATTTTGATTGAATTCAATGTTGTCTTTGACTTCGTTTAAAAGCTCATGAATATCGAAGGCTTCTTTTTTGAGGGTTATCTCATGCTTGTCCAGTTTGGCGATATTGAGTACTCGTTCAACTTGATTCTCTAATCGTTTGTTTTCCTTGAAGATGAGTCCGGCGTAACGTTTAATCTTGTCTGGATCGTCTTTAGGGTCTGTACGCATGATCATTTCGGAAGAAAGTCCAATAGAAGAAATTGGCGTTTTGAGCTCATGCGTCATATTGTTAATGAAGTCTGTTTTGACTTCTGAAAGGCGCTTCTGCCTGAAAATAACCATCACCGCAAAGCCGAAAAAGAGCAAAACGAATACAACAATTAGTACAAGGTAGGTATAAGGGGAGATGGTATCGGCCTCCTTGATAGGTTTCAGTTCTTCATAGATGTCTGGGAAGAAAATCGTGAAATAATGATCTGTCGCCAAGGTGTCTTTTTCAGGCCAATCTGGAATTTCAGAGCTGTCGGCGATAAATTCGGAACCGTCGTACACAATGAGTGGACTGAATTCAATGGATTTGTCAAAGCAATCGTAAATGCTGTAGTGAAAGTTGTGTGGAATGTTTTGGTCGTATAGCTCGCGCGACAGCCAGCTGCCCAGTTCAAATGATTCCAGCTCTCCGTAAAATTCAACACGGAAGTAGTTGTTGTCAATCATTTTAACGGCTTCGAAAACATCTGAACTGTCGGAATTTGCTCGCTTAATCTGACGTAGAACATTTCGTAGTGTAATCTGCGTCCTATCTGCGAAATGGACGAGGTTCAGACTGTCTTCTCTTTGCTGAACGCGTATATTTCTTTCTTGTAGTGCCTCCGTTCGGTTGATGGAAATCATTTGGATCAATAGAATGCAGACTACGGAGATTACTCCTAAGACGATTACTGCATTAATTGTCCTCCTGTTCATAGGGTAAATTTACAAAAAAGGCTCTTCGATAAGAAGAGCCTTTTCATTGCGCTTTTTCAGCTGTTAAAATCCTGTAACTCCGTTTACGGTCGTATACTTCAACACATTTTTCTTTTCAGGGTAGATACGAGCGAATGCAGATTGAACTGCTAAGGTACCCTCGTGGAATCCACAAAGAATAAGTTTGAGTTTATTAGTGTAAGTGTTCACATCGCCGATAGCATAAATTCCGGGGATGTTTGTGGAATAATCTAAGGTGTCAACTTTGATCGCATTCTTTTCTATATCAAGCCCCCAATTGGCAATTGGTCCTAAACTTGGCTTCAGTCCAAATAACGGAATGAAATGATCCGTTTCTTTCTGAATTTCACCTTCTGTTTTATGCTTAATTGTTACGTTTTCTACTTTTCCGTCACCACCAATCCCAACAACTTCGGCTTCCGTAATCAGGTTTACTTTGCCTTCATCGGCGAGGTCCATGATTTGTTGAACAGAATCCAAATGCCCTCGGAAAGAAGATCTTCTATGTACAAGAGATACTTCTGAAGCAATGTTATTTTTAGATAGGAAAATCGCCCAGTCCAAAGCTGAGTCACCACCTCCGGCAATAACACAGCGCTTGCCTTTGTAGAACTCAGGGTCCTTGATAATATATTCAACTCCTTTCTCTTCATAGTTTTCCAAGCCTTCGATAGGTGGCTTTCTAGGTTCAAATACACCTAGCCCTCCAGCGATCATAACAATAGGTGCTGAATGTTTCGTCCCTTTATTCGTCGTCACAATGAACTGTTCCTCCGATACTTTTTCAATGTCAACAGCTGCCTCTCCCAGTGTGAAACCAGGTTTGAAAGGTTCCGCTTGCTTCATCAAATTGTCGATCAAGTCTCCAGCCAAAATCTCAGGAAAACCAGGGATATCAAATATTGGCTTTTTCGGATAAATCTCCGAACACTGTCCACCAGGCTGAGGTAAGGAGTCAATCAAATGACAACGTAGCTTCAAAAGTCCTGCTTCAAACACTGTAAAAAGACCCACGGGGCCTGCACCAATAATAATAATATCTGTTTCAATCATTTTCGTTGAATTAAAGAGGGTACAAATTTAGCAATAGATATTAGACGGAGTCACGTTCAGCTCGAAATTCGCAATGGATATTGTATCATTTTTCGCCCTGTTGGATAACGCGGTTTGATCGAGTTAAGAACACGAGGGTTAAATCAGCTAAAAGCCCTTTATGAATAGTTCGTAGCTGTATGAATGGTTAATTTGTCATTTTGAGACTTCAACAAAGCGTTTATTCAGTTGGCGCAAATAGTAGTTTGCCTCGATTTTAAAGTATCTTCGGACGCTTAAGCAAGTCTATGAGTATATCTATCGTTCGGTTTAATGAAAATGACCGACCAGAGTTTTACAAGGAGTTAAAACGTCGTGTTAATCAGCATTTTGCCGAAGAGAAAATCTCAAAGTTTGGAAATGTAAACATGGTCATGAAATCCATTTTTATGTTTTCGCTTTATTCTGCTCCCTTTATTTTAATGATGACCGGGGTTATTACTGCAACTTGGGCGGTAATGGCAATGTGGTCAATTATGGGACTTGGATTGGCAGGAATTGGTTTATCCGTAATGCATGATGCGAATCACGGTTCATACTCTTCCAATGCAAACATCAACAAGTTCATGGGATTTAGCCTTAATTACCTAGGAGGCTTTCATGTGAATTGGAAAATCCAACACAACGTACTGCATCATAGCTTTACGAATATTGACGGTCATGACGAGGATATTGAGAAAAAAGGCATTATTCGATTTTCACCAACTCAGGAGCGCAGGAAAGTGTTTAAGTATCAATTGTTTTACGCTCCTTTACTATACGCTATACTGACACTGTACTGGGTTACTTACAAAGATTTTGATCAATTTTTCAGTTACGAGAAAAGAGGTTTGATGAAGGGGCAAAACCTGAGTTTTGGTAAGGCGCTGTCTCGCATTATTTTGTTTAAAGTTGTTTATTATGCGGTTATAATCGCAGCCCCCATACTATTCACTGAAATTCATTGGTCGTTAATTGTTCTTGGATTTTTGTTGATGCACGCGATTGGTGGTTTTATACTTGCGATTGTTTTTCAGTCTGCGCATGTGCTTTCTGAAACGGATTTCTTTAAGCCAGATGAGGAGAATTGTGTAGAGAACAGTTGGGCGATTTTACAAATGAAAACAACGTCTAATTTTGCGACAAATAATGTGCCTTTGACATGGTTAATTGGTGGGTTGAATTATCAGGTGGAGCATCATTTGTTTCCGACAATTTGCCATGTACATTATCCGGCAATTTCTAAGATTGTTCGACAAACAGCTGCAGACTACGATATTCCCTACCTAGAGCACAAGACCTTCGGAGGTGCTATTCTGAATCATTTCACATTTCTAAATAAACTGGGGGTAGGAAAAATCTAAGAAGAAAGAAGCCTTTTCGTAAATTCCCAAATCACGATTCCGGCGCAAACAGAGACATTTAAACTGTGTTTAGTCCCAAATTGAGGAACTTCAATGATGTGGTTAGAAAGGTCAACTATTTCCTGATCAACGCCATTTACTTCATTCCCAAATACGAGTGCAAATTTCGCATTAGGGAAAGTGTCAACGTCCTGAAGAAGAGTGGTCTGTTCCGTTTGTTCTATAGAACAAATTTGAACGCCTTCGGTTTTTAATTCCTGAACAAGTTCCAGAATAGACGAACGGTGCTCCCAGTCCATGGATTCCGTGGCACCAAGCGCTGTCTTTTGAATTTCGCGATGTGGTGGTTCAGCAGTGATGCCGCATAAGTAAATCTTTTCGACATTGAATGCATCGCAGGTTCTGAAAAAAGTTCCTACATTGGTTAAACTACGTATGTCGTTGAGTATAACAATGATTGGAAACTTCTCCTGCGCCTTAAATTCTTCTTCGTTAACGCGGTCTAATTCCCAGAGTTTTAATTTCTTGTTCATTTTGTGGATAACAACTGATGCTGATATTTTGTGGACTGAATGAGCACAAGTACATTTACCTCACAAAAATCCAAAAATCATTCGACTTGGCGAAGGGGAAATCTGAAAAAGGAGGAAAGAAGGAGGCGAAAGAGACTCCATTAATGAAGCAATACAATGCGATCAAAGCGAAGCATCCGCAGGCTTTATTGCTTTTCAGAGTAGGAGATTTCTACGAAACTTTCGGTGAGGACGCGATTATAGCTGCCAAGATTTTGGGCATTGTTTTAACGAACAGAAATAATGGTGGTTCTAAATTGGAATTGGCCGGATTCCCGCATCATTCACTGGATACATATCTACCAAAATTAGTACGAGCAGGACAACGAGTTGCTATTTGTGATCAGTTAGAAGACCCTAAAATGACCAAGAAAATCGTTAAACGCGGGGTTACTGAGTTGGTAACGCCTGGGGTTTCTTTTAACGATCAGGTGCTTGATACCAAGAAGAACAATTTTTTGTGTGCTGTGCACTTCATGAAAAACGCCATTGGAATTGCTTTTTTGGATGTTTCCACGGGTGAATTTTTAATGACTGAGGGAACCCAAGAGTACATTGAAAAACTCGTGCAAGGGTTTGAACCAACTGAAATAGTCTACAACAAACGACATTCGAAAGAGTACGATGAAACCTTCGGGAACCGGTATTATTCGTTTCGATTAGAAGACTGGATTTTTACGGAAGATTATGCTTATGAAAACCTGAATAAGCAATTTGGAACGAAATCTTTAAAAGGTTTTGGAATTGAAGACCTCCAGGTAGGTACCGTAGCGGCAGGTGCGATCATTCATTATTTGTCGGAGAATCAACATGATCGATTACAGCACATTACTGCCATATCTCGAATTGAGGAAGATAAATACGTGTGGTTGGATCGCTTTACGATTAGAAATCTGGAGCTGGTAAGTTCACCGCATGAGAATGCAACAACGCTTATTCAAGTGGTCGACCAAACGAAAACGCCTATGGGTGGCCGTATGATGAAACGTTGGATGGTGCTTCCACTGAAGAATTTAAAGCCCATTAACGATCGTCTCGAAGCCGTTGCATCATTCTATAAGCAAGAAGAGCTGAACTATGAATTGGGTGAGCGCTTAAAACAAATCAACGATCTGGAACGCTTAATTTCTAAAGTTGCCGTTGCCAAGATTAACCCAAAAGAGATTGTTCAGTTAAAGCGAACGTTGACACAACTCGGACCGATCAAGGAATTGATTTCTAAGCAAACTTCGGCGGTGTTGAAGGGGATTTCCGATCGAATTAACCCATGCATAGAATTATTGGAAACCATTGAAACAATGCTCCATGAAGATCCGGCAATTCAAGTAGGTAAAGGTAAGGTGATTGCCGATGGTTTTAATGCAGAATTGGATGAGTTAAGAAACATTGCATTTTCAGGTAAAGATTACCTTGATCAATTAAAGGAACGTGAAAGTGAACGCGCAGATATCCCAAGTCTAAAAATTGGGTTCAATAATGTTTTTGGTTATTACATAGAGGTTCGAAATACGCACAAGGATAAAGTACCTGAAGAGTGGATTCGAAAGCAAACATTGGTAAATGCTGAGCGGTACATAACCGAAGAGTTGAAAGAGTATGAGTCAAAAATTCTAGGTGCTGAAGAAAAAATTCATGTGCTGGAATCGCGATTGTATCAGGACTTGGTGTTTTCTATGGCTGATTATATCCAACCTATTCAACTCAATGCACATTTAATTGCTCAGTTAGATTGTTTACTATCGTTTGCTGAAACCGCCAAGAAAAACAATTACGTACAACCTGAAGTCAATGATTCATTTGCCTTGGATATTAAGGCTGGTAGGCATCCGGTGATTGAACAACAAATGGGGGTAGGCGAAGAGTATATTTCCAATGATGTTTATTTGGATAATGAAACGCAACAAATTATGATGATCACCGGTCCGAATATGTCTGGTAAGAGTGCGTTACTTCGTCAAACGGCCTTAATTTCATTAATGGCACAGATGGGTTCTTTTGTCCCAGCCACTTCTGCTAAACTAGGCTTAGTAGATAAAGTCTTCACCCGTGTTGGGGCTTCTGATAATATTTCATCTGGTGAATCTACGTTCATGGTGGAAATGAATGAAACATCGAGCATACTGAATAATTTATCTAATCGCTCACTTATTTTATTGGATGAGATTGGTAGAGGTACCAGCACTTATGATGGAATTTCAATTGCCTGGGCTATTGCCGAGTATATTCACGAACACCCCAAAAGCAAAGGGAAAACCT
Source organism: Flavobacteriales bacterium UBA6051 (assembly GCA_002427735.1). GTDB lineage: Bacteria > Bacteroidota > Bacteroidia > Flavobacteriales_D > Crocinitomicaceae > UBA4466. Next base: position 188,925 of record DIYP01000006.1, read on the forward strand.
TGTTCGCTACGCACTATCATGAGTTGAATGAGATGACGAATCGCTTTGACCGCATTAAGAACTTTAATGTTTCGGTGAAAGAAGTAGGTAAAAAGATTCTTTTCCTGCGAAAACTAGTGGCGGGTGGAAGTGAACATTCTTTCGGGATTCACGTCGCGAAATTGGCAGGAATGCCAAATCAGGTATTGGAAAGGGCTGAAAGTATGTTGACCCAATTAGAGGCTTCGCATGAGTTGGTAGAGGAGAGCACTGTCAAAAAAGCGAAGGCTTCAAAGAAAAAAGTCAAGGAAACGGTCGCGGAAGATTTGGGCGATATGCAGTTAAGTTTCTTTCAGTTAAATGATCCTGTGCTTGAGCAAATTCGGGAAGAATTGGTGAGTATTGATATCAATACGTTGACCCCTGTGGAAGCCCTTATGAAACTCAATGAAATTAAAAAGTTGACAGGTGGTTGAATAAAGAGGCAACCATTGCAACAGTTTTGATGTATTAAGGGTGGATAGTATCCAGTTTAGCTGAAAGAAAATCAATAGAACCACTTAAATTTAATGATATGATCAGGAACTTTGCGCTCACATTCTTTAGTGTGTTAGCCACCGCATGTTTATTTTCACAAGTAGCTTATGAATGGCATTTCGGACAAGGGGATGTTAATGATGATAATGCGCGATCTATAGCGATAGATGACAGCAGCAACGTATACGTTTGTGGTGTTTTTTCGGGGACTATTGATTTTGATCCTGGTGCTGGATCTTACATGCTAACATCCAACGGTGGTAATGATGCTTTTATCCAGAAACTAGATTCCAATGGCGTATTCATTTGGGCACAACAGATTGGTGGTGCAGGGGATGATGGAGCGATGAATCTTGTATTGGATGACTCTGCTGATGTTCACATCGTAGGAAATTTCAATGGGACCGTTGATTTCGATAATGGTTCTGGAACAGCTGAGTTAATCAATGGATCTCAATTTTCGGATGGCTTTATGCTCACACTTGATCGTAATGGTGGTTTTGAAGATGTCTTTCATTTACGAGGTAATGGACCTATGAGTGCGGATGCCATCGCAATCGACACATCAGAGAATGTGTACGTTACGGGGAATTTTTCATCCTTTATTAACTTCGACGATGCTGTCGGAACTACTACAATAGTGGCTTTTTCAGATGGTGCAAGAGACCCATTTGCCATTAAAGTGGATGCACAAGGAGATGGTGTTTGGGGAAAAGTTTTTGAAGGCCCTGGATTTGACATCGGTACTTCGATTGCTGTGAATGACGATCAGGATGTCTTTGTGGGAGGCTTCTTTGTAGACTCCGTTGATTTTGACCCTTCTGTCTCCCAGCAGAACATTCTTTCCAATGGTAATGAAGACGCATTCGTGCTTTGTCTGGATTCCTTAGGCGAATTGGAATGGGTGAATACTTTCGGAAGCACCAGTAGTGATAGAGTTGATGCGATGGATTGGAACAATGGACGGTTAAGTGCGACAGGCTCTTTTCGTGAAACGGTAGACTTCGATCCAGGCGCAACTATTTCCAATCATACCTCTTCTGGAGGAGCAGATGTATTTGCATTAACATTGAATGGAGATGGGGATTATTTATGGTCAAGAGCCTTTGGTGCGGGAAGTGCAGATGAAGGGTTTGGTGTGGAAATAGATGATGCTTCAAATGTTTACTTGACTGGATATTTTAATTCAACCGTCGACTTTGATCCGAGTGCTGAGGTATTTACGCTAACAGCTCAAGAATGCGATGTTTTCATTCAAAAGCTTGATCAAAATGGTGATTTTCAATGGGTACGAAAGTGCGGAAGCCCGGGACATGATGTTGGGCGATCTGTTGCTGTTTCGCCTTCGGCTTCAGTATATAACAGCGGATTCTTTGTGCAAACGTGTGATTTTAATCCTGGGCCGGGTGTAGCCAATGCTACAGCCGTTGGTGGATATGATGGCTATGTACTGAAATTGAGTGATTGTTCCTTAGAAACAGGTTTCACGCAAAATGGCGATACATTGATTGCTAACGCAACAAATGTGAGTTATCAATGGTACCGATGTGAACCGACATTTGGGCCAATTGCCGGAGCAACCTCTCAGAGTTATACAATCCTATCCGCAGGAACATATGCGCTGCAAATTACCGAGGGTGAATGTGTAGATTATTCTGATTGCATGGAAGTAGGAGCGCTATCCACCAATGATCTTGAAGCAGAATCATTTATCGTTTATCCAAATCCCACGATCAATGGTAAACTTACGGTTGAAGGTAAAAATGCCTTCTGGGATGATATCGTTGTCAGAGATGCATCTGGTCGAATTATCGATGTGGTAGATGCTCGTGGTTTGTTCAGCGTTCAATTAGAATTACCAACAACGAAGGGAAGCTATTTCTTAACGACTTCTTCGTCGGAAGGCAGATGGGTTGAACATGTCATTGTGCTCTAAGGAACACTTGTTGTATTATTTTTTACATCAATTCGTTTCTAATTTGTAAAATACTTCTAAATTTGTCGCCCGTCTCAAAGCGATGAGGCGTACCCAAAAATAAGCGGGCGTAGCTCAGGGGTAGAGCATAACCTTGCCAAGGTTAGGGTCGTGAGTTCGAATCTCATCGCCCGCTCAGGTTAAAATCTGTCTTTGACAGTTTTGAATTGAAAGCACCTCCCAAAGAGATCAGCTAAGCTGCTCTTAAGGGATGATAAAAACTAAGCGTTTAGGATGACGCTTACTACCAGATTTATCTGTCCGATAAATCAAATGCTCGAGTGGTGGAATTGGTAGACACGCCGGACTTAAAATCCTGTGGGCTTTTTGCCCGTGCGGGTTCAAGTCCCGCCTCGAGTACATTTAAAAAGAAAGCCCTGTATCATAGTGATACGGGGCTTTTTTGGTTCGACATTTTCTAAAATGGTTCGACAATCTAATGTTTAGGTATCAATCTTTGAGACTTTGGTGTTAGGTCATACATGGTGAACGTTTCCAAAATTGAATCCATGTCCTCATCTCCATGTTCATCCTGCCCCTGTTCTGTATTTAAGTACTCCATCATTGATTCACGCTTATCGAAAGTAACCCAGACAACAACAGTGTTTTTTGAGGTGTCAACGCTAACCTGACGAGCTAATAAACCATCCACATGCTCATCCATTAATTCACTGGGAGATGAAGCTATTCTCACTAAATCATCCAATTTCCCTGGCTTTGCAGTAGAAACGGAAACGAATGTATAGGTTGCATTCATATCTATGGCACCATGGTGCTCATGACTATCCATGTTATCATGATGCGCATCATTATTGCTGTTTTGAGTTTCATCCGCAGCACCCTCAGTAGATGATTGTGTGCAAGAAGTCACTATTGCTGCTATGGCAATCAAGCCAATTACTATTTTCTTCATTCTTATTGGATTTGTTTTAGCTCTAATCTTTCTGATACTGGCTCACAGTCATACATAATGAATGTTGCGATACTATCCATGCTGTCATTTTCACCATGGTCATCTTTACCTTTCTCTGTCTCAAGGAAATCATATAAAGATTCCTTCTTATCAAATGTTGCCCAGACAATTGCAGTATTTCTATCACGGTCAACACTTACCTGATATGCCAGCAAGCCTGTTACTTTATCGTCCATCTTTCTCGTTGGACCAGTGGCAATTTCAACTAATTCGTCGAGCATGCCTTGTTTCGCTGTGGAAACTGATACAAACGTATACGTTGCTTCTTTCATTTTCATTGTATTATTGATTTATTACTATGTTTCTGATGTAAAAGTATATATTTATTTCAAAAACACAATAAAAAGAATTAAATTTGTTCAATAACATTACATAAACATGAAAGCTGAACTATTACATAACCTGATTGATTTAGTTGAAGAATTCAACAACAACAGTACTTCTGGCACTATGGAGGACTTTGTTGTCTGGCTGAGTGGGAAGTATTTTGAGTCAGAAAATTCAGAAGGTCATCAAGAACAACTGGACCTGATGTTGGCCTTCCAGATTTCTATGCTCAACAAAAGCATTAAAAAGCAGACTAAAGAGGTTATTTCAGAATCACCCTTGTCATCATTAGATGGATATAGCTTCTTGTTGCACTTAGAACATGCTGATTCATTCAGAAAAATGGAGCTTATTGAGATGCACAATCTTGAGGCTCCAACTGGAATAGAAGTAATAAAGCGCTTGTTATCCAAAGGTCTTATAGAGGAATTTAATGATGCTGAGGACAAGCGAGCTAAAAGGGTGAAAATGACCAAAGATGGTAAACGAGAGTTGGAGCGTCTTAAGCCGCTGGTAGACGAAAAATTCAAGAACTTCTCGAAGGCACTTTCACTCAATGATAAGCTGAGCTTAGTGGCGACTATGAATAAGCTTATTCGTTCCTAATCTGGTTCGACAATGCAATCATTGCGGGTACATTTAAAAAGAAAGCCCTGTATCTGCTGATACAGGGCTTTTTTGATTCGATTTTTGCCGAAAACGGTTCAACAAATAGACTTTTTTAATTCAAGTTCCTATACTCGCTCGGACTAAATCCTGTCTTTGATTTGAATAAATTGCTGAAATGCTGAGGGTATTCGAAGCCAAGAGAATATCCAATTTCACTTATTGAAGTTTTTGAATTTAATAGCTTGTTCTTTGCTTTTTCAATCACAAATAAATGTATGTGCTCCTGCGCTGTCTTTCCTGTTTCTTTCTTCAATAAGTCACTCAGATAATTTGCAGAGAAATTAAGTTCAGTCGCCAAATATTGAACATTTGGCAATCCACTTTCATGAATATCTTCTCCTTCAAAATATCTTTTTAGAAGCTTTTCAAATTTTGAAACGTAATCAAGATTCATATTAGAACGAGTGTAGAATTGTCTATCATAGAATCTTGTGCAGTAATCAAGCAAAAGTTCAATGTTTGATACAATTAGGTTCTGACTATGCTTATCCAAATTTTGACTGTACTCCTTTACGATCTTGTCTAAGAGTTCTTCAATTGTGTCTAATTCTTCTTCGGAAAGGTGAAGTGCTTCATTTACCTCATAGCTGAAAAATGAATATTGACTCATTTTGTCTGATAAGCTGGACTTTCTAATTAAGTCAGGATGAAATGCTAGCGTCCACCCATTATCAGTTTCGTTATTTGTTGATATTTCGCCGTCAAAAATGGTAATTTGACCAGGAGATGTAAACACCAATGTGCCTTGTTCATAATCGTAAGAGTTCTTTCCATAAGTTAAGTTACCGCAGCCTAATTGTTTTAACGAAACCTCATATAGATTGTTGATGACTTTTATACCTCTAAAATCAACTGTAGGTCTAAAGTCAACAGTCTTTGCTACAGACACTAAAGGATGCTTGGGTGCGGAAAGTCCCATTGCTTGGTGAGCTTGAGCGATTGTGTTTATTTCAAAAGTTTCCATTTTAAGTACTGGTTAATGCAAAAAGACAAAATAAAATTCATCTCACGCAATTCAACAAATATTATGCACCAAATTGTTGTTTTTGCATAGCAAAAAATTCTTCGTCTGACATGTTAGAGCGGGCATCTAATAGTTGCAGCGCATCAGCACCAGCCCTATAACGTAATGTGTCTTGTTCATCTGTTGCAGCCGTGTATATCACTTCAGCAATTTGTTCGGGTTTACTCATATTTGAAGGGTCCATTGCCGCTTGCATAGCCTCAATAAAGCTTCCTACAAATTCATTGTACTCAGTTAATTCAGGGTTGTGCTGCATATCCATTGAACGACCGCCAAAGTCAGTAGCTACTCCTCCTGGCTCAACCAACTTCACTTTTACACCTATTTGAGCCATTTCCCATCTCAAGGATTCGGAAAAACCTTCAACAGCCCATTTGGTAGAATGATATAGAGGCATTAATGGAAATGTCATTCTGCCACCAACTGAAGATATATTAATGAACATACCTTCCTTGTTGTTTCTGAAATGTGGCAGTGTCTTTTGGGTAACATCAAATAGTCCCTGTACATTCACTCCGAACTGACGAATGATACTTTCTCGTTTCGCAGATTCAAAAGTCCCCATCAATCCATATCCTGCATTGTTCAGGACTACATCAATTTTTCCAAACCTTTCGATTCCTGCGTTAATGGCCTGCTCGATTGTGTTGAGTTCCAATACATCCAGTTTTGTAACTAGCACATTTTCAAAATTCTTTAGTTCTTCTTCTTTTTCTGGACTGCGCATGGTAGCGATTACGTTCCAATTTTTCTCTTGGAATAATTTTGCAGTAGCCCTTCCGATTCCAGAGCTTGCCCCTGTTATTAAAATTGTTCTATTCATTTTTCTTTATTTGATTAATTCAACACCTCTTTGAAAAGTGTTTCAACTGTTATTTTGCCTAATTCGTCACAAGCCTTCGGACTATCTCCAGTTAGAAGCTTTCTATCAATGTGAGTCGCTCCCGTTATTTTCTCATTAATAACCTTAATGCCTTGCTTTTCTAGAGCCTCACATTGCAGCCATGGTAATTGTCCAGGTAGGTATCCAATTGAAGGTGATTGCTTATCCATTTTGTCAGGAAATGCAACCATTTTATAACCATCATACGGATGGGTAGTGTTATTATTCTTCGTAGTTGCGACCATAGCTGCAGGACCATGACAAACAGCTACAAGGTACTTGTCTGAATCCTTAATCCATCTAATTAATGAGCCAACATTCTCATCTTCTGGAAGTCCGACCATTGAACCATGGCCACCGGGAAGAAAAAGAGCTATATAATTTGATTCATCATTAAGTTGATTGTTCTTGATAAGCTTATCAAGCGATAATGGCTTGTCAAATTTAGCTTTATGCTTAGCCATAAAACTTATTACAGCATTATCCTTCTTTGGTACAGACCAATCTTCAAGGATTGATGGTTTACCTGTTGGAGTTACAACATCAAAATCGAATCCTGCATTAACTAAATGCATCATAGGAACCGCAGTTTCTTGTACGTTATTTCCTGTAGAGAACAGTTTACCATTTGTCATTTTGAAATAGCGCTCCTCTGTACATAGGACTAAGACCTTTTTATCTCCACTGTATTTTTTTCCATCAAAGTCAGTTTTCTTAAATCCACTTAATTTGTCCACTCCAAGCATTCTGCCTAACGGTGAAGGGATATATCCCTTTCCCCTTACTTCTTTGGTTGGAGCCATTCCAAATATTCTTTTAATCATATTAATTGCTTTTAATTACATCACAAATGTCAGCACTAATAAGTCAAGCTTTTAAATGATATTCAGGAAAAACTAAATGATATTACCGAACACGGAATTATATAATTGGAATTGATCATATTGAAAGGTAATCAGCTCCACAGATTAGGTACTATGAGCATCAATCTGATCCGAAAATTTACGACCCGAGCTAGCAGCGAAGCTCGATTCCCGTTGCTTAAATATAAGCACTTCACCAGTTCGTTTAATAAGCAAATAGTAATTTTGTCATATGGATCGGTCGATGATTAAAATGGTACTTGTTTTATGCTGTATCCACTTTTCTTTTCATTCATTTGGACAAAAGAGTAACCTGTTGTTCCGATATTTTAAAGAGAAAAGGACAGTTACTTATGGTTTAAATAACCGGCGGACAAGAATGCTTTCAGAACCTTCAAGTATCTATTCGGGATATGTTGGGATTAAGTTTGGAAATCAACTTAAACATGTTGTAACGCTCAACTCAACTGTTTTGTGGGTTGGAGATTATAAAGAAACACCTTACTCAGACCCTCTGGAAGTTCAATTGAATTACATTGGTTTTGCAGAGGAATTCAGGTTTTGGAAGCATGATCAATGGTCTTTGAATTTATATCTTCATCTCGGAGTGGGAAAGGGGCGATTTAGATCGATGACTCCGGTTGAGTCGAGATGGTTATATCCGCTTGAAGCAGGAGTTCATGGTGCATACTCTTTGAATAAATGTCTGGAACTAAGAGGAGGAGTAGGTTATCGGTATGTTTTTAATTCGGGAGAGCTCCCTTTGCACGGCCCGTATTATAAATTGGGAGTTGGACTGGATATTAAAGAGTTCAAAAGCTGGTCAAAGGAGTTCTGTGCTTTTCTCTCCGACTTCAAAAGAAAGGTCACTAAGACAAATCGGAAGCATTCTCCATGTGTGGAGTACCTTTTTTAGACATACGAAGCTATAAATTAATAGGATCCGATATTTAGCTCCACCATACAGCATTGTGGTAGTATAAAAGCCCCGGCTGTCGCCGAGGCTTGTCTGTTTGAAAACTAAATATTTACCATAGACTTTCGTCATTTAGCTCAGGAATACAATGTGAGGGGCCTTCTATTTTTAAACGAGTGATTCCATCTAAAGAATGCGCCAACCATCCTTCTGGATAGGTTAACTTAAGTGGCGCAGCTATAGATTCTTCTTTGACGAGTTCATATCCTATTTTAGAGTAGAAGTTGATGTCTCCATAAGTTGTGGTAATGTTCACCCCCTCTTCCCTTAACTTGTTGTGAGCGAATTTAATTAGCGCTTGTCCAATACCTTTTCCCTGGAAGGAAGTTTTAACGGCCATGGGAGAGAGGATAAAGACTTTTTTATCGCTTTCCGAATAATGCAATAGTGAGAAGAAAACGCATCCCACAATTTGATCGGATTCAAGCGCAACAAAACTTTTTAAGTCTTCTCTTGGATAGTTTTTGAGGTAATTTTTCACCAGCCCACTTACCGACTTCGCTTCTTCATTACCTTCAGAGTCATTAAAGGTGTTGTAAAACAATGACTGGACTTCTTGAGCCATTGTCATTTCCAATCTGATATATTTCATTTCTATTTCTTTTGATTCCGGACAACTCCGGTACATGTATAATTATTTAGCACTATGATTTTTACTCCCTTGAAAAAGGAAGTACGTAAGTTGTGTAGACTTAAAGAAAAAGTCTACCACACTTAGGACTCAGAAATAGAAAATAACTTCATAAAAGCATAGTAAAGTTAGCAATCAATCATTTGAGTGCAAAGAAGATGTTTAATTCGTGATGACGAATTATTCTAGTTACTGATAAAATGCGAAACGAGATGACGACACTAAACTTTATAGTTTACATTGTTTTATTACTCAGTAAATGGATTATTCACATTGATTTAATCCGTTCCTATTAATTTTGAAGTATCATGAAGGACTACTTACGATCATTAGAAATTCTTTCCGAGAAAGATTTGTCATTGTTGGAAGGTAAAACTTACGAACGAAGAATTCCCAAGGATGGGTTTTTTATAAGAGAAGGAAAGGTTTCGCAAGAGGTGGCGTTCATTAAATCTGGAGAGTTTCGTTCATATTACTATTCTTCGAGTGGAGAAGAAGTTACCCATTGCATCTTGTTGCCCAATTCCTTTATGACAGCATATTCTTCGTTCATTACGAATGAAGAATCACAAGAGAGTATTCAAGCATTATCCGATGCTGAATTGGTCTGTATTTCAAAAGAAAGCGTTCTTGAATTGGAAGAACAAAGCGTGAGCTGGCTAAAACTGTCTAAGCTTATTGCGCAACAAGAGTACATTAACCTTGAGAAGCGGCTATTCTTGTTACAAAAAGAAACTGCGGAAACAAGGTACGCGCACTTAATTGCGACGCAGCCTGAACTGCTGCAGTTAGTAAGTCTTGAGCAGCTTTCTTCCTATTTGGGCATTACGCCGAGGCATCTTAGCCGAATCAGAGGAGCAATGACTATTTAGACAAATGTCCTTTTTTCTCAATTCTATAGTTGAGTTCTTTGAAGAAAGAATGGAAGTATGGACAAGAAAATATTAGTCATCAATGGTCATCCAGACGTCGAAAGTTTTAACCAAGCATTATCTCAGAGTTATATTGATGGGGTAAAACAATCTGGGAGTAGTGTTCATTCAATTAATATTCGAGAGCTTGATTTTAATCCAAATTTAAAGTTCGGCTATAGGAAGCGAACTGAATTAGAGCCGGATTTATTGAATGCTATTGAGCAAATAAAGGAAGCCGACCATTTAGTTTGGGTTTTCCCTATGTGGTGGTATGGTTATCCAGCAATAATGAAAGGATTTATTGATCGCGTATTTCTTCCTGGAATTACGTTCGAATTTGTTGAGGGAAAACCAATTCCCAAAGGACTCCTTAAGGGGAAAACAGGAAGGATTATCATGACAGCGGATACACCAAGGTGGTATGACAGACTTTTTATGGAAAGCCCTGCCATAAATCAATTCAAAAAAGGGACTTTACGTTTTTGTGGAATTAAACCAGTTAAAGTGACTTACATTGCTACAATAAAAAATTCAACCGACACATTCCGTAAGAAACAATTGAACAGAGTATTTGAAATGGGAAAAAGCAATAGCTAGGTGTTTTAAAGAAGTTAGTTCGCTATTTTTCTTTGGGTAACTTTGGAACATGAAGTTTAGAAAAGCTACCATCGAAGATGTTCCGTTCATAGTGGAAATGATTGCTGATGATAAGTTAGGAATGAAACGGGAAGATTATCGCGAACCTCTCCCCGAAAGTTACCTTGACGCATTTAGAAATATTCATGCTGATACTAACCAAGAGTTAATCGTTGTTGAGGCAAATGACGGAAAGATAATCGGTACTCTACAACTAAGTTTCATCCAATACCTGACGTATCAAGGAGGGATCAGAGCACAAATTGAAGCTGTTAGAATTCATAAGGACTTCCGCGGCAAAGGCCTGGGCACAAAGATGTTCGAGTGGGCAATCAACCGAGCACAAGAGCGAAAAGCCCATGTCTTACAATTAACGACAGATAAACAAAGACCTGAAGCGATCAAATTTTATGAAGAGCTCGGTTTTGTTGCTTCACATGAAGGAATGAAGATGCACTTCAAGGTTTCAAGTTGATCCGGTCTGAAATATTCGGAATACAGTTCAACAATCAATTCATCGCATGACTTTCAATAAACTCTTTCGGTGTTATTCCAACTTTCTTTTTGAACAATCTTGAAAAGTACTGCGGATACTCAAATCCAAGCTGATAGGCGGTTTCCGAGATAGAAGCATTTGGTGCAAGCAGTAAATCTTTCGCTTCATTGATCAGGAACAATTGAATGTGCTCCGTTGTAGTTTTGCCAGTTTCTTTTTTAAGTGTATCACTTAAGTAACGTTGAGTCACTGATAGTTTATGCGCTATTTCTTCAATACTGGGAACACCGTTCTCCTGGAGTTGTCCAGATTGGTAATATTCTTCCAACCGCTGATTAAATTGTTCCAACAAGTCAATTGACATTTCCTGCCGATTGATAAATTGTCGTTCATAAAATCGATTGGCATACTTCAATAATGTACTGAGTTGAGAGATGATAATGTCTTTGCTAAATGCATCTTGATTGTTGTGGTATTCAATAACGATATTCTCAACAATTGACTCCATTTGCTTTTCCTCACTAGGAGAAAGATGTAACGCTTCATTTGCTGAGTAAGAGAAGAATCCGTGTTTTTTGATTTGTTGCGCCAGTTCAGTACCCTTTACAAAGTCCTCGTGAAAGTTGATTGAAAATCCCTTCTGCTCGAATACGGCGCTCTTGTCCCATTGCAAAACCTGTCTTGGAGACATGAAGAACATCGCTCCATTTTCAAAATCATATTTTGTTCGTCCGTAGTTTAATTCGCCGCTCACTACTTTCTTTAGACTGATTGTATAACAATCATTTGTAATAGGAGAGGAGCTTTCCTTAGGGCAAGGAAGAAAATCATCTCCCGCCGCAGACATTATGCTGAGCATCGGATGCTCCGGTTGGGGCAATTCCAAGTATTCAAAATATGATGATAATGTACTAAAGTGCTTCATTTCTTCTACTCAAATTTAATGGATTCAAAAATTCCACGTACGACCCGTTTCTTTTTCCGATAAATCCCACAGTTGCTCCATCACAGCTTTGTCTGTTGCGTGCGATTCTAATTTGCATTCACCCACAGGTCCTGTCCAGTAGTTTCTGCCCGTTGGCCCGTATAAAGCTCGCTCTTTCAAATCATCTTCAGTTGCACACATAACTTCTGGGTAAGAACCTTTCTCGGCAGATTGAACCATTGGCGATAATTTCATGAGTTGCCATATGAATCGCATCATCAATCCACCATTTGTTTTAATCAATGAAGTTCTCGATGCTCCCGGATGACATACATAGGTTTTGACATTGGTTTTACCCGCTTTTTTCAATCTGTCTTGTAGTTCATATGCTGTCATCATTTGGGCTAGCTTGCTTTGAGAGTAAACTTTGTTTGGATGATAATTTTTGTCCCAATTCATATCATCGAACTGGATTGTTTTTATCCCCATATCATATCCCATACTGGCAACCACTACAATGCGTCCATTTGATTCATCAATTCGCGGGTACAAAAGCATTTGTAAAAGAAAATTGCCGTAATGGTTTACACCGAGTTGACTTTCAAATCCGTCTTTCGTAAAAGTTTGATTCGGTACTTGAGCAATTGCAGCGTTCAACATTAATGCATCAATCCGAGGAACAACCTGAAGCACTTCTTCTGCCGCTTTTTTAACAGAAGCCTGCTCCGCCAAATCCATTTGAATAGTAGACACATCTATATGATCACCTAGTTCTTGTTTGAGTGTTGCAATCGTCTCCTGAGATTTCTTTACGTTTCGATTAAGCATCACGACTTTTGCTCCTTTTGATAAAAGGATTTTTGCCGCTTCGAATCCTGTCCCGCTCGTGGTGCCTGTTATGACAAAGGTCTTACTATTTAAGTCTTTTATTCTGTCGGGAGTCCACCCTTGTTTTCCAAATTGATTAGTACTCATATCTTTTTGTTTTTTTAGTTAATTAATAACAATACAAAGGTGGGTATGAAGTGGCTCTTAACTCTTATACTGATTTTCGAATGATGTATACTTTTTGGTAATGAAACAAATTAGTATACGTAGGTATATAAAAAAAGCCCTGTGCAATAGTGACACAGGGCTTTTTGTTTAAACGACATTTAAGCTGGTTCTAACCCAACCATTTCATAGGTCTGATTTACCAATTTCTTGGCTGTTTCCAGGTCGGTTGCATTAGGGTTAGGCGATTTCATTGGCCATCCACCTTGCTTACATTCTTTATCTCTGTATAAAACGCTGCATTGACTGAAGTATGCTCCTGAGTGATTAGGTGCGTCATCGGATAATAAAACGTGGAGAGAAGTTTGTGCGGACTCTTCATTACTGTCCGTCATTCCTTTAATGAATGGTTGCATGACCGTCATTAGTGTTCGAATGAGGAAGTTTCCACCGCTTCCGAAGTTAGATCGCGCCCACCCTGGATGAATCGAAGCTGTTGATACATCATGATCTTTCAGGCGATCCGCCAATTCGAGTGCATATAAATTGTTGGCTACTTTGGCCTCGCCATACGCGGCGATATTTCGATATTTTCTTTTGTTCCAATTCAAGTCATCCAAATGAACTTTATGTCTGTTTTTAGGATTTCCTGCATGCACGACGGAGGAAAGAATTCCCATACGCGCACCAGGTGTTGACTTCAATACATCAAGCAATAATTCTGTCATTAGGAAGTGTCCAAAGTAACTCGCCGCAATAGTTGTCTCAAAACCATGCTTTGTATGTTCAACCTGATTTCTCATGTTTACAAATCCTGCGTTGCACATTAGTCCGTCTAATTGACTGTGTTTGCTTAAGAAAGCCTGCGTGAAATCGCGAATAGACTGTAAGTCGGAGAGGTCACATTTGATTACTTCATAACTTCCTTTAAGTCCAGAAAAAGACTTCGCTACCTCTTCACCTGCTTCAATTCGACGACACGCCATTACAACATGTCCTCCTTGTTTTATTAATTGTCGTGTTGTTTCCAGTCCAACACCGGAATTTGCACCAGTCACGATGTATACTTTTCCACTTACATCTTTTGAAGCTGTTGCCTGATCGATTGCTAATTTTCTTCTTGCCATGATTATGTGTTTTAATGGGTTATTCAATTGCTTAGTTCAAAGTAACTGCAACTAAATCAGCATTTAGAACACGATCTTCAGAAGGTAGAACACAATATTCAGATACAAAAAATCCGCTTTAAAATGAAGCGGATTACTTGATGTGTTTTATTATTAATTGAGGAACTGTGATCGATAAATATTAGGAGATTCCCCCGTTTTTTTCTTGAATAGCCTGCTGAAGTAGTGCGGGTAATTGAACCCTAAATTGTAAGCTATCTCATTGACCGTTTTATTGGTTTGAGCCAATTCTGTTTTTGCCAGCTCAATGATATGTTCATCAATATGGTCTTTCGTGCTTTTTCCGGTCTCTTTTTTCAGCATATCACTAAGGTATGTGTTGGAATAATTCACTTTCTCTGCGAAGTATTCTGGAGAAGGAGTACCATGCTCCAAATGAAGATTATTCTCGTAATATGTCTGGATTAATTCTTCGACCTTTGTTACCACGTCAGAACTGCTGTTTGTTCGGGTGATGAATTGTCTTTCATAAAACCGTTCAGAGTAGTTGAGCAGTAATTGAATATTGGTTACCAATACTTCTTGGCTATGTTTGTCAATATTCATTTGCAGTTCTTCCCGTATATTATTGACGATTTCCATCAAGGTGTCCTCTTCTTTTTTTGAAAGATGCAACGCTTCGTACACGCCATAACTAAAGAAGTTATACTTCTTGATTCTCTTACCTAAGTCGAAGTTTCGAATAAGATCCGGATGAAAAACTAGAAAGAAACCATACGAACTGGGAACATATGAATCATTTGACTGAATGATCTGGTTAGGAGCCAGAAACTGAAGAACGCCTTCTTCAAAGTCATACTTATTTCTTCCGTAAAGTAGCCCACAATCGCCATCTTTTAGCATGATGCAATAAAGATCAGAGGTCATTTTGACATCTTTATACATGGCCATTTGCTCATCTGAGACGTTCAGTTCATTCATCTCAATGACTCCGATCATGGGATGGTTCGGTTTCTCTTTCCCGATTGCTTGGTAGAACTGCGTTACTGATTCAATTCGAAATATGTTTTCATCTGCCATGTAACAAAGATAAGACAGGATACTCGTTTGACTAAAACACAATGTTCAGAAGTTAGAACACAATTCACAGGATCTTCACCGCTATCTGGTTTACCGATGTCCTAAACTAATCTTGTATTACAAAGTCACTATTCGTTCGAATATAAAGAATAGCTGAATCCTTGGATGTATTGGATAGCTGGTGAATTGCCCTATTTGTTGATCGGAAAAAGCTCCCGGGGTCTAATTGTTTTACTTGCTGATTTTCTGGCATTGAATAATTCAATTTTCCTGAAACTACAATGCACTGGAAAGTAGTTCCCTGACTTATCAATTCCCCTTTAAATTCACTTGGTATTTTCACAAAGTATCCGCTTAGACCATTCTTTTCCTTTGTGTCCCATAGCATACTGATTTCAACGTCACTGTTCGATTTAATCCAACTCACCATGGTTTTATCCAACCAAGTAACATTTGAAGCATGAATATTCAAAGGTCGCTCACCATTATCGTAAGCGTCGTCCATCGGTTGGACAAGATAGGGCCCCTCTTCAATTTCCACATAAGCAATATTAGTTTCTCCAGAAGCTGAGGTGATATGAGCATCTCCTGCTGGTTGTGTCCAAAAAGAGCCAGAAGGCATCCATATGCTTTCTGCATTCGGTTCATTATTGTGAACTAAACCATCTATTACCACTGCGCGATAACTGACGTTATGAATATGTGGGGGAGAAGAAAAACCATCAACGAATTTCACCAAAAAACCAGTTGGTACGTTGGCATTTCTATCGCCCCATATGGTAGCGGCTTGAGGACTCTTATCTCCTCTTGCTGGATTTAGCTTTTCCCAGTTTAGGTCTTCACTCAGGATCACCTCGTTTGAAACCTTATCGGTTACCTCCATTGAATCATTTTCAATATCGGTTGGAGGATTAGAGCAGGACAGAAAGATTACAGCTAGCAGTAGTGGAACCATTATTTTCATAAGCACTAAATTACAATGATGACATCAAGTCTTTGGTTGTTTGAAGTAAATTTTGAATTTTCTCGTCGTCATATGCTTCTGAGTGAGCGCTCGCAAAGCTTCCCTGATCATTATCGAAGTATTTACCGGTTACACCATTGTGTTTTGCGGAAGTAGCGAGTTCACAAAGAATGTCTGCTCCTTTGTCCACCGGAGACCAATGTTGTCCGTATGCTTCTTGTACCATTTTTGTGTTGAGCAGCGAACCTGGATTCACGGCTACAACATTAATATCATTGAGTTGCGCTGCTAAGGCGAAACTCCACATGGTAATGGCAAGTTTACTTTGAGCATAGGCTTCTTGAGCTGACAGAACCGCATTGCCTTTTAATGCTTTTAAGGAGACAGGAGCTTGAGCCGCTGAACTAAGATTAATAATTCGGGCGTTCGTTCCTTTTTGCAATGAAGGAATCAATCCTTCGGTCAAGGCAAAAGGTGCCAGATAGTTTACAACAAATCTTATATCTAATCCATCTTTGTTTGTCGTTGTGGAACTATTGAAAACTCCAGCGTTGTTGATCAATACATCAATTTTGGGCACGGTCGATGCTACTTCAGTTATCATATTTTGTGTTGCAGCCAAATCGGATAAATCAGCAACGAAGCCTTTTATACGGTTATTACCACTAAGCTCTTTGAGCTCGGAAATGGTTCGGTCCAATTTCGTGTTGTTTCTTCCGTGAAGTATGATTTCATTTCCTTCAATTGCCAATTTCTGAGCAGTCATTTTTCCAATGCCGTCAGTAGATCCTGTAATAAATATTGTCTTAGCCATTCTTTTAGGTTTTATGAAAATTGGGTAATACTATCTCTGAAAGTACTTCCAGAGTTTTGTCCATTTCTAGCTTATTAAATCTCAAATTTATGGCAACATGATTGACACCAATTTCTCTAAGTTTTAGTAAATAATCAACGAGCTGATTTGGACCAGTTCTCAATCCAAGAGGAATTGGTTGAGCTTTAGAATGATCGTCTCTTTGCAACTCGACATACAATGGTTGCATAAAGGGCTTATTGTGTTCGCCTGATGTCTCAATGTGTTTTCTCCATTGAGCAATAGTCGTATTTTGACTGAACAAATCTTTTGGGTAAGACATCCATCCGTCACCATTTTTGGCATTCCATTCCAGTGATTGTTGACTATGACCTGTGATCAGAAGTGGAATTCTTTTGCTTATTGGTTTCGGAAGGACATCTATTGTGCCATCCATCGACCCAAAATGAGTCGAATTGTACGTTGGAAAATCTTCTTGAGCAAGGCGAATGAAATCAAACGCTTCTCGAAACATTTCTCCTCTTTGCTCAAATGGAAGTCCCATTGAAGGGTATTCATTTGGTCTGTCACCAGAAGCCACACCAAGAATGAGTCTGCCTCCCGAAATATGATCAATCGTTGCGGCTGATTTTGCTAAATGAACCGGGTGATGAAGTGGAAGAGCAATACTTGCCACTCCGAGTGCAATTTCTGATGTGTGACCAGCTAAAAAGCCCAGATATGTGAATGGATCAAATAATTGCCCTGCGTCACCGAATGAAGGAACATTAAATGGAATATCCCTGAGCCAAATAGATTTGAACCCTAATTGCTCTGCTTCCTGAACTCTTTGCAAGTGGTCTGTCATGGCAGGCATTGGAGAACTAGGATAATGCTCTATTGGCACGACAAGACCTATGCTCAATTCGTTTTGTTGGAATACGCGATTGTATCCATTGCTTATTTCCTCAAATTCTAACACGTTGTGATGTGAATTATTCTTAATTCTCAATGACTACTTTTCCAATCGCTTTTCCACTTTCTAAATGCAAGTGTGCCTTCATCGCATCTTCAAGTGGGAAAGTTTGAGCGTCAACAATTGGCGTTAGATGCCCCATTTCGGCGATTTCTTTTAAGTGCTGTAAGATTTTCCCATGATCTGCTCTTTTTTGGTTATAGATCATTGGTATTAGCATGAATACGACATGTAGTGATAAACCCTTGAAGTGAGCGACTGAAAGATCTAACTCACATAAGGAGACTGTGGTTGCAATCTGACCATTGAGGGCTGAAGCATTAAATGAATTAATAAGATTTGGGCCGCCTACAGAATCAAATACGACGTCAAACCCTGCTCCACCTGTATGCGTTTTAACATAATCTTCAACAGATTCAGTTTTGTAATTTATCGCACTCGCACCAAGAGATTCAATGATTTCCATTTGCTTTTTACCACCTCCTGTTGAATATACTTCTGCTCCGAAGTGCTTCGCAATTTGAATAGCAACGTGTCCAACGCCTCCTGATCCACCATGTACCAGCACTTTTTGTCCACTACCGATATTGGCACGAATCAAACCTTCATAAGCCGTAATTCCTACCAACGGTAATGCAGCTGCTTCTTTCATGCTTAAGTTTGAGGGTTTGTGAGCAATCAATTTGCTGTCGGCAGCAATATAATCAGCCAATGTTCCTTGTAAATCTCCCAATCCTCCTGCGCAACCGTACACTTCATCTCCAATGGAGAAATGCTCAACGTCTTCGCCAATAGCCACAATCGTTCCTGCAAAGTCCATTCCCAGAATTGCCGGAGTTGCCGGAGAAAAGGGCAGGTTTTCTCCCATTTTGCGGATCATAGTATCGACGGTGTTTACACTAGACGCTGCTACTTTTACGAGCACCGATCCTTTTTGTACATCTGGTTGCTCCATTTCTTTCGTTTCGAACTGTGAATTTTCCCCATATTCACCGATTATCATTGCTCTCATAAGCTGTTATAATTTTAAACTATATTATTTATAGTAGCAAAACTATGTATAGTTTACTATCTTCGCAATAACGGTCAAAAAGGATAGTTTAAAATTTCTTCAAAAAAGTATTGAAATGTATAAAGTAAAAGGAAAGGAATATCCCTGCTGCACGAGTGTTACAATGGGAATCATCGGAGGAAAGTGGAAAACTGTAATACTATTCTATTTGATTGAGGGGCCTCTTCGTTACAATGAATTGAAGAAGAAAATGGCCGGAGTAACAGAGCGAACGTTGAGCCTGCAACTGAGGGGCCTTGAGGAGGATGGAGTAGTAAAGAGAAAAGTATTTACTGCAAAACCACCAATGAGAGTTGAATATTCTCTAACGGATTTTGGAAAAACACTGGTACCGCTTTTGAATGCGATTGTTGACTGGGGAGAATTTGTAGCAACGAATTATTCAGATACTAAATAAGCCAACGGCTGTTTTTTGTCAAAAAAAGATTTCCTGCGCCAATCGATATGTATTCGCATGTGCTTCAACAATATCCTTGATATTTTCAGAATACCCTCCGCCCATGGAGCAAACAATTGGTAACTCATTTTCTTTCGCTAATGAAAGGACAATAGCGTCACGTGTCTTGCAACCTTCTCGAGTAAGTCCAAGTCGTCCTAGTTTATCTGATTTTAGAACATCAACACCGGATTGAAAAAAAATAAAATCGGGTTGAAAAGTGTCAAGTGTTTCTTTTAGATGGTAGTCCAAAAGGTCAAGATAAGCCTTGTCTTGAATACCATCCTCCAAAGGGATATCCAAATCGGATTTTTCCTTTTTCATTGGGTAATTGGATGCGCCGTGCATGCTAAAGGTAAACACGTTCGGATTTGTTGCGAAGATTTCCGCAGTACCATTGCCTTGGTGAACGTCCAAATCAACAATGAGAATTTTATTGGCAAGCTTACTGTTTAACAAATGCATGGCCGCAATCGCTTGGTCATTGAGTAAACAAAAACCTTCACCTTTGTTAGAATAAGCATGGTGCGTGCCACCGGCAATATTCATGGATATGTTGTGTTCCAGTGCATAGTTAGCACATTCTATTGTCCCACCCATAATTAAGAACTCTCTTTCAACAAGTTCTTTGGTCAAGGGAAATCCGGTTCTTCTTATTTCATCTTTGGACAGCGCAAGTGATACTAATTTATCAAGGTATTCTTGCGTATGGCAATGCAAAATTTGATCATTACTTGCCTTTTTAGGAATAAACAGGTTGTCTTCAGAAATACTTCCTTCATACAATAGTTGTTGTGGCAACAGATCGTACTTTTCCATTGGAAAACGGTGGTTTTCGGGCAGTGATAGTACATAATTTTTATCCCAGCTTATTTTGAGCATTGATAGAGACGATTTTTATCCAATCAAATTTAACGTATTGAACGCGTATCTGCGAATTGTTAACTGATCATTGCCGTTATCCATTTCGTAGCATTGGAGAATGCCGTCTTCTAAAAACAAAAAAGCCCTGCAGTAAAAGATGCAGGGCCTGAATTCATGTCAATTATTTGCTGTCTTGTTTCAATGTTCAATCATTTCTCCTCGCGCGGGATAACCTGACTTTACGACGTAATCAACCGCCTTAACAAATGTTGGAAGATATGGTCGTCCCCATGGATTACTGTTGATGTTTGAATAGTATACTTTGTTCTCTTTATCAATTAAGAACAATCCTGGCTCACTGAAAATTGCAGGCTCTCCATCTTTGACTGCTTCACTTAGATAAAGTCCCCATTCTGCGGCTGATTCTTTACTCAATTCGTATCCTAACTTAAGGTTAGGTAATTCCCAATCCTTTCTGGACAATCGTGCTCTTTTCTCTGTATCCATGCTAACGGCAATGACATGTACTCCTCTTTCTTCAAATGCAGGGATGAGCTCATGCAATTGTTGAAGATGTTTTTTACAAACCGGACAGTGTAGGCCTCGATAGAATACAATCATAGTAAAATTCTCTGGTGCTTGATCATTTAACTGCCAGTCGGCACCATCAAGTGTCTTAACCGCTAAGTCTGGAGCAATGTGTTTGGGGGTTGGTCGCATCATTTTATATTTTTTTCAAGGTGAATATTAAATCGTTTAAAGTCGTTCTCTATATCTGGATTCTTCATTACATCATATGCGAAATAAGTAGGTAGCTTCTGCAGTCCAAACCATTTGAAGTTCAAGTGCATCGGTAATAATAAATCATCCTCACTAATACCGTTGAAGAACTTCTCATTTGGGTCGTTAAATGCTTCTTTCGGAGCGTTTGCAGTAACAGAAATCATATATTGGGCATTCAACTTTCCTCCGAGTCCATAGTTCTTTTTTGGTTCAGTTCTCGTTCTTCCATCTCCATTTGACATTTCGCCCATCATTCCTGCTGAGAAAATTTCATCAATGTATTTTTTGAACGACCATGTAACTCCCATCCAGTTAAGTGGAGTTTGGAAGAATATCAGGTCGGCCCATTTGAACTTTTCAATTTCTTGGTTTACGTCATAGTTATCTTCCATTGTTGTTATGCGCACCTCATATCCCTTGGTTTCAAAATAGGTTATAGCTTTCTCGACTAAGCTCGCGTTTAACTTACCTTCTGAAAAGGGATATTTTTGGTGACCGTTAATAATAAATATGTTCTTCATGTTACTTATTTACTTTTTAGTTTCTCAAAGCAACTAATAATAGTATATATTTGAAACTAATGATTGCTGAATTAGTAATAATAGTGGTTACCAAAAAGTAACTTATGTCGAGAAAGTATATTGAGAATCCAAATTCGTGCACATTGGTTCATACCATGAATGTGATTGGTAACAAATGGAAACCGATCATTTTGTATTTACTTTCCAATGGTGCTCTTCGATTTGGGAAACTCCATGTGTTAACACCAACAATTTCTAAAAAGGTGCTTACAAGCCAATTAAAGGAATTGGAAGAAGATGGCTTGATTAATCGAAGAGCGTATGCAGAAACGCCGCCTCGTGTTGAATACTCATTAACTGAAAAAGCTGAAGGATTGCTGCCAGTCTTGGTTCAATTGAGTAATTGGGCAGAGCAAAACTATCCTGAAGTGAATTTTGAAGAATGTAAAATTCATCTCTAGCACTCCGCTTAATTAGATATATTTATTGCATGGGTATTCATCACTTAATTCCGGCTCAATTTGATACCGAAAGGTTGAATATTGTTTCTTTGAATAGCGCAGAAATCTCCGAAGATCTCACCGAACGAACCAAAGACATTTTGAGTCCTGAAGTTACCAAATCACTGCCCCCAGGTTGGCAAACGATCGACACTACCATAAAAGTGCGTCAATGGCTAAAAGATCGGGTGAACGAAAGTCTTGTTTTGCGTGTCAATTTACAGTCCAGTGCAGCGTTGATAGGTTTTGTTTTCTGTCACATCGATGAAGGGAACAACGACCAGTGCTCGATTCGATTTGGTTATTTACTTCACGCTGAAAGCTGGGGGCAAGGTTTAGGTACAGAACTTGTCCATGGAATAGTAGAATGGGCGAAAACGAAAAGAGTAATAAAGTCTATTTCAGGCGGTGTTGAGAAATCCAATATCGGTTCGATCAAGGTACTGGAAAAGGTAGGCTTCAGGAAACTTGATGAGGACACATCAGATACGGTTTTCTATGAGTATCTGATCAGGTAATTGATAGCGCAGAAAACGTCATGATGAAGAAAAATGAATGTGTTTTGCATAGGGAATGAGTTAATGTTGGTTAAAAAGGTGAGATAACCTCCAATAAGTTCTATCTTCATTCGAAACATTCCGCTATCATGAAATATTTATTGATTCCATTGTCACTTTTATTGTTTGTCGCTTGTTCTGAGAAGCCTTCATCCCAAGAAGATATTGTTCAGAATACAGAGCAAGATCTTGAAGCTATTAAAACTCAGGTTACTCGTTTTTCCGCTTTGGTTATGGAAGGTGATTTTGATGGGGTAGGTGAAATGTATTCGTCTGAAGCAAGTATTTTCCCAACGAATAGTGATATCATTAAAGGACGAGAGGAAATTACAGCTTATTGGAATGCACCCGGAGGTGGTGATATTAGCTATCACAAGGTTACACCTATTGAAATTAAGGTTTGGGAGGATGAAGCATATGATTACGGATATTATGAGGGAAAGAGTTTAGATTCTCTCGGAACTGAAATTCCGTGGAAAGGAAAGTATGTTATCGTCTGGAAAAAAGAAAATGACGAGTGGAAAATATACCTGGATATTTGGAATAGAATTGTGGAATGAGTTCAATCGTTTTTAAAAAAATTGAATATAACTCTACCGATTGGAGAGAGGCAGTTCTATTGCGTGAAAAGATATTGAGAGTTCCACTTGGCGCACGATTCTTGCCGGAAGAGTTGGCGGAGGAAGAAAAGCACATTCACATCGCTGGCTATCGTCAAAAACGAATCGTGGCAACATCAGTATTGGTTCCTCTTTCGGATGAAATGAAGGTACAACGCGTTGTTGTTGCTGACGATGAACGCAGTCAAGGAATAGGAGGAGAAATGATGCGTTTTTGTGAACACTTATCTATTCAATCAGGTCGTTCGCTGATGTATTGCCACGCGAGAGATTCAGCGGTTGATTTTTATCAAAAGAACGGTTGGACTGAAGAAGGTGAGTATTTTGATGAAGATGGAATTCCGCATGTCAAAATGGTCAAACACTTGGCTAAATGATCCCCATATTGGGATGAAAGGCATTCAATAAAATTGTTTTATATTTGGAATGGAGGAAGTTTGCACGTTCTGTGTCGACTTAGATTTCATCATTAGGGAAGGAATTGGGAATCTAAGTTGCTTCTTGCAATCATTCGATTGCATGCCCTAATTGTCATTATTTATTAATTAAAAACTAAAAATTATGGTAGTTAGGAGACTTACCTTTATTCTTTTGTTCGGATTATTTTCTTCGAACGGATTTACTCAGATTTCGCAAAGTTGTGATTGTATTGTAGACACGCTCGGATTGGAGAATTATCTTTCAATGCTCAGCCTTAATGAAAACCAACCTCTTTCCTTTGAAGTGGAAAATGCGAGTTCTACTTTTGCAGTTCTTCATGGTTATATAGATGGTTCCACACCTTCAGTTGTGCAGAGTTTTATCAGCAACTATCCAAACGTTACGACACTCGTATTCATGCAAGTGCCCGGTAGCGCTGATGATAATGCTAATTTAATTGCTTCTCAGGATCTTAGAAACAGAGGGTACAAGCACTACCTTCCTGCAGTTACGGCCTACAGTCAGGATGCTTTCATTGCTTCTGGAGGAGTGGATATGTTTGTGGGAGGTCTGATTCGTGTCGTTGATGTAGACGCAGAAGTTGGTGTCCATTCATGGAGCGATGGCTCAAATGATGCTACTGATTTTCCAGTTGGTCATCCATATCACTTGTCCTATATTAATTATTATGTGAACATGGGATTCACACAGCAGGAAGCCGAAGATTTCTACTATTTTACCATTAATGCGGCACCCGCAAGTGGTATTCATTTCATGACTGAAACAGAGTTGAATAATTATGGAACAAGAACCTGTACGTTCGCAAGTGCTCCCAACTATTCACTTACCCAAATGGGAAATACACTTATGGCTGATTTAGATAATGCCTCTTATCAGTGGCTCGATTGTAATAATGGAAACAGTATTTTGGTAGGGGAGACATCGCAGTCAATTACACTTTCAAATAATGGCAGCTATGCAGTCATTGTTTCAGAAATGAACTGTATGGATACGTCTGCTTGTTTTGTTGTCGACAATCTCAGTTTGGCAGAGAAGGGAACTAATGAAATCACAATCTATCCAAATCCTACAGGACAGGTACTGCATATTGATGCTTCGCATTTGACAAATAAGGTGAATGCTGTGGAAGTGCAAAACATGCTTGGGCAGCGAATGCTTGACGTTTCAGGGAATTTTAAGGAGATGAATGTTTCCGGATTACCTCCTGGTGTTTACATCTTACAACTTCAAACACAAGAAGAGCGACATTCTGTGCGCTTTGTGAAAGAGTAAATAGATGAAAAGAAGTCCCAATACTTTGGGACTTCTTTTTATTTTAGTTCGGTGAAGCAATTCAAGACAATAGCTGATTATTGTTCTGCGATTAACATCGCTCCTCCCAAGCATCCACATTTCGATATCCGCAAGTTTGAGGATAATATGCCAACCGTGGTGCATGAAATGGAGCCTTTCAGACATGAGTTCTATGCAATAGCCATTAAAGCTGAGGGAGATGGAATTGTCGTCTCTGGCCATCACTCCAATTTTCCAGAGGGATCAACAGTTTTTTTTAATTCACCATTTCAGATCTTGTCATGGGATATTGCTCCAAATTGGTCGGGGTATTATGTCATGTTTTCCAAAGAGTTTATTGCACAATCGCATCATTTCAATGATCTACTGAGTCACTTCCCTTTCCTTAAAATTGAAGAGGCCATACCATTCACAATAGAAAAAAGTGGTTCTGAGCAACTACTGCGCATATTTCATGATATATGGGAAGAGTATTATGGTAGAGAAAAAGATAAGTTCGCACTTATTGAAGCTTGGGTGATTGTATTATTGAATTATGTAAAGCGTTGCTATGATACCCAAGTTGAAACCGTTGAGAGTGAAAGCATAATTAAAAAGGCGGATTTGAAATTGCTGGCACGTTATCAGGCAATGGTACAGTCTAGTTTTAATAATACAGCGGCCTTAGAGACATTTGCGAATTTGCATTCGACGAGCTATTACGCGGATAAATTAAATGTTCATCCTAACCATTTAAACTCTATTGTGAAAGGCATGACTGGTCAGACAGCTTCAAAAATCATCTATGATCACATCACTTTAAAGGCGAAGGAGTTATTAAAACAAACCGATGAAAGCATCAAAGAGATCGCATATAGGTTGTACTTTGATTCGCCAAATAACTTCAGCACTTTTTTCAAAAAACATACGAGCGTTACTCCAAATGCGTATAGAAAATCGAAACATCTTTGATTTTCAAACTTCTTCATTTGAATTCTGAATTCCATCGAGATTATTAGTGCGCAACTTTGTCCTGTAGTTAATGATGAACAGGATGAATACAGTCAAGCAAAACGTCGAGGAATTCGTCGAATATCTAGAGAGCAAAAAAGTTGAGCAAGCAATTATCAGATTGTTTGTGGCAACGGATAAATCAGATTGGAACAATTTAAGTGAAGTGTTCAATGATTTCGTGGAATTGGATTATTCTTCCATGACCGGTGTGGCGGGAAGTGTTCTGAGTTCAAAAGACATTATTGCAGAATGGAGTGCAGTTCTTCCAGGTTTCGATTATACGCATCACCAAATCGGAAATTTTATCATTGAAATAGAGGGAGATAAAGCTAAGGCATTTTGCTATGGAACCGCAACACATTTTCTAGGAAACAAAAATGAAAACCTTTGGACGGTTGTTGGATCTTACGATTTCACTTTGAAGAGGCACGAACATCAATGGAAAATTACGGCGATGAGATTCAACTATAAATACCAATCCGGGAATGGTGAGTTAGTCAATTTGGCTATTGAAAATGCAAAAAAATAATACGATGAAAAGATCAATAATTATAGCGCTGGCGGGCATGATAAGTCTAACAGCTCACACACAAAATCAAGTAAACATGAAAAAGGTAAATTTTAACAGTGAAGGAGCGAATTTGGTAGGAAATCTCTATTACCCATCGGACTATATAGAAGGAGAGATGTATCCAGCGATTGTAGTATCCGGAAGTTGGACAACAATAAAGGAACAAATGTCCGGATTATATGCTCAAAAGTTGGCAGAGCAAGGTTTCATAACATTAGCGTTTGATTGCAGAAACTTCGGAGAAAGTGAAGGAGAACCAAGGTTCTATGAAAGTCCCCAAATGAAAAAAGTTGATGTAAAAAACGCGGTAACGTATTTGGCGTCTTTGGGTGAGGTTGATGACTCAAAAATTGGAGCATTTGGAGTATGCGCTGGGGCAATGTATACATTGATGGCTGCAGCGGAAGATAATAGAATTAACTCGGTGGTGACAGCTGCTTCGTGGTTACACGATGCTGAAGCGGTGAAATTGTTTTACGGTGGTGAAGAAGGTGTTCAAGAGAAGATTAATGCAGCTAAATCTGCGAAGAATCAGTATGCTGAAAACGGCACGGTAGAATACATACCATCAATTTCTACTACGGATGCTTCTGCAGCGATGTATGGTCCTTATGATTATTATTTGAACCCAGAACGAGGAGCAGTTGCTCAGTGGAGTGCGGATAAATTTGCAGTAATGTCCTGGGAAGATTGGTTAACTACAGACCCTATGCCTACTTCAGTTCAGTTAACATGCCCAATACTTATGATCCATTCTGATGGAGCTGTGTTACCACAGTACACAAAAAACTATTTCGAGAATATTGCATCGAAAGACAAACAACTCCACTGGATGGACACAGAGTTGGAATCACCATTTCATCAGTTTAATTATTATGATCAGGACGCAGAAGTGAGCGAATCGGTGAAGATGGCTACAACATGGTTTAAAACAAAAATGTAAAGAATAGCATAGGTTTAGTTCAAGAGCTCGGAGTGTTTTGCTTCGAGCTTTTTTGTTCGGAAAACTCAACTCATATGCTTTTTCCCCCATGTACTCATTTGAGTAATAATGGGAAAAAGAGTCTCTCCCTTTTCAGTAATAAAATACTCCACTCTTGGCGGAATTTCGGGATAAATGACTCTTTTAAGTATGCCATCCTGTTCTAGTTCTCTCAGTTGTTTGGTAAGCATTTGTTTACTGATTCCTTCAATTCCTCGTTGAAGTACACCAAATCGATTGGCTCCCTTAGAGATTAGGTAGAGGATAATTGGCTTCCATTTTCCTCCAATGACACTCATACAAAATGTTACCGGACATTCGTTGGACAATTTTTTTTCATTTTTATCTATCATCTACATGCTAATAAAATGAACATTAGTCTCAAAAATAATACTATGTAACTAAAATATAACTACTTGATTTTTTTGGACTAAGTTACAAAATTTGTCCAAAAGATGATATGAAGGCAATTGTAAGAACTGCTCCTGGAAAATTCTTTTCAGGTATGAAAGTGATGGATGTTTCAAGTGAGCCAATTGGAAAGAGTGATCTCCGAATCAAAATGATAGCCAGTCGCATTAATCCCGTAGATATGGATTTAATGAAAGGATTTCCCACTTTGAAGTATAAAACGCCTCAATTCGGCGGCATAGATGGTGTAGGTGAGATAGTTGAACTAGGTGAAGGGGTAGAGCGCTTTAACGTAGGAGATTCCGTGGCATTCTATCGATTGTTTACTGATATCGGTACATGGGCAGAAGAGATCGTTGTTGATGAAAGATTTACTGCGCTCGTGCCAGATCGTTTAGATCTTCTAAAGGTCGGAAGCATAGTTCTTCCATTATTAACTGCTTATGAAAGTCTAATGGCTTTAAAACCTGAAAAGGGAGCAACAATTCTTGTTCATGGAGCCGGAGGAGGTGTAGGGTTTCAAGCTGTTCATTTGGCAAGAGCACTAGGTTTGGAAGTCATCGCAAATGCTTCTGAAAGAGATAAGAAAGACCTCATGAATGCAGGGATTAAGGAATTTATAGATTACAGGCAAACGAATTTTGCCGATTATCTCTCGGATCGCTCTCCTGATTATGTTTTAGATACGATAGGGAAAAAGACATTGACAAGATCTATTTTTCTCCAGCCTGAAAAAGTTGTTTCCACAAATTTCCCTGCAGTAGATCAAATGAATAAAACAGGAGTGAAGCTCTCTGGCTTTTTAAAATTTGTCATTGGCGTTGTCAACATGAAGCATAACCGAATGGCAAAAAAAAATAACGTGTCATTGATTGGACAGGTAACAGGAGCAAACCGACATCATTTGAAAAGTGCCTTGGACTTGATTTCTTCGGATGAGAATTATTTCTTTCGAGAAACAAAACAGTTAAGTTTAGCTGAAGTATCAGAGCGCGGACTCAGCGAAAAGAGTATAGGTAAAACAATTGTATTCAATGAAAACAAGTAGGCTAATAACGCTTTTACTCGTTGGGATTTTGGTATGCTCAGCCATTACCTGGACGGTCATTGTCTCAGGTCTTGATTGGTCATGGGCGGTTTTCTTTAATCAACATAATGTATATGTTAAACTATCGAGTCCGTTTGTGCTTGCTGGGATGGGAGTACCACTTTTCATAATCGGCTATCAGTATTTTAAAATGAAAAAGAGAAATGATGAAAATAGTCGGGTTCAGTATTGGAGGGCATTGGGTGCATTTGTTTCAACCTATATTCTAATGACAGTTTTGAAAGTGTTTACGAATAGAGTGGACATGGAACCATTTGAACCGTTGGGATCGATTGATTTTTCGCATCAATTTCGCTTTGGCTTTATGAATAGTAACTCGTGGTGGGAATCTTTTTCTGAAGGGTGGCCATCCGGACATACAATGATCGCAGTTGGAATGGCTATTGCGATTCATCCTCTGCTTAGGTCGAAGTTTTGGCGCACGGTTAATGTCATCTATCCGATAATAGTTGCAATGAGTGTTTCAACAGCTTTTCATTGGATTTCAGATGTAGTTTCAGGAGGAATTCTTGGTGTCATATTGGGATACTATTTCGCGCTGTACAAGCCAAAAGGTTAATTTAGACTTAATCTAAATTGTTTATATTTGTGCGCCTTCGATAGTTTCGAAGCAATGAGCTATGACAGAACAACAGTATCGCGGTTTAATATTCTTTTTCTTTGTCCTCTCGTTTTCGACTGGACTAATTATAGCGGCACTTTTGAAGTAGTTATCCGGCTTTTTTCACTTATAATTCTTATTTCATTCATCTTCGATGAAGACTTCGGGCGAAGTCACGTAGTATGAGATGATGTCATAAAAAAAGCCCTTCCAATTAAGGAAGGGCTTTTTTTATGTTTAGAGGTTAATTACTTTTTAAGCAATCGAGTGGAGAATGTGTTTTGATCTCCTTTAACGTTGATAAAGTACATACCGGATGAAACTTCATCGATGTTCACCTTAACAGCTTTATTCGAGCTCACATTTTCCAATGTAGTATAAACTAGCTTTCCGGCAACATCCGTAAGTTCTATAGTAACATCTCCTTCAAAGTTTGCGAAAGAAACATAGAACTCCCCTGTGTTCGGGTTCGGGTAAACAGACACTCCCATGTCGTTTGCATTTTCAGCAAGACCGACAACACTGTTTACAGTAGCATCGAGGGTTGAAGTACATCCATTGGCATCTGTCACAACTACCTGATAAGTTGTTGTTCCAGTCAAGCCAGTTAAGTCTTCCGTATCATCGTTGTCACCGGTACCATCATTGTCCCAGTCAAATGTATACGGTGGAGTACCACCAGACACCGTCAAGTCGATTTCACCATCGGAACCTGCAACTTCATCCGTTGTCGTTGCATTTAGTGTCAATGCAGTCGAGAGTTCATTGATTGTAACTGATGTCGACGCTGTACAGCCGTTAACATCTGTCACATCAACAGTGTAGTTACCAGCAGCAAGGTTCTGAACATCTTCTACATCATCGTTGTCTCCTGTTCCGTCATTGCTCCAGTCATAAGTGTAAGGGAAAGTACCTCCACTAACACTCATGGCTACCCAACCAGTAGAATTACCACCACAAAGCACGTCTCCTGTAGAGTCAATCACTAATGCAACAGCAGTTGTCGCATTTATAGTTTCAGTTGTTGTCACCATACAACCAAGCGCGTCTTCTACTACAATATCGTAAGTAGCACCTCCAAGTCCGGTGAATCCATTACCAGCCTGGAATGTAACCCCATTGTCGATACTGTATTGCAGTGGAGCAGTTCCTCCAGTCGCCGTGATGGTAATCGTTCCATCAATATTTCCACAGTTCGCATCTGTTGATGCTACCGAAGAAATTGATGGGGCTCCTGGATCGTTAAACGTAACTGTTGGAGCAGTTGTTTGACAACCAAGTGCATCTTCTACAACGACGTCATAAGACCCGTTACCAAGTGGTGTAAATGTATTGGATGCCTGGAATGTCACACCGTTATCAACACTGTAAAGCAATGATCCCGTACCACCAGAAGCAGTGATTGTAATTGATCCGTCAGCCAATCCACATTGAGGATCAGTTGATGCAACGTTTGTGATTGATGGGCCAGCAATAGAGTTCACTGTTTCAGTACTCGTTGCCTGACAACCACTTCCGTCTTCTACAACAACGTTATACGTTGCTGCACTCAAACCTGTGAATGTGGCACCTGCCTGGAAAGTAACACCGTTGTCAATACTGTAAGAGTATGGACCACCGTCACCACCAGTTGCACCAGAAATCTGAATCTGACCATTTCCAGTTCCGCATGCCTCATCATTCACGATTGCACCGAAGCTAACCGCAGTAGGTTCGTTCAATGTGTACGACTGAACAGCTGTACAGCCAGCACCTCCGTTATCGATAACCGTTAAAGTATAAGTCCCAGCACAAAGTCCTGTAGCCGTTGCAACCGTTGAAACAACGTTATTACTAGCATCTTCCCAAGAATAGGTATACGGCAATGTACCGCCAGAAACAGTCGCTGTTAACTGACCATTACAATCGCCATTACATGTAAGAGAGATATCTTCATTGATAGCATCAATCGTAGCTGCTCCAGTACCACTTACTGTTTCAGTTCCTGTAGTCTGACATCCACTTCCGTCTTCAACAACAATATTGAATCCGCCTGCTGATAAGCCGATAAATGTTCCGGAAGCCTGGAACGTAACGCCGTTATCAATACTGTAAGAGTAAGGACCTCCGTCACCGCCGCCGCCGGTCAATGTAATACTTCCATCTCCAGCACCACAGTTTTCATTTGTGATAGACGCAGAGTAAGTAACTGCAGCAGGATTAGAAACCGTTCCTGTTGAAGTTCCCTGACAACCATTTCCATCTTCAACAACAATGTTGTAAGTTGCTGCCCCGAGTCCCGTGAATGTATTTGATGCTTGGAATGTTACTCCATTATCAATACTATACTGATAAGGACCTCCGTCACCGCCAGTTGCGGTAATTGTCAATGATCCATCAGAACCTCCGAAACAAGATGGTGAATTTGGTGTAACACCAGATACACTTGGAGATGCAGGTAAGCTCAAAGTAGCTGTTGTACTCACTGAACATCCTAAAGCATCTTCAACAACAATGTTGTACGTCGCTGCCCCAAGTCCGGTAAATGTATTTGATGCCTGGTAAGTAACACCATTATCAATACTATACTGAAGAGGAGCTGTTCCACCTGATGCGGTAATAACGATTGATCCTATTGCCGCAGCACATGTTGGATCACTCGTCGCAACATTTGAAATTGTAGGCGGAGCTGTAACCGTGATTGTTAGGTTTTCAGTTGTACATCCACCAGCATTACATGTTTCAAGTGAAACAAAGTATGTTCCCGCTGTTGCGTAAAAATGAGCGCCTGGGTTTTGAGCAGAAGAGAATGTTCCATCTCCAAAGTTCCACAACCATGAAGTAACAGGATCACCAGCTGTAGTTCCATCTGTAAAGTTGACTGTTAATGGAGCACAACCTGATGTAGCGCTTGCATTTATCACCGCTGTTGGAGGTGTAACTGAACAATCCACGACATCTATGTAATCTGTCTTCAGAACAGATGCGGAACAACCATTTGTTGCTGTTCCTACACGAATGTTATCAATCGAAAGAACGAACATGTCCGTTGAGTTATTTCTGAAGGCAATATAAACCGTCTGACCAGCGTAAGCTGAAAGATCTGCACTTCTACCTGTCACAAAAGAATTTTCAGCTGTAGTCGAGAAGATTACATCACTGTAGTTCGTTGTATTAGCAGGAAGTTGCGTTGTTGAAACACGCACTTCATAACCATCGGCAAACGTAGCATCAAATGCCTGAGCGTCCCAGAATAATCGCTGATTCGCAGGAAGAACACCGATGCCAGTAGTTAACATCCAATCATCCGCAGTTTCTGTTGGCCCTCCATTCCATGAAGTTGATGTAGCTTCTGTATTTCCGTTTCCATTGAAATCTTGATCAATCCATGCCGTAGCATTGGTGCCAGTAAATGGTGGATTTACAGCTGCGTTTGGCGTGTAAGGATCATTGTCATAGCGATCGTATCCAGCAGGCCAGCCACTTTCAAAGTTTTCTAAGTAGAACGTATCCGCCGGTAAGAAACCTGCAACGCTTGTGGTCAACTCAACATAATAAGTTCCTGGAGCTGCGTATTGGTGGTTCGCGGTTTCAGTACCTCCGGTAGAGATCACAGTACCATCACCAAAGTCCCAGGTGTAATCATCGTAACCAGCAGTATTTGCCGTAAAGTCCACTCCGGGAGCCCCTTCGCAAATAGGGTTTGGTTGTACCGCCGAAAACTCAGCTTCCGGTGTTTCCAAGAAGTTGTATGGAATGATGTAGATAGAAGTATCTGCTCTACCACAATCGTTCACAGCAGTAATCGTCAATGTATCTGGACCAGGACTTGTATAAACACGATCAATAGTTTGTAAAGCTGTAGTTGAATTGATTACCGTTCCATCAGCAAATGTATAGGACATTCCAGAAGGAACACTGTAGAATACAGTGTCAGTAATCGTTACATAGGTCGTATCACATTGTACGTTTTCAGTATATCCTGTAACGACCGGCAGCGGTGAATAACCACCCAACATAGGAATAATGTCCACGTCAAAGTCAGCACCGTATACGGTAAGAAGGTTCTCATAACCAAAACCAGAAGTGAAAATATGATTTGATGCATCCCCTTCACCTTCGGCTACCGGACAACCAGGTGCTCCGAGACATGATGTCATAACAACCATTGTGTCCGCAGCATCACCAGCAAAAATTTCTACACCAACGTGGAAGAAACCAGTGGTTGGAACAGGTGGTGTTTGGAAAGGAATCCAGAATTCATTGTAGAATCCAGCTCCTGGAACACCTAGTTGCGTTGGCGAAATACCTCCAACACCTCCAATAAGTGCACCAGGCGCACCAGCACCATCGTCATCATAAACAGTTACCTGGAATGTCATATCATCATTTGGATCGTAAAGCGATCCAAGACCTACGCGAACTCCTCCAATTGGCGTTACACCTGGGTTAGGCGAGAAGTAACCTTCATATACACCTTTTGCATCAGTTGGCAGGACAAGGTTCACAGGATCTGGAACACCAGCAATCCAACCACCACCGAAACCATAGGTGATAATTGTTGGTCCAACGTTTTCCCATTGCGTTGTTAAAGTATCACAATCTCCTGCTGGCGGATTTACTAGTATGTAATCCACTTTTGTTTCAGTATCGTTTCCGTTTGGACTTGTAACTGTTAATGATACAGTATACAATCCTGGGTTTGGATATGTCACCGTAGGAGGTGTTTGTCCTGAATAAGTGGCATTAACACCTGTACAGCCTGTACATGTAACACCGTTACCACCAGCACCAACATCAAATGTCCATGTCCAGTCGGTGATAATACTTGAAGGAGTTGAAAGGTCTGTAAAGTCAACATTCGCAGGAGCTTGCCAAGTTGTTGGTGTTCCAGCGAAGTCAGCTGCAGGAGGCTGAGCCCCACAAATACCTCCACCGTAGCTTACCCAAGTTCCAAGATAAGTACCAATCATACAGTGCATTCTTCTCTCCTGTTGATCTGTAAATTGAGAAGAACAGAATGAATAAGACATATGATTGTTCACAGGAGCGTTATTCCATGGGTTGGAATCACATGCGCCGTTCGCATTTGAACTTGTTGAACAGTTGTAAGCATATGTGTCATGTGGGTTTGTATCTGAACACCAGTCACCTTCACGGTCACCTTCATCAGCATATGGACCTCCAAGAGGTGTAGGAACACCTGAAGTATTACTTGACCCATTCACGTTACGCACTTTTTCGTAACAAGAAGAACATTCTGCTCTTTCATCTACTCCAGCAAATGTATGTTCTAGACCGAATACGTGACCCATCTCATGAGCTAACGTGTGCGTTCCAACTGTACAATTTCCACGGTTCAAAACAATTCCACCCGTAGAACTTAGGCCACCTGCTGGGTCATAAGGGAAACGTGCGTAACCACCGGGTCCCATGGAACCTACAACATATATGTTAATTACTTCTGTTGGGTTAACATTGTATGTGTTTTTAAGAGAAAACTCCTCAGTGTTCTCATCATGTGTGTAATTCACAGCGTCTTCATAAAAGCTTGCTGGATCGGCACAAAAAATCATGTTGTGCGTTGCAAAGTCGGCATTTAACTCTGCCATGAGCGCATCGATTCTAATCTGATCAATATTACTACCAGCTCCTCCATCCCACATTACATGCCATTCCAATTGGAAGTACTTTATTGCAGTTGATGCAGCATCGCGATTTGCAGCATTGTCACAAGGGACAACAAATGAACAACTTGGATCCTTGGTTGTTTTTTGAACAACAGGACTTGGTGTAAAACAAACACCAGAGATTTCCGGATCTTTTGGCACCTTAAACTCTACCTCAAACCCGTCAACGGAAAGTAATTTTCCATTAGGTGAAAGCGGTAAGAGTGTATCTTCAATAGACGAAGACTGGCCTTTCGCCATTCCTCCGTTATTTGTAATGATAGGCTTATTGTCTCCCATCTTTTTCATGGCAGCGTATCCTGATTTGGACATTTTACCATTCATTCCATTTTGAGATGCGGGCAATTTTTGAATACCTCCGGTTTGAGCTGTCGCCGCACCAAAGAATCCCAATGCTGCGCACAGTAGCAAGATTTTTTTCATGATAGTGGTTTCAAGTTTTCAAGTTCCAATAAACCGTTTTCAAGTGGCCTTGAAGAACGATTTATTTTTCATAGCGCTGCTAAAGTTAGGATATTGTTGGGCATTCTCCAAATAGAAATAATTGTTAGCCAGAGACTTTTGTAATTTAGTTGTGAATTAATAATTAGAATTGTTCATGGAGCGAGTCAATAAAAAAGGAACCAGAAGATTTACGTTGATGATTGTTGTCGCTTCCTTGGTAATAGGAATTTTCTTTATAGTTAAGAGTTGTACTTCTAATATTTCACCGGATGTAGCTAATCTCGCACTAGATAAAAATGGTAGTATTTTTCTTTTTTCCCCTTTAGGTAATAATGTTGTCAGCTCAAGTCTTGAGTCCGGTCAGAGCCCTGCGGCAAGTGCTTTTGTCCGAGTTTATAAAGATGATGATGAGTTCTATGTTGAACCTGGATCTATGAAAGAAATTGTAGATGTATTCTCCAATAATTATATCCTACATCCATACGAAGAAAAGAGTTACGAAGGCTATGTGACATCTTCTGATACGAGTGACGCGTTTAGCATATCGACTAGCTTTGAAAGCACTGAAAAGGTTGGTGAACAATTGACAATTTTTAGTGTTCCTCTAAGACATGATGAAAAGCGCGACGAAATGATTGTTCGTTGGAGTTTTAACCCTAAATCAGGGGTATATAAAGCGCGCGAAAATTGTGAGGTACACTCATTTTGGTTTCAAACGAATCCTAGCCCAGGGGAGACAGTCATTTCAGCAGAGGACTTTCTAGTGATAAATTTGAACAAACTCGCAAAATTTTATAATAAATCGTTTAGATACGATGCCGATGAGCAAGTGTTGTATATCATTGATTAGAACCTAGGTCGCGAATCTCTTCAAGAGAAGAAAAATCAAACAATCGATTGTCTAACAAATGCGACGGGTTGATATGCTTTAATGAGTTGAAAATAGATGATGATCTGCCGGGATACTCTGTTTCCCATTCTCCAATCATCTTTTTTACTTTTTTACGCATCAAGTTTTCCTGTGATCCACAAAGCGTACAAGGAATTATGGGGAATGCTTTTTCTTCTGCATACAAAGCAATTTCTGACTCTTTACAGAAGGCGAGTGGACGAATCACAATATGCCGGTTGTCATCCGTAACATACTTTGGTGGCATCGTTTCAATTCGCGAACCATTGAAGAGATTCATGAAAAAAGTTTCTATAATATCATCGCGATGATGCCCGAGCGCAATTTTAGTCGCCTGAAGTTCATCGGCCATTCTGTAAAGATTGCCGCGCCTCAAACGCGAGCACAGGCTGCACATTGTTTTACCTTCTTCTATTGTCGCTTTGACAATACTATATGTGTCTTTTGCTTCAATTCTGAAATCTACGCCAAGATCGCTGAGGTACTTGGGAAGAACTTCCTCCGGAAAGCCAGGTTGTTTTTGATCTAAATTAACGGCAACTATCGAGAAGTCAATATCTGATTCTTTCTGATAGTGGAGTAAGATATCCAGAAGCGTATAACTGTCCTTTCCCCCAGATAAACACACCATTACTTTATCCCCATTTTCAATAAGTGAATATTGTTGCCAGGCTTCCCAAACATCTCGTCTTAAATGCTTTTGAACCCTTTTGAATATTTTTTTGTCAGAGGACATGCAGCAAATGTAGTAAGAACAAAGAAAAGGGGGCTCCTTATTCAGGAACCCCCGGATTATTAACACCTCAAAAAAGCATTAATTCACCAACTAGAATTTAAGCGTATATATGAGATTCGGAATCATAGGCAGTTGAACACTTTGCTCAATAGTATTTGTTCTTGAGTTATAGTATTCTGACACAACTGATTGGTTATTGGTGATGTTCTGAACATCAATTTTGAACGAGTGACTTGTTCGCTTCATATCTACCCGATAAGTAACACCAAAGTTCAGGAAAAATACATTGTCTCCTTTTTGTCCCAGATACTCATTGGAAAGCACTTCTGTTCCTGCAATTTGAGATGCGTTCAAATCAATTCCAGTGTATCGATTCCCTCCAAGGTAGGACACTTTTGTGTTCAGACCAATCGTCTTATTTTTCTTCTTTTTACCAACTGCAAACTCTTTTCCAAATAAGGCGTTTGCTGCAAAGTTAGCGTCGTATCTTGTATCACGCTCAATTCCATCTAGTGCCGTATAGCGCGATTTGTAAACCGAACCTGTAATGAGATAATAAAAACCTTTATCGAAGAAACGTTCTACAGTGAGTTCCACTCCATAATTTCTTCCTGTACCTTCATTCACTAATGGTGAGTCTGGAATCCCTCGCATAACGTTAATCATTGAGAATGGACTCGCGCTATCATTCGCCACAGGTACATTGTATAAATGCTGATAGTAAAGTTCAGTTTTAATATGAAGGTTTTTACTGATGCGGAATCCATACCCAAGTACATAGTGAGCACTCTTGGAGAGGTCCAGGTCTCTATTAGGGTAGTTGTAAGTTCCATCAGCCTGAAGCTCATTGTAGAGGTAGGTGGAAACACTTTCCATTCTGCTATGCAAGCCAAATCCGAAAGCAACGTTATGCTTTGGTGTGATATTCCACTTAAGCCCAGCGCGTGGCTCAATAGCGTAATTGTTATTGAGGAAAAAATGCGTGTAGTGAGCTCCTGTTATCAAGGTTAGATCATCGCTAAATCGATGCTTCCAACTGATGAAAGATTGTCCCATGTCCGCATTTCCTTTAGAGTCCAAATGTCTGACCATCTGACCATTTTCGTTGTCGTCTGATTCAAAGAAAAAGTTGTAGCGCATGTGCGTATATGTAGCACCAACTTGAAATAGGTTACGCTTGTCTAATTTGTAGTGGAAAATAGTTTGCGCCTTAATTTTTGAATCCGTGAAATATTCTCTGTTCTCATTATAAAGTGAGGAACTATCTGCACGTAACCCTTGTCCTTCTCCGCCATTACCAGAAGAGGTAGCAGCAACATAACTTTTTACATATAGCTTTGGACTAATAACGTAAGTGTGTTTGAGTCCAACTACTCCCATGCGGGCACGAAATGCGTAAATACCATATACTTTTTTGAGCTCTTCATCCTGGTCTGTTTGAACGATATTGCTCATTCCCCCAAGCCCAATCAATGAAAAAGTTCCAGCATTTTTTGTCGGGAAAACTAGCTTGAACGAAGCATCCTGATACTTTGGGATTCCGTCAAAATCCAATATCCCAGCCTTAT
Organism: Flavobacteriales bacterium UBA6051; assembly: GCA_002427735.1. Classification (GTDB taxonomy): domain Bacteria; phylum Bacteroidota; class Bacteroidia; order Flavobacteriales_D; family Crocinitomicaceae; genus UBA4466. The sequence continues at coordinate 227,746 of DIYP01000006.1, forward strand.
CCAATAGTGCTATACTTGAGTATCGATAGTTTACAAGATAAGAACCTCGATATCCTTTCTTAAATGGCCCTTCGAGAGTTCCATCAAGTCCAATAATACCGGCAGAAAAAGTGTATTCGCGCTGTTCATTATTTCCTTGTCGAAAGCGAACATCAAAAACTCCTGAAAGTGCGTTCCCATACTCAGGAGCAAAGGCGCCAGAAAAGAAGTCTGAATTTGCCAGCATTGAACCATTCAATGAGTTAACCGGACCACCTGTTGAACCTTCTCCCGCGAAATGATTTGGATTGGGAATATCAATGCCGTCCAGTCTCCAAAGAATACCGCGAGGTGAGTTTCCGCGAACAACAATGTCATTATCTCCTTCTGCATCACCAGTCACACCTGCAAATGCAGAGACCATTCTGGCTGGGTCATTGAGCGACCCTGAATATCGGTTCGTTTCCTCTACGGTAAATGTTTTGGCACTCACTGTTGCCATATTGTTGATGGATTCTGATTTATCTTTTCGGCTGGTCACCTTGACTTCTTTCAACGTTTGGATTTCTTCGGTCATTTCTAGCTGAAGGACTTTTTCTTTTCCAGATTCCAAAAGGATATTGGGCAGATACACATCTTTATAGCCAATGCTGGTTATTTTGAGGGCGATTCTACCTACTTGAACGTTCTCAATTTTAAAGTCTCCGTTGACATCTGCAACAGCGCCTTGAATGGGATCAGTTCCGGTTACGATGACTTTCGCTCCTATCATAGGGAGTTTTGTGTCAGTGTCGATCAGCGTCCCGCGAATGGTTTGTGTAAGTCCCTGTCCGAATGAGAAATAGGAGCACGCTAGAGCAAAGGTTAGGATGAATGGTTTTAGATTAAATTTCATAATTAATAAGTTGATGTACAGAATAGACACACCTGATCTTCCTTACCCCTATCGTCAATTGAAATTTTGTTTGAGATTATTCGCTTATATCCAACTTTTGTAGATAGTCTTCCGGCACTAGATGCCCTTTGCGAATGGCGGTTTTAGTATCTTCTCTTGCTAGTTTTACATCGCCCTGATTAAAATAGCAGTATGACCGGAGAAGATATGGCTCCCCGGATTGTGGAGCTATATTCATGACTTGTTCAAAATCAAGAATAGCTTTTGAGTACTCAGTTAGATCCGCATAAACAACACCCCTATAGATGAGAAAGCGCTCATTCTTCGGCTCAAGAAGAATAGCATCCGACATATGTTGTAGAGCTTTTTCCAGGTTACCTGATAATTTATGCATGAGCCCCAAGTTGAAATGTGCTAATGCGTAGTCTGGTTTAATGCGAATGGCTTGATTGAAATCGTTGATTGGAAGTCTCAAGTCATTTCCTGTTGACATAAGAACACCACGATTGACATACGCCATGGCATAGTTCGAATCAAGTTTTATGGCACTGGTGTAATCTGCAAAGGCTAGAGTCACTTTATCTAGTTTCTCTTGCAATCTTCCACGTTCATAATGGGCATCGGCAGTAGGATTGAGTTGAATACTTTTATTAAGATCGCTCAATGCCTTATCGTAATTTCCATGATCAACACGATATGTCCCCCTACTAAGGTAGGCCCAGTCACTTTCTGGATAATTTTCAATCGCCTGTGTCCAAAGTGTCTCGCTGTCTTTCCAAATCTTACTTTGTCTGTAACTCTGGAAACAAAGCATTACAACCCAGCCTAAAATAATCGTGAAAATCCAGTTTTTGATGGATGGCCTTTGTTTTAGCCAACCAACGAGAAGTAAAATACCATGTGCTATTATGAAGAAGAGTCCTAAATATGAGACATAAGTATATCGTTCGCTAAAAATGGCTTTTCCATTTGGAATAAACTGAAGTACTGGTCCAACGGAAATTAAAAAGAAGGTAATTCCAAAGAAAATTACAGCGTTACGCTTATAAGATTTAATCAACAGAAAGAGAACTCCAATGGCGGGAATGATGGACAAGTAAGTAATAATTGGTAGCGATAAAGTGCTTGAAGGAAATGGATGGAATGTACTGAGAGGGTAGGGCACAACGCATTTTATTGCATAGAACAACGCATTTTCTGTTCCTAAGAATAGCGTTTGAGAAATTGAAAATTCAGAGAAGCCAATAAGTGTGTTACTTGCCTGTTGTCCGAAGGTAGCTAGCCATGCTCCAAATCCCCCGAACAGAAAGTAAGGTACTTTTTCAACCAATTCCTCGCGCCGATTCGGTCGTTTCATATAATAGTCTAAGAGAAGTAGTATGATTGGCAGAGTGAAGCTTAAACTTTTAGAGAGAATTGAAGCTGCGAAGAGTATGATTGACAAAGTATACCAATAATAGCGCCCGACTTGCACAATTCGAAAACGGAGATAGGCCAATATTGAAGCAAGAAATAAAAAAGCATAGAGTACGTCTTTTCTACTTGAAATCCATGCAACTGACTCGACGTGCATAGGATGAATCCCAAATAGCAGGCAAACAATGAAAGCGATGAATTGGTTTTTTGAAATAGACAGGATGAACCAATAAACAAGAATCGTATTCAAAAGATGGAACACCAAATTGGTTAAATGAAAGCCAAAGGCGTTATCCTTCCAAAAGAAGTAATCTATTGTCAACGATATCATTGTCAGTGGATGGTAGTGACCGACTTGCTCAGGAGTCATAAAATGAGAATAAATGCTTTCTGTAGTAAGTGAATGAACAAGAGTGTTCCTGAGCACATATGAGTCGTCGTCCCAGTTGACCCAATCATTTTGAAGTGTTGGAAAAAGACAGAATGCAGTACATGCCAGAGCTATCAGAATTAGGTTTCTGGACGAAAAATTGATTCCGGCAATCGATGGCGCATTTTTTTTATCCATGTACAATTTCTAATATAAAGAATATTCTAGCTCATGAGCTCCCAAGCACTGCGGTAGCCGTTCACTTTTTCAATGTAGTCCAGAAAAGAAGTATAAAAAGCATCTTGTCCAATAGTCGAACTGTCACTGATGACATAAAGATGCTCCTTTGCTCTGGTCATAGCAACATTCATGCGTCGATAGTCCTTGAGAAAGCCAATATCTCCATCCAAATTTGACCGAACCAACGAAAGAATAATTACGTCATGCTCCTGACCTTGAAAGCTATCAATTGTACTAATTCTCAACCCGTTTGGCAATAATTCCTTAGCAAGCAGAACCTGCCCGCTATAAGGTGATATGAACGCTGCTGTTGAAAGTGAAATGTTTTCATGTTCTATCAATTGTTGAACGCATTCGATTTCTCCCTGATTCATCAAGCTTACACCATCTTTTCCCGCTTCTTCTTCATACCCGGTTCCAGCCGTGTCAAAAAAAGTAAGGTGCTGCGTTTTATCAGCAAGGTTCTCCGCAGAAGATAATTTACCCTCATAGAAATAAGCACTGGAAAAGGAGGCAATGGAAGCCCTCATCCGATATTGGATATTTAGGAATTGTAATGCATTACAATTCTTAAATGCTCGCTCGAGAATAGGTTGGTCAAAGCCATTAGTTTTCGCCTCTTCTGAAATAACTGTGGGCGGAAGTTGATGATGGTCTCCAGCTAAAACCCATTGTTCCGCAAAAGGAAAAATCAGCCAGGCTAGTGGTTCAAGTGCTTGTCCTGCCTCATCTATAATTAGCACATCATAGGTACTATCTTCGTCCAAGAAGTTCCTTAAACCAACAGGCGTCCCTAGCACTATATCGGCTTCTTCTACTATTTTTTCATCAAAATAAGATCGAATTTCCTTGATTTGTTTTCTAATCTGCTTGACCTCGTTCATGAGAAGCGAACGCTGTTGACGCTCTTCTTTTCCGAAACGCCTTTTATATTGAAGCGCCATCTTGCGGTATTCTTCAGATTGAATTTTAAGACGTTTAATTTCTTTGTTTTCCTTCGCATTCCTCATTTTGCCTTCAGGCGTATATGGATAAATGTCTTCATCTACCTTTAAACTGTTTCCAACACGAAGAATTTTAGCGTTTACACTTACCAGCTTTTTGGCTATCGTATCTACAGCGGCATTACTTGGAGCGGAAACTAGAACGCTTTTTCCAAGCTTAATAAGTTGCAGTATTCCTTCAACAATGGTCGTTGTTTTTCCGGTACCTGGCGGTCCATGAACAATGGTCAGTCCCTCATTATACAACATAGATTGAACGGCATTTTTCTGACTCTGATTGAGGCGTTCATTACTGAAAGAAATTGTTTCAGTTGACTTTTGAGGGAGCTCTCCAAAAGAATCTGTTCCATGGATGCGATTGAACAATTGACGCGTTGGTGATGGAGTATCAAGATCTTTGATGGCATCACGCATTAAATTGCTCGTATGGTGATCTGGTGCGAGTTTAATCCCTACACCGTGTTCTTCGATCCAATCTGGAAAATCCGGTGCGAATAGCCTGAATTGTCCCTTGTTTCCATCCATTCCAAGTAAAATGCCTTTAACGCTGGATTCACCTTCCAAAAAACACTCGATAGCTACGTTGTCCTTGAAGTTCGAAATGTCTGTATGAAATGCTGTTGTGAAAGAAATCTCAGGATAGTCGGCGTAGCCAAAAGATTTTCGACTGACACGAATAGGATGCAAGGCTAGACTATTCGCCTTCAATTGTTTAAGGCCAGAACTACTCTCGAGTTGATAGCGTTTTTCCTGCTCATCCATTTCAGATGATATGCATTTGAGTAGAAAATCTTGGTGTGGATGGCGTTCATGCATATGTATAGATCTTACACTTCAAAGATATAAAGCTTCAAAAGTTTATGGAGGTTTGGTTCAATTCTTGCAAATATTTGTTTTGATAGACAATTATATCTTTATCGCTATGCTGAACAAAACATTGGTCATACAGGGTGGAGGCTTTCGAACTTCTTTTACCGCAGGCGTACTTGATGCTTTTCAATCGCATGGGTATAATCCGTTTGATTCTTATGTTGCTGTTTCCGGCGGTGCTATTGCGCTCTCTTATTACCTCGGTGGACAGTATAAAAAGTGTCTGGAGGCCATGTGTCTTTTGGCGGAAGATAAAAATTTCATGAGTTGGAACCGGCTCATTTCAGCACAAGGTGTAATGAATGTAGACTATTTTAAAGATGTCGCAAATGAGAGAGTGCTGTTTGATTTGGAAAGTGCATTGGAAACTGTTCATGGAAAAGAGTTGGCCTTTGTTATGACCAATAGAGTAACGGGTGAGCCTCATTATTATCACCCGAGCAAAAAGACATGGTTGGATGGTGTGATTGCTACATGCACTTTACCGTTTGTAACAAAAGGAAAGCATGCGTTGCATGGAGAAGAGTTTTTTGATGGTGGTTGGAGCGATCCCTTGCCTGTCGAATGGGCATATCAAAAGGGTGCCAATGATATTCTTGTGATCCGCACAACACCACCTAACCTTAAAGTGAATCAGAGTTGGCCGGATTATTTTGGTTCGTTTATTTTTCGCTCCAATGAACGCTTACGTGCGTGTTTCGAGACCAATCACTTGAAGTACAATGCCTCTATTGACTTCATCAATAACCCTCCTGAAGGAGTAGCTCTGCATCAGATAGCACCAGAGGTTCCATTGCAAACGGGCACTTACTCAAATTCTGTAAAATTAATACAAGCTGACTACCGATACGGCCTGGATTGTGGTTTGAGCTTTCTGCGATCCTTGTATAAGGACTGAATCACATCTTAACAATAAGTGAAGATATTTACCAATTGTGGTAATGTTTAACTGGCTTTTTTTCAACCTTTTATTCGCACTTTACGTTATCATGCTTAGACGTCACTGAAATTGTGACTTTAAGATACTATTTAGTATTTTTGACTTTCTAAAATTAAATGCAATTATGAAAAAGATTTACTTAAGTGTGATCTCCGTCTTTGCTATGTCCGCGGTTTTTGGGCAGGTAAATTCGGATCTTATGAAGCGTGAAGACGCAAGAACTACCCCAATGTTGGTGAGAACTTCTTCAGCGAAACCAGTTGCTCCAGCAGCGGTTAACCCTAAAATAGCTTATCTTACTGAGGATTTTGAAGGTGGTACATTCCCTCCAGCTGGTTGGACAGTAATGAGTACTCCTTCATCAACTGTTACAGATCCAGAACAAGAGTGGCATCAAAGAACAATAGGTGGTTATCCTCAAAATGCAGATGCTTTTAACGGTACGGCTCCAGGAGGATGTGCAGCAATTTTGTTTATCAACAGTGTTGACCAGCACGATGAGTACATTTACACTCCACAGGTGACTTTGCCTAACAATAACTGTCGTGTAGCATTTGATTTCGCTACAAGTATTTTCTGGCACGCGCCACAGTTGGGAGGAACGCATGACAATGCTGACATCAGAACATTAGTTTCTTTGGATGACGGTACTACATGGGAAATGGATATTCTTTGGGAAGAAGATTCTATTGACTTGTTGAATGCTTCTTACTCAAACGATTATGAAACGTATATCTGGAAAAGAGCATACGTTGATTTGAATGCTTTCCAGGGACAAAATGTAAACGTAGGATGGTACTACAACGGATTAGACGGTGCACCTTTCTACTTGGATAACGTTTCTATCGAAGATGTTCCAGATAACGAAATCGCGGTTCAAAAAGCTTGGACGGCTGACGTAGCTACTGATTATGATTACTCAATGGTACCGGTAGATCAAGTGAAGCCAATGCGCATCGGAACAGTAGTTCAAAACCTTGGTGCTTTGCAACAAACATTTGATGTTGATGCTGACTTGAGCGATGGTTCAGGATCTTTATATACAGGATCTCAGTCTGTGACGCTTGCTGTAGCGGAAGTTGATACAGTTTGGTGGGATACTGGTGTTACTCCATCTAACTTAGATACATACACAGTTACATTTGATGTGCCTGCCGATGGAGACAACAGCAACAATACATTGAACAATACGGTTGAAACAACTAACTTGATCTATGCACAAGACTACACAGTAGATGGAATCTATGGATTTGATCAGGATGATGTAGTTTCTATGGGTAACACATTCTTCATGGAAAACAATGCTGTTTTAACAGCTGCTGATATTAAGTTCGAAACTGGAACTACTGAAAACCTTTATGTTGTAATTAACGTTTGGTTGGTAGGAGCAGATATTCAAGATTTGACACAAGTTGGTATTCAGGATTATACAATTCCAGCTTCTCAAATTGCAAGTGGACAGTTCTCTACAATTGGATTTGATCAACCGGTTACATTGAATGCTGGTAGCACGTATGTATTGGAAGTGCGTAAAGTTGATAATAGTGTAGACCGTCTTTACCTTGGTGGTAGCGATAAAGGAGATGATGACTTCTCTACAGTTTGTTATGGACCTTTCGGTGCAAACGGTGTTGAAAACACATTCGTTAGCTGGGGATTTGCTCCTGCAATCCGTATGAACTTTGAGCCAGTAGGTTTGGATGAAGTTTCGAATACTGTTAACATGAGTGTATTCCCGAACCCAGCGGTTAATGAAGCGAAAGTTTCATTCGAGTTGAGCAACGCTGCAGACGTGAACATTACAGTAACTGATCTTTCAGGAAGAACAGTATACACAGATGCTTTAGGAACAGTTGAAGCTGGATCATCTGATGTAATGATCAATACGTCAGAAATGACAAATGGAATTTACTCTGTGAACGTTAACGTAAACGGAGAAATGACAACTGAGAAATTGGTTGTGAAGAAATAATAGATTCCTTTAATTAAGGGGAAGGGAGTGGTGAATGCCACTCCCTTTTTTTATGGGTTATCGCATCTTTAATTATTTTTGTCCAAAATTTTAGACAATGAAAGCATATGTATTTCCAGGTCAGGGAGCTCAATTTTCAGGAATGGGCAAGGACCTGTATGAAAGTTCAGATATAGCCAAAGAGTTATTCGATAAGGCAAACGATATTCTCGGTTTTGAGATTACGAAAATAATGTTTGAAGGAACAGACGAGGAATTGAAACAAACGAAGGTTACACAACCTGCGATTTTCTTGCATTCTACGATTTTGGCAGCTTGTTTGGGTGATTCCTTCCAGCCGTCCATGGTAGCTGGACATTCCCTAGGTGAACTTTCCGCACTTGTAGCGAATGGTACTTTGAGTTTTGAAGATGGTCTTAAGCTTGTTTCGAAAAGAGCATTGGCTATGCAGGCTGCTTGCGAAGCTGAGCCTTCAACAATGGCGGCGATTATTGGCTTGGAAGATAGTGTTGTAGAAGAGGTTTGTGATAAGGTGGATGGTGTAGTTGTAGCTGCCAACTATAACTGCCCGGGACAGTTGGTAATTTCAGGAGCTGTTCCTGCTGTTGAAAAAGCATGTGAATTACTTACGGAGGCAGGAGCACGCAGAGCATTGGTTTTACCGGTTGGAGGAGCCTTTCATTCACCATTGATGGAGCCTGCACGCGAAGAATTGGCGGCAGCAATCGAAGCGACAGAGTTTCACACACCGAAATGTCCAGTTTATCAGAATGTTCCAGCCAATGCAGTAAATGATCCGGCTGAGATTAAAAAGAATCTGGTCGCACAGTTAACTGCGCCTGTAAAATGGACGCAAACTATGCATGCCATCATTGGAGATGGAGCAACAGAAGTCATAGAAGTTGGTCCGGGGAAAGTACTTCAAGGACTATTTAAAAAAGTTGATCGACAGTTCCCTTGCTCAAGCGCTGAGTTAGGCTAATACTGATTTTCATATTAATAAGAGAACTCTTCTTTTTTGCTTTTTGAGCAAGAAGGAAGAGTTTTTTTATGCCTTTTTATGGAATAATATTCATTCGTGCATCTCAATAGTGTAATTAATCATAAAAATGAGAAGCATATGAAAAAGTTGTTGATAATAGCGCTGATCACAATGGCAGGAAGTCATTTGTTTGCGCAAGGAGCATTAGGAGATATTGTAGGTGAAGTAGTTGATTTTAATTCAGAAGACCCTGTTTATGCAGCTGAGGTTTTCATCGAATCAAATGGAAGTAAGTACCGCACAAGAACGGATTTCGACGGACGCTTTCGAATTTCTGGAATTTCTGCGGGAACACATATTGTAAATATTCAGTACAAAGGAGATACACTAGCTAAAGGAGTAGTAGCAGTTGTTCCAATGGATGGTATTGAAAACTTGGGACAGATAAAGTTTACAAGTTCAATTTTGGAGTTGGAGAGCGTGACTGCTAAAGCGGATGATGGTCGTATGAAGCTAGAATTCGGTTCGCTTCCTGTTAAAGAGATTACTTCAGAAGACATTGTTAAGTCTTCAGCGAAATTTGATATTAAAGGGCTGATTACATCCATTTCTTCTGAAGTTCAATTGACCAATGATGGCGAATTAGTATTCAGAGGAGCTCGAAAAGGGGATATGCTGTACCTGATGGATGGAGTCAAAACAGCAACGATTGGAAACGTACCCAGCGCTTCAATTGCACGTATGAAAATCTATAGCGGCGGTCTTCCAGCAAAGTATGGAGATACTATGGGAGGGGTTGTCGTTATGGAGTCTAAAAGCTACTTTGACCTTTACAATGCTTGGTATGCAGAGGAAATCAAGGCAGGCAGACAATAATCTTTTCAGGAGATAGGGCTCTGTAGCTAAAAAGGGGTGAACTTTCACCCCTTTTTTATATGCAATAAAACGAATGAACCTATTTCACGGATTTCAAATAGGCCTTTAGTTCCTGTTCATTCTCCTTTCTTAAAATCATCAAGCGATTATCGGATTGAATCACAATGTATCCTTCCAATCCATCAATTAAAGCAGTACTTCCTTCTGGAACATTAACAATGCAATTGGAACTGTTAAAGCTGTGAATGTTGCCGCCAACCAAGGCATTATTGTTTCCATCTTTCGATAGATGTGTATCCAAACTTCCCCATGTTCCCAAATCTGACCAATCAAAACTTGCCAAAACAACATCAATATTATCAGCATGTTCCATGATAGCATAGTCGATGGAGATATCCTCACAAGCCGAAAAAGCATGGTTCACTTTGTCTTGCTCTCTTGGAGTATTGTAGTCGCTCAGGTCAGCAGAGAATAATCTATGAAGTTCTGGTTGAAATGTTTCCAGCGCCTTTAAAACGGTCGATGATTTCCAAATAAAAATTCCCGAATTCCAATAAAAGTTACCGGCATTGACAAACTGCTCTGCGGTCAGAAGATCTGGTTTCTCACGAAATTGCTTAACGGCTACTGTGTCGTTTGGAGATAACGTGGATAATTTTTCAAATTCGATATAACCATAGCCTGTATCAGGGCGTGTAGGTTGAATGCCAATCGTTGCAATTCGGTGATTCTCAGCGGAGCGAATTGCAGCTTCTATAGTCGCAGCGAAATTACTTTCCTGAATAATGAGGTGGTCTGCGGGAGAAATAATAAGATTCGCATCAGAATTCAAGTCATGGATCTTTGCAGCGGCATATGCAATACAGGGAGCCGTATTTTTACGCTCCGGTTCTGTTAATACTTGGTCAGGTTGTAAATCTGGTAACTGTTCAAGTACCATTTCTTTATACTGAACATTAGTAACAATGTATACATTCTTCGAAGGCGAAACATGCAAAAGTCGTTCATAGGTCATCTGAAGCAAGGACTTACCCGTTCCTAAAATATCAAGGAACTGCTTTGGTCGGTCAGGTACCGACATCGGCCAGAATCGACTTCCGATTCCTCCTGCCATAATGATGCTATAGTTATTCTCCATTTTTTATTTCTTTTACTTGTGCAAGCGCACTTACGAGGTATTGTTTTTTCGTGTTTGCCTCTGTACAGAGGAAGCGTGTTCTTCTCAATTTACCTTTGATGAAGATTTTACCATTGAGCGCAAAAGTACTGTTTTTATCTAAGGACTCAAGAGTCGTTTCATCCCCCTTTTTTGGTGAATATTTCAAGAGGGTTCGGTGAAGGTTCGCATCCGAACATGATGATGCCTTGACATTTACCAGAGAGTTCAGAAGTGCACTTTCGATATCTTGAGGTAAATGTTTGCTATTGACAATAGGCATTATCAGTTGTGAGTAATGGTGTTTCCATTCTGCTCCATGGGGAGCAACTCTTCTACCAAATTCTTCATATGTAATCAAATGGGCAAATTCATGTAGCGTAGTGATTAGAAACGAGTACTGATTTAAATCTCCATTGACAGTAATACGATGTTTTTCACCTTTGAAACCAGCTCGGAAGTCTCCCAATTTCGTTTTCCTCGGTTTTACAATTTTGAAAACGACACGATGACGAAGAAGAAGATCAACTACTGTATCTAGGAACTCTGGAGGAAGGTACTTTTGAAGAACGGATCGATATTGCGCTTTTTTTCTTTCCAAGTAAAGCTAAAATTAACCAATAAAATTCTTCATTGTTTCGAATTCAACGTGAATTAATTGTCATCATAAAAAATAGGATTAACTTTACCCTTAGTGCTAAGTATTGTCAAAAATATAGGCAAGTTCATGCAGATGCTCTGGGTGGTCTTTTCGAGGCCTGAAAAATGGAGTGTCTTCCGCAATCGCTTGTTTGATGAAATTCAATTGATAGGAATTAATTCCATTCCTATTGTTGGACTTATGTCAGTATTTATGGGAGGAGTAATTGCCCTGCAAACAGCGTCCAATATGGATTCTCCGCTGCTTCCTGAATATACAGTCGGTTATATTACCAGATCAAGTACCATTTTAGAGTTTTCACCGACAATTATGTCGCTTATTTTGGCAGGTAAGGTTGGCTCTAATGTGGCTTCTGAGATTGGAACGATGAAGACGACAGAGCAGATTGACGCTTTGGAGATTATGGGCGTCAATAGCTTAACATATCTTGTATTACCAAAGATCATTGGTGCTGTATTTTTCTTCCCTGTACTAATCATCTTCTCTATGGGGTTGAGCCTTGTTGGTGGATGGTTATCCTTAGTTTTGAGCGGTCTTGCTTCCACGGAGGTTTATGTATTGGGTATTCGCAGTTGGTTTGAGTTTGGAGACATCGTCTATGCACTTACGAAAGGAGTGGTCTTCGCATTTCTGATTGTCTCTATTGCTTCTTTTTATGGATATTATTCGAAAGGCGGAGCCGTTGATGTTGGAAAATCTGCTACGAAAGCTGTTGTAGTAAGTAGTATTGGTATCTTGATTGCCAACTTCTTCCTAACGCAAATGATTCTGTTATGATTGAAGTGCGTGGGATAAATAAGATTTTTGGGGACAACCACGTCTTGCACGATATCTCAAGCACTTTTGATAAGGGAAAGGTGAATTTGATCATTGGTCAATCTGGCCAGGGGAAATCTGTTTTGACTAAGTGCATTGTTGGTCTGCACCAACCGGAATCAGGGTCTATTTTATACGATGGACGTGATTTTACTGCAATGGATAGGAAAGAACGTGTCCTGATCAGAAAGGAAATTGGGATGTTGTTCCAGGGTTCAGCCTTGTTTGATTCAATGACCGTTGAGGAGAACATAATGTTTCCGCTGACGATGTTTACCAAAATGTCGAAAGCTGAAAAGCTCGATCGTGTCAATTTCTGCCTTGAACGTGTTAACCTGGAAGGAAGAAATAAATTGTACCCTGCTGAGTGTTCGGGAGGTATGCAGAAGAGAATCGCCATTGCACGCGCAATATCGATGAATCCGAGCTATCTTTTCTGCGATGAGCCAAATTCTGGATTGGATCCAAAAACAGCCATTGTAATTGATAACCTGATTCGGGAAATTACCTATGAGTTCGACATCACAACTGTTGTCATTACCCATGACATGAATTCTGTGATTGAAATTGGTGATACAATTTTGTTTATCAATGATGGTCGAAACTGGTGGACAGGTGATCGAAAAGAGATCCTTACAACGGATAACAAAGAAGTCGTTGACTTTGTTTATGCATCTGACTTCATGAAAGAGATCCGTACTTCGATGATCGAGAAGCGCAAGTAAAGGAATTACTCCTCATTGGCACGATCAACCAATCGCGTATCAATGTTTTTTGACGGATTTACCCCAAGTTTTTTGAGGTCTTGAACACGTTTGGTAAGATTACCCGTGCCTTCTACCATTTTATTCATAGCGGCGTCATATGTTTTGTTGGCCGTTTTCATTTGTTCACCTAACTTGATGAGGTCATCTGTAAATCCAACAAACTTATCATATAAATTACCAGCTTGACGCGCAATCTCAACAGCATTTTTGTTTTGCAAATCTTGCTTCCAAATGTATGAGATGGTGCGTAATGTTGCTAGCAGGGTAGAAGTAGAGACGATGACAATGTTTTTGTCTAAAGCTTTTTCGAACAGTGTTTGGTCTTCCTTTAACGCTAAGGTCAGTGCTGGTTCATTCGCGATAAACATGAGCACATAGTCAGGAGTATTGATGTCGTGTAATTTCTGGTAGTCCTTGTTCCCGAGTAGTTTAATGTGATTTTGAACACTTGCCAGGTGTTGCTGCAAGAAATTTTCCTTATCGTTTTCATCATCTGCATCGAAATAATTGCTGTAGGCCGTGAGCGATACTTTTGAATCGAGGATTAAGTGCTTTCCATCTGGAAGGTTAAGTATATAATCCAAACGTTGATTGCTGCCATCGTCAGTTTTGAGATTCGTTTCTTTAGTATAGTGTACGTCTTTTTGCAACCCTGCCTTTTCAAGGATGGATTCTAATTGCATTTCTCCCCAGTTACCTTGTGCCTTCGAATCACCTCGAAGAGCTTGCGTTAAACTTCTGGTTTCTTGGGTAATCTCTTGATTAAGTGCTTGCAACATCTCCAGATGTTTATCCAGTGATGCTGATCGTTCAATACTCTTTTCGTTATTGTCTTCTACCTTTTTCTGGAACTCAGTTATTCGCTCCTTCAGTGGATTGAGAATAGCATCAAGGTTCTTTTTGTTTTGATCTGTAAAACGTGTGGTTTTTTCCTCCAGAATTTTGTTTGCTACCAACTCAAACTCTTTGGTAAACTTCTCCTGTAAAGAAGTTAATTCTTCTTTCTGTTCGTCGATTTTCACTTGGAGTGCGTCAAACTTACTTTTCCACTCTGTGGCATTTCTGAGCTCCGCTTCATATGCCTCTCGAACTGAATTCGATGTGGCTTTTTCCGTTTTTAACTCTTCCTCTATTCGGATTGAAGTATTTTTCAAAGTTGCGTGATCAATGCGCAATTGTTGCATTTCTCCGGAAGAATCGTCAGTGCTTTTTGAAGCTAAAACACGAGCGGCCAGAAAGCCAATAATGCCACCTGAAATCAGGCCAATAATGAGAAGAAGGTAATCCATAGTTTAAAGGTAAGAACAAATCTTCAATCGATTCAATCGAAAGCTCGAAGTAAGGACTAAAAGAAAACGATATAACCAAAGTGTACCTTACTATTACTCAAAAGTACGGGATTGTCTAATTGTTTACCGAGTGCATAGGAGATGGAGAAAACACCAAAATTAGTACTAAATGAAAAGCCTAATCCAAAACCGAAAGGACTGTCATTGTAATAATTGCCTGCATTGTTTTCATACCAACTCTGGTCATAGAACGCAAAAACGTGCGAATTACGGTCCAGTAAGAAGCGATACTCAATCGTTCCAGTACTCTTTGCGGTAGCAAATAGTTCGTCTTCATTAAAACCACGCTGAGAAGTTAATCCACCGTAGCGATAAACCTCATTTTGAAATACTTCATCAGCAGAATAAAAATCTGTGGTAGACGCAACGCGTAAAATATGGCGCTTGTGCATCGGTATAAAAACTTCTAACTGTACTTTTCCGCGATAAATTAGTGAACGCTTTTCCAATAGAGTATCAGCAATTTGAGATCTTCTGGAGCCGACAGTTCCCTCCACCAATAGGTTAAAACCACGTGAAGGATTTGGTAGGTAATCTACACGATTGGAGGTGTATGAAAGTCCATAACTATTAGCTCTTGTATTGCCAAGGTTAAAAAACAATGGATTGTTCTCGCCTCCGGATAAAATACTGGAAGATGTAAATTGATAAAAGGCTTTCAAGAAACTTCCGCGATTTAAGAAGTACTGAACTCCAGCCGTAGCACCAAGTTCTAAAAATGACGTGTCTCTTTTGTATAAGTCAAACGTTCCATCCAGACCGAAAGGTGTATTGAATAGAAAAGGGTAGTTGACGCGTGAGTTTAAGGATTGTGTCTGGTCTTGGATACTTTGCCAACGCACATCAAGCAATTCGCCACGGTGAAGTACGTCCAGAAGCTTCAGATTTATTTCTCCAGTAAACTCAAGGCGTTGGGTATTAGGGTTTGGCTGGAAACCTATAATTCCATTGACGGAACTTATCGGAACAGATTCTAGATACAAGTACAGTTCTGCGCCATCCTTTGTAAAGAGAATTTCGGAAGGTTTTATTTCTTTTAAGAATGGTACTTGTTCAATCCGTGATGAAATCCTTGAAATTTCTGACTCACGGTAAGTGTCATCTGCTTTGATATTAATGAGGTTCGAAACGTATTTGACGGAGATGGAAGAGTCTCCTCGGACATGGATTTTATTCCATGAGTAAAAGTTACCACGACTAATGCTTAAAGTAGCCATTAAACGATCATTTTCAATAGTGGTGTTTGTGAGTTGCATGGAAACAAAGGGGTAGCCATTGTCAAGGTAGGCATTCTGAATTCGGTTCATTGTTTCAGCAAGTTCACGAGGTGTAAAAGGGATTCGACTGATGAACTTTTCATTCAAACGGGAGTGCTTTCGAATGAACTGAAGTTCATCAGGTTCAACGCTTATCGAGGCGCCTTGCATTTTATTCCCTAGTTGAAAATTGACGCGTGCGGTATTGGCGGTGTAATCAATTTCATCAACAGACGCCATCAAGTAGCCTTTAGATATCGCACTTAATTGTAACTCTTTTAGGTAATCAGTTGCACTAGTACTGTCTTTAAACTTAGTCTTAGGGTGCTTTATAAACTGTTGATAACTCTCATTCTCAAAAGAAATGTAGAATTCTTTTTGCGCATGAAGAGATAAGCAAGCAAAGAGCAGCAGAATCAAGTATAATGTACGCATCAGGAACATAAACGGTACGGAAATTAGTTTATTTCAGTAGATTACAATCCTGTTGTGAATAATAATTTTTCGAATACCACATAATTTATTGTAGTTTTGTGCTTATACTTTGGTATACAGCAACAAACGAAAACCTTATAATTAAAACGAAGAGACATGAAGAAGTATTTGGCCTTAACGCTTATGGGATTAATGCTAACAGCAGTTTTGGCTGCGTGCGGATCATCTAAAGGAGGACACTGTGATGCCTACGGAAGCGTAGATGTGGAAGTTGAGCATGACGATATGGCTGCTCTATAGGTCACAATCGTAACAAGATATTGAAAGACCATCGCTTGCGATGGTCTTTTTTTGTGCATTAAACTTTGTTTCAAAGAAAAAGCCGGTGGTTTCCATCGGCTTTTATGATATCGACTTAATTAAATCGTTTAATTTTTATTAATTGTTTGGTCTGTATAAACAGAGTAGCCATTCGCAATCTTCGGAACAAGTACGAAGTTCTCAACGAAACGCTCATTTTCACATGAAGAACAAGTAGTCGCCGTTACGACATAGTTTACAATACTCGCTGCATTGTTATACTCAACGTCACGAACAAAAGAAGCTTTACAATTGATGGTCATTGGGTTCGCTAGTATGTCGTAAGAAGTCCAATCAACAGGAACTTTTGTTACTCCGCCGTCCCAACTCACTAGAAACTCGTCTGCATATAGATTGTTCCCTGTAATGTGCACTCCAGTTACATTGGCAAGATATCCAACTTGAGGATAGATAATGACATCCTGAACGATGATCCCTGTATTTGAGTCTTCTTCAGCAACTGTACATTTTTTACAGGAACTGAATGAACCCAGAACGAAGGCAACTAAAAATAATCCACCAAAAAAAGACGTTGTTCTTTTCATAAATTCTTCAATTGTAGTAAGTCAGGGTAAATTTATCCTTTTTTGATGGCAAAAAAAATTATTTCTTTCGTAATTCAAAGTTTTTGCCGAGATAGACTTTACGCACGCGTTCGTCTGCAGCTAGCTCTGCGGCAGTTCCTGACTTCAAAATATTGCCCTCAAATAACAGGTATGCTCTGTCTGTAATTGACAAGGTTTCCTGTACATTATGATCGGTAATAAGTATACCAATGTTTCGCTCTTTCAGTTCGGAGACGATGCTTTGAATATCCTCAACAGCAATTGGGTCTACTCCGGCAAATGGTTCATCCAACAAAACAAATTTGGGGTTCGTTGCTAATGCTCTCGCGATTTCAGTTCTACGCTTTTCTCCACCTGACAAACGGTTTCCAAGGTTTTTTCTGACGTGATTAAGGCTAAACTCTTCAAGGAGCTGTTCCAATCGCTCTTTGCGCTGTTTTTTGTTGAGATCAGTCATTTCCAGGATCGCCATAATATTGTCTTCAACACTCAACTTTCTAAACACAGAAACTTCTTGCGGTAAATACCCTAAGCCCATTTGCGAGCGTTTGTACATGGGAAATGTTGTGATATCAGTGTCATTCAGATATACATTCCCTGAATCAGGTTTTACAAGCCCTACAATCATATAGAAGGAAGTCGTTTTACCTGCACCATTGGGCCCTAACAAACCGACAATTTCACCTTGCTTTACTTCTACTGAGACACCTTTTACAACATCTCTTCCTTTGTAGGATTTTCGTATTTCGTTGGTATGTAGTATAAGTTGTTCTTCCATTAGAAATTAATAACGTATTTAGCTCGGATGCCAAAAGCTTCAATATCAGTTACTTTCACACCTGGGTCAAGGTGCGTAAGACGCCAGAAAACATCGACGCGTCCGAGTTTTAAAATATTCTCTATTCCCATCGCTACTTCCACATAAGGGGTATCTCCAAATGTTTTAGTGAATTCGGGAAGGCGCATTTCGGCAAAATGACGTTGATCAATTTGACCGTAAACAGCGCGCGCTGTGGTTACCAAACGTAGCTTTGCCTTTTTTATTAGTGGGATACGGTCAAAAAATAAGCCATCCCAATGATTTTCTATATAGGCACTGACGTATTTGTCCGAGATGAACTCAAAGAAATCCATTTTATTGAAGGCATTATCCATTAACCAATACGATTGATTTCCTTCATGGACTTTGAGGAAAGGATATGCCGCAGTTCCAAAAATGTAGCCACCATTTAAACCATACCTTATGCGACCAAGCGCACCTACTGGAACCCAATGTTGAACAAATAAGTCAATTTTTTGGTAATTGTAGTCGCCTCCTAATAAGTCCTTTATTCCAAAAATCCCCTGAACAGAAATAATAGGATATTTAGAGCGCACTGATCTTCGATCGAATGCACCAGAGATGAACTCCTCATTTTTAGCCCATCTGAAACGCGCGATAAACTCTGTTGTTTGAATCCGGCTAATTGTATCATCTATTCCGGTTTGATGATTGGGCTTAACATAGTTTGCTTTGCCCAGTGCAACGTATTCTTTCCATTCTGCACCGCCATATAAAATGATATCCTTGCCAACATCCTTTTCTAAGTTGATTCCAACTTTTTCCACGAATGTCAGCTTATCCAAAGGCCCTGTTCTGAACAGTGTTCCAAATGTTGATCCGATTGCGGCAGCAGTCGGTGACTGTCCAATTTGTTCCAGGTCATAGCTGTAATAAGCCGTGAGCATCCCTCGTTTCTTAGGTGTAATGTTGTACCTGATAGAACCACCATATTTAAAACGTTGATCTCCAAATCCGTATGCTATGCGTCCGCCCAGTTCAACTCTTCGACTAAAGGCGTTGGAAGTTCTGAGCGCAAAAGCCAATCTGAACTTTTCTACCTGATTAAAGCTAAAAAGAGCAAAGGCATCGCCCACTTCTATTTTACCGAATGGATAATATCCGGTAGTAAACATATAAATGGTATTCTTTAGCATTTTAAAGAACGGGATAGTATTCAGTGAATCAACCATTTGATCAATCCCATTTTCCTGATCTGATAATGGCTCATGCCTTACCTTGGCCCAGTAGGCGTCCGAACGGCTATTTGCTCCTTCCTGAATCTCTACAGTGCTATTTGATTGATAGAATTCTGATGGGTGCGGATTATTAATGACAAAGTTTCTGCGTGTTGAATGACGCCGACCGTAAAACCCATACAGATCGGTTTTTTTGGTCACTTTGAGATCCGTAATCATTTTTTCACTTGTCAGCATCCAAACTTCCGGTGCCACTTGCTCAAACTCATGCTCAATGAATAAATCCTGTACATAGTTAATATTGGTCCAGGGCGCAATGTTTGCGGAAAAGCGTTTCACAGCATAAGTTGTGTCATGAATCCACATTTCACCGACAAAGGTCATATCACCTGTTCGTTTGGGTTTAAATGTGAGTTTATAGCACCAGTAGTTGTCAATGAAGCTCGAGTCCTCTAAATAAAAACGATAGAAATTTCGTGCATAATCAGAAACAGGACTAACAAATGATTTATTGAAAAGGTTTAAATTATTGTCATAAACGTTCACATCGAGATACATGTCTCCCAGAAATTGATTCAATTCAAGGTTTTCTACTCCACTGATGCGTGTTGCCTTGACAATTTCTCGTTTCTTTTTGGGGTTTTTACGGTAGTAATAATCTGAGACGGATTCACTTAAGATTACAGGTAAAAAACTCTTTCCATTATCAGCTGAATCAAGGTAGTTCATGACAAGATCCAGACGTTTCACCATGTCCATTTCTTCAAATTGCTCGCCGATATTGTTCAGGTCCAATTGTACTTTATTGTACACTTCGTACTCATACGATTCTAGTTTTGCTTTGTTGTTGATGTCCTTGTGTGCAATAACTTTTTTATGAAGTATGGTCGATGGAAACTCATCCGGCGCCTTAACTACGACTTCTTCATAATCTGAGGTAAGGATGGGCATAACGGCGTCAATAATCTGACTTTCATCCAAGTTGACATGTTTCTTTACTTTCAGATATCCCGAAAAGGAAAAAACCAGAGTGTCTGTTGCGTAATAAGTCTCAATGGAATACTTGCCGAGGGTATCGGTTAGCGCACCAATTTTTGCATTTTGAAAACGCACGGTAACAAATGGCATAGGTTCACCAGTCACCTGATCAATGACGGTTCCTTCAACCTTTGTTTTTTGTGCAAGTGACAAAAAAGGGACGAGAAACAGGAGAATGAGAATTCTAGTTTTCATGCAGGCCCATTAATAGACAATATAAATTTAGAGAACTATATTGATATTATCCCTCCTGAACTTCGCGATTTTTCATTTTCTTTTCAACGCGTGCCGCAACAAGAATACCGACTTCATACAAGAGCATAATTGGAACTCCTACAATGATTTGACTAATTAGGTTGGGAGGAGTTATAATAGCGGATAGAATTAAAACACCGATGATAGAGTGTTTTCTGTATTTACGCAAGAATGCTGATGTAAGAATTCCAAGTCGAGTAAAGAGATAAGAAATAATCGGAAGTAAAAACAGAAGCCCTGTGTAAAAAATAGAAGAAAGCACCGTACTCATGTAAGAGTTAATGGTGAATATGTTTTTGATTTTTTCACTTATTTGGAAGGATCCAAAAAACTGAATACACAGAGGGGCTACGACAAAATAACCGAATAGTATACCGATGAAGAAAAGTAAACTTACGTAGAATACAATGCCCTTTGCAACAGACTTTTCATTTTGTTTAAGTCCAGGCTTAACGAATCCCCAGATTTGATAAAACAAGAAAGGAAAGGAAAGAACAATGCCTCCCATAATACTCATCATCAGTGCATAAGAAAACTGACCTGATACAGTCATGCTTTGCATTTCAACAGGGATTTCATCAACGCAAACAGCGAAGTAATCGCACATAATTTGAAAAGAAATGAAGTCGGCATCTTTCATGGACAAGAAGAGCGTATCCATAATCCATTCCTGATAAAACCAAAGCGCGACGGCAATTACTACTATGCAAATAGCCATTCTCACCAGTCTCCAACGGAGTTCCTCGAGGTGGTCGAGAAACGTCATTTTCTTTTCGTCTTCCTGCTGATCCAGCGTACTCATTTTAAATCACCTTTAGGGTGGATGCACAAAAATAACGAAAGCACACATACGGTCTGAGAATTAAACAAAATATGGGGGACTTTAATTTTTCTTCTTAATACTTAGGTAATCTTTTTTTAGTATTTTAGATATAGTTAAGCATTTACCGATAATACACGTAATGAACTTAAAGGCCGCGTTAAAAACCTACTTCGGATTTGATAGTTTCAAAGGAGATCAGGAGAAGATAATTCAGAATGTGCTAGATGGCAATAATACTTTTGTAATTATGCCAACTGGAGGAGGGAAGTCTATGTGTTATCAACTCCCTGCGGTTCTTTCTGAGGGGACTGCTATTGTTGTGTCGCCTCTAATCGCCCTAATGAAAAATCAGGTAGATGCTATTCGGAATGTTAGTGACAATGAGTCAATTGCTCACTTTTTAAATTCCTCCTTAACGAAAACTGAAATTACGCGTGTAAAGTCAGATATCCGAGATGGAAAAACTAAACTTCTTTACGTAGCACCAGAGTCGCTCACAAAAAAGGAGAATATTCAGTTCCTTACAGAGGTAAACATTTCGTTTTTTGCCATTGATGAAGCGCATTGTATTTCTGAGTGGGGACATGATTTCCGTCCGGAATACAGACGGCTAAGATCCATATTTGAGGAGATTTCTAAAGTTCCCATTATTGCTTTGACGGCAACTGCGACACCAAAAGTTCAGCATGATATTCAAAAGAACTTGAATATGCTCGATGCGACCGTTTTCAAATCTTCGTTTAATCGGGAAAACTTGTTTTATCAAATCCTTCCAAAGAAGGAGGTAGAGAAGCAAATCATCAAGTACATTCGATCGAAAGAAGGGAAGAGCGGGATTATTTATTGCCTCAGTCGAAAGAAGGTAGAAGAACTCGCAGAATTACTTCAGGTAAATGGTATTAGTGCTTTGCCTTACCATGCTGGATTAGATGCTGCATCCCGTGCCCGTCATCAGGATATGTTTTTGATGGAAGAAGTGGATGTTATTGTAGCAACCATTGCTTTCGGAATGGGGATTGATAAACCGGATGTCCGTTTTGTGATTCATCATGACATTCCTAAATCACTTGAAAGTTATTATCAGGAGACTGGTCGTGCAGGTCGTGATGGAGGAGAAGGAGAGTGTATTTCGTTCTATCGCTATAAAGATGTCGAGAAGTTAGAGAAGTTTTTACAAGGAAAACCAGTTGCTGAGCAGGAAATCGGTCGCCAATTACTAAATGAGATAGCATCTTATGCGGAAACTTCAGTTTGCCGAAGAAAGATGATCCTGCATTACTTTGGAGAAGAATATGATGAATCGAATTGTTCTTCAATGTGCGATAATTGCAAGAATCCGAAAGAGAAACTGGAAGGAAAAGAATACGTGACTCAACTACTCAACGCGATTATCGCGTTGAAGGAGACTCAAAAATCCAAGCATTATTGTGCGTTTCTTGCTGGGAGCAAGAACTCCGATATCAATGCGTACAAACATGATGAGCATCCGTTATTTGGCTGCGGAAGTGAAAAAGATGAGCATTTTTGGAACGCGGTAGTGCGTCAATGTACTGTTGCAGGACTCATCTCAAAAGATATTGAATCGTACGGCGTTCTGAAATTGACAAAAGAAGGGCATAATTACCTGGAAAATCCAAAGCCGTTTGTTTTGATCAAGGAACGCGATTACCTTGTTATTGACGATGAACCAGTCATCACTTCGAATGGAGGAAGCGCTTTTGATCAGGTAATGTATGATCAATTATTGGACTTACGCAAGAGTATATCCAAGCAAAAGAGTATTCCACCCTTCGTTATTTTTCAAGAACCTTCATTAAAGGATATGTGTTTACAGTATCCTATCACGATAGAAGAGCTTACCAATATTCAAGGGGTAGGAAACGGAAAAGCTGCTAGGTATGGAGCGCCTTTCATTGCTTTAATAAAAAAGTACGTTGAAGAAAACGATATTGAGCGCCCTCAGGATTTGGTGGTGAAGTCGGTAGTGAAAAAATCAGGATTAAAGGTACAGCTAATCCAAAATATTGATCGGAAACTACCATTGGAGGATATTGGAAGAGCACAAGGCAAGTCCGTAGATGAGGTAATTGAAGAAATAGAGCAAATTGTTACTTCAGGTACCCGTGTTAATATCAACTATTATATTGATGATATTTTGGACACTGAGGTTCAAGAAGAAATATATGATTATTTCTCAGAGGCCGATACGGATGATTTACGAGCGGCTTATGATGAATTTGACGGCGATTATTCAGAGGAAGAGTTACGTCTGATGTGGATCAAATTCATGAGTGAGATGGCCAATTAATGCCTAAAAGAGATTCCTTGAAGCGCTTAATCGGTGACATCAGGTTCTGGCTGATTTTTTTCTTTACAGTTCGTTTGTATGGTATCACCAATGCACCATTAGAATTTGGACATAGTTGGCGTCAGTCATTAACCAACATGGTTTCAAGAAATTTTGTTGAGCAGGGAGCAGATCTTTTGCATCCAACAATTGATATGGCAGGAAATCAATCAGGTGTGATCGCATCTGAATTTCCATTTTTTAATTACCTCACCTATTTGTTTTCTGAAGCATTTGGCTATGAACACTGGTATGGGAGATTGATTAACCTAACTATTAGTACGCTCGGGATATACTTCTTTTACAAACTATTGAAGAGTATTCTTAATCAACGAGTTGCGTTTTTTTCTGCAATGGTCTTAATTGTTTCAATTTGGTTTGGCTATTCAAGGAAAACAATGCCCGATACATTTAGTGTTGCGTTGCTATTAATGGGCTTGTATTATGCGTATGCTTATTTGACCTCAGGTAAATGGTATTTTAATGGTGCATTCTTCTTCTTATGTACCCTAGGGATGCTTTGTAAAATTCCGGCACTTAGTCTATTTAGTGTTCTGATTTTGATACCATTCTTAGGACAAATTGACCTAAAAAGAAGGCTAATACTTTCGCTGACAGCGATGATAAGCTTTGCAATAGTTTGCCTTTGGTATTTTTATTGGGTTCCTCATTTACTTGAGACATACGAATATCAGCTCTACTTCCCGAAGGGACTCCTGGAAGGGATGAACGAAATTTCGATGCATATTCCTGAATTGTTTGAACAGTTTTACTTCAATGCACACTTTTCGTTTTTGGGCTTTGCGGCCTTTTTGATTGGCGCCGTGCTGTTTTTCTGGAAGCGTGAATTTAAATTGGTTAAAATTGGTATCGGGATCGTATCTCTGGTATTTGGGTTATTTATTTTGAAGACGGGAGCTGTTTTTCCAACGCATAGCTATTACATTGTTCCTTTTGTGCCTATCATGGCTTTGTTTGCTGGGTATTGGCTAACACGTATTCCAAAAGTTTGGGGCGTTGTTTTAATGGTGTTGATCGCTGCGGAAGGTATCGGAAACCAACAACATGACTTTTTCATTAAGGAAAGTGAGAAATACAAGTTATCACTTGAAGCCACGTTGGATGGAGTTGTTCCCAAAGAGGCACTAATTGTCATCAATGGTGGCGACTCGCCCCAGCACATTTATTTTGCCAACAGAAGAGGGTGGACGATAATGCCTGAACTCATAACCTATCAATCTTTAGATTCTCTGTCTGAATTAGGTGCGGGGTATCTTGTTTTTGACAAGTCGTGGGGAGAGGTCGATTATTCGCCTTATAAGGTCATTCACTCGGATGAACACTTTTCTGTCTATCGATTGAAGAATTCCAATGGTCTTTAAATATTAGAGCATTGTGTTCAAGTATTATTTCAGCAGTACAAACTCATGCAACCCTGTTTCATCTGCAAATTCCATTTTTAGATCGTCCTTGGTCAATAGAATGATTCTTCCGTATTCGATGAGCGTGGAAGTACCGTCTGGATTCAATCTGTTCAACTGGAAATTATTGTTTTCATCAACGTCAATGGTACCCGATTCGATTTTACTTTGACTACCCTGATTTTGATAGATAAAATTCAAGGCATAATTACAGAGCTCACCGTCGCAGCTTCCAAAATCCATTGTTCCTTCACTCTCGTAATAATAAGAAAACCCCGTGGATGTGGTGAATTTATATTGGTGAACATTCCAAACACCGGTAAGCGTTCGTTGTGTCTTTTCGACTTTATTACACCCCGAAAAAAACACAGCAATGAAGAAAAAAGGAACCCAATACTTACTCATGATCTTGAAATTCGATAATTAGAATTTTCTCTGTTTGAATCAGTTTTTCAAAAAGTCGTTCTGCATTATTTTTCGCTTTCTCTTCCAGGTTTAGGCGAGTTGCAGCGTCCTCAATTTGATGTTGAGCTCGTACCTCCATGTTTCTTCGGACGCTCTCTGGCCAGCGACCTTTTTCTTCAAAAACTTCAGTGTCCGATGGTGATACAATCACGTCAATTGCTTTTGGAGCTGGCAAAGTGAGTGTAATGGTAGTTTCATCCGAGGCAATTGTATAGTTGTCATCAGTAAGATCGAATCCGTATTTCACCTCCCCTTTAATAATCAACGTCAGTCTGCGCTTAATTCCATGTTCATACCATTCCATCCATTTACGCGGATCAAAATTGGAAAGATCTGTATCATATCTTTCAATGGTATCCATTACGACTTCGTCTCTGAAACTCACAGCACTTATTTCAGCAATCGTTCGAATCGACTCTATTTGGATCGGTGTATCCTCAATGGTCAATTCTTCCTCTTCTCTATTGAAAAAGAAAATATAAACAAGAATGCCAGCTGCAATAATTAGTAGCAGTACAAAAAGATTTACCAGTAAACGTTTTGTTTCCTTGTTCATCAGTCCGTGATTGATCGTTTTACGACAACCTTCTCAAATCCCAACTGCTTGTAGAAGTCTATGAGAAATGCTTCCGCATTATTGTTTGCATCTTCAAGAATGCCATATTCGCCAATGTCTTCAAGAATTGCTTCTTCTCCTTGTTTAAGAAATGAAGTTTTTTCCTCTTCAGTAAAGCGATCTGTATATCCCGAAAGATCCTCCATTTGTGTTCTAACGGATCGGGGATCCATTGAAAATGACGTTATTTCTGCAGGTGGCAGTTTTATTTCAATGGTAGAACCAATTACCTTGATATCTCCGTCCTGAATTTTCGATAAATCAACACCTGCCTTGACCTTAGATTTACAGCTTATCAAAATTCGCCGATCGCCATACTGCGGTAACTTTGGAAGCTTTGTCCACTCTTCCCATTCAAATTCTGTCAAGTCATAATTAGAGTCGTCGACTTTTATGATCTTGCCAACGGTATATTCAGTGGTAGACAACTGGCCAATATCACGTATTTTATATACTTCATCAGCAGGTTTCTCACTCGAGCTGCAAGCTGTAATGAGAACAAAAAGAATGATATATATGGTAACTTTATTCATGATCATTGAAAGCGGCAAGCGTCATCATTTGCATTCCTGTTTTCAAGGCATTTTCATCGATATTAAAACGAGGGTGGTGCACTCCATAAGTAATACCCTCTTCTTCATTTCTTACTCCCAGTCTGAAGAAACATACGGGCAGTTCCTGAGAGTAGTAGGAAAAGTCTTCAGCAGTGAGTCGAATGGGCAGTTCTTCCACCATTTCTACACCTAAAAAATCTTGGGCTTTTTGGCGCATTTTTGCCGTTGTCGCTGAATCATTTTCTAGGTATGGATATCCTTTGCTAATTTCTACATCCACTGTGCCTCCTGAGGCAGCTGCAATAGATTGTGCTGTAGATTCGATCAATGATAAGGCTTCCGCTCTCCACTCTTCATTCATGGTTCGAAAAGTTCCCTTCAAATATGCTTTGGAAGGAATAACATTGGTTGCTCCTAGCGCTTCGAAGTGACCAAACGACAACACACATGGAACTTTAGGATCACATTTTCTACTAACGATTTGCTGCATTGAAGTCACAATATTCGCTCCGATAACAATTGGGTCAATGCAATTATGGGGTGTTGCCCCATGTCCACCTTTTCCATTGATGGTAATATATATTTCGTCACAAGAAGCCATATAAATACCTTCTTTGAACCCCACTTTTCCAACTTCCATGTCAGGGAAAACATGAAGTGCATACATTTCTTTCACTTTTGGATTCTCCAGCGCTCCATCACGAATCATATAGGTAGCCCCTCCAGGATTCTTTTCTTCTCCCGGTTGAAAAATCAACTTTACGGGGTGAGGTAACTGCTCGCGTAATTCGTGGAGAATTTCTGCTGCTCCTAATAAAATAGAAGTGTGCACATCGTGTCCGCAAGCGTGCATGACACCCTCTTTTTTAGACTTATATGGAACATTGTTCTCTTCGATAATTGGAAGTGCATCGAGATCGGCGCGCAAACCAATAGCTTCCTGATCTGCTTGGTGATGCTCCCCCTTAATCAGCGCCACTAAACCTGTACCACCAACGCCTGAAGTATGATCAATTCCCATGGAAGTTAAACAGTCAGATACATACTGCATCGTCTCATGTTCTTGGTAAGAAAGCTCAGGATTCGCATGCAAATGATGTCGGTAAGACCTTACCTTCTCGAAAAGCTCACTAGATAATCGCTCAATATGTTTTTTTAGCTCAGCTTTCATTTGATAAACCATTAACTCCAGACATGATCATCCTGAACGACACATATGCCATAATAGCTCCGAATACCAGTTTGACCAGTGAAGGAGAAAGTTTCAGTGCTAGCTTGGATCCAATATATCCTCCAGCTACAAAGGTAAGCGCTATCACTAAGCCAAATTGCCAATTTATGTTACCGGATTTCCAGTAATTATTAACGGCTAGAATACCCACAGGAAGTAAAAGCACAAATAGGCTGGTGCCTTGTGCTTCGTATTGCGACATACCAACGGCATAGACCAGGGCAGGAACAATAATTACACCACCACCAACTCCTACAAACCCACTGAGTAATCCAGCGACTAACCCGATTGAAACAAGAACAAGTAACGTTTGTGTTGCCATGATTAGGTTAAAGGTAATTATTTCATGGCTAACTAAAGATATTGACAGATTCCAGACACTACTTTTTAGACGCTTAGAAATACTTCTGGAGACTGTTTAAAAAGTTTTACCAAGAATACTCATCGATTTGACTAAATTTCCGAATCATAATCTATGAGATGTATAAGAAATCTACTCATTTAATTGACTTCAGCTATCGTTTTCAATCCGTTCTTTTTGTAATTCTATTCGGACTTTATTCAGGCACTTTACTGGGCCAAGATCAAATGAGTCCCGATTTAAAGTCTGTATTATCTAACTTGGATACCTACGGAGGTAGAAAGTTCGCAAAAAGACTCTGCAATAAATATATTTCGGATGACCCAGAAGACAAGTGGGGTTGGTACGGATTGGGCAAAGTTTATGATAGCATGTATGAACGAGATAGTGCCGCCTATTGTTATGAACGTGCGGTAAGGATCGATACCGCTTTTGTTGCCGCCTGGTACGCGAAAGCAAATAATATGACAATTGTAGATCGAAAGAGATCCGTGGCAATTTTTGATACCTTGCAGCAGCTTGCTCCAGATTATTTCAAGGCATATTATTACCAAGTTAACCCTATGGCGTACACTGTAGGTTGGCGTGAAGCAATTGAGTTGATGGAGTACATCGAATCAAGGTTTCAGGATTCATTATCAGATCGCAGTGAGATGTTTTATCTCGACTTTGGGGATGCCTTCTATAAACTCGATCGTTTTGATGAGGCAATTGACAAGTATAGAAAGGTGTTGAATTATAATCCGAGATGGCCAACAGTTTACTTGAGTTTGGGAAATTCGTTTTATGCTATGAATAACAAAGATTCGGCTGTCTACTATTATAGAAAGTCAATCAATATCTATGATCCAGGCAGTTATTCGAGTTCAAATTACTATTATGCATTCTATCGGGTTGGGATGAATCTATTTGAAGATGGAAAGGTCCGAGAAGCAATTGAGCACTATGATCAGGCGATTGCAATCCGCGAAGCATTTGGTTTATCTTCAGGGATGGCGTATGCTCTGCTCGCAGAGGCATTGATTAAACTTCAGAGTCTCGGAGAGACAATTGAAGGTTTTACCCCAGCACAACTTGAGGCTAAAATCTGCGAACAGCTTGAAAATGGTGCAAACCTAGAGAATGAATGGGCTGGGAAAAAGCTATTGGAACACTGTCAGTGAAATGTATTACCCATTATTTTTGATAACAATCAACCCTCGGTAAAAATAACTATAAGCGTAAACGAGATACGTGCAAATCGCAAAATCTATTAGGCCGATTAATAAGTAATCCTGATAAGCGACAAACACTACATACAAAAGTATGTTAACGGAATAGGGGAAAGCAGCTAATATTCCCAGTGGACTGGTTTTAGGAATTGCAATTAGAATACCCGCGACAAGTTTGAAAATACCAAGCCATAAAACCATGTAACCAGTCTCTTGCATGGCTTTCATAAATTTGAACGTTTTAACGGATGTATTCGCAGATAGGTCAAAGTCTAAGAACCAGAAAAAGACGGTCATGACGCCAGTGCCAACCATAAATAGGGCAAAAACATATTTGATCACTAAGGTAAGTTTCTCGTGTTTTATCATGATGCGCTAGTTTTGAAAGAGCGGTTCGAGATTCGTCTCGAACCGCCTATTGTGATTAATATTGTCTGTATGTTTAAAATCCGAATTTCCCATTCGTGTTTTTGTGTTGTTCCTTAGGAAGTATTGTTTCAATGACATCCCAATGCTCAACTATTTGACCGTTCTCCAGACGGAATAAATCATAAAAGGAAGTATGATCACCTTTCCCGAATTTACCTTCACTAACGGTCAACACAAAATTACCTTGACCTAAAACCTTATGGAGTTTGGTGTATTCCATAACCATTCCATTTTCGGCAAAGTATTTCATAGCCGCTCCAAAGCCATCAAGACCATCTGCAACGCTTGGGTTATGTTGAATGTATTTGTTTGGATTAATGTATGTTGTCAGCTTGTCCATTTCATGATTCATGATGACTTTCTCAACAAATTCAGTAACTGTTTTTTTATTGGTTTCTGTCTTATCCAAATCAGTAATTTTTGTTTCACCATCGAATTGAGTTCTTCCACTTGGGTTGGCCGGCTTTACTTCGATCAAATTATCCCAATGCTCAACAATTTTTCCGCTTTCGAAACGGAAAATATCAAAGCCCGCTTTAGGTCCAAAGAAATCATACTCTGTGTGTGTAAATACGAAATCTCCATCCTGAAAGGCACGGATTACGTTCGCTTTAAACCCACCTTCTGGGGCGTGTTGCATTACGGCGCCAAAACCAGCGAGTCCATCACCAACCATTAGGTTATGCTGAATATATTTTTCAGAGTTAATATATCCAATTGGCTCGTGGTCTCCCGTATTAAAACTGTTTAATAAGGCCACAGCCTTGTCCTTGTTCGATAATTCGGTTGTTGTTTCCATGTTGCTTTGTTTTTCTTTTTGTGCCATAACATTTAATCCTACTGCAAATGTCATAGCAAGTGTTGTGATTACTTGTTTCATTTTGTACTTCATTAATACTGATACAAAGTTGAAGTAACTCGTTCCGGCGTGAAAGATGAAAAACGGAGATAAAATGGTTAAAATCGAACCATTAACTGTTTTTTGTGACTTTAATGAATTGTTTTGGTGTTAAAGCTGTCCTTTTCTTAAAGTATTTGGTGAAATTTGTTGGATCCTCAAAGCCCAAATCGTAGGCAATTGCACTTGTCTTTAACTGACCATTAATCAGTAGTCTTTTGGCGCGAAGTATTACAAGGTCATCAATTACTTGCTTTGCTGTTTTGTTTTGAAGTTCCTTACAAATGGTGTTCAAATGTTTATAGGTTATGGCAAGTTCACCTGCGTAGAATTCTGCACTTCTACTTTTCGAAAGGCCTTCTTCAATGAGTTTACTGAATTTTTGATACAGTTGAATTTTCGAAGTGTCCTTAATTTGGAAGGTTTGCTTTTGTTTGATCTGTTCCGCTTTCGATATTAGTATGGTAAATAGCGACTCAATAATTGTCTTGGTATTGAATGAAGGTTGTGCTTTGAATTCCTCATGCAGAAGTTCAAAATATGTTTTGAAATCATTTCTTTCAGGGATTTCAACGATTGGTGAGAAGAGTTCAGGATTAAATAAACGAAAAACAAAAGAGTCGGACAGGTTGGCAAAACAACGGACGAAGTATTCTTCTGTGAATATGATACAATAACCCTTGAGGTCATTCGAAAAATCAAAGGCACAAACCTGATCTTTTGTCAAATAAATCAAGCTATTTTGTTGAACCGAGTACCAGTCAAAATCAATATAATGTCGCCCATGACCACTGGTAAAATAAATCAAGTTATAAAACTTGAGTTGATGGGGTGACTCCGGTTGGTGGTCATAGTTATCCCTGCCTTCTGCAATTTTCTCTATGGGTACTATATCGAATCCAAGTTTGCCGCTTTTGGATCGATCGAATTCAATATGAGGTATTTTTTCACCCAAATCAGTTATGCGTAGATTGAAAGTAAACTAATTTCAATGCATTCTAAATTACATTTTTTGGGACAAATTCTCTTAATATTAAGTCCGCTGCTCTCTCGATTGGTTAATAAGCGTTAAAAATGGGTACCATGTCCATTGAGTAATCAAATTCCATGTATCTTATAGCTATCAATTCACTTATATGGCATGATGCGTTGCTTACCCTTTTTGCTTCTTTCATTTTTGAGTTTTGTCCAATGTAAACCCGCTGATGAGACAACTCCAGAACAAGAATTCTTTAATGACTTCAATGATAGGACTCAGGGCTTACATCACGAATACAAGGTTTATACATCGTTGGATGAAGCGCTCAAAAATCCATTGGAAGTGTATGTACTTAAGCTGGAAATGCAGCAATTGAAAGAGGTTCCAAAGGAGATTATACAATTCAAGAATCTATGTGGACTGGATCTGGATAACAATTTTATCGTGGAACTGCCTGAAGAGTTATGGAGCCTGGTGCATTTGCGATGGCTTGACTTAGACAATAATGGAATAAAGAATATTCCATCAGGTATAGGCAAATTAACGCAACTAAGAGAATTGGATCTTGATTATAATGAGATCAAGGACATACCAGAGGCCATCCATGGTTTGAAACATCTTCATAGTCTGGACCTTAGAGGAAACGATCTCACATCAATTTCCAGTGAAATTGAAAAAAACGCTGATTTACGAGAGTTGCTGCTTTCAAGAAATGAACTGCGTGAGCTACCAGATCAGTTGACAAAATTGGTGAACTTAAAACACCTTGATTTGGCATATAATTCCTTAACACGGCTTCCAAACAATATTGGTGACTTAAGCGGACTTGAAACAATTGCTCTGAAGGGAAACAAATTACGACACTTACCTGCTTCGTTCAGTAAAATAAAATACATTGAGTCGTTAGATTTAAGTTATAATGAGTTGGTAGACTTGTTTGATGAAATTGGAAAATTATATTATCTTAATCATTTAGATGTTTCCTATAATGAGCTCGTTACTTTGCCTGAATCTATTGGCTCGTTGACCTTACTCAGGACTTTAGTATTGGACTCAAATCAGATAGAACAACTTCCAGGAACTATTGGTAACGCCAAAGAACTAAGGACGTTGAGTCTTATTGGAAATCAATTAACGCAATTGCCTGAAGAAATCGGAGAATTGGAATGGTTGGATGAACTTGATTTAGAGAATAATCAAATTGCCAGTTTACCTGTGTCCATAGGGAAACTTTCGCGGTTGTCAACGCTGGAACTCGATAACAATAGGTTGACTAGCCTGCCCGGTGAGATAGGTTCATTAGATTATTTGCACAAGGCCGATTTTGAGAACAATTCCATTAGGGTAATACCTGAAGAGCTTTTTCAGCTGACAAATTTGACATATCTGGACTTTGAAAATAATGGACTGTCTAGCATTCCGGCATCGGTCAATAACTTGGCTAACTTGCAATATTTCAACTTAAGGAACAATGATTTGAGCCACTTGCCAGCGTCGTTTTTTGAATTGAGACGATTAGAGAATGTTGATTTATCAGGTAATAGACTTTCCACAATTATAGGGAGCATTAAGCGGTTAGAAAGTTTGGTGACCGTTAACCTTGAAGGGAATAAATTGAGTGATAACGAACTAAGAAGAATAGAGGAATGGCTCTTGGAGCAAATCGAACGAATTGAGAGCGCCTGGGTGGACTATGGAGATTAATTGCGAAGATTACTATGACTTCAGAATGAGTCAATAGTTGAGTTTATTTAAAATAAGATCATAAATACTTCTATATATCGAGAATTATAGATATGTTTGTATTGTGAATATTAAAACTGCAACGGAAATTGGGAAATGTCTGTCCAACCAAACAAGGTTGCAAATCATGGAATGGCTAAAGGATCCTGAGAGTCATTTCCCACCGCATGAAACGTTAAAGCATTTTAATGACGGCGTGTGCGTAACCTATATACAAGAAAAAGCAGGGCTTTCGCAGTCGACCATCTCGACCTATTTAACAAATATGGAGAAATGCGGACTGCTGATTTCCACACGTCATGGTAAGTGGTCTTATTTGAAAAGAAATGAAGCGTTAATTGAAGAATACAGTCGTTTCGTAGTGAAATAACTTTTTTTGATTAATCATATCGATAATTAGCAATATATAGAAATGAAAAATATAGAAGTAAAACTGATCAATCCGTTAGAATATGAGCCCAGAGTTCTTGAGCTGTTGAAGCAGTTGAACCCGGAAATGGATCTTACAGATCTTAAGCACAAACAAAGAGAAATGACGTCAATACCCAATTATGCATGTTTCGGTTTGTTTCTCAAAGGTGAACTAATGGGAATTTCCAGTGGTTGGACGACCGTTCGGGTTTATTGCGGAAAACAATTGGAACTCGATAATGTTATCATTGACAATAAGCAACAGTCAAAAGGGTTTGGCAATTATTTCATGGAGGCTATAAAAGAATGGTCATTGGAAAACAAGTATCAATCAATTGGGTTAAACACATATGTGCAGAACGCAAGATCACATAAGTTCTATTTCAATGAAGGGTTTAAAATATTAGGGTTTCATTTTGAACAACGATTGTTATAATACTTAATCTTAAGCGGTGCCGGGGAAGAACAAATTATTCAACTTATAATGAACAGTAGTATGGAAGAATATTCAAAATCAAATCTAAATAGGGTAAAACGAGGCCGCAACAGAGCTACTTATGACATTGATAAGGTGAATGCCATTTTGGATGCTGGCTTCATTGGTTTCTTGAGTTATGTTTACGAAGGGAGAGCAATCACCCTTCCGATGGCTTATGGGCGAAAGGGTAACAAGATTTACTTGCACGGTTCGCAGGCAAATAGAATGTTACTGTCTCTGTTAGAAGCTGAAGAAGCAAGTATAACTATTATGCACTTGGATGCACTTGTATTAGCCCGTTCGGGTCTTCATCACTCTGTGAATTATCGTTCGGCTACTCTATTTGGTTCTGTAAAGAGAATAGATGATGATAAAGAAAAGGACGCTGCTCTTTTTTGTGTAATGGAACATATGATGGAAGGACGTTGGGATGAAATTAGGCCAATGAAGCAGAAGGAGTTGGATAGAACATTGGTTGTTGAGATGACTATCGAAAGTGCTTCAGCGAAAATAAGAGATGTTGGAGTCGATGACGAACCTGAGGATTATGATCTTGATATTTGGGCAGGTCTCATTCCAATTCGTCAGATAGTGGACTTTCCTATCGCTGATGAAAGATTACCGAAGGAAAAAGAAGTACCAGAGTACATTATGGATTATTACGTGAAGAACAGTGAACAAACGGAAGGCTAGTTTCGCGGTAAATTCTTTAACCCACCATTAGATTACATCCACGCAGGTCAGAATGATCAAACCGACCCATTATTTGAAACCCATTGTCAACTTCTTTGCCTAGATCCTGCGTCTCTACGAACGAACAACTGTGCAGATTTGCTAAATCAATGACATTGATTCCTCCAGTTTTTCCTTTATTAACCAAGCTGAACGGATCATTGACCTCCCGAATGAGAACTCGCATGGTATGACTCGGGGTAAAAATACCTTTTGATGAACTATATGCTTGAGAAAGAAGTTCGGTCATTCCGTACTCAGAAGAAATACGTTCGCAGTTCAATCCGTTTCTAAGGGCAAAATGTAACTCTTCTTTTGTTAACTCTTTGCGACGCCCCTTCATTCCTCCAGTTTCAACTATGATTGCCTTCGAGAGGTCAGGTTTTAGCTCAATCAAGTCGAGTAAAGCGTATGAAACACCGAAAATGATCACTTGTTTATTTTGGTTAATAGCCCTTTGATAGCGATCAACAAGTTCGATCAAATTATTCAAAAAGAAACCAGAAAGACCATTTTGCGTGCGCTTGATCAAGTGGTCTACCATATAAACCAAACTCGAATTTCCTTGCTCTAGGTAATTGGGAAGAAGTGCTAAGATAACTTGCTGCTGAGGTAGACCGATTTGCTTTTCATAAATTGTATTGAACGCTTGCTCATATAGCTTTGCCTTTGCAACAAAGTGGTTACTGCGCGTTCCGCCTGTTCCACTGCTCTTGAAGTGAAGTTCAGGTTTCAAATTTTCATTTATTATCTCGTGCGATTTGAAAAATGATATGGGTAAAAAAGGAATTTCCTCAAGTCTTTTTGGAGCTGACCGTTGAAGCGACTTTACATAATCTTGGTAGACTTTACAGTTGCTGATTTGATAATCAAAGATATCTAGTGCGACCTGTTCAAAGTCGCGATCATTTTCAATGGAAAAGATGCGCTTTTCTAAATCCATGTTTAAAATAACATGCCGGCAATCACGGCAGTTGACATACAGGCTAGGGTTCCTGCAATAAGCGCTTTGACACCATATTTTGCCAATACACCTTTTCTTTCAGGAGCCAGCGTACCAATACCTCCAACCTGTATTCCAATAGAAGCAATGTTTGCAAAACCGCAGAGAACATATGTACACATTATGGTCGCTTTGTCCGACATAATATGCTTGAGCGTGCCTAGATTCAGATATGCCACAAACTCATTGAGAATGGTCTTTTCCCCGAGTAATTGTCCAACAGTCATACAATCATCCCATGGCACTCCCATGATCCAAGCAACGGGTGACAAGCTATAACCTAAGATGGCCTGAAAAGATAAGTTAGGATAATGTCCCCAGCTAGCGACTAAATCATTCAATCCAGTGAAGTGGCCTACCTTGAGCAATATATAATTGGCCAAAGCAACCAGTGAGATAAAGACAATAAGCATTGCCCCAACGTTTACCGCAAGTTTTAATCCATCAGTAGTTCCATTTGTAATGGCTTCTAAAGCATTTGTTCCGAGCTTTTCTTTAGAAACCGAAAGGTCAGTGTTAATTTCTTCTTTTTCAGGTACAATGATTTTTGCGAAAACAATGGCCGCCGGAGCACTCATGAGTGAAGCCGTTAATAGATGTTTGGCAAAGTATATTTTTTGTAATTCGTCTTCTCCACCCAAGAAACCGATATAAGATGCAAGAACACCCCCAGCAATGGTTGCCATTCCCCCAGCCATTAAACACATGATTTCCGATTTGGTCATTTTACCCAAATACGGTTTTACTAAAAGCGGGGCTTCCGTTTGTCCGAGAAAAACATTCCCTGCAGCCGAAACACTTTCTGCTCCTGAAAGTCCCATAAGGCGTTTCATCACCCAAGCCATTAACCATACAATGCGCTGAAGAACTCCCCAATAATAGAGAAGTGCACTCAATGCGGAAAAGAAGATCACTGATGGTAGAATCCAAGTCGCGAAATTTTTGACGTATTGATTGACCCCACCTCCTGAAAAGTCTCCAAACACGAAAGTGGCCCCTTCATGCGCCATATCTACTACTTTGACAAATCCTTTTGAAATGAAATCGAAAAAGTCTTCAACAAAAGGAGCTTTCAGTATAAGCAAAGCAAGAACAACCTGTAATAGAACGCCTTTAATAACAAGACTC
Source organism: Flavobacteriales bacterium UBA6051 (assembly GCA_002427735.1). GTDB lineage: Bacteria > Bacteroidota > Bacteroidia > Flavobacteriales_D > Crocinitomicaceae > UBA4466. The sequence continues at coordinate 264,798 of DIYP01000006.1, forward strand.
CAATTGATGCTCTTTCGGTCCGAACTGAATAGGAAACCAATAAAGACAAGTGCGAGCATTCCCAGGATTCCTTTAGAAATATTGGTGAAGTAATTCCGCTTCGTTTCTTTTTTTGATTTATAGGTATAAAACTGATTGCCTTTTTGAAATGAAATCCGATTGTCAGCGGTATAGCATATTCTTAAGGTATCAGATACTGGGATGGAATCTTTTATGAGTCCAGAAAGCAGAAGTGTTTGTTTTTCCAATCTCCAACTTCCAGTCATTAATAAAGACACGGTGGAATCACTATTTTGAAAAGAATGATCCTTCTTGAAAAGAAATGTCTGTTTTCCGTTGTACAGTGTTTCACCCTGAACTATACTGCCAGATAGAGCACTAAATGAAAATGTAAAGAGAAAGAGAATACTAAGCGCTACGCCTCTGAATCTCATCCCTGATTTTAGAAGCAAGTTCGTAGTCCTCATTTTCGATTGCCTGGTTTAGTTGATTTTCCAATTCCTCAACGGAAATTGACTCGAGGGTATCTGCCGGCTCTTCTTCCAAAGCTTCGGCAATTAGGTCTTCCTCTTCAAGTGTTGATTGATCAAGGAGTATTCCTGCACTTGAAAGGATACTTTCAAAAGTGTACACAGGACAATTGAAACGAACGCCTATCGCGATAGCATCTGAGGTACGTGCATCAATTTCGATCGATTCTCCATTATGTTCACAGACAAGTTTCGAATAAAAAATTCCTTCCACCAGTTTGTAAATAATAACCTCCTTGACCTCAATAGAAAAAGTAGTAGCAAAGTTTTTGAATAAATCGTGTGTAAGTGGACGTGTAGGTACCATCTTTTCTAACTCAATGGCAATAGCTTGCGCTTCAAATCCCCCAATGATGATAGGTAGACGCCGATTCCCTTCCACTTCTGATAAAACAAGGGCGTAGGCACCAGATTGGGTCTGGCTGTATGATAAGCCTACAATTTCAAGTTTTATTTTTTCCATTTAGTATGGTATCAGCTCCGATTCAAACAATTAGGGAAGCAAAAAATCGCTTCCCTAATAACTTCCATGTAAAAATAATATTTCTAATCAGAAATTCTTAGTTGGATGCTTTGAAATTTTTAACCGCCTCATTTAATCGAGGTAGTACTTCAAAGGCGTCTCCAATCACTCCATAATCGGCAGCTTTAAAGAATGGCGCCTCAGGATCTGTGTTAATAACAACAATAACTTTAGAGCCATTGACACCTGCTAAATGCTGAATCGCACCAGATATACCAGCAGCTATATAAAGATTCGGGCGAATAGCAACCCCAGTTTGTCCAACGTGCTCATGATGCGGTCTCCATCCTATATCAGCAACAGGACGAGAACAAGCTGTTGCAGCTCCTAATGAAGTGGCAAGGTCTTCAACCATACCCCAGTTTTCAGGTCCCTTTAATCCACGACCAGCAGATACAACAAGCTCTGCTTCTGGCAAAGGAATCTCTCCTTCAGGTTTCTTGGTGTCTAACAACTTAATTCCAGAGTCACCAGCATTTCCATTGAATTCTTCAACAGAACATGCAGCACCTCCAGCTTCAGGTTGAAAGCTATTGGGCAAAAGTGATATGATTTTCTTTTCAGATGCAATTTTTACAAATCCAAAAGCCTTTCCAGAAAACACATTCACTTTAATTGAGTCACCGTTTGGTACGTCAATTGCTCCTGCAACAAGACCAGCTTTCAAACGGATTGATAAACGAGGTGCTACAGCTTTTGCTGTTATGTCGTGAGAAAAAACCACTGTAGTTGCACCAGTTGATTCTGCAGCTGCTGCAATAACACGCGTGAGTTGTTGAGAGTCATCAGTATCAACAGAACGATCAACCATTACTTTGGATGCTCCATATTCTCCCAACGATGCCAATAATGATTCTTCAGCGTTGCCAGTAGTTAAGGCAAATACATCTCCACCTAATTTCTTTGCATATGTAACGGCTTCCAGTGCATTCTTTGCTAAACCATTACGACTATTAATATATACGAGTGTTGCCATAACTTAAATAACTTTTGCTTCGTTGTGTAATAATGCAACCAATTCATCCATGTTTTCAGGATCAATCATCTTGCACGCCGATTTAGCCTCTGGTAATGCATATGCCTCAAAAGAAGTAAGTGCATCGATAGCTGTTGGAGCAACTACATTCAAAGGTTTAGTTCTTGCCGCCATAATCCCGCGCATGTTTGGAATACGCTGTTCAGCCATCCCTTTAGCACAAGAGATAACAACAGGCAATTGAGCTTCTACTACTTGAACACCTCCGACAATTTCTGTTTCCAGTGTCGCCGTTGATCCATTCACATCAAGTTTTGATGCCAATGAAATAAACGGAAGGTCCATTGCTTCAGCAATCATTCCTCCAACTTGTGAACCATTGTAGTTGATTGTTTCTTTTCCTGTCATAACCAAATCGTATCCTCCAGACTTGGCATACTCTGCGATTTGCATTGCTGTGAAGAAAGCATCTGTAGGTTCCGCATCAATTCGAACTGCATCATCAGCACCAATTGCAAGTGCTTTACGAATCACGGCATCATCAGCAGCTGTTCCAACGGTAACGATCGTTACTGAGCCTCCATTTGCTTCTTTTAATTCTAGTGCACGCACGAGTGCGTACCATTCGTCGTATGGATTGACGATATATTGAACTCCGTTTTCATCAAATTTTGTGTCCCCATCTGTGAACGCAATCTTAGATGTTGTATCCGGAGATTTACTAATACATACAAGTATTTTCATAAGGATTATTTTTCATTAAATCGACTGCGAATTTAATAAAATCTTAGCGTTTTCTTTCTGTTTTAGAGGGAGAATTATCCATAGTTAATCACATGATTTTAACATTTAAAGAGTAAAGAGATAGTTCGTGTTTCGTTTTGTGTTGCAATCGATGTAAATTTGTTACATTTGGCAACCCAAATTTGAATTGATTAAAAGCTTTCAAGAATGAAAACGGTACAGTTTAGAGAAGCCCTGAGAGAAGCAATGTCTGAAGAAATGCGTCGCGACAACAACGTGTTCTTGATGGGAGAAGAAGTAGCTGAGTATAATGGTGCCTACAAGGTATCTCAAGGTATGTTGGATGAATTTGGTCCTAAACGTATTATTGACACGCCTATTGCAGAGCTTGGGTTTGCTGGTATTGGTGTTGGTGCCTCTATGAACGGTTTGCGTCCCGTTGTTGAGTTTATGACGTGGAATTTTGCCATTCTTGCGGCTGATCAAATCATTAATAGTGCTGCGAAGATGTTGCAGATGTCAGGTGGTCAATACCATTGTCCAATTGTTTTCCGTGGAGGAAATGGAACGGCAGGTCAGTTAGCTGCTACGCATTCGCAAAGTTTCGAGTCGTTCTACGCACACGTACCTGGGCTGAAAGTGATTACTCCTTCAACACCGTATGATGCAAAGGGGTTGCTGAAATCAGCAATTCGCGACAATGATCCGGTAGTTTTTCTTGAGTCTGAGAAGATGTATGGAGATAAAGGGGAGATTCCAGAGGGCGAGTACATTATTCCGATTGGTGTTGCCGATATTAAGCGTAAAGGGTCTGATGTTACGTTGGTTTCTTTTGGGAAAATCATCAAAGTAGCTCATGAGGCTGCTGAAATTTTGGAAAAAGAGGGGATTTCGTGTGAAATTATCGATTTAAGAACGGTGCGTCCGATTGATTATCCAGCGGTAGTTGAGTCGATCAAGAAAACCAATCGTTGTGTTGTAGTAGAAGAATCTTGGCCACTCGCTTCTATTTCTTCTGAGATTGCCTATCATTTGCAGCGTTATGCATTTGATTATTTAGATGCGCCAGTAATGCGTGTAACGCAGACAGATACTCCATTTGCATTTTCACCGACGCTAATCGATGAAGCCTTACCAAATACAGATCGTATTATTAAAGCTGTGAAATCAACTTTGTATAGAGATTAAGTACAGTATATTTAATTATCATAAAAAAGGCAGTCGACTCTCGACTGCCTTTTTTCATTGAACACTTTAAAAAGTTGAATTCGTTGTTCAATGAGGTCTGATATATAAATGCTCCAATGTTTTGGTTGAGAGCTACAATTGTATGTCAAGGTTGTTTGTATAGTAACCTTCAATAAGTGAATTCTGTTTTAGTTGGAGATTTATTGTTAATAAATTGTTGAAAATTGCATTTTTCTTTACCGATCTCATTTGTAAATTTGCTTGAACACAACACAGAGTTAGTTCAATAATAAAAGCACTAATTCTTCGTTTAGCCCAAGCTGGAAAAATTCAGCTCAATTGACTCGAAAAAAGATGTAAACACGCCGGTGTGAAAAAACTGCACTTTTTTTCGATCCCTTCTTGATTTATAAATTTAATCTGCTATCTTTGCACCCCCAAAAGTGTGTTTGGGCAAATTATTTATTTAATAAAGTTAACAGTATTTTTATGCCAACTATCCAACAATTAGTTCGCAAAGGGAGAACAGCGGTGGTAAAGAAATCCAAGTCTGCAGCACTTGATTCTTGCCCTCAGCGTAAAGGAGTATGTGTGCGTGTGTACACCACTACACCTAAGAAGCCGAACTCGGCAATGCGTAAAGTAGCCAGAGTTAGACTTACCAACGGTAAAGAAGTGAATGCTTACATCGGTGGTGAAGGTCACAATCTACAGGAACACAGTTTAGTATTAGTACGTGGAGGAAGAGTAAAAGATCTTCCAGGTGTACGTTACCACATCGTTCGCGGTGCGGAAGATACTGCTGGTGTTGAAGGAAGAACTCAGCGTCGTTCCAAGTATGGAGCTAAAAGACCTAAGAAATAACCTTTTAAGTTTTAAAAGAAGATGAGAAGAAGAAAAGCGAAAAAAATTGCCATACTTCCGGATCCTAAGTTCAACGATACGCAGGTGACGAAGTTCGTTAACAACTTGATGTTGGACGGGAAAAAGAGTTTGGCATTCAAGATATTCTACGATGCGATAGAAATGGTTGATGCAAAAGTAGAAGATGCGACAGGTTTGGAAACTTGGAAGAAAGCATTGGAAAACGTAAATCCATCTGTTGAGGTGCGTAGTCGCCGTGTAGGTGGTGCAACGTTCCAGATTCCAACACCGGTTCGTGAAGGACGTAAGCATTCACTAGGAATGAAGTGGTTGATCGGATATGCTCGTAAGCGTAACGAGAAAACAATGGCCCAGAAGCTTGCTGCTGAGATCATCGCTGCTTCAAAAGAAGAAGGTGCAGCTTACAAGAAAAAAGAAGACACATTAAGAATGGCTGAAGCAAACAAGGCCTTTTCACATTTTAGATTTTAATCATGGCAAGAGATCTTAAATACACAAGAAATATTGGTATTGCTGCGCATATTGATGCTGGTAAGACAACAACTACTGAGCGTATTCTTTACTACGGTGGTGTAAACCACAAGATTGGTGAGGTACACGATGGTGGTGCGACAATGGACTGGATGGAGCAAGAGCAGGAAAGAGGTATTACAATTACTTCGGCTGCTACAACGCTTAACTGGAACTACCGTGGAGATAAGTTCCACGTTAATATTATTGACACACCTGGTCACGTTGATTTTACGGTTGAGGTAAACCGTTCATTACGTGTGTTGGATGGGTTAGTATTCTTGTTCTCAGCAGTTGATGGTGTTGAGCCACAGTCTGAGACGAACTGGAGATTAGCGAATAACTACAACGTTCCACGTATTGGATTTGTAAACAAGATGGACCGTCAGGGTGCTGACTTCTTGAACGTGTGTAAGCAGGTGAAAGAAATGTTGGGTAGCCATGCATTGCCATTGCAGATCAATATCGGTGCTGAAGATGATTTCAAGGGTGTGGTTGATTTGATCAATTTCAAAGGAATCGTTTGGAACGAAGAAGATATGGGGATGACATTCGAAGAGATTGAAATTCCGGCTGATATTTTAGATGAGGCTACTCAATTGAGAGAAGAGTTGTTGGAGGCAGTTGCTGAATTCGACGAAACTGAATCATTGATGGAGAAATTCTTCGAAGATCCTGCTTCAATTACAGAAAGAGAAATCTTGGATTGTTTGCGTGAAGCAACTATCGCTGGTAAAGTAGTACCAATGATGTGTGGATCTGCATTTAAGAATAAAGGTGTACAGGCGATGTTGGATATGGTAATGGAAATTCTTCCTTCACCAGTTGACGTTGACGCCATTGAAGGTACAAACCCTAAAACAGATGAAGTTGAATCACGTAAGCCTTCTTACGATGAGCCTTTCTCAGCGTTGGCATTTAAAATTGCAACTGACCCATTCGTAGGTCGTTTGTGTTTTACACGTGCTTACTCTGGAAAGTTGGAAGCAGGTTCTTATGTGTTGAACGCACGTTCAGGAAAGAAAGAGCGTATCTCTCGTATCTTCCAGATGCACGCTGATAAGCAAAATCAAGTTCCAGAATTAGGAGCTGGAGATATTGGTGCATTTGTTGGGTTTAAGGATATTAAGACTGGTGATACTTTGTGTGCTGAAAATGCACCAATCGTATTGGAGTCTATGGACTTCCCAGATCCGGTAATCGGTGTTGCCATTGAGCCTAAGACTCAAGCTGACTCTGATAAGTTGGGTGTAGGACTTCAGAAGCTTGCTGAAGAGGATCCAACATTCCAGGTAAGAACAGATGAAGAGTCTGGTCAAACAATTATCTCAGGAATGGGAGAGTTGCACTTGGATATTATTATCGATCGTTTGAAGCGTGAGTTTAAAGTAGAGGTGAACCAAGGTGCTCCTCAAGTAAACTACCGTGAAAACATTCAGGTTCCTGTTGAACACAGAGAAGTGTACAAGAAACAGTCTGGTGGTCGTGGTAAATTCGCAGATATCGTTGTGACTATTGAGCCACAAGAAGATCAAGAGAAGTCAGGACTTGAATTTATCAACTTGATTAAAGGTGGTAACATTCCTAAAGAATTCATTCCATCTATTGAAAAAGGATTCATTGAGTCTATGAAAAACGGTGTTATGGCCGGATTTGAGATGGACGCGATGAAAGTTACATTGCATGATGGATCTTTCCACGCGGTGGATTCTGACCAACTTTCATTCGAATTGGCTGCAAAAATGGCGTTCAGAAACGCATTGCCAAAAGCGAATCCGGTTCTTCTTGAGCCTATGATGAAGTTGGAAGTTGTTACTCCAGAAGAAAACATGGGTGATATCGTAGGTGACTTGAATCGTCGTCGCGGTGTTATGAAAGGAATGGATGATAAGAATGGAGCTAAAGTTGTTAAAGCGGATGTTCCATTGTCAGAAATGTTTGGTTATGTAACGCAATTGAGAACAATGTCTTCTGGACGTGCAACGTCAAGTATGGAGTTCTCTCACTACGCTGAGGCACCAAAGAATGTTGCTGAAGAAGTAGTTGCAAAAGTGAAAGGTGTTACCGCATAATTAGTTAAGAGATGAATCAGAAAATTAGAATCAAATTGAAATCATACGATCACAACTTAGTTGATAAGTCGGCTGAGAAGATCGTGAAGACAGTAAAGTCAACAGGTGCGGTAGTAAGTGGACCAATTCCATTGCCGACACACAAGAGAATTTATACTGTATTGAAGTCTCCACACGTAAACAAAAAAGCACGTGAGCAATTCGAATTGTGTGCGTACAAGCGTTTGATGGACATCTACAGTACGTCTTCAAAAACGGTTGACGCGTTGATGCGTTTGGAGTTGCCAAGCGGTGTAGACGTTGAGATCAAAGTATAAGTAAATTAAGTTTAATAATTAATAGTTAAAGTATGCCAGGAATAATTGGTAGAAAAATCGGAATGACTAGTATCTACAGTGCCGAGGGTAAAGCAATGCCATGCACGGTGATAGAAGCTGGTCCTTGTGTTGTGACTCAGATCAAAACACAAGACAGAGATGGTTACGAGGCTGTTCAATTAGGATTTGGAGATCGTAAAGACAAGAATACTCCAAATGCATTGAAGGGTCACTTTAAAAAGGCAAAAACGGACCCAAAAGCGAAGTTAGCTGAGTTTAAAGGGTTCGATGGACTTAATCTCGGAGATGCAGTAAACGCAGACATCTTTGAAGAAGGTGAATTCGTAACTGTAGCAGGAACATCAAAAGGTAAAGGTTTCCAAGGGGTTGTTAAGCGTCACAATTTTGGTGGTGTTGGACAGCAAACACATGGTCAGCACAACAGATTGCGTGCGCCAGGTTCTATTGGAGCAGCATCTTATCCAGCTCGTGTATTCAAAGGAATGCGAATGGCGGGACAAATGGGTAACGAGCGTGTGAAGATTGAAAACCTTCAGATCTTAAAAGTTCTTGCAGATAAGAATTTAATCGTAGTGAAAGGTTCTGTACCTGGATCTAAAGGTTCAACCGTAATAATTGAGAAGTAATGAAATTGAAAGTAACTAGCGCAAAAGGAGCTGCTACTTCTAAGGAAGTTAGCTTGTCAAAAGATGTTTTCGGGATTGAGCCGAATGATCACGCTATCTATCTTGATGTAAAACAACATTTGGCCAACCGTCGTCAGGGAACTCACAAGGCGAAGGAAAGAGGTGAAATCACTGGTTCTACAAAGAAGATCAAGAAGCAAAAAGGTACAGGTGGTGCTCGTGCAGGTAGTATCAAGTCTGGTACACGTGTAGGAGGTGGACGTATCTTCGGACCAAGACCACGTAACTACCATTTCAAGTTGAATGTTAAGTTGAAGAGATTGGCGCGTAAGTCAGCATTCTCTTACAAAGCGGCATCAAAAGATATCATGGTAATTGAAGATCCAAAAATGGATGCAATCAAAACCAAAGATTTCGAAGCAATGATCGCTAATCTTAAGATTGAAAATGAGAAGGTACTAATGATCTTGGGAGAGAAGAATGACAGCGTTTATTTGTCATCACGTAACCTTAAGAAAGTAAAAGTCGTAACAGCAGATTCTGTAAACACTTATGACGTGTTGAATGCACAAAAAGTAGTTATGGCTCAAAGTTCAATTGAAGCAATCGAGAAGATTCTAAACTAATTGAGAGATGAAGACAATTATTAAAAAGCCAATCATCACCGAGAAAGCGACAGCTCAAAGCGAAACACAAAATCGTTTTTCGTTTGTTGTTGACCCTAAGGCGAACAAGATTGAGATAAAGAATGCCGTCGAGAAGATGTATGGAGTTCAGATTACTGAAGTTCGGACCATGAATTATGGCGGTGGAAAACCCTCTACAAAGTATACAAATAGAGGTATCGTTGAGCAACCTGTAAAGAAATGGAAGAAAGCCATTGTTACAGTTGCAGATGGAGAAACGATTGATTTATTTAATAACTTTTAAGCACTAAGAGAATGAGTCTTAAAAAATTCAAGCCTACAACTCCAGGGCAAAGACACAAGATCATCAGTGACTATTCGGAAGTTACAAAAGGAACGCCAGAAAAGAGCCTTGTAAAAGGTAAGCGTAAGTCTGGTGGACGTAACAACGATGGTCGCATGACAATGCGTTACATTGGTGGTGGTCACAAGCAGAAGTACCGTGTAATTGATTTCAAAAGAGAAAAGCACGATATTCCTGCGACTGTTAAAGCGATTGAGTATGATCCAAATCGTACTGCAAGAATCGCATTGTTGTATTATGCAGATGGAGAGAAGCGCTACATCATCGCACCTGAAGGATTGAAGGTAGGTGATACAGTAATGTCTGGAGCGAAAGCGACTCCAACTGTTGGTAATACAATGTTCCTATCGGATATTCCATTAGGTACAGTTATTCACAACATTGAATTAAAGCCTGGTAAAGGTGGTGCCATTGCTCGTGGAGCTGGTACTTATGCACAATTGAACGCTCGCGACGGTCGTTACGCAATCATCAAAATGCCTTCTGGTGAAACTAGATTAATTTTGACGACTTGTTTGGCAACTATCGGGTCTGTTTCTAATTCTGAGCACAACTTGTCTGTTTCTGGTAAAGCGGGACGTACAAGATGGCAAGGTCGTCGTCCTCGTGTAAGAGCGATGGTAATGAACCCAGTCGATCACCCGATGGGTGGTGGTGAAGGTAAAAACGCCGGAGGACACCCAAGATCACGTAATGGTATTCCTGCAAAAGGTTACCGCACACGTGCTAAGAAGAAGTATTCAGATAAGTTTATCATCGAAAGACGTAAAAAATAATTAGGATATGAGTCGTTCATTAAAGAAACCACCATTTGTGCACTATAAGCTTATGAAGCGTGTAGATGAAGCACAAGAGTCAGGCAGCAAGTCTGTTATTAAGACATGGTCAAGAGCAAGTACTATTACTCCTGATTTTGTTGGATTAACTTTCGCTGTGCATAATGGTAATAAGTTTATTCCTGTATTCGTAACTGAGAACATGGTAGGGCACAAGTTGGGAGAGTTCTCTCCAACACGTAACTTCCGTGGGCACGCAGGGAATAAGAAAGATAAGAAAAGATAGTCATGGGAGCTAGAAAAAGATTAAAAGCAGAAGCTAGAAAAGAAGCGAATAAGTCAATCGCATTTGCGAAGTTGAACAATTCGCCGATTGCTCCGCGTAAAATGAGATTGGTTGCAGATCTTGTACGTGGTGTTGAAGTGAATAAAGCTTTGAACATATTGCAACACGATGCTAAAGACGCGTCGACTAGTCTTGAGAAATTGTTGCGTTCTGCAATTGCCAATTGGGAGCAAAAGAACGAAGACAAGTCTATTGAAGAGTCAACGTTGTTTGTGAAGTCTATCGAGGTAGGTAGCGCTGGAATGTTAAAGCGTATTCAGCCAGCTCCACAAGGACGAGCACACAGAATTCGTAAAAGGTCAAATCATGTTACTATCGTTGTAGACGATAAGAACGCTGAATAATTTTAGATAAATGGGACAAAAGACAAATCCAATTGGAAATAGATTAGGTTTCATCCAAGGATGGGAATCTAACTGGTACGGAGGAGACAACTACCGTGATAAGATCATCGAAGATGACCAAATCCGTAGATACCTTCGCGCTCGTTTATCTAGAGCAAGCATTGCTAAGATTATCATTGAACGTACGTTGAAGTTGGTAACCGTTACTATCAACACAGCACGTCCAGGGGTAATCATTGGTAAAGGTGGTCAGGAAGTTGATAAGCTTAAGGAAGAGCTTAAAAAATTGACGAAAAAGGAAATCCAAATCAACATTTTTGAGGTGAAACGTCCGGAATTGGACGCGCGCCTTGTTGCAGATGGAATTGCACGTCAGTTAGAAGCACGTATCTCTTTCCGTAGAGCAATCAAGATGGCTATCGCGAGTACAATGCGTATGGGAGCCGAAGGAATCAAGGTTAAGATTTCCGGACGTTTGAATGGCGCGGAAATGGCTCGTTCAGAGATGTACAAGGATGGACGTACTCCGTTACATACGTTCAGAGCTGACATCGATTACGCTTTGGCTGAAGCACACACAACTTACGGTCGCCTTGGAATCAAGGTATGGATCTGTAAAGGTGAAGTGTACGGTAAGCGTGACCTTTCTCCAAACGTTGGTATGTCATCACAAAAAGGTGGTGGACGTAAACCAGGTGGTAAGAGAAGACCAAAAAAATAAGAGATTGCGATAAGCAATCGATGAACCATTAAAAGAATAGAAGAAAATGTTATCACCAAAAAGAACCAAGTTTAGAAAGGCTCAGAAGGGTAGAAACAGAGGTCTTGCTCATAGAGGAAGCACTGTTTCCTTCGGATCTTTTGGATTGAAAACTTTGGAGCCAGGATGGATTACTTCTCGTCAAATTGAAGCTGCACGTATCGCCGTTACTCGTTACATGAAGCGTGAAGGGAAAGTATGGATTCGCATTTTTCCAGACAAGCCGGTGACATCTAAGCCAGCTGAAGTACGTATGGGTAAAGGTAAAGGTGCTCCAAGTCATTGGGTAGCTGTTGTTCGACCAGGAAGAATTATGTTCGAAGCAGACGGTGTTCCTTATGAAACTGCAAAAGAAGCGATGCGATTAGCCGCTCAGAAACTTCCGGTAAAGTGTAAGTTCGTTACACGTCCGGATTATGTTGTACCAACTAAATAGGATGTAAGATGAAACAAGCAGAAATCACACAATTGTCAGATCAAGACGTGAAGGATTCAATTGCTAATTTCTCTGAGCAGTTGGCGAAAATGAAATTGGCGCACAAAGTGGCACCAATGGAAAACCCAATTCAGATCCGCAACATGAGAAAGACAATCGCACGATTGAAAACTGAATTAACAAAACGTGAAGCACAGGCTTAATTGCCCGTGTAAAAGTTAGCTTCAAATGGAAAAGCGAAATTTAAGAAAAGAACGTATAGGGATTGTTACCAGCGATAAGATGGACAAGTCAATTGTTGTATCTGTAGAGCGTAAGGTAAAGCACCCTAAGTATGGAAAGTTCGTGAAGAGCACTACCAAGTTCGTTGCGCATGATGAAAAGAATGAATGTGGTGAAGGTGATACAGTTCGTATCATGGAAACACGTCCATTGTCTAAGTCAAAGAACTGGAGATTGGTAGAAATTGTTGAACGAGCTAAATAATTAGGAGTAATGATACAAACTGAATCAAGACTAAGAGTAGCTGACAACTCCGGAGCCAAAGAGGTACTATGTATCCGTGTGCTTGGAGGAACGAAACGTCGTTATGCTTCTGTAGGAGATAAAATTGTCGTTACTGTTAAAAGTGCAATGCCGAATGGACAGGTCAAGAAAGGAACTGTTGCAACGGCTGTTATAGTAAGAACTAAGAAAGAAGTACGTCGTCCAGATGGATCGTACATCCGCTTTGATGACAATGCATGTGTATTGTTGAATCAAGCTGGTGAGATGAGAGGAACACGTATTTTCGGACCTGTTGCTCGAGAGCTTCGTGATGCAGACTACATGAAGGTAGTTTCATTGGCTCCTGAGGTACTTTAAATTACTGGAGTTATGCAGAAATTACACATTAAAGTTGGAGACACTGTCAAAGTATTGACAGGAGAGTCAAACGGTCAGGAAGGAACAGTTCTTTCGATCGATAGAAAAAAGATGCGCGCTACAGTGGAGGGACTTAACATGGTTAAGAAGCACCAGAAGCCAAGCGCACAAGAACCTCAAGGTGGAATTGTAGAAATGGAAGCAGGAATACATATTTCTAACCTTATGGTTGTTCACAACGGTCAAGCTTCACGCGTTGGTCGTAAGGCGAACAAGGATGGAAAATTAGTACGTTATTCAAAAAAGTCAGGGGAGGAAATTAAGTAATGAGTTACACACCAAGACTTCGGGAAAAGTACAGCACTGAGATTATTCCAGCGCTTACTGAAAAGTTTGGATACACGACGGTAATGCGTGTGCCTAAGCTTACTAAAATTGTAATCAGCCAGGGTATTGGAGATGCCGTAGCGGATAAAAAGCTTGTGGATACAGCAGTTGAAGATCTTTCAAGAATTGCTGGTCAAAAAGCGGTTGCTACATTGTCTAAGAAAGACATCTCTAACTTTAAGTTGAGAAAAGGAATGCCAATTGGAACGAAAGTGACATTGAGAGGAAACAGAATGTATGACTTTTTGGATCGTCTTCTTGCAGTTTCTCTTCCAAGAACGCGTGACTTTAGAGGTGTTAATGCCAAAGGTTTTGATGGACGTGGAAACTTCAATATGGGTGTTAAAGAACACATCATCTTCCCAGAAATCGATATCGATAAGGTAAACCGTATCATGGGGATGGACATCACATTTGTAACAACGGCGGAAAGCGATGAGGAAGGAAAAGCGCTTCTTGACGCATTCGGATTCCCATTTACTAAAAAATAAGAAGAAATGGCAAAAGAATCAATGAAAGCGCGTGAGCGCAAGAGAGAAAAGCTAGCTGCTCGTTATGCTGAAAAGCGTGCGGAGTTAGTGAAGATTTTGAAATCTACAGATGACTCTGATGAAATGCAAGAGGCAAAGTGGGAAGCAATGATGAAATTGCAACAACTTCCTGCAAACTCTGCAAAAGTTCGAGTGCACAACCGTTGTGGGTTGACAGGTCGTCCTCGTGGTTACATGCGTCAATTTGGAATTTCACGTGTTACATTCCGTGAGATGGCATTGGCAGGTAAGATACCGGGTGTTAAGAAAGCAAGCTGGTAATAATTATAAACTGGTTTCAGGTTCGGTCACTTAAGACGGAAAACCGTTACCGCAATTGAATAATATGAATACAGATCCAATAGCAGATTATTTGACACGCATTCGTAATGCAAGTGCTGCAAGAAAGCGAATGGTTGTCATTCCTGGTTCGAACGTAAAGCGCGCTATGACGCAAATTTTGTTCGATCAAGGGTACATCACGGACTTTAAGTTCGAAGATGATAACAAACAAGGTACGATCAAGATTGCATTGAAGTACAATCCTTCAACGAAGGTTCCTGCAATTACAAAGTTGCAAAGAGCTTCTACGCCAGGTCTTCGTAAGTACAGTGGAGCAAAAGAAATGCCACGTGTATTGAATGGACTTGGAATTGCAATTGTGTCGACATCCAAAGGTGTTATCACAGGAAAACAAGCACAAAGAGAAAACGTAGGAGGAGAAGTTCTCGCTTACGTATATTAATATTTAAGATTATTAGAAATGTCAAGGATAGGTAAATCCCCAGTAACAATCCCGAGTGGAGTTGAAGTGAAAGTTGACGGTAACGTAGTTACAGTTAAGGGTCCTAAAGGCGAATTGACGCAAGAAATTGATTCTTGTATCTCAATGAGCATTGAGGACGGTACAGTATCTTTCACCCGCGAATCAGATGCACCTGATCACAGAGCTAAGCATGGTTTATACCGCGCATTGCTTTTCAATATGTGTCAAGGAGTTTCGGAAGGGTTCAAGAAGGAGTTAGAAATCGTTGGTGTAGGTTACCGTGCAAATGCTCAAGGTCAAAAACTTGAGTTGTCACTTGGTTACTCTCACCCTTTCGTGATCGAGCTTCCTTCAGAAATTAAGGTATCAACAGTGTCTGAAAAAGGTAAGGCGCCAATCGTAACGTTGGAGTCTCACGATAAGCAATTAGTTGGACAAGTCGCTGCCAAAATTCGTTCCCTTAGAAAACCTGAACCATACAAAGGAAAAGGTGTTAAGTATTTAGGTGAAGAACTAAGAAGAAAAGCTGGTAAAACAGCAGCGAAATAATAATTGATATCATTAATTAGTTATGGCATTTAGTAAAACAGCTCGTAGAGCAAAAATTAAAAGAAGAATCAGAAAGAAGATTTCTGGTACTCCAAACATGCCTCGTCTTTCTGTGTTTAGATCAAACAAGCAAATCTATGCGCAGATTATTGATGACACAACTGGAACTACATTGGTTTCAGCATCATCTTACAAGAACAAAGCAGCAAAAGGATCGAAGTCTGAAGTTGCTGCAATTGTAGGAAAAGAGGTAGCAGAAAAGGCAAAAAAGGCCGGAATTGAAACTGTTGTGTTTGATCGCAATGGTTATTTGTATCACGGTAGAGTTAAATCACTAGCTGACTCAGCGAGAGAAGGCGGACTAAAATTATAAGAATGGCAGGAACAGTAAACAGAGTAAAATCTGCAGACATAGAGCTTAAAGACAAGCTTGTTGCCGTGAACCGTGTAACGAAAGTTACGAAGGGTGGACGTACGTTTAGTTTCTCAGCAATCGTTGTTGTTGGTGATGAAAACGGTATCGTTGGTCACGGACTAGGAAAAGCAAAAGAGGTAACTGAAGCAATTTCAAAAGGAATTGATGATGCAAAGAAGAACTTAATTAGAGTTCCGATCTTGCATGGAACAGTACCTCATATTCAAAAAGGTAAATTCAGTGGAGCACGAGTTTTGTTGAGACCAGCTTCAGAAGGTACAGGGGTTATCGCCGGTGGTGCGATGCGTGCTGTATTGGAGAGCGTAGGTATTCACAACGTCTTGGCGAAGTCACAAGGTTCATCTAACCCTCACAATGTTGTTAAGGCAACAATCGATGCATTGTCTCAAATGAGAGATGCTGTAGCGGTAGCGAAGCAGCGTGGTGTTGAGTTGGAGAAAGTGTTTAACGGTTAAATAGAGCATCATGGCGAAAATTAAAATTAAGCAGGTAAGAAGCGCTATTAATCGTCCAGCAAGACAAAAAGCTACGATTAAAGCACTAGGATTTAGAAAGTTGAATCATACAGTTGAGCATGAAGCAACTCCACAAATCCTTGGAATGGTTAAGACAGTTCAGCACCTTGTAGAGGTTGTTGACTAAACTCATAAAAAGCATTTAAGATGAATTTACATAATCTAACTCCAGCTAAGGGGTCTACAAAAAATAGAAAGAGAATTGCTCGTGGTCAGGGATCTGGTCGTGGAGGTACTTCTACACGTGGACATAAAGGAGCTAAATCAAGATCAGGATATTCGCGTAAAGTTGGATTCGAAGGTGGTCAAATGCCTTTGCAACGTCGTGTTCCTAAGTTTGGTTTCAAAAATATTAACCGTGTTGAGTATAAAGCAATCAACTTGGATATTATTGAAGCATTGATTGAACGCAAGAAGGTGAAAGAAATTACACCTGAAGTATTGCAAGCCAATGGTTTAGTGTCAAGAAACGAACGAGTAAAAATATTGGGTAGAGGCGAATTGAAGTCTAAGATTGATGTCACAGCTCACAAGTTTTCAGCTACTGCAAAAGCAGCAATTGAGAATGCAGGTGGGAATTGTACAGAAATCTAATTAACTTTGCCAACTATTTTTTACGAATGAAAAAGTTTATACAGAACATAAAGAATATCTGGAAGGTAGAAGAACTAAGAAAGCGTATCATACTTACGTTGAGTCTTATTCTGGTTTACCGTATCGGATCGTTTATCATTTTGCCTGGTGTGAATTACACGGCACTAGTGAATGCACAGGCTGCTGGCGATCAGAATATGCTTGAAACACTTCTATCGTTATTCTCGGGTGGTGGTTTTACGAATGCATCGATTATGGCGCTAGGAATTATGCCATACATTAGTGCATCGATTATCATGCAGCTCTTGGGAATGGCTGTTCCAGCTGTTCAGAAGATGCAACAAGAAGGTGAATCAGGAAGAAAACGTATTAATAATTATACGCGAATCCTGACAATTATCATTTGTGCATTGCAGGCCCCAAGTTATTTGACGTTGTATGTTGCTAACAAAGGAGCACTTCCAGCTGATGGAGGGACGCTTTGGTGGACGCAATCAGTTATCGTATTGGTAGCTGGAGCTATGTTCGCTGTATGGCTTGGTGAGCGTATTACTGACAAAGGAATTGGAAACGGTATCTCGCTGTTAATTACAGTAGGGATCTTGGCAAGACTTCCGGAAGCATTCATGGCGGAATTTGGTTTCGCAGCAGAATCTGGAAACTTGATCAAAATCGTTCTTGAAATCTTCATGTTCATGGTTGTTGTCCTTGGAACAGTATTGATTGTTCAAGGAGTTCGGAAAGTTCCATTAAACACAGCTAAACGTGTTGTTGGTGCTAGATCAGCTGAAGATCAAGGAGCGCGTAGTTACCTGCCAATTAAGGTGAATGCATCAGGAGTAATGCCGATTATCTTCGCTCAGGCGATTATGACGGTTCCAGTGATGATTTTCTCTGGTGGTGCGGAAGGTGGTTTTATTTCCAGAAACTTTAGTGATATCTATGGTTTCGGTTATAATGCAGTTTTGGCATTACTAATCATCGTGTTTACATACTTCTACACGGCAATCATGATTAATCCGCGAAAGATTTCTGATGAATTGAGAAGAAGCGGTGGATTCATTCCGGGAATTCGTCCAGGAGAGGATACTGCGAATTACATTGATTCATTAGTCTCACGAATTACGTTCCCAGGATCTCTATTCTTGGCGTTCATTGCGATCATTCCAGCTTTGGCAAAATTGGCGGGTGTGAATGACGCTTTTGCAATGTTCTTCGGAGGAACTTCATTATTGATCATGGTAGGAGTTGTATTGGATACACTTCAACAAATTGAGTCGTACTTGTTGAACCGCCAAATGGATGGTTTAATGGAAGGTACGCGTGTGAAGGGAAGAAGAACTTCAGGTGAATTATCAGGAATGTAACTATGGCAAAGCAAGCATCAATTGAACAAGACGGCGTAATCATCGAGGCATTGTCGAATGCAATGTTTCGTGTGGAACTTGAAAACGGACACGTGATTACTGCGCACATTTCCGGGAAAATGAGAATGTATTACATTAAAATTCTTCCAGGAGATAAGGTGAAAGTAGAAATGTCTCCGTACGACTTGACAAAAGGTAGAATCACATTTAGATATAAATAAGAGAAAACGAAGTTTTCGATATGGGCGAATAGGCAGTTCGAGAAGGGGAGACTCTTTGGAAGAATTGACTTTAAACTCAAGATGTCGAGAATAGATTAATAAAAGAAAGATGAAAGTAAGAGCATCAGTAAAGAAACGATCTGCAGATTGTAAGATCGTGAAAAGAAAAGGACGGGTTTACGTGATTAATAAGAAGAACCCAAAGTTTAAACAAAGACAAGGGTAAAATTTAGGATATGGCACGTATAGCAGGAATTGATTTACCAAAAAATAAGCGAGGTGTAATCGGATTGACTTACATCTACGGTATTGGAAGAAGCAGAGCGCAAATGATTTTGAGCAATGCTGGAGTTGATGAGAATATCAAAGTACAAGATTGGAATGACGAGCAATTGTCGGCGATCCGTAACCAAATGAATGATATCAAAGTAGAAGGAGCATTGCGTTCTGAAGTACAGTTGAATATCAAGCGTTTGATGGATATTGGTTGTCAGCGTGGAATCCGTCACCGTTCTGGATTACCACTAAGAGGACAGCGTACAAAGAACAACTCACGTACTAGAAAAGGTAGAAGAAAAACAGTTGCGAATAAGAAGAAGTAGCGAAACTACTGATCCGGACGGCCGGTTTGGCCGAGAAGGGTTGGGGTCTTTCGCGTTGTGGTCAGGCGGTCCTCGCATTCAATTAAGGAAAGCGTCATAATCGCCCCCGGCACGAAAGAGGTAGAGCAGGAATCGAGGTTCCTATTCAACTGAAAGCAACAAACATTTAAAAGCTAATAAAATGGCAAAGACACAAAAGAAAAAAAAGAATGTCAAAGTAGATGCTGTTGGGCAAGCGCACATTCAGGCAACGTTCAACAACGTAATTATCTCTTTGACAAACAATAGTGGGCAAGTTATTTCTTGGTCCTCTGCTGGTAAAATGGGATTCCGTGGTTCGAAAAAGAACACTCCTTATGCTGCACAAGTTGCTGCTGAGGATGCTGCGAAGGAAGCACATGATTTTGGTTTACGTAAGGTAAAAGTATTTGTAAAAGGACCCGGTTCAGGACGTGAGTCTGCGATCCGTTCTCTACACAATGCTGGTATCGAGGTAACAGAGATCGTTGACGTTACGCCAATGCCGCATAACGGATGTCGTCCACCTAAGCGTAGAAGAGTATAATAAGTCGATAGCTCGATTGTTCGAATCATCGAGAAATCATAAGAATTTAATAACCAAGGGACGAAAGGTCATCGGAGGATAAGCCTTAATTCATGATCTCCCTTAAATAAAGTAAAATGGCAAGATATAGAGGTCCAAAATCAAAAATCGCTCGTCGTTTCAAAGATCCAATCTTTGGTCCTGATAAAGCGTTAGAAAAAAGACAGTACGGTCCAGGACAACACGGTCCGAACAAAAGAAGAGGAAAGCAGTCAGAATATGCAATCCAGTTGGGTGAAAAGCAAAAAGCAAAGTACACTTACGGGATTCTCGAGCGTCAGTTCGCTAACATGTTCGACAGAGCTTCACGAATGAAAGGAATTACAGGTGAAAACTTGTTGCAGTTGTGTGAAGCACGATTGGATAACACAGTATACAGACTTGGTGTTTCCCCTACACGTCGTGGTGCACGTCAGTTAGTATCTCACAAACACATTACAGTAAACGGAAATGTAGTAAACATTCCTTCTTACCAGGTTAAGGTAGGAGACGTTGTAGGTGTACGTGAAAAGTCAAAGTCACTTGAGGCTATTTCTGCTTCACTTGCAGCAAACTCAAGCAGCTTTGATTGGCTAGACTGGAATCCAGGTGCATTGGAAGGGAAAGTTGTTGGTGTTCCAACACGTGAAATGATCCCTGAAAACATCAAGGAGCAGCTAATCGTCGAATTGTACTCTAAGTAAGCCGATGCGTTAGCATCAAGATTGGGAGCCGTTGGGCGACCTTGTATTTTAGTAATAACAACATATTGGTTTTCGGCCAAAGGGTTTGATTGAACTTCTTCACTCTTTCAGACCGCGCAACCGGAAAACAATTAAAAAGAAGAAAACAACATGGCAATTTTAGATTTTCAAAAACCAGACAAAGTGATCATGATCCAGTCTGATGAGCACGAAGGACAATTCGAGTTTCGTCCATTGGAGCCTGGATATGGTATTACGGTAGGTAACGCATTGAGAAGAATACTCCTTTCATCATTGGAAGGGTTTGCGATCTCATCAGTACGTATCGAAGGAGCAGATCACGAGTTTACTACAATCAAAGGAATTGTAGAGGATGTAACTGAAATCATTTTGAACTTGAAACAAGTTCGTTTCAAGCAACAGATTGAAGGAACAGATAATGAAACAGTTGTTGTTTCAGTTGCTGGACAAGATAAATTAACTGCTGGTGACCTTGGGAAGTTCACTTCTGCATTTCAGGTGTTGAACCCAGACTTGGTAATCTGTAATATGGAACCTTCTGTGAAGTTGGAAATGGAGTTGACAATTATCAACGGCCGTGGATACCTTCCTGCAGAGGAAAACAAAGATAGTAACGCACCATTTGGAACTATTTTCGTTGATTCGATCTTTACACCAATTAAGAATGTAAAGTACGCTGTTGAAAACTACCGTGTAGAGCAAAAGACAGATTACGAAAAGTTGATTTTCGATATCAAAACGGACGGTTCTATCCATCCAAAAGATGCTTTGAAAGAAGCGGCGAAAATCTTGATTCACCACTTCATGCTATTCTCTGATGAGCGCATCACATTGGATAGTGAAGTGAAAGCTGAAACAGAAGAGTTTGATGAAACTTCATTGCACATGCGTCAGTTGTTGAAAACAAAATTGGTAGACATGGATCTTTCTGTGCGTGCTTTGAATTGTTTGAAAGCAGCAGATGTAGAAACATTGGGTGATCTTGTTTCTTACAACAAGAATGACTTATTGAAGTTCAGAAACTTTGGAAAGAAATCCTTAACTGAATTGGAAGATTTAGTTGATAACAAAGGACTTTCTTTTGGTATGAATGTTTCTAAATACAAATTAGACAAAGACTAGTATCGCATTAATTATTTAAAAATGGCGTAATAGGTGGCTGAGCTGTGGCGATACGCATAAACAAGATTCAGTTAACCGTTACTTACGAAATTTAAGTTATGAGACACGGAAAAAAAATCAATCACTTAAGTAGAAAGTCTGCTCACAGAAAAGCAATGCTTTCGAACATGGCTTGTTCGTTAATCGAACACAAGCGTATTAACACAACTGTTGCTAAAGCAAAAGCTTTACGTGGATATGTTGAGCCGTTAATTACAAAGTCAAAGACAGATTCTACACACTCTAGAAGAACAGTGTTTAGCTATTTACAAAGTAAAGATGCTGTTGCTGAATTATTTAGAGAAGTTGCTCCTAAGGTGGCTGATCGTCCTGGAGGATATACACGTATTATCCGTACAGGTTATCGTTTAGGTGATAATGCTGAAATGTGTATGATTGAGTTGGTTGATTTCAACGAGCTCTACTCTAACGAAGGGAAGAAGAAAACAACTCGTCGTTCACGTCGCGGTGGCGGTGGAGCTAAGGCTGCTGATGCTACAACTGAAGAAACTGTTGACGCGGTTGAAGAAGCAGAAGTAGTAGAGGAGGTAACTGCTGAGGCAGCAACTGAAACTGCAGTTGAAGAAACTGTTGAGGAAACAGCAGCAGAGGAAGCTCCTGCTGAACCAGAAGCAAAGGCTGAAAAGCCAGCAGCTGAAGAAGCAAAAGAAGAGAAAAAAGAGGATGATTCTGACGATGCTGAAGAAGCAAAGGAAGAAAAATAATCCTTCTAGACTTAAGAGAAAGGGCGATGTTTACATCGCCCTTTTTTTGTGGATAACTTTGGCTTAATCTTTCGATTTGGAATGCTAACTTTGTAAAAATTTTTTCGGTATGGAGGATAAAAAAGAAGCAGTTTTACTACTTGAAGACGGAACGGTTTTTCATGGTACAGCGATTGGTCAAATTGGTACTACGACAGGGGAAATCGCCTTTAATACAGGGATGACAGGTTATCAGGAAGTATTCACAGACCCTTCTTATTATGGTCAAATTTTGGTAATGACCGCAGCTCATATCGGAAATTATGGTGTTCATGAAGAAGAGGTAGAGTCAGATGGGATGAAAATTGCCGGAATGGTGATTAAGAAGTTCTCAGATGGTTATTCACGTCCTTCAGGATGGAAATCCTTGAATGAATACATGCTTGACGATAAAAAAGTGGGAATCGCTGATGTTGATACGAGAGCACTGGTTCGTCATATTCGTAGTAAAGGAGCTATGAACTGCATAATATCATCTGAAACGATGGATATGGATGCATTAATGAAAGAATTGAAAGAAGTTCCTTCGATGGAGGGATTGGAGCTTTCTTCAAAGGTGGCTACGAAAGAAGCCTATGAGGTTAAACCTGAGAATGCACAGCACAAAGTATCGCTTCTAGATTTAGGCGTTAAGAACAATATCGTTCGTTGTTTAGTAGAAAGAGGGTGCCACGTGAAAGTGTTCCCGCTGAACTCTTCTATGGAAGAATTGAATAGTTTCAATCCAGATGGATATATGCTTTCTAATGGTCCAGGTGATCCATCAGCAATGCCTGATTCAGTTGCATTAGTTCAAAAAATTGTAGAGGAGGGTAAGCCAGTATTTGGAATTTGCCTTGGTCATCAAATCCTTGGGCTAAGTCAAGGGCTTAAAACAGAAAAAATGTTTAACGGACATCGTGGGATTAATCACCCAATAAAAAACCTTAAGACAGGAAAGGGTGAAATCACATCTCAGAATCATGGGTTCGTTATTTCAAAAGAAAGCATCGATGGAAATGATAAAGTGAACATGACTCATGTTCATTTAAATGATAATACCGTTGCTGGAATTGAATTGACTGATAAGCCGGTTTTCTCGGTACAATATCATCCGGAAGCTTCTGCTGGACCGCACGATTCACGTTACTTGTTTGATCAGTTCGTGGATAACATGAAACAAGCAACCAACTAGGAATATTAATTCCCTGAATGCATTTTTCAGGTAAAACCTATAAATAATGAGCTTTATAGCTAAAGTAATTGCCCGTCAGATTTTAGATTCACGTGGTAATCCAACTGTTGAAGTCGATGTTATAACAACCTCAGGTGTGCTTGGAAGAGCGGCTGTTCCGTCGGGAGCATCTACTGGTGTGCACGAGGCTGTAGAATTGCGTGATGGTGATTCATCGACGTATTTAGGGAAAGGAGTTTTGAAAGCCGTAGCAAACGTGAACTCAATCATTGATGAAGCTTTAAATGGATTTGATGTATGTGATCAAAAGGCCATTGATGCGAAGCTCTTAGAGTTAGATGGTACTGAGAACAAATCAAACCTTGGAGCAAATGCTATCCTTGGAACTTCTTTGGCCGCAGCGAAAGCAGCTGCTGATGAAGCGGGATTGAGCTTATTTAAATATGTTGGAGGAGTTGGAGCAGTTACCATGCCGGTTCCTATGATGAACATATTGAATGGAGGATCTCATGCCGATAATAAGATTGATATTCAAGAGTTCATGGTGATGCCTTTTGGAGCCGATTCTTTTTCTGAAGGGTTGCGTTGGGGAACAGAAATCTTTCATCATTTGAAAAGTGTGTTGAAGTCACGTGGCATGTCAACAAATGTTGGTGATGAAGGAGGTTTTGCGCCAAACCTGGGATCTAATGAGGAAGCTATTCAGGTGGTCATGGAAGCAATTGAAAAAGCAGGTTTCAAGCCGGGAGAAGATGTTTACATTGCTTTGGATGCGGCATCTTCAGAGTTTTATGATAAGGGAGCTGGCGAGTATGTGTTTGAATCTACTGGGGAGCGAATGTCTTCTGAGCAGATGGTTGATTTTTGGAAAGATTGGTGCTCAAAGTATCCTATTGTGTCTATTGAAGATGGGCTGGATGAAGATGATTGGGATGGTTGGAAACTGGTAACTGAAGTGCTTGGAGATAAAGTACAACTCGTTGGAGATGATTTATTCGTAACAAATACGAAGCGATTGAGTCAAGGAATTGAAAAGGACATTGCGAACTCTATTTTGGTCAAAGTGAATCAAATTGGTACGTTAACCGAGACTATTGAGGCGGTTCAAATGGCAACCAGAAATGGTTACACGTCCGTAATGAGCCATAGAAGTGGTGAAACAGAGGATAATACTATTGCAGATTTGGCCGTTGCCCTGAATTGTGGTCAGATCAAAACGGGGTCTGCATCGCGTAGCGATCGTATGGCAAAATACAATCAATTATTACGTATTGAAGAAGAACTTGGAACGACTGCAGTCTATCCAGGTAAAACGTTTAAGTATTTATAGGTATAAGTCTTAATGACTTTGATAAGGCGTGTGTCTAAATGATACGCGCCTTTTTTTGTTTTTTAAAAGGCTATCTCCTTAATAATCTATTGATTAACTAGGGATTTAGTAAAGGTAAAAAGACGTTTAAATTGCCTTAGGAATTCAACAATAAGGTTAAATATTAAACAATATCACCACTTTTTCAGCGTATCAAGGTATTTTTGTATCACTCTAATTAAAATGTACGCAACCTTTCGTTAACATGAACGTCCATATTAACGACTAACTATATTTAAATACTATCAAATGAAACTACTTTTTAGTTTATTGCTTATCTGTTCCTTGGGAACTGCCTATGGACAACAAGGCGGGACGCAGTCGACCGAACAGTTCTTTGGCCAGTGTCTTTTCAATATTACGAATCAAGCAGAAATGGATGCTCTGCAAGCGGAAATGGCTCAGAACCCTAACATCGATATGGTTCGCTTGGATATGAATACTCAGCGCGCCCTAGTAATTACTTCTTGGTTAACAGATTTAACTGAACAAGAGTTTGTTTCATGGTTTGGATCTTACGGATCATCAGTAACCTGCGTTCAGGTTGGTGTATATGGTGTAGATGCCATGAATCCTTATCCATTTACCAACTGTCAAAACTAGAGTGATGAGAGTTATATTATCAAGCCTTTTTGTCATATGTGCACTTGGAGTCTATGCTCAAGGTGTAGTTTCTAATTCATGTGACCAAGCTCAAAACATTTGTAATAATGTACCTGTTCCTTTTCCATTGTCAACAGGAGCGAGTCCTAACCCTACCGTTCCTCCGTCAGGAAGTTTTTCAAACCCAAGCACGAACCCAGCCGGAGTAAATTCTGGATGTCTTTTTTCTGGAGAATTAAATCCAAACTGGTTTGTCTTGAATGTTACTTCTAATGGAGTTTTAGAGTTCGAAATAGGTCAGCCTGGAGGTACAGGTTTCTATGATTGGGAACTATGGCCTTATGACCCTGTTAACGGATGTAATAATATTGCTAATAATTTGGTTGCACCTGCTGCGTGTAACTGGAATGCTTCGTCTGCAGGATATACTGGTATGTCGAATGGTGGACCGCCCCCAGGTGGTGTTGCCGGAAACTTTCAGCCGGCAATTCCTGTTCAAGCGGGAGAAGCGTACATCCTAATGTTCTCCAACTACAGTTATGCAACGGGTAATGTTGAGTTGACATTTCCTCCTTCAGGTGCTTCTATTGGTTGTTCTGGAGGAACGCCGAACCAAACTATTTGTGAGGGAGATGCTGCAACAGTTGACTTAATCATGAGTCCAGGTTGGGTGAATGCATCGGCTAACTGGTTGGTGACAACGAACGTTGCAAATCCTACAGGAACAGGAATTACCGGGATGATTATTGATCCTCCCGTGACAACAGATTATGAAGTAGAGATTTGGGATCAAGGAGCGATCGTTGATACAATCGAATTTACGATCACAGTTGTCCCACCACCAACTCCAGACGCAGGTATGGATCAAGTGCTTTGTCTGGGTACACCAATTGACCTTGATGGAACAGTGAGTGATCCAACGAACACAATTACTTGGTCTACGGATGCAAGTGCTGTAAATCCAAATCCAATTATCAATTATTCGCCAAATCAATCAGCTGAAGATCCTTCAGTGGTGGTAAACCAAGTTGGAACTTATTTATTTATTCTTGAAGAAGATAACCCAGTCTGCGGTGCCGTTGAAGATACCGTAGAAGTTATCATGGAGGATTTAACGATCAGTGCATCAACTGTTGCTCCATCTTGTCAAGGGTTTGCTGATGGTGAGATTCATATTACGAGTCCTGAGGCAAGTGAATATAGTTTTGATGGCGGTCTAACTTGGGTAGCGGACACTTTTGATGTTGTTTTCGGAGCTGGAGGATATCTTGTGTGCGCACGATCTCCACTAGGGTGTGAGAAATGTGTTGCGGCAAATGTCGTTGATCCAGCCCCAGTTACTATTTCTGTTAGTAATGATACGTTGATCTGTGAAAATGGTACGGCTTATATGTCTGCTTCGGCAACTGGAGGTACATCATATTTATTTAACTGGGATCACACGACGAACACAAGTGCGAGTCAAGATGTGAATCCAGCGATTGCAACTACTTACACTGTTATTGCAGAAAATGAAAACGGATGTCTTTCGCCACCTGAAACAATTGATGTAACAATTCGTCCTCCGTTATCTGGAAATATTTCTGCTTGGGATACAATCTGCCCAGGATACCCAACAGATATTTGGGCGAACGTTAGTGGTGGTATTGGTACACCATACAACTTTGTATGGACGAGTGGAGACACTCAAAATGGTCCAGATAACCATTTGATAAACGTGAATCCACCAGTAACAACTGATTATACCGTTACAATTACAGATGGTTGTGAGTCAACGCCATTAGTGATGCAGACAAATGTTAGAGTTGCCCCACTTCCGGTTCCGCAATATGAAGTATTGGATCCAGATCAATGTGAGCCAGCTGTATTTCATATCGTGAATAGAACAGACCCTTCAATGAGTGAGTTCAACTATTGGTGGATCGAGGAAGATCAAGAATTCATTAATATGGATACCATCGTGACTGATTCAATGTATTTTGGATTGTATGATATGCAAATGATCATTACATCGTATGAAGGATGTGTTGACTCATTGACGTTCATTGATGCATTGAATGTAAAACCAAAACCAGTTGCTGATTTCAGATACTCGCCAAATCCGGTAACAATGTTTAATACGAAGGTGAACTTTACTAATTATTCATATAACGGATACTCATATGAGTGGTTCTTCCCTGGTGCTTATCCAACGCATTCAACACAAACAAATGTTCAGGTGCTCTATCCTGATGGACAAACAGGAATCTATGATGTAATGTTGGTGACAACGTCAGAACTTGGATGTGTAGATACAATGAAGCATGAGTTGATTGTATTCCCTGAGGTGTTAATTTATGCGCCGAACTCATTCACACCAGATGATGACGAGTTCAACCAGGATTGGAGAGTTTATATGGAAGGAATTGATATTTATGACTTTGAGCTATTGGTTTATGACCGATGGGGAGAACTGGTATGGGAATCTCATGATATCAATGTTGCCTGGGATGGTACTTATGCTGGTAGACCGCTTCCTTCTGGAGCTTATACATGGATCATTCGAACAAAAGACATGTTGAATGATGACAAGTATGAGTACAATGGGCATGTCAATATTCTGAGATAGACAATAATTCAAATTTCAAAGAAACGCTTCACTACACAGTGAGGCGTTTTTTTTGACCTGATTTGAGATGATATCACCATGAAAATGTACATTTGTGTCATGCAGCTCTCAAAAATTATTTTTAGGTCAAATGTTCGTTATCCATAGTTTTTTTTGGAAAACAAAGGTGTTAATGAACAAACTAAAAATTGAATAATGACAAGAGAAGAGTTTCAAAAAAATATATTAGAAGGTATCCCAACAATTATCCCGGCAAAAAGAAAGCACGAGCCAGGAATTAATCATGCGCCGAAGCGAAAGCAAATATTGACAGCGGAAGAGCGCAAACTAGCATTGAGAAATGCATTACGCTATTTTCCAAAGTCACAGCACCAAGAATTAGCACAGGAATTTTTGAATGAGCTCAATGAGTTTGGTCGCATTTATATGTTAAGGTATCGTCCGGACTACGAAATGTATGCACGTCCTATTGATGAGTATCCTGGAAAATGCGATCAGGCTAAGGCAATAATGCTCATGATTCAGAATAATTTAGATTATGCCGTTGCGCAGCATCCTCATGAGCTAATCACCTATGGTGGAAATGGAGCCGTATTTCAGAATTGGATTCAGTATAGATTGACCATGAAGTATTTGGCCGAGATGACGGACGAACAAACGCTGGTTATGTATTCAGGACATCCTATGGGATTGTATCCTTCTCATAAAGATGCCCCTAGAGTAGTCGTTACGAATGGTATGATGATTCCTAATTATTCAAAGCCGGATGATTGGGATAAGTTCAATGCACTGGGAGTTACGCAATATGGTCAAATGACAGCTGGCTCGTATATGTATATTGGTCCGCAGGGAATTGTTCACGGAACAACAATTACCGTTTTGAATGGATTTCGAAAGATTGGAAAAGAACCGAAAGGCAACCTTTTTGTTACCTCGGGACTTGGTGGTATGAGTGGAGCTCAGCCGAAGGCAGGAACAATTGCTGGTTGTGTTACTGTTTGCGCTGAAGTAAATCCGAAGATTACTAAAATCCGACATGATCAAGGTTGGGTGAATGAAATTATCGAGGATCTTGATACGCTTGTAGATAGAGTTAGAAAGGCTCAACAAAACGAGGAAGTAGTTTCAATTGCCTACTTAGGTAATATTGTTGAAGTATGGGAGAAATTTGATTCAGCTGATATACATATTGATCTCGGTTCTGATCAGACATCATTGCATAACCCATGGGCAGGAGGTTACTATCCTGTGGGAATGACTTTCGAAGAAGCAAATGAGATGATGGCAACAAATCCTGAGCTATTTAAGGATAAAGTGCAGGAGTCACTGAGAAGACATGCGAATGCCGTTAATAAGCATACAGCAAAAGGCACGTATTTCTTTGACTATGGGAATGCGTTTTTACTTGAAGCGTCGAGAGCAGGTGCAGATATTATGGCCGATAATGGAGTTGATTTCAGATATCCTTCTTACGTTCAAGATATCATGGGCCCAATGTGTTTTGATTATGGGTTTGGACCATTTAGATGGGTATGTGCTTCAGGAAAGCCTGAGGACTTGCAAATGACAGACAACCTTGCTTGTGAAGTGCTGGAGGAGATCATGAAGAATAGCCCCGCTGAAATTCAACAGCAAATGGCTGATAATATCCAATGGATTAAAGGCGCTCAAGAGAATAAATTGGTAGTTGGCTCTCAAGCACGAATCTTATATGCTGATGCGGAAGGACGTATGAAAATAGCTAAAGCATTTAATGATGCCATTGCCGAAGGAAAAATTGGTCCAATTGTGTTGGGGAGAGATCACCACGATGTTTCAGGAACAGACTCACCGTATAGAGAGACTTCAAACATTTATGATGGATCACGATTTACAGCTGATATGGCGATTCATAACGTCATTGGAGATGGTTTTAGAGGAGCAACCTGGATTTCAATTCACAACGGCGGAGGAGTCGGTTGGGGTGAAGTAATGAACGGCGGCTTCGGTATGCTTTTAGATGGTTCTTCAGATGCGGAACGTAGATTGAAAATGATGCTTCATTGGGACGTTAACAATGGAATTTCGCGTCGCTCTTGGGCACGAAATGAAGGGGCTATTTTTGCCATAAAAAGAGCTATGGAAGCAGAGCCAAAGTTGAAAGTGACCATTCCGGAGTTGGTAGAAGATGATCTACTTGACAAGCTATTTTAGTCAGTTCAGGCGGAAAACAAATTTTACTTTTTTAGAAAGAGCCTCAGATCGAAAAACGGATTCAATCGTCGTTTCAACAGCTGGCATTAAGTTCTCAAACAAGTTATCGACAAGTTCCATTCTAGCCTCTATTGGATTGGTCATTGTCGAGTAACTCATGTATTCAATTTCTGAGCTGTTCTCAGCCATTGTATTGAGCTTGAATAATATTTCCTTGGAGTTTAGGTCAATTGCCGTAACCGATGCACGTATAAAACCTGGA
This sequence comes from Flavobacteriales bacterium UBA6051, assembly GCA_002427735.1. Classification (GTDB taxonomy): domain Bacteria; phylum Bacteroidota; class Bacteroidia; order Flavobacteriales_D; family Crocinitomicaceae; genus UBA4466. Next base: position 295,115 of record DIYP01000006.1, read on the forward strand.
TAAAAAGTACTGCTTGTTTCATCCTCATCCAGTTCGGGAAGTTCAATTTCAAAATTGTCTAGAATCAATAGATAAATATCAGATGGTTCAGTAAGTTTTTCAATAGATGAACTGTGATCATTGAAGAAATCATAGTCGAACTTAAGATCTCTCTCAAAAAGCGCCATTTTTGATTTGTCACAGGCATAGTGACGTAAATAAGACTTATTAACCCTGTTTTTTGTCAACGAATCGACCTGACCATTCATCATCAGGATAGTTAGTGAAGCCGCATCCATTGTAAATCCATCCTTCATTATACCTCTATTTGACTCAGCCGAATTCAGCGTGAATTTGTCTAAGAAAATGCAATGGAGAGTGTCTTTGGATAGTTTACGAATAAGGTCTGAATTGATGAAAGGTTCTGACGTCACTTCCGATGCTTGTGCACTAGCTGAAAGTATTTTGGCTTTTAGTGCATCAAGCGCCTCAAAATCACTTTCATATTGGGCATCACTGTAATCTATTCTTGGGTCATAAGATTCAGAATTTCCAGAACCACATCGTGTGAATAGCATGACTGAACAAATACTCAGAGAGATGAGAAGACCTTTTTTCATAGTAATAGTTTGAGATAAAGATAGTTGATATCAATGAGTAACGCTGTGTTTATCATCCTTCTTTCCATTACAAGTAGAATCATGAATGATAATTATGCATACCTAAAATAATTAAGTACATTTAATCACTAAACCATGCATGATTTAATTCGTTAATCATGGGAAAGAATATTAAGAAAAGTTCCGGGAATCGCATTGTAATTATCGGTGGTGGTTTCGGAGGACTTGAGTTGGCAAGACGCTTAAGAAAAACGCCTTATCAGGTTGTCATTATTGATCGCCATAATTATCATCAGTTCCAACCACTTTTTTATCAGGTAGCCACGGCTGGCTTGGAGCCTAGTTCAATTATTTTTCCCTTTCGAAAGAACTTCCAACGTATCAAAAATTTTCATTTTCGATTAGCAGAAGTTGATTCGGTAAATACGGAAGAGAAGCAGGTGAATACATCCATTGGTCCCATTGATTATGACTATTTGATTATTGCAACGGGAGCAGGCAACAACTTTTTTGGAAACAAGGAAATTGAGAAACACGCCCTTCCAATGAAGAGTATTGTGGAATCAATTAATTTGAGAAATACAATTCTTGAACGTTTCGAACAAGCGTTGGAGGTAGATGAGGATAAACGAGAGGAATACTTGTCAGTAACCATTGCTGGGGCTGGGCCAACAGGAGTGGAATTGGCAGGTACGCTGGTTGAAATGCGTTCGAACATACTTCCTGTTGATTACCCAGAGTTGGATTTTAAGAAAATGAAAATTTACCTCGTGGAAGGATCACCAAGAGTGCTCAATGCTATGTCGGAAGCTTCTTCATTGAAAGCGCACGGCTATCTCGAAAAAATGGGAGTTGAAATTAAAACGGATACACGGGTTGATGCTTATGATGGTGAAACCATTTCTTTAAGTGATGGCAACAACATTCGTTGTCGAACATTGATTTGGGCTGCTGGTGTCAAAGGAAATTTTCTAGATGGTTTGCCAGAAGGAACTATGGGAAGAGGAAACAGAATTCACGTTAATGCTTACAATCAGGTGAAAGGACTGGAAGATGTTTATGCATTAGGCGATGTAGCGTTAATGACTGGAGATGACGCTTATCCTGATGGACACCCGCAAATGGCACAACCGGCTATTCAGCAAGGTAAGTTATTGGCCAATAATTTGAAAGCAAAGCTGAAAGGTCGATCAATGACTCCGTTCAAGTACAAAAATCTTGGGTCCATGGCAACTGTTGGTAAAAATAAGGCCGTTGTGGAATTACCGAAGTATAAGTTTTCAGGGTTTTTCGCCTGGCTTGTTTGGATGCTAGTTCATTTAAGATCAATTCTGGGAATCAAGAATAAATTCATTGTCTTCCTGAATTGGGTATGGAATTATTTTACCTATAATCTTTCCTTAAGGCTTATTATCAAGCGTGACCTGGATAAATGAACTAGCCAATTAATCTGAGTTCATTGAGTGAAGTATAGAAAAGGTAGCATGTTACAGAGGGATACCCCATTGCACTGAGTACTTTCTTATAGTTGGCCAGTTGTTTCGTGTCTTTATCCGACGGCATTCCTGTTTTATAATCGAGAATGAGTGTTTCATCTTCTTTAATAATAAGCTTGTCAGGGCGTATTATATTGCGCTCATCTTCAATAATGGAAACCTCGCTTAGAACTTCCTTGGCACCTTTAAACAAATCGGTATAAGAGGAGGTTGAAAGTAGTGTGGATAGGCGAGCGTGAAGCTCTGTTTTGTTTTCAGCGGCTACTAACCCCTCCTGAATAGCTTTTGTTAATTGCTCATCAATTTGCAATTTATCATTGATTCGACTGGCAAGTAAATGAAATTCAATGCCAAACTGCATTTCAGGACTCAGATAATCATTGTCCGATAGTTCTTGAGTGTCCTGTAAAGCAATATCAGGAAACCACAGATGGTCCGTAATATTACTAGGATGGAAGATTTCTGTTTGTACCCTTCGTTCTTTCTGAGGAGTACGTTCACCATCATTTAAGTCAATAATATGAGCATCTTTTGAGACTTCCGCATTAGGCATTGATGAAACAACCGAGTGGAAAAGACTTCCAAATGTCTTCTTTTCAAAGAAATTCCCAACGTAAAGACGTTCTACGGGTCGCGTCATTGCAACGTAGCACTTGTTAACATTATCGCCAATTACTTGTTCTTTCTCATTGTCATAAAGCTCTTTCAGAATAGACAAGTGTTCTGATTGAGAAGGACGTTTATAGACCACAAAATCATCGATGTCTACTAGAAAATGCGACTTAACGTCCGCCGAAAAATTCATGGATGGAATGATCACTACAGGGAACTCTAATCCTTTCGATTTATGAATCGTCATAAGCTGAAGTGCATCATCGCTCTCCGGTATTTGAACAGCTATTTTATGTTTTTTCGATTCATATTCAGATAAAAAGCCTTTCAAGTCGGGACCTTTGTGGAGGCCAAAATCAAATGCGATGTCTGCCAAGTGATGCAGGTAAGGGTCGCTAAGTTCATTGTAGCCGATCAATTTATAAAATTGCTGCACCAGATCATAGATACTTTCGTGCTTGAAGAAAAACTGCTTTTCTCCAGAAAAATGTTCTTCCAGAAAACGTTGATCGTCAAATACTCTGAAAGTCTTACCACTTTCCGTTTCTTTTTCCAGGATATATTGCTTGTAATCAGAATAGGAGCCTGAGTAAATACGAAAGAATAATTCGGCAAACCGCTTTTTCTCATTTTCTCCAGACGGTTGTAAACGCCTTTTTAAATAAGCAATGGTCAACTGCACTTTCAAATTACTGTTGATCAACAAAGAATCCGTTGACACTACACTGTAACCAGCTTCGTTTAATCCAAGTGCCCAGCGATTGCATTCTCGATTGGTGTTTCCCAGAATACAAATTTCACCAAGAGCAAAGCCATCTTCCTGACATTCTTTTACCCAATCAATGATATGCGAAGTTAGTGCATCCGATGTTTTCTTTTCTTCTTTCGATACGATGTAAACGCGCCCGTTTTTTGAAGACATTGGGTTTTGTTCAATTGAATTGTAAAATTCAGCTGTTGCCGTCGGAAGTTCTTGACGGAGGGTTGTAAAGAATGTGTTATTGAAGTTAACAATGGATGGGCTGGATCTCCAGTTATTGGCTAGTTCATCGACTTGTCCCATCGTTTCAAAATAAGTCGAGTGGGTGGCGATCCGATGATCTTTTTCCGGATTGTAAATTGCTGGAAGCTGAACAAATTGTTCCGCAACGCCATTCTTAAAACGATAAATGGATTGTTTCGGGTCACCAACAATCAGGTTTTCCTTATTCTGAGAAATAGATTCCTTGATTAATGGAACCATATTCAACCATTGAAGTCTTGATGTATCCTGGAATTCATCCAATAAGAAGTGATGAAATTTTGTTCCCATACGTTCATAAATGAAAGGGGTACTTTCATTTTGAATCAACTCCGAAATCAATGTATTGAATTCCGAGATTCGGATTAGTTGCTCTTCTTTTCTAACGCGCTTCAATGCGCCTGCCATGTACTGAAGAAGTGCCATGTTAAAGAAGTTCTTCATGAAAAGATCTAGGGAGATATACTGCCTGATGTTTTCTGAATGAAAATCAACCATAGAACGAATGATCGACTTTATTGATTCCGGAAAATAATGCTCGGGTTTTAATTCCGCTTCCAGGTTCTTTGCGAAGCTATCTGAAATGATCTGTGCTTCGTTGGGAAATGAAGAATAGCTCATCATCTTCACGATCGCATTGTACGTGCGTGATTTTCCCGGTAAAGATTCTGGGGTAAGATTTTCTTGATCTACTGTCCGATGCAACTGTTGAGCCATATCAACCAACGATTGATCGAGTTGAAGACGTTGTTTTCTCAAACTACCATAATGCTCAAGGGAAAAATCCATTTCGAGCAGCCGCTCCACAACTGAGTTGTTCTTCTCACTCCTGAGGATATGACCGAACTCAACCAAACTTCGTCGAAAGTTCCATTGATTGCCATCATCGATGTTGGTGCGCGCATAGTACAATATTAAGTCGTTGAGTTCCTTTGAACCCTCTTCTCCAAGTTGGTTGAGCAGGTCGTCAACAATTTTTTCGATCAGCTCGCTTTCGTCCATGATGACTTCAAAGTCATTAGGCAGATCTAGATCTCGACCAAATGATTTAATCAACTTGAGATTAAATTTGTCAATAGTCATCACATGGAATTCTTCATAGCGATGTAAAATTCCTTCCAGCGATTTACGGCAGCGCTCCTCCACTTCTTCCTCTGACATCCGAAGCTCTTTGGATAATTCAGCGGTTAACAGGGAACCATTTCCACGATAATATTCTGGAGATCCTATGGTGTCCAAAGCCTGAATGATGCGCTCTTTCATTTCCAGTGCCGCCTTATTCGTAAATGTCATTGCAATGACATGCGAAAAAGCACTTGGAGTAGCTTCCTTGTGGGTGAGTAACTTAATGTATTCTTTCACCAAGTGATAGGTCTTCCCACTTCCTGCAGAAGCGTTCAACACTTTGAGCGGTTTTTTCGTTATAGTATTCAGAGGAAACTGTTTTTTCGAAGATACAACTTTCACCTAAAAAAGTGTGATGATATCCATAAGAAATTACAGGGTTTATATAGAAGAGAAAAAGCTTAAAAGTTGTAAATTTGATAGATATGGTAAATGTTAGAAATATTAGTCTTTTAGCATTAGCTGCAGTGGTGCTAATTTCTTGTAAAAAGAAAGAAGAAGAACCTTGTGATCCTGTTCCAGAAGGACAGTTGAAGGTTTCAGTGCAACCAATGTACGGTGCCCAGAATTTGTACTTAGATTCTACTTACACTACAACAGAAGGTTATGACGTTCAATTCACGAGTATTAAGTTTTACATGGAGAACGCTCGAAACGGGAGTTCTCAGTTGATTGACGCAGGTCTTTTTGACTATGGTGAACGAGGGACGCTTTTGTTTGAATCGGAAGGTGCGCATGAGAATTTTACATCTTTCAATGCGAATCTTGGAGTGCACGAATCAATTAATCACAATGATCCTGCAGCTTTTCCGTCGGAAAGTGTGTTGAATATCCAAAATTCAAATGACATGTATTGGGGATGGAATCCCGGATTTATCTTTGTGAAGGTAGAGGCAAGAGTAGACACTATTCAAGATGCCAATGCGTTATTCGATCATAACGTCGTGTTCCATATCGGAAAGGATGAAAACTTCAAAACTTTGACTTTTTCGGATATTAATTGGACGGATATTGGAGGAGCGCATGAGTTTCAGTTGAAATTAGAAATGGATAAATTTTTACAGAATGGTTCGAGTGTAATAGATCTCAAAAATGAATTTACTTCGCACTCCGGAGCGGGTCAAGAAGTCTTGAGTGATAAAGTTATTTCCAATTTCAGAGACGCGTTAAGCCCTTTATAGATGAGGTATTTGATTCTTTCCATAGGTCTATTATTCATTGCGCTGGGATGTAAAAAAGACAAAGTCTTTAGTGGCCCAACGCCTTATGAGTTGGATATTCCATCTCACTTTCCTACCATGATTATTCCGGATGATAATCCAATGACAGTGGAAGGAGTAGAATTGGGAAGAAGATTGTTTTATGACAAGCGGTTGAGCGGAGATAATTCTCAGGCTTGCGCAACATGCCATTTACCTTCTGCAGGTTTTTCTGACCCTGAACAATTTTCAACAGGGATTGATGGCATCCAGGGAGATCGAAATTCAATGGCGTTGATTAACCTCGGTTGGAATACTTCTTTTTTCTGGGATGGTCGATCAAAAACATTAGAAGAGCAGATTATTGAGCCTGTGGTGAATCCGATTGAAATGCATGAAGAGTGGAAAGATGTCATTGATAAATTAAGCGGTGATCAGCGTTATCAGGAGATGTTTGGCCAGGCATTTATGACAAAAACAATTGACTCACTCAATGCGGCTAAAGCGATGGCGCAATTTATTCGCACGCTGATTTCCAGTGATTCTAAGTTTGATGTGATGTATCGCTACGAATACAATTTCGAACTTTCACCAGAGGAAGAGGCGATTTATCAGACGATTACACCTTCAGAATGGGCAGGCTACGATTTATTTAAGAGTTTAAATGGTGCAGACTGCTTTCACTGTCATAATGGTCCATTGATGCAGGTGCACAAATTCAGCAATAATGGTTTGGATGCCACATTTACGGATCTTGGAAGAGGCTTGGTGACCGGGAATCCAAATGACAATGGTAAGTTTAAAGTGCCGACATTACGCAATATTGCATACACGGCTCCTTACATGCACGATGGTCGTTTTCAAACACTTGATGAGGTCATTGATCACTATTCGTTTGGGGTAGTCATGAGCCCAACGATTGATCCAAACATGGAATTCGCATCTCAAGGAGGTGTTCAATTGGATGCCTTTGAAAGAGACTTATTGAAACAGTTTTTAATGACGCTCACAGATGACAATTTCGTTAATAATCCAAACTTTCAAGAGCCTCAATAAATAATTTTGTTTCTTTTGTATATATACAATAGTGCCGATGATTGACGAAAGACGTTTAACGACAGAAGAAAAAGCATTAAAAATTAATCTGACGTCAGATATTTATGGATGCTTTGCGGAGATTGGAGCTGGACAAGAAGTTGCAGCAAACTTTTTTAAAGCAGGGGGGAGTTCTGGAACCATTGCTCATTCGCAATCGGCTTATGATATGAAGGTTTCTGATTCTATGTATGGCGAGGCATCGCGATACGTATGTGAAGAACGCCTTATGACTATGTTAAGCACGGAGTACGACTCTTTGGTTGAACGGTTACCCAAAAAGATCAAGGATTCACGGTTTTTTGCTTTCTGTAATACGGTTGAATCACTGAATTATCACAAGACCAACCAAGGACAAGGATGGGTCGGGATGCGCTTTCAGCTTTCGCTGGAAGAGCCACCCAATGACGTGATACTGCATATAAAAATGCATGATAATAGCCACCGTGCGCAGCAGGATGCTTTGGGGATTTTAGGAGTTAACCTCATTTACGCATGTTATTTTCACAATCATGATTTAGACGAATTTCTTACAACTTTGGTCCATCGCCTTCCACGTGACCGAATGGAAATTGATATGCTACGTTTTTCAGGTCCTGATTTCGAAAATGTAGACAATAGAATTATTGCGTTGAACCTTGTGAAACGAGGAATTACAGACGCTACAATGTTTGATTTGAGCGGAAATGTTTTACAGCCTGCTACCGCTTTATACAAAAAGAATATTTTGTTGATGCGCGGGCGTTTCAGACCAGTGACGAAAGTGCACATTGACATGATCGAAAAGGGGAAACGACAGTTTCTGGCCGAAGAAGGCATCGAGGAAGACAATGTTCGTGTCGTTTTTGAATTGACGCTGAAAGACTTAACGGCAGATGGTCGTATTTCTGATAAGGATTTTGTTGATCGAGCAGAACTTCTTGGAACGCTGGGGTATACCGTAATGATCAGTAATTACCTGAAACATTACAAAATGGTGGATTATCTGTCTACAATTGCTCGAGGTCATATGATGGGAGTAATCGTTGGTGTATATAATCTGCAAACCATTTTTGACGAGCGTTATTATGACAATCTTCCAGGCGGTCTATTGGAGGCATTCGGTAGAGGATTTGGACATGATGTTAAGATGTATGTTTATCCTGCAAATGAAGTGGAAACGGGAGATTTATATGGTCTAGACAACTTTGATGTGCCTCAGAATCTGGCTGGATTGCTCCAATACATGAAAGACAACAATAAGATTGCCAAGTTTGACGACTTTGATAAAGGGTTATTGGGCATCATGTCTGATGAAGTACTTTCTAAGATTAAAGCGGGGGCTTCAAGCTGGGAAGAAGATGTGCCTTTTGAGGTAGTTAAAGCAATTAAATTCTACGAGCTATTTGGTTACAAAAAAAAAGAGGTAGCTCATTAAGCTAGAATTTCGTAACTATCGCCGATCGGTTACCGGATGTTATTATAAGTGTTGATGAAAGAATTCGTTCAGTATTAACCGATACTTTGTATCCCGATCGCTTAATTTCGCACTTGTTTGTTAAATCACGGCCCATAAGATCAGATACTTTTATTGTTCCCAATTCATCTTTAGAACCAATTAGTTCAAAAACTCCATTTGATGGGTTCGGGCTAACAATCAATTTATCATTTAATACTTTCTCTTTACGGTCGACTGAAATGACATCAAAATACGTTTGAGTTCCATCAAAATCGGTTTGACTTATTCTATAGTATGAAACACCTTCATATGAGTCATAATCGGAATAGGTATAGTTCAACAATTTATCTGATTCTCCCGCACCCTTTACGTTCTGAATAAATTCCCAATTAACTCCATTCAATGACCTCTCAATCGTGAAGTAATCATTCTTCTGCTCCGTTGAGGTACTCCAAGACAATTCTACGAACTTAGGACGTGGTGTTGCCCTGAAAGAAATCAAGCCAACCGGTAATGGGGCACCTAAAATGTAATGAGCATGGGCATTTATCTCTCGATAATTGAATGTTAACCCAAAAGGATAAGATTTACCAATTCCACCTCTCAAGCTGAGGTTCGCGTCTGATGCTAAGAGTGTGTTTGCAGCGACTCCGTCGGTATAACTCGTTCCAGCGCCAAAATCATTGGTAATGTAGAACCCATATGTTTGACCGGCAGGAATAGTAACATTCACAGTAATTGGTATTGGGGTAGGGATATTGTTTCCAAGAGAAGCCAAACCAGTCGTTGACCCAACTAAAGTCCATGCGGCCGCATTGGTTTCATTTCCAACGAAAGTCCCAGGGCGATAGTAAATCTCATAATTTGCAGTTGTTCCAGCATAAAGATTTACATCAAAACACAAAATAGTAAGTTCGTTGGTTGCTGTTAGATCGAACATTGCTCCACGCTGGCCATTATTAGAATTATAAGGGGTGGCAATATTGGAGGAAGGAGAAATACACTGTCCCTTAGTTGGGGTAGTATACAGAAATATCAGAAATGAAAGTGTGAATAAAGTCTTCATTTTCAAGTGAGTATAAATGTGATTCCGACAAATCTAGTTTTTTTTTAGTACTTAAGGTCAACTATGCATAGTTTTATTGCATAGCAACTGAATATAAGCCAAGCCTTCTAAAATGCCACACATTAAAAATGCTCTGATTCGCTATCGTATCATCGATAAATGTATCCGCAACAAGTATAAACCATTTCCAAGCAAGCGTGATCTAAGAGAGGCATGTGAAGAATCGCTTTATGGTAGCATCGATGGAGCGCATATTTGTGATTCTACTATTGAAAAAGATATGTATGCTATGCGCGAAGAGCACGATGCTCCAATAAAGTATAGCAAGCGTGAAAAAGGCTATTATTACGAAGATCCTGATTTTAGCATTAATGATATTCCTTTAACAGACGAAGATCGTGAGGCACTTAGCTTTGCCGCCCAAACGTTGATGCAGTTTAAGGACGTTGCTATGTTCAAGCAATTTGGCAGTGCGATTGATAAAATTGCAGATCGAATAGAACTTTCAGGAGAGGATGACAGTGATCAATTTATACAGTTTGAGACTACTGCATCAGATGGTGGTAGCGAATTTTTAGCGCCTTTATTGGAAGCTACAAAACTGAATCAAATTGTAACGTTTGATTACGCAAGTTTTGTTAGTGGAGAGTTAAAACCACGTAAAGTACTACCATTACTCTTAAAGCAATACCGTAATCGTTGGTATCTTATTTCTTTTGACCTAAATAAGGCAGATTATATCACTTACGCTTTTGACAGGATGGAAGATTTGGAAGTGCTAAAAGAAACGAAGAAGCGTCCAGAGGGGTTTAACTCTGATAATTACTTCAAGCACGCTATCGGAATTACAAGCGGGAATGATGACCCCAGTGAAATTGAATTAAAGGTAAATACCGTTGCCGCCAAGTACCTTGATTCACTTCCTCTACATTCCTCTCAGAAAGTAAAAGAGATGTGCGAAGATCATTTTATTTTCACATTAAAAGTGACAATCTCTGAAGAGTTGATAAGAGAAATTCTGAGTTACGGTGGTGAAATTCAAGTGCTGAAACCTGAATCGTTGAAGAAAGAAATCAAAAAACGAGCGCAACGGATGTTGTCCTAATTATTGCACTAAGACGTTTATGTAAATGGATACACTTGGAGAGGTCTCAGGCGTCAGAGTGAACAGTATACTTTCGCTCGAGTAATCTCCTGAAGAAGGAATAAAATTTCCATCTAAATCGGCAAATGCAGTTAAGTAGTATGTATCGGGATGAACATAAGTCGCGTTGAAGGAGTTTTCTGATGAAGTAATATCGATGGTCCTAACAACTTTTGTATCAATATTACCAAGGTTGACATTTCCAGAGGCATCAACCAGAGGTTCTTTGGAAACATAAAATAGGAGCTTCTCATTTTGTACGGATGCCCCCCTTGTAAAGTTTATATCAAAATCACTCAAATGTCCATGATCGCTTCTGGGAAAAGGATCCTGAGATTCCATTAAGAACAGCGCAGATTCTGGGTCAACGAGTGAGTTAAAGGCATTGTTCATGTTGACCTCTGAAACCATTTGTGGAAAGCTGAATAAATCCGTTGCTGGTTGGTCAAAACTAGGATTCAAATTTTTTCCAGCAAAGCTCATATGAAGAATAGGGTCATCTAATGCACCACTATTATCCTTATACGCATCAAAATAGATAGAATCATTTCGGAATCTTAACTCCATGTAGCTTCTTTGCACACCGCCAACCGCATCTACCAATCTATAGTATTTCGTTTGACCCGAATCATTGGCCTGATCAAGAACAAAATAAGTAGCGCGATATTGAGGGCCAAGCCAACCTCCGTTGCGAGCCATAATCTGTTGTTTGCCTTCGAAATCTGCTACAAAAAAAGATGTGATGATGTTTTGCGCTGTTGCACCTTCATAAATAGAATGAACATGCGAGGAGGATATCGGTCTGAAATCAAAGGTGAACCAACTATAAAAGCCATATGCTGTTTCATTCGTCCCTACCCAGTGACCCGAAACTTCAGACAGAAGACTAAACCCAGTGATAGAAGATGAGGTCGTAGGCTCTTCATCTTCGGAAACCGGATCTTCCGCTTTAGAACATGAAGTGATAGTTGCAATCAATAAAGCAAGCGTTGTACCTAGAAAGATCTTAGTCATTGTTCACATTTCTTATATAAAACGAAAATACGTAGAAGTTACTTGTGCGCAATAAAGTAATACTCTTCATTTTCATTGAAATCACGCTTAACTCATTTTTGCCGATCGAATGTTTTAAGGGCGAAGTGATTGCTGGAACGTTAATAATAGACAGCCGCTTGATTCGGCAATTGTTTTTCCAATAATGCTAGAAGCAGCCTTGACTCTTCTCGCTCATATGAAATGAAAACAGAAGAGAAAGATGTTGGTGAAGACTTGATATAAAAACCACCAGCGTTTTTGATGCGTTGGAGGTGAACTTCAGCAATTGGTATAAAAGTCTTTCGCTTCAAAATCCCTGTGCGTATCTCAATTCCTTTGCTGTCAAGTTTAACTCCCGCCAGTTCAATTGTTTGCCCAAGCTTCAGATTTTTTAAGCATTTGTCTACTGTTGGATGTACGATATATTCACGGAAACCTTTGAAAAGTGCGTTATAGGCGGATCGATAGCGTTTTTTCTTACTTTGATCTGCGAGATCATTGACATGAAAATTGATAACGTGACTTTTAAGGTCTTGAGTAATTATCGTAGCAATGTAGACCGTTCCCATATTCTCGTTCAATGAAAAATGATTGAAAGATCGAATATCCCTCCATTGAATGATCACATCGTTATAATGAATTCCAATTTCACCCACTTTCAACGTTGTTGATTTAGGGATCGGATTATAGATTTTGATATCGAACGATTCAGTTTCCAGAAAAAGGATTTTAGGGCTAGGTGAGTTAATGATCAACGGTGGGCAACAAAGTAATACTCTTTGTTGTCATTGAAATGACGCTTAAACTCATCACGGTTCAAAGGTTGATCGTTGTTCAGATATGCCTTAAGTAATGAAACGTTGAGTCCTATTTCTTTCGTCAAGAAGTCGAACAGTTCGCAAGGTTCCGTTCCGTAATAGTCACTTGCTCCCATTCCACACTCAAATATAATCGTAGGCTTATTCTTGCTCAGGAGTTTTTGGCCACCTTTAAGCACGCCAAATTCTCCTCCTTCTACATCGATTTTTACAAAATCAATTTTCGTATCCTCAGGAATCACTTCATCCAATGGGCGCAATTCAACATTTATCTCTTCGATATCAGGATTCTCGACCGCATACTGGCGTTTTTGTAATCCACTGTAGGCAGGAGCATTTTTGACATATTGAAAAGAAGCTTTTCCGCTTTCATCCGCCAGAGCGTAAGGAAATATTGTTGCGCGACTGAGGTACTTTTCTTTCAGTCGGTCATAAAGGGATGGAATAGGCTCAAATCCAAAGTGAGAACCTTGCGGGGCAAGCCTTAGAATACCGTCAAGGATTTCACCTTTATGACAACCAATATCAATACAATTAGAATCTTCGTGAATGGTGCGTTTCATGATAGATTTCGTCAGGCGGTCATACTCCAGATTTTTAGTTAAATCCAGATGCATAAAATTCAAGACTTGACGAATAATATCTTTGTAACCCATGAAATCTGCTCTACCGTAGTTCGACCCTATTGATTTAGTGCGGATGCAAAGATACTAAACTTTTAGTACCGCATATTCTGCTTTCTGGTTATCTTCGTAGAAAACTGAAAACATGGAATTACAGGTCAATCATTTGAACGGCGTTTGTGAGTTAAAATTAAATCGCCCTGACGTTTTTAATTCATTCAATAAGCCAATGGCAATGGCTTTGCAACAGGCGCTCGATGATTGTGCCTCAAATCCGGAAGTACGAGCAATCGTTATAACTGGTGAGGGAAAAGCATTTTGTGCTGGGCAGGATTTGGCCGAAGCCACTGATCCAAATGGACCGGCGCTTCAATCCATTGTTAAAGAGCATTATAATCCAATTATTCTAAAGATTCGATCCATTGAAAAACCAGTGATCGCTGCGGTGAACGGAGTAGCGGCCGGTGCAGGTGCGAATATTGCCTTGGCATGTGATATTACTATTGCCAAAGAGAGTGCAAGTTTTATCCAGGCGTTTTCGAAAATTGGATTGATTCCTGATTCTGGAGGAACGTTTTTTCTTCCGAGAATAATAGGGTCACAAAAGGCTATGGCATTGATGATGTCTGCTGATAAAGTAACTGCAAAAGAGGCGGAGCAAATGAACATGATTTATAAATCAGTTCCTGACGAAGCGTTTGAAGGTGAAGTAGCGTCTTTTGCTTCAAAATTGGCTAAAATGCCAACGCGTGGACTCGGGTTGACAAAGAAGGCTGTTAATCAGAGTTTGTTTAATTCGCTCGAAGATCAGCTAAATGTGGAAGAAGCTTTGCAAACTGAGGCAGGACAAACGCATGATTTTAACGAGGGCGTTGCTGCATTTTTGGAGAAGCGAAAGCCTGAATTTAAAGGAGAGTAAGCGAAGTTGAGTCAGTTCGATACATGGCTGAAGGATAAATGTACTATTAAGAAATAAAGGAATTATGACAGTAGGAGTTTTAGGAGCTGGAACAATGGGATCAGGAATTGTTCAGGTTGCGGCGCAAAATGGACATGACGTTATTTTGGTAGATCTGAATGAACACATCTTAGGGAAGTCGAAGGAGCAGTTAGCAAAGATCATGAACCGGTTAGTGGAAAAAGGGAGAGTAACGGCGGATGATGCGCAGCAAACGCAGGAGAGAATCACCTACAGTCAGGATATCCATGACTTTAAAGATTGTGGAATTATTATAGAGGCAATTGTTGAAAATCTAGATATTAAATCGAAAGTATTTGCACAACTTGAGCAAATTACTGGAGATAATTGCATTTTAGCTTCAAATACAAGCTCATTATCGATTGCATCCATTGGGGCTTCTCTTGAAAATCCAGAGAAGATTGTGGGAGTTCACTTTTTCAATCCAGCACCACTAATGCCATTGGTAGAAATAATACCTGCAGTACAGACTTCGGAAAACACATTGAACAGCGCAAAATCATTGATTGATGGTTGGGGTAAAGTAACGGTTGTTTGCAAGGATACTCCTGGATTTATTGTGAATCGTGTCGCCCGTCCTTTTTATGGCGAAGCATTGAGAATCTATGAAGAAGGGGTAGCTGATTTTGCAACGATTGACTGGGCAATGACCGCAATTGGAGGATTCAGAATGGGGCCGTTCACGTTAATGGATTACATTGGAAATGATGTGAATTATACGGTTACCGAAACAGTGTTTAAGGCCTTTTATTACGATCCTCGCTATAAGCCATCATTTACGCAAAAACGACATTCAGAGGCAGGTTACTTCGGACGTAAATCGGGCAGAGGTTATTTTGATTATTCGGAAGGAGCAACTCGTCCCGAACCAAATGAAGATCAAGCCTTAGGAAAAGAGATTCTTGAACGCATTTTGGTGATGCTCATTAATGAAGCGGTAGATGCTGTTTTCTTAAATATTGGTTCAAAGGAAGCCATTGATTTGGCTATGACCAAAGGAGTAAATTACCCGAAGGGCTTACTAAGCTGGGCGGATGAAATTGGTTTAGAGAATGTACTTTCCAAATTGGAAGCCATGTTCCACGAGTACGGTGAAGATCGTTATCGCCCTAGTCCTTTAATGCGCCGAATGGTAGCGAAAGGCGAGAAGTTCTTCGCTTGAAACAAATAGCGTTCGTGGTCACTTATTGCGAATGATATCTCGTATGCTGACAATATGGTGATCATCATGTTCAGCAATGAAAAAGAGCAAATCAACAGGGCGCATCAAAACATTTAGTCGCGGGTGCTTCGCAGTATGTTGTTGAATTTCATCTTCTAATGATTCGAAGTATTGAATCGTTTGAGCGCGTCGTTTACTGAATTCATTTAATAGATCGCTGATCATTTGATCATTATGATTTGCAGCGTTCGTTTTTTTGTTGGACATATCCGCAGCAACAAGTACTTCGGTTTTGGATGCAAACTGTTCCAGACGATTTACCCAAAGACTTTCCAAATCTGTTAGATGACCAATGTGCTCTTTAATGTTCCAATGAGAAGATCCAACGTTAGAAAGTTCACGATCCGATAAATCAGCCGTGTAATGAACTAATCGGATTTCCGTATCGCGCAGGCGCACCAGAACATTTTCTGTCCATCCGATATCAATATTCGTACAAAATACATGGTCAACCCACTTCTGCCTTTTTACCATATCTTACCCATTTATGAATCGTGTTTAGTATAACATTGCACACGCTTTCAGTTACTTATCAAAAATACAATTATTCGAATTTCCTTATATTTATCATAACTAAAGAATTCAAATGAAAAAGGCCCTATTCTCATTAGCATGTATAGCCGTTTTATCAGGATGTGGTGATCCTGCGGCAATTGTAAATACAACCACGGAGACAAAACGAATTCCTGTTGTTCTAACAGAAAATGACCTGTTCAAAGGTAATTTGATCATGGCGTTTTTAGATAATGAGGAAAAATTTGTTCAGGAGGCAAATGAGCTGTTCTTAAAAGGGCTGAACTCTTACAGAAATGAACAAAATCTTGATAGCGCTGATTACTATTTAAGCCATTCTATCTTAAAGGAACCCTCGGCAAAAGCTTATTTTGAATTGGGGAATGTTTACATGGATAAAAAGAAGTTTGAGAAAGCTTTGCTAGCCTATGGACTTGCTGAGCAACTGAACTATGAACCCTTTTCAAAAATCCTCTATAACAAGGCGTGCATTTATGCTTTGCAAGAAGATAATACAATGGCGGGAAGATATTTGGAATACGCATTGCAAGCTGGGTACAACAATCTGGATCACATCAATAATGATGAAGATTTGGAAGGATTAAGAGGTACATACCAATATCGACAGGCGATTGAAAAAGGATTACAGGGAATGTCCAATGCAGAGAACTTGTTCTGGCTGCAATTTAAGAAGCAATTTGCCGTGATGGATATGCCTTTAGAACTTAAGATGGAAGCTTCCGAAGAGGAATTGCAAGCATTAAAGTATATATCTTATGATTACGAGAAATATATTGCTGAAATGCGCGATGAAGAGTTTTCTCGAGAAGTAAGTAAGGGGTTCTACTATTACGCCAGACCTTTTGAAACAGATGAGTATGTTGCAATAGTTTACATTGTGAAAGATGAGTTCATGGGGGAGTACGCACCGCTGACGTACCGCATGGCGACATTTACACATGAAGGAAAACTTATTGACAAGAAAGTAATCGGTGGTCGAGAGTTACTGGATGAGCCAATCATGGTGGCCACTGTGAACAAGAATAAAACAATTGACGTCGAATTGATAAATCCAGTTTACGAAAACGACCCTGACGATTATGGTTATTATGAAAACCCTATGGTTTCATCTGAATCTGTTGGGAAGATGACATTTAAGTTGTCGAAATCTGGAAAAATTGAGCAACAAGTAGATGTTTAAGTCTTCTTAAGCAAATATTGAGGGTACTTCCACCAAATTAACAACTCTACAAACAACAGGTTGGGAATCCAGCTGATATAGGCAATAAGGATATACGTTTCACGCGGCCCTAAATCTATGTTGAATACATCGAAGAGATAAGCATAAAAACGCAAACTGACTGCGGAAAGTGTTAAAGCATAACTTCGCATATTCCATTTTACATGTGCTATATAGTCCTGTTGTTTTGCTTTTCTCAGTGCGATAAATGTGAATAATAACCAGAGTACAGAGAGCAAGACAAAACTTACCTGCGCTGGATAGCCACCATTGGCATATAGTGACATAACAAAAGCTGCTGGTCCTGTAACCAATAATACAACAATTGTATAGGTGTAACCTGATGCCCTATGAAAACGCGGATATTTATTTAGTATCCAACGGCTGAATTGAAACAATCCACAAACAATGACGATGGGACTGGAGAATACATGTATGTAAAAACTAACGCGCCAAGGTCGGATATGGTAGATCAGTTGCTTGGTTGCTAAAAAGTCTACATTTGGCTCAAAGTAAATGTATGGAAGCGATAGTAGAATAAGAAGGTAAGAGGCATACGAAATGATTGCAAAAGTCAAGACATTCAGCAGACCGCGCAAAATTGATTTCAGCTGCATACTACCAGAACTGCGGGTAGAGTTCGCGTCCGTGTCCTTTTAAAATAGGCTCTCCCCATTCGTTTTCTACTAATTGGAACGTCATTTTTCGTTCAGGGAATTGACTATTGGGCTGCCAGTCTATTGTAAGTGTTTTGCCCTTGAGTGACCATGTTCCTTTGACTTCAACCAGTTGCTCAACCCGTTCATTTTCATCAGTTGTCGGATAGTATTCAAAAACACAAAGCCCATCGTTTTTGAAGCGGTAATCTCCAATTGTATCCGATAGGTAGCCCATGTAATCAGCAAAGTTTGTGTAATCGATATCATCATTACCGCGAACCGTCGGTTTAACCATTTTCGCAAGCTTAAAATCCTTTTTAGGAATGCTTCCGCTATTTGATGTCCAAACACCCGAAGGCTCATAGTCGTTCCCGATGAAATCTAATGTGAATACACCATCGAATTTATGATCCCCCGGTTCATGCAATACAATTTGCACTGAGTCACCATGGCGCGTCACTTTTCCGTTCAGGTTGCGCTGCAATCCCTTGTGAATATTATATCCGATTGCATTTGTTTGACTCACATAATTAAGTATGATGCGAATATCACTCCCTCCAAAGTCACCAACATACATTCCTCGAAGGGTGTCATAGTCAAACGTATCTTCGTCCGGAATGATTGGTTCAACCTCTGTTACTTCCACATTTTCTGTAACAGTTGGTTCTTGCGAGCAAGCAACAATGAGAAAAAGAATTCCAAACAGGAGTAGTCGATTTTGCATTTCAGTAAATATTGTTCACCACTAAATCTACAAAAGAAATTCTACTTAAAAGCATTTTGCCCCTCACCAAGGTAGTAGGCTTCACGCTGATCGTAGTCCAGAAGTAATGGATTTAAAACAATATCTGGTTGTTTTATCGCGAAAGGATCGGCTACAGGATCAAGATGTGAGTAGAAGGTGTTCGGATTTACAAACATTTTGAGTTTCGATTCAGGCAATTCCAGCACAAGTGTTCCGGCATTTCCGGCATAGAAACTCCCACCAGCTGTTCTTCCAATAATCTTGGCGTTAGCGAGTGTTTTCAGATGACAGGCGAGGATGGCGGCGGAAGAAAATGTTCCTTCGTCTGTGATTACAACAATTTCACCATCATAGATGAGTTGTTCATCTACCTCCTTCGTTTTGACAATTCCATTGTCGAAACTTCCTTTTCGTTTAAGTCGCTTTTGAACTTTGCTTACGCGCCTATGCTTAAAGAAGTCTGGATTCCACTTTTTTAAATGTCGACTTTCGAACATACGTTTTGGCTTCTCGACAAGGTACCGTCCAAGTGTAATATCTTCTCCTACAATATATCGCATAAGCGCATACTGCATTGCTCCGCCAGTATTTCCTCTAACATCGATAATCAACTTGTCAATTTTCTTTCGTTTTAACTTACGAAAAGAAGCCTCTAAGAACTCATTGTATTTTTTTCCATAAGCTGATTTGAATGAGGTAAATCTAAAGTAGCCGGCATCATCTGCAATTTTAAATGTTCCAAAACCTGTTTCATTTTGCTTAAATCGGATTCCGCTCTGCGTCAGTCGTTTGTTCATTGTATGAACCGGAGCTGTTCCCGTTTGCAGATATATGGATGTCGTGTCCAATTCGTAAACGTATTTGACTTGAATGGAATCTTGATCAAAAGGTCCACTTAAATGACGGAAGAAATCGAAGAGTTGGGCAGCCTGGAAATACTTAAAGTCAATACCGTCTTCATCTGAGGATAAAAAGCGACTGATTTTATTCATCATATCGTAGACTGTTTCACCATCAATGCTAAGAATTTCGGACCCTGCAGGAACTTTTTTTGAACTTTCGTAGCTACTTTTTCCTTCTGATAGTTCGCGAACATCCTGAGGAAGTAGTTTATTGACCACTAAACGCTTTCCAATTAAATACATATCAATCGGTAACGAATTGCGCGTTTTTAACCAAGCGCGAAAAACTTCTTTATTCGGATGTATTTGAGTATGCCCACATTTAATCTTAGAAAGGGCAGTAGCATAAAGTCGAAATTGGTTCAACAATGAAAGCCGTTTAGAAAAGTGTGCATCTAACTTCTTAAAAGTTTGCAATACATCTTCTTTATCACCGTGTAAATCGAGTCGTCCTTCTTTCTGCAATACAACTTCCCTGAAGACGGCAAGATCTCGTTGTTGTGCAGCAGTTTCTTTTCGGCGTGATGAGGTAAGCAGCATGGTTCCGCTTAATACAAGTATGAATACAAGCCAGTTTCGCATCAACAGTTCTTAATTACTACAATAACGCGAAAAAAAAGCTTCGTAACAAGAATCCTAACCCATTACTTCTTGAGCTTGTCTGCTGCCTGTTTAGCGTAAAAACCTTTCGCGTTTTTAATCTTAACGAAGAGTTGATGTGCATCATTGTGTTTACCGAGGTGTTCCAGGCTCAAGGCTTTCATCCAAATCGACTCCTCATCAAAATTTGAGTATGGTCCATCTAAACACGCATCGAAATGTTGAGTAGCCAAAGAATATTCACCTAAATTAAAGAGGCACACACCGGCATAGAAGTTGGCATTTACATCTCTTTCATATGTTTCTAATACAGTCTCGAAACGAGAAAGTGCCTTTTTATAATTACCGCGACCGAAAATACGCATACTCTTCTGGATGAATTCCATGTAGGGGATATCAACATCCTTCCAGATTGGATCCAATTCTTCAGAGTTTTCATCTTCCATGTTTGCTGGTACTCCAGTTAAGATCATTCGCCTCGTTTTGATTTGAGGTTCGTTTCGATAATTACTGTAGTCTACCAGCTTTAAATCCTCTAAATAAATTTCCTTAGCAAATTCATGTTTACGCATGATTTCCCGATCCTCGGGACGCTTGATGTCGATATCAATAATAGGCAGTTTTGCAATTGGCATCGGAGGTTCAGTTGTTCTGATCACGTCTATTTCATGGAAGTCATTAATAATTACTTCCGGTTTCACTTGCTCTTTTTCTGGAGCAGCATTCATTTTTTCTATAGGCTCAGGAATGATAACATCAGATTCATCTAACGTAATTTCTTTGTTGTCAATAGTAAGGCTTTCAGAGTCATCACCCATGACTTCTTGAGAAGCTTGAAGGGGAGGAGTTGTATTGGTATAGCCAAACGCAACCACCAGCGCAGTCACTACAACTGCCGTGATTCCTCCAATCACATACCAGCTTGTGAAATTTTTCGGTGCAAACTTTTTATCCAAAGACGCCATTGCCGAGGTATTGAATCCTAGTTGCTCCCAACCCTCCAACGCATCATTGTTAAAGCCATCCTCAGCAGCTTTTTGCTCAATCGCGTTTTTGAGTTCGGGATCATGCGATCGACCATAGTCGTCTATGTCACGTCGATCAATCCTGCCCCTTCGGCCAAAGATGTTATGTAATCGATTTAAACTCATTTCTACCCTCTAATTGTATTTTCAAATTTCGCTTACCATTCTGTATGGCACTCTTTACTTTCTTTAAATCCATAAGAAGAAGCTCTGTAATTTCTTGATAAGACTTGTGTTCAAGGTAAAACAGTTGAATGCACTTCTTTTGTTCGTCCTTGAGTTTATCAATCGCTTGTTCAAGCAGATTTAGCTGAACCTCTTGTTCTTCTTTTTGCGCTAAGCTGTCCTCACTTTCTAATTCACGCGTTAATTCGATAGAAACATTTCCCTTCTTCCTTAGAAACATTAAACACTCATTCTTAGATACCATATACAACCAACTTTTAAAACTCTGAATATCATGACTGATGATTTTTTTAGGGAGTTTTTCGAAAATGATCATAGTAATATCTTCTGCGTCAAATTTATTCTTGGTATACTTCATTGCAGTACCAAAAACTAAATGTCCATAACGTTTATATAACTCGCCAATGATTTTTGATGACTGCTTTTTTCTATAGTCTGATAGCAGTTCTTCATCACTGAAAGATTGATATGTATTGCGTTTTTTCAGGAGCATTCTATCTGTAAGATGTCTTTTTTGATCTTATTCCATAAATATATCTCTTAAAAATTTGTTTCCTTAATTTTAGTGTATGAAAAGAATTGCTTTGATTACTTCCGGTGGAGATGCTCCGGGAATGAATGCTTGCGTGCGTTCAATTACCAAGTACTGTTTGAATAAAGGGATCGTTCCTGTAGGTTATTATGACGGCTATCAAGGAATAATGGAAAACCGATTCATAGAACTAGGCTTTAGAGATGTGGACAATATTGTTCATTATGGAGGGACAATTCTAGGTACGGCTCGGTCGGAAGAGTTCAGAACAAATGAGGGGCGTTTAAGAGCAATTGAAAATCTAAAGAAAAATGAAATAGATGCTTTAGTATGCATTGGAGGTGATGGAACTTTTACTGGAGCCAACGTGCTTTCGTCTGAAATGCAGATTCCGGTGATCGGGATTCCCGGGACAATAGATAATGACATTTTTGGAACTGACCATACTATTGGTTATGATACTGCATTGAATACTGTAACGGATGCAGTTGATAAAATTCGTGACACTGCAGGCAGCCATCATCGTATTTTCTTTGTGGAGGTTATGGGAAGAAATGCAGGGTTTATTGCACTTAATTCTGCGATTGCCTCTGGTGCCGAGTCTGTATTAATACCTGAAGAGCTGACTGATATAGAAGCTGTAGCGCGCGATTTGAAAGAACAAAGCAAAGGTAGACGTAGCTCTATTGTTATTGTGGCGGAAGGAGATGATGGCGGTGGAGCGCGGGAAATAATGAAAAAAGTTACCCCTTTAATGCAAGACTATACATTGCGCTATTCAATATTGGGTCATATACAACGTGGAGGGAGTCCATCTGCGTTCGATCGAATATTGGCAACCAGGATGGGAGCCTTTGCAGTAGAAGAGTTATTGAAAGGAGCTTCAAATGTTATGGTTGGGGTGCGTGGTAATGATCTTTTAACATTACCCATTGATGCAGCTGTTAAAATAGAAGCCGTTCCAGATCTTACGCGTTTGAGGATGCTACATAACTTACGTACACTTGGGTGATTATTATTGGACCGTAATTTATTGGTGTTAATCAGGTTTTTAATTCGGTTAGTCTAAAAAACACAAAAAAAAGTTGAGTGAGTAGTTGTTAAAGTGTTTTAGGTGCTTATCTTTGCAGCCGCTTTGAACGCAGAGTGGGTGATGAAATTGAGATATTGAAGGTTGACAAAAAGTTTTTTTTAATTTTTTTATAAAAAGGCTTGTGTTAATAAAAAGAGTGTCTATCTTTGCGCTCCCCTAACGAACGAGTTTGGGTTTAGAAATTGAGATAAAGTTGAAACAAAATTGCTTTAGATGAGTAAATGAGTTTCGGTGATAAGGTTTAGATGTCTTAGTCGGGCATTTAGATTTCAGAAGAAGTTC
>DIYP01000018.1 GCA_002427735.1 Flavobacteriales bacterium UBA6051
TAAATTTAGATTGGGCTTTTTTTGTTTATATCGCCTTTTCGCTCAAAAAAGTGCCGATTTGTATTCGCAATATCAATCGCATAACCTTTATAGATCACTTCTTAGCTTCGCAGGCCTTAATCCTTCAAACTGAAGCGTAACTAACTAATACGAGTTTTTTTAAGCCTAACTTCAATGCGTTGTCGAGATTTGCTTATCAACATGCTCCAATGTGATTGTCATAATTGGATTGCAGCCAAAAGTAGATGATTTTCGCACTAAGAAGTCTGCCTAGGTAAAATCTGACCTAAGCTATTTTAGTTTTCCTTTCTCGAAGAAGCTTTATCCAGGCTAAATGTAAACGTACTCCCAACGCCGATGGTGGAGCGCACATTTATTGTTTGTCCATGAGCTTCAATGATATGCTTTGCTATAGCCAAGCCAAGTCCTGAACCACCTTCATGTCTGTTTCTACTTTTTTCAACGCGGTAAAAGCGCTCGAACAAACGTGGGATATCACCTTCTTCAATACCAGGGCCATTGTCAGAAACCTCAATAGTCACAATATCATTCATTGTATAGAAACGAACAACGGATTCCCCCTCCTCATGTCCATAAAGAATGGAGTTTTTAATCAAGTTTGTCAATACCTGACCAATCTTTACACGATCTGCAGAGACGAGAATTGGATCAAAGTCTTTGGCAAACTTTAGGGTGATTTCTTTTTCTTGAGCCGTAATTTCAAGTTCTTCAAAAATTTCGTCAACCAGTTCCTTGATGTCAAATGAACGTTTTTCAATCTCGATCATATCAACCTCCATTTTGGTTATTTGATCAAGATCTTCCAAAATCGCAGTCATCCGCTCAGTTGCTTTGGATGCTCTTTCCAGGAAACGTCTATTCACATTTTCGTCTTCCAGACCTCCTTCTAATAAGGTGAGTATATAACCCTGAATGGAAAAAACAGGTGTTTTTAATTCATGCGCTAGATTTCCTAAAAACTCTCTTCGAAATTCCTCTTGCTCTTTTAGTTTGGAAATCTCGTCGATACGTTCTTCCGTCCACTTTTTTGTTTCCTGTTCAGCCTTTTCTATTACGTCTTCTCGAAGGTTAATGGGTTGATTACTAGACAGGTTAAACTTTCCTTTCCGAATGGAACGATATAGTATTTTTAACTTCTCAGTTATAAAAAGCTTAATGAAGAAATAAAAGGCTACGTAGACGGATATTCCAACAGCTATGGATAGAGATAATATAAACCACGTTGGAATCGCAAAGAAAAAACGACCCAAAAGAAGAACGATGAGTGTAACAAGACTCACCATCGAACTTCCACCTAATAAAATATAAACCGGTCTAAGATTTCTCAAAACTCATTGAACGTATATCCGACTCCCTTAATAGTACGAATATAGTTATTACCTAGCTTTTCTCTTAGTTTACGAATATGTACATCAATTGTTCTTGACCCAACGATGGTGTGATCTCCCCATACAAGACTCAAAATTTGGTCACGTGTGAATACTTTTCCTGGCTTGCTTGCCAACAGTTCAAGCAATTCAAATTCTTTCTTGGGAAGTACAATCTTTTCACCATTAGATTCTACAAGGTATTTTTCCCGATCAATGTGAATTTCCGCTTGATTTTCTTCTGTTTCCCCTGCATTTAACCTTCTTAATAAAGATTCAACTTTACTAACAAGTAATCTTGGTCGAATTGGTTTGGCAATATAATCGTCAGCTCCAGCCTCGTAACCTGCAATTTGAGAATAATCTTCGGCACGGGATGTTAAAAATGTAATAATGGGTTGTTCTAAACTTAAATCTTTGCGCAAGATCTGACAAGCTTCAATACCATCCATTTGAGGCATCATTACATCTAAAAATATCAACGATGGACGAATATCTTTTGCAAGACGAATACCTTCAATGGCATTATCTGCAGTAAAAACTCTATAACCTTCTTTCTTAAGATTGTAAGAAAGAAACTCGAGAATATCTGGTTCATCATCTACGAGTAAAATTGAGTGGTTTTTGTTCGGTGATTCCATTGGTTTTATCTTTTGTTCAAAGCTAGAAAGTCCCCGACACAAGTAGATTGTAACATGTTTACTGTTAGGTTATGAAATACGTAAAGCTTGTTAAGCGAATATTAATCTAACGCATTAATGGAAGGAGGAAAACCTACTAAATCGGGATATAATTGATTAACGTCTTAACATACGATTAATCTAATCATGACGTAAACATAAGCAAAACGAAAGGGTGGCATAAGGAAAAGGCCTCAACTTTGTGCCAACGAAAAATTGAAAATTAATTTTATTACTGAAAACGATGAAAGTAAATCGAATGAAACTAGGAATGATGTTGGTTGCTGCGTCATTAACAATGGGAGCTGTCTCTTGTAAGAAGAAAGGATGTACAGATCCAACTGCTACTAACTACAACTCAGAAGCAGATAAAGATGATGGATCTTGTGAGTTCGCTCCTGATGAAACAGATCCTTATGAGAGATCAGGTTATATCTCAGCTGATGAGACATGGTCTGCTTCTAACGTATATAAATTAAACGGTAAAGTAATCGTTCAGTCTGGTGTTACTTTAACAATTGAGCCAGGAACAATCATTAAAGGATTTGAAGGTACTGGTACTGCTGCTTCAGCGTTGATCGTTGAGCAAGGAGGTATGATCAATGCTTGTGGTACTGCTGCTTCACCAATTATCTTTACTTCTGTATTGGATAACATCCAACCAGGACAATTGACAGGAACTAACTTAACTGAGGCTGACCAAGGTCTTTGGGGTGGTTTGATGATTATGGGTAACGCACCTATCTCTGCTGGAGATGGAGATGTTGTTTCTCAAATCGAAGGAATTCCTGCTTCTGATTCTTACGGAGCATTCGGTGGTTCTAACGCAGCTGATAACTCTGGATCTTTGTGCTACATTTCTATCCGTCACGGAGGTGCTTTGATCGGTGCTGGTAACGAAATCAACGGATTGACACTTGGTGGTGTTGGATCTGGAACTACAATTAACAACATCGAGGTTGTTTCTAACCTTGACGATGGTATTGAGTTCTTCGGTGGAACTGTTAACGTAACAAACTTGTTAATCGGATTCCAAGGAGATGATGGTGTTGATATTGACATGAACTACTCTGGTACTGTTACAAACTTCTTGGTTGTTAACGGATCAAACTCAGATGAAGGATTGGAAATTGATGGTCCAGAAGGAACAACTTACACTAGTGGATTGTTTACACTTCAAGATGGTACAGTTTACACTTTTGGAGGAACTGAAGCACGTGGTGATTTCAAATCTAAGGCTCAAGGGAACATCAACAACGTTTCTATGGGACAAGCTAAGATCCGTGCATCTTACCAAAACGATTGTGTAGATCCAAAGACAGATGCATTCACGCACTTGACTGATGGTTCACCAACATTGATCTTCACAGGTTCTCAGTTCTCTTCTGTATCTGTTTACAACGGATCAAATGCAGCTGATGGAACTACTCCATGTTATAACGAAGGTGCAGCACCTGGTGACCAAACAGCAGCAGAATCAGCAATGACTTCAACTACTGCAACTGGTTGTGATGCTTCAGGATTTGCTTCTTGGACATGGGCTGGAGTTAACGGAAAACTTTAGAAATATACTTAACGTTTTCTTAACGTAATGATAGGAAAAGTCTACCGCACCGCGGTAGACTTTTGTTATATATTTGCAGCGAATTAAACAAAAAATCATTCATAATGATCAACAAAATTTTAACCCTTTTAACCGTTGTTTTGGTAGCTGGAACTGCGTTTGGTCAGGGAACAGTAAGGGGCGTTATTAAGGATAAAAGTAACGATGCACCAATCCCATTTGCGAAGGTGAAAGTAGAAGGAGTTAGTGCAGGTGCAAATTCTGATTTTGATGGAGAATATGAATTGAAATTAGCAGCGGGAAATTACACGTTGGTTTTCTCGATGTCACTTGATGGTTTCGTCGATCAGAAAAAAGAAGTGACTGTTGTTAATGATGAAGTACTGGTTCTCAATGTTGATCTATCCAAGGATAAAGCAGTTCAACAATTAGGAGAGATTAAAGTGGTTGCTCAAAAAGTAGAAGGGGCGAAAACTGTTGCCGCTGATGATGCTCGAAGAAGAGATGAAAAAGGAGCAACTGAAGGGGTAACGGATGAACAAATGAAAGAGAAAGGTGTGACTACAGCAATTGAAGCTGTTCAAATGGCTCCTGGTATATCAGTTGAAGATGGAAAAAGCGTTTACGTTCGTGGACTTGGGGATCGATATACGAAAACAATATTGAACGGAATGGAGATTCCTGGTCTGGATCCGGACCGAAACTCTGTACAGATGGATATCTTTCCGTCTGCTGTAATTGATAACATTACAGTTTATAAGACATTTATTCCACACTTATCAGGTGATTTTACTGGTGGACTTGTGGACATTACAACTAAGGACTTTCCAACAGATAGAACGCTTTATGCTAAAATCGGTTTGGGATATAATACAGCGGCAACATTTAATAAGGATTATATCGGTTACAAAGGTGGAGCGATTGATTTTCTTGGTTTTGATGATGGAACACGCGCTTTGCCAGTAAGACAAACGGATCAGTTTCCAAACGTTGCTACACAGGATCCCAAATTGGCGAAATTGACAGCGCAGTTCAACAGAACAATGGCTGCTGAGCAGATGTCTAACTTCTTTGATCAGAATTACTCTTTTGCTTACGGTGATCGATTGAAGAAGTCAGGTAGCAAATTAACCTATGGATACAATTTCGTTTTGAACTATAGAAATACACACCGTTTCTATGATGATGTTCAGTACAGTGAATATCGTTTGGAATGGGATGATGGACGACCACTAGATGAATTAGAGAAGTCCAGAGTATCGACAGGTGTACAAGCAGATAACAATATTATTTGGACAGCGCTGTTAGGCCAATCAGTGAAGTTCAAACGATCTAAGATTGGTTTGACGTTATTCCATACCCAGAATGGAATGTCTTCTACGGCTATGTTGGAGGAGGAGAACTTTGAAGATAACCCTGCAAAAATGGAGAAAACGACATTGCAGTATACGCAACGATCGATTTCAAATGCGAACATTTCAGGGCGACATTTCTTAGATACATTGGGTAAGTGGAAACTAGATTGGAAAATTAGCCCAACGTACTCTTTAATTAAAGATCCTGACATCCGTTCAACGGCTCTTGTATATACAGAGGACGAAAATGGAAATCGATCATATGAATTTGATCAGGCAGTTGGAGCGCAGATTATTCGAATTTGGCGTGAACTGGCAGAATACAATGTTGGAGGACGTTTCGATATGACGCGTACCTTCAAAATGAAAGATGATAGAAAAAGTGAGTTAGCCTTCGGTGCTTCTAATACATACAAGGCGAGATCTTTCGAGATCCTTCGTTACCTTTTCGATTATAGAAACATTGGAAATACGGAATTGAGCAATAATCCAGATTGGTATTTCCAGGATGAAAACCTTTGGACTACTGATGCTGATACTGGTGTTCATATCAGTGTACCGGATGCTTACGAGCCTGCTAATATTTTTGATGCACGCCAGAACGTTGTTGGTGCATACGTTATGAATGAACATGCATTTACAAAGTCTTTCAAAGCAACGTACGGAGCAAGATTGGAAAATGCGAAGAACTGGTTTACTGGTGAAAACAGTGATGGTACGCGTAAATATGTAGATACTTTAGTATTGGATGAGTGGAATGTTCTTCCATCTGTGAACCTTGTTTATAAGATTGAAAAGCCAAAGGACAGTGTGCATCTCGCACGTTATACGAATATTCGTGCAGCTTACGCAACAACGGTTGCCAGACCATCTTTTAAGGAGAAGTCATTGGCACAGATATTTGACCCATTACAAGGGCGTACATTCAACGGTAATCTTGACTTAGATCAAACAACGATTCACAACTTTGATTTGCGATGGGAGTACTTCTTTGGAAGAACAGAGTTGATTTCGGCAAGTGCTTTCTATAAGCGTTTCATTGATCCTATCGAAATGGTATTGTACAATGCGGCACCTACGAATATTCAGCCATTGAACTCAGGAGACGCCGATGTATTAGGAGGAGAGGTAGAGATCAGAAAAGCGATTGGTTTCAACAAGCCTGAAAAGAAACATCTTAGTTGGATGGTTGGAGCGAACTTCACGTATGTTTATTCACGTGTGAATATGAACGATACATATATCACAACAGGAAACATTACAAAGACGGAAAAGCAAATTCGTGAAGAGAATGCGCGTGAAGGGGAAGTGATAGGTGATTATCGTCCACTTTACGGTCAGTCACCGTATATCGTAAATGCTTTTACAACATTCAGAAATGACTCAATAGGTTTGACGCTTAACGTAACATATAACGTTCAAGGGAAGAAGTTGGCTGTAATCGGAAGTGGACGTTACCCAGATGTTTTCGAACAACCATTCCACAGTCTTACGCTGAAAGCTTCCAAGACACTCGGTGCTGAGCAGTATTGGAAAGTTAGTTTGACAGCGAAGAACTTATTGCTGAATGTGCGCAGAAGAATGTATGAGTCGCACAATGCCACAAGCCAGGTATATAGTTCTTTCAACCCGGGAATGCAGATCTCTGCTTCAGTTTCTTACTCACTTCAAGGAAAAGCTAAGAAGGATAAAAAGACAAAAGCAAAAGAAGCAGCAGAAGACAAGAAACTTTAGACAAATTATTATGAATTAAAAAGGGAGCCGAAAAGCTCCCTTTTTAATTTATTCGTTTTCGAGGTATTTATAACCGACCCCTTTTATTGTCTTAATACAATCGTCGCCTAACTTCTCTCGAAGTTTTCGAATGTGAACATCAATGGTTCTATTACCTACAACCACGCCTGCTCCCCATACTTTGTCGAGGATTACATCACGTTCAAATACTTTTCCTGGTTTTGATGCAAGTAAGGAAAGTAACTCAAATTCCTTTCTTGGGAACTGAATGTCTTCGCCGTCTTTGATTACGAGATACCGGTCTCGGTCAATAATAAGCGAATTATTGGGTGTCTCTTTAACACCAGGTGGAGTTACATTCCTTCTAAGGATAGCTTTGATGCGGCCAATAAGAACTCGTGGTTTTATCGGCTTAGCTACATAGTCATCTGCTCCTGCATCAAATCCTGCTATTTGACTGTAGTCTTCGTTCCGAGCTGTTAAGAAGCAAATGCAGCAGGCTTTTGTAATCTCATTTGACCTCAATTGCTCACACACTTCGATACCATCCATTTCCGGCATCATTACATCTAATAAGATCAAATCTGGAATATGCTTATTGGCTTTTGCTATTCCTTCTCTTCCGCTCGAGGCTGCATAAACTATATAGCCCTCTTTTTCAAGATTATATTGAAGTAAATCACGGATATCATCTTCGTCGTCGATAATAAGTATAGTCTCCATTCCTCGATGTTAATGTTTTTTGATAGCAATATTTAAGAAAGATAAAGATAATCTTGGAATCTTAATTCATGTAAATAACAAAAAAAAACAACAACTTGCTAAAACGGTTTACTAAGGAAAATACTACGAACACTAACAAATTCAGGTCATTAGCAATTTAGGATGAATGAATACCATTTCACCTAAGCTTGCTACTCTTACTTTGCTAAATTCAGGTGGCCGAAAAAAAAAACTAAAGAAGCCTTTGTTATGTAAATTCAAGTGTTAACTTTGGTATTGTAGTAGTAGGTTAGGTTGATTAGTGTAATGGGAGCTTGAACGCCAGTTCATAGCTCCCATTCTTTTTTATGCGAGTTTTATTCCTTGTGATTATATCAACATTGTCCTTTCGAAGGTTCTATTGCTCGCATGATTTCGACTCTTATATTGGACAAAGAAAAAAGGGAACCGAAGCTCCCATTCTCATTATTTTATAGAATATAAAACTATTCGATGTTTTTATCGGCAACGTGTTCAGAAACGTTGATAATATGGTCTCCTACCTTTTCCAGTGAAGAGAACAAATTACTAAAGATAAGTGCATTATCTGTATTCGCTCCTGAACCTATTTGCTCAAGATGCTCTCTACGCAATTCATCACGGAGTTGATTAATCTCGCGCTCTTTAGCAATAGCATCTTCTAAAGAAATAGCGCCGTAAGAGGAATTGAGATTACTGTTCATAACTTCAAATGCTTCGTCAATAAGCTTCATCATCTTATTTAAACCATTTCGCTGTTCTGGAGTGAAGTAAATTTTACTTTCATCCTTACGCTCAAGGGTCTTGGAGATTTGATAGAAAATATCACCGATGCGCTCAAGGTCGGTTGTGATATTTAGCATGCCCCTCATGCGTATGGAAGCATCGGAACTCATTTCTAATCGCGCGGTTTTACCAAGATAGTCGGCTATTTCAACTTCTACGCGGTCAGTTATTTCCTCATATTTTTCAATTTTTCCGAGCACCTTGTTTTTTACCTTTCGCTCAGAAGTATTGATATATGTTTTGATGAAATTATTCATCTTGGCCGTAATCTTACCGAATTTAGCCACCTCTTTTTTGGCTTCGAGAATACAAAGCTCTGCTGTCGATCCAAGCGGACCATCAATGAAGTCTAGTTTAAACACTTCGTCGGAATCACCTCTGGAACGAACAAATCGTTCCGCTAAGTTCACCAGCTGAGGAACAAACCAGATCAAAATAAGTACGTTTGCAAGATTAAACAGCGTATGGAAGAGTGCAATCCCCGAGTTGGCCATTTCCGGATTTCTCGCATCGAAATTCTCACCTGCTACAAAATAACCGATCATACTGGTGAACAGTGGGAAGATTAAAATCATCCAGACGACTCCGATCAAGTTAAACATCGTATGAATGAATGCCGATCGTTTTGCATGGACGTTTGCAATCAACGACGCTATTTGTGCCGTAATTGTTGTTCCGATATTCTCACCAAGAATCATCGCACAGGCTACTTCAAACGGAATTGAGCCTGCTGCAACCATGGTTAAAGTCAGAGCCATAGCGGCCGATGAAGATTGAATAATAATCGTAATAAGCGTTCCAAGTAGTACGAACATTAATCTTCCGTACCACACATCTTTAAAGTCCACGAAGAACTGAACAATGGCGGAGTGCTGATCTAGCATTGGTACGGAGTCCTTCAAGGTTTCTAATCCGATGAAAAGAATACAGAACCCGAAAATGGCACCGGCCCAGGCTTTCACCTTTCCTTTTTGAACAAATAGCAGCGGAGTCGCTAAACCGATAATCATAAAGGCATAACTTGAGATGCTTACTTTAAACCCGAGTAAAAGAACCAACCATGCTGTAATCGTTGTTCCTACGTTCGCTCCCATCATTACACCAGCGGATTGACGCAATGTCATCAAACCAGCATTCACAAAACTTACGGTCATAACTGATGTTACAGAGGATGATTGAACAATGGAAGTGATTCCAAAACCTGTCATTACACCAGTAAAGCGATTGGAAGTAATAGAGCCAAGCATTGCTCTCAGTCGATTCCCCGCAGCCTGTTGCAACCCTTCGCTCATGATCTTCATTCCATAGATGAAGAAACCAAGTGCACCAATCAGCAGCAATAACTTTCCGACGCCCCATCCACGTTCAGTTGAACAACTGATTTCCTCCGACCAAATCGGATCGGATTTACCTTTCTCAATGTCTTTGATGTTACCATCAAGTGTCGTTCCTACTTTGAAATAGTAGGTTTCTGGTCCATCGA
The DNA here is from genome assembly GCA_002427735.1 of Flavobacteriales bacterium UBA6051. Lineage (GTDB taxonomy): Bacteria > Bacteroidota > Bacteroidia > Flavobacteriales_D > Crocinitomicaceae > UBA4466. Next base: position 9,732 of record DIYP01000018.1, read on the forward strand.
GTCCTGTTAATTCAAAATGATTGGAGTCTATTGAAATGGGCTGAGAGTACATCCATTCACCACCTTCAAACCCTTTTTTAATGCGATTTTTACGAATTTTGGTATTGTAGGTGATGATTAATTGACCACCATTTTTTCTCAATAACTCTTGAGTTTCGCAATCCAATGTCCAATAAAGTGTGGCGCTTTCAACATCACCCTCTGCATGAAAGTTTATAAAATCTTCGGAAGTAATCACCGATTGATTAGCACTTTCATTTTGTCCAAATAAAGCTCCTACAAATAGAAGTTGGAAAAGCAGCGCAAAGCGAAGTTTCATTGACATATAGAGTTCTTTAAAAAACTACCGCGAAAGTATCTCAAAGGATGCAATTTCGAAGTGATTTAATGTTAAGTAAATATTATTAAATCCAAGTATAGTTCTGGTGGTTCAAATGTAACGAATATGGCTTACGCTCGTCATTGAATGTGGCAAAAAAAATGCCCGCCAATTGGCAGGCACTTATTCAGTGGTTAGTAAATATTATTGCGGAAAAGAATTTCCTCCATCCTCATTCACTTCGATTTTACTATCTGGAAACTTTGTATGGACAAAACGCGCAATTTCTTTCATTTCAGCATCAGTTGAAAAGCTGGTCTTGATAGAAATCTCTCGGTAAAATTTGTTTTTGTATAACTCCCATTCCATAGTGGATAATGTCCCAACAACTTCTCCTTTTTTCAGAATATTCCAACCGTCAATAGAATAACCTTTAGAAGTAATTTCCTCTTCGTCCATGAAGTATGCACTCGATGCACAAGAGGTCAAGAGAAAGGCACAAAAGGCCGATAGAAAGAAGATTTGATTCAATTTTTTCATGGTGCAAATGTATAATTATCAGATACGATCAATGTTTATTCAATGTTATTAAATTATTTTTTAATAGCGATTGATGCATCCATTTTATTAAGCGTTAAAAAAATGTTAGTGGCATACAAATTGTAAGCTAGTCGTCTTTTTTTAGATAACTTAGTTCTTTATTCTTAGCAGCCGATGAAAACAAAGATTTTACTCGTGGAAGATGATGCCAGCTTGGGTTTTATTATTTCAGATCAATTGAAATCCGATGGTTATAGCGTTACACTTTGCACGGATGGTGCAGAGGGCTTTCAGCGCTTTAACGAGGATAAATTTCACATGTGCATTTTTGATGTTATGATGCCAAAAAAAGATGGCTTTTCTTTGGCAAGAGATATCCGGAAGGTAGATCCTGACATTCCAATTTTATTTCTTTCTGCAAAGTCCAACGATGAAGATAAGGTTGAAGGGTTCAAATCAGGTGGAGATGATTATCTCACAAAACCATTTAATGCAGAGGAGTTACAGTTGAGAGTCGCTGCTATGCTTCGTCGGGTTAATATTCAGCCAGAAGCAAAGGATGAGTCTGTATTTGAAATTGGCGACTACACATTTGACACTATTAATTTCAATCTCAAGCATACTAATTTTGAGAAAAATCTGACTAAGAAGGAAGCACAAATATTGAAAATCCTTTGCAAGTTTATGAACCAGGTCGTGGCGCGTGAAATTGTGTTAAATGGTGTTTGGGGACATGATGATTATTTTGTTGGAAGAAGTCTGGATGTGTTCATTACTAAGCTCCGCAAATACTTGAAGGAAGACGAACGTATTCAGATAGCCAACGTTCACGGTATTGGGTTTAAGTTGGAAGTTCAGGACTAGTGGGAACATATATTTTACATCTTGAAACCGCAACGAAGGTTTGCTCGGTTGCACTTTCAAATAACGGCGAGCTCATCGCCCTAAAAGAAATACGCGAGGAAGGTTTTTCGCATGGCGAGAACTTAAACCTCTTCATTGAAAACGTACTTTCACAGGCTGAAATCAAAAGCAAAGATCTTTCTGCTGTTTCTCTTGCTTCTGGACCTGGTTCTTACACTGGATTGCGTATTGGAGCTGCGACAGCTAAGGCTTTATGTTATGCTTTAAACATTCCACTCATCGCTATTGATGCCCTAACAAGTTTGATTCATGTTGCTAGAGAAAAGCATGCTAACGGAAACCTTTGTGCGGTAATTGACGCGCGAAGAATGGAGGTTTACAATCTTATTGTCGACAATAACAATCAGCCGCTGAAGGAGATTTCTGCTGATATCATAGATGAATCTACTTATAGTGCTTTTGATCCTTTTGTTTGCATCGGGGATGGAGCTGAAAAGCTTCAGGATATTTGGCGCGATCGTTCCTGCCAGTTTGATCTCAGTATAAGTGCTTCGGCTAAGGGGCAAGTATCAATTGCTTACTCGAAGTTTCAGACAAATGATTTTGAAGATGTCGCTTATTGGGAGCCCTTCTATCTCAAAGATTTTATTGCTGGAAAGAAGGCAAATTAGGGCGTAATTTTGTTATGAAGTCTTCAGTTTCATTCTGAGCTACAGCTTTTAAGAAGGCAGAGCCAATTATAGCGCCATCCGCATGTTCATGAACAATGGTCAAATCCCTACTAGAACGGATGCCAAAACCGATAAATAATGGGGTTTCACCACATACGTTTTTGATTTCCTGAATACGTTTTTGATCAAGATTCAGATTACCCGTGCTACCCGTTGTTGCATTGTTTGATACAAGGTAGACGAAACTGTCTCTACAAACTTCAGCGGTCTCTTTGATTCGTTCGTCGCTCGTGATTGGAGTGATAAGAAATGAGGGCGTGATGTTGTAGGATAAAAACGTTTGCTCATAGAAACGTTTATAAATATCTAAACTCATATCTGGTAAAATGAGGGAAGCAATGTGCTGTTGTTTACACCTTTCAAGAAAACGATCAATTCCATACTGAAGAACAGGATTTAAATATCCCATTAGCACAATTGGAAGCGGACACTTTATTTCCGAAAGCTGATCAAAGATGAGATCTATGTGCATTCCGTTCTTTATAGCGATGGAACTGGTCTCTTGAATTACGGGTCCGTCAGCCATTGGGTCCGAAAAAGGAATCCCTACCTCAATAAAATCTATACCTTTTTGCTCCAGCATTTGAAGTTGCGCGTATAAACTATCAATAGTTGGATAACCCGCAGTTGTGAATATGCTCAGTTGCTTGTGAGATTGTCGAAATACGTTCATATGTTAAATAAGTTGTGTATATGTTTCGATGTCTTTGTCGCCCCTTCCTGAGAGGTTTACGACTACAACATCTTCGTTCGTTAGTGTCATTTTGTCCAGTGCCGCCAGGGCATGAGCACTTTCCAATGCTGGAATTATTCCTTCGAGTAGCGTTAATTCTTTGGCTGCCATTAGTGCTTCGTTGTCAGAAACATAAACAGCTTTGGTTCGCCCTGTCGAAATAGAATGCGCATGTAAGGGACCAATGCCTGGATAATCTAATCCCGCGGAAATTGAATGCGGCTCAATTACTTGACCGTGATGATCCTGCATTAAGAGTGTCATACTTCCATGTAAAACACCTGGACTGCCCAATGCCGATGTTGCGGCTGAAGCTCCGCTGTCAATTCCTTTTCCCGATGCTTCTACAGCAATTAATTCGACTTGATCTTTTGAATAGAAATGATAAAACGCCCCGGCAGCATTGCTCCCACCACCAACACAAGCAACTATTTTTGTTGGAAGTTCATATCCCGTTTTTTCCTTTAATTGCAGTTTAATCTCCGCTGAAATAATCGATTGGAAATCTGCGACTATCATAGGATAAGGGTGAGGACCTACAACACTACCGATTAAATAGTAAGCTTGTGGATGATTGATCCAATAGCGAATAGCTTCGTTCGTGGCGTCTTTAAGCGTTTTGCTTCCGCTTGTTGCCGGAACTACCTCTGCACCCAAGAATTGCATGCGTTGAACATTGGGTGCCTGACGTTGAATATCTTTTTCGCCCATAAAAACGATACATTTCATATCCATTAATGCGCATGCAGTAGCCGTTGCAACACCGTGTTGACCTGCCCCGGTTTCTGCAACAATATGGGTTTTTCCCATTCTTTTGGCCAGTAGTATTTGTCCCAGTGCATTATTGATTTTATGAGCCCCGGTATGATTTAAATCTTCTCGTTTGAGAAAAACAGAACAACCATATTTACTACTGAGTTTTTGCGAGAAGTAAAGCGAAGTTGGCCTTCCTACATAATCCTTGAGAAGCTGAACAAATGAATCTTGAAAACTACTATCTTGATTACATTTGGCATATGCAGATGATAATTCCTCAATATTTGGTCGCAGTAACTCCGGTACGAACGCACCACCGAAATTGCCATAGAAACCGAGATCATCGGGTTGTGTATGTGTGATTGTAATTGACTCCATGGATAAATTGTTTTATTTCTTTGATTTTTTTGACCCCAGGAGTGATTTCAAAACCACTGTTGATATCAACTCCAGTGAGCAGCGGATGTTCAATTTTCTGAATTTCCTCTAATGATTCAAGATTCAAACCGCCACTCAGAAAAAAAGGGGTGGAGAGAAAGTAGCGATTGAGAATTTCCCATTGAAACTTCTTTCCAGAACCACCATAAGCAGGTGTTTTAGTGTCGAAGAGGTAGTAATCTACTTTTCCTTCATAATCCCTGATCGAATTAAAATTAAAATTGTCGTGCATGCCGAAGGCTTTGAAGACCCGTACATGACTTTTTAGTGCAGCTGCAATTTCCGGTGTCTCATCCCCATGTAGTTGCACGGCATCTAATTGATCCGATTGGATGAGATCCAAAATACAATTCAAAGATTCATTGACAAACACCCCAACGCGTTTGGCTTTTTTACTTTTTGGAGCCGTGGAGACAAAGCGCGGAGATTTTGAATAATAGATGAATCCGATGTAATCACTGATTTCGGATATTTCTGCGACTTGTTTGACTTGTGTCATCCCACAAACTTTAACTAACATAATTCATCGTTTTTGGTGATAAAGAAGTAATGAATTGTTTGGGGTCTTCTTGTTTCAGAATACTTTCACCAATAAGCGCCCCCTTGAACCCAATTGATGCCAGGTGCAACAATTCTGATCGTGTGCGAATTCCAGATTCAGAAATACAAGGAATATCTTCAGGCAAAAAGTCATACAGCGCATGAGAGGTGGTTAGATCAGTTTTTTGCAGGTGAAGGTTTCGGTTGTTTACACCAATAATATCCACTTGATCGTTGATTTTCTTTAGATTCTCTCGATCATGACATTCCATTAATACTTCCATTCCAAGCTGTTGTGCCATGATGGTTAAATGAAGTGCTTCTTCTGTGCTAAGTGCTTCTGCAATGAGTAGTATAACATCTGCTCCTGCCGCTTTCGCTTCAAAAAGTTGCAATTCATCAATGATGAAGTCTTTGCGCAAAATGGGTACATTGACATTTTCACGAAGCGAAGTGAGGTCTGACATGGTGCCTCCAAAAAACAAGTTGTCTGTTAAACAAGAAATGCCGGCTACATTCGATGCTGCATACAGTTTACCTTGTTGAGTAACATCAATGTTTGCATTAATGGTACCTGCACTTGGTGACTTTCGTTTTATTTCGGCAATAATTCCGAAGCTCTCATTTGCGAGTTTCTTTTTAAGCGATATAGCAGAACGACTAAATAGAGGAGAGGCTTCAAAGTCTTTATAAGAGTATTCCTTTCGCAATGCTTTAATTTCGGACTTTTTTTGTTCGAGAATTGTATCTAAAATAGTTTTCATTTGATCATGTTTAATTGGTGTATTCCTTTACCCGATTGTATGTGATCGAGTGCTTTTTGAAAATGGTATGAGAGCGATGACCCCGGTTCAAAGAGTTGTAATGAAGTTGCCACATTGGCCGCTATCACATTATTTTGAACAGGTGTTCCTTTACCACTAAGTATAGACTTGATAATTTGGGCTGCTTGTTCAATGGTAGTTCCTGAAAACAATTCTTCAGATTGCGTCTTTTCTACAGCAAATGTCGTGTGATCTAAAATTTCATCGGAATTTTTACCCAGGACTCTCGTGCTATCCGTTAATGTTATTTCATCAAAACAATCCATTCCATAAACGACGCGAAAATCAGTACGGTCTTCTTTAAGAATATGCTGGTAGAGACGTGCTAATTCTAGTGAATACGTTCCAGTTAATTGATAAGTTGGTTGAACCGGATTAACCAATGGTCCAAGAGAATTAAATATCGTTCGAACACCGAGTTTTTTCCGAATAGGCGCCACTTTTTTCATTGTTGGATGGAAGAGTGGAGCATGCAGGAAACAGATATTATGATCTTCAAGGTCTTTATTTAAATGTTCCGAGTTGTTACTAAATGTATAGCCTAATGCCTCGAGTACATTAGATGAACCACAAAGTGAACTGACTCCATAATTACCATGCTTGATTACCTTTTTTCCCATCGAGGCCAATATGAGTGCGCTTGTTGTTGAAACATTGAACGTATTCTTGCCATCTCCACCCGTGCCACATAGGTCGATGGCATCAGTGACTGATAAGTTGGGTTTGATGCTCAGCTCAAGGAGCGCTTGTCTAAAGCCTTTTAATTCCTGAAGTTGTACTCCTCGCATTTGTATGCCCACAAGTACTCCAGCAATGGTTGCTTCATTGATTCTGTCATCGTCAATGGCATAGATGAAATCTTGTGCTTCTTCAAAAGAGAAGGCTTCATATTGAATGGTCTTTTCAAGTAAATAATTCATGTTGTTTGATTTGAAATACTGTTTACCCAATTCGCAATCATTCTTCGACCATCTGGTGTTAAAATGGATTCTGGATGAAATTGAACCCCTGAAACGGGGAGCGCACTATGTTTGAAAGACATGACAGTTCCTTCCAAGGTGGAGGAAGTAACGATCAACTCTTTAGTTTCTGATACATCTACAGACCAGCTATGGTAGCGACCAACCTCAATTTGATCTTTTATTCCATCGAACAGCGTATGATTCTTGAACTGTTGGATAGAGCTGGATTTGCCATGGAATGGCTCCTGTTCCAGTACAATTTGACCGCCATAGTATTCTGCTATGGCTTGATGTCCCAAACAAACGCCAAGTAATGGTTTTCTGTGACTAAACTCGCGAATGACCTTCATAAGTTCACCTGCTTCAGATGGGACTCCTGGTCCTGGCGATAACAGAATTCCATCAACTTCCTGAAGCTTTTCATAATTAACAACATCATTACGAAAAATAATAACCTCGCCATCAATAGATTCCTCTACATACCGCACGATGTTGTAGACAAATGAATCGTAGTTATCAATTACAGCTATTTTCATGATAGGACTGAGTTTTTGGCATTCGAAAATTCTACATCCGTTCGTTTTAAAGCTGTGCGAATCGCATTCAGTTTGTGATGAACTTCTCTCACTTCTCGTTCGGGAACTGAATCAAGTACGACACCGGCACCTGCTCGGTAGTGAAGCACATTGTTTTTACTAAGCACACTGCGTATGACAATCGCCATGTTGGTGTCAAGATTTGGATGAATAAATCCAATCGCTCCACCATAAAAATCTCTTGGATTTTCTTCGATCTCATGAATCAGTTCTAAAGCTTTTGGTTTTGGTGTTCCGGAAAGTGTACCTGCGGGAAAAGAGTTACACAATACTTCAAAGTTGGCGTTGTTTTTCAGTTTACCAGTTACTTTAGAAACTAAGTGAGTAACATGACTAAAGTGCTGCACTTCCTTGTACGAATCAACGCGAACATCAGAACAATTTCTACTAAGATCATTGCGAGCAAGATCAACGAGCATGGTATGTTCAGCATTTTCCTTTTCGTCTTTAAGAAGAAAGTCCAGTTGTTGTTGATCTGTTTCCTCAATTCCAGTTCTCGGGACGGTTCCAGCAATTGGATGAATTTCTGCGCGCCCCTTTTTTACGACAACCTGAGCTTCAGGAGATGATCCAAATAAGCGATATGATTCAAAATCAAAATAAAACAGATACGGAGATGGATTTAAACGTCTCAACTGACGATAGACCTGAAAATCATCGCCAAAGAATGAATGCTCAAAAGCATTTGATAAAACGAGTTGGAAAACATCTCCGCGCTTACAGTGCTCAATGGCTCGTTCGACTTTCTGTTGAAAGGCCGCATCGCTAAATTGACGGCGTTCATTTCCGAAGAGTTCAAAGGGAAGTTCTGAAGTCTGTTCATTTCTGATCAGGTCTCCAATTTCTGAAATAATAAATTTCTTATCCGTGCGATTTTCAAGAATATACCCCTCATTGGTAAAGTGATCAATTACAATGATATACCTGAAAACAAACAAGTGCAATGGCGGAATAGTTGCTTTAGTTGCGTTTGATAAATGTGTCTCATCATGTTGGGTAAACTCAAAGCTTAAACGCCCGAAAAAACCGTTGAATTCGGTTTCTTCAAATGAGTATTCTTCCAGTAATTTTTGAACCTGCGAACGATGAGTTTGCCCTTCAGAAAGCGATAATTCACGTTGCTTGTTTTCTTCTTTTATCACAAGTGAATTCCCTTGCTTTGTGATCTCAATGAATGGCTCAATGCCAATGAAAGATTTACTGTTTTGTCTTGAGTGGTAATCATTGCTTTCTAACAAACAAGATTTCCTGAATTTGTTTCTTAACCCCAGGTAGAGTTTAACTGGCGTATACATGTCCGCGTTAAAACGGGTCGTGTTGGTATGGATGTACATTGGAATGAAAGTTTTGGGTAAAAAAAACGGCTTGTCTGGTGTGACAAGCCGTTCTATGAATGAGTTACAAATTCTAAATTAACGCCAGGTACACCAACTATTCGTTGAGCACCACCACCAAGAGGCTGACATTAAATTCTTATTTGTTAAACGTGTATTCATCGTTTGTGCGATTGCGGTACAAAGATTTCAAATTAATTTTCAATTGGGCAAATAAAAATTTCAATCTTTTTTCTTTACCGTAGGTAAACTTTTTTGAAATTGGTTATTTATCGAAAATACTTTGGATTTGAATAAAATAATTTGAAAAATTTGTAACGATGAAAATGCAAACGACATATTCAAACTTCGATTTCTGGTGCAGCCGTGCTGTGCTATAGGGGATGAATATGTTCAGAAATATGTGAAAGAAAGTCTCCCAACGGAGGCTTTTTTTTTGCGCTGAAAGACAACAAATGAAGAATAAAGCAATTAATTCACGTTTTATATTTAACTCGAGATTATCGATGCGGATTGAAAAACTATGCACAATGACATTTTCGAGAAGTTCAATGAATATAGTTTGTGTCAATCAGGGCTGCATTGAACATTTCAATAACTTTAAACAGTCATTTAGGAATAGAAATAATTTGACAATCCTCACATACAGACAAAACTAAGTTGTAATGAGTTTAATTCAAGAATTTGATCGTCCGCTAATAATTGCTGGTCCTTGCAGCGCGGAATCAGAAGAACAAGTGATGAAAACAGCACTTCAATTGAAGGCAGACGGTCGAACGAATATGCTTAGAGCTGGGATTTGGAAGCCACGAACGAGACCCAATTCATTTGAGGGTGTGGGACATGTTGGTCTCCCCTGGCTAGCAAAAGCGGGAAAAGAAACGGGCTTAAAAACAACGACTGAAGTTGCCAATGCAAAGCACGCCGAGTTAGCATTAAAAGCCGGGATTGAAGCTTTGTGGATTGGTGCGCGCACCACCGTAAATCCTTTTGCTGTGCAGGAAATTGCAGATGCACTGCAAGGTGTCGATATTCCTGTTTTAATTAAGAATCCTGTCAATCCGGATGTGCAACTTTGGCTGGGGGCTTTTGAACGTTTTGAAAAAGCAGGTATTTCTGATTTAACAGCCATTCATAGAGGTTTTTCGGTGTACAACCACGCAAAGTATAGAAACGTACCTAATTGGGAAATTCCGATTGAGTTAAAAGAACGAAGACCGAATACACCAGTTATTTGCGACCCTAGTCATATTGGTGGAAAACGGGATTTATTGTTCGAAATCAGCCAGAAAGCAATGGACTTGAATTTTGAGGGATTAATGATTGAAACACATCCTGACCCCGATAATGCATGGTCTGACGCTGCTCAACAGGTTACACCTAGAGGACTCGCAGGTATTTTGGACGAGTTGATTTTACGCTCACATGAGGTTTCGATTGACGTAGCATCTCAAATTGATGATATTCGAATGAAAGTGAGTGATCTCGATGATCGCTTGTTTGATTTACTGAGCAGACGTATGCAAATGAGTGAAGAAGTGGGGCGTTTAAAGCGAGAAAACAATATCACAATTCTTCAGCAAGAGCACTGGCGCAAAATCATCAATCATAGATTGGATCATAGTGATGAGTATCGTTTAACGAGAAAGTTTGTCCGAAAACTCATGGATGCCATACATCAGGAGTCTATTCGTCATCAAACGGCGGTTATGAATCCAGATAAAACGAACCCCAGTGAAGGTTAAAATAAGCAATACAAAGCTAGAGGGTATTGTCCAAATCCCACCTTCCAAAAGTGATGGACAGCGAGCATTACTTTGTGCTGGATTGGCCAGTGGTGAGTCTAAAATCAGGAATTTGGGGACGAGTAATGATGAACTCCAAATGCTGGAAACGATTAAAGCTATTGGGGCAAAAGTTACCAATAATGGTAATGTGTTTATGATCAGCGGAACTGACAGAGAGCGATTTGACGGTAGTCTTTTTTGCGGAGAAAGTGGTTTAGGATTACGATTAACTGTGCCAGTAATTTCAACATTTTCAGGAATTAAAATCATCGATGGAGAGGGATCCTTGAAAAAAAGAGAGCACAGTTTCTTTCTTCAGTACTTGCCAGAAATGGGAGTTAAAATTAATGGGGAAGGGAACAGATTGCCTTTTACACTCAATGGAGAACTTTGCGCAGGCGAATACTCTGTTGACGGAAGCTACTCTTCACAGTATATCTCAGGGTTATTAATGGCCTTACCAAGATTGAATCGAAATTCGCGCCTTACCGTTTCAAGTTTGGCCAGCAAACAGTATGTTCAAATGACACTTCACACGTTGGGTTCTTTTGGGATTAATATATCAACTGAGTCACTGGAAGTGTATACAATAAAGGGAAACCAGCCTTACATGTCGTGTGATTATACGGTCGAAAGTGATTGGAGCTCGGCTAGTTATTGGTTGGCGGCAGGAGCATTGGGACATCCAGTCCAATTGACTGGTTTATCATTACAGAGTCATCAAGCTGACATGGCAATGCTTTCTGCGTTAGAAGCGGCCGGCTGTAAGATAAAAATAGAAGATGACGTTTTATCGGTTGATCCAAGTGAACTTCGTCCATTTAGTTTTGATGCTACGGACTGTCCTGATTTGTTTCCTGCGTTGGCTGTAATTGGAGCATGTGCCGATGGGGTTTCAGTGCTTCATGGTGTTCGTAGGTTGGCGAATAAGGAAAGCGATCGTGGGAGAGTGCTCCAGCAGGAATTTCAAAAGCTTGGCATTCGTATAGATTTGGATGGCGATATCATGTGTATTCATGGTGAAAAACAGTTAAGCAGCGCATCAGTAGATTCGCATAATGATCATCGTATTGCCATGTGTCTTGCCATTCTGGGCACAAGAGTGGAAGGCGGTATAGAGATTCTTGGTGCTGAAGCAGTAGCCAAGAGTTACCCCGGCTTTTGGGATGATTTTAATCAGTTGATTTCAAGCGATCGCTAAACGTCATGAAGGAATGTTCGCCTTTATGCCGTAAAATAAATTTCTCGAGTTGTTCAAGTGAATAAAGCGTGCATGCTTTCGGGTGACCAATTACTACAAAATCCTGGCTTTTATTTTTTCTTAACGCTCCACTAAGTGACTTTGCAAAATATCCGTCCAAAGATACAGGAAGTCTGCTCTTTTTTGTCAATCGTTTGCTTCGTTCTCCTGATGTACTAATTGGAAAGCCATTGCCTAATGGTTTATGGCGAGTAGGTATTAGCCTTCCCCAACCGTATAATTGCCAAAAGAAAATAGGGTGATAGGTATGAGCGGCTATGGGTAATTCCATAAATGAACCAAGCGCTTCGGTCACGCACAAATCATCCTCAAAGCGATAAGCTTCATTGGATTCAATCGAACGAAAATCATACGAATAAACTTCGTTTTCATTGAATCCTCCTGGAAAAACCGTTGAATCAAACTGAATGCCGACTTTCGAAAATGCCTCTTTCACATGAGAAAAAGGTTGGAGACACCAGCCACCGGCTCGATAACTATGTATTTGCTGTCCTGTTATTTCCTGAAGATGATTGGCGTATCTTAAGAAAATTTCTTCCGCTTCTTTTTTTTCGAAATCAATGAGTTTATAGCGATCAACAGGGAAGACCCAATGCCCATTTTCGTAATGGGCATCTTCCCAATGAGGATGAACGTGCAATTGACAGTCATTGCCCTGAGAAACGAGTTCTTTAATTTGACCAGATACACGCGCATAATCATCCTGAAGTTCGGGAAATTTAGGAGCCAATTTTTTTAGCATCACTAAATAGCCGGCATCGATAAAGTAAGTCATGCGAGCGCCTGTGCGCTCAGTGATTTCCATTAACTTCTGTGTTGGATTCAAGATGCATTGCTCCGCACTCCCAGAGGTAGTTCCGAAAAAAAGTTCGTAATCAAGTGTCAGGAAAATATTCACTGCTGCAATTTGTACAAACTTAACCAGATTTTTTGAGCTGTTGTAACCACTTTCGACAACAACGTTACATTGATGTAGCAACCAAAACTCAAAAACATGAAAACAATACTTCTAGCCACTTTTGTGTGCAGTTCAGCACTTTTTTTAAGTTTATCTTCAGGAAAAAAGCCGGGATTAAAGACGGCGTTAAAAACGCTGGAAGGCTTTTGCAACTTTGTTCCTACTGGCAAAACCGTTTTGAACAATGATACTTTATCTGTACAGTCGTTTTATATCAGTTCAGGAGAAGTGACAAACCTTCAGTACCAAGAGTTTTTACATGATTTAAAGAAGGAGGGCGAAACTGAAAAATTGGCCATAGCAATGATTGATTCCGTTCGATGGAACAATCGTTTGTCGAATAATCAGTCTTTTGTAGATTACTACCACCAGCATCCGGCTTACCACAATTATCCGGTTGTGAATATTTCAAAAGAGGGCGCAGAGCTATTTTGTGAATGGTTATCTCAACAATATGATAGTTTGTCAAACGGCGAATTGAAATTAACTTTTCGATTACCTACACGAGCGGAATGGATGCGCGCTGCACGAGGAGATAGACACTACTCTGTTTATAGCTGGGGAGGACCATATCTCCGAAATGCAAAAGGAATGATTCTGGCCAATTTCATGCGTTTTGGGGCAGAAAACATTCATCGTAATACCGATACTGGAGAGTTCGAAGTCGTTCCAGGTCCAGTTGGACCAATGCTTTCTGATTGGGCAGATGTCACTGCACCTTCTTTATCTTACTTTCCAAATGACTATGGTATTTATAACATGAATGGAAACGTTTCAGAGATGATTTCTAATGGTGATTTTGCCGTAGGTGGCGACTGGAAATCTCCAGGTTATGATATTCGTAATGAAAGTATAAAACCATTCACAGAGCCAGACCCAACAGTTGGTTTTAGGGTTGTCGCAAGTTACATCAACCAATAATAGTAGTAACGCTCAAAAAATCCCCTCGTTTCGACAAGGGGATTTTCGTTTTAGCTAACTGCCTGAAAAATTCAGGACCAGAGCGATGTTGTGATATTTTATGTTTTTAAATGCCGTTTCTTCCATCATTTCTGTTAGCCCAAAAGAGTAACGCAACTCTGGAGATATGTTGAATCTGAAAATGGGAACATCAAGACCGACTCCAATATCCACGGCTACATCTTTATTGGTGAAAGTCGTGGAACCGCTTCCAAGAGGAATACGTGCATTAGGGCCAGCTACTATGTATGGGCTGAAACGTCCTTTCATGAACTTGTATTTTACGAGTCCTACGAGTTCTATGTTCAAAGGATTCATTTTATAACTGGTCCCATCTTGCTCCAACCGACTGGCGTTGAAAGATAATTCAGCTTTTGGCGCTAGTGAGAAATGATCTCCAAAACGAAAATTGGAAGTAAGACCAAATCGATATCCCAGACCATTTGTGATGTCCGAAGTTTCGCGACTCTCATCTCTGAACGAAAGGTTAGAGCGATTGATTCCTGCATTGAACCCAAAGGTTACGAACTTGGGTTTTTCTTCTGCCCTTTCCGAGGCCGTTTGACCAAAAATTGGTGTACAGGCCATCGCGAATAAGGAAAAAACGATGACTTTTTTCATGGTTTATTTGTTTAAGGTCTCTTGAAAGCTTTTGGAGAAATAAGAATTTCAAAAGACGTGGGTTAAGTACTTTTTATGCCATGAAGATTGTTTTGAGGGTTCATGATGAATAACGAAGAGATTTGTGATTTTATTTCAATCTAACTGCTTGATAAACCTATACCGAATTGCAATATTTGTGATTCAAACAACACAATATGACTTTAAAAGAAACCATTAGTGCCGTAGAAGCGTTTCATGATGCTTTTAAAATTGAGAACAATTTTGAACCAACTGTAGAATTGAGTGAATCAGATATTCTATTACGCTACAAACTCATGCGAGAAGAGAACGAAGAGTACCTCGAGGCGGCTCAGAATGGAGATTTGGTTGAAGTCGCGGACGCACTAGGAGACATGCTTTACATTCTTTGTGGAACCATATTGAAGCATGGGATGCAAGATAAAATTGCAGAGGTTTTTCAAGAAATACAGCGTTCAAATATGAGTAAGCTGGATAAAGATGGTAACCCAATTTATCGTGAAGACGGAAAAGTATTGAAGTCAGACCAGTATTTCAAGCCGGATATAAAGACCATTCTCGACAAATAAATGAAGCGCTTTAACCTTCGCGCATATGCGATTATTCTCAACGATCGCAATGAAATATTGCTTTCAGACGAGCTACGATTTGGTAAGGCTTTTACCAAGTTTCCTGGAGGAGGACTGGAATGGGGAGAGGGGACAGCTGATACGGTAAAACGAGAAATCAAGGAAGAAATGGGGTTAGATGCTGAGGTTGGGGAGTTGTTCTATGTTAATCCCTTTTTTCAGCAATCGGCTTTCGGAAAAGACGATCAATTAATGAGTTTTTATTACTGTATTGAAGCCATTAATTATGAGGAAATCCCAGTAACGAAACATCCGGTTCAGTTGAAAGAAGAAGGAGAAAAATTCCGTTGGATATCGCTGAGTAAACTGACAGTAGAAATGCTCACATTCCCGATCGATAAAATAGTTGTGGAGAAACTGAAAGGATTGCAGCAGAAGTAGTGTTTCAGGCAAAGAAATGACAACGGATTATTTCAGCTTATCATTCTCTTTGTGTCGAGTTGCATCGCGTTTTGTCTTCTTCTCAAGGTTCTTCCGCATCGCTTCTTCCAAATCAATCCCCGTTTGATTCGCAAGGCAAATTAATACGAAAAAAACATCGGCTAATTCTTCTCCAAGATCTTTTCCTTTGTCGCTTTCTTTTTCACTTTGCTCACCATAGCGTCGGGCCATAATGCGGGCAACTTCGCCCACTTCTTCCATCAACATTGCTGTATTCGTCAATTCATCAAAATAACGAACTCCGTATTCCTTAATCCAATCGTCAACAATTTTTTGCGCTTCTTTAATTTCCATGGTGTGGTACTTTTGATTTCGATTAATTATGTCCGATTTCTCGAGTCAATCCAAATGGTGACCGGTCCGTCATTGGTCAGTGAAACTTGCATATTAGCGCCAAATTTTCCGGTTTCGACTTTCAGTTTAGAAACTTCCCTTAGACGATTAACAAAGTATTCGTAAAGTGGAATTGCCTTTTCAGGACGTGCGGCGTGAATGTAGCTAGGGCGATTTCCTTTTTTTGTCGAGGCATGCAAGGTAAACTGGCTAATGACTAAAAAAGAGGCTTTAACATCTTGAGCGGATAAGTTCATCTTTCCCTCTTCATCGTTAAAAATTCTCAATCCAACTATTTTCTGGATCAACCAATCCGCGTCTTCCTGTTCATCGTCGATACCAACTCCGAGCAGGACCACTAAACCTTGTTCTATAGCCCCTACAACGTTATTGTCAATTTGAACTGACGCCTCTTTTGATCGCTGAATCAGAATTCTCATCCGTAAATATTTTTGCGGTGAATGTCATTTTCATCTTCTTCCATCAGTTGCAAATAAGTTAAATAGCGACTTTCTGGAATTGTTCCTGCCTCTACAGCGGCTTTAACAGCACATTTCGGTTCATTCAAGTGAAGACAATTATTGAATTTACAATTGCCCATCATTGCTCGCATTTCCGGGAAATAATGAGAAATAACGGACTTATCCATGTCGACGATACCAAACGCTCGAATTCCAGGAGTATCAATGATATAACCTCCAGAAGAAAGTTTATGCATTTCCGCAAAAGTCGTTGTGTGCTGTCCTTGCTTATGCGCTTTGGAAATCTCACCAATCTTTAAGTCAAGTGCTGGATCGAGTGCATTAACCAAAGTGCTTTTTCCGACACCGCTGTGTCCCGAAATCATGACTTGCTTTCCTGCTATTTCTTGTTTAAGGAAATCTATATTTTCTTTATTCGTCGCGGAGATCTTATGGCAAGGATAACCAATCTGTTCGTACATGTATGAGAGTGCATCAATGTACTCGAGGTCATCTTCAGAATACATGTCGATTTTGTTGAATAAAAGTGTCGTTGGTATTCGAAAGGATTCTGCAGAAACTAGAAAACGGTCTATGAACGCAAGATGTGTCTCTGGTGAGTGCACTGTAACGAGCAAATATGCCTGGTCAATATTGGCAGCCAAGATTTGCTTTTGCTTACTCAAATTGGTTGATTTTCGTTCGATGTAATTAACGCGTTTTTCGAAATCTTCAATCAAACGATTCCCTTCTTCATCGATAGTTGGATTCAATAATACAATGTCTCCAACAGCAATAGGATTGGTTGTCTTTAGTCCATCCAGTCTGAGTTTACCACGAATTCTGCACTTAACGATCGAGCCATCTTCCAACTCAACGTTATACCATTTCCCTGTTGACTTAAGTACTTTTCCCTGCTCCAACACATTTCAAAGTTAATCATGATTTAATTAAGATGGTACCCTAATCAACAGTTTGACTAAGCGTCTTATGCCTCTAACCGTTCAATCTGTGGTCGTCGCATTAATTTGAAACCCCAATAAACCATATTTAAGAAAAGGCCAAGAAAAATTGTGACTCCCCAGGTTCTCGGGTGATCAAATGGATGAAGAAATCGATTGCCAACATCATTAATCAAACCAGATGGATGTTGCAATATATCCCAGCTATTCCAGCGTAAGTAGCGTCCAAGATATATACCAAAACTGGCAATAAACAAGAATATTGAAGCGAATGTAGAGGTCCATACAGCACCTAGTTTCGGCATAACCATTTGTTCAATATCCCATAAGCTTAGTATCCCATAAATTAATCCAACCCATGCAAATGACAGGATCAAAACAAGATCGAACCACATGGGCATATCAGCCCCATTTCTCAAATGAAATAAGTCGGTAAGTATATAGGGAGCATTTGGAAAAAAAGCTAACCACGTACCTATAAGAATGATGATTGCGCTCTTTTTCTTGTAAGCGGTTGATCGTGTCAAAACAAACGTGCTTAGTGCCCATGGAACAAAGGCAAGAAACAAGTTCCAGTTTAAAAACAAAAAGCGTGGAGTACCAGTGTAAATACAACGAAAAATGGAAAGACCAAAACATACCATGCTTGCAATCATTAAGAATGTGGCTTGATTCAGGCGATCATGATTTTTTAATTGTTCGAGCATATTAGAAGATTTTGGGAATGAAAATGACGCAAGCAATAACGACTGAGGTGATAGCGCTTATCAATACCGCCGCCGCTGAAAGATCCTTTATTCTTTTGATTTGTTGATTGCGCTCAGGAGTTACATGATCTGCCATTGCTTCTATAGATGAATTGATGAGCTCCATTGCGAAGACAAAACCAATGGCAAATACGATGAGCATCCATTCATGCAGTTGTATTTGATAAAACCAACCAAGAACAGAGACAAATATGGTAGCAATAATATGGATTCTGGCATTGTGCTCCTCTCTAAAAAGGGTTTTTAAGCCATCGTAGGCAAAACGAAAACTGCGTAATCGTGCCGTTAGTGAGAAAGGTTCTTTTTTCATAAGTGGAATATAAGTCAGCTTTAAAACGTGCTTGTATTCAGCTGAGTATGTTTCATGATTCTTTTTGTGATTTTTTAGCAAACGATGCATGCTTCATTAATCAAAAAATAACCGCTCGTCTTCCAAAAGTTGGTATCTTGTTGTCAAGCCTGACACTATGAAGAAAAAATTGAATGCCTTTATGGCTATTTCCTTACTCGTTTTTCTTGCTGGATGCCAGCGAGGATGCACAACGACAAAAACACTGGATAGTGAAACTATAGAAAAGACTGTCAACGGAGAAAAGATAAAAATCACTTGCAGCGTAATTGATTACAGGAACTCTCGAGCGATTAACCGAAATATTTTTAAACGCTCAGTTACGCACACTTATGGTTTGAGTTTTAGAGTTGAATATGATGGATTTGAACAGGATGATTTTTATTTAGAGGCAGTAAGCGATCCCGATGCTGTTGATTTGGGAAGCGAATTAAAGCGCGTTAAAATAAAGCTCTCAAAAAACAAGAAACACTTAGCACTGGGGATTGATAGTGACGTAGTAGATATCATTCACCTTTACAAAAAAGAACGCCTGGCGACACAGTCTGCTTTTTTCAGTGTTATGGATGCAACAGCATGGGACGATTTGGATATTGAGAGTTTCAAGGATCCAGAGGATATGATGCGTGATGAGCTGAGAAATAATTGCAATAGCGCTTTTATCGATAATGATATTTTAGAGCGTTTTGCTGATGATGTATCACCTTCTGATTCTGTACATTCTATTTTGCTCTCGCACTGGCCTCATTGTAGTTTCGCATTGACCTATTACAATCCAAACAGGACAAAACAATTCAAGAAAAATTCAACATGGAAAAGGCAAGCTATAAACCGAGGACTCGAATTATTGGGGGAGGGTAGAATATTCATGTCAAGTGAGCGAATTTACGCGTTTTTAAAAGGCTTAGATTCGAAAGAAATAAATGTTGCCCTTGACTCTGTTTATGTGGAGAATTGGGGACGCAGCGGATATTCAGAAATAACGCAGGAAGTTTTTGATCGTTTGAAAAGCAAAACAAATCCTTTTAGTGATAACATTCGTGAGCAAATTATTGCTGACGCAAGGGAGAATATAGAAGAGTTCATTAAAACAGGACGAGCGAGTCATAGAAGAGATTATGGTCCTTGCATGCAAGTTGTACTAATAAGTGGTGATACTTCGTTGAGCCATACCTTTCTTCAAGATGCTTTGGCGAAAAGAGTAGAGCACTACAATGTATTCGACATGATAGAGACCGTTTATGAGAATTATGAACTGTACACCTCGTATCAACAAGCACTGATAAAACGTCAAACCCCAGAGGTGTTTGGCCGTATCAAACACTACGGAAGAGATCAACTTTTTGAGGCATCCAGTGAGATTGTTGGGTGCGATCAACTCAAAAAGTGGAAGAAAGAATATGCTGATGATCTTGAGTATATGGACCTGCCAAAAGAGTGTTAATCAATTAACGTAGAAACAATCCCTTTGAGTTCAGGAATTACTTCTGAATCAAACCAAGGATTTTTTCGAAGCCATATTCCATTTCTCGGAGATGGGTGCGGGAGTACCATGAATTTAGGCAAGTACTCCTCATAGTTTTTGACAGTTTCTGTTAATGATTTTTTCCGTGTGTTCCCGAGGTAATATTGCTGAGCATATTGTCCTATAAGTAGTGTAAGCTCTACATTTTTGGCAAATGAAAAAAGCAGGTCGTGCCATGCCGGAGCACATTCTTTTCTTGGTGGCAAGTCACCTGAAGGTCCCTTTCCCGGATAACAAAACCCCATTGGGACAATACCAAAAATTGCAGGATCGTAAAACTGAGCTTCGTTGACACCGAGCCAATTCCGGAGGCGTTTTCCGCTTTGATCATCCCAGGGAATTCCGCTTTTGTGCACTTTTGTACCTGGTGCTTGTCCAATAATAACAATACGACTCTTAGAGCTCATTTGAACTACTGGGTTAGGTCCAAGAGGAAGGTCCTTGGCGCACAACGAACAGTCCCTGATTTCTTTCAATACTTTTTCCATATTTAGCGATGCAGGTTGCGAATTGGACGGATGACGCCTGAATCAATTACAATATAAGCTGAGTATGTATGACGAGAATTCGAACGTACAAAAGCAAAAGGATGTGAGTTGTCCGTGCCTGTAAATACATCAATGTGATTTCCTTTTATTGCCCCTCCCGTATCTCCAGCAAAAAAATAACCATCATGTTCAATGGAATCTCCATTTGGAAGCAGTATGCGCGACCCGACTGCATCTGGGATAAATAAAATAGTTCCATATGGAATGACGGAGGGATCGACGGCTATGGTGCGATATGGTACAAGTTGATACCCCTGAACTCCTTCTCCATAACCGCTGGAAACTTTCCAACGAACGCTACCCCAGGATTCAACATGTAGATTACTTGTGTTGTAAAGCGCGCACTTTCTGCAGTTCACAAGGCTTTCGTTAGCACGAGCCGCATAGTTCAATACAACTCTACCATTTATTGAGTCTTCGAGAAATACAGTTCCTTCAAGGCAAGCGGTACAAAAATCACAGGTATCACTAAAATACCCCAATGTGTCACCCTCCGGAGTGAGGTAGGGAATATCGCCGGAAGACGTGGTGACATGCACATAATATTCGGTTGCCCAGATAGAAATGTCCTCCAAGGACTCTAGGTTCTGTGGAGAATCAAAATTGAAGCTATCCGTTTGAGCAGAACTATGAAAAAAACCAAATAAAATGATCAAGAGAAACAATGGTCGCATCGTATAAAGATAGGTTATTCCGAAATAGCCATCTGATTCTTCATTGACCTGGCAGTAACCCTATCACACAGTTTAAGTTATAATTCCTAAAGTTTAAATCTTTCAATTCCTTAATCGTTCAATAATGATTAAATTCGCTAACTCAAAACCAAATGCATGTCAATAGAGGTTAAAAACCTTTTCAAGTATTACGGAGATCAGGCTGCTGTGAAGGATATTTCCTTCAAAGTAAACAGTGGTGAAATTGTTGGTTTTCTTGGTCCAAATGGTGCTGGAAAATCCACAACTATGAAGGTGATAACGGGATACATTTCAGCTTCAGAAGGAGTTGTTAAAGTATGCGGAATGCCTGTGAGTGTTGATTCTCTGGATACACGAAAGAAGATAGGGTATCTACCAGAGCACAACCCGCTTTACCTGGACATGTACGTGCGCGAATACCTCGCTTTTGTAGCTAAGATTTACAAAGTAAAAAATGTAAAGGAACGTGTTGATGAGATGATCAAACTAGTTGGCTTAGAAGTCGAACAGCGCAAAAAAATTGGCGCATTATCCAAAGGATATCGTCAACGTGTGGGATTGGCACAAGCAATCATTCATGATCCGGAGGTGCTTATCCTTGACGAACCTACCTCAGGATTGGACCCTAATCAATTGGTGGAGATCAGAGGCTTGATTAAAGAAATAGGAAAAGAAAAAACCGTTATGCTTTCCACGCATATCATGCAGGAAGTAGAAGCAATTTGTGATCGTATTGTAATCATCAATAAAGGAGAGATTGTGGCAGATGATAAGGCGGGAGAACTTCAATTGGATGAACAACTTCAAACGGTGTATGTTGAATTTGAAGGAAAAGTATCACGCAATCAGTTGCGAAAAATTAATGGAGTAAGTAAAGTGGAACAGGTTGGTAATAACGGATGGTTGTTGGAGTCTAACGAAACAGAAGATTTACGCAAGGAGATTGCCCGATTTGCGCAGGACAATAATGTACTTACTCTGACCATTAAGAAAGAAGAGAAATCACTGGAAGAAGTATTCAAGAGTTTGACCAATACTTAAGAAATGCCAAAGAATTTTATTGAAGAATTGAAGTGGAGAGGTATGATTCACGATATCATGCCTGGAACAGAGGAAGCATTGATGAAGCAAATGAGCGGTGGATATATTGGGTTTGACCCAACCGCAGATTCGTTGCATATCGGTAGTTTGGTTCAAATAATGATTTTAGTTCATTTTCAGCGTGCCGGACATAAACCGTTTGCGCTGGTTGGTGGTGCAACAGGAATGGTGGGAGATCCTTCAGGAAAGTCTGCTGAGCGAAATTTACTGGATGCTGATACACTCAATCACAACGTTGCATGTGTACAGAAACAGCTTGAGCGATTTTTGGATTTTGATTGTGGAGATAATTCGGCTGAAATGGTGAATAACTACGATTGGTTCAAAGAGATGAATTTTTTGGATTTCATTCGTGACGTAGGGAAACATATTTCTGTGAACTACATGATGGCAAAGGATTCCGTAAAGTCGCGCTTGGAAACTGGTATGTCTTTTACAGAATTCTCGTACCAACTAGTGCAGGGATACGATTTTTATTACCTCAATAAACATAAGAATTGTATTGTGCAGCTCGGTGGTTCAGATCAATGGGGAAATATTGTGACAGGAACGGAATTAATTCGCCGAAAGGGTGGAGGAGAAGCCTACGCAGTGACAACACCTCTGATCAAAAAAGCAGACGGGACTAAATTCGGAAAAACAGAAGGTGGTAATGTTTGGTTAGACGCTGAACGTACTTCGCCTTATCAGTTCTATCAATATTGGCTCAATGCTTCGGATGCAGATGCCGAAAATTACATCAAGATTTTCACACTGAAAGAGAAAGAAGAAATTGATGCGTTGATAGCAGAGCATAATGAAGCTCCTCATCTGCGTGCTTTGCAGAAAGCGTTAGCGGAGGATATTACCGCACGTGTTCACGGTAAGGATGCATTGAATACGGCAATTGCAGCATCGAAAATCCTTTTCGGTAAATCCACCTCGGATGATTTGAAGGCACTTTCAGAAAAAGATTTTTTCTCAGTTTTCGAAGGTGTGCCCCAGGCGACCGTTTCTCGCGATGAGGTGAGTTCGGGTCTTGGAATTATCGATGCACTCTCTGGAAAAACAGGCTTCCTGGCTTCGAACGGTGAAGCACGCCGTGAGCTGAAGGGGAACGCGATCTCGGTCAATAAGGAAAAAGTGAATGACCAGTTTCAGATCACTTCAGATCACCTGATCAACGACAAGTATGTGTTGCTTGGTAAAGGGAAGAAGAAGAACTACATCTTGATTGTTGAATAGTTACTAATTCAGACTCAGCTTAATCATTACTTACTAATGATGGCTACTGGAAAAGTTATAACTTCATGAAAGAGATATGCTGAGGCTGCGCTTTCAAAAGAACCGTATAACTTCCCGGAGAAAGATTAGAAATGTCAACGGTGTTTTTATCCATTAACGTACCTTCATATACAACCCTTCCCAGCGCATCAAGAATGGTGAATTCATGTTCTTTGTGATCGGCTGCATCAATAGTCAATAAATCTTCCGCAGGATTCGGATATACTTTCCAGGTCATTTCCAGTTCGTCTAAACCTGTGGTTCCACAATCAATGAACTGAACGTTCAGGGAAACCCCAAGGCATTGAATATAGTTAGGACAAATACTTGGACTACCGCATACGCCGTAATTAACTACCCCAGTAGGTGTAGAAGAAGTAATCTCGATTAACTGATTTGTCTCTCCAGGAATAGGAATAGCGTCTGCGGTCCATTCAATGTTTGAATCGAATGAAAACTCAAAGGTGATGGTATCGTTCAAGCAAACTTCATAGTTGGAACCGTTAAATGCATAGTTTCCTCCGTTTGTTACAAAAGCGGGTAGAAATGCCCATCCATCTACAAGAACGCTCGGGGACATCTCGGTACAACCAGAAGATGTGGCCTCCACAGAAATATTGGAGAGAAGGTAATTGGCATCATCCACAACAAGAAATTGGTTCGTTGCTCCGGGGATAATGTTTCCATCATCGTACCATTGGTAACTTTCATAGACTTCGGTCCATAAGGTATCAAATGAATTGGGGCAAAGTGTGAGGTCGTTTGGGGTGACTGTTGGATCAAATGTACATTGTGCGTGAATAGTTGGATGCATGAGTGCAATGAATGCAGCAAGTGTGATTAGCGTTTTCATAATAGGTTTTTATTAAGTATGCTTCTCAGAGCGAAAGGGTTGCTTGCAGAGCAGAAAATAGTAGCAAATTTCTAATAGTTGAGTAATCTAATCGTCGTACTCAATCTTCCATAAGAATAATCCATGTGCCGGAACGGAAGTCGACGCGGCCTGCCGATCTTTTACAGCCAAAATACGCTCAATATCTTTGGCTTCAAGTTTTCCCAAGCCAATATCTATAAGTGTACCAACGGTTGCTCTAACCATATTGCGAAGAAATCGATCTGCAGATATTTCAAAAAATAACCCTTGATCTGTTTTTATCCATCGGGCAGAAGCCACATCACAGATATTTGTTTTAACATCCGTGTGAAGTTTGGATAAAGAAGTAAAATCCTTTTTCCCCAGAAGAAGTTTGGCGCCCTCATTCATTTGGTTAATGTTCAGTTCTTGAGGAACATACCAACTATAGCGTCGTTCAAATGGATCTTTGGATTGATGAATGAAATAGCGGTAGGTACGTTTGGTAGCGCTGAATCTCGCATGCTTTTCAGTATCCACTTGTTGAACAGACTTCATGGCTATTGACTCGGGAAGCATACGATTTAATTTGAAGAGAAATTTATCTGGATCAGTTATCTCAGGCAGTTCCGCATGAAGCACGTAGTGATACGCATGAACACCAGTGTCGGTTCGTCCGCAACCAACTACTTTGATGGGACTATTCGAGTGTATTTTGGAGAGGTTCGCTTCAATTACTTCCTGAACAGAAATTGCATTGGGTTGACGTTGCCATCCAAAGAAATCAGTTCCATCATATGCTAGTTCGAAAAAATACCGCGGCATACTGCAAAGATACTATTTCCCGTTTTTCGAAGCGAGATACATGCGTCTTATGAGCCCATCTGCCAGTCCAACTTTTGGAACAATCATTTCATCGATATTGGCGACTTTCATGGCTCTTTTATAAATATTTCCACCTGGAACGATGACATCCGCGCGGTCAGATTTAATATCAAATTTGCTGATAAGCTCTTCCTCGCTGAATTGTTTCAGAAATTTAATCTGCTCTTTTAATGCCGTGCGCGAGAGTGTCTCCCAATTTTTTAATCCACACAACTTGTAGATTTTATTGATATTCCCACCAGTTCCAACAGCGAAATCGGGTTGATATTTATCCGCCATCTCACTGATCCACGTATCGAACTCATCGAAAGCATTATCGGCCATCAATCCCTCCTTAAAACGAACCGTTCCAATGTTAAATGATCGCCATTCTTTTCGTTCGCCTTTCGAATAAAAGTTAATCTCAGTACTCCCCCCACCAACATCGATGAACATATACGTTTTTTCAATGTCTATTGTGCCTGTGTTAAAGATGCTTTCATAAAGTAACATGGCTTCTTCTTCACCAGGAATAATGCGAATCTCAATTCCTATTTCGTTTTTGATACGTTCGATGATTTCCTTTCCGTTTTCCGCATCCCGCATAGCTGAGGTTGCCGTAGCTTGAAAATCATCGACTTCAAAAATGGAGCACAAATGGCGGAATGAGTGCGCCATGTCTATTAAATGCGATTCTTTTTTTGGTGAAATTTTTCCGTGCAAGAACGCATCTTCACCAAGTCTTACAGGAAGTCGAACCAAAGAAAGTTTCTTGAAAACAGGTCCATTGGGAGTTTCATAAACTTGTTCGAACAGCATGCGCATGGCATTGGACCCGATATCAATGGCTGCAAATCTTAGCATGCGACAAGTTTACGTCAAATAGCGCGACGTTCGTCAAAGGTTCGATTGAATATATCAACTAAATATTAACAACTACGCCTTGTCTTTACTTTTGTAGAAGGCGTATTGTGCTGCTTGGGATTGAACCTTTTTGCCTACCATACTCTTATAATTGTTTTGAAGCTCTTGGTCAATGATTCTTGCTTTGGTATTGTCTTTAAGCTGTAATTCCAGCGTATGTCGAAGATCTTTTTGAATCTCTTTACTGTAAACAGGAGTTGTAACCTCTATGCGGTTATCAAGATTCCGGCCCATCCAGTCCGCTGAACAGATGAAGTATTTTTCATCACCACCATTAGCAAATACAAGAATACGCGAATGTTCCAGGTATCGATCAAGAATACTAACGACCTCAATATTTTCACTAATGCCTTTTACGCCAGGAACGAGTGAGCAAATTCCTCGGATAATCATTTGGATTTTGACCCCCGCTTTACTTGCCTTATACAAACGTTTAATAATACTTGTATCTACAAGGTTATTGAGTTTAATGATGATGTGGGCAGGTTTGCCAGCTTTAGCATTCTTTGTTTCAGTATCAATAAGCTCATAAAGTCGCTTTCGAACATTGAACGGAGAAATGATGAGTTCCTCATAATTTCCTGGACTGTAGTTACGCCGGAAGAAGCTGAAAATTGTATGGACCTCACGCGAAATTTTAGGGTTCGCCGTCCAAAGGGAAACGTCTGTGTAGAAACTTGCCGTTCCCTCATGGAAGTTACCTGTTCCGATATGAGCAATCAGGCGTCCATCTTCATCCGTGCGATTACCACGTTCAATCAAAATAAGTTTTGAATGTACTTTTAGTCCTTCTACACCAAAGATTACTTTAACATTGTTTTCTTGTAATCGCTTGGACCAATAAATATTTGATTCTTCATCAAATCGTGCACGAAGCTCTACAACAACTGTGACCTTCTTACCATTTTTGGAAGCATTCACCAGTGCATTGATGACTTTTGAGTTATTCGCAATACGGTAAATATTGATTTGAATCGCAGTAACTTCCGGATCAATTGCCGCCTCGCGCAAGATATCAATGGTATGACTAAAGCTTTGATAAGGATAGTTCAGCATGATATCTTTTTTAGTAATGACATCAATTAAACTTCGCTTGTTATTTAGCTCTGGGTGGCGACGAGGTTGTTGTTTCTTAAAACTAAGTCGTTTACCAGCTAAGTCAGGAATATTTATAAAGTCTTTCAAGTTATGATAACGACTACTGGCAATAATATCTTCTTTATTCTTGAGGTTTAACTTCTTAGTGAGCAATTCAAGAAGGTCTGCGGGAATGTTTTCGTCATGTATGAAACGCACCGGTGCTGCCTTCTTTCGTTTGTTCAAACTTTTTGAAAGCTTCTCAATTAATGATTCGTCAATATCTTGGTCAATATCTAATTCTGCGTCGCGGGTTAACTTGATTGCATATGCCTCGATGGTTGTATAATCAAAAATCTTAAATACCTGTCGAAGGCCAAGTCTTATAACATCGTCAATGAACATGACATACTTGTTTCCATTATCCTGTGGTAGGATATAAAAACGAGATAAGATTTGAGAAGGAATTTCAATCAACGCATATTTTGCTTTTTCTTCTTCACCTTTATCATATAATTTAATGGCTAAATAAGAAGCTTTGTCCGTTAAGTCAGGCTTGCCCCGCTCCAACATAAGAGGCACTAATGTTGGGCGCACTGTTTCTTTAAAATACGTTAGAACATTTTGCTCTTGCTCCGGAGTGAGATGTTCATCATCAACGAAATAGATATTTTCATTCTTAAGTTCCTTGATCAGCTGTTTAAACGCTTTGTCAAACATCACTTCTTGCTTTAAGATCACCTCTTTTATTTGCGATAGCAATTCTTCAGGGTCATCATAAAGTTGTTTTCTTGCTTGCTTCCCTAAGGTCAGCATACGTTTAATTGTTGCCACTCTCACGCGGAAGAACTCATCTCTGTTGTTTGAGAAAATCCCAAGAAAACGCAAGCGTTCCAGGAGGGGGTTAGAATCGTCCATTGCCTCTTGCAATACACGCTCATTAAAAGATAACCAACTGATTTCTCTGTTGATTAATGGAACACCATCATCCGTCATGGAAGTAAATAACGCGTATTTAGACAATGTGTAAGTTAACTGTATTTTAATTCTATGTTAACAGCTCGGAAAGGAACCATTATTTCTCAGTAGGAATAGTAAATCCAGTCATATCCAATTCATAGATATCAATACTCGATTTATTGCCGACAATCTCGTAACCAGACATGTACGCCTTATTTAATTCCTTCGAATACGTAAAATGCGTGTCATTGTTTACAGAATTTATTCCGTACCCCAAGTTGATTGGAGTTCCCCAAGAATCTCCAAGATTCTCAACTACATAAACGTCAAGACCACCCATTCCCACGTGTCCGTCAGAGCTGAAGAATAAATATCTTCCATCCGGCGTAATGTAAGGCGTTGTTTCTCTTCCTTTGGTATTTACGGTCATCGGTAGCGGCTTTGCATCTCCCCAGGATTTACCATTTTTTGTTGCTACATAAATGTCTGTTGAGCTCTTTTCCCCTTTTCTATCCGTTACAAAATACATCGTGTTTCCATCCGCAGTGAGCGTTGCAGCACCTTCGAAAAAGGAAGTGTTGATCGTTTTATTCTTGATTGCTCTAGGCGAATTCCAGGTTCCTTTGTTGCTCATTTTTAACTCGCAGATATCAGATCCACGTGTCGTTGTTTTCGCATCAGTTGCTGTTGAATTCACCGTCATAACCCCATAAAGTCCGTCAGGAGAAATGTAATTGAGTGCATCGAAGCCATCTGTATTGATCTTTCCCAGTTTGTTCGTAGCATTTTCCCATTCCTTCATTTCTTCATCCCAGGTCGCTTTGTAAACATCCTCGAAAAAACGTTGGTCATCAGGATTCATGCCACCTCCAGTGGTATTACTTCTGCGCGAAACGAAGTAAATCGTCTTACCCTCGTCCATGACAATAGCGCTGTAGTCGTCATAACCAGAATTAACGGCTCCTTCCAGTCTTTGTTTAACATAGGCAGGCTCCTTACTCAACTCCTCTTTGGCAAACGCACATTCTTCGATGTGAAGATCTACCAAAAGCACTTTCGCTCGTGGTTTGGAAAGTTTTTCTTTCGCCATCTCGTAGTTGACCAATGCAGAATCAATGTTCCCCAATCGATGATAGGCTCTGGCTAGTGTAAAGTAAACCTCTTTGTTCACTTTATCGTCACCCAGTTGAACCGCTTTCTTGGCATATTTGAGAGAATATCCATAGCTGTTCAAATGATAATGACACAAGCTTACCCAATAAGCCGCTCTCCAGCTATTTGGATCTTTAACGCCCGCCTGACGAAATTTAATAAGAGCATCTTTGATTTTACCTTCACCGTACAAGGTTTTACCTTCCTCCAAAATATAAAGCGCAGCAGTTTTATCTACAATACTGGTTGTTGAATCAGTTGGTTCAGGGTTCAGTGAGGCACCATATGCACCTCCCATGAATAAAAGGAATGCGAATGATAAAGTCAGTTGAAATAGCTTGTTCATTGTTTTCGGTTTTTTAAGATTGCTCCAATCGGTTAGCAAAAGTTATGCAAAAGAATGTAAAAAACGTTTTTTTCTTTCATTTTCCTGCGGCATCTTCTAATTTTTTAGAGTGAACATTCGACTTGAGATCCACTAAGTCATCCATTGCAATTGTCGCAGCTACGATGGCGACAATCGGTGCTGCCGATGCACTTACCCAAAGCAATAAGTGCAAGAAAAATCTTCCGATGACCAATCCCGGGTTTTCCGAAAAGGCAGACCAGTCAAATAATGCACCCAGGTCTACAGGCACCAGTATAAGTAAGGAATAAATGCATCCGATAGCAATAGCAAGCCCTCTGTTTCGGCGCACGAAGTGTATACTTTCATCTACATTAAGTCTTCTGCGCTCGTTGATATAGTCCAAAAAGGCAAAACCATAATAGAAAAAGCCGATGACAAATGTTAGATAGAAAACGGGGGACGATTTTGGGTCTTCCCAGCCGAGAAATGAAACTAAGAGAATGACAACAAAGAAAAAGTACTCCCACATCAAGTTTCGAACAACAATACGCATGGCGCGTTTTATATCTTGGACGAGTTGCTTGAAGTCAAAAGGATATGTATTCCCGGTCAGAATTTTTTCAGTTTTCATGCTCAGATGCGAGATCAGCGGAGACAAAATAACCACAACGAGGTACTTTGCGAATTTCATCAATAATATGGCAATTGCTATTTCAAGCATTACGTAGATGAGGTACCACACAATCTCATTCATGTTTTCGGCCTTTGGCACGATGTAATGATTCCTGATCATTGATCCAATCTTATAGATGATGATCATCAAAATCGCTGGGGCAATCAAGTACCAGTAAAACTTATGTTCTATAATAAACTTGATAGCCTTGTAATAAGACTTCAAACCAAAAAAGAAATTCTTGAGAAATTTCATACTCAAAAGTAATCAAAGGATTTTCAAATCGGTTAATTCGTAAGGCTTTTGTATCTTCGCGTTTTGCATTTTTTTAACCTTCAAGGCATCAGCAATATGAATTTTAGCAGTTTAACAGCCATTTCTCCAATTGACGGAAGATATCAGGGGAAGACAAGTGAATTACAACCTTATTTTTCCGAGTTTGGATTGATTAAGTATCGCGTTATTGTGGAGGTTGAGTACTTCATTGCAATGGTTGAAAGCGGCGTTAAATCTTTGGCAGATTTCCCAAAAGAAAAATATGCCGATTTACGTGCTATTTGTAGTTCATTTTCTGAAGCTGATGCGCTGGAAATAAAGGAAACGGAGAAAGTCACGAATCATGACGTGAAAGCGGTGGAGTACTTTGTGAAGGATAAAATGCGTGGTCTTGGTTTAGATCAATACCTTGAATTTGTTCATTTTGGGTTAACCTCTCAGGATATCAATAATACGTCTATCCCACTTTCTTTAAAAGAAGCTGTAGAGCATGAGTATCTGCCATTGCTCGATAAATTGATTGAAAGGCTGGAAGCGTTTAGTCAAGAATGGAAGGATGTTCCAATGTTGGCAAGAACGCACGGTCAACCTGCTTCACCGACACGACTTGGTAAGGAAATACAGGTATTCGTTGAACGTCTCAAAGTGCAGAAAATGCAAATGTTGCAAGTGCCATATTCGGCTAAATTTGGTGGAGCAACAGGAAACTTTAATGCTCATCATGTTGCATTTGCGGAAGACGATTGGGTGGGGTTCGCGAATAATTTTGTTAACAATATTCTAGGATTATCTAGAAGTCAGACGACAACACAAATTGAGCACTACGACAATATTGCTGCTATGTTCGATGCGTTTAAGCGCATCAATACAATTGTTCTGGATTTGAACCGTGATATGTGGACCTACATCTCAATGGATTACTTTAAGCAAAAACTTAAGGAGGGAGAAGTGGGATCTTCAGCTATGCCGCATAAAGTGAATCCAATTGATTTTGAGAATTCAGAAGGAAACATAGGAATCGCTAATGCGCTTTATGAGCATTTGTCCATGAAGTTACCAGTATCACGACTTCAAAGAGATTTAACGGATTCAACTGTACTTAGAACAATTGGAATGCCAATGGCACATACGTTTATCGCTTTTAAGTCGACGTTGAAGGGATTGGATAAATTATTACTCAACAGAGATGCTTTCGAAGCTGATCTGGAAAACAACTGGGCAGTAGTTGCGGAAGCAATTCAAACAGTGTTGCGTAGAGAAGGATACCCCAAGCCCTACGAAGCACTTAAAGGCTTAACGAGAAAAAATGAGGCTGTAACGAAAGAAACAGTGCATGAATTCGTTGATACTTTAGAGATTTCTTCTGATCTTAAGGAAGAATTAAAGAAGATTACACCTCAGAACTATACAGGAATTCAGCTGGTATCTTAAAGCGGAATATTTTTTGTTAGTGAAAGGTCAATTTTGAAGTACATGAAAAAACGATTGGTCTTTTTACTCCTTTTATGCGCTCCACTTTGGTTAGGTGCACAGTCTTATTCTGTCGACTGGAGTGAGATGCAACCGAGTAAAGGCAGGTTGGTGTATTTACTTCCGCGAAAATCGGATGAGTTTTTTGCTCTACGCTGGACAGGGGGAGAGGTCTTCGGGAATTATCAAGTTTCCAGACACAAGGACCTGAAAATGATTAACTCAGGTAGAATTAAGTTGATTGCCGAGGAGAGCGTCGCAAACTTTGAAGGAGCAAGAGTTATTGGTGATAAGTTCGTGGTATTTCTATCAGACCGTAAGGATGGTAAGAACTTTTTTTTCATGCAAGAGTATAGTGATGATCTAAAACCTGTAGGAGAGGTTGTCCGCTTGGCCTCGTATGATCTCGAGCGAGGAAGAACCAAAGGTTGGTTTGACATAAAACTCTCTGAGAATGGAAAATTCTTTGGAGTTGTTTGGGAAATCCCGGGTCGCAAGGAAGAACGTGACTTGTATGGTTTTAAAGTGTACGACACGAACCTTTCTTTGATTAATGATGGTGAATACCCATTACCGTTTGATCCCAAGTTATCAGTTATTCATTCGCATCATATCTCTAATACAGGCGATTATTTCTTGGCATTAACAGAATATTGGGAAGATGAAAAACGAGTGCTATTACGCAATCGTTTAAACTATAAGGCGTTGCACATTTACCATATTGCAGAGGATGGCCTCCAGGACTATACGCTCGATTTAGAAGGCAAACGTGTAGAGGCCATGGCGATGACTTCGGATGATAACAACATTTTTACCATTACAGGAATCTATGGAGAAATGAAACAGGAAGGTGTATCCGGAGTTTTTCATCAGCGCGTTGATTTGAATTCTGAAGAAAAGTTGGATGAGGGATTCAAAGAGTTTGACGAAACCTTCATAACGGAAGATTGGTCGGACAGAGATAAACGAAGACAAGAAAGAAGAGAAGAAAGAGGAAGGGCAGAGCCTAGATTATACAATTACAAGATGCGTGAAGCAACAATCCTTGATGATGGTAGTATAGTCGGAACAATGGAGCAGTATTATGTTCAAGTCCAAAACTTCTCAGATGCTCGATCAGGTCAGACTTCAAGTACTTATTATTATTACTACAACGATATCATTGTTTACCGAATTAACCCTGATGGCGAGTTTGATTGGGTAGAAAAAATTCGAAAGTTCCAGCTGTCAACAAATGATGGGGGCCCCTTTAGTAGTTACGAAAGTTTCATTGATGACGGGAAGGTTTATTTCATTTTCAACGATAATGTCCGAAATTATTCAGAGGAAGGAGTTTTTACTGATCCAGATCATCTACAAACGGCAAATTATGGTCGTCGCAAGAATGTTGTAGCAATTGCAGAAATTGATATGGCGACAGGTGAAAAGAAGCGCCGTACATTCTTTGATCGTTCTGAAATTGATGCGTTAGCTGTTCCGAAGTTGTTCGATGTCGATTATAACAACGGAGAAATGATTTTATATTCCATCTGGGGACGGAAAGAGCGAATAGGTCGCTTACGTTTTAATGACAAGAGTGCCGATTAACCTGCCAACTTTCGTTTCATTTCATCCTTTTCTTCTTGTGTAAACTTATACTCTTCACCAAGATGAGAAAAACGTTTCTTCAAAAGCGTATCAATGGTAGTGCTATCCTTGAAGTACTTACGGCATTGTGGGCACATGGCAAGGTGCATACGTAACGCAAGTCTATCTTTTATTGAGAGTCGTTCAAATGACGAACGCTCAACGTCTAATGTTGTGTCCTCGCAGTTTTTCATCTTACTACTTTGCTTTTAAGGCAATCACGCAACAGAAGCTTTGTACGATGTATGATCACCCATAAATTAGAAGGAGTAATGTCGAAATCATTACATATTTGTTCACTTTCTTTTTCCTCAAGATATTTAGAGCTTACAATGCCATTCCATTTTTCAGGCAGTTTATCGAGACAATCTTTCAATTCATTCATGGTCTCTTCTTCCTCTAAAACCTGCTCAATATTAGCAATACTCGAATCACTTTTTTTCTCCATTAACCAGTGACGGTCTGAATCATCTTGATCAAAGAAATTAGAAATTGGATCTGTATATCTTGTTTCTGCTTTCCGCCAGTGATCAATAATTTTTCTGTTTAAGATACTTGTTAACCAGGTTCTTAACTTACTTCGTTTCTCGAAGGATTCCAGCTTTGTCAAAGCGCTAACAAAAGTGTCTTGAACGAGATCTTTTGCGAGATCAATATCACGAAGTTTCGTCATTGCAAATGACAATAGGTAGTCGCTATGATCTTCAACAAGCTGTGCTCTGTCTATGTCTTGATTTGTCAAAATTAAGTGCGTATATATTTTTTCTTAAATCGTTTCACAAATGTAAACAGTACTAATATAACAGAAACAAATCCAAAACTCCTACCGATGACATTTCCATACCTCGTGTAGAAGGTCATTTCTTTGTTTAGGTTTACATCCTGTCGTATGGACGTTGGAACCCACCATTCCGTTGGTTGCATCACATCGCCACGTTGATTAATGAAACAGCTAATTCCCGTATTGGCTGATCGAACGACCCATCTTCTATTTTCAATAGCACGCAAACTAGAAAAGCTCATGTGCTGTTTGTAGCCGGGAGTATCTCCCCACCAACCATCATTTGTAGCAACACAAATAATCTCTGCTCCCTTGCGGCATTGCTCAGTCACCCATTCGCCATAGACTGATTCGTAACAGATAACAGGGGCAAAGCCAAACTTCTCGGTTGCCAGGATTTTGGGTTCTTCTTCAACTCCCAGTGAGCCTGATGTTCCACCAGCGTCAATGGACCATTCTTCAAGGAAAGGAAACCAATTGGAGAACGGGATAATTTCAGCTCCAGGAACTAGCTTTGACTTGTGAACAAATGCAGGCTTATTGTTTTTCGGAATAACCAAAGACGAGTTGTAATATTCTATAAATCCCGGTCCGCCATTTAAGGGAAAGGAAGCCCTTGATCGTTTCTTGGGATATATTTTCATCGTTGAAGCACCAATATACCAAGGTGCATTATGAAGTTCAGCCTTCTTCGTAAGTAGGAACCGATAGAAATCAAGTTGTTCAAGATCATCTTCAAAAAAAGTAGCACTAATGGCTGTTTCAGGAGCGACAATAAGATCTGTATTTGAAGTTACCTTTTCGGCGGCAAGATCAGTGAGTTTCTCTAATTGAGATTTTAATCCTACGACAAACTTCTCGTTATATGGATCAATGTTTGGCTGTAGTACTACTACTTCAATGGGATTTTCTTTCTCTTCGTAGTTGTAATAGGTAATCAATGAGATTGTTAACGGCAGAACCAAAAAAATGATAGACATCCAAACGAGTGGAGTTTGGATGCGCCATGTCTCCTTTTTGAAATAAACATTCTGAATAATTCGGAAGATAAGTAGGTTTATCAATAAAATCCAGAGTGTGCCACCAAAAATACCTGTGTATGAATACCATTGTACCCATGAAGGAAGAATACTAAAATAGTTTCCCATACTCAACCAGGTCCACGACATTTCCCAATTATGGTGAAAATACTCGAACGCAATCCAATAGATTAATAGTGAAATATAACCTTCTTTCTTTCCAACATATTTTTTAGTGAGGTGATACAAATAGAAAGTAAAGGTCATCAACAGGCTATTTAGAATAATGGCTAGCGATGCACCTCCTGCGCTTGCATTCCAAACCCACCAGGTAGCGCCCAAGTTGAAAAGAAAAAACGTGATATACGCATGTATGAACACTTTTCCTGATCGATAATTATTATCAATTACCGTATTTTCGATAAGAAGCAAGGGAATCCACGCAACAAAAACGAGGGGGACAAGACTGCCGGTATATGGAAAGGCTACAGCCATGAGTAATCCTGATAGAAAACTACATAAATAGCGTTGCCTTTTTGTCAATTTGGTCACAGCATAAAATTAGCCTAAATTTTCAATCGTACCGGGTAAAAATGAACTATTCCTCGGATTCCAAAATCTTCTTTAGATCGTCAAGCCCCTTTTTTAGGTCCGGCCCCATTTCAGCATCCATATCCATAAATAGAGATAGAAAATTCCAGGGATATGAAGTGCTTCCAGTTATTCCCCAACTCACTTTAATTTTTTCGGCACCAAGTTCTTCCTGAGCAAAGTATGCATTTGAAGTAACTTCCCATGGTCGTTTGAATCGGAGTTCGTAATCAATGCGTTTTCCATCTTCAATTTTAATGATTTCCTGCTCGCCAGCTCCTAGGTCCTCCATTTTGCTATCCCAGGTGTATATTGCACCGACCTTACCGTCCTCTCCATTGATACTTTGCTTAACATTAGGGTCCATTTTTTCCCATACTGAAAACTCGCTATGATTCCCCATAAATCGCAAGTATTCAAACACCTCGTCATTGGTCGCTGATATTTCAACGGAACGCGATACATGGAAGTCTTTTTTGACAAAAAGTGCAATGATGAGCACAAGACAAATGAGAGAAATAATAAGGATTAGAACTTTCTTCAAGAACTTCATAGTCGACGTTTTTTGGGTAGCTTATTAAATTTAGCAAAAAACAAAAAAGGGCTGGTATTTACCAGCCCTTAATTATCATAGAGGGTTATCTATCTTTTATTCAAAGATGATTGTCATTTCAACACGGCGATTTTTCTGACGTCCTTCCGCTGTATTGTTGTCAGCAATTGGCTCCGTTTCACCGAAGTATAATGCTGTCAATCGGCTTTCTTCGATTCCTTTCGAAACCATGAATCGCTTCACAGCTTCCGAACGTTTCTTAGAAAGAACAAGGTTGCTTTGAGCTGCACCAACGTTATCCGTATGACCGGCAATCTGAAGTTTCCATTCTGGTTTCTTCACAAGTACATCAGCCAATTCAGTCAACGAAGGAATAGACTCTTCCTTGATTACATCTTTACCAGTTTCGAACTCTAGGTTCTCGAATGCTGTTTTCAAGATTTCCTGAACTTCTTGCTCGATTTCAGGACATCCTTCATTAGCAACTGGTCCAGGTGTGTTCGGACACTTATCATCCTTGTCAAGTACACCGTCTTCATCAGTATCTTGGTAAGGACAACCTTCGTTTGCCAATGGCCCAGCAAGGTAAGGACACTTATCGTCTTTATCCAAAAGACCATCTTCATCTGTATCTGGCCATGGACATCCATTGTTTTCTTTTGGCCCAAACTCTGTTGGACACTCATCAATGAAGTCGAATAGACCGTCACCATCTGTATCAGGACAACCATTATTGATTTCTGGTCCAGGAACATCTGGACAAGCATCATCCTCGTCTTTGATACCGTCACCATCTGTGTCAGGACAACCGTTAAACTCAGCTAAACCTGGTGTATCAGGACAGTCATCTTTCTTATCAATAATACTATCGTTATCACGATCTGGACAACCATTGAACTCAAGTGGACCAGCATCTTCTGGACAAGCATCATCCTTATCAGGAATACCATCTTTATCTGTGTCAGGACAACCATTGAATTCTGGTAATCCAGCATCATTAGGACAGTGGTCATCGATGTCTTTAATACCGTCTCGATCCGTATCAGGACATCCGCGGAATTCCCAAAGTCCTTGAACAACTAAACAAGAATCTAGTTTGTCAGATACAAGGTCGCCATCAATATCACTTGGGTGCACATAAAGCACGGGTAAACGCAATCCAGCATAAACACCAGCACCACGTACTTTTCCAGCTGCAAAGAGCGTTCTAAAGTCGTTGACACCAATAGTTAGTGGACCAAGTCGTGCACCAATACCTGCTCTGAAACCAGTATACTTGTTATAAGACATAGGTATACCAACTCCAGCCCATGCATAATCAAAGCTTGGTGTAACAGAAATTTGGTTTGGCACACGCACTCTGTGCGGATTCTTTCTGCTTTGAACATTCACAACACCTGTTACATTCACATATACCCATTTCCAAATGTTATAATCGAACTGCAAGCTAAGTGCTGTTGGTAACTGCATAAAGAAAGTACCATCATCATCGCCTCCTGCTGTCCAATCACTTGAATTGATGATCAACGAATCGATAATGCTGTCAACGTCGTTTAAGCTGCTCGCAGCATCAAATACGTTTAAATCGAAAAGGTTATTAGAGTTGATGCTGAAATCACGACTCAAACCGCCTTTGGCGAATTTCATACCACCAATGTCCAGCACAGAGAATCCAGCACGGATTTTATACTTCTCTTTATCACGACGCCAGATGTTTGTTTCTCCATCCATGTCATATTTATATTCTTTCCAGTCAGGTCTCCATTCATATACGAAACCAATATCTCCACCGATTCCGAATTTAGAGGCAGATTGTGGAAGCCCACTTCCTGTTCCTAAAAATCCGAGCGAAGCTTCATCACCATCCAAAATCCCTGCTGAGTGACCGTAAGAAAAGTCTCCAGTTAATGATTGTGACGTATCATCGTTAAATAGGTTGTACGAGAAGTTGTCTGTATTGATGTAAGCAGCTGTATAACCAGATAACCACTTTACTTTACCTCCGACCTTCATGAAGTGTTCACCATCGTCTTTCAATACTTGAGAGTAGATGATACCATATTCCATCCAGGACATGTGATTCATATTCAATAACTCTTCATTGAATGTTTGATTCCAAAGCGATGGAAGATCTAAATCATTTTCCGCGAGTGTCGCCAGTTTCGGGTCTATATCATCAACGTTTGTAATGGATCTAAACTTACCAGCAAATCCAACCGCAATTTTAGGGTTAATGTGGAACATGAAATTCAAGACGTCTACTTGAATATTGTTGTATAATCCCACTGTTTTATCCGAAGTTGCTGAATAGTTACGCGTGAAAATTTCATCATTTATATCCCTTGTCGAATCACTGATAGCAGCCCAGTCATTGTATTGATTCGATCCACCGATGCTGTAATAAGTGTCTAATTCATTGTTAGGATTAACGTCGGGAGCAAAAGATTTGGTCCACCATTTAGGCATTTGCTTTGTGTCCAGATACATACCGTTTGTCCAGGCATCAAAATTAAAACTGACGAGATTAACATCAACTTTGAAACGTCCATCGACAAAACTAGCCGGGTTTAAATCAGTTCCCATTACACCAGCATAATTACTGCTGTGCACTCCGATGTAGTTTTGCGAGTAGCTGAACGCAGAAA
Source organism: Flavobacteriales bacterium UBA6051 (assembly GCA_002427735.1). Classification (GTDB taxonomy): domain Bacteria; phylum Bacteroidota; class Bacteroidia; order Flavobacteriales_D; family Crocinitomicaceae; genus UBA4466. The sequence continues at coordinate 48,864 of DIYP01000018.1, forward strand.
AGCCCAAAAAGGCCAATGCGATGAATCGCTTGAGAGAGTTCATAAAGAGTAGTTTTAGTTATTCAAAATATTGAACGATATACTGGTCAACAACAGTCGTAATGACTCTGGTGCTTCCTGTGGATTTTACTAGTACTTTAGTTTGACCCTCAATTGGCTTCAGCGTGACCCGTTCACCGTCCAATCCATACAAATATACATTATTCTCTAAACCGTCAATGATCGCAACTGTGGTTTTTCCTGAATTGGATGTTTCAATGAATACATGCTCAATTTCATTGAATGGAAGTGTGATTTGAGAGAATGAAAGCCCTTCTTCATTGATGAGGTGAATTTCATTTGCTGATTGCACTACGATGGTCGGAACTTTTTTACTCGTTTGAATGAATTTTAATTGTGCTCGATTGAATTCTCCGAACGTTGACTTTATTCCTTTTTGATCTAGTTTTATTAGGTGATTATCCTGAATTCCATATTGCAGTAGCTCATTGGGAACTTTAGCAGAAAGACAAGCAACAGGAAGTTCGAATGATCTATGTTCTTTCGATGCGTCTAAATTGTACATTATAAATTGGTCATCGCTGGCAAATCCTGCAAATAGAGTACGCTGGCTTGCCCAAACATCTATTTTTCGGGAAATGGTAAAGGGTGAACGAATCACGTTTAATTCTCTTCCTTTTGAATCAAAATGCACAACTTCTTTTGCTTCATTCGCTATCAGGAAAAAGCTTTTACCCTTCCATCTATAAAACTTGACCTCATTGGTCGCTTCTTTTTCGAGTGCAATTGGGAAGCCTGAAACGACTTCTCCATCCATATTCCATAGGTGGATTTTATCCGGTGTGTTGATTAAAATGAATTGTTCTCCAGTTTGATGCAGATCGATTAAATCTAATGAACCCATGGCCTTTTGTCCGAGATTCTTTGTCCATGCAATCTTACCATTCTTAAATCTGGCCAGTTCACCCGATTTACCAAGTGCCACTACTTCTCCTTCAGCCCCTACTGTGGCGAAATCAAGAATGTCGAAGTCACAATTCATGGCAATAGACTCTTTTCTAACAATTTCGCTATTAGTTTGACGGGCAATGCCCATTTGTGTCTCCAACAGTTTCCCTCTATAAACAGCTTTAGAATACGAGTGCTCTTTTGTTATGATTCTTTCCGATACAGAGTTGGGGAGTGCTCCATAAATCTTATTTCTAACCTCTTTATGCAGCGCAATAGTATTTCCGAGTTTAAAGTCTGCGATCACTTTGTCACAGATACTTTCATCTTCACAAATGACAACTAAATCTTCTAAGTATTTGATGTGAAAATCTTTTCCAGCTGTCGGAAAATCCCGTGTTAAACGGTTATTAAATTGTGAAACGTCTTGTGATTGCTTTAGGTCGTTTAAAATAAGAATGGGGTCCTGACCATCGATATAGTCGCTTATTATAACTCGTGCCCCTTCATAATCTAAATCCAGGAAACCATTTAGCATCCATTTATACATCGGACCGCTTACGAAGGTGCTGTCCATAGAGGCATAATAGTCGCGTTCAACAAAGTGATATGTATTAAAGTTTTTCGTTACAATTCCAGCGAAGATAACCTCGTCTTTAACTTGATTTCCTTGTTCAATCTCTTCATTGTATGTGATGTAATCGATTCGATCACCTTCTTTGAAATAAATATCCGAAACAGATTGTACGGCTGAATTTTCAGTAAAATGCACAACAGAAGCGCTGGCATTTTTGTCATAAAGGTAGCGGGGAAGACTATTTTCGGGCAATTGGACTTCACCTTTTTTCATGTATAACCCTTTCTTATAAAAGCGTCCTTCGAACCCCATATATGTGAAGCTTCCAGCGTTTATCGAGGGTTTCTCATCTGTATTGAGAAAAAGCTGTTCAATGTCTTCTTTTGACCAATTACTGGACTTAAATAAAAGGATATGTGCTTGGTTAGCACTGACATATCCAGTAGTGAAACTTTGCGGGTTTAATGTGCTTACCACCTCAGAAGACGGGGCATTTGCGAAATCAGTTAGTTGATGAATCTTAACTTCCTCAGGGCGATTAATGATCAATACTTTTTCGTCTTGAAAACCGAAGAGTTTTTCCGGAGAATAATTGTTGGATTCATTGAGGATATCAAAACCAACGTAACCAATCCATATTAGACTGGCGAAAACGGCTATCCACAATAAAACCTTATTGAACATGCTTCACACTTTAACTCAAAAGTACGCAGAATGAATGGTGAAGTAATTGTTGAGCGGCTTAGAAATCAACAATTCGATGTTTACTCAAAACAATGAAAGTTGATCGGCTGGTAAAAGTGTAAACGATCGGCGATGATACACGCAATCACCGTGTTCAAGAATTGCCCTGCGATGCTTTATAGTCGGATAACCTTTGTTGCTTTTCCAGTCATAGTGGGGAAACTCATCATGAATTTTTTCCATGTACTCGTCACGATACGTTTTAGCCAATACAGATGCTGCAGCAATTGAAAGGAATTTACCGTCGCCTTTGATGATACATTCATGCGAAATGTTTGGATAAGGATTGAAACGATTTCCGTCAATTAGTAAGAGTTCTGGCTTCTGGTTCAGCTGATCTACAGCACGATGCATAGCCGTAAAACTGGCATTTAAAATATTAATCTGATCAATTTCTTTTTCATGAACGAATGAGACTCCCCATGCTAGTGCTTCTTTTTCTATTATTGGTCGAAGCTTTTGACGTTTTGTCTCGGAGAGCTTTTTTGAATCATTCAGCAAATCATTGCTGAAATCAGGAGGCAGAATTACGGCGGCAGCAACCACAGGTCCGGCCAGACAACCTCTCCCGGCTTCATCGCATCCTGCTTCGATTTTATCTTTATATTTCTTTAGCAAAAGGTTCCCCACGAAGTAAAAGTGGCAAAAAAATTGTAGTTTAGCCTTTAACGCAATACAACTTTTTGGAATGCGTTACGTCTTATATATAAAATTGAAAAGATGAAGAAGATATTTTTTACCCTTATTGCGCTTGTTGGATTTGCTACACTTGGTCTTTCTCAGGATATGGGAACGGTTGCTATTTCTGAAGGTAAGGCTGATTTGACAGCGAGTAAATCTTCTGGCAAGTACATATTCACATTACCATCTACGGTTACAGAAGAAATGGTTAAGAAAAATGCAAGTTATTATCCTTCATATTTCACTGTAGGATTCAATAAGTCTTCAAAAGAAGCGACTATTAATCTTGTGAATAATGAAGTTCAGAGCCGTTACGTAATTGCACGTTTTTTAACAGCTTGTGGAGTAAGAGAAGTGAAGGTAGATGACGAAACTTTGAAAATTGATCAGCTGATTGATCAATACCTGAAATAGAATTCATTTATTTTTTAATAGATAAGGTCGGCTCTCAGAGTTGACCTTTTTTATTCCTAAAAACATCGGAAAATTAAGGTGTTCTTGCGATATTTGTGCAAACAAAAAACGGACGAATGAAAAATTTTGGAATATTACTCGCGAGCGTGGCTTTGATTGTTGCTTGCGGTTCTACGGAGACTTCTACGGCTCAGGAAAGTGAAACGGATGCGGTAGAGTTAGGAAAGAGCTACGGACCTGTGAAGGTAAATGTAGATGAAGCCATCAGCGTTGAAGAAATGTTGAAGGCTTATGAAGGGCAGACGGAAGAAATGGAATTTACGTTTGAAGGAACGTTAGCAGAGGTTTGTTCTAAGGCCGGATGTTGGGTGAATATTGATAAGGGTAATGGAGAGACGTTTATGGTGCGTTTTAAAGATCATTTCACGATTCCTCCGAAAACAGATATTAATACGGGTGCTTACCTGCATGGCGTTGCACATTGGGATACAGTTTCTGTGGATATGCTAAAACACTTTGCAGAAGATGCTGGAAAAAGCCAAGAGGAGATTGATAAAATCACTGAACCCAAGTATGAGCTTGGATTTGTAGCTGACGGTATTACACTAAAAAAGTAAGTTAAGTACCAACGGAATTAAGGGCGATACTCTTTACGGAGTATCGCTTTTTTTATACAATGTATTCTCATCATCCTCATGCGTTGAGATTATTGACGACTCTTTTTCCTTAATCTTCAGTTTTTCTTTGATGGAAGCATCAAGAAGAAAGCCAAGAAGGATGGAAATTATGACATAACCGCCAAAATAATAGAGGCCAAATAGTACGTTGGCATCCATCTCCACGCCAGGGCTCATATTGGCAAAGCTTAAAAATGCCAGGAACGCACCAACAACAAACACGTCTGCCATACTCCACTTGGCTAAATAAGAAAGTAGTTTGCGAAGTTTTTTAACACCGTGAATTGGGAAGAGAAGAATGACCAGCGTAAACAAAAGTTTAATTGATGGAAGAATGATGGAAAATGTTCCAATGGCTATGGCAACGGGTTTGTTACTCGTAGACCATAATAGGGAAATGACGTCCATGATTCCTTTGTTCTGATAGTAAAAATACGTGTACCCGGGAAATACTTTGTCAAAGCCAATGTTTTCATGCGCATTTTCACGAAGGTAGCTTTCTCCGTCTGCAACCAACTCTTTGGCAGTTTCTGCCCATTCAGGTCCATAAACGGGAACATATTTTATGTAATCAGCAATGTCACTGACACTTTTCATATGGTCTACAATGTCTTCAAAGTATGGGATATCACTTGGGTGGACGTAAACTTTGATTGTCATATCTTTTTTAAAGGCAGCCATTTCCAGAATAGGGTTGCTTACCCCTTGTCCAAGCAGGGCCAATCCGATAAAGGAAAGGGCCATTGTTAAACCGTAAAATATGCGCCTTTTTGCGTAGATAAGCACCATCAGAATGAGAAAACCAAGTGAGGCAAAGAGTAGATTATAACCATGCGCCAGTGCATTGGAGTAGTGCACTTCTGCTTTGGCTACAGCAACTTCGAATTTTTCTTTTTTTTCATTCCAAGCTGTTTCACTGAAAACCCAATCACGGAAGGAGAGCAGGCGATCATTAAAGTTAAGAATATCCATGACCTCACTCTTGTGGGTCTTGAATTGTTCCGATTCATTAACGCTCAGTTTAATTAGAAAAAAAGCGCTGATCAAAAAAATGAAGCCTAGAATTAAACCCGGCAGACTATATGCTCTATTCATGTGGTCAATGTTTCTCCTAAAATACTCAATTTAGTATTGGTTGTAGTTTCACCCTGTTCTAACAAAAAAAGCCCTGATACGAAGATCAGGGCTCTTAGATTCGAATTTTCTATTCATTAAAAACAGTATTCATTCTTTTCTATCAATTTTGTAGCCACAAGTTGTCGTGCTTCTTTAGGATTAAAGGCTTCTGTTTTCGTAAAACGCTTGAGACCCATGAGCATCATTTTCAATTCATCGCCTTCTGCAAAAGAATTCAATGCATCTTTTCCGGCCTTATTAATCTTGTCGGCAACATCATAGAAATAGGTTTTTACCATTGCAATTTGTTCCTGACAGTTTTCTTCTCCTTTTAATTCAATCATCTGTTGAACGCGAAGCAGAGCCGATTCAGCCATATATGTATAAATTGCCATATCTGCTATGTTCATGAGAATCTCTTGTTCTTTAGAAAGTGTTTGCATTAATTTTTGCACTGCCGATCCAGCTACCATTAAGATTGTTTTCTTGAACCCAGTAAGGTATCCAATTTCATTGGCCAAGGTTCCTTCCGGTTTATCTCCGAAGTCAGGAATACTCATTAATTCGTTCGCCACTTGCATAGCAGGTCCCATAAGGTCTAATTCACCTTTTAAAGCTCTGCGTAACACCATGTCGACTGTTAACAAGCGGTTGATTTCGTTTGTTCCTTCAAAAATTCGATTAATGCGGGCGTCGCGGTAGGCACGTTCTACAGAAGACTCTGCAGAATAACCCATTCCTCCAAAAATTTGAACCGCTTCATCCACAACGTAGTCTAGTACTTCTGAACCAGCTACCTTGAGAATTGCACATTCTGGCGCAAATTGTTCAATTCCTTTCAGCGTCGCTGTTCCTTTATCCATCCCTTCGGCTATATATCCTGCGATGGCATCATCAATATTTTGACCAGCTCGGTAAATAGCAGATTCTACTACAAACGTTTGAATAGTTTGTTCCGCAAGTTTATAGCGAATTGCTCCATATTTAGAGATGGATCTTCCAAACTGCTCTCTTTCATTGGCATATTGAACCGAAGCTGTTATGGACTGCTTTGCTCCCCCCATAACACCTGCACCCAACTTGATTCTTCCGATATTGAGGATGTTGAGTGCGATTTTGAACCCATTTTCACGTTCTGAAAGCATGTTCTCAACAGGAACTTTGACATTATTGAAGAAAACTTGTCGGGTAGAGGACCCCTTGATTCCCATTTTCTTTTCTTCCGGGTTTAATGAAATTCCTTCGCTATTGGCCTCCACTAAAAATGCAGTTAACTTTTCATCATCATCAATTTTCGCAAATACAGTGAACAGATTGGCAAAGCCACCGTTTGTGATCCACATTTTTTGCCCATTAATCGTATAATGTTTACCATCTTCTGTAAGAATAGCTTTGGTCTTTCCCGAGTTAGCATCTGAGCCAGAACCTGGTTCCGTTAAACAATATGCTGCCTTCCACTCGCCAGAGGCCAGTTTCGGAATGTACTTTTTCTTTTGTTCGTCATTTCCATAATATAATAGTGGTAGGGTACCGATCCCTGTGTGCGCTCCGTAGGCAACAGAAAAGGAATATCCCATGGCCAACCTTTCTGTTGCAAGTAATGAGGTTTTAAAGTCCACGCCCATTCCTCCTAACTCTTCTGGAACTGACATTCCTAACAATCCAAGTGCTCCTGCTTTTTCCATGATGGAAGGCATTAGCCCTTCTTCCATAGCGTCTATACGTTCAATATGGGGAACAACTTCTGTTGCAATGAAGTCATCACACATATCGGCAATCATCCGTTGTTCTTCTGTCCAGTTTTCTGGAATAAAAATGTCTGCGGGCGCTGTATCCCGAATAATGAACTCTCCTCCTTTGATGGGTTTTTTATCTTCTGTGGCCATTTATTTTGATAATAATTGAATTAGTACTACTAAAGTAGTAAAATATTAATTGTTATGCATGCATATCATGTGTGATTTTGGAACCATCTGGTTAAAAAATCATAATTTTAGTGGAGTAGATATTTAAATCGGATGAAGAGACTATTGTTTCTATTGGCTTTTAGTTCATGTGCTTACTCTTGGGGGCAAATGAATACAGAGGCAAACATGCTGGAACAACAGATTAATGGACTTAGTCTGGTCTCAATGAATCGTTTAATAGAGCCTGATGAAGCAGAGCCAATTACGGCAATGAAGGCAAATTGGGTTTCGGTGATTCCATTTGCATTTATGCCTTCTAAAAGCTCTTCTGGACTTGTGTTTGATAGTAAATGGCAGTGGGCCGGAGAAAGAGTAGTTGGTGCAACTGCTTCTATCCGATTAATGCACGAAAAGGGTGTTAAGGTAATGCTCAAACCGCAAATTTGGGTAGGACATGGTGTTTTTACGGGTGAAATCAGAATGGATAATGAAAAAGAGTGGTTGAAGTTCGAAAAAGAATATGAGGAGTTTATAATGACATTTGCCAAGCTTGCCGAGCAGGAAAAAGTTGAAATGCTGTGCTTAGGAACTGAGATGAACCACTTTACCGTTGATCGAGCCGATTTCTGGAAACAACTAATAAAAGATGTCCGAGAAGTTTACAGTGGTCAACTTACCTACGCAGAAAATTGGGACGCATATGAAAAAGTAACCTTCTGGGATCAGCTCGATTTTATAGGAATTGATGCTTATTTCCCTGTGGCCAATGGTGATGACCCTGGTCTGGATGAGTTGATGACAGGTTGGCGTGATTTGGAGAAAAAAATAGCGGCGTTTTCAGATACCTGGAAGAAAAAAATACTTTTTACCGAGTATGGTTACCGCAGTATTTCCGACTGTGCAGCTACTCCATGGGACTACAAATCCTCTAGCAAAAATAGTGAACAGGCTCAATGGAATGCTCTAGAGGCGCTTTATCAAACGATATGGGACAAGGCGTATTTGGCCGGAGGTTTTCTTTGGAAATGGTATCCGGATCATTCATCGGCGGGTGGTAGCAAGAACAATATGTTTACCGTTCAAAACAAAAAAGCGGAAGAGTTGGTTAGGACTGTTTATAGTCGAAAATAAATTCAATCCATTATCTGGAAATGGCAATTTTTATGCGCTTTCCCTTAATTTTTTCTTTGTGAATACGCTTCATGAATAACCGAGTAACATTACTTGAAATAGCGACATAAGCTGCCCGATCTTGAAGTGTAATTAGACCAATTTCATCTTTTTTTAACCCTCCCTTTTTGAATAAAAACCCAACCAAGTCAATTTTGTTGATCTTGTCTTTTTTACCCCCACCAAAGTAGATAGTGGTCCATGTGGGCGAGGGGACAGTCCATCCAGATGCCATTTTGTAAATGGATGTTGGTGCCTCAATATATTCGGGAAACGTAGTTGTATCTCCTTTAAAGAGGTATGAATTTCCTGAGTTTGACATTCGAGCAGTTCTTCCCTGCCTATGTGTAAAGGCTTCGGGACTTCCCGGGTATTGGTAATGGACCACATGCTTTACCTCAGGAATATCTAGCCCGCGCGCACCAAGGTCTGTGCAGATCAATATGTCAGAGCTACTATTTCTATACTTGATTAATGCGCGCTCCCGCTGATCCTGATCCATTCCGCCGTGATAAAATACAGTTACAATACCCATTTCATTGAGTTGGTTACTGACATCTTCCGCCACTTCACGATAGTTGCAAAACACAATTGATTTCTCATTAGAAAAAGAACACAAAAGGGAAAAGAGCGTTTGGATAATATCGTTTTCATAGAGAACGAGATGCTCTGCTACAGCAATGTCCTGATCATTGCTTAAATGATCGATGAAATACGCTTTCTGCATGGGGATGAAACCAGGAAATTCATCAATTCTTGTTGCAGAAACAAGTAATTTTTTCTCAAGTCTGGAGAGTTTTTCGACAATGAACTCCATGTCCTCTTGAAAACCGAATTCAAGGCACTTGTCAAACTCGTCGATCACTAAAAAAGGCGTTTTCTCTAATTCTTCCAGATGCCCACGATCAATGTGATCCGCAAGTCTGCCAGGTGTCCCAATTAAAACGAGGGGAGAAACAGTAAGGCTATTTTTTTCGGATTGAATAGAGTGACCACCATAGCATGTGAGTATCTTTTTCTTTGTTTTCAACGATCGAAAAACCGTTTCAATTTGAAGACATAATTCCCTGGAAGGAGCTAGAATAACAGATTGTATCCCATTAGTTTCAACATCTATGTGATTGAGAATGCTCAGGAGAAAAGCCAGTGTTTTTCCTGATCCTGTTTTCGAGTACAAAACGGTATTTGTATGCTTCTCTGTCGCTAGAATTGTTTGCTCCTGCATCCCGAGCAGTGAAGCGTGCCCTGCATTTTTTATGAGGGCTTTCAATTCAGTTTTCATTGATCGTTTTTAGAGCATTTCAATGACACCTGCAGCACCTTGACCAGTTCCAACACACATGGTTACCACTCCATATTTTTGATCACGGCGCTTCAATTCGTTCATCATTTGAACGGTCAATTTTGCGCCCGTACATCCCAGCGGGTGTCCAAGTGCAACAGCGCCTCCATTTACATTTACGATGTCTGGATTTAACCCTGCTTGACGAATCACAGCAAGTGATTGTGATGCAAATGCTTCGTTCAACTCGAACAAAGAAATGTCATTCATTGTTAATCCAGCTGCTTTAATAGCCTTTGGAATCGCATTCACAGGGCCAATTCCCATGATACGCGGTTCAACTCCGACAACGCTGTATGAGGCAAGTCTTGCGACAGGTTCCAGATTTAACTCTTTGACCATTTCTTCTGACATAACCAGGCAGAAAGCCGCCCCATCAGAAGTTTGTGAAGAGTTTCCTGCTGTTACCGACCCTCCATTAGCAAATACAGGTCTCAGTTTTCCGAGACCTTCCATCGTACTTGCGCGAGGACCTTCGTCTGTATCAACGGTATATGTTCGTTCCTGACGCTTTTCATTTTCGTCAAGGTAAACTTGTTTTACCTCAATGGGAACAATATCATCTTTGAACCTACCTGCATTTATTGCAGCAATGGCCTTTTCATGTGAGTTCAGGGCGAATTGATCCTGATCTTCTCGTGACACATTAAATTGTTTGGCAACGGCTTCAGCTGTTAATCCCATTCCCCAATACCAAGAAGGATTTTCCTTTCCAATACTCGGATTAGGAACAATCCGCCATCCTCCCATTGCCATGATGGACATTGACTCAACGCCACCCGCTATAATACAATCGGCCATTCCACTTTCAATTTTAGCAGTGGCGATAGCAATTGTTTCTAATCCAGATGAACAATAACGATTTACGGTCATACCTGGTACTTTCTCCGTGTCCAGTCCCATAAGTGAAATCATTCGTCCTACATTTAAACCTTGTTCAGCCTCGGGTGTTGCATTTCCAACAATAACGTCGTCAATACGCTCCTTGTCAAGTTGAGGCACATCGGCCATAATATGTTTTATAACGTCTGTGGCAAGATCATCAGGACGTGTAAATCTGAAACCGCCTCGTCCGGCTTTCCCAACAGCCGTTCGATACCCTGTAACTATATATGCTCTTCTCATAATGTAATTCTATCAGTTACGTAAAACTTTACCTGTTTTAACTATACTTTCTAATCGCTCTAGCGTTTTCCGTTCCGTACAAAGCTCTAGAAAGGCCTTTCGCTCAAGATCCAATAGGTACTGCTCTGATACGGTTGTGTTTTCGGATAAGTCTCCGCCACATAGAACAAAGCCAAGTTTCTCAGAAATAACCCGGTCATGCTCAGACATATAATTTCCAGAAAGCATCGTGTCAGCACCGACGTAAACAATCCCCAGACCTTCGTTCCCCATAACTGTAATGTTTCTTTCACGTTTCGGAGCAACGTATCCTTCTTCCGCCATATCAATGCAGGCTTCTTTTGCTCGTGCTAATTGATGATCGCGACTCACAACGACCTCATCAAGTCCCTCGCGCAAATATCCCAGATCAAAGGCTTCGTATGCGGAGGTTGAAACTTTCGCCTGACCAATGGTTAGGAAACGATCCCGCATTCGATTGATTTTAATATCTCCATCCTTCAATTCATCTGAAAGGCGTTTAGCAAATTCTTTAGAACCTCCGCCTCCTGGAATGAGTCCTACACCAAATTCGACTAGTCCCATGTAAAGTTCAGCATGCGCTATTACTTTATCCGCATGCATCGAGAGTTCACATCCACCTCCTAGTGCCATGTTATGAGGTGCTGCTACGACTGGAATATTGGAATAGCGTATTCGCATCATAGTATCTTGAAAGGCTTTGACGGCGAAATTTAATTCATCGTAGTCCTGCTCAACGGCCATCATAAATATCATCCCGACATTAGCCCCTGCAGAAAAATGTTGTCCGTTGTTTGAGATGACAAGGCCTCGGTGGTCTTCTTCCGCGAGATCTAGTGCTTTATTGATTCCTTCGATAACACCACCGCCAATCGTGTTCATTTTCGTGTGGAATTCAAGATTTAGAATTCCATCGCCCAAATCAACAATGGTTGTATCTGAGTTGCCCCATACTTTATTTTCTGCTCTCAGAGAATCAAGCATGACTAAGTCTTCCGTTCCAGGAACAACTTTGTAACTTTTAGAAGCGATATCATAATATAGCTTTTGTCCATTCTCCGTTGAATAAAACTGTGTAAATCCAGCAGCTTTCATTTCAGCAATCCAATCAGCCGCTTGTTTTTGTTCTTTTTCAATCAGCTTAAGCCCTTCGTTAAAGCCAAGAATATCCCAGGTTTCAAATGGACCTAGTTCCCATCCAAAACCAGCCTTTAGCGCATCATCTATCTTGTAAAGATCATCTGTTATCTCAGGTATTCTGTTTGATACATAGGCAAAAAGTCCTCCGAAAATTTTTCGATAGAACTCGCCAGCTCTGTCCATTCCCATCAACAGCATTTTCGTTCGTTGACGAAGGTCTTCAATGGGCTTTGCCATGTCCAACGTAGGGAATTTGACACGCGATTTTTCTTTATACTCCAATGATTTTAAGTCCAATGCGAGAATTTGGCTTTTGCCGTTATCGTCTTTCACCTTTTTGTAGAAACCTTGTTTGGTTTTAGAGCCCAACCAATTATTGTCTACCATTTTCGTAATGTAGTCGGGAAGTGCAAACAAAGCAATTTCTTCGTCATTCGGACAATTATCCTTGATGCCATTCGCAACGTGAACTAAAGTATCCAGTCCAACGACATCGCAAGTTCTAAAGGTTGCCGATTTGGGTCTACCCATTACAGGCCCGGAAAGCTTGTCCACTTCTTCCACCGTCATTCCCATTTCCTCTACAGCATGGAAAAGTGACATAATTGAATAAACACCAACGCGGTTGGCGATAAAGGCAGGTGTATCTTTACAGAAAACAGTTTTCTTACCGAGATATCGACTCCCATAATCCATTAGGAAATCAATAATTTCAGGATCTGTTTCTGGAGATGGAATGATTTCCAGTAATTGTAAATAACGAGGTGGATTAAAGAAGTGAGTTCCGCAAAAATGCTTTTTAAAGTCATCGCTTCTTCCCTCTAGCATCATATGAATTGGTATACCGGAGGTGTTGGTCGTAATCAGTGTACCTTCCTTTCGGTACTTTTCGACATTTTCGAATACTTGTTGCTTTATATCCAAACGTTCAATAACAACTTCGATGATCCAATCACAATCGGCAATTTTCGACAAATCATCATCGAAATTCCCTGTTTCAATTCGTTGGGCAAACGATTTTCTGTAAATGGGCGAAGGGTTTGATTTTAGGGCAAAGTTTAGCGCACCGTTTACAACTTTGTTTCTAAACGTTGGAGAAGATTCTGTTAACCCTTTTTTCTTGTCTTCTTCAGTCAGTTCGTTTGGTACGATATCCAATAACAGAACTTCGCATCCAATGTTAGCAAAATGACAAGCTATTCGTGACCCCATTACACCAGATCCAAGAACAGCAACTTTACGAATATGTCGATTCATACCTGCGACTTAAAAATTATTTAATTCAATATCTAATGTTGTATCCATTCGTTCGGCTACTTCGAAGAATGTTTTCAGTTTTCCTTTTGGAATATTTGCCATCAAACGCTCGTTGAAGTCAAGGATAACGTGCTTAGCAATTCGTCGTTTGTCAATGCCTTCCTGCGTGAGGAAAATGAGCACTTTTCTCTTGTCCTTCGCATCCGGCTCTCTGCGGATCAGACCGTTATCTTCCATCGTTTTTAGCGTACGTGACAAACTGGTCGGTTCCATGCCCATTTTTGGGCCCAATTGTGTGCTCGGTGTTCCTTCTTTGTCAACATTCAAGAGGATAAAACCTATAGACACAGTCAAGCCATATTCATTGGCTTTTTGGTTGTACATACGAGAGATCTTATGCCATAAATGACGGATTACGAAGTCCACTAAATATCCTTTATCTTTTTCTTCTGCCATAATCTTATTTAGACGTTTATTTCAAGACGTGTAAATGTAGCAAAAAGTTTTATGCAGACATAAGAAAAATAGCTGTTGTTCAGTTAGAAAATGTTAAATCGAATCAGGATATCCCTAGATTACCAGATTTCCTTTGAAATGTTAACGGTTCCCTTGAATTTGGAGATGAGCTCTTCAGAGGAATTGTAAATGTCTACATTGTACATTCCAATTGTTTTTCCTCTATGAATTTCAATACATTTTACAGTAAGCGTTTCATTCACCCCAACCGGACGTAAATGTGAAATAGAGGTTTCAACGCTTACACATTTAAATCCATAACTATTTGCTGAAAATGCTAGAGCAGAATCTGACAGAGAATAAGTGATACCACCGTGTAAAATAGCAAAACCATTAAGCATTTGCTCGGTAGTTGTGCAGGATAACGTGCATTTTCCCTTTGAAATCTCCAGGACCTCAAGGTTCATCCATTCACTAAAGGCATCGTGGCGGAGCATGATTCCAACAATCTCCTCGGGTGATCTCATAGTTTTATGGAGCGTCCCATCAACGTAATCATAGCGGCTGTAACAATGAAGAGCTGTGTAGCCGTTTCATCATCAAGCGAAGTGCCATCTTCATCAGCTGTACTCACCTCCATCATCATGAAACGAATCAACTCCGGTTGATCAGTGAAATCGTGAATGATGTCCTCATCATCCTTCTCAAAATATTGATCCAACATTTCAAAAAACGGTTCTTCAAACTCATCGATGTCATCCTCTGTAATTTGATCAAGTGTGACTTGCTCTTGTGTAAAAGTCTCAGAAATAAGACAGTAGTAGTAGATCAATAATCCTTCCAGCCGCTCATTTTTGTATTCGACAGCTGCTGACATCACATATCCGAGAAGTGTCTGTTGTGCTAGAGCATATGTCTCTGCTAACTTTTCCAAACCATCTTCATCCAGATTGTCAACTTTGGCAATCGCTTTCTCTATACTTGATACACTGATTTGTTTCATGAAATGTTTTTTGTAAAAGTAGGGATTTACACGAATTGGCAATGTTTTTTCGCTTAATACATGAACGGCAATAGGATTGGGATTCAATATCTTATTTTTAGCTCACCAAATACAGAAACATGGCTTTTTTTGAACAAGATTTTTTAAACTTTTTTATTGAACTTGCGGCTAACAATCATAAAGATTGGTTTGATGCAAATAGGAAGCGTTATGAAAAGAGTGTGCGCGATCCTTTTAAGGATTTTGTGCAGCACATGATTGATCGAGTTGCCGAGAAGGACGATGCCTTTAAGGGACTGGAGCCGAAGCATTGTATCTTTAGAATCAATCGTGACATACGCTTTTCCAAAGATAAAACGCCATACAAATTGATGGTTTCAGCAGTAGTAGCGCCTGAAGGGAAGAAGTCAAAGGCAGTCAACGGCGTGTATTTTGAGTTAGGGCCAGAGCATTTGCGGATTTATGGAGGTGTCTATGAAATAGATAAGGACGATTTACTTACGCTCCGTGAGGGAATTGCTGCAGATCCTAAAAAGTTCAAGCAACTGTATACTGAACCTAATTTTGTTGAGACTTTTGGGGAGCTTCAAGGCGATAAGAATAAGATTATTCCAAAGCATTTGAAGGATGCAGCCGCGGATGAATCATTGATTTATAATAAACAATGGTATTTTTATGCGACTTTCGAGCCTGAAGCGATCCTTAGGGAGGATTTGGATGAAGTAATTCTTCGCTGCTATAATGCGGGAAGGCCGATGGAGAAATTTTTTAACGATTTAATTAAACGATAATGATAGCAAAGCAGTTTTTAGTAGCAGGGTTTACACTGCTGACATGGATTTCTTTAGGGCAAGGTAGTCCAGATGGCAGCTTAAAAGAGCTTACGTTGAAAGATGCAGTAATGCAGCAATATCAAGGATTTTACCCGAAATCTTTGACTATGTTTCAATGGGTTCCGGATACAGACTGTTATACCTATTTGAATAATTATACTTCTCTCATGAAAGCTTCGGTAAGAAATACGGAAGCAAAGGAATTACTATCCATTCAGGATGTAAATGCAAAACTAGGATCAGAACTTTATTGGTTTTCTGGACTTAAGTGGAAAGATGAGAATGTGTTCTGGTTGAATGATGGACACAAGTATTACAGCTATAACATTGTGGAAGAAAAAGGTCGCTTGATTCACGGTTTGGATAAGGAAGCGGAGAATGCAACTTTCCATAATGGGACGGAGAATGTTGCTTACACAAAGAAAAACAATGTGTACTTGCACACTGGTAATGGAATGAAGGTAATCGTTACCGATAATTCGGATCGTAATATTGTATCAGGACAAGCTATTGCTAGAAGTGAATTCGGTATTACAGGAGGGTTATTTTGGTCTCCAAATGGCAAGGCACTAGCGTATTATCAAAAAGATGAGACGAATGTGCACGATTATCCACTTCTTGATAACAGTAAGACGCCCGGAGAGTTAATGTCCATTAAGTATCCAATGGCAGGTCAGAAGTCTGAGAAAGCAAAAGTCGGAATTTACAATCTTGAGTCAAGAGAAACTGTATTTATTTCGGCGAGAGAGGGAGAGGAAAATTACCTCACGAACCTTTCATGGACTCCGGATAATAAGTATGTGTTGATTGCTGAGGTTAATCGTGATCAAAACCGTATGTGGTTGAATGTTTTCGATGCCAAGACTGGTGCATTCGTTCGTACATTGTTTGAAGAAAAGAGTAAAACGTGGGTCGAGCCGGAACATCCTGCTTTTTTCCCTATGGAGTCCTCCAATAATTTTGTTTGGATCTCAGAGCGTGATGGGTTTAACAACTTGTATTACTACGATTTCGAGGGACAATTAATTAAGCAGTTAACGGACCATGATTTTGTAGTGAAAGATATTCTTAATCAGGTTGGAGGGCGAATATACTATTCTACAACCGGCGAAAACCCGTTGGAAACGCATGTTTATTCAGTTGACTTAAAAGGTAAGGTGAAGATTTTAACAAGAGCAAATGGTACACATAATGTGGCTATTTCTACCGATGGTAAATACTTTCACGACAACTTCTCCAATCATGATGTTGCAAGCAGTGATTGGATCATTGGTTCAAACGGGAAGATTGTGAAGAAGCTCATGGAAAGTTCTGATGTTCTTGATGAGTATAAGCTTGGAGAAGCTGAAATAAGCACCATTACTGCAAAGGATGGAACAAAATTGTTTACACGACTTATTAAGCCAAGTAATTTTGATTCGCGTAAGAAGTATCCTGTTTTAGTTTATGTATATGGAGGGCCACATGCACAGTTAATCACAGATTCGTGGTTGGATGGTGCAAGTCTTTGGATGTATTGGATGGCAGAGCAAGGTTATCTCGTATTCACTTTGGATAATAGAGGTTCTGCAGAAAGAGGTGTTGCTTTTGAATCACAAATTCACCGTCAATTAGGAACTGTTGAGATGGAAGATCAGTTATCAGGTGTTGAATATTTGAAAAGCCTTCCTTACGTTGATGCAAATAGAATGGCCGTTCATGGTTGGTCTTTTGGAGGTTTTATGACGACTTCTCTGATGCTTCGTTCTCCTGGAACGTTTACTACAGGTGTAGCAGGAGGTCCTGTTACTGATTGGAAGTACTACGAAATCATGTACGGAGAGAGATATATGGATCGTCCTGAAGAGAACGAGAAGGGATATGAAGAAGCATCTTTGCTTACTCATGCAGCAAACTTGGAAGGTGATTTGCTTTTAATTCATGGAACTGTTGATGATGTTGTAGTTATGCAGCATAATTTTTCTTTAGTTCAAAAGTTTGTTGAACTGGGAATTCAAATGGATTTTTTCCCATATCCAATGCACAAGCATAATGTTCGGGGTAAAGACCGGGTGCACTTGATGGAAAAGGTATTGAATTATGTTATAGAACATAATAATTAGACACAAGGAGCGTTTGATCTATTACTGTTAATGAGTAGATCGAACGTAAAGTTTGATTATGCAGTGTCACGTGAACGTGACACTGCATTTTTATTTAAATGAACCGGTTATCGAATAAATTCCCTCCATATCATTACTATTTTGGAAAAGCTCGTTGCAAATACATAGGCGAAATCGGGCTACTTTCCGTATATTTGATTCCCTAAAATTGCAGAAGTAGATGGCAACAGAAGCGAAAACGAAGCAGGCAAAAAGCAAAACATCAAAAGAAACATTGGTTGAAGCATTTAAGTTAATGTGCACAGCCAAAACACTCGCTGAGAAATACGAAGCGAATAAAGAGGTTACTTCTAAATATGTGCATGCCACTTCTCGCGGTCATGAGGCAATTCAATTGGCATGTGGTATGCAATTGAAACCTCAGGATTGGGTCGCGCCATATTACCGTGATGACAGTATTTTGTTAGGAATTGGAATAACTCCATATGAATTAATGCTTCAGGTATTTGCCAAGAAAGATGATCCATTTTCAGGTGGACGTACATATTACTCTCACCCATCACTGAATAGAGATGATATGCCCAAAATTCCTCATCAATCTTCGGCGACAGGAATGCAAGCCATTCCAACTACCGGGGTTGCAATGGGAATTCAATACAAGGAAATTCAAGGACTATCTGAAGATTTTGGAGGAGAAAACCCTGTTGTTATTTGTTCTTTGGGAGATGCTTCTTGCACCGAAGGTGAAGTTTCGGAGGCCTTTCAAATGGCTGCTTTGAAACAATATCCTATCATCTATTTAGTACAAGATAATGGTTGGGATATTTCGGCTAATGCTGAAGAAACACGTGCGCAGGATATTTCACACTACGCTAAAGGATTCAATGGTATTGAGGTTCGAACAATAGATGGAAGTGAGTTTGATGAATCGTATCAAACGATGAAAGAAGTCATCGAAACGGTTCGAAAAGAACGTCGCCCTTTCATTGTTCATGCGAAGGTTCCACTACTTGGACATCACACTTCGGGAGTTAGAAAAGAATGGTATAGAGACGATTTAGAGGAAGCTGCAACGCGTGATCCTTATCCGAAGTTGAAAGAAGCACTTCGCGCGGCTGGTGTCGATGAGGCGGATATAATTAATATAGAAGCAGACACGAAGAAATTGGTTGATGAGGAATATGAGAAGGCAATCAATGCTGAGGATCCGGCTCCTGAATCGATTACTGATTTTATTTTTGCACCATCACCTATTACGGAAGAAAAAGGAGAGCGTGAACCAAAAGGAAAGAGCAAAACGGTCATGGTCGACTCAGCACTATTTGCAGTTCGTGAATTGATGGCGAAACATCCTGAAGCGCTGCTATATGGACAAGATGTAGGAGGTCGTCTCGGGGGTGTATTCCGCGAAGCAGCTACACTTGCTCAGCAGTTTGGTGATGATCGCGTTTTCAATACGCCAATTCAAGAGGCTTTTATTATTGGTTCTACCGTTGGAATGTCGGCTGTTGGATTAAAGCCGTTCGTAGAGGTACAATTTGCTGATTACATATGGCCTGGGTTAAATCAGTTATTTACTGAAGTGAGTCGTTCATACTATTTGTCAAATGGTAAATGGCCGGTTAGTTGCGTTATTCGTGTACCTATTGGTGCATATGGTTCAGGAGGGCCTTACCATTCATCAAGTGTAGAATCGGTATTAACGAATATTCGCGGAATAAAAGTAGCCTATCCTTCAACCGGAGCGGATCTCAAGGGATTGATCAAATCGGCTTATTATGACCCTAATCCAGTTGTACTTTTAGAGCATAAAGGGCTTTATTGGTCAAAAATTGCTGGTACTGAAGGGGCGATGTCCATAGAACCGGATGAGGATTACGTTATTCCGTTTGGAAAGGGGCGTGTTGTTCTCGAAGCTGATCCGAAGGCGGTTCAAGAAGGCGATTCTTGCGCTGTTATTACATATGGCCGCGGGGTTTATTGGACGCTGGAGGCTGCCAAAGCATTTGAAGGTCGAGTGGAAATAATAGATTTGAGAACGCTCAATCCGCTGGATTTCGATATGATTAATGATGCTGCTCAACGCCACAATAAAGTCATGCTAGTGACGGAGGAATCGATAGAAGCTTCGTTTACGTTAGGACTTGCCGGTCGAATTCAACGCGACAACTTTAAGTCCTTGGATGCGCCTGTGTCAATAGTAGGGTCTGTAGATACCCCGGCAATCCCATTGAATTCAACACTTGAAGCGGAGTTATTGCCAAACGCAGAGAAGGTAAGTGCTGGTCTGAAGGACTTATTGAACTTTTAGTGAGGTCTATTGTTCTCTACGTGCGGGACTAGCCTTTCAGTAAGTAGTGCATAGCCTTCTCCAGAAAGGTGAACGCCATCGATTGTTAGTTCCGATTTGATTTCACCCTTTTTTTGGAAGTGTTCATATAGATCGATGAACGTGATATTGCGATCATTACAAATGGCCTTTAATTGATCGTTTATAATTCGGATTTTTTCATTAATGTCTCTCCCAAAGTAACCGTTCATTCCCTTGTTTTGATTACTCACCGGAAGAATTGACAGAATGTTTAGCTGAGGTTTATACGGTCTTTTTTGAATCTCATCGAGCAAGTCATTATAGTCGCTGATAACCTCCTCCACGGACGCTTTGTTACCTCCCAAATCATTGATGCCGGCCTCAATAAAAATCACTTTCGGATGTTGATTTAAAATGGCAGGAAGACGATTTCGCATTCCTTTAATCACATCTCCGTTGATTCCTCTATTCTGGAGGTGAGTATTTTTAAAGGACTCATGAATTTCAAAGTTTTGCGTAATACTAGTGCCCAGAAATACAATGGCATTGGAATCCGAAGGTAATTGTTCGAAATACTTGTTTCGGTTCATGGAGTATTCATAATCGGTCGAATAACTTGCTTCACTATTGAATATTCGTTGGTATAATCTAGGCCCAAAATAAAGGAGAACTGCCAGATTAAAAAGCAGTGAGCCATACAGTAGAATCTTGATTCTTTTCGACACGCAAATTGTTTAACGAAATAAACTTAGGAAATTATTTGTTGTAAATACGATGATATCCTCGCTATAGCTATTAACAAAGCTTGGCGGATAACATTTAGAATTCATCTCTTGGAGCACTGAGATATCATCTATTTTTACTTGTTAAACACCATTTATAATGAAGTTTGCACGTAAGTACACGGTAAAGGAAATTGCCGAAATCATTTATTGCAAGTACGTTGGAGACGAGAATCACGTTGTTACTGGCTTGAATGAAATCCACAAAGTGGAAAATGGAGATTTAGTATTTGTAGATCATCCAAAGTACTACGAGAAAGCATTAAATAGCGCAGCGACTACAATTCTCATTGATAAGGAAGTCGATTGCCCTGAAGGAAAAGCACTTATTGTCTCTGATAAACCATTTGATGATTATAATGCACTTGCTAAGCACTTCATGCCATTTATTGCTCAGAAAGATATCATCTCAGTAGACGGTAAAATTGATCCTTCAGCGATCATTTATCCGAATGTGTTTGTTGGAAGTAATGTGACCATTGGAAAAGATGCCATTATTTATTCAGGAGCGGTGATTGGCAATAATGTTACGATTGATGAAGGAGTGATCATTGGCCCTAACTCAGTGATTGGACATTACGCTTTTTACTATAAAAAGAAGCCAGATGGTTTTGATCGTATGCATACCTGTGGAAGTGTACATCTCAAGAAGAGTGTTGAAATCGGAGCGCTGTGTACTATTGACGCCGGTGTTTCCGGAGTAACGGAGATAGGAGAAGGCACGAAGATCGATAATCAGGTGCATATTGGACATGATACCGTTGTTGGAAAGAACTGTCTGATGGCTGCCAATGTTGGGATTGCTGGTTGTGCAACAATTGAAGACAATGTCACCCTATGGGGACAAGTCGGAGTTGTGAGCGACGTAGTCATAGGTAAGGGGGCTGTAGTGTTAGGACAGGCTGGTGTAGGAAGAAGTCTGGAAGGTGGAAAATCTTATTTGGGAAGTCCATGTTCTGAAGCCCGTACCAAGTTCAAAGAGCTAGCAGCATTGAAAAAGCTTCCTGCCATTATTGAAAATTTGTAATGCTCGAGCAACTCGTTAAAAACCTGGAGAATCAGATTCAGCTTAAAAATTTTAAGCTCAATTCTTTATTGGAAATAACGAATGCAATCAATACCAATCAAGATGTTGAATCGATGACGCGCCTGTTTGAGTTCATCGTTCGAGAGCAATTGGGGTACGATAAGTTTGTGCTTTTCAACAAGCAAGACGAATGGAACTGTTTAGTGCGCGTCGGATATAAAGGGAAGCTCAAAGAATTTAATATTCAGCGAGAGTTGGGAAGGTTCAAGGACATCACCATGATTGAATCCTCACACTCTGCTTTGCTGAATGAATTTGATGTAATTGTTCCAGTTTTTCATGAGGATCGCCCTTTAGCATATTTATTGGTGAAGGGGGTAGAGTATGATGGGAAGCACTTGAACAACGCACTCAACTACATGAGTTTTATTCAAACGCTGACCAATATAATCGTAGTGGCCATCGAGAATAAACGAATGGCGAAAGTGAATGTTCATCAAGAAAGATATAGAAGGGACTTAGAAGTTGCATCAGAGATGCAGAAGCTGTTGTTTCCTTCCAATCTTCCAACGAATAAAATGATGGACGTGTCTGCGAAGTATACACCGCGCCATGAGGTTGGAGGTGATTATTATGACTTCTTCGCCTTGAATGACAAGGAGTACATTATGTGTATTGCTGATGTTTCCGGTAAAGGAATATCAGCAGCCATGCTGATGGCTAATTTTCAGGCAACGTTGAGAACATTATTCGAGTATCGAAAGTTCAATATGGAAACACTCATCAGCGAGTTGAATAAACAAGTGGTGAGCAATGCAAAAGGTGAGAAATTCATTACTTTTTTTATTGGACATTATCATCTACAAACGAGGAATCTAACTTACGTTAATGCGGGGCACAATCATCCATTTATTACTGATGGTAGTTCTATTGAAGAATTGGATCAAGGATGCATTGGTTTGGGGATGCTGGATGAACTTCCTTTTCTAAATATTGGGGTAAAATTCATACGTCCAAAGACGACTTTGGTCTTGTACACTGATGGTGTTGTGGAGTTAGAGAATTCGAGAGAAGAATTCTTTGGAACAGAACGTCTTGTTAAACTAGTTCATAGTTACTATCCATTGAATATGGATGACATGAACAGTCTCATTTTCTCAAAGCTCGACGAGTGGAAAGGGGATTTAGATTTAGTCGATGATACGGCAATTTTTAGTTGCCGATTCTTTTAAAAACGTTCTCATTTAAGAGTCGCATCAATCTCTTCGACAATCTTGGATTGATTGTTTTTTAAAGCAAGTGATTTGAATTCGCCAGTCAAGTATTTACGCCATTTTTCTTTTTCCTCTTCAAAATCATCTGAAATGTAATACTCTGCCGAAGCAGTTCCGAGAAGCTCTCTGGCAATATTGTTTCCAGCGGCAAAGTCTTTTATCGCGTAATAGTTTTTAATTAAGCGATCACCAAACTCATCGGATCCATGAAAACTGACAAAATCATCCAGAGCAGTTCGTGCAGCTTCAGTTTCGCCGCCTTCTACATGCCTTTCGATTTGGTTGAATTTATTTTCGATTTCAATGGCACGTTCTTCCTTTCTGATTTCCCAACTAATTCTTCGCCATTCACTGTGCACAAATTCAACATCAGGACAATTTGCCTTCATGGCCGCAGTAATTTCCTTTTCCGGAACACGACGATTTTCTTCTTTTGTCAGAACAACAGTGTTACGCGCGCAGCGTTTGGTAGTTCTGAAAAGGACTTCCATTGAATCAATGTTCGATCGAATTAAATTTTTACTGCCGCTGTTCAAAATAGCCACATATGTTTTGTAGTCCATATTTTCTGCGCACTTACAAAAGCCGAGTGCGACTTTTTCAGCCGGAGTTTGGGCACTAACAAAAGAATGCGAGAGCCATAAGATGGAAAACAATAATGTGTATTTAAAAGGATGCATGAGCGTTAATTTTAACGCAAGATATACATCTTTCCGAAATCTCTTTCAAAATGAGTGTCTGCTCCGGATGCGCGATGCTTAATATCCTCTCCATTGATCTTGGCTTTCACCCTATAGAGATAAACACCGTTTGCAAGCGGGGCGCCAAATTCATCTGTTCCGTCCCATGCATATTCCGTAATGTTTCGTCCAATTTGAATAGGGCCAAGCTCATCTTCTGTAATTTCTCGGACTACTCGTCCTGACACAGTCATGATTTGAATAATAATATCATCAGGAGCCTCAGATCCAGTTAATGTGAAAACGAAACGAGTACTAGTGCTGAATGGATTCGGGTAATTCATCATTTTTGTAATCGTCGATTCATGAATGATTTCGAAATTCACTCGGTACTCAATATCTCCAGAGAGATTACCACTTCTATCCGCCCCTTGAACGAGCAATTGATATTCACCGTCCATTACGAACTCGGCTGGCCATATGATTTTGAAACGACGGTTTTGAGAATTGGCGGGAATCCATTGCATAACGGTACTTCCAGTTCCGTCTACAAACGGTATTTTATGCAATACTCCTAGTGGGTCTGTAATGTAAACGCCAAAGAGTGTTGTATCTGATACGTCGTCCATGATCAAGAATTGGTTATCGTCTTTAAGAGTGATGAGTATTTCACTATTCGGGTCGACAATATCTCCGTTCAAAATGTGATTGCCGTTAAATGTGACGTCCAGAATAGGATTGATACTGTCCTCAATCACATAAAACGGAATCTGTAGTAAATTATTAAAATGTTCTTGTTCTGGTTGATCGGTTATGAAAAGACTGCCATTGATGTAAGGATTCACCTCCATCCATAAAGAGTTAACTCCAACGTGTCCGGCGGTAGGCACACTAATGGTATCGCGTAACGTTTCACCGACAAGCAGTGAATCCTGACGTTCATAAGGAATTGGATAGATCAAGTTATTATCATCTTCAATCCAGTAACTGATGAGGAGTGAATCCATATCAACTGTGAAAATATTCTTGACGTCTACTGCAAACTGAATATTCTCGCCTTCACTTACAGTACTGTTATTTGTTGCTGACCACGTATAGGCAGTAGACCCATCGATGGCAGCTTCTGGCAGTGGTGCGAAAAGCACGTGCCAACGATCAATTTGAGCAGGAGTGAACGAAGTTGTATCAACATAATAGGCGCTCAAATTAATATAAGGTGATTGAGACGCATCTACTAGATTGTTCAAATCGAGAATCGAATCATTCAGCGTGAAAGCAGTATCAATACTGAACTGCCAATTCCCTGAAATATCATAAGCATTAATGGTGAGCACAGTGGAGTCATTCGAAGAAACCTCCATAGGATCTTGTTTCCAATAAACATTGCCCCACTGAGAAGTTGGACCAATCAGAGGAGTAGATTCAACTCCAATGTTGTCATATCCTTCAAGCGTGGCTTGTAATACAAAATCATCAGTGGCATCTTGTGAGCAATATTCAACTACACTGTTTGGATCGCCTTTCTTACAAAAGAATGCGAAAGGTAAATTTGGACGTCCAACAAAGATGCTGTCTGATCCTAGATTTTGGAAAGTTGTATACATCGCTGGATCTATGGCGTCCCATTGATCATATGATGTTTGAATAGGAGTGTAAACAAGGATGAAATGTCCGTCTGGAACAATATTATTCACAAGGTTTTGAAAGTTTGCAAGGCTTACAGCATTGTTTTGACGATAGACAAAGTAGTTTTCTACTCTGCTTCGACAGCCTCCATTATCATTGACATTGCCAAAATTATTTCCTGGGTTTTGACCATTAAAACGAGTTCCCCAAGGTTGATGAGTTATCGGGTCAATGATGGCCACGTATAGCGAAGGTGAAAAAGAACAGAGATCATATTCCATCTGATTGCTATTGATGAAATACGCGTTGTAATCGGAATTAGCTGTGCCGTTGCGAACGTCACAAGTCAATGTCTTATCGTCCTGAGAGAATTCTTTTAAACGGCTAGGACGATTATAATCGAGTCCACTAAAGCTATTCTTTTTAAACTGAAAGAAGTGATCTTGTCCCCATCCTTCTCTGTTAGCGATATATTGAAAAGAACTTTCTCTCCAGTTCGTATCCCCGTCAATCGATACGCGCCAGAAGTAAACAACACTATCTTCACATATCAGTGTGCCATTGCTGCTCGGGTTGGAGGTTAATATCCATTCTGATGGATTCACTTCTTTAACGCCGCCATTTCCAGAGACCAAAGCATAACGATGTGCAGGACTCGGAGCGCCAACAAAATCTATTGTATCTAGTTCGAATCGGTAAGTATTGAAATCTGCAATAGGATTATTAGTCGATGCTTTTACCGTAACGCTGTCATTGGGAACAACGGCAAACTCGTAAGGCACAACAGGGATAATTCCATCAACATCAATGAATAGTGTTTTGACAATTTGATTGTTTCCTACTTCATCATACTGTTCGTCTATTTCTGTAGGTAAATCAACGGAGATATTGAATGTATTGAGTCCAAGCCCAATATTGGACTGCATTGGCATACTTACAACATATTCAGTTGTATAATGTAAGTTCGGTAGTTTAAAGAGATAAATAGAATCGCTACTTGTTCCGGGGAAATTGCGTACTACTTCCAATGTAAATGTGTCCACTACCGAGCGTCCTAGATTCTTAAGGTTGACATGCATGTAGATGCTGTCCATAGTCAAGTCAAGGTTTTCGGGAGTAAACCAAACATTTTCTTCTAGAAGCTCTATCTCCGGTTTGTTATGATGATTGAGGCGAATCATTGGATCGCCGTTTAAAACCATTTGAGTACATGTCGTTTCGTAATAAATTTCACTAGCTGACCCAGGAACAATTTGAGGCTCAAGAGACTCTATATTAAGTTTCATCTGTTCAGCAATTGGTTCTCCATATGCACGATAAGCAAAGTGACGGTAAAGACTTTTTGAGTACCAGTCCAATTGTCCCGCATAACCAATGTATGTTGATGCGATATAACCTATTGCTCCCGCATTAGGAATTTGCACGAAATCTTCTGACTTAGAATTCTCCATTTGGAAAATATTACCATTGTAGCAGGAGTTTACAAGCATTAAAGGATATTTTCCCGAATTGTTCCAGTTGGCGGGTTCATCAAGATTGATTTCAAATCCACTATTGGTCGATGAGGCATGTCCAAAATAGTTCAATAAACTCACTCCTTGTTGGATTCGATCGGTTACGCTGCTCAAAATAGTAGGGTCCAGCGGGTCACTCGTGGATTTATAAATCCGCATAACGTTGGCTCCAAATAGACTATCTTCAATCGTATTAGCCATGTCATCCATGAATCCTTTGAACCATTGCTGTTCAAGACTATTTGAACCTCCTGAAAAATGGATTATTTGCTTTTGCCAGTCCTTATTTGGAGTGTTGTACACATCCATTGAATCTTGTTCGGCTTCATAGTCAATAACTTTATCTAAATACGATTGAAGCTCTCCCTCGCTTCGCGCAGAAATCCTACCTGTAGCCATTAAAGGGGACCATTTTCCACCTTGTAGATTGGATGTTATACAAACGTCACTTGAAGGCTGTCCAAAAGAGGGGATAAGCGATTCCTGAAAATAAAGATTGTTCTTTCGAGTTCCTTGATCCGCACCTATGGTTGCTTCTTTAAGTCCTTTACCCATTAAAAATAACCCAACCGGCTTGATGGATGCCTGATCATGGATAAAATGAGCAAAGCGTCGTATTCCGCTAATGTGCTTTTCAATACCTCCACCGAATTGTTGGTAGAGTTCATTGATGTTGGCATCGATTACATTGTAATTCCCACCAGCTGATGATTGTCGATAATTGATATACGCGTTCGACGCATTCTGCAGTGAAGGATGGTATACCATCAGGAGTGCTTCCTCAGCGCTCATCGAAGAGAAATCAGTAAAGTCTCCAGTTCCATTCACTGCAATCAACGTATCTACAGCTTGAATCGTAGAACTTTCCTGATAAACTATTTCCTGATTTTCACCGTTGTTGGAATTGGTAACGACTGTAGTGTAGACTCCACCGTTTGGAGATATCGTAAGCATTTTAGGTGTATCACCATGTGCTAAGACGATAGGATCTGTGAAATTTAAATTTGAGAGATCGAGTCGTACTTTACTGTCGGTTGCACTATTCGCGACTGAGAAGAACGCTCGTGATTCACCAGAGAAAGTCGGAATTCTCGGATATAAAAAGGACCAATGCGAGATAGACTGGTAATCTGTTGGGACAGGAATGTCGCCAACAATATCAATGTATAAACCAATACCGCCACTTGCAGGTGCAATACTATTTGGAATTGTAGCATTCAAAGAAATTCCTTGATAACCTGCCCAAAGTGAGTCAATGAACGTATAATTAGACGCGCCCATTCGCCATATCACATGATGATCTGGGGCACTTCCATTTGATGCATCGGAAACACCGACCTGCATTCCATTAAACGTAATATCAGGAGCTCCAGGACCCTGGTATATCTGTGGTAGTTCCACTGATGCTGCATTCCAGGTGTAGCCAGAGGCGCCTTCAACTTTTCCACTTGACCAACCTTCTCCATTTGTGAAAAAAGAACTGGAACTGTAGGAAAGTCTTTTTCCCTCTTGATATTCAAATGTGTTCGATTGCCACCTTTTCGAAAAGATGTAGTCTGCCGGAGTAAATAATGTGTAGTCTGAATTATCTTCTACAACGTACCGAAGATTATTAGTCGAAGAGTTCCATGTGAAAAAGTACTCTAACGTATCGTTGTAGACACTGTAGTAGGGATTTCCCATGGCGGATGGATCTTCGTAAAGTGTAGAATCGAGCCATCCATCATTGCGTTCGGTGTAAAAGAGAATGTAATCTCCGGGATCAAGCATGGAGTCACCGCCATCTTCAATATGCAAAGGGATTTCTTTCTCGCGGCCAAAAATCTGAATATTTTCGGTTGAAAATGAATTGATAGGAATGCCTGACGAGACTAAAGTGGTATAGTCCAGGCGATAAATACCTGTTTCAACACCACTCAAATTACTGAAGTATGTTGGCAGAGTAGTGGGGTAAACCTTGAATGAATAATACTTTTGACTGTAATCAATCCATTCGTTGCCGTAGGTTTGTGATTGACCAAAATATGCGACAATAAGGCATACAATTAATATACTATGTCGCAGCGTAAGGGTCATTCTTTATTACCTTTCGGTTTGTTCAGTTTGAGTCGAAGTGAAATGACGTGCGAGTACAGTGCGACGGAAGCATCTCCGATATCTGTAAATGCATAGTCCAGGTAAAAACTTTTGAAATTCAGTCCAATACCTACGTTCGGTTGAATGTTAAACGATTGACTATCATCAAAGTTCTTAACGTACTGCATGTTAGAAATCCCTGCTCTCAAAGCAACAAACGTCTTAAATCCAACTTCGATACCCAGATGAGGGTCAAGTGAGAATACACCTGATCTTACGACTGTGTTGCGTCGACCGTCTGTTGTTATATCTACATCAATCTCTGCAGAAGTATAAAATCCTTTTTTTCCAATGTCAAATTTCTTGTAACCTGCAAGGATGATTCTTGGTAGGGTGAGTTCAAGACCATTTTCAGGTAGCTCATTTCCAGTGGCCAAGAATACCTCTTGTGTTTCTTGATCCAGTGTAAACACCCATGCATTGAACGTTGATGTTACATCTCTTGCCATGAGTCCAAACTTCCATTTATTTTTGGTGTGGTATTGTAATCCTGCATCCAGTCCAAATCCCCATGACCGTGCAAAGTCTCCTACTTTTCGATGAATTACCTTAAAGCTTCCACCAAGGCTTAATCCTTCAATATCCAATTTTCTTGCGTAAGACAAAAGAAAGCCATAGTCTGCAGCTGTAAATGTTGTAATTCTGTCATAGTCAACTACACCATTGTTATCAATCAACTGTGTTGTGTTCGGAATGTCATCGACAGCGAAACGAATTGCTGTAAACCCGAGAGTACTTTTTTCATCGAGAGAGTGAGCCAGTCCTAAATAGTCGTATTTCGCTATACCAGCGAAGTATTCAGAATGCATTAATCCGACTTCAAGCCATTTGTCAACCTGTGTTAATCCTGCGGGATTCCAATAACCAGAATTAACGTTCCCAGTCTGGGCTACGACCGCATTTGCCAAGCCGAGGGCGTCAGCACCGAGTCCGATTGACAAAAATTCATTGGAGTATTTCGGAGCAACGGTAGAAGATGGGGATTCTGTTTCCGTTTGCCCAAAAGAAATATTGATCAAAAATGTTGAAACGCAGGCAGGTACAAGCCAAAAAGTCTTCATAAGAAAAGGATTTTTACGCTTCATAAACAGATTTTTGAGCAAAAAATTGTGTTATTTGCATCAAGTAGTTCAATTATTAGACGTAAATGTAGTAGTTATAGTTGATTCTGCTAATAACTATTTAGCATAGCCTATGTTCAGTTTACCCAATCTCCTTACTGCAGGAAATTTGTTATCCGGTATCCTTGCAATTTTGTTTGCACTGAGTGGGAAAATTGATTGGGCGCCATTTTTTATTTTTTCTGGGCTCATTTTTGATTTTTTAGATGGCTTTGCAGCGAGAATGTTGAAGAAAACCGGAGAACTGGGGAAGCAACTTGACTCGCTTGCCGATATGGTTACTTTCGGTGTGGCGCCAGGTGTTATTATGTTGGTTTTTATGGTGACCGTTTCTGAGTTAGATTCCGGTGCAATGGAATGGGATGTAACAAAATTTCAGGGCTGGTTACTTTCTTCAAAAAGCAGTTTCAATGACTTCATTCCTTTTTCGGCATTGCTGATTCCCTTTTTTGCGCTCTTTAGATTGGCAAAGTTCAATATCGATGAACGACAAACAGACTCTTTTATTGGTCTTCCTACTCCCGCGAATACACTCTTCTTTATGGTTTTCCCATTGATGTTGTTTGTGAACGGAGCAAGTTGGTCAAGCACCCTTCCCATCCTTTACTCCAAGTTGGTGATTGCCGGGTGTATTTTACTTTTAGGATTGCTTATGATTTCCGAGTTGCCATTGTTTTCACTAAAGTTTAAACAGTTTGGTTTCAAGGGGAATGAAATACGCTATTCTTTTTTGTTAATAAGTTTGGGATTAATTCTGTTTTTCAAGGTGTGGGCGTTTGCATTAATCGTATTTTTGTACCTGATTTTATCACTTGTAGAAAACACGTTTTTTAAAAAGAATAGGAATGAAGTTTAAAGCAGAAATCGATGTAATGCCATTAGATGCATTGTTGGATCCACAGGGAAAAGCAGTTACAGGCAGTATGAAGAATATCGGTTTAGAAGCTATTGATGGAGTGCGTATCGGTCGTCACGTCCGTTTGTTTGTTGAGGCAGCATCAAAGGAAGAGGCTGAACAAAAAGTAGAAGAAGCGTGTAAAAAATTATTGGCTAACCAAATTATGGAAAGCTATACTTATACCGTAGAACCGGTAAGCTAATTTCCCCGAAGATTATCATTATGGTCGCCTGTTTTAACGGGCGTGTGTTAATTCTCTGTTAAGTCAAGAGAGTTTAGCCATTTAATGTTAAATTTACTTGTACCAGAAAAATCTTTGAACATTTTTACAATTCAAACGTACATTCAGGTGTTCTAGTAATAAACAAAGAGGTATGTCAGAGAATCACGAAACGCAGAAGAAAGGGAATGGTGCATTTGTTGCCGTTATTATCATCTTGTTATTATTATTGGGTGTAATGGGGTATTTATGGTCGTCAAAAAATGGTCAGTTAAATGAGTGCCAGAATTTGAACAACGCCCTTAATGCTGACATGGAAGGCATGAATGAAATGATGTCAGGGTATTTGGGTACTATGTCGAATGATATGAAGACCGACTTTACCAATATGCTGTCGACATATGATGCACTTCTGGAAAAGGATAAATCTCAAGCTGATTCTATTAACGCTCAGAAGGAACGTATTCAGGAACTATTAGAAAAGGTAGAGCGCGGTAATATGAATGCTCGACAGTTGTTCCTGGCAAGAAAAGAAATCGAAACGATGAAGCGCATCATGCGCGGCTACATCGTACAAATTGACTCATTGAATACACTCAACCTGCAATTGACTAATAGGTTAGATTCGACTAGTACTCAACTCACGATGACTCAAGAAGAACGTGATCTGGCTAGAGAAGAGGCTGAGAAACAAGGTGCTTTGGTGAAGGAGGGGCAGAAGCTTCAGGCCTTTAATTTTAGTTCCGGTGGTTTAAAGATGAAATTGAATAATACGACTACGGAAACGAATAAGGCGAGAAATACAGTGGAAATTAAGTCTGCGTTTACAATTTCTGAAAACCCAATTACAACTCCGGGGGCTAAGACAGTGTACATGCAAGTGATCACTCCGGAAGGAAAGACATTACAATCTAGTTCAAGTAACGTTATAAGTACTTCCAATGGTCAGGTCGCTTATTCAGATAAAAAGACAATCGACTATAATAACGAACGTGTTGATTTGACGATTTACTACAAATTGAAGGGACAAGAGATTTCAAAAGGTAATTACAAAGTGAAGATTTATTGCCAGGGTGATTTAATCGGCTCTGATAGCTTCACGCTTAAATAAAGGTTAGATGACAAATATTTTTATTGCGAATTTAGATTGGAGCATCACTTCAGAAGATTTGCAATCGACTTTTTCGACGTTTGGGAAAGTGTCTTATGCGCACGTTGTTTATGAAAGAAAAACAAAACGTTCAAAAGGTTATGGTTACGTTGAGATGGAAAATGCAGACGAAGCAATTGCTGCGATACAAGCACTCAATGGATTAGAAGTAAATGGAAGGGCGATTGATGTTAAAATTGCATCACCAAAAGATAGCCGTCCGAAGAAAAAAGCCAATTAATTTTAGAGCAGAATACTATGTCTGAAGCGATTCACCAGGGACACGTGGAAGTGTCTATCGATGATAGAGGAGTAGCAAATGTTGAATTCGGTCATCCGTTAAGTAACTCACTACCCGGAAAAATTTTACAGAAACTAGCGAACACAATTACCGATTTGGGAGCAAATGACGCTGTAAAAGTAATTGTATTGAAATCAGCGGGAGATCGTGCTTTTTGTGCCGGTGCAAGTTTTGATGAATTGATCTCAATCAAAGACCTGGATACCGGAAAAGTATTTTTCTCAGGTTTCGCTAATGTGATTAATGCCTGCCGAAAGTGTCCAAAGTTGATTATAGGGCGTGTGCAAGGAAAAGCAGTTGGAGGTGGAGTTGGAGTAGCTTCTGCGGTTGATTATTGTTTTGCAACAAAACATGCGGCGGTGAAGCTATCAGAATTGGCTGTTGGAATAGGTCCATTTGTAGTCGGTCCAGCAGTAGAGCGTAAAATTGGAACTTCTGCAATGAGTCAACTTGCGATTAACGCCACTGAGTGGAGAACGGCTCGTTGGGCACAAGAAATGGGATTGTACGCTGAGATTTTCGATACAACTGAGGAGATGGACGCATCGATTGACGAGCTCGCTACGAAGCTGTCTGGTTCTAATCCAGAGGCTATGGAGTTACTCAAGCAAATTTTCTGGCAAGGAACTGAACATTGGGATGATCTTTTGTCGGAAAGAGCCGCAATGAGTGGAAAGTTGGTCCTTTCAGATTTTACTGTTAACGCGATCAATAATTTCAAGAAAAAGTAATAGTTCATTGAGCGCTTAAGTATTGAATTAATTGGAATGCTGGATTATTTGGAGTAATCGCTTTCCAGAATTATTCGTCCATTTTTAGCTTGTTTGGATCTTTCTATAGCTGAATGCTCGATTCATTCAATATTTCTGGGACAAATCTTTATTCAAAAAGGGTTTGTTAATAAATCTATTAATTATATCTTTGCACCCCCAATTTAGGGGAATTGTCTTATTTATAAATTAAATTATTGTGGATACATTAAGTTACAAAACCGTTTCCGCTAACAAAGAAACCGCTGATAAGAAGTGGTTTGTAGTGGATGCTGATGGCCAGACTGTTGGTCGTTTAGCGAGCAAGGTGGCGAAGGTGATTCGTGGTAAACACAAACCAAACTTCACACCACATGCTGATTGTGGCGACAATGTGATCATTATCAACGCAGAGAAAGTTGCTTTCTCTGGAACTAAGTTGGTTGATAAGGAATACATTCGTTACACTGGTTACCCAGGAGGTCAGCGTTTTACTTCTGCTGAGGAGATGTTGAAAAAGCACCCTGAGCGATTAATCGAAAAAGCTGTTAAAGGTATGTTGCCGAAAAACAAGCTTGGTCGTCAATTATTTACTAATCTAAAAGTGTACCGTGGTGCTGAGCACAATCAGGAAGCTCAAAAGCCTGAGGTACTTAATTTAGATACATTCAAGTAATAGCATGGAAGTAATAAACACATTAGGAAGAAGAAAAACAGCAGTTGCCCGTGTCTATATGACAAAAGGAAAGGGGAACGTTACTGTAAATAAGAAGGACTACAAGGAAGTATTTCCTGTAGCTGTTCTTCAGTCAAAAATTACACAACCTTTTGCGTTGACTGATACATTAGGTCAGTACGATGTGAAGGTGAATGTTTCAGGAGGAGGTATCAACGGTCAGGTTGAGGCGATCCGTTTGGGAATTTCACGAGCGCTGGTTGAGGTAAATGAGGAGAACAAGCCTTTATTGAAAGAGGAAGGATTAATGACACGTGATCCAAGAATGGTCGAGCGTAAGAAGCCAGGTCAGCCTAAAGCACGTAAGAAATTCCAGTTCTCTAAACGTTAATATTATTTGCGCTTCGTTCAACGAAGCATTTTTGACGGTTGTTTAGTATCCAAGCCTTAGAGTACTGCGAGAGCCCCTCTTTGACTGTGAATTACTAAAGGAACGTAAACAATTAAAAAAGAAAAAAATGTCAAAAGTTAAATTTGAAGATTTATTGAGTGCAGGTGTTCACTTTGGACACTTGAAAAGAAAATGGAACCCGGCAATGGCGCCGTATATCTTTGAGGAGAAAAAAGGTATCCACATCATTGACCTTAATAAGACAATCGCACACCTCGAACAATCGAGTGCGGCACTTAAGCAAATTGCAAAGTCAGGTAAGAAAATTCTTTTCGTAGCAACAAAAAAACAGGCAAAGGATATCATTTCCGAAAAAGTAAAGGAAATCAATATGCCATACGTTACAGAGCGTTGGACAGGTGGTATGTTGACAAACTTTGCGACAACACGTAAGTCGATTCGTAAGATGTCAGCAATTGACAAAATGCAAACAGATGGAACGTGGGAAACATTGAACAAGCGTGAGCGTCTATTCAAAACACGTCAACGTGAAAAGTTAGATAAGAACTTTGGTTCTATTGCAGATATGACACGTCAGCCTGCTGCAATCTTCATCGTAGATATTATTAAGGAGCATATTGCTTTGAAAGAAGCGAAGCGTTTGAACATTCCAACATTTGCGGTAGTGGATACAAACTCTAACCCAACGTTGGTTGATTTCCCAATTCCTGCAAATGACGATGCTACAAAATCTATCGCAATTATCATGGATACGATTTGTGGTGCTGTGAAGGAAGGTTTGGAAGAGCGTAAGAATGCGAAAGAT
This sequence comes from Flavobacteriales bacterium UBA6051, assembly GCA_002427735.1. Classification (GTDB taxonomy): domain Bacteria; phylum Bacteroidota; class Bacteroidia; order Flavobacteriales_D; family Crocinitomicaceae; genus UBA4466. Next base: position 84,059 of record DIYP01000018.1, read on the forward strand.
GCTGCTAAAGATGAGTCAAAAGCTCCTGCTAAAGAGGAGAAGAAGGCAGAAGCACCAAAAGCGGAAGCTCCTGCAAAAGAAGAGGCTCCTGCTGAAGCAGAAGTAAAGGAGGAGGCTCCGGTTGCTGAAGCTGCACCAGCTGCAGACGAGGCACCTGCAAAGGAAGAAGCGCCTGCTGAAGAAACAAAGAAAGAAGAAGAGGCTAAGTAATTAGTCAAAGAATAATCGAATTATAACTTTAAAAACTTATATCCATGGCAATTACAGCTGCAGATGTAAACAAATTAAGAAAGCAAACAGGAGCAGGTATGATGGACTGCAAAAAAGCTCTTGTTGAAACAGACGGTGACTTCGAAGCTGCTGTTGATGTTCTTCGTAAGAAAGGACAAAAAGTAGCCGCAAAACGTGGTGAAAATGAAACAAAGGAAGGATTGATCTTTGCGCAAGCAACAGAGGATGGTAAATCGGGTGTTGTTTTGGCATTGAGCTGTGAAACTGATTTTGTTGCTAAGAACTCTGATTTCCAGGCTTTCGTTCAGTCAATTGTTGATGTTGCAATGAGCAATATGCCGGCAAACACTGATGAGTTGATGGGATTGGCGTACGATGATAAATTATCCGTTTCTGAAAAAATCACTGAGCAAATTGGTGTTATCGGTGAGAAATTGGTGATCTCTGGATACGAGAAGATCGATGCTGATTGTGTGGTAGGGTATAATCACCCAGGAAACCAGTTGGCTACATTGGTTGGATTGAATAGCGCTTCTGATGCTGCTTCCGATGCTGGTAAGCAGGTAGCAATGCAGGTAGCTGCAATGAATCCATTAGCATTAAATAAAGATGGTATTGACCAGGCAACAATCGACAGAGAGTTGGAGGTTGGTAAAGATCTAGCGATTCAAGAAGGGAAGCCAGCTGAAATGGCAGATAAAATTGCTCAAGGACGTTTGGGGAAATTCTTCAAAGAGAATACATTGTTGAGTCAGCCTTTCGTTCGTGATAACAAGCAAACTGTTGAGCAGTTCCTTAGTGGAGCGGAGTCAGGTTTGACTGTTACTTCATTTAAAAGATTGTCTTTATCATAAGGATAAGCTGAGAATACTAAAAAGCCGCTTCATAATTTGGAGCGGCTTTTTTTATGTCAATTGTTAATAGATTGAATCAGCATTGCTTCAAACTTTCAATTCCGAATAGTATATTTGCTCAACTCAAAAAAGCACGAATGAAGTACAAACGAATACTCCTTAAGCTAAGTGGAGAATCTCTCATGGGAGAGAAGTCCTTTGGAATTGATAATAATCGTTTGAGCGCTTACGCGCGGCAAATCAAGGATGTTCGTGAAATGGGTGTGGAAGTCGCTATTGTTATCGGTGGAGGTAATATTTTCAGAGGAGTGCAGGCAGAAGAGGGTGGAATGGACCGGACGCATGGTGATTATATGGGAATGCTCGCGACGATGATTAACTCTATGGCTTTGCAAGCAGCGCTTGAATCTGTGGGAGTACAGTCGCGTTTACAATCAGCCATTGAAATGAAGGAAATAGCCGAACCTTTTGTCAGAAGGAGAGCAGTAAGGCATCTTGAAAAAGGGCGTGTTGTGATCTTTGGAGCGGGAACAGGTAATCCTTATTTCACTACTGACTCAGCAGCTTCGCTTCGTGCAATTGAAATTAATGCGGATGTTATTTTGAAAGGCACGCGCGTTGATGGGATATACACATCGGATCCTGAAAAAGATGAGAATGCCACAAAATACGACATGATCAGTTTTGATGATGTTTATGGAAATGGGTTGAAAGTAATGGACATGACGGCTTTTACGTTGTGTAAGGAAAACGATTTGCCAATTATCGTTTTTGATATGGATACTCCAGGTAATTTGCTTAGAGTACTGCAAGGAGATCAAGTAGGAACACTAGTACGCAATTAATCATAAAACACGAAGCAATGGTTGAAGATTTAAAAATGATATACGATGAATTCAAGAGTGCGAATAACAAGTCAATTGAGCACTATGAGGTTGAATTATCGAAAATTCGAGCTGGAAAAGCTTCTCCTGCAATGTTACAGAGTGTAATGGTTGATTACTATGGTTCACCTACACCATTGCAACAGGTTGCCAATGTAAGCACATTAGACGCTAGAACGATTACAGTTCAGCCTTGGGAGAAATCATTGTTGGACGAAATCATGCGTGGTATCGTGAATGCCAATTTAGGATTTGCACCTCAAAACAATGGTGAGTCGTTACTCATTTCTGTTCCACCATTAACAGAAGAGCGTCGTAGAGATTTAGTGAAACGTGCAAAGGCGGAATCTGAGTCTGCTAAAGTTACTGTGCGAAATCACCGCAAGGAGGCGCTTGATATGGTGAAATCTCTTAAAGATGATGGACTCTCTGAAGACATGCAGAAAGACGCAGAAGGTGAAATTCAGAATATAACGAATTCTTTTTCAAATAAGATTGATGAGTTGTTCTCTTTAAAAGAGAAAGACATTATGACGATCTAGTCAGTTAGTTTGAGTCCTCAGGCAAGGTGCCAGAACTAAAAAATGGTTTCATTAAAGAACCATTATCTCAACTCTACGATTAGCCTGCTCTTCATAGGAGAATTTTGGTTCGGCGTAAACAGGTCTTGTGTTCCCATAGCCAACGGCTTTTAGTCTGGAGCGATCTATACCATTATCGACAAGATACTTTAATACACGTTTAGCCCTTGCTTCTGAAATACGTTGTCCTGCAATAGAGTTGTTGCCCAGAGCAAATACATGCCCCTGAATTTCAACATTTAAATCAGAATTCAAAGCAAGAAAGTCCTTTAGACGCTTGAGTTTTGGTTCTGAGCTATGAACAAATTGGCTCGTCCCTGGCGTGAATTCAATATCCTCAATCTTCAAACTTTTTCCACTGGTAACAACGTCCAGTTCAATGATTAATTCCTGATCCTCAAATGATGAAACAGACTCCACGCGATCATCGAAGAAATAACCTTCCACATCACATTTGATGCTCATCTTACAATTACGATCAACGTTAAAGAAGAAATCAGAACCTGTATAGAGCGCATCTAGTTTTTTTGACCCTTCCAGAGAGAGGTTAGCGACCAATGGTTCCTGGGTATCTTTATCGCGTACTTTTATACTGAATGTCGGCGCAAAGTCGTCATCCCGTTTATCTACAATGCGCGATTCAGATTCAGCCGGTTTAGAAGGTCTAAAGTTCCATTTTAAAGCCAGCTTATCCTTTGATTCCTCTTCTGTGGAAAAAAGTACATGAATTTTATCTCCTTCGTGCAGTTTAAGCGCATACAAAACGCCCCCACCTATTTGATAGTTTAACCCAACGGTTTGTTGATCTTTCTGAATGTACAAGCGCTTGATTTCAGATTTTCCACGTTCGATCTCACCGCAGATATCGTCGACGTCTTCTTGAAAGACAATCATTTGTAAAAAACCTTTTTTCTTGGAGGCATTAAATGACAGTTCTCCAGTACTTCCTGCAATAAATGAACACCAAAGCACATTATCTGTGGAAACTTCCGCTAGAGAAGGGTATGCTGTAAGGTCTTCCGTGCTTTTCTTGCCAGTAAACTGCAATTGATAATCACCATTATCAAAAATATTCACTGCCCCAAAACACTTGTTCACAGGATAATCATCTTTCACCTTTTGCCCATAAATTGGGAGGATGAATGACCAGGAGAGAAGGAGAATAATTAATTTAGTCATTTAGTCTATCCAAAGATATATAAAGTAAACGGTTTTAGTTATCGTAAATTATTGATAATGGAAACATTGTATTCAAGAATTGGTCCAAAAAGATTACGTGCATTAGTAGACAGATTCTATGATATTGTCTTTTTTGACTCAGAGATTTCCCACCTGTTCAAAAATGATAAATCACGAATTAGAGATAAGCAATATAGATTCTTAACACAGTTCTTGGGAGGTCCAGGTTTGTATTCTGACGTTTATGGACATCCACGGATGCGAGCACGACATTTACCACATCCAATAGGTGAGAAAGAGCGAGATGAATGGCTTCGGTGTATGAAGAAAGCTATTGATGAAATGAATTTTGAAGAAGACTTAGGTGAGGCATTATACAATTGCTTTCCAAGAGTTGCAAATCATATGATGAATCGCTAGCTCCATTTGATCACATGGCCAGTTCAAGTTTACCTACGCTATGAACTCTTATGAACAAATCGTTGGCCTTGGGATGAATTAAGCGAATGTCAATATCATCTACATGTCCGCTCATGTAAACCCCTTCATCCAATTCCATGTTTAATGACTCGTCTAATGTTGTTTTTAAAGTATCGAGATATGGTTTTAAATCCATCGCTGCAGATTCACGAATAGCCGAAGTTATTTTTTTATTGAACAGCCATTTAGCAGATTTGAGCAAAGCACTTTTGGTATCTACATCGAACTCAAGGTCGGGAAAGGAAATATGCTGTTTTTCGGCATCAAATAGAGGAGTTCCCGTTAGGTAAAAAGTCCCGCTCTTCGCACCAGAAAAACCAACTTTTAAATGAATTTTATTGTCAAATGCACCGTGTACTTCAATATCTCCGAAAATAACCTCCTTGCCACTTACATCAACGGAAGTTCCTTTAACACTTTGGGTAAGAATAGAACTCAATGAATCATAGGTGGCATAAATATCCATGGTTATATCAAAACCATCTTTGTTTTTGTATTTAGATAAACGCGGTAGTTCTTTTTGCTGAAGTTCTTTCTCAGAGGAAAAAATGGTTGGGTAGGCTTCTAGTACGGCATTTAAGTATGCCGTATCACCTTCAAACTGAACTTTGCTTAGCGAAATATTTCTGGGGCGGATATAAAAGAAGCCGTAGCCTTCAAGATCGGTAGGCTCTTGAAGTAATTTCCAAATTGACTTCATCTCGGGTCTGAGGTCTACGGAAGAGATCTCATTGTCAATATCTTCTTCAACATCCTCCAATGCATTCTTTACCTCTTCTTCCAATGTTTCGGTTGCATTGTAATTGAATGCTGTGATTTTGCAAGGAGAAATCGCCTTTACTGTGCGTAATTTAGTTTCTGACTTAAGCTTGTATTGATCAGTTAGTCCGATTTGCGTCTCGTAGCCAACGTGTACCTTGCGCATGGGTTCGTTAACACCACATGAAGCATAAATTCTAGGAGTCGCACAGCTTGGGCCATATCCAAACGGATCAACGCATTTCAAGCAATAATTCAGTTTGAGTGAGTACTTTCCATCAACGTCAAAGCGAAGTTTTGACCCCTTTCCTTCAAAAACAATGGGGTTTCTAAAAAACTTGTATGAGAAGCTTACTCCCTCACAGGTTTGCTCATTCCCTGTGAACTTTTTGGGTACGGAGGACTCGGTATCTTCAAAGTAAGGCGCCAAATTGATTTTGATAGGAACGTTGATGGAAGAAATTTCCCGTTTTGGAATTTTTACCTCAGTAACAACTATTTCAGGCGACTTTGGGGTGATTGATCCACAGGATCCAGTTAGAAATGATACAGTGCTAAATAGGAAAAATCCTAAGATGTAGGTCGTAAAATTTGATTGTGGCATAGTGCTTGTAAAACGACGATTTCAAGTTTAATAATTCAACAACATGAACGGTGAAGCTAAAAATATGAAAAAGATTAAGTCTTTTAATACCAATCTTAATTAGTTGAAGCAGAATAAAAATGGTAAGCCGTTTCATGACCCAAAAGAATCAATTTTGCGCAATTTAGGTAGTCCCATGAAAGATTTAACAAGTATTTCACTTGCTTTCATCGTTGGAAAATTTATCTTTATGGGCGTTAAAACCAAAAAAAACAACCATTGTTATGAAAAAAGTACTTTTTGTTGGAGCCGCAGCTTTAGTTCTTTTTGCGTCTTGTAGAAAGACAAGAGTATGTGTTTGTACATACAATGACGGATCAGGATCATACACTGAGACTTATCCTTTGAGCTCAAAGAAGAACGCTCAAGCTTATTGCGATGCTAACGATAGCCCTGGCTACGTTTCATGTGAATTGCAATAAAATTCGTTTAGTAAATTAATAACCTATAAATAATAAATTATGAAAAAAGTAATCGCTGTAAGCGCATTCGCAATTTTAGGAGTTGCTGCTCTTTCTTCTTGTAAGAAAGATTATGAGTGTACTGTAGACGGAACTGTTGTAAGTGAGTGCAACGGATGTGGATCTACTGAGAAGAGTGCATTTGACACTTCTTGTAGCCTACTTGGAGGTACTGTATCTACTAAGTAATCTATACAAAAGATAAATGCAGGGAGGCAGTATTTGCTTCCCTGTTTTTTTACACAACCTAATTGAATTAAAATGAAAAAAGTAATCGCTGTAAGTGCATTCGCTCTATTGGGAGTAGTAGCACTTTCTTCTTGCAAAAAAGAGTACACTTGTACGTGTGTTTCAGGTGTTAATGCAACTGTAACAACAGAAACTAATAAAGGATCAGATGCTACTGAAGCATGTGATGATCTTTCATCAGTAATTGAATTAAAAGCTTGTACTCCTGCTTAGTCAGCGTAAGTTTTTATAGAGAAGGGAGGCACTTGTGCTTCCCTTTTTTTATTTTTAAAGAATATAATTCAGTTATGAAAAAAGTAATATTTGCTGCTTGTCTAGGTTTTTTCTTTGTATCCTGTAAAAAGGATTACACATGTGTGTGCAGAATAAACGGTTTTGAGGTTAGTTCTACAACGATCAACGATACGAAGTCAAAGGCGAAGGATAAGTGTAATGAGGATGATGGAACAACCACAATTGATGGTTTCGGAGAAATTACGCTAGATTGCGAGATTCAGTAAAATTTAACTGATCCGTTTGTAGTTTTTATTATCACCAAAGTAATTTTTGAATGAGTGCTATTGAAAATATGTTTTTAGGAATGGGGTTTTCCTGGACAATCAGTAAGGCTTTACCCTATATATTGGCAGTCCTGATTGGGTTCATTTTAATTTTTCTTTTTCGAAAGAAATTTGCCAAAAAACCACTATTGAAATGGGCGGTACGATTGGTATTATTGGTTCTGCCATTTGGAGCTTATTTTCTCTATTCACCAATTTATGAGGGTGATTTTACCAATAGTTCTGTAGAGGTTGAGCGCATTCCGTCGTACGATGAACTCAACGGCGTAAAGCTTTATGTAATTTCGATGCCACAATGTAAGTATTGTTATGGCTCCATTGATCGTGCTCTTCGCTTGAAAGAAAGGGTTCCGGAAGCTGAAATTGAATATGTTGTTTGCTCTCAACTTGAAGATCAGGAATATCTTAATTGGTACCAGGAAAAAGCTGGAGATGCAATTAACGTGCGCTTCGCGGATAGCACAATGGCGCTGAACATGCTTGCAGAAGGCAGGTTTCCAACTTTTATTTTGGCCGACGGTGATAAGCCACTAAAAAAATGGTCCAACGATAATTTTGGTGTCATGGCGATGGACGAGGTTGAGTTATTGCTAAAATAGTTTTACTTCTTTCTTGAAAGCATCACTGATTGTACCAATGTCGTTTTTGGGCTTTCTACTTTTATTACTTCGCCGTTTTCATCCGGTTCTGTTGCAGATAGCTTCTTCTTATCCAGGGAAGCCGCATACAATTCAAAAAACAATTGATCTCCATGCTTTCTAAAGGAAGTGGTATAAATCATTCCCATCACTTCGTACATTCCATAAAAGCAATCATTCATGTAGGTTAACTCCATGACGATGCCATTCTGTTCGTCGAGATAGTAATCAACTGTGTTTTCTTTGCGTTTAGCAACAATAAGGTAATCTTTTATGATATCTCCCCATTTTTCACTGTAATAGTGCATTTTGTGCGTCCAGACGGAGTCTTTGATAACTTCTTCCAATGTAAAATCTACCGCGATGGTATCATTAGGGCGTCCCATATTGGCTAAGATCATTTGACCATCATAATCGCCGATCCAGTTATCGGGGAAAGAACTTTGTCCCAAACTCGTGAGGGAAAAAACTGTGCAAAACAATAGAATCAATCTCATACTCCAATATAAAAGAAAAGGGTGAGAACATCTCACCCTTCGCTGAAAATATATTTTGGCTAAATGCCTTCCAGAGCACTATTGAAAGTTGCACTCGGGCGCATTGCATCGGATGCCTTGCAGTCATTTGGATAATAATACCCAGAAAGGTCAATTGGACTTCCTTGAGAATTGTTCAACTCGTCCATAATGATTGTTTCATTTGAGTTTAAGTGATCTGCTAGTCGAGAGAAGTCATTCTTTAAATCCATATCCTTGGATTGATTTGCAAGTGCTTCTGACCAGTACATGGCTAAATAGAAATGACTTCCACGATTGTCAATTTCACCAACTTTTCGGGAAGGAGATTTTTTGTTTTTCAAGAACTTCGCTGTGGCTTCATCAAGTGTTTCAGCCAATACAACTGCTTTTGCATTATTTTCAGTAGTTCCTAAATGCTCGAGTGAACAAGCAAGAGCGAGAAATTCCCCCAGTGAGTCCCAACGCAAATGACCTTCTTCAACGAACTGCTGAACGTGCTTAGGAGCAGATCCTCCTGCACCAGTTTCAAACAATCCTCCACCGTTCATAAGAGGAACAATTGAGAGCATTTTCGCACTGGTACCTAACTCAAGTATTGGGAATAAATCTGTGAGGTAATCGCGGAGAACGTTCCCTGTTACGGAAATTGTGTCTTCTCCCTCTTTAATACGCTTCAATGTATAGCGTGTAGCTTCTACTTGAGACATAATATGAATCTCAAGACCTTCCGTATCGTGATCATTTAAGTAGCTCTTCACTTTCTTAATAAGTTCGGCATCATGGGCTCGGTCTTCGCTCAACCAGAAAACGGCAGGTGTATTTGTCGCGCGGGCACGGTTAACAGCAAGCTTAACCCAATCACGAATTGGCGCATCTTTGACCTGGCACATTCTCCAAATATCTCCTTCTTCAACCGAATGCTCAAGTAAGGTGCTGCCATCATCTCCAATAACACGGACTGTTCCATTTGATGTTATTTCAAACGTTTTGTCATGTGAACCATATTCTTCCGCCTTTTGAGCCATTAATCCAACGTTTGGAACAGTTCCCATTGTAGTCGGATCAAAAGCACCATTTTCTTTACAGAAATCAATGACTACTTGATATAATTCCGCGTAACTGTTATCAGGAATAACCGCTTTAGTGTCCTGTGGTTTTCCGTCAGCATTCCACATTTGCCCTGAGTTGCGAATCATCGCTGGCATGGAAGCGTCAATGATGACATCACTTGGAACATGAAGATTTGTAATTCCTTTATCAGAATCGACCATTGCAAGCGCAGGCCCATTAGCATAACATGATGCAATATCTTGTTTAATTTCGTTTTGTTTATCCTCAGGTAACGACTGAATTTTCGAAAGAAGATCTCCAAAGCCATTGTTAACGTCAACCCCAAGTTCTTCAAATAACTGTCCATGCTTAGCAAACAAATCTTTGAAGAAAACCGATACAACATGACCAAAGATAATTGGATCTGAAACCTTCATCATTGTTGCTTTCATGTGGACTGAAAACAAAATCCCTTTCTCCTTGGCGTCTTGGATTTGTTGTTCAAGAAATGTGATCAATGCTTTTTTGCTCATCACTGTTGCATCAATGATTTCACCTTCCAGAACATTTATCTTATCTTTTAATACCTGAGTTGAGCCATCTGCAGAGGTAAGCTCGATACGAACATTTCCAGCCTGACCGATAGTCGTTGATTTTTCATTTGAGCGGAAGTCTCCTGAGTCCATGTGAGATACATGTGATTTTGAATCAGTTGACCAAGCTCCCATGGAGTGAGGGTTCGCCTTCGCATATTGTTTGACGGGCATCGGAGCTCTACGGTCTGAATTTCCTTCTCGCAATACTGGATTAACGGCGCTTCCTTTAATCTTATCGTATCTAGCTTTTATCTCCTTTTCTTCTTCTGAAGATGGTTCATCTGGATAATTAGGAATAGCGTAACCGCCATCTTGTAGCTCTTTAATTGTCGCTTTTAATTGCGGAATCGACGCACTGATATTGGGAAGTTTAATGATGTTCGCTTCAGGTTTTTTCACTAAATCACCTAATTCAGCTAACGCATCGCTAATTCTTTGCTCTTCCGATAAATATTCGGGAAAACGTGCAATGACTCTTCCAGCTAGAGAAATATCTCGGGTTTCGATTTCAATATTTGCAGATTTAGTGAATGCTTTCACTATAGGTAATAACGATTGCGTTGCCAAAGCCGGAGCTTCGTCCGTCTTGGTGTAGATAATTCTTGACATACGTCGATAATTTTGGCCCGGTTTACTCACGAATCGTGACTACCCGATATGTTGTACTTTCAAAGGCACAAATGTACTGCTTGGATAAGAAAATGTCAACTATGTTCGTGGGATTTACCAACAATGAGCAAACCTATTTTTTTTATCTTTGCCAACCTTATTATTCATGAGACAGATAGCGTACTTGATTCCTAAAACGTTTGCGGGCAAAGCCGCTTTGTTTGGTGCGCTTTATTTGATCATCTATCTTTTTTCCAACGGTCTGCTTCCTCGAATTATTTCCTGGGATGTTTATGGCTATTATTTGTACTTGCCGCAGACGTTTATACATGGTGATTTAGGGCTGGATAATTTTGATACTGTTACCCATGCATTGAACTCTAATGTGGAATCAGCGACATTTTATCAGGCTGCAGTAGCGGAATCTGGGAATTGGGTGATGAAGTACCCAATGGGGCTTGCGATTTTTTATTTCCCTTTCTTTTTAATTGGCTTATTGGTTTCATGGATTGGCGGATATCCAGTTGATGGTTTTGCACTTCCCAGTCAATATTCGATGACCTTAGGGAGCGTGTTTTATATGTGTTTGGGTTTATGGCTAACGACCAAAATACTATCGCGTTTTTTTTCAGATAGAACAGCTGGTATTGCCATATTGGCGATGGTTTTTGGGACAAACTATTACCAAATTCATACTGGTTCGCATTGTATGCCTCACATATATTTATTTGCAGGGTATGCTGTTCTCATTTGGTTCACCATTCGTTGGTATGAAACGAAAAAGATCAAACTTGCGCTCGGCATAGGATTGGTCATTGGATTACTTACTTTGAGTCGACCGACTGAGTTAATGTCAGTAATCATTCCCATGTTTTATGGTATTAAATCGTTGGATCATATTGGACAACGACTCATTGGGGCACTAAAGTATTTTAAGCATATTTTGCTGATGGGACTTGGGGTCGTGATAATGTTACTACCACAGTTGATTTATTGGAAAGTTTACGCTGGTTCATGGCTATATGATAGTTATAATAACCCGGGAGAAGGTTTGGATTTGTTAGATCCAAATTTGTTTAACTTTTTGTTCTCTTACCGTAAAGGCTGGCTTTTATATACTCCAATGATGTTCCTGTCACTAATAGGGATTGTTTGGGCGATTCGATCGAAGCGTCCTTGGCTATGGGCAACGGTACTCTTTACTATTTGCTATATCTATGTTTCCTCTTGTTGGTCTTCATGGTGGTATGCCACTTCTTTTTCACAGCGCACCATGGTTCAAGCATATCCACTGCTTATTATTCCAATAGCTTATTTTATTGAGGATTTTAGAAAGGGTATAGGTAAACGCCTATTATTGTTTTTCGGAGTGATAGCTCTCATTGGGTTGAATATTTTTCAGACGGTACAGTATCATAGAGGTATCATTGACGCATCTAGAATGACGGAAAAGTATTATTGGAAAGTATTTCTCGATTTGTCTCCAGAGCCAGGAGCGGACAAGTATCTGCTTGTGAACAGGTCGACAACAACGATTGAAGATATAAGTGCCTTCCAAACTGACTATTATTGTTATTCTTCACAGTATTTAATAGATCAGAACGGTGCATTTAAAGGCTATCCAGAATTGAAGAGTGGTCATTTTTCAACTGTTCTACCTGGTCAGGTTTCTGCAAAATATGAGATGGCTTTTTCAGACCTTTCGACAAAGGATCACGCTTGGATAATAGTAACCGGGAAGGTGCATTCTTCTGCTAATCTGTTGAATCAAACAACGGTTACCTCTACATTTGCGCACAAGAATAAAGCCTACAAATACAGAGTCCAAGGATTAGACAGTTATATTACAAAAGAAGAAAAAGACTTTAAGGAGTTTTCCATCATGTACTTAACGCCGGAAATTCGTTCAGAAAGTGATCCTTTTCAGTTTTACATGATCAACAATAGTGAGCAAGATACCTTAACGTTATTTGATGTTAAGGTTGATGTTTACCAACGCAGTGCAATTTATGAGTAAGAAAAAGGTAGTAGTTATAGGTGCTGGTCCCGCTGGATTGTCTGCAGCATATGCTTTAGCAAAGGAAGGAGTGGAAGTAGAGGTTTTTGAGGCCAGTCCTTATATCGGTGGAATGTCGCGTAGTTTCGATTTGTGGAATCAACGTGTAGACCTTGGCCCTCATCGATTCTTTAGTACCGACCCAACCGTGAATGGTTTTTTTGCTGAATTAGTTGAACAGGATTACACAGTAGTTAACCGACTTACGCGGATTTATTACGGGAATAAATTCTTCTTTTACCCTCTCAAATTGGGTAATGTTATTCGTAATCTTCGTTTCACAACGATTGTGCGCGTATTGTTCGACTATATGGTTCAGCGTATTCGTCCGATTAAAAATCCGAAAAGCTTCGATGAATGGGTAACAAATAGATTCGGAAAAAAGCTTTATTCGATCTTCTTTAAGAATTATACGGAAAAACTTTGGGGAATTGATGCTTCTGATATTGATGTTGATTGGGCTGCTCAGCGTATTAAAACGTTATCACTTTTTGGAGCCATTAAAAATGCAATGGTCGGAGGAAGAAATAATAAGCATAAGACCTTAGTTGATCAGTTTCACTATCCAAAGTCGGGTACGGGAACACTATATGAAAGAGCGGCACAAAAGGTTCAGGAGTTCGGAGGAAAGGTACATCTTTCCCAACCTGTAAAGCGTTTGGTGGTAGAGGGCAAAAATGTAAAAGGAATTGAGTTAGTTGATGGGACAATTGTAAACGCTGATGAAGTCATTAGTACAATGCCGATGACTAAATTAGTTGCTGGTTTGGATGAGTGTCCGATTGATGTTAAAAAGGCGACAGATGCGCTGTTTTTCAGAAATACCATCCTCGTGTACCTCAACTGTAATTCTCAGGAGTTGTTTGAAGATAATTGGATTTACGTCCATTCTGCGGATGTTAAGTTGGGGCGAATTACCAATTTCAGGAATTGGTGTCCTTCTCTGAATGGTGATGAAAACAGCACGATTTTGTGCTTGGAATACTGGGCGTTTGATAACGATGAGATTTGGAGCGCAGACGATAAGGTTTTGGGTGATCTGGGAAGTAAAGAATTAAAAACATTAGGGCTCATTGATGACAACCTTGAAATTTTAGATACAGCAGTTGTGCGTGTTCCCAAATGTTATCCAGTTTATCAAACAGGTTATCAAAAGCATTTGAAAGTGGTTGAATCTTATCTAGATACTTATAATGGACTGACTGTGATAGGACGTTATGGCGCATTTAAGTATAACAACCAGGATCATTCTATTTTGATGGGGATTTTGGCCGCAAAAAATAGTTTAGGGCATTCAAGTACTAACCTTTGGGAAATTAATACGGATTCGGAATATCAGGAAGAAGGAAAAATCAAAGATGTGCTAATCCAATAATTCTGAGGTGCATTGGAGTAAGCTCATACAGAATCATGCCGATACTTTTCTGGCAATAATTATATTCATTACACTCGCCACTATCATCGGGTTTTCTTCCAGTGTTTTTGGTGGTGCCGATACATATCAGCATTATATGATTGCACGCGCTTCTTGGGGACATCCCGAGTTGCTCCTTGACCACTGGGGAAAACCAGTTTTTACTTTATTGTCAAGTCCATTTGCGCAGTTTGGATTATACGGTGTCCAACTCATGAACTGCCTGATATTGGTACTTACAGGTTGGTATTGTAGTAGAATACTTAAACATTGGAAAGTGCGTGGGCACACTTTTGTATTGCTTGTTCTATTCGCCATTCCAGCTTTTCTGCTTGCCTCTTTTTCTGCACTGACGGAGCCTCTTTTTTCACTTGTATTGATCGCTGGCATTTTCTTATTAACACGCGAAAAGTATATACTCTCAGCGGTACTGTTATCATTTATCCCAATGGTGCGAAATGAAGGAGTATTGTTCCTGCCTCTATTCGCAGTAGCTCTTGCCATGCTTCGTCAGTGGAAGTCTATTCCTTTTTTGGTAACGGGCTTTCTGTTGTATTCCATTATTGGAGGATTTTTTTTAGAAGAAGGATTCTTTTGGCTCATTAAGGGAAATCCTTATGATAAGCAAACATTGTATGGTTCAGGCGATTGGAACTATTACCTGTATAAGCTTCCTGAATATGTGGGAGTTGTGTTTTTGATTGGATCTATCGCGGGTTACCTTCTCCTGACTAGAAAGACGTTGTTCCGAGACAAGGATCTGAAACAAACGGTTTCATTTTTATTATTCAGCGCATGTGGAATAGGTTATTTTGTACTACATGCTTACGCATACTGGAGAGGAGATGTTGGTGCGTTTGGACTTGAGCGTATTATGATTCCCTTTTTCCCATTCATGGCAATTTCTTTGGTGGTATTAACCACTATTTTTGGTAGTCAGAAGGTTTGGCTTCATTGGTTCGTATTGCTCGTCATTGCGATTGGTTTTTTTCAGAATAAACCGTGGGTAAGGATTCCATTTGAACGAGACTTCGAAGAAGAAGGGATCTATCTGGCGGCAGAGACAATAAAATCGGTTAATGTTTCGAACGAAACGGTTTATGCATATGATCCGAGGGTTTGGTATTACCTCGATCTGGATATGTTCAACAATGAAGAGGCTAGATTTGCAGATCGCTCAACAAAGCAAATTGACGCAGGAAGCTTTTTCGTTTGGGACAGTCATTTTGGTCCGAATGAAGGAGGTACGGAGTTCACGTCATTATTATTTCACCCAGATTTAAAACTGGTAGATGAGTTCATGCCCGATTCAAACGCTGTGGTGTATAGCGGCCATACATATAAAACTTCTCTTTTTAAATCAGTTGGTAAGGAAAGAAATCGTTGGACGGTAGAACATATTGCGACTGATTTTGGCGCGGGCAAACTCGAAAAGGTAAACATTCCTTCACCTGAGCGTATCGTTACAGGAGAGCAAGGAACAATATACTTGATGGGGATGGAGAATCCTTTTTTTGAGTTAGTCAACACAGTATTACCTGATACAGTTGATTATTGTTATCTGTCTGGAACTGTTAGTGCCCAAGTGAATCAGGTGCCAGATTTGGAAAAGTCGCTACTCGTTTTTACCGTCGAGGAAGATAATATTGTCAAAGAATATCATACGCTACCATTAGTGAATGAGACAGCTAAGTGGGATAAAGTGTTTGCAGATCATTTTGTAAACAACGAACAGGGCGTAGAAACAAGGATAAAACTCTATGTATGGTATTTTGGTGAGACCGAAATCAGTGTCAAGCAAGCAGATGTCTGGCTTTCAATTTTTCCAGTTTTACCTAACTAATGGTTTTTAGAAAATCCATCATTTTAGCGAGCGCCCGTGCACGATGACTATAGCGGTTTTTTTCATCCATTGACATTTCTGCAAACGTTTTTCCACAGTTTTCAGGTTCAAAGATCGGATCGTATCCAAAACCATTAGTTCCAGTCATTTCTCTACGAATATTACCAGTTACAATGCCTTCGAATAAATGCTGTTTGCCACTCAGGTTTAATGCAATGATCGTTTTAAATTGTGCTGATCTGTCCGATGCATTTTCCAGACCTTCCAATACACGATTTATATTTTTTTGATCATTTCTTTCAGGCCCAGCGTAGCGCGCAGATAGTACACCAGGTTCCATGTTTAAAGCTGTAACCTCCAGGCCTGTATCATCCGCAAAACAATCAATGTCAAAATGTTCGGTGATGTAATTGGCCTTTTGAATTGCATTTCCTTCAATTGTTGGCGACGTCTCTGGAATATCTTCTGAAAGAGAAATGTCCGATAAAGTCAGCATGTCGAAACCATCCGGTAACATACTCTGAATCTCATTCGCCTTGTTCACATTGGCGCTTGCAAATAGTAATTTCATATTTCGAATAAACTCAAATATTTTTCTACGTTGGCTTCGACTGAATACCTTTCTTTCACGGTATTTTTTCCTTCTAATCCGATCGAATAACGTAATTCGGGATCTTTGATTAACGAGCGAATGCATTCTTTCCATGCTTCCTTATCTTGGCAAAGAAAACCGTTTTTGCCATTATCAATAATCTCCTTATTCATACCAACCGGCGAGAGAATAGCTGGAATTCCGAGCGCCATATATTGTAAACCCTTAAAGCCGCATTTCCCTTCTGACCATTCGTTTTCTTCCATGGGCATGACACCAATGCAAGATTTTGCTAAATCCGTTATTTCACTTGCTTTATTCCATGGTACGTAGCGCAGCGAATCAAAGCTAAACTCTGGTGGTTGATTAGAAATTACGGTAAAAGTGAACTGTTCAGAAGCTTCAAGATCTTGCAGTATGGGAACGAAATTTTTCAGATACCCCATGGTTGTATGAGTTCCTGTCCAAACAATGTTGACGGGTTCTTGCCTTACATCAGCAGATTCATTATGTACATTTTTTAAGTCAATAGTCGTTGGAATCACGTACACACGGTTATTATACTGCTTTGCGTATCCCTTCAAGTAGTTATTGCCGGCCGAAACGGTATGTGCCCATTTAATGATTCGCTTCACTTTTCCATAAGCCTTAAGGCGATGAAATCGAGCATTCGTCTCGCTGTAATTTGGAAGCCAAATAGCATCGTCGAAGTCATAGATGTATTTTTTTCTGAGAACTTTTGCAATAATCCATTCGAATATTGGTGGACCAATCATGGAGGCTTCCCGATGAATGAAGACGTAATCCGCTTTTTTCAGCATAAATAACAATAAAAAGCGCCTCCAAAAGCTACTCATCATTCCAAGAGCTTTGTTCACAAAAGACCCTTTTTCATACAGCTTTTTCCATGTCTTTTCGCTCAGGAAAGAATGAAATTCAAGCGAATGCCCTTTTTCTTCAAGAATGGAAAAGTATTGTTCAAAGCGAAAACGCTGAGAAGGAGCTTGTCCCTTCGGGTACGGTGCAATAAATACAATATGCTTACCCATGAACTGAATTATAGACTTTTACATATCGTTTGACACCTTCTTCCAATGAAAAATAGTTTTTTGCACCGCTTGCAATTGTATCAGGGTCGAAGTGTTCTTTTGATTCAATGGCCTCAAGATAGGCAACGTCCGAAAACGTTTTAACTACGTGACCACAATTATATTTTAAGACGACTTCATCAGTATCACCAACGCCTGAATTACAAACTAATGGAATTCCCATTGCCATTATCTCTCCTTGCTTTGTCGGGGAAGAAGCCTTTTTTGAAAAGGTAGAGCGAATGAAAAAAATAGATTTATCAAAAAGAGATAAATACAGTGGAACGTCTTTATGCAGTGCTGAGACTACGATGATTTTCTCTGGTGGAATGTTCTTTTCCCGGGCAGCTGACTTTATGAAATCGGGAGATTCTCCTGTTACAAATAAGAAAACGGCTTGCTCATTATGAGTTAGCTGTAGCTTGAAATAATCGAGCATTTCAGGTAGCATATACCATGTGCCTATGGATCCAACATAACCGAGCACAAAATTTGAGTCCTGAATTCCCAATTGCTCTTTTACCGTTTGCTGTTCTGATAAATCTATTCTTGCCGGATTAAACAAATCAAGATCAACACAACAAGGGATCACTTCAATATTTAAGTTCTTATCTTTTAGTGGCTTCCAGGACTCAATTTCATTTTTTCCATTATGTGTCAATGAAATAGTATAGTCTGATTCTCGAAAGAACTGGAGTTCTTTGCGTTTAAAGTACCTGTATATTGTTTTGTAAAGCGGATTTTTAAGGTTCCAAAGACCACCATCTACGCGCTCATCTGCCCAAAATCCGCGCATATCAAAAATGAACTTCGCGCCTTTTTTTTGCTTTAATCTTAGTCCTGCAAGTGCAGCAATATAACTTCTACAATGAACTATAGAAAAGGTATATTTTTCATTTAGATAAAAAGCGATTTTACGCATTCTTCGAACCTGCTTGAGAGTTGTCAAAATGGAACCCCCCAAGACGTAATCCTGCGGGTGCCAACATATGTTGGCGTCATCACATATTTTTTGAATATGGTTACGGTGCTTTTTGAATTTATCTTGCTTTTCATAACTCACTAAGTGTATGGTGTAACCTTGCTCAGAGAGCCCTCGGAGATAAGGAAGCACCTGAGACTGACCAAGAGGATCAGTCATGCCGTCATATGATAAATACAGAACATTCATGACGCGTTCATCCATTTACTGTACCACATTTGAAAAGTTAAAAGGTACCAGATTTTAGTGTCGAACTCTTTTTTTCCACCAAAGAAATCCTCTTTCAATTTCTTGACGTATTCCCAGTTAAAGATGCCTTGAGATTTAATCGTTGCTTCTGACGTATATGTTTCAACAAGGTCACGTAATTCATTGGTTAACCAATGCGCAATGGGAATTGCGAACCCCATCTTTGGTCGGTCCATAAGCTCTTTCGGAATATATTGGTGAACTATATCTCTTAGAATTCGTTTCTTAACACCGTTTTGATATTTATATTGATCCGGTAAGCGCGCTGCATATTCAATAATGCGCTGATCCAAAAAAGGTTCTCTTCCCTCCAGGCTCTGAGACATAGTTGATCGATCGACTTTTTGAAGAATATCATCAAGCAAGTATGTTTGATAATCGATAGCCATCATATAAGAGAGAGGCGTTTTATTCTGGGTCAACTCTAAACTACTGTATAATGTTTCCAAATTTGCAACATCACCGACCAATACTTCTTTTAATTGATGATCGGTAAATTGTTGACTTAGACTCAACATGATCCGTTCATTGGAAGGATCTTTTAAGATGTTCTTTAGCTTTTCGTAGCGATTGTGAAAATTGTATTTATGCTTCAGTACAGGAATTCTTTCTGACGATATATTTTGCATGAGTCCGGCTGCAGATTTACGCATGAATCCTGGGATGCTGTTGAGCTTTTTACCATAGCGAATCATATAGTCGTATCGATTGTATCCGGCAAAGATTTCATCTCCGGCATCAGCACTCAAGGCAACAGTTACTTCCTTTCTGGCCATTTTGCTGACTAGTGTGGTTGGAATAGCACTAGAATCGGCAAAGGGTTCATCAAAGAAAAAAGGTAGATCTTGAATTAACTCAAGTGCATCTTTTTGGGTGCAAGTAATCTCCGTATGGTCTGTGCCCAGGTGGTCAGCAACATCTTTTGCATAAGGCGCTTCGTTTAGCCCAATATCCGGCACACCAATGGTAAAGGTTTTAAGTCGTTCAGTTCTGTTTTGCTGCAGTATGGCTGTAACGCAAGCTGAATCATAGCCTCCGCTCAAGAAAACCCCCACGGGAACATCTGCAACCATTCGATAGTCGAATGCGGATTGAAGAATTTTCTCCGTCTCTTGAATGGCTTCTTCATATGGTAAGTTGAGCTTTGGCTCATTATAAGCGTCATAGACATTCCAATACTGAGTTTGAGAAATTGTATGAATATCTTTAGGAGGATTCGCGAGATCCAGAAAAAAGTAATGGCCAGCTCTCAGTTTAAGACAATCATCGAAAATACAGTGGGGTGTTGGTATATTCCCGTACTGCATAAATGCTCCAACGGCATCATGATTAATACTCTTTGTAAAATTTGGATGAGCGTGAAAAGCTTTTAATTCTGAAGAAAACATGAAAAGTCCTTGTTTCAAATACATGAAAAAAGGCTTTACACCTGCCCGGTCACGTGCACAAAAGACACGCTGCTGATCTTCATCATAGATGACGATGGCAAACATTCCGATGAATTTATCAAGACATTTTGCGCCCCATTCAGCATAGGCGTGAAGAATCATTTCGGTATCAGAGTTGGTCTTAAATATGTGACCTAAACTGGTAAGTTCAGTCTTGATTTCCTGAAAGTTATAGATCTCACCATTGAAACAAATCCATAAATGCTCATACCGCATCGGTTGATGACCATGCTCAGATAAATCTAAAATTGCCAATCGACGATGTCCAAGACCAACTTGAGCCATTTCCCCTTCGAAGAAATGAATTCCCTCACCATCTGGGCCGCGATGTGCGAGCGTTTGAGTCATATCTCTTAAAACCCTTTCGGAAGATGCTTTTGTGAAGTCGATAAGTCCGCTTATTCCGCACATGAACGTAAAGGTAACTAGGAATAATCAAATTGTGAACTGGATGTTGGTATTTCCTCTTGAATCAAATGTTTCTAAAGCACTTTCTTTATTGCGAGGCTTAGGAAATTATAGTAATTTGCAGAAACACTTTAACCACGAAATATGAAAAAAGTACTACTCTTTCTCTTGTTAATTCCTTTGACTAGTCTCGGGCAAACGAACAGAACGACAATTAGTTCGGGAGATTTTTACAATCCACTTATTTGGTCTCCTGCAGGAATTCCTTCGAATGGAGACAGCTTGATAATCAATCATGATGTGATCTTGAATCTGGATGTTTATTATACCAGTGGACAGATTCTCATCAATAGCTCTGGATCTCTAACAGAAGGTGGAGCTGATAGATCTGTATGGATTGACGGTGGCTCGCTCGTTAATCACGGTGTTTATACCTCGCATTTGATTTGGGTATCGAGTGGTGGTTTTATCACCAACACAGGAAGCATGAACAGTATCGATAGTGTTCTGGCACAAGGAGCAATAACGAATTCAGGAATAGCGGGAATTAATGACTTTTGGATAGCTGTAGGAGGTTCAATGGACAATTCCGGAACCTTGACAAATACGGATAGTATGTTAGTCCAAGGGCCATTTATCAATACGGGATTTGCAACGGTCTACGATTTAGCTGTTGATGAGATGGCAACATTTGATAACTCTCACATGCTGACGGTTACCAATAATATGCACAATCAAGGGCGTATTAATAATACATGGAGTATTGATGTAGCCAATGATTTTTCAAATTGTAACACGCAAAACCTCGATGGAGTAATTACAAACGACGGTGTATTTTGTGTGGGTAATGATTTCCTTAATTGTGATACAATTACTGGCTCCGGAAACTATTATATCGGGAACCAATCAACCAATACAGGAGCGCTTACGGGAACACATTTCTTCCATACTCCAACAGGAGCTCTTACCTTAAATACTGGAACTATTCAACCATCTGTAACAATGACAACAGGGAATTGTACTGCTGGATTGAAAGGAGTTGAAACAGAGAAAATCACTATTTATCCAAACCCAACAGGGGGAATAGTATCGGTTTCAATTGAGAGCGCAGATTATGAGTTGCTCGATTTTAGCGGAAAATCTGTGCAGAAAGGTCATTTTGATCAACACACCATTGATATGACTGACCTCATGAGTGGCGTTTACTTCCTACACGTTAATGGAGGTACTCCGGTTCGTATACTGAAACAATGATCAGATAACTAGAGAAAACATTTTTTTAAAGTCGGCATACAATGCCGGCTTTTATTTTTTGATAAAACTGGCTTTCAAACTATCGCCAACCTTGAAAAGGTTGAGGATTCCATTGATCATACCTTTGCCGACTCGCAGGAACCAATTCCGTTCAATGCGATAGCGAATCATTTCGTCATCAGAAGTCTCAGATACGTAGTCTTGATTGCTCTTTCCTTTACTTGTTCTAAGTCGCGTTAAACTGATACCTGTTGTACGGATTTTTTCCACTTGAAAACCGTGATCTTTGAAGAGCTTTCCGAGTGTTCGTTTCGTATAATAACAGAGGTGAAGTGGAAATTCAATAACGTCATATTTTGACTTAAGTCGATAACGAAGTAATGCATTGAAATTAGGGGTGGTTAGATAAGCTTTTCCCCCTGGTCTAAGCAATCTTTTCATTTCGCCGACCAATTCATTCGGCGTATTTAGATGCTCTATAACTTCGATACTCGTAATGACATCGAACATTCCTTCCTCAAAACCAACTTCATGAAGGTTTCCTTTGCGCATTTCAATTCCTTCCGCTTTGCAGTGCTCCACAGCATCATCTGTCAATTCGGTACCATAAACTTCCCAGCCTTTCGACTTGGCAATTTTTAGTAAAAAGCCGTAGCCTGCTCCAACATCGAGAATTCGGTTCGTCTTTCGGTATTTTTCAAACTCATCAAGAAGTGCTATATATCGGTTAACGGTAATAGGAGATAGGTAAGCCGTTCTGTTATAGTTCTCGCGGCTATAATACTCTTCAAGTTCATGCGTCGAAGGAATATTTCTGGAGAACACCATAGAACAATGATTGCATTTACAAAGCGCCGTTTCTGAATAATCTTTCAAATCGGTTAGCTCTGCAGATCCACAGACAATGCATTTATCATGTTGTGGGTAACTCATCCTTTTTTTTGTAATAATAAGGCGAGTTGCATGCCTTTATTTGTTGATTTCATATATGGTTTTAATACAAAGTCCAGAAATGATGGTAAAAAAGTATCACAAACAATATAATGATAATCGGCTATTTCGTAGTTATGCTTATTGGCGTGTTCTTGAAAGGACTTTAGTCCAAATTCATACAGATGATAAGGTTCGTGCATTGGACTTAAGTTACCAACGTAGTCCATCCCCTTTAACTTATAGACCCGATTGATGAACTTATTTGTAAACCAGTGAGCACTTGGTACCTCAATGTGAATGATTCCTCCAGGTTTCAACCATGAGAGCGCTTTTTCAATTGATCCAGCTGGATCATATAAGTGCTCGAGAACCGCGCCAAAAGTGATGAAATCAAATAGTTCTTCGGAAAAGTGAGCATCCTCAACAGACATATTCTGCATTCTTTCGGCGGGTATATCCATTCTGCTCAAGGCGCGTTCATAAAACGGAATAGATGGTTCAATACCGTGAACTTCAAAGTTTGCAGCTTCCAAGGCAATCATGCATTTTCCTATTCCGGCCCCAATATCCAGTGCTTTCATTCCTTTTTCAATTGGGCGAATACCATTTAGCCAATTAATGACTCCTTTAAAATAATTCTCATCGACGGAGAAATAACTATCTGTCCAATAGCTTTCGGGTGGCATCCCATAATGATCTTGAAGACTCTCCGGAATTGGTTGCGGGTTTGAAAAAATCAAGTCACATTTTCCACACTGTTGAATCGTTGTCGTGATTCCTATTTTTTTTCTTGGATTCTTTCCTTGACTGCCATTTAAACGCTTACCCAATGTTTTGAAATGCGCTTTTTCAGCACCACACATGTTGCAGTGGTTAATTGTATGAAATGTGTACTTCACGTAAAGGTTGATCGTTTGGAAGTGTGAATTTAATGATTAATCACAACATGACCATGTGCTGGGAAGCTATGAAATAGGATGGTTACAAAAAGAACTTAAGGATAGCCTTGTAAAAAAGAAGGTATGTGTAGGTTTTTCCCATTTTTAAAGCTTTACGGAATAACTTAAAGGCTTCTTTTTTTTGCCGATTCTTTAAGAAGACGTTGGTGCAAAGGATTAAGGTATACGATTGAATTCTGCGCCTTAATGACGGCGATAGGTCGTTTTCTGAGATGAATTTTTCTGCAGCGTGCAAGTTGTGCTTAACGAACGATTGAGCATCTACCGTATTCATACTGCGTTGGTCGTGCTCACGTAAATTGCTCGTTGGAATAGCACGTTTAAAAATGGGGTAGTTGATGGCGATGGATCGCGTAAACAACCAATCTTCAGAAATTGGAATTCGTTCGTCTGACCAGGCAATAGTGTTATTGCGCGCATGACAGATTTGATTGCCAGTGAGTGGGTTGTCTTCAATAAAGTCGTTTAATTCAAGAAGTATTCCATCTTCATGCAGTTTTGACCTGCGGTAGTGTTTTAACTTCCCATTGATATGTTGGTCTGTAGCAAAAACGCGAATTTCTGGTTTCAAGTTGATGGATGCCCGCATGGTACTGAGGTGATTCTCATAAAAAATATCGTCAGAATCGAGGTAACAGATCCAGTTCCCTCTAGCTTCTTGAAGTCCCTTATTTCGTGCGAAGCAACGGCCTGAATTTTCTTCAAGATCAATGACCCGAATGCGGCTGTCTTGTTTAGAAAAGGCATGAAGTACATCCAAGGAATTATCTGCACTGGCATCGTTCACGAGGATGTATTCAAAATCACCATCCGATTGCTTAAGAACGGAGAGGATCGTTTCAACAACGATTTCTTCTCTGTTATACACAGGAGTAATGACGGAAAAAAATGGTTCACTCATGCGGTCAATGCTGCGTACAAATTAACTAATGTTTGCGATACTGAGTCCCAATGCATGTTTTTGCCAGCTTTCATAGCACCTTGTTTGAATGCATCATAATCGTTCAATAGTCGTTCGATTGCTTGATTCAATGATGTATTATCCTGTGTCGAGTAGAAAGTGGCGCAATGGTATTCATTATTGATTTCTCGCGTAAAATTCTGAGGAGTCGCAACCACGGGGAGCTCGGCTACTGAATATTCAACAAAGCGATTGGAGAAACCGATGGTATGAGCTTCCCATTTATCAATAATATGAAGTAACCCAATATCAGCGCTCGCGAGAAGATTGATCACCTCTTCTTGTCTATCTGGATACGGATGAAAGAAGACTTTTTGCTGCAGCGATTCATCCAATTGAACCATGGCTTCAATTTCGTAGAATCGAGGACGATTGCCAACGAAAATTAATCCTAAGTCATCGTGTTGTTTCAGGACATCAAACAGGAGCGCAAGTTGATCATCCGCGTGATAAATCGTACCAGAATGAATAATGATTTTAGTTTCCTTTTTCAGTTTATACTTGTCTTGAAAGTACCGATCATTTTTTTTTAGCTCAAATTTGGAAGGGTAGTTACCGAGTACTGATGGTTTCTTTTTCAGGTTGTATTTGCTCTTCAATCTATCGGAAATGCTATCCGTAATGGTTAATACCGCATCTGCATGTAGAATTTCAGCTTTCTCTTTTCGAATTAGTTTATTCCAAACTAACTTACCCTTCCACTTGTTTAACCCCTCTGAGGTTTTGTAAAATGGCCAACCGGCCAAGTATTCATGCGCATCGTATATTAATATGACCGAGGGGCGCTTTTTTTTGACCTCTGCACCAATACTTAGCATGTAGAAATCATGACAATGCAATACATCAAATGATTCCTCCAAAATTTTTTTTACCGTGGTGGCTACGAAATCCTTGTACGATTTTCGTAATGGGGCATTGTATCCGTGTTCAATGCATCGTACAATTCCATATCCATCTCTTTGCTCATGTGCAGGCAGGTCGTCATCTTTTATACAGAACACAGTAACATGGGCTCCATGGCTAATAAGTGTTTTTGCCTCTTTTTCGACTCGGGCGTCAGATTGAAAAGAATTGTCAAGAAGCATGAGCGTTTTAATCCCTGAAAGTCTCAAAGATGCTTGCATGCCTAAAACATTTCATAAATAAAATCTCGGACTTTGCTAGCGTCTATCTCGTTCAGTTCCGTCGACTTCATTGACTCCAGCCAATTTTTCAGATCTTCTTTCATTCCCGGAATCAAATCGGCGTTGGTCATTTTGAATTCGGCAAGTAGAGCATCAACAAGCTCTGAAATATCATTTGTTTCAATCGGTAAACTCGATGCAGAATAGCGCTTGGAAGTTTCAGGTTGAACCCAGTAAGATGAGTTGTTCTCAGTTTTTTTTGTACGAATAGCGTGACTCATGTTAATCCAGTTCGAAGGTTTCTTGCCAATTCTCTATTTCTTGCCAATCTGGTTGTTCACTTTTGATGAGGTAACAGTCGTTCAATACAAGAACATCCATATTGGTCCGCATAAAACATTTGTATGCATCGTTTAAATTACAAACAATCGGTTCACCGCGAACATTAAAGGATGTATTAATCAATACTGCCTTTCCTGTGTGCTTTTCAAACTTCATAAGAATGTCATGAAAACGCGGGTTTTGTTCCTTGCTAACAGATTGGAGTCGAGCCGAGTTATCAACGTGTGTTATTGCCGGAAGTTCACTACGTTTTTGATTGACAATCTCAATCATATTGTCTGTCGCTTTTTGGTCCGTTTTTGGAGTAACCAATAACTCTTCTTTGACATTTCGAACAACTAACATGTAGGGACTTGGTCTATCGAAATCAAAATATTGCTCTGTTCTTTCTTCGGCAAATATGGGAGCGAAGGGGCGAAAAGATTCACGAAACTTAATCTTCAGGTTCAATTTAGATTGCATTTCCACATCCATTGGATTAGCAATAATTGATCGATTACCTAAAGCTCTAGGACCAAATTCCATGCGTCCATCAAAATAACCGATGATATTCTTTTCGTTGAGCAGTTCGGCTATTTTTGAGGCCCTATTTTCAGCTGCAAAAGTGTGATATTTCAGTCCTTTTGTTTCCAGGAATGAACTTGTTTCGTTCATTGAAAAATCAGGGCCTAAGTAAGCATTAGGTTGTGATTCCTTTTGCGGATTTTCAGCGTTTTCGAAATACCAGTTTAAGGCGCACCCCACAGCCCCTCCTGCATCACCAGAAGCTGGCTGAAAATAAAAATCCTCAAAAGGAGTAGTGTCATAAAGCTTGCCATTAGAAACGCAGTTTAACGCTACACCTCCGGACATCACTAAGTTCTTTTTGCCTGTTAATTTATAGGCATGATTGGCCATTTTAATGACAATTTCTTCTGTCACAGCCTGAATAGAAGCTGCTAAGTCCATTTCTCGACGCGTTATTTCTGATTCTCTCGAACGTTCCGACCCGCCGAATAATTCAGCAAAACGACTATTCGTCATTTTCTCACCTTCCAAGAATGAAAAGTAATCGAGGTCCAGGAAAATGGATCCATCATCCTTTATATCAACAAGATGCTGTTTTATAATATCCGAGTAAATTGGAGTTCCATATGGGGCGAGTCCCATAAGTTTGTATTCACCGGAATTCACTTTGAACCCACAGAAATAGGTAAAGGCGGAGTACAGTAACCCGAGCGAATGCGGATAATGTTGTTGCGCCTCAATAGTAATATTGTTATTACTCCCAGTGGCGATTGTGGAACATGCCCATTCACCCACACCGTCTACAACAAGAATCGCGGCTTCATTAAACGGAGAAGGGTAAAAAGTACCTGCTGCATGTGAAATATGATGCTGGGTTTTATAAATATTACCGCTGTAATTTGTTTCCCGTCGAATAATGTGGGGCAATTTGAGTTTGGTATACAAGCTTTTTTTGGCATTTTCCCAAAGTGCCTCTCCTTTATTGCCAATTGCTTGTTTGTTGTGAAGAACACGTTCAATCGTCCAAGACTCATAGTCATAGTAGACAATTGCTTCTAGTTGGTTAATGTTTAATCGACCTTCTTCCAAGCAATAATTAATGGCGTTCCCTGGAAATGATTTATCATGTTTTATGCGTGTAAAGCGTTCTTCTTGTGCTGCGGCGATAATCTTTCCATTTTTCAGCAGTGCAGCTCCAGAATCATGATAAAAACAAGAAATTCCAAGAACGTAGGAGTCAGAAGTATTCGAAGTTACTCGCTTATTTGCTCTTTTAGGAATGGTTAGCTTATTGGCAATACTATTTGCAACTAAATCATGCGCTTTTGGTGTAAAATGTCCACAAAGCGGAAGAAATATTTCGTCTTTTTCTAACGAATGATTACCGTTTAACATGGTGGCCAAATCGACAATGGAAACACGACTATTCGCGTACTTTTCGAATTCCTTTAGGAAAAAGGGTGACTCTTTATATGTAACTGAATCATAATATGGAATAGGTGCGACAATAAGCTTTTTATCTCCTATGGATTTAACAAGTCTTTCCATTAGTAGATGCATCAATCGCCATTCATTGCTATTTGGGTCAGCTAACTCCGGATGCAATTGATTTTTCAATACTCGTCGGCTGACATAGTTTTTTGCACGATGAATTAAAGAACTTGATTCATCGTTAGACGCCTCATTTTCAACATTCGCTCTTTCCATCGGGACAGGTACATTTTGGAGAATAAGTTCCTGTTCAACGATTTGGAAATAAGGTTTTGGAATCAAAGCTGCCTGACCACTGGACTTATCAATCCCTTCACGAGCGCTCATGAGGTTTCTTTTTAGATCGTCCAGATGAGGGGTGAAAAGCACGTAATCGTGATCAATTTCCCTGCTGTATTTTTCGTAGACCAGTAACTGTTGATCTACACCGTAGCCGGAGACTGCCAGATTAACGACCTTGCAATCCAAAAGATCTTGAAGTCTATCAGAAAAGCGCTGATGATTCTCTACACCGTCGCCTGCTGCAA
The DNA here is from genome assembly GCA_002427735.1 of Flavobacteriales bacterium UBA6051. Lineage (GTDB taxonomy): Bacteria > Bacteroidota > Bacteroidia > Flavobacteriales_D > Crocinitomicaceae > UBA4466. The sequence continues at coordinate 112,529 of DIYP01000018.1, forward strand.
ATGAATCTCCTAACACCAGTAGTGTGACTTCACTTTTTACTTCATCCTTAGAGTTTCGAAAACCGCGTTCGTCAGTTTCAATAAAGTATCCGTCGTTACCATAGCGTAAACGTGCAAGTTGATTCGGGACATAAGTGTGCCCCAACTCTTGGTCGTAGCGGATTATTTGGCGGAACGTTTTCAAGAAAAACTGATCTTTTTTATGGATCGGATACGAAGTTAGTTATTCTCAAGGAATGACTCAACGCTTACTACTTATTTATCCAAAATCGATACATTTGAGTTGATTATTGAATGGGAGCTATGGGAAACACCAAACCTAAGGTACTGGTTGTAGGATCGAATGGTTATATCGGGTCGAATTTATCACAACGTTTGATAGAAAAGGGATTTGACGTAAGACTCACAGACCTCTCTAAAAAATCGCAGATTAATTCAAAAGCTTATCACCAAGCGGATTTTTCTGACCTATCATCCATTGAGAAATTGGTGGATGGAATTGATCTCATTTATTTCTTTGCAGGAAAGACAGGGAATTCTGAAGAAGGGTTTAATAACCCTCAGGATTTTATTTCAGGAAATGAAGTCACGCTTGTGAACCTTTTGAATGTTCTGAAGGACAAATCTTCAAAGCCTAAAGTAATATTCCCGTCTACGCGGTTATTATATCAGGGAAGCGAGCAATTAATCACGGAGAATTCACCTTTAGAGGCAAAGTCAGTATATGCTGTGAATAAATTAGCTTGTGAAAATTACCTGCGCATCTACAATGAGAACTTCGGGATTGATTATACGATCTTTCGAATTAGTCTTCCCTACGGGACCTTTGTTCAACAAGACCACGTGTCATATGGCGTAATGTCATATTTGATCAACAGAGCAAGAGAAGGAAACGCACTTTTCATTTTTGGTGAGGGAAAACAAAAAGGATCTTTTATTCACATTAAGGATCTGGTTGAGCTGTTGATTCTTGGTGGACTTTCGAATGATACAGTGAATGAAGTTTTTAATATTGGTGGTCCCGACAGTCTGGAAATAGGCACTGTGGTTGAATCTATTGGAAACAAATTTGGTGTTGACGTGAGTCATAAGGAATGGCCGGAAGTATCGCGTAAAACTGATCAGGGAGACTTGGTCTTTGATTCTTCAAGGTTATTAAATTTGCTTGATTACACGTACACAAACAGTTTTGCTACATGGCTCAATCAGACCGAATAATTGTACTTTTTCCTCGGTGGTTTCCATACAATAAAGTGAAAGAGCAGTCTTTTCTAGTTGAAGAATTGGATGCTTTAGCTGGTCATTTCAAAGAGGTACATATTGTTCCGCAACAGATTGAGGGCGATAAATATCAACTCGATAGCCGATTTAAGGTAGACGAAACTCTGGCACAAGCATTGACGGAAATTGGTTTTATGGACAAGGCTAAAACCGTCTTGTCTGTAGATTTTTTGCAGGAATTAGTAAAGATTAAATTTAACCGCAACAAGATGCGTTATGCTATTGCGGCGCGTTTGGCTGCTTTGGTAACGCGTAAATGGATTAAATCATTTGTGAAGAATAAAGAAAACGTTGTATTGTATAGTTTTTGGATGGATTTTACAACGTTGGCTTTTGCAATGACTAAAGATGAAAATCAGAATGTAAAGGCAGTTTCTCGTTGTCATAACTTTGATATTTATGGGAATACAGATAACGACTTTTATGTACCCTATCAGCAGAAGATGGTTGAATCTATGGATGGTGTTTATCCAGATTCGTTTGGTGGAGAAGAGTTTCTAATCAATAAATTCCCCAATAGTGCATGCAAGGCAGCGATCATGGGAGTACGCAAACCGCTTTCAGAAAATACAGGCTCTACAGATGGCATCGTGCGAATTTTATCATGTGCGTATATGATTCCACGAAAGCGCGTAGGACTTTTTCTGGATGGGCTTATTTTGGTTTCTCAACTGCGCCCAGAGTTGAAAATTGAATGGACGCACATTGGCGGCGGCCCCGATTTTGATGAGGTACAAGAGCGCTCAAAGAAGCTAACTGGTGAAACAAAGGCGACCTTTACTGGGAATATGAGTACTGAGGAATTATCACATTATTATGCAAATACGCCAATTGATTTATTTGTGAATACAAGTACAAAAGAAGGCACTCCCGTTTCCATAATGGAGGCTATTAGCCGATCAATACCGCTCATGGCAACAGCTTTTGGAGGTAATAAAGAGATTGTTGATTTAGGTGCCGGTGTGGGGCTTTCACCGGATCCAACGCCAAATGAAATTGCGGATAAATTGATAGAATTGATTGATTCAGGTGGTCTAAAAAGGTTAAAGCTGGAAAGTAAAAAAGTGTGGGACGATCATTACAATAGTGAAAAGAACTACGAGGAGTTTTGTGAGCGAATTGCTCTTCTCTAAAGTTTTAATGCATTTTCAAGCCCTTTCCAATACGATTCAAAGCTTATTTCATCGTAGTGTTGCAGACAGTTCTCGGCAAGCTTTTTCTCATTTTTAAGAATATATCGAACGCCCTCAGTGATTCCATTTTCTCCTTCGACTGTAATTCCGACACCCAAATCATCTACAAACTCAAAACCTTTTGCTTTTGACACAATAACAGGTCGTCCCAATAATACACTTCGCATAAGTTTTCCAGAGCTTTTTCCAACAAAAGTCAAATTATCATTAATGTGTCGATACAAGCACATTGAGGCAGAGCTATATTGAATAAGCGAATGCAGTTTATCTGGACTAAAGCTTTCCGCAGTCCAGAATATTTTACCGGGAATATCGAGATGATCGTATTTTTCCCGAAACCCTTTAATATCGTTTTTACCTTTAAGAATAAGTACGGCTTCTTCAGGCCAGTTTTTTACAGATGATAGAAGTTCTGTAATCAGGTTAAATTCCTGCAGACCGCCTGCCATCAGAAAAATCTTTTTACCCTCATCAATTCCAAAGTACTGGTGCCAGTTAATCGTTGGTAGTTCCTGGATTTCATCTCGCAGCGGAGTGTTGGGGAGAGGGAAGTGTTCTTTTTCGGCAAGTGAAGGAATCTGAGCACACAGCGGGGGATAGCGCGATTCATCAGGAGTAGACACAAAATCTGCTTTAAGCGCACTTTTGATTTCAGCATTTACCCAAATATTCCGTTCGCCTTGTACTGGAAATTCATCGTTCATGTAAACAAAGCTGCTTTTTTTGTTTACACGCTTCAGTATTGCTCCCAGCGTTACTCCTGCCATGCCAGAAGCAAAAACATGACTGTATTTATTCCTCAGTGTAAAAAAGCTCTTAAACTTAAAGTAGGTAGTCAGAAAGTAATAGCTCCATTTACCTTCTTTCGGCCATATGTAATTATGATCTAAAAAGTGGAATTTCACATTTTCGGAAAAAAGTCCTTGATAAGCTTGACTTCTATATTCACTGAGATAAACGTCAATTTCATAGCCTTTTCGGTCCAAAAGAGTAATCACATTAAGGCCAAAAGGCATTGTGATCAGAATAGGATTCGTTCTGATGGGAAATGCAAAAATGAAAGCAACTTTCTTCTTTTTCATTTAAATACGTACAGTGAATACCAGTTATCTGAATTGGATGGCTCTACCGTTAGCCATTTATGTGAAGCTTCCAATGAAAAACCAGTCTGATTACCAAATGATTCTAGCTCTTCGGGAAACAAGTAACGCATGCGATGCGTTTCCGATAACTCGTAAACAGAGCTGTCCTCTTTCCGGGTGATAGATATATCAAAAACAACATCAATGGCACTTTTTTCCGGCAATGAAATTGGTGTTGTTTTGCGGTGTATTTTCAAATGTTCATTCTCTACTTCTTTCACTCTGTGATGTGGAGGGTCTAGTAGAACTGCAGGGCCATTCCAACAATCAAAAATGAAAACACCGTTTGGGTTTAAGTGCTTTTTAGCTGTTTGGAATGTGGCGTTGAGATCACTGTCTTCAACCTGATAACTCATTACATGAAACATAGATATTACAACATCGAATTTTCCATGCATACCTAACGAGCGAATATCGTCTACGGAGAAGTTGATTTTTCCAGAAGCGTCGTTTTTTCGTGCAATCTCTATCATCGTTTCAGAAAAGTCTACAGCAACAATGGTATACCCTTTTTGCATCAGAAGAACATCATGCTTTCCTGTTCCGCATCCGAGGTTTAATATGGTCTTGGCTCCTGGATTATGCGTCTGAATCAGTGAGTGGATATAGTCTGTTTCTGCCGCGTAGTCCTTGTCACGGTATAGCAAGTCATAGTAGTTTGAATAGTCGTCAAATACCTTCATTCTAGTATTTGCTTTAAACGTTTAACTACCTCATTAATGTCCGATTCCGTCAGTCCTAATCCACTTGGAACATAAAAACCACGTTCTGCCATCCTCTCAGCAACTGGGTAGCTTTCGTTGACGTACCAGCCCTGTGTATTGTAGACCGGTTGCAGATGCATAGGGTAGAAGAATGGGCGACATCCAATTTTGAATTCTCTCATTCGTTGCATGACTTCAAGAGCATTCATTTTAACATTATCCTTGAGTATTATTCCAAACACCCAAAACACGTTTTCTGCGTAATCCGTGGATTGTTTAGGAAGCTCGATTTTATCCGATAGTTCAGAGAGCAGAGATGTATACAGCTGACCGATCCACCTTTTCTTTTCAATAAACGTGTCAATTTGTTCCAGTTGTGCTACACCTAGTGCTGCTTGCATGTTGGTCATCCGGTAATTCCAACCTATTTCATCGTGGACAAAACGCTTTTCTGGTTGAAAACAAAGGTTTCGATAACCGCGACATTTCTCTGCAATCTCGGCATCGTTTGTCACAATCATACCTCCTTCACCTGTCGTAATATGTTTATTGGGGTAAAAGCTAAATATACTGGCGTCTCCGAAAGAACCACAAAGTTTTCCATTGTACGTTTGTCCGTGCAATTCCGCTGCATCTTCGATCAACTTTAAATCATATTTTTCGCACAATTGAAGAACAGGGTCCATATCCACCGGTAACCCATAAATGTGAACGACGATAATCGCTTTGGTTTTATCAGTGATTCGCTCCTCAATTTTTTGCACATCCATGTTCCATGTTTCAGGATCACTGTCGATCAAAATGGGTTTAGCTCCCAATTTTGAAACAGCCTGTGCCGGAGAAATAATAGTAAATGTTGGAATAATCACTTCATCTCCTTCACTGATCCCGACGGCTTTTGCCGCAATTTCGAGTGCAGCCGTTCCATTGGAAACAGCAATACCGAAATCGCGTCCTACAAAACGGGACATTTCATCTTCAAATCGTTTGACAAATGGACCTTCAGAAGAAATCCAGCCCGTCTCAATGCATTCGACTAAGTATTCTTTTTCTTTACCACTAAGTAAGGGAGTGTTAACAGGGATCATTTTATTCATCTTTCGATAGGTTGACCTTATGTCCTCGATTCTTTGAGTCCAGTTCCTTCTTAAACAAAGCGACATCAGAAGCCACCATTTCCTTTATCAGCTGATCGAGATTATAGGCTGGTTTCCAATTCAATTGTTTTTGCGCCTTTGATGGATCTCCTACAAGCAAATCGACTTCGCTTGGACGATAGTACTCAGGGTCTATTCGAAGTACAATTTGATTTTCTTCTAATTGGAATTCGGAATTAGCGCATGCTTTAACCTTGGCAATTTCGTTTTCACCGGTTCCTTCAAAATAAATCTCCACTCCAACTTCTTGAAATGCCTTAATCACAAAATCGCGAACTGTAGTTGTTACACCAGTAGCAATAACATAGTCTTCAGGAGTTTCCTGCTGCAGCATTTTCCACATAGCAACAACGTAATCTTTCGCATGCCCCCAATCTCTTTTGGCATCCAGATTTCCGAGATACAAAACGTCATCAATCCCAAGTGCTATTTTGGCAACAGCGCGGGTGATTTTGCGTGTAACAAATGTTTCTCCACGCGTTGGTGACTCATGATTAAAAAGGATTCCATTACAAGCGAACATATTGTAAGCTTCACGGTAATTCACGGTAATCCAATAACCATAAATTTTAGCCACGCCGTAAGGCGAACGTGGATGAAATGGCGTGTTTTCTGATTGTGGGACTTCTTTTACTTTTCCGTATAATTCAGAAGTAGATGCCTGATAGATTTTTGTCTTATTTCCAAATCCTAATAAGCGTACAGCTTCTAAAATACGCAGTGTTCCCAACGCATCAACATCAGCAGAGTACTCAGGCATTTCGAAGCTTACCCATACGTGCGACATCGCTCCTAAATTGTAAATCTCGTCCGGTTCAACTTGCTTAATGATGCGGGTGAGATTCATGGAGTCTGTTAAGTCTCCGTAGTGAAGAAAAAGCTTCACACCCTCTTCATGAGGATCCTGAAAAAGGTGATCAATACGTTCCGTATTGAACAAAGAACTTCTTCGTTTAATCCCATGAACTTCGTATCCTTTTTCCAGCAGAAACTCAGCCAAATAGGCACCATCCTGCCCTGTAATTCCCGTTATAAGCGCCTTTTTCATTTAATCTTTTTTCTTAGCCATTTTGACTGACCGATCATCTATCGGATCAAAACGCACTTTGTCCAATTCCCCCACATATGGTCCTTGCTTAACCTCAATTATCTCAGAAGGCTCAAGCATTTTGAATCCATGACCACCATCCGCAAGTAAAATGACGTCCCCTTGACGCACAATGGTGCTCTGGATATATTCTTGCTGATCATCGTAGAAGTCTACACGAATTAATCCCTTTTTTATGAAAAGAACTTCGTGTGTTTGCGTTAATTTTCGCTCAACTTCTCTATGCACATGCGGTTGGATGGCGTAATCTTTTTCACGGTTCATGTAACCAATTTGCATAGAAGAATCATCATCTGTAAAAAACTCAATCCCCTCTTTATGAAATTGAGAACGAATGATAGTAGCAAGTTGTAATTCTTTATGAACCAGTCTTTCAATCATCTTTTAATTGCAGCCCTACAACTGCATTCAAATTTAGCCGTTAAAGTAGTGAATATTCCAAGCTTTGGAAAGAATTAGCCCTTTTTCTGCGCCAGAATATAGTTGGATTCTCCTTTGCTGTATTTGTTCGGGAATTCGGAAAGAATTGTACAATGATTTTCCTTGAGAAAATGCTTTATCATTGCCGCCGGAATAATAGAAGGATAATCAATTTTTTCGGCAATAATCTGCGAGCTCACCTCTGGTTTGAAACTGTTTTCATCCAAAAAGTCGAAAAGTAGAAAGCCGTCATTGCGCGTCACACGAATCATTTCTTCAATATAAGAAAGCGTATTGTACATGCTCAAGGCAACAAAAACACCATGGGCATGACATAAATCTATGGATGCATCTTTTTCATAGGCAAGACTCTTTCCATCCGTTTCTCTTCTTGATACGTGATATTCTTGACTCAGCCAAGCTGCCCAATCTTCAGCTGTTTCATAAATGGCGTAGGTCTTTATATCTGAAATGAGTTCTAATGTCTTTTCTATATAACGACCAGTTCCAGGGCCGATTTCACAGACATGCTGAATGGTAGAAAAATCAATTTTCTTTGCCGCTTCATTGATGATCTTTTGTGTCTGACCAGATTGTCCCCACAAAGATTCCACATAGTCACAAATAGATGAATTTTCCGCTTTAGCCGCACTAACAGTGCTCGCGCAATCGATAAAGCCAACTACGGTTGAACTTTTTTGTTTCGATTTAGAAAAATAGGACAACAAACTCATAGTAACAGTTCAGCAAGATACTGAAATTAGCGCTTTTGAAAGAAGTTCTTAATACGTTGAGTGCGCATATAGCTCTTGAACTTTGGAATTAACTCAATTAAGTTGTTTCGAATTGCATCAATATACTTTTCATCATTTGTGGATTCTGCCATTTGAAGAAGCACGGCACCTTGTTTTTTGAATACATCCGGAAGATTCTTAAACAGATTAGCGTGTTTGTTAAGAACATAGAAAAAGCCATCTGATGATCTTCGCTTATCACTTGAAATAGTGTCTTGATCGCGTTGATAGTATTGAATCAGTGATTTCTCAACTGTGTGATATGTGCAATATTGCCCTAAGCGAATGTGCGCATCCCATTCTTGATAGGAGGGACACTCTTCATCCATAAATCCAAAGTTTTTTAACGCAGAGGAGCGAATAATTGAAATATTGTAATCAACATAAGTATCCCCGGAAAGGATGGAAGTAGAAATATTACCATGGGCTTTCCATGTAAAATGATTGATGATTTGATCATGATCATTTAGCACTTCAGCGAAGCAACAAAAAACATCTGCGTCATTCCTCCTGATAGCTTCGTTAAAGTCATTAAGGGCTTCCGGGAGCATGATATTGTCCGAATCAAAGAAGTAGATAAACTCACCCTGAGCAGCGAGTAAACCTGTATTTCTCGCCCCTGGAGCTCCCTTTGTTCGTTGATTTGATAAAAACACAAAGCGTTCATCGTTGAGATATTCCTGAACAAGTGTTGAGGTTTCATCTGTCGATCCATCATCTACGATGATACATTCCCAATTCTCAAATGTCTGAGCTTTAATTGAATCCAGCGTTTTACCAATAATTTTGGCGCGATTATACGTCGGTATAATGATAGATATTAGCCCAGACTTACTCATCGATTAGTAATGATTTTAATGCGTCAATTCTTTTTGTCTCATTACTTACTGAGTCTTTGAGGATCTTTATGTTTTTGCCTATTTGATCTGCAGATAACGGGCTTGAAAAATCTTCAAATGAAGTGTTTTTTATCTCAGCTGTACTATGGATATGCATGCCAAGAGAAACGAAAAGTTTATAAATCGAGGATTGCTCCTTCATAAATATTTTCTTTCCCTTATTGATAAATGCAAACAGGTTTCCTCCGGCTTGTCCGCGGTTATGATTCATATAAACAACGTCAACTTCATCCATAAGTGCATAGTATTTATCTCTTGGGATGAAGTCGAGCAGAGGAACAAAACGGTCACCGAAGTATTTTGTTCCATAATCACAGACAATTTTGGCGTAGGCTTTATTACCATAATTCAGTGGGCAGATGATCTTGAATTGCTTGTCATTATATTTTTTGAGCATTTCCATGGCATCCATATGATTGTTCGTTTCCGTATCTGAATTCCCGAGCCAAATGGTGATTGTTTTGGATGTTTCTGATTGATTAGGAGCAGAGGTTTTTATATTGTCTGTCCCAACACCATACACAAAGTATCGATGCTTTAACTGAACATTGTATAAATCGTTGAGAATTTCTACGTCAAAAATGTTCCAGTGACAAATAGCTTCCAGACGTTCAAGAAAAGCTTTGCGAACCTCCATTCCCTCCTGATACGCTCTATTGCTTTTCGTCTTGTACTGTTGTTTTTTGTTTTGCCAATAGGTAGCAATAATATTTTTGCGATTTCCTCCCTCTTTTGCATTCGACATTTTCGCTCTTAAAGCTTCATTTTGAAAGGTCAATATGCTTTTTCTGACCGTACTGAAAGTCAACGGGTCATAGAGAAATTGATTTATCCTATTATTCGGGTTCGCAAAAAACGGAGCTTCAAGGAAATCGGCTCCCCAAAAACAAAGAAAGATCTTAGTCTCTTTGGGGATTCGGTTCAGAATTGTGTTGACATTTGGACTATACCAATGAATAAATATTCTATCATTCGAAGTAACCTGCTGTAATAGCTCATCAAGCTCTTGAGAACCATATGGGGCATGAGATCCGGTCGTCGTTTTTACAAAATTGGAAGGCGGCGAAAAAGTAAAAATGAATCGGTTATTCTCTGAAATGGAAAGCGCATCTTTTGAAAAATCGTCGATGAACTTTTCGTCAATCATGAAGTGATAGTTGATCGATTCTTTTTTCATGCTAAACGCAATTTTTTTCAATTTTTACTGTCACAAATTTAGACGCATCTTTTGCAAATCCTGTAACACCTGTTATCGGCATAATCTATTCGTTAACAATTTTAGCAATTAGTTCAATATCGTCCTCTTTCAGCCCAACAAAAAGCGGTAAGCAAAGAATACACCTTGAAATCTCTTCCGAAACAGGCATTTTTTGCGTGTCTATATATGGTAGTTGGTTCAATGAAGGATAGAAATAACGCCTTGGGAAAACGTTCTGTTCATTGAGTTTTTGCTGCGCTGTCAGAAGTGTCTTTTCACTTTCGAAAATAATTGGATAATAAGCGTAGTTATACGTTGTGCCTTCTCTCAGCTTTTGCTTTCTAACAAGCTTCCAATTGATTAAAGTGTCATAAAGTTCAGAGATCTTTTTGCGCTCTTCAATAACATAATCCATATAGGGAAGCAATGCCGTTCCCATAGCAGCATTCAATTCGCTCATTTTTGCGTTGATACCAAGCCCATGAAATGCTTCGGGACCATCGTGACCAAAGTTATGGTGGTAATAGATCGTTTCTTTTAGGTTCTGATCGTTGCAAAAAATAGCGCCTCCTTCTCCCGTATGAAATAGTTTGGTCGCATGAAAGCTGGTGGTACTTATATCTCCGAAATTGAAGAGAGATTGACCTTCATATTCTGCTCCAAAGCAGTGTGCTGCATCATAAATAACTCGGAGGTTATGTTTTTTGGCAATTTCATCTATCTTCTCTACAGCACATGGGTTTCCGAATACATGAACAGCCAATATTGCTGTTGTTTTGTCAGTGATCGCAGCTTCGATTTTCGCTTCATCTATTGATAAATATTCAGGGTCAATATCAACGAACACGGGTGTACAGTTTTCCCAGACAATAGTGGAGGTAGTGGCTACATAGCTAAAAGGAGTTGTAATAATTTCTCCCTTTAGTTCAAGCACTTTCATTGGGATTTGTATGGCAACAGTTCCATTACTAACGAATAATGGTTTTGCGGATGACTTAAGATAATCTTGAACTGCGCTTTCAAGATTCAGAATGATTTCGCCACGATTCGTTAGCCATTTACTTTTCCAAAGCTGGTCAAGAACGGCCTGGTATTCTTCTTTTGGGGGAAGAAATGTTTCGGTAACATTAATTCGTTTCATTCTTCCAAAGTTATTCGTCCATCTACAAAAGCAGTTTCACCGGGACGCATTGTTTTGCCCGATTTCCAATAATCTGCACCAATCACATCAAGCGTAAAGGCATTACCAATTTCATCAAGAAAACTCTCCGGATTCGTATCACCCTCCATTGCCAATAAACGCAGATTATATCGTCCTGCTCTGAGCATAAGTTTGGGGATTTCTAAATAGAAAGATCCTTTCTCCTTTGTTACATGGGGAAATGTAATTCCCATTTCATCAGTAACAAAGTTCAGTACATTTTCTTCGTAGCTGTCACGTAGTCCAACTGCGAGTATTACTTTATCCATTTCCACCCGATCCTTCAATACGTAATCAAGGCGGATTTTTAGATATTCGCCACTAAACCCTTCGGTGATTTCTTCTCCATCCTTGTTAAAAAGGCGAACACCGGAAAAGAGAAGTTTACCATTGCCATTTCTATTTTCACTGTGCAGCAAATCTGTAGAACTTTCCTGACTGTTCTTGCGCAGGTATTCTCCAATACATTCTTCCGTGTCACCATCGAAGATTATTTCACCTTGATCCATCAATATGCATCGATCACATAGACTTTTGATGGACCCCATATTGTGACTAACGAAGAGTACCGTTCTATTGCCAGCTGAAGATACCTCTTTCATTTTTCCGATCGCCTTTTTCTGAAATTCTGCGTCTCCTACGGCGAGAACTTCATCGACGATAAGAATTTCTGGTTCGAGAAAGGCGGCAACAGCAAAACCAAGTCTGACGCGCATTCCAGAGGAATAACGTTTAAATGGTGTGTCCACATACTTTGCTATTCCAGCGAAGTCAACGATTTCATCAAACTTTCTCGAAACCTCTGCCTTGGACATTCCTAAAATTGCTCCGTTCAGATAAATATTTTCTTTACCTGTCAATTCTGGATGCATCCCCGTTCCTACCTCAAGTAATGAGCCAATTCTTCCATTTAGTTTAATCTCGCCCTGTGTTGGTCCTGTAACCTTAGAAAGAATTTTTAACAGTGTGGATTTTCCAGCTCCGTTTCGTCCAATGATCCCTAGAACTTCGCCTTCTTTGACTTCAAAATCAATGTTTTGAATTGCCCAGACATAATCTTTTGTTCCTTCAGATGTTCGATCATTATTTTCCGTCACAATACTATAGGGATCTTCTTTTCCACGAAGCCTATGCCACAAGCGATTTAAGTCGTGTGAAAGCGTACCCGTACCGACTTCTCCCAAGCGATATTGCTTAGCCAAATTCTCCACTTTAACGCGCGTAATACTCATACTGTATCCATGAAGTTTTGTTCGGTTTTGTTAAAAATTAATGTACCGATGAATAGTATGAACAATGAAAAGCCAGCAGTGTATCCAAGCATCCACCATTCAAGAGTTCCAGTGCCAAAGAAGGCGTATTTGAATGTTTCTAGTATGGAGGTCATTGGGTTAAGCATAAGGACCGTTCGTAGCTTACCTTCAGTAAGGGAAAGTGGATAGATTACCGGACTCGCGTACAACCAAAGTTGAATGCCAAACTGAATTAAAAAGCGCATGTCTCTGTACTTCGTTGTGATAGAAGAAATAATCATTCCGAATCCAAGTCCCATAATGCCAATCAGCATAATCAGGATAGGCAAAAGTAGGAGGTGGATCGTCGGAGCGAAATCATAATCGCTTGATAGAAAGAAGAAAATATATACTCCTAAGAAGAGCAAGAACTGAATGCCAAATTTGATCAGAGAAGACAAAACGATAGATAGGGGAGTGATGATTCTTGGGAAGTAAACTTTTCCGAAAATGTGTTGGTTTTCAATAAAAGTATTGGATGTTTTTTTAAAGCAATCTGCGAAGTAATTCCAACATGTCAATCCAGCTAAATAAAATGCCATTTGAGGAACGCCGCCCGTTTCTATGCCCGCAATCTGTCCGAAGATGATCATGAAAACGAGCGTAGTAAGCGCCGGTTCTATAAAGAACCACAATGGTCCCAGAATAGTTTGCTTGTACACCGAGATAAAATCACGTTTCACAAACAAGAACAGCAGATCTTTACTCTGTAAAAGTGCTTTGAGATCAAATGCAAACAAGGACCTTTTTGGGCGAATAATAGATGTCCAGGATTCCTGCTGCATTTTTTAGTAGTGTTTAATGACAAAGATAGAGCTTTCGTTCAGCCTTCTTTTAAATCAAGTTGTTTTTCTATGTTTTTCTCTCCAATCGCTTTTGGGTTGGTAGTGAATACAATTAGCAAGAATGGCAAGAGTGGGGCTTTAAATCGAACAAGTACCCCAAACAACCCAGAAGTAAAGCCGGCAAAGTAGGCAAGTATAATAGCAAACAGAAAGCTGAATACCAGGAACTCATTATATCGAATGAAGCGTATCTTTTGATTGACTTTTCCTTTGAACAGGAAGATCAATGTCAGGTACATGAAAACAGCTGTTTCCAGTCCGCTGATAAACAGTAGGGGACTTCTTGCTTCCCAAAGTCCTGGACGATAAACAGCTGTGAAAATCGCCTGAGGAGCAACGGATATCATACCAATAGGCGAGTAATCAGTTATTCCTAGGTCATAACGCTTGTCACCATAAGATTCGTTGTTGGCAAAATCACTTTGCTGGACCTGTGCTTCTGTTAAGTACTGATTGGTTGTCGTCGCAAATGCGTCACCTTGAGATCGCAAAAAGAAAAGAAAGCCAAGTAAACCAAGGGAAACGATGAACAACCTTATGATATTGGAAAGAAAAGGGCTGTCTTTATAGCGCTGTGTCACACGCGTACTCAGAGCAACACCCATTGGAGCAACTACTGTGAACAACATAAATGTTCTCGTATTAAACAGTATGAAACCGAATAAGTATATAAGCAGGAAACCAAGCCATCTTCTTTCAATCGTTTTGTTCGCTATGCCGAAAAGGTAATGGAGTATGTAAAATACGGACAAGAGAACGACTGTATCTTTCGATATACCTGCGCACCAGAAAGCTACTGATGGGATGAATAAGATGGATATGGCGGCAAACCAGTCTGTTGTGATCTTATAAAAACGAACCAATTCAAAAATTTTCCAGGAGGCAATGGCTGATAGGTATCCGAAAATGAGCGTAAGAACCACATAGCTTTGTCCACAGAAAATCATAAAAATGGACATGATTTTACTCACAAAAAAGCTTCCCGGATCTCTGTAAATCCATATAGGTGGATAGCCAGTGTTTGGGTTAAAACGTAAGATGATGTCTTCGGCAATTGGAGAGCTTATCATTTCTTCCCAATAGTCTATTGGGGAATGCCAAAACAAATTGTTGAGTTTTTCAGCCCCTTTCCAGTAAGCCATTGTATCACCACCTTCATAGTAAAACATATAGATGGCGCCATAAACTAAAGCGAAGAAGAGCTTGAAGTAGATGTTCCACATGTAATACTTGTAATGACTTCCACTCTTCTCTTTAAGCAATCTACTCTTTTTGGAACTCCCCAGAAAAATGATGATTACCACGAATAGGACTCCAAAGAAGAAGTCGTTCATGCCTAATGGGGCGGTGTGCATACCTTGTAGATTAAAAAACAAAATGCTTAATAATTATGCTGCTCTATGCTACTACGTTATTGATGGTGATAAGGTTCGCCTTTTAGTATGGTAAATCCCCTGTATAATTGCTCAAGGAAGAAAGTTCTTACCATTTGATGCGAAAATGTCATTTTGGACAGACTCACTTTACCATTCCCTCGTTGATAGAGCTCATCCGAGAAGCCGTAAGCGCCACCAACCACGAAAATGAGTGATTTTCCACCGGCATTAAAACGTTTTTGGAGAAAGTCTGAAAACGCCATTGAGCTCATCTCTTTTCCGTTTTCGTCCAGTAAAAAAACATGGTCACCAGGGGCGATTTGTTTTAAAATAAGTTCCCCTTCCTGTTGCTTGATTTGTTCTTTACTGAGCTTCTTTACGTTTTTTAGTTCTGGGATATCAATTCTTTCTACTTGCCCATAATGACTCAACCTTTTGAGGTATTCTTTTTCCGCTTCAATAAGATATTGTTTGACTGTTTTTCCAACACAAATCAGCTTAATTTTCATATGGCGAATATAGTACTAATTGGAGAGGTACATTGATCGAGTATTTAGTTGTTTTCTGGTACTATATTTGTATGTTTATGCAGCTAAACTGAAGAAACATGCATTTGATTTATTCCATAATTCTATCGATTGCTTTGGCAATAGGGTTGGGTGACGTTCCGTATTCCACAATTGAAAGAGCGTTCGAGACAAATGATCACAGTGAGATTGTTAAACTTGGAAAATCAAAAGTATTAATCATCGTTCTTGGCAAGGAGGGGGTCTATAGTCAGTCGCAAGCAGGTTTGGTATTAAAAGATTTCTTCTCAAGAAAACCTGGAAATCAATTCGATTTCTATTTTAAGGGTAAAGAGTCAAGCGAAGGAACATTTGCTATCGGGAACTATATCAGTCGTGGCG
The DNA here is from genome assembly GCA_002427735.1 of Flavobacteriales bacterium UBA6051. Lineage (GTDB taxonomy): Bacteria > Bacteroidota > Bacteroidia > Flavobacteriales_D > Crocinitomicaceae > UBA4466. The sequence continues at coordinate 128,047 of DIYP01000018.1, forward strand.
AAGAGTTCAGAGTAACGATTCATTTTAAGAAGTTAAGTGGTGATTATAAGATCGAAAGTCTCACCATTGAAAAATCCTAAACTTTAAGAACTAAGCAAAGCAGCATCTACTATCTTTGCGATATGATAGATCAGATTATTGAGAATGCGCTGCGAGAAGATATTGGAGATGGTGATCATTCCTCGCTCGCCTGTGTGCCTGAAAACGGTAAGGGATCAGCTAAATTATTGGTAAAAGCAAATGGCATAATAGCTGGTGTTGAGTTAGCTGAGAGAATCTTCAAGACGTATGATTCGTCTTTGGAGTTTAATCGGTTTATTGCAGATGGCGAAGCGGTCAAAGTTGGAGATATTGCGTTTGAAGTTAAGGGGAATTCGCGTTCTATTTTGAGTACAGAAAGACTGGTGTTGAATTTCATGCAACGAATGAGTGGTATAGCTACTCAAACTAATCGGATTGTTGGCTTAATTGAAGGAACGAAAACAAAACTATTAGATACTCGAAAAACGACTCCTGGAATCCGGTACATGGAAAAGTGGGCGGTCCGTATCGGAGGAGGGCATAATCATCGGTTTGCATTGTATGATATGATCATGTTAAAAGATAACCACATTGACTATGCAGGTGGGATTAGTTCTGCCATAGAAAGTACGCAATCATATTTGAAAAAAACGAACAAAGAGCTCAAAGTAGAGATAGAAGTTCGTAACGAAGAAGAACTAAAAGAGGTATTAGCGATTGGAGGAGTTGATCGAATAATGTTAGACAATTTTACTCCAGAGAGGATCAAAGAAGCTTTAGCATACATTCCTGATACTTATGAAGTAGAGGCTTCGGGTGGAATTACGGAGGAAACTATTCGCTCATATGCTGAGACAGGTGTTGACTACATATCTGTCGGAGCACTTACCCATAGCTTCAAAAGTTTGGATATGTCTTTGAAAGCAGTATTTACTTGATTTTTTCGTCAAGCAAATCACTCTCTTCTTTCCGTTCAATAAGGCTTTCGGGGAGTACAAATGAAATGCCTATTACGACCATTCCAACGATTATAATGTAAAACCAATAGGGGTAGCGCATTAGTTGAAATACAAGTCCAATAAATAGTACGATGCTGCCTGACCAGTAGAGGAAATTGAATATTTTACTGTGTTTGCCTGATTGAAAAGAAAGCAAATTAAGAAAGAGTCCTATTGCGCCCGAAATCATGAAAACAATTTTTGCCGTTGGAAGAGAAATATACTGTCTCCCAGTATTAGTAAATAGTACGATTGCCATTAGAAAGGCTATCGCGAAAGCAACTCCAGCTATTCTTTTCAATATCATAGAAACAAGATACACTATTTTATTGTAAGTGTAAATGGTTTTTCGTGCAAAGTCGTTTGATTACATATGTGACCGCTGAATAAATGCCTTAATATCGATTAGAAAATCAAGGTCTTCCTCAATCTTATTGCCAATAACGATAACGTTAGTCCCTGCTTCTGAAAGGTCGGAGATGTGCTCATAAGATCGAATTCCACCACCTACAATAATTGGTACGTTAAGATTCGTTAGCTCGTTAACAACCTTCGCCGGGACGTGTTGTTCTGCTCCACTTCCCGCATCAAGATAAATGAGTTTTTTACCTTGAAGAATTCCGGCCTTTGCTGTATTTAAAATAATTGAAACCTTGTCATTCGGTATAGGCGTTGTCTGACTGACATATGCTACTGAAGATTTGGTCCCGCCGTCAACAAGAATATAACCTGTTGGAATTACTTCAAGTTCCATATCGTAAACTTCATTGGCAGAAGTTACATGGTGACCGATGAGGTAGTCCGGGTTACGTCCTGAAATAAGACTCAAATAAAGCAATGCGTGAGCTTCTTCTGATATTTGATGAGCACCTCCAGGGAAAATGATTAGCGGTATCTTACTGTGTTCTTTCAAAAATCGCACAGTGGATAAGAATTCTTCTCTCGTAACGGTGCTTCCCCCAACAAAAAAATAGTCAACACCAGCAAATTCAGATTTCTTAATTAATTCAGAAAGATGTGCCGAATCTGAACATTTCTCAGGGTCAATTAAGACAGCAATTTGTCCTTTTCGGTGACCAAAGTGGTTAAGTATTTCGTGACTCTTCAACAACGGGTGCTTTATTAATAGAGATTACTGTCCCTTCGTGTTCAAAGATATTTAATTTAACGAGAATGTCATTTTCTGGATTTACGATGCGACCTAGCCAATCTCCATTTTTATCAACAGACAAGAGTAGCTCAGTTTTAAAGTGAATCTTTTTTCTACCCGCAAGTTTATAGAGCGCTTCTTTTGCCGACCAGATTTTTGTAACAACCGATGGATTCGCTGTGTCAAAAAAAAGCGGTTCATCTTTAGATATGAATTTAGGCATGATGTCTAAAACGTTATCTCGGGGAGATTCCAGATCCAATCCAATTTTATAATTCGGGTTAATTGCCAGCCCGACCATGTTCCGAGAATGACTGATGGAGATGAATCCAGTACCTTTTATATACGGAGCACCGTTTTTATCATAGTGAATATGCTGGAATCCAAATATGCGGTGACGGAGAATTCTTGCCGCTACAAACTCTCTTCTTCTGCTGATGCTACCAAACGATAACATCCGAGCATTTTCTTCTTCCGTAAGATATTCTGTGAAATCTGTAGGTTCAAATTCATCATAAGCGCAAAGGTGCAAGTTTGTCTCACCTAAATCAATTTCAAAAAAACGGAACTCACGCATAATTTAATTACAAAGGAAGTTCATTTTTTCTGTTACAGGTTTCATTAGACGTGTATAAATGAAAAACAAATTGATGAATAATTGTCAAATAGTACTAATTAAACTTTATACTTTTGTTAAGGAAAGTTAACGTGACGTGGAATTTATTTTTTTTAACATGCCCTTATAAAATTGATTTTTTCTATATTTACGCGCTTTCTACAAAGCAACAAGTTTAAATAAACAAACTGCACTTATGTTACTAAAACTAAACTTAATCATTGTAAGCGTCTTGCTTACATTAACTTATGGTTTTTCGCAGACAGGTCTTGGTACAATTAAGGGTACCGTAATGGATGAGGAGACGAAACAACCAATTCCTTTTACAAAGGTTCTTTTGAAAAAGGATGGACAAGTTAAAGGAGGTGCGAATACCGACTTTGACGGAAATTTCCAAATTAACTCGATTGAAGCAGGTTCTTACGATCTCGAAATTAGAAACGAGGGAGAAGGATACCAGCCACAATCACTTGAAGGTGTAATTGTAAGTTCTGAAAAGATTACATTCCTTTATGATCTTACCATTGGTAAAGCGTCAGATGTACAAGCGCTTGAAGAGGTGAAGGTTGTTGCCTACAAAGTACCATTGATCGATAGAAATGGTGGTGCGACAGGAGCAACGGTGACACGAGAAGACATTGCTCGTTTACCTGTTCGTTCTGCTGCTGGTGTAGCATCAACGGTAGGTGGTGTACAAGCAGACGAAGGTTCCGGAGACATCAGTGTTCGTGGTTCTCGTTCAGATGCAACCTACTTTTATATTGATGGTATTAAGGTAAGAGGTTCTTCAAGTCTTCCTAAGTCAGCTATCGAGGAGGTGACAGTAATTACTGGTGGACTTCCTGCTAACTATGGTGATGCAACAGGGGGTATTATCTCTGTAACAACAAGAGGTCCTTCTGCTAAGTACTTCGGAAGTATTGAAGCCGTGACTTCTGGATTCTACTTCAACGGACAAGATCCTGATGGTTACGACGGAAGATCAATAGGTTTAGATAAGTTTGGTTACAATCTTGTGGAGGGAATGTTCTCTGGTCCACTTTGGATGCAGAAAGATTCTACAGGAAGAAAAACAAAGCCAAGATTAGGATTCTTGATTTCTGCTAACTACACAGATCAATTGGATAGCCGTCCATTAGCTGGTGGTAGCTATAGAATTAAGAAAGATGTTAGAGACAGCCTACTTGCTGCTCCTCTTCGTCCATCTGGAACAGGAACTGGTGCACTATATAATGCTTTGTTCTTGAAAAACGATGATTTTGAGCAAGTAGATTGGAGAATGAATGCAAGAACTTCTACATTGTCTGCTCAGGCAAAAATTGATGTTAACACAGGACCAACTGTCAATCTTACGTTTGGTGGTTCGATGAACTATGGATGGGGTAGCATTTACTCTAGAACAGGTTCACTTTTCAACTTCTCTAACTTTGGTGCTTATAAGAACCTTGACTGGAGGGTGTTTGGTCGTTTGACTCAGCGATTTACAAATAATACAGAAGGAAGTAGTTCAAAAATCAAGAGTGCGTTCTACTCGTTGATGTTTGATTACTCTAAGTCTACTCGTGACAACTTTGATCCTAAACATGGATACAATCTGTTTAACTATGGTCACGTAGGTCGATTTGATATCGAAAGAGAAAGAACTTACACTTCGTTCAATACGGAGTACAACGGATTGGAACAAGAGTCAATTCCTGCAGATGTTCGTGTGACATTTACACCATCTGAAACAAACCCAATGTTAGCTGCTCAAACTTCTCAGTACTTTGCTTTATATGACTACGCAGATACTTGGCAACAAGAAGAAAACTACAGAAACCTATTCCAAGTGCAGAATGGTAACGGGTTAGTAAACGGTGATGCTCCACAATCGGTATATGGTGTATGGAGTAACATTGGAGCTCCTTATAACTTCTTTGGTAAAACGGAAAACGATCAGATTCGTGCAACGGGTTCTGGTGCTGTGAACATTGGTGATCACTCAATCTCACTTGGATTTGAGTATGAACAGCGTTATGACAGAGGATGGACTTCAGGAACTGTATCTAATGGTGGTGGAAATGGTCCAATGGGACTATGGACAATAGCACGTCAGTATACAAACGCACATATTGCCGAGCTTGATAGAAGTACACCAAATGTTTACCAAAACCTAGGTCAGACGTATGTTGATTATGAGCCATTGAATACTGGGTATGCTGCAACAAGTGGTACTGGTGAGTATGGCGGTCAGGAAAATAATGACAATCAATATTTCTTTGATTACAACTTAAGAAACTATCTATTTGAAAATGGAATGATTAATTCAAATGCTGCAGGTAACGAGTATTTGAACATCGATCAATACGATCCGAATATCTTCCAGATGTCTTGGTTCTCACCAGACGAATTATTGAACAGTGGTAACTCTTTTGTTTCATACTGGGGTTATGATCACACAGGTGAGAAAGTAAGAGGGCAAACGGATATCAACAAATACTTCAACGAATTTGATGAGAATGGAAACTACAAGCGTTTTGTAGGTGCTTACCAACCAACGTACATTGCAGGTTACATCATGGATAGATTTGCATTCCGTGACATCGTATTCAACGTAGGTGTTCGTGTGGATGTATTCGATGCCAACCAGCCTGTATTGAAAGACCCTTACTTGGTTTACAATGCTAAGACGGTTCGTGAGGCAAATGAAGAATTGGCAAATGACCCAACATTGACTTGGATTAATATTCCTGAATCAATGGGTGATGATTACACAGTTTATGTGAATGATGAGTTTAACCCAAATGCAATTACTGGATTTAGAAGTGGTGACACTTGGTACGATGCAAATGGTGTAGAAGTAGAAGATCCACAAGCGGTAGAAGGACCAACGGGTATCATGCCTTACCTTCAGAACCCAGGACAAACTTCACCAACTGCTGACGCATTTGAAGATTACAAGGCTCAAGTGAATGTAATGCCTCGTGTTTCTTTCTCATTCCCAATCTCGGATGAGGCATCATTCTTCGCACACTATGATATCTTGACAAAACGTCCTACTTCTGGTGTTCGTTTTGATCCTTTCCAATATCAGTTTATCAACGATAGAAGTGCGATCATCAACAACTCTAACTTGAGACCAGAGAAAACAATCGATTACGAATTAGGTTTCCAACAAGTATTGACAAAAACATCATCTCTTAAGATTTCAGCATTCTATAGAGAGCAAAGAGATAATGTTCAGTTGATCAATGTTACTGGAGCATTCCCAAGACAATATAGAACTTATGGAAACCGTGACTTCGGTACTGTAAAAGGTATGACAATCGCTTATGACATGCGTAGAACAGGTAACGTTCGTATGACAGCAAACTATACATTACAGTTCGCTGATGGTACTGGGTCGAATGCACAATCTGCCGCAGGTTTGATCAACGCAGGTTTACCTAACTTGAGAGCGATCTTCCCTTATTCTTATGATCAGCGTCACACATTTGCGATCACATTTGATTACCGTTACGGATCAGGAGCTGATTACAACGGTCCTGCAATTAAGGGAACTAACCTATTAGAGAATACTGGTTTGAACATTGTATCTAATATTTACTCTGGTTCTCCATACTCTTCTCAAGAAGGAATTACAAACGAAGGATTCATTAATCCTGCAGGAGCTGGATCTGGATTAGATGGAACGCAAAACGGTTCACGTCTTCCATGGTCTTATCGTTTAGATCTTCAGTTGGACAGAACATTTAACCTTGAATTAGGTAAAAACAAAGAAGGAAAGTCAAGAGCGGCATTCTTGAATGTATATGTTCGTATTACAAACTTGTTCAACCAATTCAACGTCTTGAACGTTTACCGTGCAACAGGAAACTGGGATGATGATGGATACCTTGCTGCGGCACAAAGCCAAACTTCTATCCAGAATCAGGTAGATGAGCAAGCATTTAGAGATTATTACGCATTGAAGGTAGAAAACCCATTCAATATCAGTTCTCCAAGAACAATCCGTTTGGGTCTTAAATTCGATTTTTAATTCATAATTAGGAAAGCATTATGAAAAAGCAATTAATAGCAATAGTACTTGGCGCAACAACAATGTTGTGGTCAAATGACGTTCTTTCTTATAAAGGGCCAAATGATGACCCTTCTCAGGGAGATGTAAACGGTAAGGGGGCGAGTTGTGCTCCGGCTACCGCTAGAATTACAATGGCCTTCAATGACGTTAGCGCGTTGATCGAACAAGGTGGTAGTATGTGGCAAAATCGTGCAACTAGCACGGCTTCATATGAAGTGCCGGCAGGTTCAGGTTTGAATGTAATTTATGCCGGTGCCCTTTGGATGGGTGGAACGGATGTTAACGGTCAGTTGAAGTTGGCAGGTTTGACATTCCGTAGTGGTAATGATTTCTGGCCTGGTCCACTTTCTGCTACTCCAAACACTGGAACATATGATCCATCGGGACCAGTTGGTGCTGATGCGGTACGTGATTTTGGTGCGGCGACCATTGATGATGACGTTTGTTTGGCATACGATAAGTTTTATACGATTCGTAAATCAGAAGTTATTCGTTACACAGTATGGTGGGAATGTACAAATGGGATTTTACCAGAAGAAAGCTGTACAGATGTGACGCAGCCTACAAACGATGAATTGAATCGTATTTATGCATGGCCAGCTCACGGAGATATCTCTAGAGGACAAGATTACTGGTTAGCACCATTTTATGATAATCCACTTGGACCAGGTGGTGTAGATGGTGAGTACCGTCCGGAGGATGGAGATACGCCTTGGTATGATGACATTTTGGGTAGAGATGATATCGAGTGTGGTATCGACCGTCGTATTTCACTTTTTGGTGATGAAACGCACTGGTGGGTATTTAACGATAATGGAAACATTCATGGTGAATCTAATGGTGATCCAATTGGTATGGAAATCCGTGCACAAGCATTTGCGTTCGCAACGAATGATGAAGTGAACCGAATGACTTTCTACAACTATGAAATGATTAACAGAGGTACTCAGACACTTCAGGATACTTACTTCGCACAGTATATTGATGCGGATGTCGGAGGTGCTGGTGACGACTTCACTGGTTGTGATGTATCGAGAGGTCTTGGTTATATGTATAACGGTGACAACTTTGATGATAATGACAACGGTGCTCTTGGTTATGGAGAGAATCCACCTGCGGTAGGTTGTGACTTCTTTGAAGGACCTTATCAAGATTCAGATGGACTGGATAACGTTGGGCCTGTATTTAATACAACAACGCAACAGTGGGAAATCCCAACGGTGAATCAAGCAATTGCTGGAAATGGAATTGTTTATACAGGTATTGGTGTTGGATATTCAGATTCGATCATCGATAACGAGCGTTATGGAATGCGTTTGTTTACATACTATACGAATGGAGCTGCTCCTGCAGTGAGTGATCCGAACAGTGCTGCACAGTTCTATAACTATATGAGTGGATTCTGGGCAGATGGACAGCAGATGGTTTATGGAGGTACGGGATACCCTAACTCTCCAGGATCGACAATAACTCCATCAACATATATGTTCCCAGGAGATTCTGACCCATTGAACTGGGCAACTGCTGGTCAAGACATGGGATGGGATTGGAATGAGATCGATACAGATGGAGCTGGAACAGGAAACGCTCCTGATGACCGTCGTTTCGTTCAGTCAGCTGGTCCATTTACATTGACACCGGGTGCGGTGAATAACATTACAGTTGGTATTGTATATGCACGTGGTTCAGATGGTGATGCATATTCTTCTGTTCTTGCAATGAAGACTGCAGATACTAAAGCACAAGCATTATTCGATGCGTGTTTCCGTATCCTTGAGCCTCCATATGCTCCTCAGTTGACTATTCAAGAATTGGAAAATGAGTTGGTATTGATGTTGACAAACCCTGTTTCTTCTAATAACTCTAAAGAGTCTTACTACGAAGAAGACAAGATTAATATTGTTGATCCAACTGTAGACAGATTCTACACATTTGAAGGGTATCAGATTTACCAATTAGTTGATGATGAAGCTTCAGTTTCTGATATCGGAGATGCATCTAAAGCTCGTTTGGTAGCACAATGTGATATTGAGAATGATATTGTTGATATTGTAAACTTTGACTTTGATGAGTCACTAGGGTTCTCAATTCCTAAGTTGAAAGTGGATGCCGCAAACCAAGGTATTCGTCACTCTTTCTTAATGACAGAGGATGAGTTTGCTCAAGGAGACAAAGCACTTGTAAATCATAAGAAATACTACTACGTAGCTGTTGCTTATGCACACAACGAATTCAAGAGATACGATCCAAATGATCCGTTGTCGTTGGATGGACAAAAAATGCCTTACATTTCATCACGTCTTGGACATGATGGTGGAGCGATCAAGCCTGTTTTAGGTATACCACATAATCCAGCTCCTGAAGCGGATGGTACTATTCAAAGCATTGAGTATGGTTCAGGTCCATTGATCCGTCGAATGGATGGATTTGGAAATGGAGGTCGTGTGATTAATCTTACGCAAAGCTCAACTGACCAAATTATTTCAAATGGATTCATGGATATGCCGGTTTACGATTATGGTCAAGGACCGATCAATGTTAAGGTGGTGGATCCGTTGAATGTTGTGGATGGATACTTTGAGTGTTTGTTTAGAGATTATGGACCATCAATTTCAAATGGTGCCGATACAGCTAGCTACGTAATCTATCGTTACGCCTCTGAAGGAGGAGCGCTAATTGACTCTGTTACTTCTGATGTAGCAATTGGAACATGGGAAGTTGGTTCTGACGCAGTTGGAACGAATAATGAGCAAATCATTCCACAATGGGGTATTTCAGTTCAGATCAATCAGGAAGCTTATTACATGCCTGAAGGTGCAACTGGAGGAACTGAGTGGAAGACAACGGATATCCTTGAAGCAAGCTTAACGTTTGGAGATAGCTCTAAACGATGGTTGGAAGGTGTTCCGGATAATGATGGATTCTTCCCAACAAACTGGATTCGTTCAGGGGAATATGATCCAACTGATCCAGATGATTGTTTACCTGCTGGAGCTGGGTACATTGATTACATTGATCCTTGTAACTACCCAGATGAATTAACGGTAGACGTTGATAAACGTTGGGCAAATATTTTAGGCGGTACAGTGGCTCCGCATAGAGTTGTGGGTTATCAGTCAAGTTATATGCCGATGGCTTATTATAATTACTCTGCACCTGCACCAGCAAGAAGAAATGCTTCAACAAGCTTCTTACCAAGTGTTGACATTGTTATTACTTCCGATCGATCTAAGTGGACACGTTGTCCAGTTATTGAGCTTGGTAGAGAGGCGTTGTTTAACGTAGGAGGAGCTCAGCCTGGTCAAATGCGTCAGAGTGCTTCTGTTGATAAGAATGGTAACCCAGATAACACTGGTACTGTTGGTATGGGATGGTTCCCAGGATATGCGATTGATGTTGAATCTGGTGCGCGCTTGTACATGGCATTTGGAGAGAATTCTTTCTTAGTGTCGGATAACGGTGCTGACATGATTTGGAACCCAACTGATCGTCTGTTTGATGACAATGGTGGACCAATTATGGGAGGTATGCACCCTGTTTATGTGTTCAGCTATGCTCACAAGTCTAAGAACAGTTACGTACTTGGTTATGATTACCCAGCGTATATTCCATCACAAGCTGAAGATCTTGCAACAAACGTTCTTTATAACGACATGTTGGATATCGAAGCAAATGATATCACTGCTAAGCGTAACGTTTATGGTAGCATTAGCTGGGTTGCTTACCCAACATTAGCACCAACTTTCGAGTTGTTGTCGACTGATGCTAAGTTGAGTCTACGTGTAAACAAAGAGTACAAGAACTTCTCTAACTATGATTCACCGACTGGTGGACCTAACGCTGGAAGACCAATGTACTCATGGAGTATGGATGATATTCGTACACAGACAGGTAGCCAAGATCAGTTAACAAGTGTACTTGACTTGATTAATGTTGTTCCGAATCCATATTATGCTTATTCGGAGTATGAAGAAAGTCGTCTTGATACGCGTGTGAAGATTACAAACCTACCTGAACGTTGTACAGTGAAAATCTACACGGTGAACGGTAAGCTTGTAAGAACGTTTAAGAAGGATAGTCCAATTACATCAATTGATTGGGATTTAAATAACCACAAGGCTATTCCGGTAGCAGGAGGTGTTTACTTAATTCATGTTGATGTACCTGATATCGGAGAACGTGTATTGAAGTTCTTCGGAGGTATGAGACAAATTGACTTACAAGGTATTTAATCAGATTAAAACAAGTTGAAATGAATAATTCAATGTTTAAAATAAGAAATGCGTTTATCGTTGGTGCGGCTGTATTATCTAGCTTCGCTGTGAACGCAGGAAATGAAGACCGTGTAGGTTCTGCGGGTGCATCGCACATGTTGGTGAATCCTTGGGCGCGAAGCACGGCTATTGGTAACGCTGGAATCTCATGCGTAAATGGTCTTGAGGCTTCGTTTATCAATATTGCCGGTTTGGCTTTCACTGAAAGAACTCAGATCAAATTCAATTATACAAACTGGATGGGATCTGCTGGTATTGCTTTGAATAGTGCTGGTATTTCTCAGCGCGTATCTGAATCAGATGTAATTGCAGTGAGTATTCAGGCGATGAGTTTTGGAGATATTCCAATTACAACTGTTGCAAACCCTGAAGGAAATATTGGTTTCTTCTCACCAAGAGCTAACATATTCAATGTAGGATACGCAAGAACATTCTCAAGCTCTATTTATGGTGGTATCAACATCAAGGTTATTTCTGAGAATATTTCAAACCTTCGTGCTACTGGTATGGCGATCGATGCAGGAATTCGTTACGTAACTGGTGAGCAAGATCAAATTAAGTTTGGTATTGCACTTAAGAACGTTGGACCTGTAATGCGTTACAAAGGCGATGGTCTTGCAAATCAGATTAACTATGTTAGTACTGGTGATATCGCAACTTTAGAGCAGCGATCTGCAACGTATGAATTACCATCGCTTCTAGCCATTGGTGGATCGTATGATTTTATCATCAACGAAAAGCATAAGGTGAATCTTGCACTTGGATTTGTTGCAAATTCATTCTCATCTGACCAGTATTCTCTTGGTTTGGATTATGGTTTCTCTGCTGAAAAAGTAGCATTCAACCTACGAGGTGGATATGTTTACGAGAATAACTTGTGGAGCCCTGAGAATCGTTCTAACGCGCTTATCGGACCAACAGCAGGTTTCTCTGTTGATGCATTGGTTGGAGAGAGCAAGAGTGCTTTAGGAATTGAGTACGCTGCGCGCTTCGCTGGTGTGTTTGGAATTATTCACACAATTGGAGCTACCATAGATCTGAAGTAAGAACAAATTTTTACTATATTTGATTATCAAGAGAGTCCTTATGGGCTCTCTTGTTTTTATATAAATTCACTACTATGTCACAAGTCAGTTATTATACAGAGGAGGGGCTACAAAAGCTCAAGGATGAATTACATGAAATGGAAACGGTTCAACGACCTGCCATTTCTGATCAGATAGCGGAAGCACGAGATAAAGGCGATTTATCCGAGAATGCTGAGTATGATGCAGCGAAGGAGGCACAGGGCTTGTTAGAAACGAAAATCGCAAAGCTTAAAGAGATTGTTGCGAACGCGCGAATTATTGATGATTCTGATATCGATTCATCAAAGGTTTTTATTCTTTCCACTGTGAAGATTAAGAATGTGAAGAATGGAATGGAAATGCAATATACATTAGTAGCGGAAAATGAAGCTGATCTGAAGGCTAAGAAGATTAGTGTTGAGTCGCCGATTGGTAGAGGTCTGCTTGGTAAGTCAGTTGGTGAAATAGCCGACATCGAAACTCCCAATGGAATTATGCAATTTGAAGTTGTAGAAATTACACGATAGATGGCCAGTATTTTTTCTAAAATCGTAGCGGGAGAAATACCTTGCCACAAGGTCCATGAGTCAGATGAGTTTCTGGCTTTTTTGGATATTATGCCGGTACAAAAAGGTCATGTATTGGTTGTTCCGAAAGAAGAAGTGGACTACATTTTTGATTTGGAAGATGCGTTGTTGAGTAGAATGATGCTTTTTGCAAAAGAAGTAGCCGGAAAAATAAAAGCGGTATTCCCCTGTGATAGGGTCGGTGTTACTGTGATTGGATTGGAAGTACCACACGCTCATATTCACTTAATTCCGATCAATAATCTGCACGATATGGATTTCACCCGGGAAAAGCTAAAACTGTCCTCAGATGAGCTTAAATCGATTGCTGAGAAGATAGCAGGTGCCTAATTATTCTCCCTCTTATACAATTTTGGATCGAACTTTGGGGTTATAAAAGAAGACATTAACTTTTCTATCATGCCGAAACTGTCTGAAAATAGCATTAATCGCACGCTTTTGCAGTGGATATTGTTCCTTGCATTGAGTTTTGTTTCTACTGGCGTTTCCGCTCAAAATACAAAACCGGCCTCACTGAAAATATTGTTTATAGGTAATAGCTATACTCATATGAACAGTATGCCAAAGCTTTTTGAGAAGATTGCGGTTTCCAAAGGGATGAATGTAGATGTGGAGATGGATGCACGAAGTAGTCATACGTTCGAAATGCATTCTAAAAGAATGGAAATGTTTGAGCATATTCGAGCTAAGCAATGGGATTATGTCATTCTTCAAGGATTCAGTAGAGAGTTGGCTCAAAGTATTCCGGTAATTGAAGAACAATCTACTCCATATATTCGTCAGATAAAGGACTCTATAATGGCGAACAATGCATGTACAGAAATTCTGTTATACATGACTTGGGGCTATAAAGAAGGGTACCGCCATCAGGAACATATCAACACTTATGAAAAAATGACCGATTCAGTTCGTCGTGGGTATTTTCATATTTCAAATAAGTTCAATTTTCCAATTGTTCCCGTTGGTGCAGTATATAAATCGTTAAGGGGGCAATCCGATATCAATCTTTATGAAGGAGATTTTCAACATCCCAATCCAAGAGGTTCGTATCTGATAGCTTGCTCGTTTTATTCTGCTATTTTTAAATCGACACCATTTAACGCTTATTATAAAGATATAGAAGAAGAGGAAGCGATCGAATTACAGCGGATCTCTTCAGAGTACGTATTGAATCATTTACACGACTATAAACTGGATAGAGACGTGTACAGCTTGAAGTATTTTTGGACCAATAAAGGAAAACTCGGCGTTAAGGGGGAAACAAATTTTCCCGATGCTAAAAGTGTTCAGTGGGATTTTGGTGATGGAGCTCTAGCGACTGAGCAGGCAATTTCGCATGTATACAAAAGATTACGTCCAGTAACAATCACCTTAACTATTGAAGATGACTGCGGAACAAGAATCTTTCAGGATGCTTTAGAGTTTAATGAAATTCCTGAGCCTGAGCCGGATAATCCAGCGGAGGATAAGATTCGAAAGTTGATGCGCAGAGCTAAGAAACGAAAAAGATTCGGTTGAATAACTTTCGAATTGGTTCTAGAATGAAGGCCAACCTCGCTTTGATCCAATCCAGGTACTTTATCAGAAGAACAAAGAATAAAATGAACAAGGAGGCGCCTAACACTGTTTCCCATGGTCCAAGTTTTTTGTGAAAAAGATCGTTCAAACCATAACTTGTGATGCTTCCATAAAGTAAGCACATGTGAAGTATATAGATGGTTAGTGTATTCTGGCCAATTTTCAGAAAGAGTCCTCCATCCTTGATCTTATGTCCAAACTTATTATCGATAAAAATCAAGACACTTAGTTCCATGAAAACCATTCCAACCTTCGAGTAAATCCAGTCTAGATAAACAAAGCGATACGAAAAAGAAGGTGCAAAAAGATCAACGAAACTGTCGACTGCTCCCAGTATTTCCTTCGGAAAAAAGTAAACCAATGCTCCAGTTACAAAGAAAAATAGTGGGAAATACCACTTTCTGATATGACCGTGGAAGTCGTGAAGTAATGCCCCAATCATAGCTCCGAACATGGTAAAACCAACCCAGGGAACGATCGGAAAAATGGCTCGGTGGCCAGGTCCGTGAAATGCGTTTTGGATGTATTTCCAGGTATCATATGGCCAAGGTTCCCCCTCAGGTAATTCTCGCATAAACAGGTAAAATCCAAAGAGTGCGAACCCAGCAGTAAAGAAATAAACCCATAACGGGATGAATCGTATGAGCTTATAAAGCAGATAAATGATAAGGATTAAAAGTATTCCGGATGCAATGCATTCAAGTACGTGAAAGGCATAACTCTGGACCATATAGCCCCAAAAAAACAGTTCAATTACGCGCTTAAAGCCTTTTCTTACACGAATGTTTTTAAAGTATCCCTCTTCTCGTTTCTTTAAAAGAAGATAAACGAAAATAAGACCTGTAACAACAAGAAATACAGGAGCAGTAAATCCGCGTATAAATGCCCAGGTAGCATAAGCAGGATGGCTTGGGTCTCTATAAAATAATGCGAGCGAGTCATCAACGAAGTGCCCCTCAAGCATCAAAAGAATGGCGATGGAACGCGCCATGTCAATAAACTTGAGCCTTACTTTCTTGGTTGGTTGTATGGACTGTGCTTCAGCTGACAAATTACTTGTATTTCGGTGCAAAAATAGTCTTTTATCCAGATACCCTGATGCTCAAGCTTTTTTGGCAGGAATAAGGCTGTGAAAGATTCGCCGAATTTGACTTTTTATAATTGGTTGAACATAAGTAAGTAGTCCAAAAAATAGAATAAAAAGAATAGCACCAATGATGGATGCTGTGAGTGAAAGTGAATGCTGATAGTACGTTCTGATTCCAATTCCTATGACAGCTCCGTAAAGAAGAATTACATGAATAATGTAGATGTTCAATGTGTTTTTACCCATTTCTAAAAAGAAAGGTATGCGTATTTTGCCCCAACGTTCAATACGCATTAATAAGGCCAGTAAAGTAATGACAAGGCTCAAATGGAAAAAGCGAGCATAAATTCTTGGGAAGTCTAAATCAGTAGTAATACGTTGTTCGAATAAAAAGACAATGGCACAAGCGAGTAAACAGCTTCCAACGCCAATTAGTGCAAAGCGTATAGGATATGATTTCGAATGAATCTTTGAAGTATGCTCGTTTACTTTTACACCAATCGCACCACCAATGAAAATATATCCGAACCAAGGAAATATTGGAAAAATAGAGTGGGGACCGTGAAAAATATTCTGAATGATTTGCGGTGCGCTGGAAGGAAAATGATGTTCGCCTAATGTTTCTACAAAAGGTGTCGCAACAATCATGCAAAGCCCTAAAAAGAGCAGCACGTAAAACAAATTAAGTTTTCGAAAATAGCGCGATATACCATAAATGAGAATCAGCGAAAGAATACCCAGTCCAATGCAATGTAAAACGTGAAAGGCGAAGAATCGATCGTTAATTCTTCCGGACATATAATAGGAAATATTTCGAACAGAAAGCTGCAAAAAGTAGCCCCAAAGAATAATGGAGATACCGCGTTTTATTCCTTTACGGACTCTCTTCTGCTGCCAAAAGGAATCGCTCTGGTTGCGCGTCAGCAGAAATGTGAAAATCAAGCCAGAAATTGTAAAGAAGAGTGGGGCAGTAAAACCTCTGAGGTACCACCATGCATCGAAGGCAAAATTCCCAGATGAACCGTTGCTAAAAACAAGGGAAGACATTTCAGAGTAGTCCTTATAAGTATGAGAAATAAAATGTCCTTGAAGCATCAGTATAATAGCCAAACTACGCGCTACATCGATAAATTGCAAACGCGATTTCAATACTGTATCATTTAGCTGCCGATCCTTCATAAACTGATTTATTCAGGAGCACGAAATTACAACATTCTGAAGACTCGGAAACCTATACGACCATTACCTTAAATGAGGTGTATGAAGATATGCGTGAAGTTGATGACGAATTCATAAGAAGTACTATTGTTTTATTTCAAAGATTCCATTTGGAAAATCTATAACGATAATGTTTCCTGGAATTATATCTGCACCGATAGTTCCGTCTTGACTGATGAAGAACATATCTATATTTTCTGCAATCATGGCAGCGTATAATGTGATACGATGTCCACTTAGCAAAACATCAAATTTATCAACGGTTTCGGCTTGATAGGCTTGAATACCAGCAGCACCTCCGACATATATGGAGTCCATGGTAATCGGTCCGAGATTCGCTTTTAACTTAATGTTCGGTTTAAATTCGGTGTCATCTAATCCTGTATCTAGACCAAAGATCAGCGATTGGCCATCGGTGCTGTTGCACTTTAGTGCTGCATATCCTAGCCAAAAGAAGTTTTTACGCTCAACCTTTCGTTGTTCAATTGTTGCAGAATATCGCATTTGTTGGCCATCCAGCGTAGCGGATAGCTCTTGAATTGCCGTCCATCCCAGGATGAAATCCACTTTTGTATTCATCGTGTCTACTCCAAAAGTTAAGTTGTCATCAGGGAAAATCATAACCGGATGATTATAAAGTTTGACGTTACCAACATAAATGGAGTCAAGACTACAAACTCTTGAATAAAGATTCTGATCTGTGACTGTTCCAACGAGGATAGAATCTGTACTGTTGTAGGAAATTCCAATCCTTTCAGCCATGGATTCAGACATCACTGTTATTTCTGCACCCGTATCAAACCATGCCCATACAGGAGCATCATTAACTTGAATCTGAATTTCAGGCTGACCGAACATTGAGAATCTCAGAGAGTCTGATACTGCTGTTGACACTACGCGAGAATCGGGAGATGGAAACTTGGAAAAGAAGCGAACTCGATCGTCACTTAGCTGCGGGAACTTTTCTTCAATCACGCTATATTCGAAGCGGAAGTCAAGTAGCTCTTTTGCCAATAGGCCGAGCAAAGTTTTAAGGTTTTCACTGTCTTCCTTTTTTTCAGCTTTAAGTATTTTTTTTAATGCTCGATCGTAATCTCCATTGAAGATATCTTGTAAAATAATAAGCAGATTTCGAATGTTTTTGGGAATGTCTTTTTCGTCCAATAACGAAAAGTCAAGGTTCTTAATGTAGTCCTGACCGGATTCGTATTCAACAATTGTTTGCCAGGAGTGGAGGAAAGAAGTATCTTCAACAACAGTGGTTTCCGATTGTGCAAATGAGAATGAGATAGTGCAAAATAGCACTTCAAAAAAAAGAATTAGCCGCTTCATGGGATAAAATATCGACAAAACTTTACACCCCGTAAAGTCAAAAAATCATGTGCGGCAAATTGTGGTGGTGAGAGGTGAAAAAACATAGAAACCGTGATGAACGGTAAAAGTTTCTATTCCTTTATTTCTGTTGAAACATACAAGCGTAACTCTTCATCTGTGCCCTTGACTTTCACATAAATGGATTTGACAGCAAAACCAACTAGGTTGGCGGTATCCAGGTGTAAAGTGACTTTAGCTTCCTCACCCGGCGCTAGCGAATTCTTATCACTTTCTGCGGTGGTACAATCGCAAGGAATTCTGAAGCCATCAAGTTCAATAGGATCGTTTGATTTATTCCGAATAATGAACGTATGACTCATTTTATCACCGTTTTTTGATTCTCCCAAATCGTGAACCGGTTGATCTGTTGTTAAAGCAAATTCATTGTCTTCTTCTAAATAACTAACACTTTGAATCTCAATTTTTCTTTCAATAGCTGCTGCACGTGAATACACGGAGTTTTGCACGTCGTTAGGGTTATCGCTCGTGAGTTGATTTGCCGTATACTCCCCAAAAGGAACTTGTGAGAAAACCACTTTACCTCCATTCTCCGCATTGTCATCCAAATACTTTGAAAAAACACCGTCACCGTATTCCCGCATGTAGTTAATCAAGGAGTTGATTCTTCGCTTTGTTAAGTTGACATTATAGTCTGTTTTTGCCAGCGGGCTGGCAAAACCTTTTACTGTGATATTGATCTTAGCACCCCGCTCTAATTCCTTCAATAGAAGATCTCTGAACAATTGTAGATCTGCGACCCCCTTATCGACGTATTCGATAAAAAATGTTTCTATTTCTTCTTTTGCTTCGTCTGCTTTTACACCACTCAGCCCATTGGAATATTCCTTTTTGTATCGTTCGATCATTGCCGTGTATTCGTCATATGAATCGATGTAATTCACCTTTGTTGTCGTATCTCTTGATCGAGGGTTAGGAATATCATTATGGAAATAGAGTGTAACAGGTAGGCGTTTATTCAGGTCCGCCAGTGTTTCTTCAGGAGTAGGTGGAATAATTTCAGCCGGGGGAATCATGGCAAAAATATCGCTACAACATGTTGGATTTTTACTGTACAAAACTCCTAATCGATTCGAAGTAACGTAGGCTGTGTCTTGATGACGAAAGTAGTATACATCATTTGCACTACTGTTTGTAGGCAAACCAGCATTAATTGGAGAACTAAATTTACCCTTGTACTCTGAATAGAAAATATCCAGCCCTCCAAAGCCATCGTGCCAAGAAGATGCAAAGTAAAGACGTTGATTTTCGTTATCCCACCACGGTGTTACTTCGTTATCCAGTGAGTTGATCGCCTTGATTGATCGGACTCTTCCGTATTGATTCCCGTTTCGAATATTGCTGTAGAAAATATCCAGACCTCCTTTCGAATCCTCCCGATCTGAAGCAAAAATCAGTGTTTCTTCACCATTGATTTCTGCTATACACGGCATAGTGGTATTGGCATTTGGTTCATTGATGATTTCACCAAGCGAGTCAATAAATGACCATTGACCGTTGCTATATTGAGCAACCATTATTTTGCAGCGATAGTTATATCCATCCTCCTTGCATTGACTGAAATAAAAACGACTTCCATCCAGTGAAAATGAACCATTTCCTGAATTCACTTTTTTTGTCACGAGTGCTTTTATTTGCTCTGATTCCATATAGTTTTTATCAACTATTTCACTTGAATAGATGGAAGTGGTGTATTCTTTTCCATATACTTCTTCAGCGGCACTGATGGAGTCAGCTCTGAGGCTGGAAAAATAAAGCACACCATCATGAATCAGGTGCCCGAACTCAGAGTTTTGTGTATTGACTGTTTCTGGCAAACGTTCTAAAGAGACATCTGCTGTATCTATCAACGCAGATTGCACCCAGACCAGGCTACCTAGCTCTCTTTTTGACTTTTGGTAGAGGTAGCCCTTTTTGTTTTTATAGTATTTCTTTTTCGCCTTTTTGAATGTTGCTAGTGCTTCAGTATACTTCCCATTTTGTTTTTGCATTAATCCAAGGTTCAAAAGACTTGATGGATAAATGCGTGCCTCTTCTCGGTCATAGACTTTGGCATAATAATATTCTGCCTTGCGATAATCTTTATAGGCTCGCAGTGTTTCCGCATAATTCCAGAGAATATCAACTGTTTGAGAGTCCAATTCCATGGCTTTTTTATAATATTCGGCAGCATAGAAAAAATCGCCCTTATCATGTTGTTCTTTTGCAAAGTCGAGATACCTTTTCAGGTTATTCTGACCAAAACCGGACAAGAAAAATCCGCACAAAATGATGGTTAGATATAATCGGGGCATATTCTGTGAACAATTTTTTTCGGTTTAAAACGATGCAGAATGTAGCGGACAGCAATCTCGAAGCCACCGCGCGCACGGCTCGCAGGCACAAGTTTTGAAAAGTTAATATCATAACTCAATCCAACAAACCAGCTTTGATAATCCATTCCAAAAGATATAAACGCGGCATCACGATTTCGGTACCAAAGTCCACCATAAAGTGCGCGATACTGCCCTAAGCGATTAATCAATGTGTATTTAACGGAGGAGCCAATATTGAATTCGCGGTATTTACCCTGTACGGACAATTGAATACCAGGAACCAAATCCCAATCGTAGTTCAGTTTGTAAATACCTCTCCCGAAAATAGTGGTGCGTATGTCACGCTCAATGACCGTCTGGTAAAAACCTTGATTCGGTCTGTTTAAGTTGAAAGCACCTGCACCGATGATAAAGTTAAATCGATCGTTTTTGTAATACTGGTAGACACCTCCTACACCAACGGAAATATTATTCTTCCTGTCTGTTTGAAAAGTCTCATTTGTCGGTAGCGAAGGATCATAAAGAACCCCATTGTATTGATTATCAAAATATAGTTGATCAAAATTTATCTGACGATGGTTCAATCCAACGTTGATTCCCGGTCGAAAACTATGAGTCGAATCAGCGGAAAGTTTAAGAAGATATGACACATTACCTTGTACCTCAACGGTTCTGAATTGACCATCACCAACGACATCGTGAAAGAAAAGTAATCCATACCCCAGGTTCTTATGACGATAGTTGTTTGCGTCCACAGATAATGACAAGGTGGTAAAAGGAACGGTAACACTTCGCCATTGGTCGCGGTAATTTGCAACTAGTCGAACATCACCATTGAAATGTCCTGCATTACCAGGGTTTTGAAAAATGGGATTGTCATTGAACTGAGACCAATGAATATCCTGTGCATAAGCAGCGCTCGCAAGCAGTAGGCAGATTCCGAGATGTAGGACTCTATTCAATGGTTAGAATTATCACATGAAATTACAAAAAAAAGAGGCGGCAAGCAAGGTTGAAACCCCTCTGAAATGGGCCTTATCCTTCAGATTCCATAAAGAGTAAAAACAACACGAGTCCAATAATGAAAAGAAGCATGAATAACTTGGGGTCCTTATACAATGGCTTTTTTCCACGCTTGGTTAAGAGTTCGTACTCATGATGGAGGCGCGCAAAATCCTTCTGGCGCTTCACTTGTTCGTCAGTAGGCGTTGTTTTTTTATTGTCCGTATTTACACTGAACTTTCTCATTTGCTATCCTTCCACTTTTTCCCCAATCGCTCTAAGATACGATAAGTTCTCATTTTGGCATTTGCTTCGGTAATGCCATAAATTGCTGCGATTTCTTTAAAACTCATTTCTTGAAAGAAGCGTAGTTCGATTAAATCCATATGATCGTCTTCCAGTCCATTGAGCAATTCAACAAGCTGTTGCTGATCGTCCATTGACATGTAAGAACTTAGGTTTGCTTCGGAAGCCAGGTCCTGTATTCTATTCTCATCCACCGGAACCGTGTAGTTCTTTTTTTGCTTTCGAAAGAACATTGACACTTCATTTTGTGCAATTCGGTACAGCCAGCTACTGAATGGAAGTCCACGATCTTCATACTTATTCAAATTAGCCATCGCTTTGATGAATACTTGTTGTGTAATATCGCCTGCAGTATCTTCCATTCCGCCCAAACGTTTAAAGCAAAAACGAAATATTTGTTCAAAGTAATGATCGTAAAGTACGCCGAAGTACTTCCCATCTTTTTTGGCTAGTACGATGATCTCTGTTTCAGAAAGTTTTTCTATGTTCTTGCGTTTCTTCAATGGAAGCTTTTACACTAGGGTAATGTTCAAAAAACTAAAAGTAACATATTTGTTTAGACGACTCCAAAAGCAAGGTACAGAGCTTAAAGAAAGAAGATGATTCAAAAGTATGATTTGTTACAACTTGATTACTTTCAAGTTCTCAGTTTCGGCACCGCGTATAATTTGAAGGTGGTAGAGACCAGATGGTAGCGAGCTCACATCAAAAATTCCAGAAAAACCTTCGGAGTGAATGGCATTAATAACTTCTATCCCATTATTCGAAAGAACTCTTAATTGATCGTTCGTATTCAAACCTTTGATATGAAGAAGGTCAGCAACGGGGTTGGGGTGCACCTGAACGTTCCAATCCGTTGTTTCTTCGGATTCGTAACGAAGTTTTGTGAGCCAACCGTCGGTTTTTCCATGGAGTTCATGAACAATAGTGCTTTCGCCATTGGTTGCTCCAGCTAAGACGAATTCATCTTTACCTGTGAAGATAATTGAAGAAACCTCGTCAAAAGCCTTACTTCCGATAATTCGTACCGAATGAAATTCGCGATCTTCAGAGATGGTGGTGATCCAAATGTTCTGTTCTCCAAGTACTTCGTTACCGAGTATTTTATTCGAATTGGTTGTCCCGGCAATAACTGGATTTCCATCAGTATCAGTTGTAATCAATGCTGTGTATTCGCTGCCTTGACCGCCGAAGGTATCTTGCCATACAATTTCACCTTCTTGGTTAATTTCGAACGTCCACGCATCTGAAAAACCGGCATGCTTTCCAACATCGACACCTGTTGAAAAAGTATTTCCCGTAATCATGAAATTTCCATTCGACATTTCAATCATTCCGGCTGCGAAGTCGGCGTCTATCCCGCCGTAGTTATAGCTGTTTAATAGGTCGCCGTTCATGCGGTCAATAGTGATTAGTGTAATATCAAAATCGCCATAGTTACGCATGTCGAAATCACTATCGTATGAAACAGAATGTCCAAGCAAAATATAATTTCCATTGGTCGATTGAAGTAGGTCAGCTGAATAATCCTCGTCACTACCTCCATAATTTCGTTCCCAAAGGATATCACCGTTTTTTGATGTCTCAAATACCCATAAATCAATATGGCCTAAATTGGAAGAAATATCAAAATCCGAAGAGCGAGAGTGTCCCAAAACAACATAATTGCCCGCTTCATTTTGAAGAAAAGAAGTTGGAACCTCGTAGGAGGAACCGCCATATCCATGTATATTGATCAGGGCTCCATTTTGAGAATCAAGTGTGATGAGATAGATATCTTCCATACCCTTATTAGATGAAAAAATACCGCTAGATGAACTCGAAGAGGCAAGAACAACAATGTTCCCATTATCATTAATGAGTAATGAAACCCCAACATCTTGCCCAGAAGAACCAATTGTTTTAGACCAAATTTTATTTCCGTGACTATCCTGCTTGAAAACCAGAATATCGAAAGAAGAATTACCTACAGTAGATTGTGTCGATCCTGTACCGAATAGATTTCCCTGAGCATCCATGCAAACCTCTTGTAATTCATCATCACCTGAGCTACCAAAGGTTTTCTGCCATAAAAGCACTTGGTTTTGCCCCCAAATACAGGAACAAAAGGACAATACAAATACAAGCGCTATGTAAGAATTACGATACAATAAGTTAAGGTTCAGATAACTATTACTTAACAATTTAATAACATTGAATGGATTTTCCAAATTTTGCAGCTGGAAAACGGAATGATTCCATGAGAAATGAAGTGACGTGGTCGTCAATTCAGCAAAATAAATCGTCAAATAATCTAAGGGGAAAAGCGGTTTTTAGCGGGCAAGAAAAAACTCCCTATTTGTGACTGCCCTTAACTCGTTTGGTAAGATTCAAAACAAGCAGTATTAAAAAGATGGTAGATATTAATGCCCATGCATAATGCAAGTATTTTGTGCCGGCATTATAATAATTCAGCGTCGTAATTACAGCTACTACAAAATTCAGTACGAATACACCTGTTTCAATATTCAATACTTGCCGAGCTCTATTTCGCTTCTTAAGCATTAAGAAGTTGAATACCGCCGCGATTACCTGGACTGGACCAAACAAAAATTGCTCATCCAATATCGAAGTAAAGCCTGAAAAAGCGAAAAGCGCACCATTCAGTGCATAGCTAATACGATGTGCGCGCTTTTTGAAAAGACTCATGTATATAAATCCTTATTCTTATAAGAGGAATAAAAGTAAGAAAATATAGAGCGAACAAAGAGGAGTTTCAGTTTACTCAAGGCGTACTTAGGGAAACCGGGATAATCTTCCCATTCATCCATTGATCTTCGGTTAATGAAAATCGAACAATATATTCGGCCATTTTATCTGCCGACAGAGGAGCTTGATATCCAGGAAAAGCTTCTTCCAACATTTCTGTTTGAACCGCTCCAAGGCAGAGACAGTTCATTTTAATGTTTGTTTCCTTGTATTCTTCCGCGAAAAGCTCGGTAAAACTGCAAAGGGCCGCTTTTGAGGTAGAGTAGGCACTTAAACCAGGAAATTTCACGCTGCCCTGAAAGCCACCAACTGAACTGATATTCACGATGTGCGCGTGGTCCATTTTAGCAACAGCCGCCTGAGTAATTTGCATGACCCCAATAACATTTACGTTGTAGCTCAATTGAATATCCTCACGTGTGAGTTCTGTGAATGGTTTATTTACCAAAGTTCCAGCGTTATTGATGAGAATATCTATGCTGTTCAGCTTATCAAAAATAATTTCGCAATCGTTTTTAATTGTGTCTGAGGCTAAATCAATTAAATGACATTCTACGTTCTCGAATTCAGCAAAAGCCATCCGCATTTTGTCCAAATTACGGGAGAGCGCAATAATTCTGTGATCGGGATTTTGCGCGAATTGCTCTACAATGGATTTACCAATTCCGCGACTAGCACCAACAACTACAATTGTTTTAGACGTCATAGGTCACAATAATTTCTTCACTTGCAGGATGCGCCTGGCAGGTTAAAATATAGCCTTCCTCCACTTCACGATCGGTGAGCGAGTAATTCATGGTCATAGTAGCTTTCCCTTTAATGACTTTGGCTTTACAAGTGCTGCAGACACCTCCTTTACAAGAATATGGAACATCAAGATCTTCAGCATTCGCTTTGTCAAGAATACTGTCTCCATCGGAACTTAATTCAAAATGCTCTTTTTCTCCGTCAATTAGAACAGTAACCCGAGAAGTACCTTCGAATGATGTGTTTTCAACAGGTTCCTCACTTTTCATAAGTACGGGAGTTGTAAAAAGTTCAAAGTGTATTTTTTCCTTTGGCACTCCGAAAAGCTCCAATACCTCAACAATTTCAACAATCATCTCTTCTGGGCCACAAATGAAAAAACCATCGGACTTAAGTAAATCAAGATTTGATTTGATTACCTCGGAAAATGCGGTTTTATCAATTCTTCCAGATGCGTGATTCTCCACATTTTCACCACTAAAATAATACGTGCAAGAAGTATTTTTAAGCGCTTCAATCTCAGACTTAAAAAGCGTACTTTCTAACGTTCTATTTCCATAGAATAATTGAAGAGATCGATCAGTTCCTTCGCAGGCCTTAGCAATAGATAAGATAGGTGTAATACCACTTCCTGCTGCAATAGCAACGATTTTTTTGACCTCATTAGGCACGCAGAAATTACCTTCTGGTTCGGAGCAGTAGATTGTTGTTCCGGCTTCAGCTTTCTGGTTGAACCAAGAGGAAACCTTACCATTTTCAACTTGCTTTACAGCAACAGCCAAGGGTTCATCCTTTCCTGAACAAATCGAATAGGAGCGGCGTTCTTCGTTTCCGTCAATATGAATGCTGAACGTTAAGTATTGTCCAGGTGCAAATTTTGTGTTTTTATCTAACACAACTTTTACAGCTTCCGGCGTCTCACGATCGATTGCCTTGATTATTACCTCGCTGTATCCCTTGGGCGCGGCGTTTTGATTTTTTCCAAAAATCTTTTTGAATAATGCCATACTAATTCTCTTTATTCATCGAATGAAACAACTAACTTATCACTTGTTGGATGAGCTTGACATGTAAGAATAAACCCAGCTTCAACTTCATCTGGTTCTAATGCATAGTTCACATCCATTCGAGCGCTACCTTCCATAATTTTTGCTTTACAAGTACAGCAAACCCCTCCTTTACAGGCGAAAGGTAAATCAGCACCGGCCTCCTGTGCCGCGTCAAGAATATTCTGGCCGTCTGAATCCAAGTTCAGATCAATTTCATCACCATCTACGATAATGGTAATGTTTGAATCAATTCTTGGTGCATTCTTTGGCAATTCAATTGTTTCGGTCTTACCAGTAGGTGTTGTGAAAAGCTCAAAGTGTACCTTACCTTCATCGACCCCTTTAGCGATCATACTATCCTTAACTCCAAGAATCATGGCCTCTGGTCCACAGATGTATACACCGTCAATAACGACATCCTTAAGGAAGGCGTCATAAAGCTCATTGGCTTTCTCATCATTAATTCGCCCTTTTTGGATGTTGTTCCCAAGACTTTCACGTGAAAAGACATGCACCACACGCAAGCGATCCATAAATTGATTTTTCAATGCTTCGATTTCCTCTCTGAAAATCACGGAATTGAATCCTTTATTACCGTAAAAGAGCGTAACATCACTGTTTGGTTCATTTTGCAACGCTGATTTTGCAATTGAAATAACCGGCGTAATTCCACTTCCTGCGGCAAACAACACGTACGAATTGGAATTTTCAGAATTAGTCTTTAGAGCGAAATTCCCTGTTGGTGTCATAACATCCATTTCCATACCGGCTTTTAGCGCAGTATTTGCATAAGTCGAGAATTTGCCATCAACCACTTGCTTGATCGCTACACGCCATTCAGCTTCA
Organism: Flavobacteriales bacterium UBA6051; assembly: GCA_002427735.1. GTDB lineage: Bacteria > Bacteroidota > Bacteroidia > Flavobacteriales_D > Crocinitomicaceae > UBA4466. Next base: position 155,108 of record DIYP01000018.1, read on the forward strand.
TGCGGTGCAGAGCAGAGTGAATAAGATCGTCGGACCTCTTCACCATTAATATCTGCCTTCAGTGTAAGGTACTGTCCGGAAATATAGTTGTAGTCTTCCTTTAACTCTGAGGGAACCTCAAAAGCTATTGAAACAGTATCTTCTGTTTCTTGACGAACATCGCTGATTTTTAGTGTATGAAATTTAGGAGTCATGCGTTGTTATATTTGCGTGCAAAGGTACTCATTTTCCCATTGAAATGTTCAAAAATTGACATCCCTTCGGAGGTGCTTAAAATCGTGATCGAATTTTCGTAAATTTGTAAGAGCTATTAGAGAAGCACATGAAAGAACTAGATATTGCAACGCTTCAGAAGCGTTTTCAGGAAAAAATTGATAATGATATTAAGATAGAGCCGCGTGATTGGATGCCGGATGACTATCGAAAAACATTGATTCGCCAGATTTCTCAACATGCGCATTCAGAAGTTGTTGGAATGTTGCCGGAAGGGAATTGGATTACGCGTGCTCCGAATCTACGACGAAAGGCGGTTTTATTGGCCAAGGTTCAGGACGAAGCTGGTCATGGTTTGTACCTGTACAGTGCTGCTGAAACACTTGGCGCCGACCGTGAAGAAACGATAGATGATCTGCATTCAGGCGTAGCGAAATATTCATCTATCTTTAATTATCCGACCGTATCATGGGCTGATATGGGAGCGATTGGCTGGTTGGTTGATGGTGCAGCTATTATGAATCAAGTGCCACTTTGCAGGTGTTCTTATGGCCCTTATGCCAGAGCGATGGTTCGGGTTTGTAAGGAAGAGTCTTTTCACCAGCGACAAGGTTTTGAAATCATGACGACGTTGGCAAATGGATCGCCAGAACAAAAAGCAATGGCTCAAGATGCCTTGAATCGTTTTTGGTGGCCATCGCTTATGATGTTTGGTCCCAATGATGCTGAGTCGAAGCATACGGAGCAATCCATGCGTTGGAAGATTAAGCGACACACCAATGATGAGTTACGCCAAATGTTCGTAGATGCAACTGTTCCTCAGGCTGAATTGATCGGACTAACTGTTCCGGATAAAGACCTAAAGTGGAATGAGGAAACCGGACATTATGATTTTGGTGAAATCAATTGGGATGAGTTTTGGGAAGTTGTTAAGGGGAATGGACCTTGTAACAAGGATAGAATTGATACACGCCGAAAGGCAAAAGAAAATGGTGCGTGGGTGCGAGAAGCGGCAAATGCATATGCCGAAAAGCGAAATAAGCGCAAGGCGTCTTAAAAAGAGATAAAAAGAAAATGGCAAATAAAGAATGGCCTCTTTGGGAGGTTTTTATCAGAAGTAAGCAAGGTTTAAATCACAAGCATGTGGGTAGCCTTCGAGCTGCAGATGCGGATATGGCAATTGAAAATGCGCGAGATGTATACACGCGCAGATCAGAAGGAGTGAGTATCTGGGTAGTTGCTTCCAATAACGTTTTTGCATCTAATCCTGGTGATGCAGATTCACTCTACGAACCTTCAGATTCAAAAATATATCGTCACCCAACTTTCTATGAGGTCCCTGACGGAATAGAACACATGTAAAGCGATCAGTATTTATGAATGCATTATTTGAATACCTAGTGCGACTAGGGGATGATAGTTTAATTATTGGCCATCGACTTTCTGAGTGGTGTGGACATGGTCCTATTTTGGAAGAGGATATTGCCATGACGAATCTTTCACTTGACTTTATTGGACAGGCAACTTCTTTTTTAAAGTATGCCGGTGAGGTTGAAGGTAAAGGAAGAACGGAGGATGATTTGGCATACTTAAGGTTTGATCGTGATTATCGAAATCTTCTGTTGGTTGAGCAACCGAACGGTGATTTTGGAATGACAATAGTACGCCAGTTTTTGTTTGATGCTTACCGCAAATTGTTATTTGAACGATTGATTCATTCGAAAGATGAAACAATTGCGGCAATTGCAGCAAAATCATTGAAGGAAACAAAATACCATTTGAAACATTCTTCAGAATGGGTGATTCGTCTTGGAGATGGCACCGAAGAATCGCATCAGCGTGTGCAGGATTCTCTCGATACATTATGGAGATATACCTCGGAGCTTTTTTATGCCGATGAGGTTGATGAAAAGCTTGTGAAAGATGGTGTTATCCCTTCGATGGAAGGGTTGGAATCAGCATGGAAAGCTTCAGTAAATGAAGTGCTCGCTGAGGCCACGTTAAAAGTTCCAGATAATAACTGGAAGCACGAAGGTGGTAGAAAAGGAATGCACTCAGAACATCTAGGGTATATTCTGGCAGAATTACAATATATGCAACGCGCGTATCCTGGTTTAGAATGGTAACAGAGAAGGAAATATGGCAATACCTTGAAGAGGTTTTTGATCCTGAAGTTCCCGTATTAACTGTTATCGATCTTGGAGTGGTACAGAAAGTTTCATTAGAAAGTGACGTGTGCAAGGTAACAATCACACCGACCTATAGTGGTTGTCCTGCAATGAAGCGAATCGAAGATGACATCATTGAAAAGCTTACAGAAAAAGGAGTGCCTAAGACAGAAGTGGAGCTTGTTTTATCACCAGCATGGACGACCGACTGGATTACGGAAGCTGGACGAAAAAAACTGAAAGAGTACGGGATTGCACCTCCTGAAGACGAACCGGATAAAACAGTGTTATTCGCGAAGCCTGTTGTTGTTCCTTGTCCAAATTGTGGCTCAAGAGATACACGAATGGTAAGTCAATTCGGGAGCACAGCTTGCAAAGCGCATTACCAGTGTAATGATTGCCTCGAACCTTTCGATTATTTTAAGTGTTTACGCTAAGGATTCGTTTCAGAAATTGTCTGACTTTAATCATCGTGATTTTAGGGTTATTGTCATGCGAAGGCAATTCTTCTGTTGATAATCGTGTTGAACCCCGAAGTCAAGGTCTTTCGGATGCCTATACGTTTTCAGATAGTCTTTTTGAGTTAAAAATTCCAAAGGATATACGACCAATCAATGAGGTGTCGAATTCTGGCTCTTTTAATTTTCAATCACTGTTTAAGGAGCAGTTTATTCGCATTGACATATTTGAAAAAGAGAATCTGACTGAACAATTTGAGAGTAAGAGCGGAGATCAAAAGCAAACGCTTCTTAAGCAGTTTTCGACCTTTGAGTTTTCTAGTGAGACTGAAGCCCTAAAAGTGGTAAAAGCATCTGATTGGATTGAGCTAATCAGCGACAGTTTGGATGTCTTGGCAAAAGCATTAGATGCAAAGGCATATGGAATACCTCACCGAATGAGTTATTGGTATGTTTATATTGAGGGAAGGGATCACATGGTTCAATTGATATTCTCAACCCCTTTCAAGAAGAAATTACAGTTTGAAGAGCAGGTAAATGCAGTTGTTAAAGGTTTTCGCTTTCGCTAGCAAATAAGCTGTTGGGTTTTGAAATGAAAAAGGGCTTCAGTTGATAACTGAAGCCCTTTTTATTTGTTCGTTTATTCAATCTTATCCTAAGAATGGATATCTGTAGTCTGTCGGTGGAACGAAAGTTTCCTTAATAGTTCGAGCAGAAACCCAGCGCAATAAATTCATAGCTGCACCAGCTTTATCATTTGTTCCTGAACCACGGGCTCCTCCAAAGGGTTGCTGCCCTACAACTGCTCCTGTTGGCTTATCATTGATATAGAAATTACCAGCAGCATTTTCAAGTTTCTTCATTGCCAGATTAATTGCATAACGATCATTTGAAATGATGGAACCAGTTAATGCATAGTCCGAAGTACTATCAACGAGGTCTAGTGTTGCTTCGAAAGCGTTTTCGTCATATACGTGAATTGTCAATACAGGTCCGAATATTTCTTCACACATAGTGCGGAACTTAGGGTTAGTTGTTACGACAACAGTAGGCTCAATGAAGTATCCTTTTGATTTATCATAATTACCACCAACAATGATTTCAGCGTCATCTTGTGTCTTGATGTAATCAATATATCCGGCAATCTTATCAAAGGCGCGTTCATCAATTACAGCATTAATAAAGTTAGAGCTGTCTTCTGGAGAACCCATTTTAAAAGAACTAACTTGTTGCACTAGAATGCTCTTAGTTTCTTCCCAAATGTTAGATGGAATATATGCTCGAGATGCCGCAGAACATTTTTGTCCCTGGAATTCAAATGCTCCGCGCGAACAAGCCGTCGCTACTTCTGCAGGAGAGGATGACTTATGTACCATTATGAAGTCTTTTCCTCCCGTTTCACCGACAATGCGAGGATAGCTTCTGTAGTCTGCAATGTTCGCTCCGATTTCTTTCCAAAGATGGCGGAAAACAGCCGTAGAGCCTGTGAAATGAAGCCCTGCAAAATCTTTATGCTTGAAGACAACATCACCAGCAACAGGTCCATCAACTGAAATAAGGTTAATAACACCGTCTGGAACACCTGCCGCTTTGAATAGCTCCATAATAACTTGAGCAGAGTACATTTGTGATTCAGCTGGCTTCCATACAACAACGTTACCCATCATAGCAGGTGCTGCACATAAGTTTGCACAAATTGAAGTGAAATTGAATGGTGTAATTGCAAAAACAAACCCTTCTAGCGGACGATACTCAAGACGATTCCACATACCGGGAAGTGATTCAGGTTGCTCCTTATAAACCTGAGTCATATATTGTACGTTGAATTTGAAAAAATCAATCAATTCACAAGCCGCATCAATTTCTGCTTGCATTACATTTTTCGACTGAGCCAACATTGTTGAGACATTCATTTTATCTCGGAAAGGTCCAGCAAGTAAATCTGCTGCTTTCAAGAAAACAGATGCACGATGTTCCCATGGCAAATTTGCCCACTCTTCACGCGCAGCCATTGCTGCATCGATGGCAGCATTTACATGTGTGGCATCGCCATAATTGAAATGACCTAGCACTTTCGCATGATCGTGAGGAGGCGACATTGGTCGCTTATCTTCAGTACGAACTTCTTTTCCACCAATGTACATAGGTACATCAATAGGCAATTGGTTATACATTTCTTGATATTTGCCAATCAGGGAAGTATGCTCGGAAGATCCTGGAGCGTAAGCCTTAACCGGTTCGTTAACGGCGATTGGAACTTGAAAAAGTGCGTTTGACATAATGTTTGATTTTTTGCAAAAGTAATCAATGTTGTTTATCCTTGCAATGTACCATTGAGCAATGAAGATCAAAACCTTATTCACAAAGCCCCTAATTCTAGGAGTACTTGCAACCATTCTATTCAGTAATGTCTTTGGACAAAAAACATATGCTGATTTTCACAATGAAACAGATATTAATAAAAAAGCTGAGATAGGATATTTTTTATGGAATGAATACTTGCGGAATGATCTGGACTCTCTCAAAATAATGGCAGTTGAATTATTATTGAGTGCAGCGGAGGAGGGTAGTACTTTTGCAAGGGCAGTAGGAAATACTTCTTTAGGTAGTTATTTAATTCGAAATGGTGAAATGGAAGTTGGGATTCGCCATTTAGAAGATTCCAAAAAATACTTCGAGCAAAAAGAGGATTACACATTATTGTCAGAGGCTTATAATGAACTGGGTAATGGTCATTATTTGTCAGGAGAATATCAAGATGCAATAAAGTCTTACCTGGCTTCCTTAAGGTATGGAAGTCTGTCCCCTGATCTTACCGCAGCGTTTAATGGTAAATTGGGACTTGGGCGTGCTTATTGTGCTGTTGGTGATACTATCGTTGGTTTGCTTACTGTAGAGAAGTATAAGGATGAAGCGGTCAAGCATATGAAGTTTGAGTCAGCTGCTGATGCATACGCCTATATGGGAATGATAGAAATAGAACGAGGTGATTTTGATGCCTCAAGGAGATACTATGAAAAAAGCATTGTTTATAGTGGTAAATCTGATTCTAAAGCGCATCTTTCACATGCGTACAACAATAAGGCAATTTTGCATTTCAACCTCGGAGAGAATGATTCCAGCCTGCTCTATTTTGAAAAGTCATTAAAGCTGAGAGAACGAATCAAGCATCATAAAGGGATTATCGAGAGTTATTACAACTTAGGTTTTTATCACTTGGAAACAGGTGACTTCCACAACGCTTATATCTACTTTAATAAATCAGCCAAACTAGCGAAAGAACAGAAGTTTAAAGGAGATGAGAAAGATGCTTTACAGGAGTTGATGGGATTATGTAATCAGTTAGAATATAAAGAAGAGGCTGAAAGAATTGAACAGCGTCTTGATGAGCTTACTGCTTTCATGGAAAAGAAGAAGAATGATGATAGTGAGATTATCGCCTATGCGCAAAAAGTCATTGCGGAGGCAGAAATGAAAGAAGAAGAGGATGAGGAAACCGAAGAACAGTCCTTCAGTTACATTTGGTTACTTGGTATTTTAGCACTGATTCCTGTGCTTTACGCCGCTCGAAAGCGAAAAAGAAATTAATTAAGCTTGCCTGGATGTTCAAGTTTGAACGTGGGGACAAAAACTTGAAATAGCTCGCCGTCTACCAAGTTTCGGAAAGTGTAAAATCCCTTCATCATGCCGATGTCCGAGCTCAAATCACATCCACTTGTGTAAGTATAGCGCTCACCAGGTTTTAGAATGGGTTGTTCACCAATTACACCTTGTCCAGATACATACCGCGACTCTGAAAGCGAATCAAAAATATACCATTCCCTTGTAAGTAACTGTACGTTGAACGTATTCGTGTTTTCAATATCAATTCTGTAATTGAAGAAAAAACGAGATTCCATGATATCAGACAAATCATGTCTGAACTGCGTGCTCACAGAAATCTGTATTCCGGAAGTTATAAGCGTACTCATGATAATCAATTAACTGCAACTAAGATAAACAAACTCTTAGTGCACCTGCACTGAAGACGAAAATATCACTCTAAAGGATTGTTAACAAGACCTAATTTATAATGATTCTAAATTGGATTCATAATTCAATTCAATTAATTGAAGCCTTATACATGCTGTTAGATTTTTTATTTTTGCTGCTACATTTTAAAACGCTTTAATGCATGTCAAAAACAGTAAAGCTTAGAAAAGGTCTGGATATCAGACTGGTAGGGGTTGCTAATAAGGTTAAGACTGAGTTAAAAGTCCCTAAAACGATTTCTATAAAACCGACAGATTTTCACGGTATGACACCTAAAATGGTTGTCAAAGAAGGTGAACAAGTCAAAGCGGGAAGTACCATTTTTTACAACAAATACAACGAATCAGTGAAATGTTCTTCACCGGTGAGTGGTAAAGTTGAGGCCGTAGTGAGAGGAGCTAAGCGCCGTATCATGGAGATTGTAATCTCTACTGATGGTGAAATCCAGTATGAAGAGGGGACACCACTTGATGCAGCCACAATGTCTGCGGAAGACGTAAAAGAAAAAATGCTTGCTTCTGGACTTTGGATGTATATCAAGCAACGCCCTTTGGATGTTGTTGCTGATCCGAACAATGAGCCAAAAGCAATTTTTGTTTCTGCGTTCGATAGTTCTCCATTGGCACCAGATTTTGATTATGTGCTACACGGAAATAATGAAGAGTTTCAAGCGGGTCTAAATGCGTTGGCAAAGCTCACGAAAGGAAAAGTTCATCTTTCCCTGAATGGTAAGGCTCCTGCTGATTCTACTTTTACTGGCGCAAAGGGAGTGCAAATCAATAAGTTCATTGGAAAGCACCCTGCTGGAAATGTTGGAACCCAAATGCATCATTTGGACCCTATCAATAAAGGAGAGTTTGCATGGTCTGTAAATGCGCAGGATGTTGCTATTATTGGTCGCTATTTCTTGACAGGGAAGTACGATGCAAGAAAGACGATTGCAGTGACTGGTTCAGAGATTAAAGATCCACATTATTTTGAGGTTGTCTCAGGAACAAATTTGACTGAAGTATTGGAAGGTCAAATTACTTCTGATAATGTTCGTGTTATTAGTGGGAATGTATTGACAGGAGACAAAGTTGCTCAAGATGGCCATCTAGGATTTTATCACAATCAAGTGACAGTAATTCCTGAAGGAAATCAATTAAAGTTTGTTTTGACGAAAGGATGGATGAGCCCTGGATTTGATAAATTCTCAAATTCACGTTTGTTCCCAACGTTTTTGCTTGGCAAAAAACGTTTCCGATTAGATACTAATTTAAATGGAGAAGAAAGAGCATTCGTTGTTACCGGAGAGCTGGAAAAAGTTTTTCCGTTCGACATTCTTCCAATGCAATTAGTAAAAGCAGCAATCACAGACGATATTGATGGAATGGAAAATCTGGGTATCTACGAAGTAGCTCCTGAAGATTTCGCATTGTGTGAATACGTATGTACAACTAAAATCGACATTCAGGATAAAATTCGTCAAGGTCTAGACCTTATCGGAGAAGAATGCATGTAAGAATCTAAAATCAGATTACAGTGAAGTTCTTAGAAAATATAGTTCATAAAATGGAGCCAAAGTTTGCCAAGGGAGGTAAACTTGAGAAATGGAATCCAGTATTTGAATCATTTGCAACGCTAGCGTTTACGCCAGCGCATGTAACGAAAAAAGGATCACATATTCGTGATGGTGTTGATCTTAAGCGTACCATGATGACAGTGATTATGGCGATGCTCCCTTGTTTATTGTTTGGTATTTACAACACAGGACATTGGGAGATGGTCGCTGAGGCGGGTGATCGCTCACTTGATTTCTGGGCCAATGGTGGTGACAAATTCCTTCGTGGAGTGATTGTCGTTTTACCTTTAATCGTAGTCTCTTACGGAGTTGGTCTTACGATTGAGTTTATTTTTGGTTTAATTAGAGGTCATGCTTTGCATGAAGGATTCTTGGTCTCAGGAATGCTAATTCCACTGGTAATGCCTGCCGATGTTCCATTATGGATGGTTGGTGTGGCAACAGCGTTTGCAGTGATTATTGGAAAGGAAGTTTTCGGTGGAACAGGAATGAACATTCTAAACGTTGCATTGACGGCCAGAGCTTTCTTATTCTTTGCTTATCCAACCTCAATGTCTGGAGATAATGTATGGATGTCTGGAAACGAAGTAGACGGATTTACTGGTTCTACAGCATTGGGTGATTTGGCAACTTTCATGACAGATAAAGCATCCGTTGCCGGACAGGCAGTTGTGGATGGAGCTGGAATGGATACCTTCACAAATACTTACTCAGTAATGGATTCTTTCTTTGGAATGATTCCAGGTTCTATTGGTGAGACTTCAGTAGTTGCTTGTTTGATAGGTGCCTTTATCTTACTGGTTACTGGTGTAGGATCATTGAGAATTATGGCTTCATTCTTTGCCGGTGGTTATGTGATGGGGTTATTGATGAACCTTATCGGAGGTAATGTCTACCTTGATTTGGATGCGCATTATCATTTAATCATTGGAGGTTTTGCCTTTGGAGCAGTATTCATGGCAACAGATCCTGTTACAGCGGCCCAAACGGCAACAGGTAAAATATTGTATGGTTTCTTCGGAGGTGCGGTCGCAATTCTTATTCGAGTATTGAACCCTGCATATCCTGAAGGAGTAATGTTGGCGATTCTGTTTATGAATGTCATGGCTCCAATTATTGACCACTATGTGGTTCAGGCGAACATCAAGAGAAGACTAAAACGAGTTAAAACAGCGTAATTATGGCGGTCAATAAAGATAGTAATGGTTATACGTTTGGCTTCGCAATCACCATGGTGGTAATTGTGGGAGCTGTCTTAGCTGCGGTAGCGATAGCTACTAAACCATTCAAGGACAGAAACGATGAGGTTAAGAAGAAAATGGACATCGTTAAGGCACTGATGCCTGATGAAGAGGCAAAGAATGCGATTACGCGAAAAAATGCCGAGTCAGAATTTTCGAAGTACGTTGATCTTTCAACAGCTGTTGTAATTAACTCGAAAGGTGAAGTTGTTGATGGAATTTATGATGTAAAAGGAAATGTGATCGAAGGATCAGCTTTTGACGTTGATATCCGTAAAGAAAACAGAGATAAGAAACGTGCCGATGAGCATAAGAATTATCCTTTGTTTATGGCGGAAGTTGATGGAAAGAAGGCATACGTCATTCCTGTTGTAGGAAAAGGACTTTGGGGACCAATTTGGGGAAATATCTGCTTGGATGAAGATATGAATACCATCAAAGGAGCAACATTTGACCACAAGGGAGAAACACCTGGTCTTGGTGCAGAAATCAAGCAGGCTTTCTTTATCAATGGTTGGGTAGGAGAGAAAGTTGCTGACGCTGATGGAAACTTTGAAAAGTTCGAAGTTGTAAAAGATAAGACAGGTACGAAAGACAAGAAAGTAGATGGTATCACAGGTGGTACAATTACTTCAAAAGGAGTTGAAGAAATGGTGAACCGTTGCCTTCAGCCGTACATGTTGTACTTTAAGAATCAAAAAAACTAAGGAGATATGAGTGAAAAAGAACCAAGAGAGCCTCTATTCTCAAAGAAAAATAAAAAGCTGGTTACAGACCCGCTAACAGATAATAACCCAATTACTATTCAAGTACTTGGTATTTGTTCCGCACTGGCGATTACGGTGCAGGTTGAGCAGGCAGTTGTAATGAGTGCATCAGTATTGTTTGTACTTGTATTTGGTAACATCATCGTTTCCATGTTGCGTAATTTGATTCCTTCGCGAATCAGAATTATTGTACAGTTAGTGGTTGTTGCCTCTTTGGTAATCATTGTAAATGAGGTGCTGGCGGCATTTCTGCCCGATGTCTCCGAGAAACTCTCCGTATTCGTCGGACTGATTATTACAAACTGTATTATCATGGGACGTTTTGAAGCGTTCGCGATGGGTAACAAAGTATGGCCTTCTATCATGGATGCCCTAGGGAATTCATTCGGTTACGCTTGGATTCTGATCCTTGTAGCGTTCTTTAGAGAATTGCTTGGGTCAGGAACACTTTGGGGAGTTCAAATTTTAGGAAGTGCTATTCCTGGAGAAGAATGGGGACTCTATACAATGGGGTACGCCAATAACAACATGATGATTCTTCCTCCAATGGCACTGATCGTTGTTGGAATCATTATCTGGGTTCAACGTTCACGCAATAAAGCATTGATTGAAGATCATTAATCGATCGAAATTAAAAGAGAGAAAATGGAAAGTACTTTAGATATATTCGTAAAAGCGATCTTCTCTGAGAATATGATTTTTGCATATTTCTTGGGAATGTGTTCTTACCTGGCTGTATCCAAAACAGTAAAGACTGCTGTTGGATTGGGAGCAGCGGTGATCTTCGTATTAGTAGTAACGGTTCCTGTTAACTACTTACTTGAAAACTATTTATTGAAAGAAGGAGCTCTTGAATGGATCAATCCTGAATGGGGAGCCAATGGATCTAATCCACTGGATTTAAGTTTCCTTTCATTCATCATGTTCATCGCGGTAGTAGCCTCGATTGTTCAGTTAGTAGAAATGCTCGTAGAAAAGTTTGCTCCAGCATTGTATGGTGCATTGGGTATCTTCTTGCCACTGATTGCAGTAAACTGTTCTATCTTGGGAGGTGCGCTATTTATGCAAGAGCGTCAGTATTCAACTATTCTTGATGCAACGGCATTCTCGCTAGGTTCAGGAATAGGTTGGTTTATTGCGATTGTAGCAATTGCAGCGATTCGCGAGAAGATTAGATATTCAAAAGTTCCTGCTCCTTTAAGAGGGCTTGGAATTACATTCATCATTACTGGTCTAATGGGAATTGCATTCATGAGTTTTATGGGAATCAAGTACGGAAAAGAAGAGGCTAAAGATGATAAGTCGTCTGCCGTTGAGATAACTATTGAGGAAACTAACACTATTAATATCGGATAATCATGGGATTAACAATAGGAATAACTATAGCAGCATTCTTACTCGTAGTACTAGTATTGGTTGGAATGCTTCTGTTTGTGAAAGCAAAGCTTTCTCCTTCTGGGAAAATTACAATCGACATTAATGATGGAGAACGGATACTGGAAGTAGATGGAGGAGGTACGCTTTTAAGTACTTTAGGAAGTAATGGAATTTTCTTGCCGTCTGCTTGTGGTGGAGGTGGTACTTGTGTACAATGTCTTTGTCATGTCCATGAAGGTGGTGGAGGAATTCTTCCTACGGAGGAACCACACTTTTCACGTAAAGAAATAGCAGCAAATATGCGTCTCGGTTGCCAGGTAAAGGTGAAAGAGAACATGAAGATTGAGGTAGAAGAGGAAGTACTCGGTATTAAAGAATGGGAGGCTGAAGTAGTGTCAAACTACAACGTAGCAACCTTCATTAAAGAGTTTATCGTAGAGATTCCAGAGGATATGGATTATAAAGCTGGAGGATATATCCAGATCAAGATTCCAAAGTGTGAAATAAAATATTCTGACATGGATATTACAGCACACCCTCAAGATCACCCAGGTGAACCAGATAAGTTTAAAGCAGATTGGGAGAAGTTTGGTTTGTGGCCACTTGTCATGAAAAATGATGAGGAAGTGGTTCGTGCCTACTCAATGGCTTCTTACCCTGCTGAAGGACGCAGAATTATGTTGAACGTTCGTGTTGCCACTCCGCCATGGGATAGAGCAAGAAATGCATGGATGAACGTTAATCCTGGAATTGCTTCGTCATATATCTTTAACTTGAAAGAGGGAGACAAGGCAATTATCTCAGGACCTTATGGTGAGTTCTTTATCAACCACTCAGATGCTGAAATGCTATACGTAGGTGGTGGTGCAGGTATGGCTCCAATGCGTTCTCACTTGTACGAACTGTTCAGAACGTTGAAAACGGACAGAAAAGTATCTTACTGGTACGGTGGTCGTTCACGAGCTGAGCTCTTCTATATTCACTATTTCCGTGCATTAGAGAAGGATTTCCCGAACTTTAAGTTCTATATGGTTCTTTCAGATGCATTGCCTGAGGACAATTGGGTAGAAAAGAAAGATATCAATGACCCTGAAGGAGACGGCTTTGTTGGATTTGTTCACCAAGCAGTTATCGATCAGTATCTAGTGCATCATGAAGCACCAGAGGATATCGAGTTTTATTTCTGTGGACCTCCATTAATGAACGTTGCCGTAGAGACTATGTGCGACGAGTGGGGTGTTCCTAAAGAGAACGTAAGATTTGACGATTTCGGAGGCTAATCCGTTATATATTTGATTAAAATCCCGGTTGCAGTTATGTGATCGGGATTTTTGTTTTAGATTATTATCTTCGAACCATGTGCTCAATGTTAAGAGTGGTCCATTATTTAGTTGTAGCAATTGTTTTGCTTGGCACTTGCGCCTGCGAAACGGCAAAAGATGAATACGTGACAGGGCAGGGGTATGAAGGAATTATTTTTAATGACAACACCTTACTTGCTAACCCGATTATTATTACACCAGAGGAAATAGATTGTTTTGAATCTACCTTGAGACGCACACTTCCTTTAGTGAGTGACCAGATTTTAAGTGATCTTGAAGTATGTCCGTCATGTAAAGAATACCAGGAGAGACAATCAGAAAAACATATGTTCGTCTTTGATCACTTGAGTGAATACAAACGACAGTATTATGGTTACCTGGAAGAAGGCAAAAGAGAAATTCAGGTATATGGATTACTGAATGCAAATATGAAGGATACACTAGCTTGGAAAAGGCCTTTTGAAGTAATCCATAGAAACGGCGGGGAACGTTATTGGTGGTTGATTTATAATATTTCACAGGATTCTATTACATACTTTTCAATTAACCAAGATGGAGAGGAAAGGGCAGATTCTCTCATTTATTAGTATTTTTTAAAAGCTCTGAATCCCTTTACTAAATCTGTTTAGTACTAATTGGCACGCATTTTGCAACTTCCGAATCATGAAAACAATACTTCGTCCTATGAAAAGATTTTACACATTAATATTGATGCTTGGGGTGACTGCTTTCAGTCAGCTGTTTGCTCAGGAAAAGGTCGTTAACCGAAATGATTATACAAAAGTTCAACAAGAACTAGAAAAATGGGATCCCGTTAGAGGGCCTTGGCTTTCGAGTAGTTTGGAGTCAATGTCCAATAATCAGCCAATTCCTGACAGAACCTTTCCAGAGCGTTTTACTCCGCATCAAATGCTTGCGATGGTCCCTTATGAAACGAGAAGTAGTGTGCTGAGTATTGCAAATAACGCAAGACAAAATGGACAAGATCAGCGCTTTTGGTCAAATATTACGCGCTATGTATCATCTCCAAATTGCCAGTATTTCAGTGGTCGTTCATATGGTGATCCACATTTGGTTTCTTTTGACGGAGCAAGAAACTCTTTTCAGACTGTGGGCGAGTTCGTTTTGACAAAATCTTCGAATGGTGAAATGGAAGTTCAAACGCGCCAGCGACCAATGAATGATGATTTTTCATTGAATACGGCAGTTGCTATGAATGTTGCCGGAGATCGCGTTTGTCTTTATGCAAGAGATTATCCAGATGGAAATTATTCTACACCGTTAAGAATTGATGGTCGTGCAGTGCAACTGAATGCTTCAACATACTTTTTAGAGCACGGAGGAACGATTAAGAAAATCAACAATGAGTACACAGTTTTCTGGCCTTCAGGTGAGAGCGTAGTCGTTCAAATGAGAAATTCTAGAAGCTCAGGTTTCATGAATGTGACAGTGAATGTACATGACTGTTCAAGAGGAAATTACAATGGACTTCTAGGTAATGCAGATGGGGATACTCGAAATGATTACAGTGGTCCAGGCTTATCACCCAGACCTGTATTTGCATCTTCAGGAGAGGCGGACTACTTGAATCGTCAACGTCAGGCTTGGATGGCGCGTGAATTTGCAGAAGTTCACCGCATTCAACAAATGAATTCTTTGTTTGATTACATGGCAGGAAGAACTACCGAATCGTATACTGATCGATCTTACCCACGTGTGTTTAGAGACTTTAATGATATCAACCGACGTCAATTGGAAAGATCTCGCAGAGTTTGTGAACAAAGAGGAATTGATCCTAGGGATATGCAAGGATGCATGTATGATAATACTTTTTTAGGTCTGGAACCAAGTCCAAGAGCAACGGTGCCAGACCCTGTTCAAGGAACAGTTTTAAGACCTGTTACTGGACGTGTGACGAACGTAAACCCTACGAGGCCTACGCCAAATCCGACACCCGTTCGACCAACAGGAACGACAGCGCGCTCTGGTGATGATGCTGTGGGTAGACCAGGAGCTGCGACCAGTCCAACTTCGGGTTCAACTACGACTGCGCCGAGAGAAAGAGAGCAGACGTCTCCAAGACCAGTCACAACGACTCCACGTCCTCAGCCTTCGGTATCTACACCGCGTCCGGTACCAACGCCTCGACCAACTACGAGACCTACACCCAGACCGGCACCAAAGCCTGTTGTAAAACCTGCACCACGGCCTACTCCTAAACCAGCGCCCAAACCAACTCCAGTTCAGAGAGGAGGGAGACGCTAGGTTACCTGATAATAGTTAAAATCAAAAACCGATCATTTCGATCGGTTTTTTTATTCCCCAAAAGAAGAATCTGTACTATTAACACTCCGTCGTTTGTAGTACGTTACGGTTGTCTGAAAGAGCGTTGACTTTTCCGTTTATATTCGCTTTATGGTAGAAGTTAATCAGCTGACAAAAGAAGACGTTTTCATTGTGAACCATCTCGCGCATGAAATATGGCCACATACTTACGGCGATATTTTAAGCAAAGATCAATTGGATTATATGCTCGATTGGCTTTATGATATCAACACGCTTCAAGAGAAGGTTCAGACTGGACATCTTTTTTACCTGATTAAAGAGAATGGTCAAGCCCGAGGCTATATGGCGCTTGAGCCAAACTATCCAGATGCTGGATACTTAAGGATTCATAATATTTATGTACTTCCTGATCGTCAGGGCACAGGATTAGGACGCGCGCTGATTAATCACTCGATTGATATTGCCTTTGATTTGGATCTAACTTCTCTACACTTGAATGTGAATCGATTTAATCCAGCAAAATCATTTTATGAGCACATTGGTTTTTCCGTGATTGGCGAAGAAGATATTGATATCGGAAAAGGCTATTTGATGGAGGACTATATAATGGAATTGAAGCTAAAAAATCCAGCATGATTATTAGATATTCTCTTGAATAAGCAAGTAATCACCACTATTTAACTAACATTTCCAAACCACACTTAAAATGTCCTTTGGGACATTCTTTATGCCCGTGTAAACCACAAGGGCGACAATCCAGCTTGTCTACTTGCTTTATCTCTGAATTATCAGACAAGGGACCAAAGCCGAATTGTGGAACGGTAGAGCAGAAGAAGGCAGTCACATTTCCATTTACGGCTGAAGCGAGGTGCAGTGGACCTGAATCATTCACATATGATCGCGTGGCTTTTTGCATAAGAGCGGCCGATTGAAGTAATGATAGTTCTCCAGCCAGGTTGACCACTGTTTTCGATTGACTCATCCCAAGGATTTCATCGCAAAGTGATTTGTCTCCAGGAGCTCCCAATAGGTAGACCAATTTCCCAGGCTTTGACTGAATTAATTCAACCCATTTCTCTTTAGGCAATTGCTTCGTAAACCAAACAGACGCAGGAGCCATACAATAGTATTCTTCAGCAAAACAATTTTTAATCTTTTCAAGATCTGCTGCAGATGGATACAAACTCGGTCGAACTATTTTTTCAGCACCAAATTCATGGATCAAGGAAAGATTTCGTTCTACTTCATGCGTTCCGTCTCCTATCTTGTGCTCAAACTTCTTTGTGAATAGAAATGAAAGCGGATGCTGTTTGAAGCCATATTTCTTTTTAGCTCTTGACCGCCAAAGTAATAGTCCAGAACTCCCAAATCGATGCAAATTGATAGCTAAATCATACTTTCTTTCACGGAAAGTGGCACTTAGTTTTCGAATTGATTTTCGTTTCCCTGATTGTTTATCAAAAACAAAAACCTGATGAATCGCGGGGTGATTTGCAAGCAAGGATTCGTTTCCTTTTTTAACAACGAAGTCAATCTCAGCATCTGGATAAATCCGTTTTAATTCCGATGCAACAGGGGTGGCGAGAATGACATCTCCAAGAAAGGCCGTTTGAATGATCAGAATACGATTCACGATTCAAAAATACATTTAATTTAACGTTTCAGGAATGAAGTAATTGAGCTATTACTGGCTTATTTCAGTAAGCTAACGTGTCCACGCTTGATGATCTCAACACCATCACCGTCATGGATGGTTAACATATACACGTAGGTATCGTTCTTCGCCATTTCACCAGATAAATTGATACGGCCGTCCCATCCTTCTCCTGGAGTGCTACTTTGGAATACAATCTGACCAAGTCGGTCAAAAATGCTGAAATCATAATCGACCGGATTAAAATCAGAAATAACAGGATAGAAAATCTTGTTTATGCCGTCAGGTCTGAACGCATTCGGAATGTAAATGAGTGGGGGCAATGTTATGCAGCGCTCATTGGATTGACTGATTTCTGAGAAGCTGTAGATATTCATGGATTCCACCGCTTCAACAAAGTAGCAAATCTTACCTGTTGAAACGACGCTGTTCACATCATCCGTGAATGAAAGCTCATTGGTGGATAATGTGGCAATGGGAGGACCTGAAAAAATACCATCATAACCTCGGTAGATATTGTAGCCAATGATTGATCCATTGAATTCATGGTAAGGACTCCAATTCAGATAGTTGAGTTTTTGTACGTCATCATTATCAATAGAGAGAAGAATGGTTTTTGCTTCATTGGAGACAGAAGAAGGTCTACCACAGCTATCAATGACTTGAACGCGATAGGTATACGAGTTTCGATCGACTTCTACGTCAGTGTCAACATAGGTCAACAAATTTCCAGTCACAGGAATGCGATCTATTTCTTCAAAATTACCATCGATCTCTTTTTGGATAGATACTTCTGCAAGGTTTACAGAAGCATCAATGTGATGGCGTAAATGAACTTCCTCACCAACAACTGTGGCTGTTCTCAAGTAATTAAATGCTGGTTGGCCAGGCGCTTCAATGAATCGGATAGCTGAGTTTGAAAAAGAGATTTCTCCAGATGCCGAGACAGCCTGAATTACAAAAGTGTATGTTTCTCCTTCCAGTACATCGATAACGAAACTTGTATTGGTAGTCGAACCAAAGTTACTCCATAGCTGGCTGGTAGACTTTCCATAAACCTCATAATGATCGAAATCTAACCAACCAACGTAGTCCGTCCAGGTCAACTCAATAGTTCTGTTACATATATCGAGTAAAGAAGTCGTGAACATTGTGGTATGAATATCACCTTTAGCGGAGGTTTGATAAGTTGGTGGTATACTCGTTGTCCAACAGGAATCAAAAGCAGCTACAGAATAGGTGAGTGGTCCTTGAGTAACATCAGGACTATAGGTATATGTTGTTGTCCCAATACCAAAAACCTGATCCAGCTCCACAATAGCTCCATTATCCTCCACGTAAATGATATAACCGTAAGTATCAGGTTGGGCATTCTGATTCCATGAAATGGTCACTTCATTGGTCAGACTGTCAATAGTAACAAAATCCAGAATAGGAATATCCGGTGAAATCATATCCTGAAACTGATCACCGGAAATATTCGAAGTATAATCACACGGTTGATTCGGCAGTACAATCTGGTAATTCAAGAATACATCGCAGATATCAATTGTGTCGAGGCAGAAATGGGTTCCGAAAGGCACACTATCATACAGTGTCCAGGTTCCAGCTGGATATTCACGATAAATGTGATAGTAATCTCCCATGCTGCCTAGTGCAGGGGCGATTGGATCATTCCATTGAAGTACTGCGGTTCCATCCGCAGGATTATTAAGGTCAAGATAAATATTAGCAATTGTATCAGTATACTGCAAGGAATTACCACTGCAGCCTGAAGCAACAGCGATGTAATAATCGTTTTGCTGATTACCGGCCCCAGGATCTGTGTAGGTTGTTGTATTGATGTTAGGGACAGTCGCTACAAGACCATTTTGCAAAGAATAAATTCGGTATTCCGTGAAAGTTCCTAAGGGATCCGTTACCCCTTCCCAATTAATGATGACGTCACCGTTTGCCGCTGTTTGAATACATTCAATTTCCGGGGCAGGAATAATGCCAGGGTTGACCACATTGATGGTCACAGTAGCGTAACTGACTTTTGGAACAGGACAATAATCGTCTTGAACTTTGAACACGAAATGATAAGGGATAGCCGCCGCCTCAGTGCCGAAAGGTGTGATAAGATGATTGCACGAGGTTTGCCAATTAAATGTTGTCGAAACACCTTGAGGAGCGGTGATCAATGGAGTCTGGTCAAGTGTCGCACAGGGCGTTGTTGCACAGCCAGCTCCAGCGTTTGTAAAGTTTGCACCGAACATAAGTCCGGAAGCTGAAAGAACATTGTTTTGGACAGAACCGTCTTGGAGCAATTCTACATCCGTTGAGTTCAAGTTGAAATTGACTAAATCTCCAGCGTTTATTGTCGTTTCGAACAGCCCACCAAAAGGTCCAGCAATGGCCGGAGCGTTATTTGTTCCATTGCAATTAACAACTATCAACTGCATTTCACGTTCAATTTCGGCTATTAGGACACCATCTCGAAATGATTGAACAACAACTTTTACCGCGAACTCTCCCGTATTATTCGTCAAAAAAGTAAGATTTCCAGAACTGGGATCTACTTGTGCAGGGATGTTTCCCGGATTCATTCCTGTTCCCGGAGTGGGAGAAGTTGCCGAGAATCCGGTCTCATATGGAATTGGAAAAGGGTCCGTTGGAGGGTTGTAACTGGATCCAGTGATTTCATTTAGTGCAGGACCGAAGGAAATATAGAGTGAATCCAGATCAGGATCTACAGCATTCATATTGTATTCATATGGATCGCCTACACAACTCACGAAATAAGGTTCTTGTAAAAACTGCGGTGAGTTATCAACACAACCTCCTGGTGAATTGGGAATGGCAAACATTTTGGCTGTAATCGTTATGCCGTAGGTATCAGGATCTGTTAGGTTTGTAGTTCCCCAGCTCCGTGAAAAAGTATTAAAAGTGAAAACCCAGCCTTCTGAAGGAGGTGTTCCGCTCAATGTGATTGGAGAACTGCGATATATCGCTTTTTCAATGGCTCCCGCACCATTTCCAGCATTGGCACCGTTTCCACAGTCAAGTGCCTGAGGCCCGCCTGGGACAACCGTACATAATGGTGAGACGTCGGAACTGGAAACAAACTGGACAGGAATGTTTGAGATTGTTGGGTGCCCCCAAACAGCAATGTTTTCCTGAAAAGTATTGATAACTGCTCCATTACAGTCACGATAAAAAACCAGTTGAAAAACGTAGTCCCCACCTTGGCATGTCCAAGTAATATCTCCTCCCATAGCATGAGACGCTCGCCCCGAAAAGGACAAACTGATAACCACAAGAAGCAATAGTAACGACCGCACCATAGATGTATATAACGTAATTAACTCATACGTAGTATGAAGACGAAAAGTTATTCCACTTCGTTGCTACCCGTAAGCCACAATCGTAAGGTCTTCCCAACGAAGGTATTTTGATGCGAGGAATTGAATACGTTCCGGCGTTATCTCAGAGATTCGTTTGAGCGCTTCGTTATAAAAGTCAAGTCCTTTACCTTGCAGTTCTGCGCTCAAAAACAGATCGGTCATTGCATAGGGACCATCAGCACTTTTGAGCAGCTGTCCGCGCATATAGTTTTGAACTAATTCCAACTCCTCAATTGGCACGAGTTCAGTCTGTAATCGTTCTATTTCAAATTTAATTTCTTGAATGGTAGCTTCTCTTACATCCTTTCTCACTTCTGTAGCGACAAGAAAGTAACCTGTTTCCTTTAATTCAGGAAGAGCTGTTCCAATTCCATAAGTGTAGCCTTTGTCTTCACGAATGTTCGACATTAATCGACTACCGAAGTAATCCCCTAGAATGGTGTGTAGGACAAGGAACTCAAGGTAATCCTCATCGTTTTTATTAAATAAAGTTCTGCCCACACGGATAGCACTTTGCATGGCACCTTCCTTTTCAAAAAGAAACTGTCCCGAAGTATGCGCGACATTACTAGAATGATGTTGTTTCTCCTTAATAACCAAAGGTTCACAACGCTTCATGAAACTTTCAATTTCTTTTTGAGAGAAATCACCGACAACCACCACTTTGGAAAGTCCATTTAGGTAGAATTGTTCGTGAAATGCGATAAGGTCATCACGCTTTACTGTATTGAAGTCCTCCAATTCTGTCACTGACGCGTAAGCTGGTTCGGAAGCGAATATTTTCTTTTGAAATTCACGCTGGGCAAGAAATCGAACCTTTTCAAGATTTATACTGTGCCGCTGTCTTCGGTCGCTTAAGAGCTCTTCAACCTCTTTAGAATCGAAAGCCAGGTGCTGTACTGCATCTATGATAGTCTCGAAAATGGCGGGTAAGTTTTCGCGCAGACTATATACTGTAATTACCGCGTTTTCCATTGAAACTCCTGATTCATAAAAGCCTCCAAGGCCATTGATTTTTTCATGGATTTCAACAGATGTGGACTGCGCTGTTCCTGAAAGTAATAATCCATTGACAAATGATGGAATACCGTTCGTTGCCCGACATTTTCCCGCGTCAAAATAGAGATCAAGACGGGCAGTTTCATTCGGAACATCTTTCATATGATATAAATCAACAAGGTCACTGATAGCGTATTTAGCTGGTGCGACGAAATCGATTTTATCAATAACTTTTAATGCTGGAGCTTCTGTTCTATTTAGTGTCATTTATGGCATTTACTTTAAGCAATGAACAATTCTCTTTTCGAAGCACGGTTTGTGCAACACGTTGGATGTCTAGCACACTGATCTTTTGATAAGCTTCGCTTTCTTTATTAATCATCTCAGCATCTCCTAACAGTTCATAGGAACATAGGTTCATAGCTCGATTTAGGATTCCCTGATCTTGAAACTCCTTGGATGTGCGAATCTTATTCATGATTCGTTTCAATTCACTTTCAGCAAGTCGTTCACTTTTAATGGTCTCCAATTCTTTCCAAAGAGCAAGGTCGAATTCTTCAAAAGTGACATCTTCATTGAGTTTTCCTGAAATGATTAGCAATCCATTATCCAACGATCCAGTAACATACGCGTTGATATTGGATACAAGGTTTTGCTCCTTTTTTAATTTAGCATATAGTCGGGAGCTTTTGTCTCTTCCCAAAGCATCTGATAGAGCGTCTGTTGTAAAATAATCCCCATGCGCTCGATGGACCATATTAAAGGCGTAGTAAAATGCATCGGCTGGGACATTCCGTTGAATAGTTTTTTCGCGGAATTCCACTTGAGCAGGTTCTTGAGGCAGGTTGCGCTGTGGTTTTTCTCCTGATGGAATGGAATCATACCATTTGCTAACAAGGCGTTTTACTTCATCCAATTCCAGATTTCCTGCAATACATAAAATAGCGTTGGGAGGGATGTAATACTTCTTAAAAAAAGCTTTCACATCTTCAATAGTTGCTTCTTCGATGTGTGCAATTTCTTTTCCAATAGTTGCCCATTTGTAGGGGTGTACTTTGTACGCTAATGGTCGAAGTTCAAGCCACACATCTCCATATGGTTGATTTAAATAGCGTTGCTTGAATTCTTCAATTACTACGCTACGTTGAACTTCAAGACTTTTGTCCGTAAAAGCCAGCGATAGCATTCGGTCGCTCTCAAGCCACAGTGCTGTTTCTATGTTTTGAGCAGGGATAACATCGTAATAATTGGTAATGTCGTTTGAAGTGAAAGCGTTATTCTCTCCTCCTGCACGTTGAAGCGGAGTATCGAAATCTGGAATGTTTATTGATCCTCCGAACATCAGGTGTTCAAACAGATGAGCAAAACCCGTTTTGTCTTCAGATTCGTCACGGGCACCCACATCATAAAGTGTGTTGACCACTGCCATCGGAGTCGTTGCATCTTTGTGGAAAAGAACGGTCAGTCCATTCTCTAGTTTAAAACGATCAAATTTGAGCATTAGAAATTATATTTATCTGTTTGCTGTTCGGCTTTAGCTGTATGGAATTCTTCAATGATTTCTTTTACAATGTCAGCTGCTGGTTGTATGCCATCAATCAATCCGGAAATCTGTCCAATTTCAAGTTCTCCTTCACTTAAATCCCCTTCGAACATGCCTTTTTTTGCACGTCCGCGACCAAGCAAAGTTTTTAAATCTTCTACGCTGGCTCCTTTTTCATAGGCTTCTTCAAGTTGTTGAAAAAAGGGATTTTTGATCAATCGAACTGGTGTGATTTCCTTTAAAGTCAATAAGGTATCTCCTTCCTTCGCTTCAACTACAGAATGTTTGAAGTTTTCGTGCGCACTTGATTCATGCGAAGCGACAAAGCGGCTTCCAACCTGAACGCCATCAGCTCCTAGGTTCATGGCTGCCAGCATCCCGCGGCCGGTACCGATGCCTCCGGCAGCAATTACCGGAATAGATAGTTCTTTCGCAACCATAGGAATAAGACAGAGTGTTGTCGTTTCGTCCCGACCATTGTGTCCACCGGCTTCAAAGCCTTCGGCAACCACAGCATCAACTCCTGCCGCTTGTGCTTTTAAAGCAAATTTTACGCTTGAAACAACATGTACAACCTTGATTCCATGATCCTTTAAGTGACCAGTCCAGGTTTTTGGGTTACCCGCTGATGTAAAAACAATAGGCACTTTATGTTTTATGATGGTCTCCATATGTTTATCAATATCGGGATAGAGCATTGGCAAGTTGACGGCGAAAGGTTTATCAGTTGCTGCTTTACATTTTGAAATGTGCTCATCCAGTACTTCTGGATACATAGATCCAGATCCAATAATTCCCAGGCCACCGGCATTAGATACCGCAGCAGCAAGTCGCCAACCAGAGCACCAAATCATGCCAGCTTGAATAAGTGGATAATCAATATCAAATAGTTCCGTGATTCTGTTTTTCATAAAGTGTTTGATTACAATCAAAAGTAACGGTTTTAGGAAACTTCGGAGGGCTTTTTTGCGTCTTACTTATAATTCACTAATTTAGAGTAAGCTTGATACAATGAAAACTGCTTTCCTGTCCGTTTTATTTGCACTGCTGACTACTGTTCTTAACGCTCAGGAGATCAATCACTCACACTCCATTCACCATGCTTTTGTTGAGAATGCAGGGCAATGGAAAAAAGAAGTTCTTTTCAAGTCTAAAATGGATGGTGGAAACCTGTGGGTTGAACAAGGCAGATTCTTATTTCAGTTTCAAGATTTCTCTAATCTAAGAAAGAATCATGGCCATATAAGCGATGATTCGGATACAGACCTCGCTCAACGCTTTGTTGAGTTAATATTTTGGGGAGCAAATGATGTTACGGAAATTGAAAAATCCGAAAAAACAGAAACCTATTACAATTATTTTTTAGGAAATGACCGCTCTAAATGGAAGTCGAATGTCCATGGATATGGAGAGGCGGTACTTCACGATCTTTACGATGGTGTCGATATGAAACTGATTGAAGATGAATTCGAATTGAAATATGAGTTTCATGTTCAACCACACGTCGACCCTTCGGTAATTCAGATGGAGTATAACGGTCATGATAAAATTCAACTGGACCGCAAAGGCAATTTGTTTGTGAAAACGGACATTGGTGAGATTATTGAACAAAAGCCTTATGTCTATCAGATCGTGAATGGAAATGTCCGAGAGGTAGAATGTGAATTTGTGTTGGATGGGAACAAAGTAGGATTTGAATTAGGAACATATAATCCAAATGCGATTTTGATCATTGATCCGGTATTGGTTTTTGCTACGTATAGTGGTTCTGTTACGGATAATTTTGGGATGACAGCGACCTATGGATACGATGGTTCAGCGTATTCTGGCGGAATTGTTTTCGGTAATTCGTATCCAACACCGGCACCTGCATGGAATACATCAACGACGATCACTAATGTAATGCCAACTGCCAACGATGCTGCGGGCACATATGGGGTTACCGATGTTTTTATATCAAAGTATTCTTCAGATGGAACATCGATGCTTTGGACATGTTTCATTGGAGGTGGAGATGACGTCCAAGGAACGGAAACAGTTCATAGTTTAATCTGTGATGAACTGAATAATGTTTATCTCTATGGGGCTACATCAAGTGATGATTTCCCTTTACAGAATGCTTATCAAAATACATTAGCAGGAGGAGCTGCGAATACGAATTTTACAAGCAACGGTGTGCATCATTACACCAATGGTACAGACATTTACGTGAGTAAACTGAGCGCAGATGGTTTAAACTTATTAGGTTCAACATATATCGGCGGAACGGAGAATGATGGTGTTAGCTACAATACGAATGTCGCACTCGCTGATTCACTTGTGACCAATTATGGTGATCCATTCCGTGGTGAAATAATGTTGGATCAAAATGACAATGTGATTATTGCTTCCTGTACTAAATCCAATAACTTCCCCATTTTAAATGCTTTTCAGCCGCTCAGTGGCGGAATGCAGGACGGTGTAATTTTTAAATTGACGAATGATTTGTCCGGATTGATTTGGTCAAGTTACTATGGAGGTTCCAACAATGACGCGTGTTACTCAGTGAAGGTTGATGAGTTAGACAATGTTGTGTTTGCCGGAGGAACTGCGTCGAATGATTTACAAGGCACGGGAGCAGGTTGGCAGCCTACATACAATGGTGGAGAAACGGATGGTTTCGTTGTGAAAATACCTCCAGGAGCTGGTAGCATTACAAACGCATCGTATATAGGAACTTCGAATTATGATCAGGTCTTTTTTGTTGAAATTGATAGAATCAACAATATTTATCTGGTTGGACAATCTGAGAACGGTGCATTTCCGGTAATAAATTCAACTTATGTAGATCCAGGGAGTAGTCAGTTTGTCATGCGCTTAGATTCTACGCTTGTTGGTGTGATGAATTCGACTGTTTGGGGGAGCCAGAATAATGCAATTGATATTTCACCATCTGCTTTTCTCGTGGATATCTGTGGTAATATTTACATCTCAGGATGGGGGAAGTCCTTAGCGACGGGAGCCGCAGCAATTGATATGCCGATTACGAATGACGCGCTGCAGTCAAATACAGTAAATCCGGATTTTTATCTGCTAGTGATCGAGCGTGATTTTGCGGATACACTTTATGCAACGTATATCGGAGGAAATCAGGCTGGAGAGCATGTCGATGGTGGAACATCTCGATTTGATGAAAACGGGATTGTCTATCAGTCCGTTTGTGGCGGTTGTGGCTCGTTTAGTGATTTTACGACCACCCCGGGAGCATGGTCTGATCAAAACCTGAGTGGAAATTGTAATAATCTCATTTTTAAGTTTGATTTCGAATTGATTCCAAGTGCTGAGTTCACGGTAGATGATAATATTGGGTGTCTTCCATTTACAGTAACATTTGATAATTTCTCGACGGATTCAGATTCCTACATTTGGGATTTTGGAAACGGCGATACAACTTCGATCATTTTTGAACCTGTAATTACCTATGATTCTGTAGGTGTCTACAATGTATATCTATATGTAACGGATAGTATTTGTCTATTGACAGATACTGCCGAAATCACCATTACGGTTTATGATTCCCTGGAATTAGCGGTTACTCCTTATCAGGAATTGTGCGTGCCCATTCCAATTGATTTAACGGCTTTCACGAACGGTACAGCGACACAGTTTATTTGGTCTAGCAATGCTGGCTTCACCGATACACTAAACACTGATCTTTCTGATTCTGTCTACACAGCTACGCCACCGGGACCTACGACTTATTATGTCATGGCGAGTAACGGAGGTTGTTCCGTCATGGATAGTGTCGTCGTGGATTTTATTGGTTCAGCATTAGTTTTGACAGCGAATGACTCTATTTGTGCGGGCGAAAGTACCATTGTCACGGCAACAAATAGTAATCCGTCCATCACGTTTACGTATGCATGGGAACCGGATTCAGTTATTGTTACACCTTCAACTTCGAATACGGTGACGGTCGCCCCTCAAACCTCCCAATATATCTATGTCACGGCAACTTCGTCCAATGGATGTGTCGTTGAAGATTCGATTCAAATTTATGTAGGGTATGTTCCTCCAGGTGCTGTTTCTGCTACTGCAGAGGATTATCTTGTGCCTGTTGGTGGAGAGACTACACTCACCGGAGAACCTTCTGGTTACAGCTATACATGGACGCCTGAAGATGGTGTTTCAAATCCAACTTCAAGAATCACGGACGTTATTGTAGATGAACCAACGCTGTTTGTATTTACCGTTTCAGATGGTATTTGCACAGTAGCAGATACAGTGTATGTCAATACGTATACATTTATTTGTGACGACCCTTATGTGTTTGTGCCAAACGCCTTTTCTCCTAATGGGGATAACGAAAATGACGTATTATACGTGCGTGGTGAGTTAATCGGAAAAATGGAGTTCAGGATTTATGATCGTTGGGGAGAGCTTGTTTTCGAATCGTTTGACAGACTGATTGGATGGGACGGTACGTTTAGAGGAAAAGCATTAGACCCTGATGTTTACGACTACTACTTGCGAGTTACGTGTATCGATAACTTAGAGACCATTATCAAAGGAAATATTACCTTGATCCGATAACTCGTTGTTTCATACTACGCGTCTCTGAACTTTCACTAACTTTATCCTTCACAATTTTAATTCTATGAAGAAGATTATCTCTAAAGAATCGCAACAGTTTATGGAAAAGTATTTGAACAATGCTTCTCCGACAGGATTTGAGTCCGCTGGTCAGCAGTTATGGCTTGACTATATTAAACCACACGTTGACGATTACTTTACAGATAATTATGGGACTGTCGTTGGAGTAGTGAATCCAGAAGCAGAGTACAAAGTGGTCATTGAGGCGCACGCCGATGAAATTTCCTGGTTTGTACATTACATTACCGAAGATGGTTTCATTTATGTGAGAAGAAATGGAGGGTCCGATCATATGATTGCACCATCAAAACGCGTCAATATTCATACGGAAAAAGGATTGGTAAAAGCGGTGTTCGGTTGGCCTGCCATTCACATGCGTAATGGACAGAAAGAAGAAGCACCATCACTGAAGAATATATTTCTTGATTGCGGTTGTTCCAGTAAAGAAGAGATAGAAAAGTTGGGAGTGCATGTAGGATGCGTTGTCACTTTTGAAGATGAATTTATGATCCTAAATAAAAACCGCTATGTTGGTCGTGCTATAGACAACCGAATGGGTGGATTTATTATCGCTGAGGTTTTGCGAATGTTGAAAAAAGAGAAGAAGAAACTTCCTTTTGGTTTATACATTGTAAATGCTGTTCAGGAAGAGGTTGGTCTACGGGGAGCTCAAATGATTGCACATAAAATAAAGCCAGATGTAGCCATTGTTACTGATGTATGTCATGATACACAGACGCCGATGGTGAATAAAATTCAAAGTGGTGATTTACGTTCGGGTAATGGTCCGGTATTAACATATGGTCCGGCGGTTCAAAATAATTTGTTGAATAAGGTTATATCTACTGCTGAAGAGCACAAGATCCCATTTCAACGAGCTGCTGCTTCAAGGGCTACAGGAACGGATACGGATGCTTTTGCTTATTCAAATGAAGGTGTGCCGAGTGCGCTCATATCATTACCTCTCAGATACATGCATACAACTGTTGAAATGTGTCATAAAGAAGATGTAGAAAATACAATTCGTTTGATATATCAGACACTACTTTCCATAAAGGATGGCGAAGATTTCCGCTACTTGAAGTAGTTGTATTTGATTTTGGACTCTTTCTTTGAACTAGTCTTGCGAAAGATGTAAGAATGCAATAATGAGTTGATTAGGCATTGACTTTTTAGATCATGGCTGGGCTTTTCCAGTATCTTTAACTCAATCTAAAACTAAAATGCTTATGAAAAAGGTGACTTTTCTGGCGTCCGCTTTGCTGTTCTCTTCAGTGGCGTCCGCACAGATATTCTCAGATGATTTTGAAAGTTATTCGGTAGGACAATACGTCGGACCTGCAGCAACCGAATGGACAACGTGGAGTGGTACTGAAGGGGGAGCAGAAGATGCGCAGGTAACCAGCGCACAAGCCAATAGCGGATCAAACTCAATTTACTTTTCTTCTTCAGATCCAAATGGAGGTCCACAAGACGTAATTCTTGATTTTGGTCAGGCATATACTTCAGGAATTTTCACATTTGAATCAGCTTTCTACGTTGATGCTGGAAATAATGCATATTTCAACTTTCAGGGAACCTCTGTTCCCGGAACAACTTGGTCGTTTAACTGCAACATGGAGAATGGTGAGGTAATTCTGGATGATGGAATTACTGCTAATCTTGCAGTAGGCTCTTACACGCCAGATACATGGTTTACATTGCGTGTTGAGGCAGACCTTGATTTAGGTAGATGGACTGCTAGTATTGATGGTACATGTATTGGTGTTTGGCAGAATGGCGTAAATGCAATTGCATCGCTTGACTTGTATCCTATTGAAAACAGCTCATTTTATGTAGATGATATTTGGTTCGATTATCAAACCAATTCATACGGATTAAATGCAGCAGTTGTAGGTGTAAGTGATCAAGGGCGCTTCATTGCGGGTGAAGATGTGTACCCTCTAGTAACAGTTGGTAATGCTGGTTCCACGACTATTAACTCCTTTGATGTTACAATAGATTATAATGGGAGTCAATATGTAGAAAATGTAACAGGCCAATCGTTAACAACCAATAACACAATGGATGTGCAGTTTACTACAGCGATTCAATTGGTTGATGGGCAAGAGCCAATCGTAGCAACAGTGAGTAATGTAAATGGTTTTGGCGCTGATGAAAATGTATCGGATGACGGAACATGTGGGACAAAGACGATTGCCGTAACTCCAGCTCCAGGAAAAATTGTTGTGAGTGAAGAAGGAACAGGGACTTGGTGTCCTTGGTGTGTTAGAGGAACTGTTTTTATGAGTCAGTTTGAGTCAGACTACGGAAGCGATTATTGGGCAGGTATTGCAGTACATAATGACGACCCAATGGTAGTTACAGAATATGATATGGGATTGGGAGGATTGATTACCGGATATCCAAGTGCACTTGTTGATCGTGGCAATGATGTTGATCCAAGTGATATGCTTAATGACTTCCTTGATCGTCTGGTAACGGCACCAGATGCTTTGATGACTAATGGAGCAACTTGGGATGCGGGTACGCGTGAATTACAGGTGTCAATTTCTGCTGACTTCCAAACTGCTGGAACCGATGGGTACAAGATGATCTGTGTCTTGACAGAAGATGGTGTTACGGGAACAGATGCTGACTATGCGCAGGCAAATGCCTATGCAGGCGGTAATAACGGAGAAATGGGTGGATATGAATTATTGCCAAGCCCAGTTCCGGCTTCTCAAATGGTTTATGATCATGTCGCGCGTGCAATAGCTCCATCATTTATTGGAAATAACGATTGTTTCCCAGCTTCTTTTAATTCAGGAGAAATCATTACGCAGAATTTCACTTTTGTTTTGCCGGCAGAATGGGATGAGACGAAGGTGCACATCGTAGGTATGTTGATTGATCCTTCGGGACGTATCAATAATGCTGATAAAACGTACATCAGTGAGGCAGAAACGAACGGTTTTGTGAATGCATGTAATTTAAGCACTGGATCGATTTACCTGAATCAGGTAGATGATGTATTGAACATTTATCCAAACCCAACTTCATTATCAACTACAGTTGCTATTACACTGAATGAAAAGTCATCGGTTCAGCTAGCGGTTGTTGACATGGCAGGTAAGCAAATTGCTTTCACGGATTATGGTATGATTTCATCTTCTACGGTGACAATGAATACGGCTTCATTAAACGCTGGAGTATATATGGTTGAATTAATCGTAAACGGTCAGAAAACGACAAAAAGATTGGTGATTGAGTAGATAGACCAATTTCATAATTTAGAAAGGCGGTTCTTGATAAGAGCCGCCTTTTTTCTTCTGTAAGATTTAAAAATATAGATATTTTTGTCCTATGAAATGGATTGGCAAACGCATCAGCTTCGTAGACGATAAGGATAAGGCCACGATTGTTGTTTACCCGCAGGATATATCCTGGTTAAAAGCAGTCATGGGTGCCTGGGTTGGAATGTGGTTGGCTATTGGAGCGACTGTCATTTGGTCCTTCTTTACCTTTGAACTTTCTCAGCAAGAAACAATTATTCTGATTGTCTTTTTAACCTTTTGGGCGTACTACGCATTCCGAGTGACCAAATCATTTTTTTGGTTGATGTGGGGAAAAGAATTGATCAAGATTGATGAGGTGTCATTGACGTATAAACGTTCGATACGTGGCTACGGGAAAGCGGTACCTTATTATCTCGAGAATATCTCAAAAATTAGAGTTTTTCAACCGAAAGAGCGGTCCATTCAATCTGCTTGGGAAAAATCTCCATGGATTAAGGGTGGAGAAAGAATTGAGTTTGATTATATGGGGAAAGTAATCCGATTTGGCTACAAACTAGAGGAGAAAGAAACCAAACAGTTATTCAAATTCATTACCAAGAAAATGGATGATCGCTTGAAAAAAATCAAGTAGTGCGGTAGTTCTTTTCCATCAGGAAATGCTGTAATACTCCATAGAGTTTGTGGCTCTTTTCAATTAACTGATAATCTAATCGAAGATAAAAGTCAACAGCGTAATCGCGGGCATGTAATATCATTTTTACATTGCCGTTCGAAGATGAGTATTGTTCAACCGCTTCCATAATTTTTCTTCCATATCCTTTCCCTTGAACGCGCGTGTCAACAGCAACAAATCGAACCTGAGAAATAAATG
Source organism: Flavobacteriales bacterium UBA6051 (assembly GCA_002427735.1). Classification (GTDB taxonomy): domain Bacteria; phylum Bacteroidota; class Bacteroidia; order Flavobacteriales_D; family Crocinitomicaceae; genus UBA4466. The sequence continues at coordinate 186,899 of DIYP01000018.1, forward strand.
GTTCAGCTTGATCAAGTCGAGCAATTGCTCTTAGTTCACCGCTGTCATATAGTGCAAAATGTTTTCCTGTTTGATCCCCTTCGTTTCGTTCACTTCCCAGTGGTTGATTGAGTGGTTTTCGTAATATTTCATAGCGAAGACTATAGTAGTCCTGCCACTCTCTATCTGTTTCAGGTGTTCTAATAACAATGCTCATTTAAAAACTACTGAAGTAATACGTTTAGTGTCAATACCCTCAATTTCCTCTGTTCTAACTAGCGAACGTGCTTTATCATCCTGAAATACTTCCTGTAAGTTCTTGATCTTACCAGCAGGAACATTTAGTTCTTCTAGTTTTTGCAATAATGGAGCTGCTTTGCGCTCTGTAATTTTGGCTTGAAGCAGTTCGGCTAATTCGTTTCGATGAATCACGCGCTGTTGATTACTATTGAAATGTGGGTTTGTGGAAAGTTCGTCCAGTCCTAATACATGACATAGTTTCTGAAAATGCCGGTCGGATCCAATAGCAAAAGTGATATCAGCATTATCCTGCGTTTTAAATAATTCACCATACGGTGCTATGTTAGGGTGAAGGCTTCCAATTCTCTGAGGAACATGCCCCGCCATGAGATAATTAGAAGCCTGATTTACCAGACTACTGATTGCGGCATCATATAACGAAACGCTGATAGATTTTCCTTTTCCCGTTTTCTCTCGCTCGTACAATGCCAGTAGAATACCCTCTTTTAAATGGTGAGCAGAAAGAACATCAATAAGTGCGACCGGCATTTTAACAGGACCGCTCTCAGGTGTACCATTCATAGACATGAAGCCTGATTCGGCTTGAAGAATAAGGTCATATGCAACGCGGTCGCTTTCCTCTCCGTAACCGTTAATCTTGCCAATAATTAGTCGTTCATTTGACGCCATTAACTGCTCATTCGTTATACCAAGCTTTACGTCATCACCTTTTTTGAAGTTCGTAATCAAAATGTCAGCTTTTTTGATCAACTCCATGAATCTTTCATGATCAGTTTCCCTTTTTAAGTCAAGCGAAACATAATTCTTTTTGTAATTAATACTGGAGAAATATGCCGATAGTGGTTTTTTCGAATCTTCATTAGGAAGTTTCCAACTCCTTGTTACATCCTTGTGAACAGGATGTTCTACTTTCAGCACTTTTGCGCCTAATTCGGCAAAAAAAGTACCAACAGATGGTCCAGCCAAAACGGTACTCGCATCAATAACGACTAAATCTTCAAGCATAGAGCGAAGATAAGCATTCGTTCAGGCGAAAGGAAATCCGGTACTTAAATAAAGGTGATTCTCCGACTTAATTTTGAAGCATCCATTCAACATAGGCTTTCACATTGGAAAAATCCTCCGAATTAAGTTCGGCCAGCTTCGACATCTCAGGTAAGATAGTTCCCCACTCTTCTTCAGAAAAATTTTTCACAGGTTTTGCCTTGTGACACTTGGTACATTGGTTGTTATAAATTGATTGCCCCGCGTTTACTTCTGGACTCATGGTTATGATTGGTTCCTCGGATATGTCATTTTTTATTTTTGGCGCACATGATGCAGCGATGCACATTCCAAAAATGAATAGAGCGTTGACCTTCTTCATAAGTTATATAATTGTTTTTTGAAAAATATGAAGTGGAGTTGTGACGGCCCGTAAACAAAGGTAAATTGCTGTAAAACGTTGTGTAAATATTGAATTTTAATGTAGAGCGTTATTTTTGCTAAATGCAACAGTTTGAATTTATCCAGCAGCGAACAGCACTAGCTGAAAAATCTGTCCGAAATGTTTTAACATTATTATCAGAAGGTGCTACGGTTCCATTTATCGCACGGTATAGAAAAGAAAAGACGGGTGCTTTAGATGAAGTTGAGATTGCTACTATTCGCGATGAAGCGAAAAGATTTGATGATTTAGTTGCGCGACAAAAAACCATTTTGTCTGCAATTGAGGAGCAAGGTAAGTTGAATGATGAACTAAAGTCGAAGGTACTTAACTGTTTCGATCCAGTACTGTTAGAAGATATTTATCTGCCGTATAAACAAAAGCGTCAAACGAGGGGAGAGAAGGCTCGTAAACTAGGGTTGGAGCCATTAGCTAAAATGATTATGTCGCAGAGAGGAGGATCTCCTGAGCAAATGGCAGAACGTTTTGTACGAGGTGAAGTTTTTGATGAAGAACAGGCGATTGCTGGTGCACGTGATATAATTGCTGAGTGGATCAATGAAAACGCAAGTTTACGCGGTAGACTCAGACAACTCTACGAAAGAAGGTCGGTTGTTACTTCCAAAGTTTCGAAAGGAAAGGAATTAGAAGGAGAAAAGTACAAGGATTACTTTGATCATTCAGAATCCTTAAAGCACTGTGCTTCGCATCGTTTTCTCGCACTTTATCGGGCGAGTCGAGAAGGAGTTGTTTCGCTAAAAGTACGACCTGATGAAGAACAAGCACTTTCTCAAGTAGAACGATTTTTTGTCAAGGGAACAGGAGAGTGTGCAGATGTCGTTTATTATGCATGTAAGGATGCTTACAAGCGCTTATTGCGCCCTTCATTAGAAAATGAAATCATTCAAGTTGCCAAAGAGAAAGCGGATAAAGATGCGATCAAGGTATTTGCAAAAAACCTACGCCAGTTGCTCCTTTCACCACCGTTGGGATCGCGCAGAATATTGGCAATAGATCCTGGTTTTCGCACAGGGTGTAAGGTTGTGTGCATTGATGAAAGAGGTACTCTTTTGACGAACGCAACTATTTTTCCGCACCCTCCACAAAAGGAAGAATCCAAAGCAAAATCGAAGATCGCTCAACTCGTTCAAGCTTATAAAATTGAGGCAATAGCTATCGGAGACGGAACCGCTGGTAGAGAAACTGAGCGAATGATTAAACACATCCGATTTGATCGAGATGTAGAAGTATTTGTTGTCAGAGAAGATGGTGCCTCGATTTACTCAGCAAGTTCAATCGCACGGAAAGAGTTTCCGGATTATGATGTAACTGTGAGAGGCGCTGTTTCCATTGGTCGTCGGTTAATGGACCCTTTGGCTGAGTTAGTAAAAATTGACCCTAAGTCAGTAGGAGTTGGGCAGTATCAACATGAAGTGAATCAGACTTTACTGAAAGAGTCACTAGATGATGTTGTTGTTTCCTGTGTAAACCAGGTTGGAGTAGATCTCAATACGGCTTCCTCTTATTTATTGAGCTATGTTTCCGGATTAGGGCCAACACTAGCTGAGAATATAGTAGCATACAGAAAAGAACATGGAGGTATTAAATCGCGTTCTGAATTGAAAAAAGTAAAACGATTAGGGGAAAAAGCGTTTGAACAGGCTGCAGGTTTTATTCGTATTCGTGATGCCAAAAACCCGTTAGACAATTCGTCGGTTCACCCTGAGAGCTATGTTCAGGTGGAAAAAATGGCAAAAACAATGAATATCAAAGTGGAAGAGTTACTTGGAAATGAGCAAGTCTTGAATAATCTTAATCAGGCAGATTTCCCCGAACTGGACACTTATACATTCAAAGATATCATTGGCGAATTGAAAAAACCGGGGCGTGATCCTCGCAAGAAAGCGAAAATGTTGGAATTTGATAGTCGAATTAAAACGATAGAAGACCTACAACCAGGAATGAATTTACCAGGAATAGTTACGAATGTCACGAATTTTGGAGCATTCGTGAACATAGGCATCAAAGAAAACGGATTGATTCATAAATCAAATTTAGCGGATCAATACGTAGAAGATCCGTCAGACTATATTGCCTTACATGAGCATGTTGAGGTAAGAGTGATGGAGGTCGATATTAACCGAAAACGTATAGGGCTGAAGAGACTCAATTGATTTTTTTATAAATCATACCGTTTTCAACCGTAAGATCACTTTCAATATTGTTCTCGTAGAGACTTCCCGTTCCTAATCCTTGTGGTAGTTCATTGTCAAATTCTCCAGCGAATTGACAAATGGCATTCAAACCTATGTTTGATTCAAGAGCAGATGTCATCCACCAAGGAATTGAACGATCTTCAGCAAGCTTTATCCATTCTCTGCTTCCTGAAAAACCACCATGCAGACTTGGTTTAAGAATAATATACTGTGGTTTTATAGTGTCCAATAGAGCGCATTTTTCTTTGGTCGCATGAACCCCAATGAGTTCCTCGTCGAGTGCTATATCTAATGGAGTTTCTTCGCAAAGCGAACGCATTATTTGCCATTGCCCGGGCGCTACAGGTTGTTCAATTGAGTGAATATCACATTCTGCCAAACGCTGCAGTTTTGCTAAAGCATTTTGTGCAGTAAAAGCACCATTGGCATCAACACGAAGTGTCATTTGGTCAGACGAAAATCGCTTGCGGATTGATGATAATAATGTCATTTCGACTTCAAAATCAATGGCACCGATTTTCATTTTGATGGTATCGAACCCTAATTCAATTTTTTCTTCAATTTGTTCACGCATAAATCCTTCGTCGCCCATCCAAATTAGACCATTGATAGGAATTTTTTCTTCTCCGCGTGTGAAGCGATTATTGAATAGTTTTTGTCGTCCGCCATTCTTTAAATCGAGCAATGCCGTTTCAACGCCAAATTTGATGGAGGGCCAATCTGTCAAGTCCTGACTTATATTAGACGCAACATCATTTAATTTAGCTTCATAGGTTCTAAAATCGCTAAAGTCTGGAGATAACCCCGGAATAATGCTACATTCTCCAATGCCTTTAATAGAAGGTTCCGAAGCATGCCATAATTCAATAAACCATGCGTGCTTCTCCGTCAATATTCCGCGACTTGTTCCACTAGGACGCTTGAATTTAAATACTTTTTTTGTAATTCGAACTTCCATTAGATAAAGATCAATCCAAGGGTCATAAATAAAGAAATAGCAAAGGTTGACAGTGCAACTTTTTTCAATTCCGGATCGAATTCCTTTGGGTTCTGGGTTTTCATCACTTTATACAAGTGTATCAATAGAATGACTCCTGGTAGCATGCAAGCGAATAACTGCGGCTGATCCAGTTTTCCAATAAAAATTGCCATTGAAGCGAGCCCAATAGTAATCAGTAACATGTGATAAAACTTGGCAATATTCGGTCCCATTTTAACCACAAGTGTGTTTTTGCCAGATCGCTTGTCGTTTTGATGATCACGCATGTTATTTAGATTTAATACTGCAGTACTTAAGAGTCCTGTGAAAATTGCAAGATGAATATTTTCCCAAAAAAAGGACTCAGCAAAAAGAGAATAGACACCTAAAACACTAACGCCACCAAAAAAAATAAGCACCATCAAATCACCCATTCCATGATACCCATAAGCTTTCTTACCAACTGTGTAGGTAATCGCCGCAATGACGCAGGCTACGGCCAATCCAATATAAAGCCAAATAATATTCATTGGCATTTGCTGGGCTCCAAAATAAATCAACATACCAGCAGAGATAAAACTCAAGAGAGAAGTCAGTATGACTGCCGTTCTCATTTCTTTTTTTGAAATCTTACCGGATTGCACCGCGCGAGTTGGACCAAGGCGTTGTGCATTGTCTGTACCTTTAATGCTATCCCCTAAGTCATTTGCAAAATTAGAAAGCACCTGAAACAGAACGGTGGTAGTGAGGGCTAAAATAAAAATGCGCAAATCCCAAAAGCCTTGGTAATGAGCTACTCCCGAACCAAGAAGAATTCCTGATAAAGATAATGGCAGTGTTCTTAGGCGCATTGCCTGAATCCAAGCTTTCGATTTTGACATATTGTAAAAGTAACGAAACTGATCATTAAACAACGATAGAATTGTGCGTACATAATAAAATTGGTTATCTTCGTGATATGATTTCACACCCCAAAGAATGTGCACTCAGCCAGCTACTTAATATAGATTTCCCAATTATTGTAGCTCCCATGTTTCTCGTTTCCAATAAGAAAATGACAACGGAGGCGATTAAAGCGGGCGTAACTGCTGCAATTCCCGCGTTGAATTACAGAACAGTTGATGAGCTGAGAGAAGTCATTCGGGAAATTAAAGCAGAATCGGGAGGTCCTTTCGGAATAAATCTAATTGTCAACAAGTCAAACTTTTTATACAAAGAGCAGTTGAAGGTATGTTGCGAAGAAAAAGTGGATTTCATTATTACCTCGTTAGGATCACCAGAAGAAACGATTAAAAGTGCACATGCAGCTGGTGTAAAGGTTTTTTGCGATGTCGTTGATGTTCGCTATGCAAAGAAGGTAGAGTCTTTGGGGGCAGATGCGATCATTGCGGTCAACAAAGAAGCGGGTGGACATGCTGGACCAATGTCTTACAAAGAGCTTGTGCCGCTATTGAAAAAAGAATGCTCTATTCCTGTTATTTCAGCTGGTGGAGTTGGAAATGGTCATGAAATCAGGGAGATGATCGAGCATGGCGCTGATGGGTGCTCTATGGGAAGTGTTTTTATTGCTTCTGAAGAATCAGAAGTCTCTCAAGATTACAAGCAGGCTTGTGTGGACTACGGAAAAGATGATATCGTTCTGACGACAAAGCTTTCTGGAACACCTTGTACAGTAATCAATACACCGTATGTTCAAAAAATCGGAACAAAACAGAATGCACTGGAGCGGTTCTTAAATAAGAATAAGAGAATTAAAAAGTGGTTTAAAGCTTTCACCTTTATGAAAGGAATGAAACGATTGCAAAAAGCAGCCTTTAGTTCTACCTATAAGACAGTCTGGTGTGCAGGTCCGTCTATTGAGCATGTAAACGCTATTCGCCCTATTGGGAAAATTATTGAGCAATTGAAATCGGAGTATGGACAAGGGTAAACATGTCTCTATTGGAACTATTCGTCGAAAGCTTTTTTTATTAGGACTTCTCAAGATTCCCATGATAGGCTTCGTCCGTCCACGATTATTGACGCTTTCGGAGACAGATGTAGAAGTGAAAATCAGACTAAAGCGAAGGTCGAAGAATCACTTAAATTCCATGTATTTTGGTGCTTTAGCTGTAGGAGCGGATATTGCTGCAGGTATCCAGGCGTTTTATTTTTCCGAGTTAATGGGAAAGCCAGTTTCTCTTGCCTTTAAAGGAATTCATGGGGAGTTTTTAATGAGAGCAGAAAGCGATATCGTTTTTAAAAGTAGTCAGGGGAGCTTAGTGAAATCCGCCATGGAAAACTCTCTGAAAAATGGAGAGAGAATCAATCAGCCTATTGAAGTTATTGCCCTTAATGATCAAGAAGAGGTGGTAGCTACTTTTGAAATGATATTATCCGTGCGCGTTAAGCAATAACTATAGAACTCGTTACAACATTGAATTTTTATATTTGTCAGTTCAAATAAAGAATCAATGGAATACATAAGTGCAGTTGAGGTAAACAACAAGATTGAAAAAGGCGAATCGGTTCAGGTAATTGATATCCGTGAATCTTATGAATTAGATATTTGCAAGGTTGATAGCTTTCTTCATATCCCAATGGCAGATGTGGAAACACGTTTAAATGAAATCCGCACAGATGTGCCTGTTGTTATTTGTTGCAGGTCAGGTAAGAGAGCTTTAGCTGTCGCCAACCTATTGATGCAAGACCATGACTTGTCTAATGTTTCCATACTTGAAGGTGGGATTTTGGCATGGAGAGAAGATGTTGATAACACTTTAGAAGCTTATTAATGGAGAAAAGATCACCAATTAAATTGGGCTTGTTGTCACTGAAAGGGATGGCCATGGGAGCTGCTGATGTTGTGCCAGGTGTTTCCGGAGGTACGATTGCTTTCATCTCAGGGATTTATGAAGAGCTTATTACAAGCATTAATAATATTAACCTGGGAGCACTGAAAGTCCTTAGAAAAGAAGGTGTCAAAAAGTTTTGGGAACATATCAATGGTACTTTTTTTGTCTTTTTGTTCGCCGGAATCTTTATTAGTATTCTATCACTGTCAAAAGTAGTGTTGCATCTTCTCGAGAATGAACCAGTGTTGTTATGGAGTTTCTTTTTTGGTCTTATTGTAGCTAGTGTATGGTTGGTTGGGAAAACCATCAGTAATTGGAATGTAGGGGTCATTGCGTTTTTATTACTTGGAACTGGGATAGCTTTTTATATTTCTACTATTCAGACAGTCGCTCATGTTGATGCTCAATGGTACATTGTTTTAAGTGGTGCTTTGGCAATATGTGCAATGATCTTACCAGGTGTCTCCGGGTCATTTATTTTAGTGCTTCTGGGGAGTTACCATACGGTACTGAGTGCGATTAAAGATCGAGACCTTATGGTTATAGGTCTTTTTGCAATTGGTTGTATTGTTGGATTGTTGTCATTTGCGCGACTCCTTAAGTTCTTGTTTTCAAAGTTTAAAGAAATCACAATTGCGTTGCTTACTGGATTCATGATCGGATCATTGTATAAAGTATGGCCGTGGAAGATTAAAGTAGGAGAAGCGCCTTTGGTGGTGCATTCTGATGGAAAAGAAGACTGGATGATGCAGAATGTAAGTCCCGCTCACTTTGATGGTGATGCACAGTTTTGGATGGCTATCGCATGTGCAATTGGGGGGCTACTGGTTGTTGTTATTCTCGAGCGTTTTGCTCCAAAGAAGTCATGAAGAAATATGGATTGATAGGTCGCTCATTGGGGCATTCTTTCTCCAAATCTTTTTTTGAGGATTATTTTCGTTCCAATGCTATTGACGCAACTTATTCAAACGTAGAGATTCCTTCGATAGATGCTTTTGAGGAATTAAAGAAAGAAGCTTTTTCCGGTTTAAATGTTACGATTCCTTATAAAGAAGAGGTTATTCCTTTTCTGGATGAATTGAGTGATGAGGCGAGTGCTATCGGAGCTGTCAACGTAATTGACTTCAGAAATAGTAAATTGATAGGACATAATACGGATGCATTTGGTTTTCATCAGTCGATAAAGCCTTTTCTAACAAATAAGCATGAAAGGGCTATTGTCTTTGGAACAGGAGGAGCTTCGAAGGCAGTAGAGTATGCATTGAAATCAATAGGTGTGGATGTGATTTTCGTATCCAGAAGCCCAGAACGCAACATTGAGTTTACCTACGATGAAGTCAATAAGTATATGCTTGACGCATGTAAGTTATTAGTTAATTGTACACCAGTGGGGACCTACCCTAACGTAAATGATTGCATTGATATTCCGTATGAATATTTGTCAAATGAACATTTGGTGGTTGATTTGATTTACAATCCGCCTGAAACAGAGTTTTTAAGAAGAGCAACAGAAAATAGTGCCCACACTTTGAATGGCGAGTCTATGTTGAAAGAACAAGCATTGAAGGCTTGGAAAATCTGGAATCAATAATGTCGGAGTTACAGCGCCTTATAGCGACAGGTGAAAACCAGCAATTGGATTTTAAATTCAGAATTGACGATAAGAAAAAAATCGCGCGCACATTGGTTGCTTTTGCCAATACGGATGGTGGAAAGTTACTAATTGGAGTAAAGGATAATGGAAAGGTAAAAGGCGTTAACCCAGAGGAAGAGTTTTATATGATTGAGGGGGCGGCGCACGCATATTGTAAGCCTGAAGTCAAGATACAATCAAAGGTATGGGAAGAAGGACACCATTTGGTACTGGAGATAGAGGTTGAGAAGTCAGGAATAAAACATAAGGCAGTGGATGAGGAAGGTCGATGGAGACATTATGTGAGAGTTGACGATCACACCTTATTATCAAATAAAATACTTGAACGCGTGTGGCGTTTAAAAGAACATGGACAGTCAAAGCCAAGTTCCTTTGACGAGACTACAAGCAAGTTTTTGAAATTGATCCGTGATGAATCGCCATTGAGAATTTCCAAGCTTTACAGGAAATCGGAAATGAGAATGTCAGAAATTGATAAGTTGTTGTCCCAATTGGTTTATTGGGGGGTAGTTGAAATGCGGATGACAGAAGCCGGTACTTTTTATGCATTACCGGAATAAATAATATTTGCTTAATATTGTGCTCTGATCAAAACCTACACAACTCATGAACAGAGCATTTTACATTGTTGGAATCGTTTTTTCTGTAATATTCCTTTTTGTCACCACGTACTATGAGGATGCAGTGAGCTCTGCTCGAATGGACTTCTGGTTTAGTGATTTTAATTATGGGTATGATAGTTACAATAGTTTTCCAAGTTATGACACGAGTTCGTATCGTGATTTAACTGTAGCTGCCGCACTATGGTCGCTATTTTTCTTTTTATGCTTTATTGCTATTCATCTTTTGGGTTTACTGAAAGTAAAGACAACAACATCAAAGGTAATTTCCATTATAGGACTTTCCCTTAGTGGTATCTTCCTTTTTTGGGATTTAGCAGTAATGGCATCTCCAGGGTCATTGTCTTTTGATGAGGTTGCTCCAGGTTGGGGCTTTTATTGTATGGCTTCGTTAGCTTTTACGATTGTAGGTTTAGTTCAGAGTGTGCGTTATTTAAAACGTAAGGATGTTGCAACAAATACGATCTCAAATAACTCAGAGGATTTACTTGATTCTTAAAATATCCTAAAAATATTTTCAGAAGTGAGTTTCTTTGTTATATTGATCAGGTTTATTAATTAAATAATAAGAGAGCGAATGGGAAGACCAGCTACAAAGCCGGCGAGATTAAAGGACGGTTTTTATATTGAAGTGAAGAATCAAGGGAGTGGAGGAATTTTGATCCGTCGTGATACGAAAGAGCAGATGCAAATGGCTGCCGAAGATTATTCACGCATGAAACAAGTCACTGTATTAGGTGAAATGAAGAATGATAAGTGGGTAGACAAAATCAAGGAGAAGAAGAAAAAGTAACTCTATTGATACAAAAAGTATAGAGGGCATTTAAAAAAATGCCCTTTTTTATGCTTTGCTAATTCATGTTCAATCAAGGGGTTATTGATTGACGAAAAAAAAACACAAAAAAAAGTTGAGTGAGTAGTTGTTAAAGTGTTTTAGGTGCTTATCTTTGCAGCCGCTTTGAACGCAGAGTGGGTGACAAAATTGAGATGTTGAAGGTTGACAAAAAGTTTTTTTAATTTTTTTTATAAAAAGGCTTGTGTTAATAAAAAGAGTGTCTATCTTTGCGCTCCCCTAACGAACGAGTTTGGGTTTAGAAATTGAGATAAAGTTGAAACAAAATTGCTTTAGATGAGTAAATGAGTTTCGGTGATAAGGTTTAGATGTCTTAGTCGGACATTTAGATTTCAGAAGAAGTTC
>DIYP01000004.1:0-21594 GCA_002427735.1 Flavobacteriales bacterium UBA6051
GATTTAGGTATTCATGGATTGCACGCAAATCTTACGCGCATGGTTGGCCGAATGAAGTATAGATCTTCCTATGGGCAGAATTTGCTTCAGCACTCACGTGAGGTAGCTAATCTATGTGCTATTATGGCGGCCGAGTTAGGATTAAATGTGAAGTTGGCAAAAAGAGCCGGACTCTTGCATGATATTGGAAAAGTTCCAGATGAAGAGCCGGAATTGCCACATGCCGTTTTGGGTATGAAAATGGCGGAAAAATTTGGTGAAAAACCGGATGTCTGCAACGCCATTGGAGCTCACCACGATGAAGTGGAAATGACGACATTGATTGCACCTATTGTACAAGTTTGTGATGCTGTTTCAGGTGCACGTCCTGGTGCAAGACGAGAGATTGTTGAATCGTACATTAAACGAATTAAGGATCTTGAGAATTTAGCGTTGGGCTATGACGGGGTGAATACAGCATATGCTATTCAAGCTGGACGTGAATTACGCGTGCTTGTTGAAAGTGAAAAAGTATCAGATGCAAGAGCAGATGAGCTTTCGTTCGAGATTTCTCAGCGTATTCAGACAGAGATGACATACCCAGGGCAGGTGAAAGTGACGCTTATTCGTGAAAAACGCGCTGTAAACTATGCCAAGTAAATTAAATACTGCTATTGAAGGGTTGCGAAATAAGCATGTTCTGGTGACAGGAGGTGCTGGGTTTATTGGCTCTAATCTGGTAGGTTTTTTACTTGAGAACAATATTCGTGTTTCCGTATTGGATAATCTGTCCACAGGAAAAAGAACAAACCTTGCTGAGTTCAGCGAGAATGCATTGTTCAACTTCATTGAAGGAGACATCACGGATTTTAATACTTGCTTAAGTGCGTTAGAGGGAATTGATGTGATTAGCCATCAGGCAGCATTGGGTTCAGTTCCACGTTCCATTGAGTTTCCGCATAATACGCACAACGTGAACGCTACAGGTTTTCTGAATATGCTGCATGCTGCAAAGGAAAAGGGAGTGAAGCGTTTTGTATACGCAAGTTCTTCTTCTGTCTATGGGAATAGTGTTGATTCTCCCAAAAGAATAGGTGAAGAAGGAGAATTGTTATCGCCATATGCGGTAACAAAGCGTCTAAATGAAGAGTACGCCAGCGTTTATAATAAACTACACGAAATGCAAACCATTGGATTGCGCTATTTCAATGTGTTTGGAATCAAGCAAGACCCAAATGGGGTGTACGCGGCGGCTATTCCGAAATTCATCGATAAAATGATCACAGGTGACCAGCTCACCATCAATGGAGATGGCGAACAAACCCGTGACTTTACCTATGTGAAGAATGCGGTGAAAGCGAATGTATTGGCGCTTTCTTCTGAAAACGAACAAACGTATGGATCAACCTACAATGTAGCGTGTGGTCAATATTTCTCATTAAACGACGTTGTAAATGCGATCAAGGAGACACTTGTAAAGCATGGTCGTTACAATGAAGCGTGCACGATTGTAAACGGACCTGATCGTCCTGGGGACATACGCGATTCATTGGCAGATATTACAAAAACAACAGAGCAACTAGGTTACGAAGACCTGCACTATTTCGAACAGGGCATCTCTGAATACCTTGGCGTGCTTTGCCAGAATGATTAAAAAGGTCAATTTAAAATCTGAGCTCCTCAAGTACATTGTGGTCCTGATGTCGGGAACCTTCCTGGCTCAAGTATTGACGTATATCTTCGCTCCAATCATCTCCCGACTTTACACACCGGAGGATTTTGGAGATCTCGCCATTTTTATGCGTTTGGTAAGTGTTGGTGCTGCCATCGCAACGTTGCGATATGAACCATCTCTACCTATTGTAAAAGGTGATGCGCAATCCTTTCGATTGTATCGTTTTGCGTTGAGATCTACCATCATAGTTACCATTGTTTCCCTGATTGTCATTATTGTACCTGCGGCCCTTTCTAAGGATGTCAACGAGGCATTGTACTATGTTCTATTGCCAGTGGCGTTGTTGTTCATGGCGATCTACAATATTGGAACCAACTGGGCCATTCGACATAAAATGTTCAGGGTTATCAGTTATACCAAGGTAGCCAATAATTTGTCTGCGGGTTTATTGAAAATTGGACTAGGCTGGCTAAAAATGGGATATATAGGGCTTGTCATAGGAACAGTTGCAGGTCTTGGTTTATCTACGATATGGTTTGTTCGAGATTTCTTTACAGCTAAGAAGAAGTACCGCATTAAATCTAAGTCTCCTGGAAATTACATTTTAGCGAAGGAGCACAAGGATTACCCGTTGATTAATCTTCCGCACGCAGCCATGGATCTCGGAAGAGATTTGTTGATAGCCGTATTGATTTTAGAATTGTTTTCTAAAGCGGATTTGGGATTGTATGATTACTCCTATAAAATGCTTCGATTTCCTCTGGTTTTAGCAGGAATGGCAATTGGACAGGTGTTCTTGCAGCGCTGTGCCGAAAAAGTGAATAACAACGAGGATATCGTACCAATGATCACGAAAGCGGTAAAATCTTTAATGGTATTATCCATCATTCCTTTTGCAACAGTATTCTTTTTCGGAGAAGAGATCTTTGCCTTCGTATTTGGAGAAGAATGGCGCGGAGCTGGTAGATTTTCGGAAATCATGGCGCCCTGGTTCCTAGTAAATTTCATTGCTTCACCGATTTCAACACTACCACTTATTTTGAATAAACAGCGTGTCTTTTTTAAACTGGGAATGATCGGAACCACACTTATGATTGGGACGATGTCAATTCCTCCATTGGTGTACAATGCATCAGTTGAAACTACACTTTGGATCGTAAGCTGTACACAAGCCGGTTATCTGGTTTTCGTTATCTTTAAAAAATTCGAATTCGCACGTAAACATAATGTTGGGTAAACTATTTCGATTCATCAAGCAAAGAAAAAGGACACAATTACTCAAATTGGGTGCTCCTGGGATGGTTTATGGTTATCAGCAAAATGGTGTTTTTTTGAAAGACACACGGGTTGGAAGTACAACAACGTTTGTTGGACAGGATAATTTGACACTTGCGGACAATGTGTTCATCGGGCAGTATAATTTTATTGAGGCCAGTAATGGTATCAGCATTGATGAGGGATGTCAGATAACCAATTATATTTCCATTCTTTCACACAGCAGTCATAACTCTATTCGATATTATGGCAAAGAATACCGTAAACAAACTAACCTCAAAGGGTATGTTAAAGGAGCCGTTGAGATTGGTAAATACACATTCATCGGACCACATGTTACCATTATGCCGAATACAACCATTGGAAAAGGGTGCATCGTTTCTGCGTATAGTTTATTGAAAGGAGATTACCCTGATTTTGCCATCGTTGCCGGGAATCCTGCTAAGATAGTTGGTTCCACAAAAGATAAGGATGAAGCATTCCTAAAGGATCATCCGGAATTACAGCAGTATTATAACGATTGGGCAAAGTAGGATGCGAGTTCTGATAGTTGGTTTACCATTGTTTGCAAAGCGCTTGCAGAAAGATCTTTCAGAATTCGATCCGGAGAACAGGTATTATTGTCTTGACACTTACTACAGTAAGATAGATCGGTTAAAAGCCCTTTTATTAATCCCGAGAGTGGATGTTGTTTATTCCATTAATGGAACATTAGGAAGTAGCCGAGTATTTGATCTGGCCTTCAGGAAAAAGAAGAAAGTGATGATGACCTGGGTCGGAACCGATGTTACTAAATCAAAGCAACTGAAAACGGTGAACCAAACTTTCCTGAATGAGGCCGAACATTATTGTGAAGTAAACTGGATTCAGGAAGAATTGAAGGAGATGAACGTCGATGCTGAGATTTTGAATTTCTTCAATTTTAGTGATGACAAGAACAGCGATGTGGTTGAAAACGACCAGTTGCAGGTGCTGACGTATATAAGTAAGAATAGAGAGGATTATTACGGTTGGAAAGAAATCATTGGGGCTGCGGCTGATCACCCTGAGGTATCCGTTACTGTTGTTGGTACGGATGGTGAGGGTATGGGTGATATTCCATCCAATGTAAAATGTTTGGGATGGGTGGAAGATATGGATACCCTTTTCAAAAAGGCACATTGTACAATTCGTTTCGTTGAGCACGATGGACTTTCTGGTTTTGTTCTGGAGTCATTATATCGAGGGAAACAAGTGTTGTACAGTGAACCTTTACAGCATTGTCTTCAGGTCGGAAGCCAAGAGGAGATTTCCAATGCATTGGCAAAGCTTAAATCGGAATTGAACAATGGTGAGAAATTGTTCAACGAAAAGGGACGAAGTTTTGTGAAAACCAATTTTAATCGAGATGCTATTCTCAATCGTTTAATTGAAAAGTTCAAGACATGAAAGGAGTCTTGATCGCATATACTTTTGCTCCACAGAAAACCGTTGGAGCATTGCGCCCAACATACTGGGCCGAAGAGATTTGTAATCATTCGAATATAGAGCTGGATGTGGTTACTGCAACACCAACCGATACGGTTGCATCCAAATATGCAAGATATCATGTTGAGAATAAAGGGTCTTCAATTTGGTCCTTTGCAATTAAGGATGAAGGGTTGACATGGAGAAAAGACTTAGAGCAATTTTTCATCGATCATGGTACAGATCAATACGATTTTGCTTTAATCACGGGAGGACCTTTCTTCCACTTTTCCATTGGGAAGTTTTTGAAGAAGAGAGGACTGAAGATTATTTACGACTTCAGAGACCCGTTTAGTTATAATCCAAGGCATGAGGATAAAGGCTTGAAGCGGATGATTAAGGAACGTTTTGAACGGAAATGTTTGGAGTTTGCGGACCTGGTTCTGACAGTTAACGATGCATGTCACGAGTATATAGGGCAAGGAGTTAATGTTCAACGCGGAATCCTTCCGAACGGCTTTGACGAGCGCATATTAACTTCTGATCTCCGAAGTACTGAGAAAGAGTATGACTTTTTCTATGGCGGAAAGTTTTATTGGGAACCGCGTGTTTTTTTCTATGTTTTGGATTCTCAGGCTCAGGTATTTTGCCACGCTGGTACTCCGCAGAATTACGGACATCCATTTGAAGAAACAGAATATTATAAACAGGTCGGTTTGCTCTCTCAGAAAGAAATGTACCAGGAGTTGGCGAAAGCAGAAATTGGACTTGTATTTACAATAGATGTCCCATTTGAGTCAACGACGAAAATTTATGACTACCTGGCTTTAGGGAAGAAAATTCTAATCATCACGAAGGGTGAGCCACATAAAGGAGTATTGAAGCGTGAGTTAGAAGGTTATCCAATGTATAGATGGGTCAAAGATGATCGGAATGATATACAAGAGGCCATTCGGGAATTGAGCGAGATGGAGGTAGTTCCGGTTGATACTGATCGTTTTTCGCGAAAAGCAGGCCTTCTTAAATTGATTGACATGATTCAGAAAGTTTGTAATGGATAAGGCGATTAAATATTTGTTACTCATATATGTTGTCCTCGCCGCATGTACCTCATTTTTGCTACCTCCTTCAGAGTTAATGTCTCTGGATAATTACATTTTTCCTCTAGCTTCAATCGCTGTTCTTTATAAATATAGAAGTCATAAAGCGTTTTGGATAAGTGCTGTTATCATTGGCTTCATTACTTTTTCATCATTACTGAGTAATTACGTCAACGGTGGGATTACGGTGTCAGAACTTGTTTGGTCGTTGAGGTACGGCAAACTGTTTGTTTTAGGATGGTCTGTTGTAAGTGTTATTTCGGAAAGTAGAGGTTCGTACCAGACAATTCTTGTGTTTGGATTTTTAGGTATGGTCATCGTTAATGCACTACAACTGATTGGGATTAATTCCGTTATCGAGTTATACGCAACAAAACCAGAGACGATTACATCAATGACATATAACTTATTGGATGGTCGACTCTTCGGGACGGTTCACAACCCCAACAATAACGGGTTAATTTTTGCATTATTTACAGTCTATTTTCTCGTATCCAAAGTGCCATGGAAGTACGTTTATGTAGTCATCTCGGCGCTAATGATCATCCTGACTCAATCACGGACAGCATTTATTGCATTGGTGCTTGTTGCCGGAGTTATTGTTGTTTTGCATCTATGGAAGAAAAGCAAACGACAGTTCCTTCTATTTTTGGGAGGATCTTGCGTCGCAATTTTGTTGCTCTTTCAGTTGAAACTGTCGAATCTTTCAAGTTTATTTAACGGGGAAGCGTTTTACTCGAACTCTTTGACGACACGTTTTGAGATGGTCGATAATGTTTTGAAAGCGAATGCTGAACGATCGTTTTTAGGGATGGGAAAGACGAATAATATTCCAGAGGTCATAGGAGGCTCAATCGATAATGAATACATCTATATTTACCTTGAATACGGAATACTGGGGAGTATGGCTTTTCTAGTTGTCTTAGCACTATTGATTAGTATAAGCTTTAGGAATGGATTTAGTTCCGGAAATATTGGCTTACTCATCATTATGTTAATCTGTGGTCTAACCAACTTGAGTTTTTCCAATTTGTTGATTGGAGTCCCGTTTGTTCTATTATTTATCGGATTGATTCCTGCTACTGCGGGTGTTACCAATGTAACCAAAGGCCAAGAACAAAATGAGTAAAAGAACAGAATATCCAACACTTGTTTTTAATGGAGTACTTTCACCCACGTACCTATTACGCACTAGTTCTGGCGTACTGAGTTGATTGCTTTCCCAATAACCAAGTGGAGGCTCTTCAAGATGTGGATCTCCAGTGCTGAATAACCTTAATTCGAATCGACGAATATCTTTCTCCTTTAGACTATCAGCAATAGATTCATAATTAGGAAAGATATTGAGTTTTCCAGAACTATTTTCAGTGTAATATTGATCTATTGATGAGAAGCTGGAATAATCACTTGCAGAAACAGAATATGTGAGGCGGTATTCGTAAACCTCTTTCTCAATTAGGAAGTAATACATTGCAAAAGTCATAATGCTTATCGCAATGCCCAAAATCATCAACTTTGGTGTTACTTTATTCATTGTGGTGTTGAATATATCAATAATTAATAGGTCACCGGGATTCTAATCCATTTATGGATAGACTCATTTTTGAACAACAGCAAAAAGAATGTAACGTCGTGATACCGGAATTATTGGTTTGAGAACATCATCCATTGCCCCTAAAATGTTGCGTTGCTTTTCAGACCTGCCAAATGCACCAAAAAAACCAAAAGTTGCAAAGTGATGTTTGCTGAAAGGAGCAAAAAGAGAGGCTCTTTTCTTGTATTCGGGGTAGTGCCAGTATGCGGCCCATTTGGTGAACTTCTTCCGTGTCCATGCATGAAGCCCACTTCCCCTGATGTTTTCAGCCAGAAGTAAACACCCTTCGGGTTTTAGAATTCTATGAATTTCTTTAATTGCCTGTTGTTGGCGTTCATCACTCCCTAAGGCACCGATAACGGATTTAAACATGACTATATCAACACTATTGTTCGGAGCATCGATATCGGTGATGTCTTGTTTCTCATAGGTAACAAACTCACTTACATTATAGCGCTCGTGCAACGCTCTGGTTTCTTCCGGAAAATCATTATAATCTGTGCAGATAACATGTACTCCTTTTGAAGCCAAAAACAGTGTTAATCCACCCTCGCGTTCGCCAAAAGTCATGGCTCTTTTATTTTCAAGGTTAGTCAAGTGATTATCCCATAAGTGGAGAGCTTTGCTCCAGTTTCTGACATCCCACTGAAAGACGTCATTAACGAATTGTTTATCCATATTTAAAGGCTGTTAGGATCAGTTTTCGCTTCTACTGAGAGGCATAGATTAAATATATTAATTTTGTTTATAATGAGAGACTCCCAGCGAATATTGTTCCTTGCTGATATCAATTCAATTCACACAGAACGTTGGGTGAGAAATCTGGTCAAACATGGCTATAGAATAGGAATCTTTTCTCTCAGCGCAAAAGTGAATTCTTGGGTGGATGAAATCGAAGAAGTTGAATTTGAATGTTACGGTCTTGGAAATGATCTGGTCAGGTCTGGCAAGAAGTGGGGGAAGACGCGCTACTTTGCAGCGAAAAAAGAAGCAAGATCATTTTGCGATTCCTTTCAGCCTGATATCGTGCATGCACATTATGCATCGTCATATGGGATGTTGGCAATGCGTTTGAAGTTCTCGAAGACAGTGCTTTCTTTGTGGGGCTCTGATGTCTATGAATTCCCCAAAAGGAGCTTCATACACAGAGCACTATTTAAAAAAGTATTAAAATCAATTCCAACGGTTTGTTCAACTTCACTGGATATGGCCAGAGAAGCATCTTTGTATGTGAAAAAGGATTTTAAAATAACTCCATTTGGAGTAAACACGGATGTTTTTAAGCCACTTGATCGAAAAAGAAATGACGATGAACTTGTCATTGGAACGGTAAAATCGCTCGAGCATGTATACGGCATTGATCGTTTACTTCAGCTTTTCAAACAATTTTCAGAGAAGTACGGTAGACCAACAAGGTTATTGATTTACGGAAAAGGCTCGCAACATGTAGAACTTAAGCAACTTGCAAATAACCTAAGAATCAGTCATTTGGTAGAGTTCAAAGGATTTGTTGAAGGAGAAGAACTTGTCGAGGCATTTAATTCCTTGGATATATTTGTTGCACTTTCCAGACGAGAAAGCTTTGGTGTAGCGGCACTCGAAGCTCAAGCTTGTGGAGTACCTGTGTTGGTATCGGATGTAGGTGGTCTTCCAGAGGTTGTTGGGCCGAATAGTGGTATGGTCATTAAAGGAGAAGATTATGAGTCAGGCTATTTAGCGTTATTGGACTTAGCTAAAGTTGAAGAAAGAGAAGAGCTTGGTAGAGCCGCAAGAGTATTTGTTGAGGAGCAATATTCAGAACGGAGTTGTACGCAAAACTTAATGGAGGTGTATGATCAACTTTAGGCAAAATACCGGAAAGGAGATCTTTCTCTTTGCGTCATGTTTTTTAATGATGCTGGTGTTCGTATTGCGCGATCAGTTCATTACGCCTTTTATCTTGCTTTTTTTCGTGGCATCACTTTTTTTCATGAAAGGAGAAAAGCATCGATCAGCGCGTTGGCTTGCGATAGTTCTAATTGCGTTTTACGGTTTTCATCTGATTTCATTGGGTTATAGTAACAACTGGATGTATGCCGGGTCTGACTTAATGACGAAGTTATCGTACCTCGTATTTCCACTGTTCATTTTGTTTGTAAGAAAAGGATTTGACCTCATCATGAAAGGAATTCGATGGGGATTGATTGTTGGATGCTTTTTTTCAATGACCTTTTCGTTTTTAAGAGCCTTTATTGCTGAAGGAGCCGCTTTGTCTGGAGAAGCGTTCAATGCTAACTTTTACGGATTAAATATGCATCCATCTTACCTTGCACTATTGTTCATTATTGCATGTGCTTTTTTATGGCAAGAGCGTATTTCATTCAAAGGAGCGTTTCTTTTAAAGCTTGTTTATACAGGATTGGTGGTTCTTTCAATGTTTTACTTAAGGTCGCTCGGAGCTTTTGTATGTGTTGCAGCGATTATGTGTGTATTC
The DNA here is from genome assembly GCA_002427735.1 of Flavobacteriales bacterium UBA6051. GTDB lineage: Bacteria > Bacteroidota > Bacteroidia > Flavobacteriales_D > Crocinitomicaceae > UBA4466. Next base: position 9,543 of record DIYP01000004.1, read on the forward strand.
CCAGTTTGGAAAAGTATAAAAACGAAAAATTGGAAATGGTTGCTGATCCTGCCAGTATATGCTATGTTGTTCGTACTCGGAATAATTAGTTCTGCTAAGATTGCCAATGATGTAAATACCAGTTTGACAAGACTTGGTGATTGGAGCACTTCTCCAGAACAGTTTTTACTCGATAACAAAAACAACATGGAATCAAATACAGTGCGTCTTGTCACATGGACGTTGTCAGCCAGACTGGTTTCTGAGCATGTTTTTGGAGTAGGCATTGGAGATGTCAAGGACGAGCTGGAACAAAAGTATCGAAGCTATGGGTATACATATTACGCTCATCATGAACTCAATCCACATAACCAGTTTTTACAAACCGGAATTGCCCTAGGTTGGATTGGAGCGCTTATTTTATTTGTATTCCTCATATTATTGATGTTTTACACATTCAAAGCGAACCACCTCGCATTATTTTTGGCAGCCCTTTGCATCTTCGTATCGTGTCTTTTTGAGTCAATGTTGGAAAGACAGGTGGGCATTATTCTGACTGGAATTCTCACAATGTATGCAGCCTTTTACATTCGAAACCTAAAAGCTCAAACCTCCCAGTTGAGCAACTAGTTTTGCAACAAAACCAACCTCCATGCGTACCGCATTAATGCGTATATTTGAACTAATTTTGAAGTAAATGTTCAGCGAAAAGAAAACAGTTTTAGTACTCGCTCCGCATACGGATGATGGGGAGTTTGGATGCGGTGGAACAATCGCTAAGTTGATCGAAGATGGGCACGATGTTTATTATGCAGCTTTTTCTGCCTGTCAGCAGTCTGTATTGCCCCAGTTTCCCTCGGATATTTTGATCACCGAAGTTAAGGCAGCTACAAAAGTGCTGGGAATTAAACCTGAGAACCTTATCTTATTCGATTATGACGTAAGAACATTCGGTTATCACAGACAAGCTATTCTGGATGACCTAATCAAACTCAGGTCAGAATTGAATCCAGATGTCATTTTTATGCCTGAAAGGAATGATGTTCATCAGGATCATAAAACAATCGCTGAAGAAGGCCTACGTGCCTTTAAATTTAAGTCGGTGTTATCGTATGAGTTACCTTGGAACAACATCACATTCACGACTTCTTCTTTTGTTCATTTGGACGAAAAGCACGTACAGGTAAAAATAGATGCCTTAAAAGAATATCAATCACAAGCTCACAGACCTTATTCGGATGAAGACTTTTTAAAGTCAATGGCTCGAATAAGAGGTGTTCAAATAGGCACAAAGTACGCTGAGGCCTTCGATATAGTACGTTGGATAATCAATTAGATGGCTGATCTTAAAGAAATAGCTGAATTTCTCGGTGTTTCTTGCTTGCAAGACCGAAGTATTACTAATGCGCTTAGCATTGACGATGCTGATTTTAATGCAAATAGCATTGGTTGGTGTAGTGATAAAAATGTCTCAAAACTTTCTGGATTAAATGAGGGAGTTATTCTTTTGAGTCCAGCGGCAAAGTCAATGCTGGAAGCTGATGTACGAGACTTAGTTTATTTAGTAGTAGACAGTCCTAGGCGTTCATTTGCAAAATTACTGTCTGAGTTTTTTGTTGAAAAGGAGGCTTTTGGAAGTATTGCTTCAACAGCAGTAATTCATGATAATGTCAACTTTAACCCGGAAGAAGTTATCATAGGTGAAAATGTTGTTATTGAAAAGGGTTGTGTATTAAAGAAGGGAGCTGTTATCGGGCATAATTCAGTCCTTAAAAGTGGAACTCACGTAGGAGAGCGTTCACGCATTGGCAGTAATTGTACTATTGGTGGAGTGGGTTTTGGCTATGAACCAGGTGAAGATGGAAATTACGAAGTGATTCCTCACATAGGCACGGTATTTCTTGATGATGATGTCGAGGTTGGGAATAATGTCTGTATTGATAGAGCCGTAATGGGGAAGACCTACCTTGGCAAAAATGTAAAAGTGGACAATCTCGTTCACATTGCTCACGGTGTCGAAGTCGGAGATAATAGTCTGATAATTGCACATGCCATGATTGCCGGAAGTGTCAAAATTGGAAAAAATGTATGGGTAGCTCCAAATGCGGCAATTCGCCAAAAATTATCTATTGATGACAACGCAACTGTGGGTATGGGAAGCGTTGTGGTGAAGGATGTAGAACACTCAACGACTGTTGCTGGAGTGCCAGCAAGATCCATCCAAAAAAAATGAGAATAGCTGTAGTTATTCCCTGCAGAAATGAAGTGAAGCACATTGAAGAATGTGTACGTGCCATCTATGCTTCAATTGTTCCTTCCGAATATGAAATTTCGGTTTATGTAATTGATGGAAAAAGTGATGACGGAACATTGGATCTTATAGACAAGCTAAAAACTTCATTCAGTTCTTTACACTGTATCTCAAATGAAAGACAATTAACGCCATTTGCATTTAACCTTGGTATTGAAGCTGATAAAGAAGCGGATTATGTGCAGATTGTAGGTGCACGTCAGATTATTGATAAAGATTACTTGGCTAAAGCAGTGGAAGTGCTTGAAAAGGATCCTTCGATTTGGTGCCTGGGCGGAAGAGTTAAGAATGAATACCTCAATGAAACAGGGGAGGTGATTGCTGAAGTGATGTCGACAAGCTTGGGTATGGGATTGGGTAATTTTCGAACATTGGAATCTTCCGGTTTTGTTGATACCGTGGGAACTCCAATGTATCCTTATCGCGTTTTTGATAAGATTGGTTTGTTTGACGAAGAACTCATTCGAAATCAAGATGATGATTTTAATTTCAGAGTGACTAAAGCTGGTGGAAAGGTTTACTATGAGCATGGAATATCTTTGAAATATTACGTCCGTGGAAATTTTAAAGGATTATGGCGCCAGTTTTTTCAATATGGATATTGGAAAGTATATGTGAATAAAAAACACAAGGCGGTCACAACCTGGAGGCAACTTGTTCCCCCATTATTTGTGCTTTATGTCTGTAGTTTAATAATTGTGGGACTTTCGTTACCATTATTTTTTTCAGCGCTGTATAGCGTACCGCTCATTTTGTATTGTGGACTGGTGGCAACAGCAATGTTTAAACTTCTTGGAAAAGGGTTTGACGCAAATAAAGTATCACTTACTTATTTGATTCTTCATTTTAGTTACGGTTTCGGTTATCTCAAAGGGGTATTTCATTTTCTACTTCTGGGAAAGAAGCCATCTGAAAAGGAAAAGCGATTATCTAGATAATCCTTAACTTCGAGCCACTAAAGATCGAGCAAAATGATTCCGTTTTCCCCCCCGCGTATTGATGAAAAAGTGATTGCTGAAGTGACTGCAGCTTTGCAATCTGGCTGGATTACTACTGGTCCAAGAACCAAACAATTTGAAAAGAATATCTCTGCATATAATGGCTGTAAAACAACTGTAGCTGTGAACTCATGGACCATGGGGATGCAGGTGTTATTGAATTGGTGGGGAATTGGTGAAGGGGACGAAGTTATTATTCCAGCATATACATATTGTGCTAGTGCAAACGTAATTATTCATGCTGGAGCAAAGCCAGTTCTTGTTGATTTGAACGAAGCTGATTTTAATCTGAACGTTCAAAAGGTCCGAGATGCTATTACGCCGAATACAAAGGCAATAATGGCTGTAGATATCTCTGGATTTCCAGCAGATTACGACCAATTAATGGTATTGGTCAATGAACCAGCCATAAAAGATCAATTCTCAGCAAGCAATGAATTGCAGGAAAAGCTGGGTAGAATTCTGATTTTGAGTGATGCAGCACATAGTTTCGGGGCTTTAATGAACGGAGGAAAAGCTGCCGTACAAGCTGATATTGCAACATACTCTTTTCACGCGGTAAAGAATTTAACTACTGCGGAAGGTGGCGCATTGTGTTTTAACCTGCCGGAAGGATTCGATCATGATGCGATTTACAAGGAAATGTGTATTAAAATATTGCATGGACAGAGCAAGGATGCCTTGGCGAAAACGAAAAAAGGAAACTGGAAATATGATGTCGAGGAGCCAGGTTTCAAATGTAATATGACGGATTTGCAAGCTGCTATCGGGTTGATTGAACTCGAGCGGTATCAGGAAAACCTTGATCGGCGAAAGTCAATTTTTCTTCAATATGATGCTGCCTTTCAAAAGGAATCTTGGGCGATAACTCCATTGTTTGAAACATCTCAAAAGACTTCTAGTTATCACCTGTATTTGTTGAGAATTGATGAAGCTTCTGAAGCTCAAAGGGACGCTATTATTCAGGAGATTTTCGAGCAAAACGTATCTGTTAACGTACATTTTCAACCATTACCTTTATTGACAGCATACAAGAAAAGAGGATATCAGATGGATGATTATCCTGAGGCGTATCGAAAATTTGCAAATGAGATCAGTTTGCCGGTTTACTTTGACCTCACAGATGATCAAGTGCAGACAGTTATTGAGGCTGTTCGCCATGCAGTAAGTAAAGTGATGGGCGATTGAAGCGTCTGTTCGACATACTATGTTCCTGGTTCATCTTAACGCTATTTTTACCATTCGGGATTGTGATAGCCATTTGCATATTGCTTAGCTCAAAGGGAGGGATTTTTTACATTCAGGAACGTATTGGAAAGAATAGGAAATCATTTGGACTACTGAAGTTTAGAACGATGCGCGTAAACGCAGATCAACTAGGGAAGTTGACAGTTGGCATGCGTGATCCAAGAATTACACGTGTAGGTTTGTTTTTGCGTAAATACAAGCTGGATGAGTTTCCACAATTTATTAATGTTTTAAAGGGAGACATGAGTATCGTGGGGCCACGACCGGAAGTAAAAGAATATGTCGATTTATATACAGAAGATCAGCTGTGTATTCTCGATGTTCGGCCTGGAATAACAGATCTGGCCTCGTTAGAGTATTTCCGTGAGAATGAAATTCTTGGAAAAGCAGATGACCCACACAGGGCTTATATAGAGGAAGTGATGCCGGCAAAAATTGAGTTGAACAAGAAATATCTTGCAAATCCAACCATTGGGAATGATATCAGAATTATGTGGAAAACATTCCTAAGAATACTGAGCTAAGCGTTAACAACTTTTGGCACTACTAAAAGGTGGAATGCGTTAATTTAGAACTTCTTATGCGACTTATGAAATCAATTATACTCTTAGCATTTATTGTTTTGACAAAAACTTTGGGTGCTCAGCTTTCTACGGAAGAATCTCGAAAAATAGATGCTCTCTTTAATGATTGGAATGAACCAATGCATCCAGGTGGAGTTGTTGGTGTACTAAAAGGTGGAGAAACTGTTTATGCTAAGGCCTTTGGGTTGGCAAATATTGAGCATGAAGTCAAGAACGAGATATCTACGCTCTTCAATATTGCGTCAATTTCAAAGCAATTCACGGCCATGGGGATTATTAAGTTGCATCTTGATGGTAAGCTATCTATTGATGATGAGATTCATGTTTATCTGGATTACCTTCCTGAATTTGAGCATCCAATAACTATTCGTCATCTAATGCATCATACAAGTGGGTTGAGAAGTCTGCATGCGCTGCTCGAAATGGCAGGATGGAGAGGAGATGATCGAAGGACGGGTGATGATTTGAGTAGGTTTATGGCGAAGCAGCAAGAACTTAATTTTAGGCCAGGAGATGAATATCTCTACTGCAATACCGGATATATGATGATGGCTGAGATTATTGAGCAAGTCACAGGAGATGATTTTATTGAATGGACAAAAGAAGAGCTTTTTAAGCCACTAGGGATGTCCAACACTTATTTTGAAAGTGATTATTCTCAGATTGTCCCAGGAAACTGTGATTCATATTACGCTGGAAAAAATGGCTTCACAAAGGCCATTGAATATTGGGCATACATCGGTTCTGGTAACGCACATACAACATTGGCAGATTTGTTAAAGTGGTACGGCAATTTTACGCAACCAGCGAGCGGTTGGGAAAAAGCGTTTGAGTTGCTGAAAACGAGAGATACCTTAAACAATGGTAAGTTGAATAACTATGCTTTTGGTGTCATGATGGATGATGTTGAAGGCAGAAATCGCATTCAGCATGGAGGTGCAATTGGTGGCTATCGGTCTTTTGCATGTGCGTACCCAGAAAGTGATATAAGTATTGTATTACTCACCAACTTTAGTTCTTCTAATGTTAGGTCGCGTATTGAGAAAATTACAAAGTTATTGATTCCTAATCCGGCTATTATTACTGAACCGCGAAGTGCTTTTAAGCCGATCAGCTTAAGAGAAAAGGAGCTAAAAAAGTATCAAGGAGATTATTGGAATGAACGAAAGGGATTCTCACGATCATTAGTGGTGGAGAATGATACGCTTTGGTATGTTCGTTCAAGCTCGAATAGAAGTGCTCTGATACCAATAGGTAATGATCGATTTGATATGCTTGGCACTTCTCAAGAGTTAATCTTGTCATTTGATTTAAAAGGTGAAAAACGATCCATGATTGTCGGAATCACAAGTAATGACCCGGGTTACTTTGAAGAATTTATTCCCCGAGATGAAAAAACCGAAATAAATCCGGAGTATTTAGGAGAGTTTTATAGTCCTGAGTTAGAGACGAGTTACTTTGTCCGAATGAAGGATAATAAATTAGAGGTTTACCATTCCCGATACGGGAGCAATCCGGCCACTATGAAGAAGGAAGGGGTGATGAATACGGGTTGGCCCATTATGAATGTCCAATATGATGTAAACGACTCTGGAGAAGTGTTGGGGTTTAGAGCTTCCAACGGACGCGCTCGAGATGTTTGGTTCCAAAAGAGGGATTAAGACTTTTACTAACCGAAGAACTCCTTGGGTTACGCCGTAATATTTTGCTTAAAGGGAAAACAGGTGACGATCCAATGAGCGATTAAATAGGTAATGATTCCAAGAATTGCTCCCGTTACCACATCCTCAAGGAAATGCTGGGAAAGGTACATACGCGAATAGCCAACGAGCGCTGCAAAAACAGCCATTAAGACTTGCATACCTTTATTATTTCTGAACAAAGCCATGGATGCAAAGGTAAAAAAAGTGAAAGCAGCAGTCGTATGTCCAGATGGAAAAGAGTTGGATAGATGGACGTCAACATCGGGCACAAGGTAAAGTACATTTTCGCCAAAATATTTCAACGGTCGCTCAGCATTTGGGAATACTACACGCTTCATAAATTGGGAAAACGCACCGCAAAGCAATAGGGCGATAGCTCCCAGTGCGAACGTTGAATAGCGATATTTTTTGAATACGTAGAGTGCAATTGCTATGGCCGTTAGCGCCGTAAAAATACCATCGCCAACGTGAGTCCAATAGGTGAAGAAAATATCAAATACCGGAGAATGAAGGTCATTAACGGCTAAGTGAATACTGTCTTTGTCAGAAGTAAACAGAACAACGCCACCAATTATAATAAAAAGCAAACTGGTCAATAAGAAAACGCGGATTTTCAGAACCTCTTTGAATCTATTCATCTCTTAGTGCATAAAGAATGCAAGTGCACATCCAGCGAAAATCGCCAATAACTTGATGAAGTTAAATTTATGATTCTCACTTGTTTCAAAGATAATTGTTGTCGATATATGAAGAAACATTCCGACAACAATTGCCAGAATAATATTGAAATCGAACGTCGATGCCATATTGCCATAATAGAACCCGGTGATCAGCCCAACTGAAGTAGTACAGGCAAAAAATGCGAGTATCAGCCATGATTTAGCTCTATTCACCCCAGAGGTTATTAATAATGTCATAAGCGCTATGGCTACGGGTAAACGGTGAAATAGAATTCCCAGAAGTAAGGTTTGGTCTTCATCATGGTGATGATGGTGACTGGTTGCAATTTCGACTCCACTGAATTGACTACCCAATGGAATACCCTCTAAGATAGAGTGAATGCTCAACGCAATGATTAAGCCTATGGGGATTTTTGCATCCTTATGCAGGTGGACGTGACCATGTTCAATTCCTCCTGAAAAGAATTCTAGAATTAACTGGATCAGAAAACCAAGAAGAATGTAAACACCAATTTCAATCTCAATATGCTCGTAAAGCTCTGGAATGAAGTGAATGAAACCAATGGATAGCAAAAAACCACCACTGAATGCCAGCGTCAGCTTAATAATCTGCTCATTATTAGATTTATTGAGGTAGGTAACGAACAAGCCACCTAAAAAAACCGACCCAATTAAGGCTATATTGACAAGGATTATTTCCATTTATTTCTTCTGCGCAACGATGATTAGACGGTCTGAACTATCAGAATCATACTTCGTTAATGAGAAGTCGCCAAAAGTACGAAGAATTTCAAAGTTGGCCGTGGAGAGAAGTGATTCAAAATCATCATATGTCAAGGCCTGAACTCGCTCAGTAAAGCGATAATCCTTATTATCAGCTTCAAACACAATGTCTTTTAGAATGTGTGATCCGGTGTAACGCTTTGAAATTGAAAACTCAATTCCATCAATTTCTTTCGTTTCATGAGGAATGAGCTGCTGAACTACTTTGTGAGCATTCATGAAGTCAATGACCAAAATACCATTCGTACGAAGCATCTGATGCACTGATTTTAAAACGTTCAGGTTATCAGAAGTATCATCAAAGTATCCAAAACTGGTAAAAAGGTTAAAGACAGCATCAAAGGTGCGATTTGGAATTAAATTACGCATATCATGTACCTCAAACGAAAGCCCCTCTTTTGCATGTTGCTGAGCTTTTTTAATACTGTTCTCAGAAAGATCGACTCCTAGTACATTGTAGCCGGCATTGTGCAGTGTAACGGAGTGACGCCCTTTTCCACAAGCCAAGTCTAGAACATCAGAATTTGCTGGTATGGCAAGGTCTTCGAGTAAATTGCCAATTGACTTTTTAGCTTCCTCGTCGTTTCTGTTTTTATACAATACGTGATAATAGGGTGTATCAAACCAGGTTGCGAACCACTCTTTTTTCATGGCGCAAATGTACACTTATCTTTTTGTTCTGCCTATTGACTTTGTAATGCAATGCTCTTATCTTTGAGGGACTTAGATGGCTATCACTGACGTATATGACTTTTATCGAAAAATGGAAGATGAGAAAATCATTCTTTCATTTAAAGGCGAGTTTACGGCTGAACTTCTAACGTCTATCTTGCATATTCTTGAATCCAAGATGAACGCTCTCAATATCACGACAAAGAAAAAGAAGCGTGTCTTTAATGTTCTGGTTGAGTGCTTTCAGAATTTGTATCATCACATTGAAACACAAGAGAATGATCAGATAGAAGTGGCGCTACAGAAATCTGCATTGGTAATGGTAAAACACGCTGATGATAAGTTTGTTGTCAGAACTGGAAATCATGTTGGCAACGATGGTATTCCGGAGTTGAAAAGAAAGTTAGCAATGGTCAACGCATTGAATACCGATGAACTGCGTGATTTGTACCAAACGAAACTGAAAAATGATTCACTTTCTGAGAAGGGTACCGCAGGTCTTGGACTCATCGATATAGCGCGAAAATCTAAGAATAAATTGGAGTATGAATTTCTGGAAATAGATGATGATTCCAGCTTTTTTTGCTTGAATGTTGTTATAGAATAATTTATATATTTGATTATGTTAAAATTGCACCTTGACGGTTCACCAAAGACTCCCGAAATTGATTTTGATGCAGATTCTGGCGTTTTGGTATTGAGAGGAAGATCCATTCCAGAAAATTCGGTAGAGTTTTACGCACCGCTGAACCAGTGGTTGGAAGAATATGAGGGTAGTCCAAATCAAAAGACAACCTTAGACATGAAACTTGAATATTTCAACACTTCTTCATCGAAGTGTATTCTTGACTTATTTAAGCGGTTAGAGAAGATGAATGGAGGAGCAACAGAGGTGCATGTTAACTGGTACTTCGAAACGGAAGATGAAGATATGGCGGAAGCTGGTGAGGATTATCAGGCAATCGTTGAGCTACCTTTCAGTATCATCGAAGTAGACGAAATCTAAAATTCATGGTGAAAATCGGTATTACCGGAGGAATCGGTTCCGGTAAAAGTGTAGTGTCCAAGATTTTGGAGACATTGGGATATCCGGTTTTTAATTCAGATAGTGTAGCCAAAGAAATTGTCAATACTGATCCGGAAATTATACACGGACTGAAAGAACTATTCGGTGATCAAATTTATAAGGGCAACGAACTCAATAGGGAATTACTTGCTCAACACATTTTTTCTGATGACAATTATCGGGAGAAGGTCAATCGATTAATACATCCAAGAGTGAGAGCTGCATTTGAAGCTTTTGCAATAAATGCTGCGTCTCCTGTTGTTTTTAATGAAGCTGCAATTTTATTGGAAACAGGAGCCTATCAGCAATTCAGCAAAACTATATTGATTACAGCGCCAAAAGAGTTGCGTTTGAAGCGAGTTATGCAGCGGGATAATGTTTCGGAGGAAGCCGTAAAAGCGAGGATGGAAAAACAATGGTCGGATGAAAAGAAAATTCCCTTGGCAGACTATACTATTTGCAATGATGAAAAGGAGCCATTGCTAGCACAGGTGCAGCATGTTTTGAAAGAGATGAATTTCTAGTCAACCTCTTCGTAATCTACAAAACCTCCATCGGAGTTACCGTCATTATTGTTTGGATTTCTCGGATTGCGTCCACCATTCAGCACAAAACCAAATGCACCCGCCATTTTAAAGATGAGGTTGAGTAGAAAGAAGAAACCAATCACTTTAAAAATAAACCCGAACACTGGCGTATCTTCAATATTAAGGATGCTGTCTTTAAACCAAAAAGCGATCGGATTCATTGAAAAAGCCGGGTAGAACCAGAATGCAGCGAATATAATTAACGACAGTGCGATAACAACTACTTCGTAACGCATATTAAAATTATTCTGAGCCATTGGAAGGCCGCGCCCTGCGCGTCCAGCTATTCTGAAAAAAGCAGAGCGTGTTTGGTTTCGTTGCAGCTTCCCAATGAAATAGGTGAGTAGAATTATTCCTGCAAAAATTACCTGATTTATTTGAACCATGGCTGATCCTTCTCCTTGGATACAAAAGAGAAAGGTGACATTGACGAGGAAAAAGTACTTTATTGCACGGATGAAATATACCTGAAGCATTGAGCGATTCTGTCCACTAGCTAACATCCACAAACCAATTTCGATCAATCCCCAAAGAAAGCCGTAAATGGCAAAAAGTACACCAAGTCTGAATATAAAGTCTAGTAAGTCCATCAATACAAAGTTAACTTGATTTATTGATTCTGTAGAATCTGTCGTTGGATTGTTCTATTTATCGGGTTTATCGGCGCCAGACACTGATTATTGGAGAAACGGTATAGAATATGCTAGAATGAAACGTCGTCTCTGGACAAATGGTGAAACAACTAGATGGTCGGGAGAGCGGCTAATCGAAATCTGATTATCTTTAGCAAAATCTAAAAAACAAGGAATGAAAAGGTATTTATTAGTAGTAATTGTTGCGATAGCATCCGTTTTCAGAGTTGGAGCAGAGGAGGGCATGCTCATCCCATCATTAATTAAGGCATTTGAAAGTGACATGCAGGCAATGGGAATGAAACTCTCAGCTGAGGACATATACAACGTCAATAACTCGAGCCTAAAAGATGCCATCTTGCATTTTGGTGGTGGATGTACTGCGGAGCTTGTTTCAGGTCAGGGGTTACTTCTAACGAATCATCATTGTGGTTATTCTCAGATTCAATCGCATTCTTCTCTTGAAAACGACTACTTAAAGTATGGTTTTTGGGCAAAGAATAAGGAACAGGAAAAAGTTAACCCCGGATTAACTGCTTCTCGTGTTGTACGAATCGAAGACAAGACATCAGATGTTCTTTTTGGGACAGAAGGTCTTAATGAAGCGCAAATGGCATTAAAAATTCAAGAGAATATTGCGGCATTGATTGCCGATGCTGAGAAAGGGACACATTATACGGCTAAGATTAAACCTTTCAACTACGGTAACGAATTTTATATGATCGTAAAAGAGACCTTTTTGGATGTTCGGTTAGTGGGAACACCTCCGAATTCTATTGGAAAGTTTGGTGGTGATACAGATAACTGGA
>DIYP01000004.1:21670-24354 GCA_002427735.1 Flavobacteriales bacterium UBA6051
GATAACTGGATGTGGCCAAGACATACGGGTGATTTTTCTGTATTTAGAGTCTACGCAAATGCAAGTAATGAACCAGCTGAGTATAGCGAATCAAATGTTCCATACCAGCCGTTGCATTTTCTTCCAGTTTCTCTAAAGAATAGAGTGCCTGGTGAGTTTACAATGGTATATGGTTTCCCTGGACGAACGGAACAACACTTATCTTCAGAAAACCTAAAGTTCTACATGGATAAGGAACGTCCTGCGCGTATTAAGATGCGCGAAAAATCATTGAGTGTAATTGATGCTGGTATGCGTTCCTCTGACGAGATCAGAATAAAGTATGCTTCAAAACAGGCCAGAATTGCAAATGCCTGGAAAAAGTGGATTGGACAAATCGGTGGATTGAAAACGGTCGATGCGATGCAGATAAAGCGAGACCGCGAAGCAGTATACAATAAAACGGCTGCTACTAAGAAAGAATGGACGGAGAAGTACGGAACGGTCATTGCGGATATGAATGCATTAGTAGGGAAGTATCAGGACGCTGAGTTTGGTTATTCCATGGCAATCGAATACCTGTATGTTGGACCAGAACTTTTTGGAAGAGCACGTGGTGTGAGCAAATTTTTGTCTGATTATGAATCGTTCCAGGTGAGCGGTGAGTTGGATGCAGAGATTGAGAAACAGCGAAAGAGCGCAGAAGGATTCTTTAAGAACTATGACGAAAATATTGATAAGTCAATTTTTGTGCTGTTAACAGAGGAGTACATGAATCAGCTGGGAAGTGATAAAATGCCGGCTATTTTGAAAGATAATACGCCTGAGGAATTGGCAGATATGATTTATTCTAAATCCATTCTGACGAATAAAGAGCGCTACATGGATTTCCTCGATAAATTAAGTGCGAAGTCTTTATCTAAACTGCAAAAGAAAGACTACGGATATAAAGTTTGGGAAGAAACAAACAATGCTTTCCTTACTCAAGTAATTCCCGATGTACGTGTTTATTCAACGGAAATGGATGCTCTACTGAAGACTTATGTTGCAGGTCGTATGGAAATGTTCCCAGATGAGAAAATGTGGCCGGATGCAAACTCTACCATGCGTATCACTTACGGTAAGCTTGAAGGTTCAGCTCCACACGACGGGATGAAGTATACTGAGCATACAACCATTGATGGAATTATTGCTAAGAACAATACAGGGAATCCAGATTATGAGTTGTTGCCTCGCATGAAAGAGTTAGCAGCGGCAAAGAAATATGGTGATTACGCACAAGACGGTGAATTGTGGGTGTGTTTTACAGGGTCGAACCACACAACTGGAGGAAACTCGGGTTCTCCGGTAATTGACGCTGAAGGAAACTTGATGGGCTTGAACTTCGACCGTTCTTGGGAGAGTACAATGAGTGACTTTATGTTCGACGCATCGCGTTGTAGAAATATTACAGTTGACATTCGCTATGTCTTGTGGGTAATGGATGTTTATTCTGGTGCGAAGCACTTAGTAGATGAAATGACCGTTGTGAAATAGGAAACGGTAGTACAAATAAAAAAGGCTCGATTTTTATCGAGCCTTTTTTATTATCTAATATTCTATACTTAAATATGTAGTGGACGATCCTCTGTTGCCGCAAGTGCAGCTTCTTTAACCGCTTCCGAATATGTCGGGTGTGGATGACAGATTCTAGCAATATCTTCGGCAGAAGCTCTGTATTCCATTGCGGTTACCGCTTCCATAATTAGATCTGCTGCACGAGGGGCAATCATATGCACACCAAGTACTTCATCCGTTTCTTTATCAGCAATAACCTTAATAGTTCCTGCAGTATCCATACTTGCACGCGCTCTACCAAGTGCTTTAATTGGGAAAGTACCAATTTTAATTTCTTTACCCGCTTGAATAAGCTCATCTTCCGTTTTTCCAACCGAAGCTACTTCTGGCCATGTATAAACTACACCTGGAATAAGATCATAGTTAAGGTGAGGTTTCTGCCCAGCTAAATATTCAGCGACGTAAACACCTTCTTCTTCTGCTTTATGCGCCAGCATTGCTCCACGGATAACGTCACCAATTGCGAAGATATTAGGAACAGCTGTTTGCAAGTGATCGTTCACTTCTATTTGACCTCTATCATTTGTTTTTAGCCCCACATTTTCCAGTCCAAGACCTTCGGTGTAAGCTTTTCTTCCGACCGCAACAAGACAGTAATCTGCTTCCAGTGTTACTTCCTCATCTTTCTTGTTTAAAGCAACCAGCTTGACACCTTTTCCTGTGTTAATAACGTTTTGTACCTTATGCTGAAGGTGGAATTTAAATCCTTCCTTCTTCAAAACTTTTGTTAGCTCTTTAGACATTGTTTTATCCATGGTTGGAATAATCGTCGGTGCGAATTCAACAACATCTATTTGTGTTCCCAACCGACCAAACACAGAGCCAAGCTCAAGGCCAATAACTCCACCTCCGATAACGAGCATTTTTTTCGGCACTTCAGCAAGGTTAAGTGCTTCAGTCGAAGTAATAATGCGTTTTTTATCTGGTTCCATTCCTGGGAAGTAATTTGGCTTCGAACCAGTGGCCAATAGAATGTTTTTCGTGGAAACAGATGTCTCTTTACCTTCTTTGTCAACTACTTTGACAGTGTTCTTATCAACAAGAGAACCAAGGCCATGAAATACTTCGATTTTGTTCTTGTCCATTAA
>DIYP01000004.1:24416-27924 GCA_002427735.1 Flavobacteriales bacterium UBA6051
TTTGTTCTTGTCCATTAAAAACTTAACACCAGCGCACGTTTGAGCTACAACATCGTTTTTACGCTGAATCATTTGCGTCATATTGGCTTTAACGTCTTTAACGTCAATTCCATGCTCTTCAAAGTTATGTGTAGCATTGTGAAAATGTTCTGAAGAATCCAATAAAGCCTTGGAAGGGATACATCCTACATTGAGACAAGTTCCTCCGAGTGTATCATACTTTTCTACAATCGCAGTTTTCATTCCGAGTTGTGCGCAACGAATAGCAGCAACATATCCTCCAGGTCCTGATCCTATTATTGTTATATCAAATGTGCTCATAGATAATCTAGTTTATACAAATGTATTATTTCTCCTGTTTTATGTGTCTTGAAGACGAATTCTTTTGACAAAAAAAAGGGCCACTCAAATGAGCAGCCCTTCCAATTATTTATAGTTATTAAAGAACAACAACTTTACGTGTAGTTGTGTGCTCTCCACTAATTACTTCAAGGAAGTAAGGTGCTGCACGCAAGTTCTCAGTACCTTTTAGTGTTTGATTAACCATTGCATTTGTTTGCTCGATAACTTCTGTAGCAATCAATTTACCTTGAGCATCTCTCAAGTTAAATGTTACAGGTTCGTTTTGCGCCGTGTAAGAAACACTGATCGCTTGTCCTGTAGAAGTTGGGTTCGGGTATACATTCAAATCAAGTAGTGCGATCTCATCAGATACAAGGCTTAATGTTCCTGTAACGTTGATGTCATCGATGTACAAGTTACTTGACAAATCAGAAGCTTCAAAGACAAACATAAAACGTGTGTGCTCATCATTTTGATCTGGAGTGTAAGTGAATGAAGAAGTCTCCCAGTCATCATTAGACACTGGCTCGTAATCAGCGTATCCAGCGTAACCACCAGTTACAAGTGGTGCACCAAAAATCGTCTTACGTGTTTGCCATGTTTCTCCACAATCTTTAGAAGATCTTACCAAAAGGCGCTCTTCAATTTGATCTACTTGAGTTGCGTTTGTCGCATAAGAATACTTAAATGATACTTCAACGTTTGATGTATTTCTCAAATCAAAAGATGGAGTAATCAACATGTCTTCTGACAAACCAAGACGGTTGTAGTAGAAGTAATCATCGTTAAACAAGTCAGCATTTGCTACGTCTTTGTAGTTATTCAACTTCCAAGAACGAGACCCATCATATCCAGTTCCATTCGAAACTTCAAACTTCGCGTGGTTGTCTTCAGGATTGTTTACGATAAACCAGTTTACGTAGTTATCCTCCATGTCTAACATTCTTGGGCCTGTAAAGTCACCCCAAAGATTTGAAACATAGATATAACCTGTTCGGGTTTCTGTACCAGTTCCTGCAGCGTTCGTTACACTTAATGTAACCGTTTTGTATCCTGCAGAGTTAAATGAAACTACTGGGTTTTGGTTTGAAGATGTTGCAGGTGAACCATCTTCGAATGTCCATTCCCAAGAATCAATCGTTGCATTCCAAGAAGCATCCGAGAAGTTCATCAATTCACCCACACAAACGTTTTTCGTGTTTGATGTATAATCAGCAACTGGTGTACACAAAGGAACTGTCAATTGATCACTTGGATCTTGCGGTACCAATAAATCCTTAACACCTGTAAGCAATAAAGTAGAATCTTGCCAAAGGTTGCTTCGCTGACCAGCGATTTCGTTCAATGCGTTGATCATGAATTCACATTGGTTCGGCGTAAAGTGTCTGTCACAATATGAGTACTCCATATAGTTCTGACAATCTTCAACAACAGTCGTGTCACAAATACTCCAAGGGTTTCCATTCGCTGGAGCTCCCATTGCGTATGTTCCTAAACAGTTAAACGCACTGTGACCTCTTGTAATTGGTGTATCCGGAACTCCATCATCACCACAAGCTACTTCAGGATCGTTTGTTGGTCCCCACGTATGATCCAAACTTAAATAATGTCCAATCTCATGCGTCAATGTCGATTCATTGAAAACACTAGAAGTTCCAGTCGAACCAACGTATGTGTGATTCGAAACAATTCCGTCTAGCCAAAATCCAGTTCCATCTGTACCTGCTGGCTTAATAGCATATGCTGCAGCTCCTGGCTGACCAACAACCTCTACTACCCAGATGTTCAAGTAACGTGCTCTGTTCCACTGACTGATTTTAGAAAAGGCATCTCCACTTCTTGTTTCATGTGAGTAGATATGCTCAATTCCGTTTGTACAATTTCCAAATGGATCCAACGCAGCCAATTTAAACGTAATGTTCGCATCTCCCTGCATGTTTGTGTACTCAGCAACGATATCCACAGAATCTGGATCTTCATTATTGAACTCACGGTTGATTACTCTCATTGCATCGTAAACCTGAGCGTCAGAGATGTTTTCGTTTCCGTATTCATGAAGAATATGGAAAACTACAGGAATTGTGTAGGCAATTGATTTCTCACCGTTTTTGTTGTACGTAATTTCCTGACTATTCTTCAATAACTCGTGAGCATAATATTGCTCCCCAAGCTCAGGGTACATTTCAAAAACTTTTTCCATTTCGTTGTATGTTCCACACTTTTGAGTGATCTCCTGCTGTGCAAAAGAAACAGCTCCCAGTAGGAAAAGGAACATAGAACTTGCGATTAACTTTTTCATAAGCATGCGTGTATATAGTTACTAATTCTAGTTTTTCAGTTTAAAAGCAGCGCAAATTAACAATAATTTTGAAAAGTATGAGCGCATTTTTCATTGATTCAAGTGTAAATTTACACTAACTGTGACGAATCTAAAAATGCTGACCTTACAAGTTTCAAAAAAAATATACAGGTCTACAATTAGAAGATATGCTTTTCTGCACGATAAGAGGAGCGCACCAGTGGACCGCTTTCAACGTATTTGAAGCCCATTTTGAGTCCCAAATCCTTGTATTCCTGAAAGCGCTCGGGTGTAACGAATTCATGAATTGGAAGATGTTTTGCCGTAGGTTGTAAATATTGTCCCAATGTTAAAATGTCGACATCCACACTACGGAGGTCTTCCATCGTTTCAATAATTTCATCATGCGTTTCACCTAAACCAAGCATCACTCCAGACTTTGTTTTCATACCGCCTTTCTTCAAGCGGAAAAGAACTTCAAGACTTCTGTCATATTTAGCCTGAATTCTGACTTCCTTTGTCAGACGTCGCACTGTTTCAAGGTTGTGACTTACAATATCTGGGGCAACATCAATGATGTTTTGAAGGTTTTCCCAATTACCAGCAAAATCTGGAATTAACGTTTCCATTGTTGTTCCAGGAGATTGATGACGAATAGCTTTTACCGTTTGAACCCAAATGCCAGACCCACCATCTTTTAGGTCATCTCTGTCTACAGAGGTAATCACAGCATGCTTGACACCCATCGTTTTAACGCTATGGGCAACTTTACCTGGTTCAAACTCATCTACCGCATCTGGGCGCCCAGTTTGTACGGCACAGAATCCACATGATCGCGTACAAATATTTCCAAGGATCATGAAAGTT
>DIYP01000004.1:27989-30182 GCA_002427735.1 Flavobacteriales bacterium UBA6051
TTTCCAAGGATCATGAAAGTTGCTGTTCCTTCTCCCCAGCACTCACCCATATTGGGGCAGTTGCCACTTTCACAAATCGTATGTAGTTTGTGTTCATCAACTAGTGAACGAACCTTCTTATAATTCTCACCAGTAGGTAACTTGACACGCAGCCATTTTGGCTTTTTGATCTTTACCTTTTCAACTTGCTGATCTGTTCCATTCATAACCTGAAAGTTTTCTAAATCACACCGTTTTCTACAAATAAAACCTACTTTTGTTCTTCGCTTTATTTGCTGCGTTTAAACGCAAATACAAATGTATGCAAAACCTCATTAATCATGGCTACATCACGTATTGAATATTTAGGTGACTTAAGGACAAAATCGACGCATCTTAAGTCTGGATCGGAAATCATTTCGGATGCTCCGGTAGACAATAATGGAAAAGGAGCTTCATTTTCTCCAACAGATATGGTGGCCACAGCCTACGTTTCTTGTATGCTTACCATTGTTGGGATTTTTTGTAATAAGAACGGACTCTCTTTTAAGAATGGTGTAGGGGAGGTTACAAAGCACATGGTTTCTGACCCTCGAAGAATAGGATCTTTGGAGATATTCCTTGATTTTAGCGGAAATGATTGGAATGAATCGGAACAGCGACAGGTTCGAAATGCTGCTGAAAATTGTCCGGTTGCAAAAACAGTCAGCGAGGAAGTGGAGGTTACGATTACCTATCAATTCTAAATTATGAGATCAAGCAAGTACGATGGGAAAAGGGCAAATAAGCCAGTAAAGGAAGACTTCATTTTTGGAGTTCGTTCTGTGATTGAAGCAATTAAGGCAGGACGTGCACTGAACAAGATTTTAATTCAGAAAGGAATGCAGAAGGATTTATTTCTGGAATTAAAGGAGGCATTAAAAGGAGAAAATCATCAGCTTCAGTTTGTGCCTTCTGAAAAACTCGATGGAATTACTGATCAAAATCACCAAGGGGTTATTGCATTGGTCGCTCCGGTCGAATATGGTAAAATTGAAGAAGTAGTTGAAGCACTATTGGAAGAGGGGAAGAAGCCTTTCATTCTTGCGCTTGATCGAATTACTGATGTAAGAAACTTTGGTGCAATTGCGCGAACGGCAGAATGCGAAGGAGTCGATGCAATTCTTATTCCGTCAAAAGGTTCTGCTCAAGTTACGGCAGATGCGGTAAAAACTTCTGCAGGTGCGCTCAATAGAATAAAAGTGTGTAAGACCGATAGCTTGAAGGAATCGCTTTTCTACATTCAACAATGTGGTTTGCGCCTCGTTGCTTGTACAGAAAAGTCGAGCGTTCCTCTTTATGAAACGAATCTTAGAGGATCCGTTGCTGTCATTATGGGGTCTGAGCAAGATGGAATTACATCTGATCTAATTAATTTGGCAGATATTAGTTGCAGAATCCCGATGCGAGGAGAAATTGCCTCTTTGAATGTAAGCGTCGCTGCGGGGATGGTTTTATATGAAAAGCTCCGTCAAGAACTGCATTAAATTACATCCTTGACTTGATAATCCACGGCAGGAGTTCTGTCATTTCAGATAAATTGTTGATCTGCCACTCGTGCGTTCCTTCTTTGTGTTGTTGGTGTGGGTCAAAGAGAACCCCGCAAATACCAGCACGTTCGGCACCCAATACATCAGCTTTATAGTTGTCGCCAACCATTAAACTTTCTTTTGCTGAAGCATTGGCACGAGTAAGAGCGTTGGAGAAAACGGCTAATGCCGGTTTGTGTTTACCAACTTCTTCAGAACATAATACAACATCAAAATAGTCGCGAATACCACTGTTGGCAAGCTTAATGTTCTGGATTTCTTTAAACCCGTTCGTGATGATGTGCATTTCAAATCCCTCACTCTTTAGGAAAGAGAGTGTTTCATGCGTATTTGGGAAGAGGTTCGTTTGGTAAGGAGATGTTTCAACGTACCCTTCAGCCAGTTGCTCTGCTAATACTTTATTTTTCACATCGAAGTGCAATAAAGCATCGTAGAAACGTTTCACGCGTAACTTGTCTTTTGAGATCTCACCTTTGCCATATTGACGCCATAGTTCTGCATTAATTTTCTTGTAAGCAGTATGAAATGATTGAAAAGATCGCAGCTCATTATCAAGTTTGAGTTCATCATATAAAATACGGAGTGCAGCTTCTGAATTCTTTTCAAAATCCCACAATGTATGATC
>DIYP01000004.1:30256-35944 GCA_002427735.1 Flavobacteriales bacterium UBA6051
GTATGATCAAGGTCGAAGAAAATGTGCTTCATCAGAATAGATAAGTAATCCCGGTAATTACGGCACCGTTAAAGAATATCCCCGCTACGATTAAAGGAAATGTAATACTTTTCTTTCCGTAGAACTTCGCTGTAACGATGCTGCCTCCCGGAATGGATAGAAAAAGAGGTGCCCAGAAAGAGATTCCGATGAGTCCCATGGATCGTTTGATGCGTACCACCAGTTTATTCACTCTCGTAAAGTTGCGTTTCTGCTTCAGGGGTGTTCCGTTCTCTATGCTGCGTTGAACCTTTCTAAGGTATTTTTCACGTGCCCGGCGCATAAAATAATTCGCAGAGAAATAAAAAATAGCGGCACTGAATATAGCCCCACCAACACAACTTAAATACGTTTCAAAAAAAGTAAGTCCTAAAGCAGGGCCACTCATTGGGGCAAACATAAATTTCACGGTGGAAAGAAAAAACAATGAAGTGTATATCCCTATGTTCATCGTTAGATTTTTTGGCCGTATGCCAAATCACCGGCATCACCAAGTCCCGGAACAATATACGATTGAGCCGTAAGTTCATTGTCAATCGCACCAATGTAATAATCAGTAGTGGCTGGTAAATGACGCTTTAAATAGTCGAGTGCATCCGGTGTGGCAATGGCCGAAACAACAATCAATCGCGAAGGGTCACCTTGTTTCAATAATGCTTTATAAACCATCGCCATTGAACTTCCGGTTGCAAGCATGGGATCGCTAATAATTAGAACCTTATCATCAATAGCAGGAGCAGCCATGTACTCAACAAAAATCTCGAACTCTTCAGCTGTAGAATGTTTTCTGTAAGCAGAAACAAAAGCGCTCTCTGCTCTGTCAAAATAGTTAAGCAAACCTTGATGCATCCCCAATCCAGCTCTTAAAATAGTTGCCAGAATAGGTTGATCTTTCAAAAGTTCTGTTTCAGCTATTCCCAGAGGAGTACTTATGCTCACTTTATGATAGGCTAATTTTTTTGACAGTTCATAGCCCATAATTTCAGAAATCCGTTCAAGGTTTCTTCTGAATCGGAGAGGGTCTTTTTGAATTTCAATATCTCTCAGTTCAGCAATGAATGTGGACAGAATAGAATTTGTTTCAGAGAAATTATAAACCATGCATTTGTCTTTAGGATAAAGGTAGCGCAAATTTGAGAGATTCGACACATTTTGAAGAGCAGATTGAAAGAAGAATTATGAAAACAATGAAGCTAACCAATTGCGAATACGATTTCGTCTTCGATTTTCAGTTACCTTTGTCCAAATGGCAGAAAAATCTAAGTTAAACGTAAAAGTTTTTGTGCGTCTTCTTTCCTACTGGAAATCGTACAAACGTCTCTTCTTTGTTGCCATTTTGTGCACCTTAGCTCTTGCGCTTTTGGGACCTACGCGCCCTATGCTCATTGGTTATATTGTAAATCAGCACATTGTGAAAGAGCCGGATGCGTCTGCTTTATTAATGTGGACATTAGTTGTCATTGGCTGGTTACTCACAGAAGGCATATTTCAGTTTTTATCATCTTACTTTTCGAACCTCTTTGCCCAGTCTATTATTCGCGACTTGAGGAAGACACTTGTAGAAAGAATTCTATCGTTTCGTATGCGCTATTTTGATCGTACGCCGATCGGTGCATTGGTTACGAGAGTAGTTTCCGACCTGGAGGCAATTACCGAGGTCTTTTCTGCTGGTATGATGGCAGTAATGGGGGATCTGGTTTCACTTATTGTTGTCTTTGTTTTAATGTTTGCAGCTGGATGGAAGCTGGCATTATTGACCTTGATTCCAATCCCAATTTTGTTAATTGGAACACGGATTTTTGCACGCGCTGTTCGCAAGTCCTTGCAAATGGAAAGGGAGCAGGTCACGAAGTTGAATACTTTTGTTCAAGAGCGTTTGACAGGGATGTCGCTCGTTCAGTTGTTCAACCGTGGAGATCGTGAATACGAACGTTTTGAAGTTATCAATGAAGGGCATAAGCGAGCGCACATTAAAGCTATTTGGGCTTATTCGATCTTTTTTCCATTTGTAGAATTGTTGAGCTCACTTTCCATGGCGTTTTTAATTGTTTGGGGGGCGATGTATGTACAGGGTAAGTCCAATGCGGATATACAAGATATGTTCGGTGAATTCGTAACGTATACCTTGTGGATTCATATGCTTTTCAGACCAATTCGTCAGTTAGCGGATAAGTTCAATATTCTTCAACGTGGAACAGTTCGTGCAGAGCGAGTTTTCGAAATCATCGATCGAAATGACCAGATTCAAAACAATGGCACGAAAACGGATATTCAATTTGATCAAGCTATAGAATTTAAAAACCTCTACTTCGCATATTTAGATGAGGATTGGGTGCTAAAGGATATCAATTTAAAAATTGAACCCGGTTCCACAGTAGCATTTGTTGGAGCAACAGGTGCTGGTAAAAGTTCTATGGTGAACTTATTGGGGCGTTTTTATGAGTTCCAAAAAGGAGAAATCTTATTTGGAGAGCATAGCATCAATGATATTGAACTCAATTACTTACGTAAAAACATCGCAATTGTATTGCAAGATGTTTTCCTTTTTTCCGACACACTCTACAATAATATCACATTAGGAGACACATCGATTTCTAAAGAACAAGTGATTGAAGCGGCGAAGGCTGTTGGGGTGCATGATTTTATTGAAAGACTCCCTGGTGGTTATGATTATCAAGTTGGAGAACGGGGAGGCGTGCTTTCAGTTGGGCAGCGTCAACTCATTTCATTTATTCGCGCCTATGTTTATAACCCACACGTTTTAATTCTGGATGAGGCAACTTCGAGTGTTGATAACGAGTCGGAGGAATTAATTCAGCGAGCAACCGAAAAATTGACGAAAGGTAGAACTTCTATCGTCATTGCGCATCGTTTATCGACTATCCAAACAGCCGATAAGATTGTCGTGTTAGAGAAAGGAGAAATTATGGAACAAGGAACGCATGCAGAGTTATTACAACAAGATGGTTATTATAGGACGCTGTATGACATGCAATTTTCAGAGTAGTTTATGATAGGATTAAAAATTGGCGGTGTCCCTGAACACTTCAATCTACCATGGAGAATGGCTATTGAGGAAGGAAAGTTCCGAGCCGAAGGAATTCAATTGCATTGGAGCGATATGGGAGGAGGAACTGGACAAATGATCCGTGGTTTGGAAAACAAAACATTGGATGTCGCTGTCTTGTTGACTGAGGGGATTACAAAAGCAATCCTTCAAGGGTTAGATGCCAAGATTATTCAGGTATATGTTACAACACCGTTGCGCTGGGGGATTCATGTACCTTATAAAAGTGATATCGATAATGTAGACGATTTGAAAGGGAAAACATTTGCGATTTCCCGCGAAGGTTCGGGGTCTCATTTGATGGCATATGTAAGAGCTAGTCAGGAAGGATGGGATACTTCTGAATTGAAATTCAATGTTATTGGTGACGTGTATGGAGGTCTATGGGCGCTTGAAAATAATGAGGCCCAAGCTTTTTTATGGGAAAAGTATACGACGCATCCATACACCGAGCAAAAGAAATGCAGATACATTGATGAGGTGGTAACACCATGGCCATGTTTTGTTATTGCTGTCCGTAATGAAGTGTATGAGAAGTATCAACCTGAACTTCGAAAAATGTGTGAGATCGTGAATCAGAAAGCACAAACGTTGAAAAAAAATGAAAACGTCGCTGATTTAATTAGCTGGCGTTACAACTTACGGCATGGCCAGGTACAAAACTGGTTGAATGAGACCGAATGGAATTATGATGGGATAGAATATCCATTGGCTTTTGAGAAGGCGATTTCCTACCTTACAAAATTGAACCTTTTAAAGCCAGAAGATGCAGAAAACTGGCGCGCAAAGCTTTTTTGATTATGAAAAGAACAGGTGTTTTACTAGTGCAATTGGGCACACCAGATAGTCCAAAGACAAATGATGTACGTCGTTATTTGGGAGAGTTTTTAAATGATCCCAGAGTGATTGATTTACCTTGGTTGGGAAGGAAGTTATTAGTGAACGGTATCATCGTTCCTTTTCGTGCGCCGAAATCAGCAAAGGTATACAAGGAGCTTTGGGAGTTTGGGAATGGAGAATCTCCACTTATAACGCATACTGAGAATGTGCGGGTGAAGTTGCAGAAACGCTTTAATGAGGGGGTTGATATTCACGTGGCTATGCGTTACCAGAATCCATCTATGTATGACGTAATGGAACAAATGCGTAGAGAAAATTACGATCATATTGTGATTTTGCCTCTTTTCCCTCAGTACGCCAGTGCTACAACTGGTTCTGCGATTGAC
The DNA here is from genome assembly GCA_002427735.1 of Flavobacteriales bacterium UBA6051. Lineage (GTDB taxonomy): Bacteria > Bacteroidota > Bacteroidia > Flavobacteriales_D > Crocinitomicaceae > UBA4466. Next base: position 34,589 of record DIYP01000004.1, read on the forward strand.
TTGGCAATGCGAATCATGAGCAAATGGTGGGTGGTTCCAGAGATTTCTGCAATTAATCAATTCTGGGATAATCAAGGATATATTGATTCTGTTGTAGAACGTGCGAAAGCTTTTAATCTTGAGGAGTATGATCACGTAATGTTTTCTTACCATGGCCTGCCGGATAGGCATGTTGATAAAGTATACGAAGGGTCTGATTTATGCGAAGATCAACCATGTGAAACGGAAGTGAATGAAAAAAATAAATTTTGCTACAAAGCTACATGCTATGCAACTACTCGATTAATAGCCAATAAGCTTGGTATTGATGAGGCTAAGTATACCGTGTGCTTTCAGTCGAGGTTAGATAAGAAATGGCTCACTCCTTTTGCAGACAAGATTGTAGAGGAACAAGCCAAGAAAGGAACGAAGAAGATTCTGGCTTTCAGTCCTGCGTTTGTAGCAGATTGCTTGGAAACAGTTATTGAAATTGGCGACGAGTATCAGGAAATATTTGAAGAACTTGGCGGTGAAAAAATCCAACTGGTACCAAGTTCTAATGACCATGATCGCTTCATTGATGGTTTAGAAGAATTAATTCGAGAGCGATTATAAAGAATTGAGCGTTTAAGCCGAATATTTCAACGCGTCTTATCATCTTCCTGTGCGTAAGTTTTTTACGGAATACGAGTCATAACCGTATAGTTCAGTAATAAGTTCATATTTACAAAGGAACTTCGTAATTTTGCAGCGAATAAATTAGGATTACACAAACAAGAATATGAGTACAACAGAAAAATTAGCGTACAAGGTAAAGGACATCAGCTTGGCTGATTGGGGACGTAAGGAAATTAAATTAGCTGAGGCTGAAATGCCTGGTTTGATGTCGTTACGTGAAGAATACGGAGATTCAAAGCCATTGGCAGGAGCTCGTATTGCAGGGTGTTTGCATATGACGATTCAAACAGCAGTTTTGATCGAAACATTGGTTGAATTAGGAGCTGATGTAACATGGTCTTCATGTAATATCTTCTCTACGCAAGATCACGCAGCAGCAGCCATTGCCGCGGCAGGAATACCGGTTTACGCCTGGAAAGGAATGAACGAAGAGGAATTTGATTGGTGTATCGAGCAAACGTTGTTTGCATTTGAAGACGGTAAACCGTTGAACATGATTTTGGATGATGGTGGAGACCTTACAAATATGGTATTCGATCGTTACCCAGAATTGACGAAAGACATCAAGGGACTTTCTGAAGAAACAACGACGGGTGTACATCGTTTGTACGAACGTATGAAGAATGGAACATTGGTAATGCCAGCAATCAATGTGAATGATTCTGTTACCAAATCAAAGTTTGATAACAAATACGGATG
>DIYP01000004.1:36008-36352 GCA_002427735.1 Flavobacteriales bacterium UBA6051
AAGTTTGATAACAAATACGGATGTAAAGAATCACTTGTAGATGCAATTCGTCGTGCTACTGATACAATGATGGCTGGTAAAGTGGCTGTTGTTTGTGGATATGGTGACGTAGGAAAAGGATCTGCCGCTTCTTTAAGAGGTGCTGGAGCACGAGTTATCGTAACAGAGATCGATCCTATTTGTGCATTGCAGGCTGCAATGGACGGTTTTGAAGTAAAACGTCTGGAATCTGTTGTTGACAATGTTGATATAGTGGTTACAACTACAGGGAACAAGGACATTGTACAAGGACAGCACTTTGAAGCGATGAAGGATAAGACAATCGTTTGTAACATTGGTCACTT
>DIYP01000004.1:36421-36582 GCA_002427735.1 Flavobacteriales bacterium UBA6051
AACATTGGTCACTTCGACAATGAAATTGACATGGCATGGTTGAATGATAAGTACGGTTCTACGAAGGTTGAAATCAAACCTCAAGTTGATATGTATACCATTAATGGAAATGACATTATCGTATTGGCTGAAGGACGTTTGGTAAACCTTGGTTGTGCAAC
>DIYP01000004.1:36659-40922 GCA_002427735.1 Flavobacteriales bacterium UBA6051
TGTGCAACTGGTCACCCATCTTTCGTAATGTCTAATTCGTTTACGAATCAGACATTGGCGCAACTTGAGCTATGGAACAATTCAGAGAATTACAAGAACGAAGTATACATGTTGCCAAAGCATCTTGATGAGAAAGTAGCAGCATTGCACCTTGCTAAGATTGGTGTTGAGTTGACAGAACTTCGTAAAGATCAAGCTGATTACATTGGTGTTACAGTGGAAGGGCCATACAAGCCAGAACACTACAGATACTAAGAACAACAAGTTCAATAGAGGAAAAGGGCGTCTAAAAAGACGCCCTTTTTTAGTTTAATTACTTAAGGCTTCGTATGCTTCCTGAATACGAATGAATTTTTCTTCTGCCATACGCTTTTGTGCGTCAGAAGCATTAGCAAAAACATCCGGGTGATGCAGCTTTACAAGCTTTCGATAAGCCTTTTTTATAGCAGCGGCATCTGCATTTGGAGTTACCCCAAGAATTTCCCGATAATTTTGAATAGCTGAAGTCGGTTTTGTTTTGCTGCGTGCTTTAGCCTCTTCATTTTTCTTCGTTTCGTAATATGATTGATAGATCGCAACGATGCGCTTTAGATTTTCAGGTGCCAGTCCTAGCTGACGGTTCATTTCTTCCAGAAACGCAATTTCTTTGTGGTGTACTTTTCCGTCAAGTAGGGCGAGACCGGTAAGGAAGTAAATCACCTGTGCACGGGCTCCTTCATCTTTCAAGTGTTCATTCAGCCAAGAAGTAGTTGTCTCAATTTGAATTGGATACTTCATGGAAAAGATTAGCGAATCCCCGAAATCATAATTGGCGGACTTGAAATAGCGGTTGAAATACTGATTAATGAAAACAGTCTTGCCTTTAGAGCTTTTATAGTCTAATAGGATCAATCGAGCCCCGAGAGATAAATAAACTTCTAATAAATTATCCTGATTAAACTTGAGTTTTGGAGGTAGTATACCCTTTCTCCAGCTTCGTGCATGACGCGTTTTATAGAAATACCACGTCATACCCAAGACTATAGGTGCAAAGAAGGCAATGGCTACTGCATAGCCCGGAAGCTGATAAATTTGCTCAAATGAATTGAGAATCATTCTGGGAATTTACAATTTATCCGGTTATCTCATAGAAATGCAAAAATTGTAATAAGTATCAAAGAAACTTCAAATATCTTCCATTCATATGAATCTATGATATTAAATGGCAGATTATATTTCTGATAGTATTTGTTACAGGAAAGGCATGTGTTTACACGCTTAATTCAGGTATTTATACCTGAGTATTTCAGTATTATTACATCGTTCTGGACGGGATAAATCATATAACTTACCGCTCGATTCAAGCCTGCAAAGGAGAATCAATAACACATTTATTCACTTTATAAAACAAAATTATTATGGATCCATTTTTAGCCGAGATAATAATGTTCGGAGGAAATTTCGCCCCTAGAGGATGGGCAAAGTGTGAAGGGCAATTATTGCCAATTGCACAATATTCAGCGCTCTTCTCATTGTTAGGAACAATGTACGGAGGAGACGGACGTACAACATTTGGTTTGCCTGACTTACGTGGAAGAACTCCAGTAGGAGTAGGGCGCGGGCCAGGATTGAGCGATTATCGTCAAGGACCAGGAGGCGGACACGAGCAAGTGTACTTGAACGTAACTAACCTGCCTGCTCATAATCACAGCGCAGCTGGTACGATTAAAGCATCTTTTATACCGCCAGCTGGGGGAGGTTCTTTATCAAACCCAAATGGAGCGAACCTTTCAAGCAGTGGAGAAACGATTTACTCGAACAATGCAACAAATGTAAATATGGCGACGAATAATGTTGCTGTTACAGTAGGAAACACTGGTGGAAATATTCCTTTTAGTGTTGTTCAGCCATGGTGTGCAGTTCAGTTTATCATTGCTTTACAGGGAGTTTTCCCATCAAGAAGCTAATTATTGACACTTAAAGTTAAAACCATTCCAGATATTCTGGAGTGGTTTTTTTAGTATATGAAGTTAGGCTTATTATTACCCTCGTCACGGATTTATCCATCAATGACACTAGATTTTACAAATGGATTAAGGTGCGCATTGGCGACTAACGAAAGTTCTGAAAAAATTGATTTTTCGTTTGAATCAATTGGGAATGGAACGGACAAGGATGTTATTGTTAATGCACTGCATAAGCTTGTTTTGCAGGAAGGAGTTCATGTTGTTTTACTTTTTGTGAACCCCAAAATTCTTCAAGATGTGCTACCTGTTATTCAATCACTTCAAAGACCAGTTATTATTACCAATATTGGTGGTAATCTACCTTTGGTAATGGATAATTCTGAGTTTATCTTTTATAACTCTTTGAACTTGTGGGAGTCATCGTTCAAGGCTGCTGAATATGGTGTGGAGAATTTTGGTAAGAAAGCAGCTTTCGGATCGTATTTTTATGACGCTGGATATCAGTTGTATGAGTCATTTTTAACGGGTTTAGTCAAGAGTGGTGGTAACATTATATTTAATCAAGTGTCAGAGTTTAATCCCGATCCGGATGATTTTGATAAGCTCATGAGTGCATTCGATCAGGAACCACCGGACTTTTTGTTCGCACTCTATTCTGAGCGTGATGCTGTTGATTTCTTAAATAAGTTGATCCGCTCAGACGCCAATGGTCGATATCCTATTGTAACTGCTGGAATGATGATTGACGATGAGATACTCGCAAAAGTGGATGGTTATCCAGAAAATATTTACAGAGTTTCAACCTGGGATAAAGTTGATCCGAACCAAGAAAATCAGCTTTTTTTAGAAGAGTATAAAAAGACTGCTGGAGGTGACGCGAATTATTTTTCACTGCTGGGGTATGAATGTGGAGGTATTATTTGCGAGTCTATGAAAAAAGCTGATTGGTCTGCGAATGGACGTGATCAGTATCTTGCTATGAAGTCTTCATCTTTTAGCAGCCCTAGAGGCTTACTCAGCTTCGAAGGTGAACAGAATATTGCATCCTATGGACATAAGCTGTATGCGCTAAAGGAAAATGGTGAGCGTGAGTTCTTAGATGATCTCGGAATATTGGATCACCGCGAAGAATATGTTTCTCAGAGTTCAAAAAGAGATACAATAGCTGGTTGGATGCAACCGTATTTATGTCCTTAAAATAGCAGCTATAAGGACAGCTTTTCAGAATTAAAAACACGGTTTAACGTATAATAGGTATTAAGACTAAAATTAATTATGACAAATACTGTAAATAGCATATATTTGACGCGAATTTTTAATTCAAAAATTCAATAATTTTTATTGATTCAGGGCTAGCCTTGGGTATTATAAATTAACTACTTATGAAAAAGATTGTTTTAGGGTTAATGGCTATCGCCATTTCCTGTTTAAGTTATTCTCAAGTTTCTAAAACGAATAGCACAGCAGGTACAGTAACCAACGTACCGGCTGGAGGTGCTCATATAGATCGCACGTTCACATTTAATTCAGGAGACTTTGGTGGATGTACAGCTTTAACTGAGGTTGAAATTAGTATTCAACTGCTTCTTGGAAATGGTACGCCACCTGCACTAGGAGGTTATGGAGTTCATGAGGACCTGAACGTTCGTTTGGTTTCTCCAGCAGGTACGACGGTCGATCTTGTACAAGATAGATGGGGGTATTGGACAGGTAATTCATCGCAGTTGGCTTCATACAATAGCTTCGCTGCTGTCGATGGAACGGTTCACTTTGATGATGATCATCCGACAAGTATAGTACCCGTTGGACCTGGAGCAAATGATTGGATTACAGGTAACTTTTCGCCTCATAACCCTTTAAGCGCATTTGATGGAGAGAATGGTGTCGGTACTTGGACATTGAGAATCTCAGATGGTGATAGCCAGTTTGCTGCGGCGGACTATGTTCATTTTGTAACCTCCACACTTACGGTGACATGTGGAGCGGCTTGTACTAACCCCGATGTACCATCACCAACGGCAACATCTACTTCAATTTGTACAGGAGGAAGTACGACATTGAATTGGGCAGGAGCAAATCTTAATGATGCTACTAATTGGCATGTTTACACTACGAACTGTGGAACGGGGCAGATTGCCAGTCAAACTGGAACGTCACTTGTTGTTAGCCCGACAGTTACAACTACGTATTATATCCGTGGAGAAGACGGAGCGGGATGTGTGGATGAGTCAACAGGACTTTGTGGTACAGTTACTGTCACGGTGAACCCACTTGACAATGCATCATTCAACTATAGTGCTGCATCATATTGTGTTAC
>DIYP01000003.1 GCA_002427735.1 Flavobacteriales bacterium UBA6051
TATCATCCCATACGGATAATAATAGATAGTGTAAATCAGTGGTTTGAACGCTGGTTATTTGGAATCGAGTGTAATTAATCCAGTTTTTCACTATCCCCTTTTTGCAAAATCTGTTCTCGAATAAATCCAGGATTTTCACGTGAGCGTAGCAGGAAACGATCGAGGTAGATGAGGACTAAGTTTGTTAACGGAAGTGCGACGATTGTTCCAATGAACCCGCCGAAAATATAGATCCAAAGCGTGAAGGCAAGGATCATTATTGCTGGATTCATCCCAGAAACGCTTTTCATGATCTTCGGGAAGAACACCATTTCATCCAGAATGGAGATCACAATGAATACTACCAATACGATCCCGAAAAAGATAAAGAAACTGATTTCGTGCTCCATCGATAACACCCAGCACCCGATTGAAATTGGAAGTAACGTGATATAATGAAAATGCGAAGCATAAGTCAACAGTCCTGCAATGATGCCGATTATGACAGCACCTGGCAATCCCATGATTAAAAAAGTGAGGACGAAAAGACTAGCGCAAATCAAAACAATTTTTGATCGCTGCTTAAAATAAGTGATAAAGGCGGTATCGAAATCCTTCCACAATACTTGAATAGTTGAATTAAACTCGTTGCCGCCAAAATATTTCTGCAAACGCGACGTGAAGTACTCATAGGTATAAAGTATCGGGATCAGGTAAATGAAGAAGTACATGAATACCATGAATCCACTCATTCCATTATCCTTCTCAGGAGTTTCTTCGGTTGAAGAGGAGCTAAAAAGTGTATAGACTTGCCCGAGTGATTCCGTTAATGTGCTTTGAGCTTCTGCTTGGGTGGTCGAATCCTGCATGGAAACCAATTGATCTTGTACAAAATCACTTTCGTATACCTCACCAAAGAATTCGCTCACATCGGATTTCACTTTGTCAATTTCAGCCTGATTTTGCTCAACAAATAAATCAACTGAGTGGATAAAACGCTTGGTGTCCTTTATGACGTAACTGCCCATAAAGATTAGTCCGCCACCAAAACATAATAGAATCAAAAGCAATATCAATGTAATGGCTAAGTTTCGACTTTTAACGAATCGTTGAAAACGTTTGATGAGTGGACTCATTAGATAAGCCACAAACAACGCCCCGAGAAAAGGGAGGAAAATATCTCCCAGTGTAAATAGGAGAATGAGTGCCGCCAAAAGCGATATCATACTAATAACAATCGACTGATATTTTTTCCAATTGCTCATTGTGAGGAATTTGAAGCTAAAATAGGAATAGAATAGCAGAATGAAGGAGTTGCTCAGTTTTAATAAGTTAATCATTTTGCTCAGCGCTAAAAACATGGGGAAATTTGATTCTTTGAGTGATTTAAATTCCCAGTATTGTGAACTAAAAACACAATTGCACATAATATGTACCAACCGATAAATCACCAAACGTTTTAAAGCTTGAAAATTGTGACAAACGAGTTGCTTATCTACTTTGGGGCTATGTTTAACACAGTCCGATAGGGACACTAAAACTGAAACAATGAAAAAGAATTTTATGTATGTAGGCGTTGCAGCCATGGCACTTTTTTTAACAGCCTGTTCAGGTGAAGCGGAAGCAGAAAATGAAGGAGGTAATGCAGAAAATGTAGAATCGAACGAAGGTGGCGGTGATGACAATGCTGCTGAATTAACACGTCTGTCGGACGAAAGAGATCACTATTTCCAGTTGAAAACAGATGCGGCTGGCGAAATGGACATGGACAAAATGAAAATGTATGAGGCCAAAATGGACAGTGTCGACGCATTGTACCAGGAGCTTTTACGTCAGTAATCAACCTAAAATAATTCAATCATGAATATGCTTAAAACAGCCATATTGATGCTTCTTATTGCCTTCTTTTCAGCAAATACGCATGCTCAATTGGGAAGGTTGCTCAAGAAAGATAAAGGAAGCACAGAAGAGAAGGTAGAAACAAAAGTGGAAGACCTTGAGCTAGATCTTACAACCTTTAGAATGAAGCCGGCAATCACATTTGCTTCACTCCTCTATGGAACGCAGGTGCACACCGGAGGTTCGACGCGGTTTGAGAACTATACAGGCACGTTTATTCCATACGTTAAAGCAGATGGCAGCCCTGTAAACACTATAGGCGATCAAGGGCAATATTTGAAAGTAAAGGTGTACAAAGGCGAAGAATTTGTCGATTATTTCGAGTATGATGGCGGACAAACCTTCGATAATAACAAAAAGAGAAAGTTGAACGGACCTACTTCCAGATACATGAAAAATGGTGATTGGGCCAGTGGTACCAACGTAGACCTCAAGAAATGGGGAGAAGGGATGTATCGATTAGATTTCTATGCGGGAAAGCATCTCTTTTACACGTTCGAATTTGAGGTTTACAAGGTGACAAATGACGACCCGTACGCGGACAAAAACGAAATGTACCTTAGCCGTGGTCCATGGAATAAGTATGCATATATTCAGAAGGCCGATAAAACCGGAAACTTTGTCTTTGGAATTTATATGAATCACGAAGAGTTTAAACCTGTTCCAGAAGACGCTAATAAGACAAGTAAGTCTGTGGAATGGTCTGTAAAAGTCTCTAAAGGTGGTGAACTATATGCAACGCATTACAATGTGGCGAAGCCAAAGGTTTCTAAAGTTTCACAAGGAAAATGGAGTGATTACTCAACGGCCATGAAATTGGCAGACGGTAAAACGGTTCTTAAGGTCGAGGATTTAACGGATGGTAGCTATGAGATTGAAGTTACCCTAAGTACTGAAGATACACCGCGCGTTTATAAATTCGATGTAGCGAATGGTAAAATCGTTCTGATGGATGAGCAAGATAGAACGAAGAATTCTGATCCTACTCGCTTAATTGAAGGCTGGAACGACTTCTTTTGGTTAAAGCAAGAAGGAAAGTAGTTTTTATCGCTCAATCAAAGTCATAGTTGATTAAATCCCTTTCATTTTTGGAAGGGATTTTTATTTGTACCCAATTGATCAAATCTTAGAAATCATGCTCTCGTGAAGAAGTGGCCATTTCACCAACGAATTTGTCCGTTTCCAGAATTAAAAGAACGATGGAATGAATTAAATACTTTTATTGGTAGAAGAGTATCGGTAGATAAAACAGAACTTCATAGTTGTATCTTTGATTAGGTATGATTTAAAATTGATTGACATTCGAAAATCTGGGAAAATAGAGAAAGTTACGTTATACAAGCGATTCTGGAGGTTAGCGCTTTTAACGTCTCCATTTATTGCTTCGCTCGGAGTAATTCCGATGCTATTCTTTTTGACTTCACTTCCAGAAGAATTTAGACTTCACCATCAAGCAAATGCTCCTAACTTCATTGTGGCCTACTCAACTGTTTCAGGTGTAATTTTCATTATTTGGGCAGTTAATATTAACCTTTATAGATTTTTCAAAAAGTGGAATAAGCGCATCATTTCTCGGGCAGTGGATAGGTATGTGTTTTCATTTGTACTAAGCTTTGGTGTTCTTATTACTTTTTACTTGCTCACTAATGGTTTCCGACCGGACTTCAAGAACGGATACATAAAGTATTACCCGTTTATGGTAGTGTTTACCAGTAATGTAATCATTCTGATTTTTATGAATTTGCTGATTAGTCAGTCTGAAAAGGCAAGTTTGTTAAAAGAAAAAGCCCAGTTGGAATTGGCTACCTTGGAAGCACAACACGAACAGCTGAAGCAGCAACTCCATCCACATTTTTTGTTTAATGCACTGACGAATTTGCGTTGGCTGATAAAGCAGAATCAAGAAAATGCCGTTGAATACTCTGACCTGCTATCCTCTTTTTTGCGTAGTTCAATGAATATTTCTAAGCATGACGCAATTACTCTAGAAGAGGATTTGAATTTTATGAACGATTACATTGCACTGCAGAAAGTAAGATTTAAGGATTCACTGAAAGTGGAAATTCGAATTTCTGAATCGTTGACTTCCCGTTTCTCATTGCCTGTTATGTCGCTCCAATTGTTGGCAGAAAATGCAATTAAGCACAACGGCATGACAAAAGGTAACCCTTTGCAAATAACCCTCAATATTGAAGGAGATGTTTTGGAGTTTTCAAACAACAAGATTTTGAAAGATGATCCTTTTAGAATTGGAGAGGGAATAGGATTGAAAAATCTGAATGAGCGTTGTAAACTAATCTCTGGAAGAGGTATTGAGATTACCGATAACGATGAAGAGTTTTCGGTTAAACTAAAATTGGTGCAATGAGAATCATAATTATTGAAGACGAAGAGAATATTGCAAATGCACTGGAAGATGAACTCATGAGTATAAATGCTCAGATCACAGTGGTCCAAAAACTGACAAGCGTAAAGGAATCACTGGATTATCTCCAAAATAATTCGACCTATGATCTCATTTTCTCAGATATTCAGTTGTCAGATGGTTTGAGCTTTAAAATATTCGATGAACATACTATTGATGTTCCTGTTGTCTTCTGCACAGCTTTTGATCAATACGCACTGGATGCTTTTAAAGCAAACGGAGTGGATTATATTCTTAAACCGTTTACACGATCTGATCTGGAGAAAACCCTGAATAAAATTGATAAGTTCGGACAATCCTCCCCAAATGATTATCAGGCAATTATTAAACTCCTTGGAAAGAAAGAGCAACGTTCATTGTTGGTGCACAAAAAGGATTTTATACAACCTGTGAGCATCGATAACATTTGCGTATTCTACTTCGAAAATGAACAAGCTTATTTGAGAACTTTCGACAACGAACGCTTTGCTATAGATAAGACATTGAGCACATTGGAAGAATTATTGGGAAGTGACTTTTATCGTATCAACCGCCAGTTTATAGTGAACCGTAAAGGAATTCTTAAGGCCTCAAAGTACTTCGGTCGTAAACTATCTATTCATTTGAATATTGACTTTGATGTTCAGATTCTTGTACCAAAGAATAAGGTATCTAGTTTTCTTACCTGGTTAGAAAATGGTATTCTGGACTAAATTGTCGCGTTCACTTTAGATATTGCCCGTTTCGCTATAGTTTCCATTTTAATTTACTCCATCTCGCCATAGTTTCGCTTCAATAAATAGCGAATTATGAAAGCGATTTTTGCGATACTTTTTATTTGTTTTTGTTCAACCGTTTTTGGACAAGATGAGAAATATGCCATTAGTGGTTTCGTTCGTGATTCATCCAATGGAGAGGATCTGTATGGGATAACCGTGAGGGTGGCGGAATTAGAAAACGTAGGCGCCCGTACGGACCCTTATGGTTATTACGTGTTAAAACTAAGGCCAGGAACTTATACGCTGCAGTTCAGAGGCATTGGCTTTGAGGACAAGGAAGTCAAAATCGACCTTACATCAGATGTTCAGCTTGACCTTGAGTTAGCCGTTCCTTCTGAGATTCAGAACCTTTCTGAGGTTAAAGTTTCTGCAAAAAAGGAAAACGAAAACATTACAAGTGGCACTCCGGGCGAAATCAAACTGGAAATTGAAGACATTAAGAAACTACCAACGTTTGGTGGTGAGGTAGATATTGTTGAGGTCGCTAAAAGACAGCCTGGGTTTAAAACTGCTGGAGAGGGAAATGCCGGATACTACGTACGAGGTGGTGGACTGGACCAGAACCTCGTGTTACTGGATGAAGCACCTATTTACAATCCGTCTCACCTATTAGGGTTCTTCTCGGTCTTTAACGGTGATGCGGTAAAAGGAGCAACTATATACAAAGGAGGTATCCCAGCTGAATACGGAGGCAGAACCGCCTCTGTGATGGACATCCGAATGAAAGATGGAAATGCAAAGCGATTTGGAGTTTCTGGTGGTCTTGGTTTAATTGCATCGAGATTGACCTTGGAAGGACCAATTGTTAAAGACAAAGGCTCCTTTATGCTTTCAGGTAGAAGAACCTATGCCGATTTATTGCTGAAGCTATCGGATGATCCATCTTTGAACTCTACACAACTATATTTTTATGATGTCAATTTGAAAGCGAACTACCGACTTTCTCCAAAGGACAAAATTTATTTGTCTGGATACATTGGACGTGATCGGTTTGGGTTTCAGGATGCTTTCGGATTGAATTGGGGAAACTTGCTGGGTACGTTGAGATGGACACATGTCTTTAAGCAAAACCTTATTATGCAAACTTCCTTGATTTATAGTGATTATGATTTTGAATTTGGTTTTGGCACGGACGACGATGAACTTTCTGTACAATCCGTTATTCGTGACATCAACTTTAAACAGGGTTTTGCACTGACGATCAATGAGAAGAATAAATTGAAGTTCGGTTACAATGTGATTCATCACACCATTGAGTCTGGGAATATTCGTGCCGGCTCAAATACAGGAATAAACCCGTATGAAGCTGATCCGGACTATGGCATTGAAGGCGCATTGTACGTTCAGAATGATCATCAAATTTCCAAGAGGTTCAAACTGAACTATGGTCTACGTTTGTCGACTTTTAACCAAGTTGGGGCAGGTACAGCGTATGAGTTCGATGAGAGTGGGGCATTACTTTCAACTCAGGAATATGGTGACTGGGAAAACATTCAGTTTTATTATGGTTTAGAACCGAGACTCTCTGCGAATTTTGTGATCGATTCTGTGAGTTCTGTCAAATTTGGCTACAATCGAAATTACCAGTACACGCACCTGCTTTCGAATGCAACGACATCAACTCCGACCGACGTATGGATCATGAGTTCAAACAATGTCAAACCACAGATCGCTGATCAACTTTCTTTGGGTTATTACCGCAACTTTTCAGATAATATGTATGAAACTTCTGTAGAGATATATTACAAAGACATGCAGAATGTCATTGACTATCGCACCGGAGCAAGCACTTTTTTAAATGAAGAGTTGGAGGGCGATTTAATCTATGGAGATGGAGAGTCCTATGGTATAGAGTTTTTCGTAAGAAAGCGGAAGGGAAAACTGACAGGTTTTGCTGGATATACATTGTCCAGAAGTTTGAGACAATTTGATGAAATCAATGGAGGTGAGAAGTTTTCTGCTCGACAAGACAGAATTCATGATTTCTCCATTTCAGCCATGTATGATATTACTGATCGTTTATCCGTTTCAGCAAACTTTGTCTATTATACAGGAGATGCCGTGACCTTCCCTACAGGCAAGTACGAGGTGGAAGGAATGCAAGTACCCCATTATTCAGAACGAAATGGGTACCGAATGCCAGATTATCATCGACTTGATTTGGCTTTAACATGGCAAAACAAGAAGAAGAAACGATTTGAATCCAGTTGGAACTTCTCCGTCTACAATGTTTACGGTAGAGAGAATGCTTATTCCATCAGCTTTGAACAGAATGAGGATAATCCGGCAATCAATGAAGCAGTTCAGTTGTCACTGTTCAAATGGGTACCAACAATTACGTACAACTTTAAATTTTAACGCATGAAAAAGGTTCTTTCATTATCAATGGTATTTATTACCTCACTGGTATTCATTGCCTGCGAAAAGGTGATTGAAGTAGATCTGGAGGATCAGGAAAGCAAGTTGATCATCGAGGCGAAATTGAGCAAACTCGATCAACGAATTACTGTAGATATTTCTATGACCACTCCTTATTTTGCCGAAGCAGAAACGGAATATATTTCCAACGCACAGATAACACTTACGGATCAAAATGGACTTGCTCAACTAATTCCTTATACGCAGAATGGACATTACGAATTAAGTTTTGATCCTTCAATTAATATGACGTATTCCATTAGTGTTTTGATCGATGGAAAGCTCTACGAAGCGACTTCTATTATGCCAGGAAGCGTTCCTTTGAATAATCTGGAGTCAGAATTTCAGGCTGCAACACCGGCAACCGATGAGGGCTATGGAGTTTTTGCACGGTTTAACGACCCTGCAGATCAGGAAAACTATTACCGAATAATTCATCACCTTAACGGCGCTATACAAAACGATGGAAGTGATTTGCAGGTGATAACGGACGGAATAGGGAATGGGAACTATTTAAAACTGCCGTTATTTCAGCAAGTATTTAATTCAGGAGATAGGGTTTTTGTTGAGTTGGTTCATTTTGACGAGGCGTCATATGAGTATTTTAATTCTCTCGGTGATATTCTTGGTGGACAAGGACCTACTGCCGGAACGGCTGCTCCTGGAAACCCGGTGACCAATTGGAATGGAGACGCAGGAGGTTACTTCAGCGCATATACTTCCGATACGCTGAGCTTAATCATACCATAGTTTCATCAAATAATTCACTTTATGCACAGTATAGAAGTTTTTAGTACAAACCTTGTTTCAATGAATGCAGCAATGGAATTGAAGCAACTGCTGAGAAGTGTGGACAATGATTTTAATATTCACTTTGATTTGGAAGATTGTGACAGAATCATGCGCATCAAAGGAGCAAACGTTCCAAACGAAAAGATAATTGAGTTAGCAGCTACCGTTGATGTTTGTTGTAAGGTATTGCCGGATTGATAATGTGACTCTTCTTATAGGACGACTTCATCCCCAAGTAGATACCGATTTGAATCAATCGTTCTTTTATAGCCTCTTTTCTTGACCTTCTTAGAAATCAGTAGCAATTACCAATTTCTTGAAGCAAATAATTGGAGAGGTATTCGCAATATTTTGATGTGTACATTGAAATCTATTTAAACAAATACATGCCAGGTGCACTGCTTTTTCGAGCTTTAAACCCATATTTTTCGTAAAAACCTTGCGTCTTTTCTGCCGCCATCAAACCAATAAAAACGCTTTGGCCATTTTCAGTATGTACCCGGTCAATCAATGACTGTAGAATGCCACCACCAAGACCTGATTTCTGGAATTTAGGCATAACAATAAGGTCCTGAATATAGAAGTACATGCCATCACCAATTGCGCGGCCTAAACCAGCGAATTCATTGTTAACCAATCCAATGACATGGTGTGCATCTTTATTTAAGACTTTTATTACCTGTTCTTTTGTTAGCACTCCCCATTCAACAGTGCTTCTGGCCATCATGTATTCATCGACAGAAGGTCTGCGGTCAATCAGTGAGAAATCCATTATTATTTGACTATCATCATCTTGCTTAAGATTCTCTGCTCATCCTTTATGAAGTGTATCAGATAGGTTCCACTTGCTTCAAAATATAGCCCTTTTTCCTTCGATTCGTAATCAATGTTCAATAGTTTACCAGTCAGATCGTAAATATGGATAACATCAAAATCTAGTTCATCTGAAATACGTACTTTGCTGTCTGCAGCAGCGGGGTTCGGGAATAAAAGGGTATTTTCATTGTTCTTGATACCGTATTCTTGAATTGAAGCGATATCAGGTTTTATCATTCTTAGCTTTCCCGTTGTATATTCCGAAATGTACATTGTGTCAGCAGTACTGTTTGACCAAATACCATTCGGACTATTCAGTGTTGCAATGTCAAGAGGACCGTCATCTCCACCCACACTAGATCCAACCAACAAGAAACTGCTATCCGGGGTTGTCGTACTTAAACCGTAAATTTTATTGTCCTGCCAACTCGTTGCCCAGAGAAAACCTCCTCCATATGCAAGAAAGCCAAGCGTTCCATTTGTTGGGCCAGGAACTGTAGCCCAGTATATTAAAGTGTCTTCCATTACTTTAAATACCCTCCGATCATTAAAATTTGCAACATACAATTGATTCGTGTTATCGTATTCCAGTCCAACTGGCCCATTCAAGCCCATATCACTATGCGTTATTGTGATAGTCCCATCCGGTGCAACTTTGCTCAAGGTATGTGTAGTGCCATATTCTGTTACAATCATTGTATCACTATCAAATTCTTTGATAATCCCCGACGGATTCATCGCATCAATGGTATCCAGAAAGTTTCCTTGTAAGTCAATCTTATATATTTTACTTCCCACATTGTCGCAAACAAACAAATCATTATTTGAATCAAACGCTAAGCCATTTGGGGTTGCAAGGCCTGTTACGAAAGTACTAATGGTCCCATCAGGTGTTCTCTTGTAAACGTTGGAGCCTCCATAATCTGCACAATACAGATTGCCCATGTAATCTAAGATGATATCGTCTCTAAACATAGTTGGATTTGAATCAACTATTGTTAGCATAGTTTGGCCATATACAAGTGTGGAAAGTACCGAAAATAGTGTCGCCTTAAAGATTTTGGATAACATAGTTCTGAAATTAATTGTTCGTTATTAACCGTTATAAAATTGGTGGTAAATTGCTACGCACATAGCAAGCTCCCATCGAGTCAAAACTAGGTCGTATCAAATAGAGATAATTGTAAAAAATGTAAGCCTGTTTATTTCTCTTAGCCGCCCGAGGAGAATATGGTGTTGACTTTTTAGAGTTGATTGGTGATTTTTATTTATCAAAAAAACTTACCTATTTTGATTGTTTTATTTGAATCGAATCACTGAGTAATGGCATACTTGGAAAGAGTCCCTGAATTGATATCGAAAGATATTGTGAGAAGTTTCTACTTCTTTAATGTTGACCAGTCCAATTCAGGAATAATGGTTGAAGATGGATGTTTTGAGTTGATGTTTATCAATAAGACACAGGTTCAGATCAAGACAGGATTCAATAAGGTCATTGATTTACCCAAGTATTTTGGTATTGGAAAAGTTGCCTTGCCGTATAGATTTTTGTTTCCTGATTCACTCGGTTTGTTTGCCATAAAGTTTCAGCCTTGGGTGTCATCTTATTTCTTTGAAAAAAGCGTGTTTTCGGGAATCTATTCTGTTAATGCATCGATTTTCCCTGATCTACATGCACTGCATGAGCGATTATTCTTGGCAAAATCTCCAATGGATATGATCAAAGTAGCAGAAAACTACCTTGGAGGTTTGAAATTACCACCCGCTGAGTCATTTGATTTGAGTAAGTCTATTTGTGAAAGAATAGAAGAAAATAAAGGACTGGACAAAGTTGCTACAATTATGGACTCACTTCCGTTTTCGCGCCAAAGAATAAACAAGTTGTTTTATCAAAACTGCAAGAGCTCTATAAAAGAGTACTCAACTTTAGTGAGAATCCGAGCACTTTTAGCCTATTATGCAGAAAATAGAACGGAGTCGCTTACGAATTTGGCATTTCAATTCGATTATTTCGATCAATCTCATTTTATTAAAGACTTCAGGAAAGTAACTGGAGTAAGTCCCTCGGAGTTTTTTGGTTCTGAAAACCTTACGTCATCTCAGCTCGAAATCCGAAAAGATTTTTAGGCAAGGAGCTTTATTCGTCGCACTCAGAGGAAGTTTCTTTTTGCGATAGCCTGTAAACGATGCACTCTATTGGTTTGTCAATTTCCGGTTGATTGGAGTACTAAATGACATTAGTTGTGTGGATTTCAGACTTCCATACTTTGTGAGGTGAACATGCATTAGTTTTTTGAAAATGAAGAAATCTTGAACTAGTTCAAGATTTTTTTTAAACCAGTTCATTTTTTTCGGAAGTAACTCAATGGATCTTTGTTCCAGGAATCAAAGCACAATTTGATGAGCCCATTAAACTCAATTTTTAATCGTCAAAAAGCATAGAAATATGGAACGAAATCAAAAAGCTCAACCAACTATAGAATTGAGCGCTCACTTGCAAGAAAGCTGGACGCAGCAAGAAACGAATAACGTTAAGACTGTTGTTGACTTTTTCCAACATCTGATGAATGAACACAATTTTGAGTATACACTGAAAACTTATGGCGGCGGTACATACATCCAACATAATCGGATGATACCTAATAATATCTCTGGGTTAATCGGCTATGTAAAGCAAATGGTGAAGCGCTATCCTGAGTATTCATTTGATGTGAAGAAGATCATTGCCAGTGGAGACCACGTCGTACTACACAGTCACACCACGTTTAAAGCTAAGCACCGTGGTAATGAGAAAAAGGGGTTTATCATTACTGATACGTTTCGTTTGGAAAATGGCAAACTCGTTGAACATTGGGATGCCATCCAACCCATCGATGGATTTACACGATTTCTTTTCCTTATGATCGGAGGGAAAATTGCCAACGACAATTCAACATTCTAAAATTCAACGTTAACTATTTTTGATATGAAAACAATTAGTAAAAATGCACCTGTACTTGTTACAGGAGCCAGTGGTTATTTGGCAGGTTGGATTATTAAATATCTTTTGGAGGATGGACATACTGTTCATGCAACCGTAAGAGATAAGCATAAGAAAAGCAGCACTGAGCACCTCAATAAGATGGCATCTTCCTCCTCCGGTAGAATTCACTTTTTTAATTCAGACCTGTTGAATGATGGAGATTTTGAAGAGGCCATGCAAGGATGCGAAGTCGTAATTCATACGGCCTCACCATTTATCTTAAATGTCGAAGATCCGGTCAGAGATTTATTGGAGCCAGCCCTGAAAGGAACAGAAAACGTACTGAATAGTGTCAATAAAACTGAATCGGTAAAAAGGGTAGTGCTTACAAGTAGCGTTGTTTCTGTATTCGGGGATAATATTGATTACGTCAATTCAGGAAAAGAGGCTTTAGATGAATCTGATTGGAATACGACAAGTACTGTTGATCACCAACCATACTCTTACTCAAAGGTAATGGCGGAAAAACGAGCATGGGAAATGCAAAAGTTGAATGATCGGTGGGACCTTGTCACGATAAACCCTTCTGGGATTTGGGGACCATCATTGACGAAAAGCAGTAAGTCAGCAACGATTGATTTACTTCTTAGATTGGCAGATGGACGTTCACAGCAAGGAGTTCCGGATCTGATACTTCATTTAGTCGATGTAAGAAATGTAGCAGAGGCGCATTTGAAAGCTGCATTTGACCCTGAAGCAAACGGGCGCTATATTTTGATGAATCAAACGTTGAAGATGATGGATATGGTTGACGTGTTAAAAGAAAAATATGGAGATGCTTATCCATTTCCTTCTCAGATCATTCCAAAATCTGATGTTCTCTCGATGATGTCTGCTGATCCAGCGACTGTCAAATTTATGGACAAAAATGTGGGCTATGATCTGAAAATCGATAATCAACGCTCCGTAAACGAGCTTGGTATTTCATACATTAAGAAAGAACAAACGCTTCACGATCAATTTGAGCAGTTAAAAGCTGACGAACTTATTTGAACAAATAGTTCTATTTACGACCCAGACTTAATATTTTAGTCTTATTGAATGGCTAAAATATTAAGTTGTGGATGAATTTAAACTCTTGATTAGAAAGAAACTTGAAGCATCTCCGATTAAGGTTGAAGAATCGCTAATCAACGACTATTTGGACATCTTGGAGTTCAGGAAAGTAAAGAAAAAACAATTTATCGCTCAACCTGGTTTTCCGAGAAAACATGAAACGTACGTTGTCAAAGGAGCTTTTCGGGCGTTCTTTATAGATAATGCCGGAAATGAACAGACAATTCAGTTTGCCATTGATGATTGGTACATAAACGACCTTAGAAGCTACTTGACTGGAGAACCAGCAACTTTATACATTGAGGCGCTGGAAGATTCAATCATTGCTGATATCCCTCAGGAAAAGTTTGAAGCGCTTTGTGATGAGTATCCAACCATGCAAAAGCTATATCGTATTGCTGCACAAAAAGGATTCGCTTACGCTCAAAAGAGAATGATATCAAATTTGCAGAAGTCTGCAGAAGACCGCTATTTGGATTTTCGCGAAAATTATGCTCAAATCGAATTACGCGTTCCTCAACATGCCTTAGCGTCTTATTTAAATATGAGTCAGGAATACCTGAGTAAAATTAGAGGTAAACTGGCTAGTTTGGGGTAGGCAGCGAACCCGAATAATATTGGAATTGAGAAATGATGCAAACAAAAAATCCTTTATCAAAATTGATGATTGACCAAGTGAGTGCGGCTATTAGTACGCCGGAATCAAATACTAAATGAGCAAAGGGCATGGAATCAAGATATAAGAATTTCAAGAGTATCCTTGTGATGGAAGCCCTAGAGGTAATTAGGGATCGATTCGGAGTACCAATTTGATTTTTATTTCCCGTCGCCCATATTTCTCGAAATTGTATTGCTAGTGGGATGTGATGTTCTACTGTGCTATAGTATCGTTTTCTCCAGTTTCTCCTTTGTCAATGTTAGAGATGCTTTCTAGTGCATCGTCAACTTTTTGAGCTTCATTATCGATAATTCTCTTTGCTCGTTTTTCCATTAGGTTTGAAATTTTACTGAAACCAGGAATTTTCTCAAGTTTATCAACTGCATTCGTAAGCTTTGAACTTTTGTCCAGTGCATCCATTATTGGATGGTCAGAATTATTATAATCTGAAATTAATTTTCCTGGATTTTCTGAGCTGACATTTAGAAGATTATAAAGTAGTTTGATTTTTAATTCATACGAAATGGAATTATTTTCAATACTGTCGATCTGTTTAGATAGACCTTCAAAAGTTCTGCTAAGGACTTCTTTATGAGTATACTCTTCAATCAATCTTTTTGAAAGTTTAACTTTTTTATTCGTTGAATAAGCCAACCATAATAAAGGAACATACAAGGGAAGAATTGATAGAACCATTCTAGGTAAATCTTTGATTACATCAATTAAAGGTGTGTGTTGAGTTAAGAGGTAAGTTGCTACGCCAAAAGGGATTAGCGATGCAACAACTAGAAACCCTATTGACCATCTAAAATTTCTCGTATGAATTTCCAAATCAATTTCTTCGTCCTCTTTCTTTTTTGAATAGGCGCTACTCAAGCCAGCTGTTAACGCATTAGGGAGTAAATCTTGAATCTCTTTTTCAAGTGATCTGTAACGTTTAATCCAATCATTAGAGATTTTTTCATATTTATCCGCTGAACTAGTTTGGAGTATTTCAAGATCCTTAGTTAGAATTTCAAATTTTTGTGAATATTCTTCGTATGCTCCGTCAAGTTCGTCTTTTAAACCTTCTATTCTATCTTTTTCCCCCGTTTCTTCATCATGGATGTCTTTTCCTAGGATTTCTATGTGTAGATCATCAATTTCTTGCTTTTTACTTCTTGCATTTTTTAAGACTTGATTTATCTGAGTTGTGCTTTCCTCTCCAGATGATATTAGTTCATTGAGATGCTTTATTTTTTCCGAAATATTACGATTCCCTTCGAAATAGCTGTCTAATTCACTTACTAAGCTCTGCACCTGACTGCTTTTATTCTGAAGAGTGGTTATTTCTCGGTCGAGTCCATTAAGGTTGTCAGAATATTTTTGATGGAGTGAATTGAGTTGTTTTGTAACTTCTACAAGTCTTTCTTTGGTAGCTTCATATTGTTTTTTATTTGTTTCAATTTCTTCTAAGTAGCGCTGAGCTTTGTTTCTTGACTCTTCTGTTCGGTTTCGGTACTCTGAAGCCATCTTCGAAGCATTTGAAGCCTCTCGTTGAATTTCAGGTGTTTTTTTTTGAATTTCCATCTGTAGGGATTTAATAGCCCCCCAAATTGCTTCTATGTTTTTATCGGATTCTTTTTTAGGCATGTGTAATAGGATTGGCAAATAGTATTTTTACCTATCTTATAGAGATAATTGTGCCAATCGAAGTTTTAATGATAAAATGCGTAAAAATGGCAGAATTAGATTCTTAAAATTATGGTATTCAATGAAAAACTGACATTTCGTCGTGATTGGTGAAATGGGAGTATTCTTTTGAAAGTAACTCCTTTCGTTGTCCCACTAGAGGGAACGAAAGTTTCCGAAGACGAGTGCCGGACGGGAAGTCCGAACAGCACGAGGTAGGTTTGTTCGAGCCCGACCGTTCTTAATTCAAAAACATGTAACACGAAAAAAGGAGACCTATTTTAGATCTCCTCATTTGTTGTCCCACTAGAGGGAACGAAAGTTTCCGAAGACGAGTGCCGGACGGGAAGTCCGAACAGCACGAGGTAGGCTTGTTCGAGCCTGACCGTTCTTAATTCAAAAACATGTAATACAAAAAAAGGAGACCTATTTTAGATCTCCTCATTTGTTGTCCCACTAGGGCTCGAACCTAGACTCTTCTGGACCAAAACCAGACGTGTTGCCAATTACACCATGGGACAGTTTCACAACGTTCTTTCTGCTATTCAATCACAACAGAATTATGGTGCGTTGGGTCGGCAAATTTAGCAACAAAAAACAATTCCTCAAACAATCCTCAAAAAAAAACTTGGGTCAGCTTAGTCTTCCAATGCGTACGGCTAGAAAATTGAAGAATCCAATGCTCTGTGAATCAAAGATTCAATACTATACTTCGATCATCCCCAATGTTTTACCATTTTTTCACTTTTTCAGGTTTAAATCGTGCCTAGATATTCTTATTTTCGCAAGGCGATTTGTTTGGGTAAGACCACCTTTGCAAATCTTAAACACTACAGAATGAATTACAAAAAATCGAATCTTTACTTAGGTTGGTTTGTCTTCCTGATAGCAACAATCGTTTATTTCATTACCATTGAAGATACCGTAAGTTTATGGGATTGTGGCGAGTACATCACTGCTGCATATAAATTAGAAGTAGGTCACCCGCCTGGAGCGCCGCTCTTTATGGTATTGGGAAGATTGTTCTCATTTTTCGCTGATCCAGAGAATGTAGCCGTTTGGATTAACCGTCTGTCTGCGCTATCCAGTTCGTTGACCATTCTATTCATGTTCTGGTCTATTTCAATGCTCTTGAAGAAAATTGCACTGAAAAAAGCACTGGCACTGCAGAATTTGACAACTGGGGATAAAGTAGCGATTTTGGGAAGTGCATTCATCGGATCATTAGCGTACGCGTTCTCTGAATCTTTTTGGTTCTCAGCGGTAGAAGGTGAGGTTTATGCGATGTCATCACTTTTCACAGCAATCATTTTCTGGGCGATCTTGAAATGGGATGAAGAAATGATGCACGTACAGAGTGGAGCTTTGGTGCAAGGGTATTCGCCCGACCGTTGGTTGTTATTTATCATGTTTATGCTTGGACTGGCAATTGGTGTTCACCTTTTAGGAATTCTTATTGTTCCGGCCATTTCATACATCATTTACTTTAGATATCAGAAAGAAATTAGTCCACGTGGATTCGTTGTTGTAGGAATTCTTTCCGTGATTATTCTTGGCTTTATCCAAGAAGGTGTTATCCCCGGCTCTATTGCAATAGCCTCTAAATTTGAGGTAGCGTTTGTTAATTCCTTAGGGTTACCATTCTTCAGTGGAACGATATTCTTCTTCGTTTTGCTCGTAGGAGCATGTCTGTTTTTGATTCGTTGGTCAAGAAAGAAAGGAAAGCGAATTGCCTATTCAGTAGTGATGGGATTAATTCTTTTGCTTATTGGTTACGGATCGTTTGCAGTAATCGTAATTCGTTCAAATGCGAATACACCGTTGGATGAAAATGACCCTGAAAACCTCGTAACACTTCATGCTTATTTGAAGCGTGAGCAATATGGTTCAGCACCCATCCTTTTCGGTCCTTACTGGAACTCGAAGGAAAGTACCAACCGAGATGATTATGGTGATCTTTCGCCTTTCCACTTGCGCAGATTCGTAGTGAAGAAAGGAGATAAAGTGCTGAAGGCATATGTTGATGAAGCAAGAGCTAACGAATACGCGAAGACACGCAGTGGTACGGAAGTAGTGGAGATGTATTACGAGTCCAATGCTTCTACACGTAAGAATGCGGTTCCTGCATATGAGCAAACAACCTTCTTCCCTAGAATGTATTGGAGCCAGGAAGCTCACAGAATTGCAGGGTATAAGCGATGGTCGGGCTACGATCCGAACGAAGATGCAGGTACCGAAGAAGGGAAAGATGGAAACCGATTACCAACATTTGGAGAGAACATGAAATTCTTCATGAGTTATCAAGTTAACTGGATGTATTGGCGTTATTTCATGTGGAACTTTGCCGGTCGTCAGAACGACATTCAAGGGCATGGTGATAATATGCGTGGAAACTGGATTTCTGGTTTCAGCGTAGTTGATAATGCTCGTTTAGGAAATCAAGGCGAATTTGCGCCGTATTTTACTTCGGAAAATCCTTCGAATAACAAGTTCTTCTACCTGCCATTGATTCTAGGGTTTATGGGAATTATTTTCCATTTCTATCGTGCGCCGAAAGATGCATTCGTTGTTTTCTTAGCCTTCTTATTTACTGGGGTGGCCATTATTGTTTATTTGAATCAAAAGCCATTCGAGCCAAGAGAACGTGATTATGCATTTGCCGCATCCTTCTACTTCTTTGCCATGTGGATTGGAATGGGAGCATACGCACTTTACGATGCTTTCAAATCTTTCGGTAAGAAAGAGATTATTCGAATTGCAATGCTTGGAGCAGGTGGAGCATTAATAGCTCTTTCTTTTGATACTGGAAGTGCTTCGTCACTGCCAATTACCCTTTCATGGTTAATCATGTTATTGATCGGAGGTGGGGCAATTGCCTTAATGATGGGACTGCGGAAAGTTCTGCAGAAAGATGTGCAAGGAGCCGTCGTCGGGACGATATTCTGTCTGAGCGTGCCATTGGTTATGGGTATGCAAGGATGGGATGACCACGACCGAAGCAACAAGACCACAGCACATAATGTCGCACTGAATTATTTGAATTCTTGTCCTGAAAACGGAATCCTCTTTACAAATGGAGATAACGATACGTTCCCATTATGGTACATGCAGGAAGTGGAAGGCAAACGTGTAGACGTTAGAGTGTGTAATTTGTCACTCATGCAAACAGATTGGTACACCAATCAAATGAAGATGAAGGCATACACGTCGGATCCATTGCCAATTATGTTTACAGAGGATCAGATTTTGATGTACGCAGGTAATACGGATCAAGTGTTGTTCGCTGATCTTGTAGAGCTATTCTTCATGAATGCGGATCCTGCAATCATTAAAAAAGTAATTAAACTAAGAGCTGACGCAAGCGACAAAGAGCTAAGAACTGCAATGCAGAACCTTTCAGCGAAAGGAGGGGCTCTTTTGAGTGGAGCTACAGCAACCGATCAACGTGCTGCAAAGCGTCTTTCAGAGATTAAAACTTTATTTGGACTCCCACTTTCCGATGGGAACCTTGTGGATGATGTTTACAGCAAGTATCAAATTGGTTTGGAAGTATTAAGTGCTTACCGAGCAGGAGTTATCAAGATGTCTGAGCAAGCTATCCAGGCATTCCAGCAAGAATTGATGGAGTCAGAGAAATCATGGAACTATGCGAATCTTGCGGATGCAATGGCGTTTACGAGAGATGACAATAACTTCGTTCCATTCCAGCAAGGTGGACGAATGATGAGAATTTTTCCAAGTTCAGGATTTGTTTTACCAGTAGACGTTAAGAATGCAGTAGCGTCGGGTGTAATTCTTGAAGGCCAAAAAGGAAACTGTCTTGATGAATTAAGATTCAACTTTGAGGAACGTGGTTTGACCAGAGAACAAGTAATGATGTTGGATATCATTGGGAACAATAACTGGGAGCGTGGAATTGCATTCTCATCCCCAGGAGGTTCGGAAGTTTCTATGGCACTTTACAGAAGAGGCTATGTGAAACAAAATGGTATGGCATTCGAATTAAGTCCATTGGACGATATGACGGATCGATTCAATACAGAGAAAATGTACGCCAATTTGATGAAGAATTACGACTATGGTACAATGAGCGATCCGGCCGTTCTTACGGATTATTATGCACGTCGCCATACTGATCAATACAGACTTCATTTCTTGTCATTGGCAGAAGAGTTTGTGGCAAAAGCGTTTAGAGCGGAAGAACAAAATGAACGTATTGCGCAGTATGCTAATATTGATCAGCCTGTTGCAGGCTTACCAGAGCCGGTTTCTCAAAAGGTTATTGATGAATACAAGGAGAAAGCGAAGAAGTTGATTAATCGCTCATTAGAAGTTATGCCAGCTGAATTAGTCATTGATTATGGTGAGGCGACTGCTTCGAATAATCCAAGAGACAATTATGAAGTGAACGGGAAGTCTTTGAAGGCCTTCACAGATGGTGTTTTGCATGATTATGTGGGAGTGCTTTACATGGCTGGTGATCAAAAAGGGGCAGAAAAGCTTGGAATGACGGTAGCGGATCAACTGGAGTCAATCATGACGTATTATGAAAAGAGTAACGTTGGTGTGTCTGCGCAACCGGATAATACAAAAGACTTGTATGCGGCCTTAGGAGCTTACCTTAAGATGATGTCTGCGGCATTTGAATTTGGAGGCCCAAATAGCAAGTTGGCTAAACGCACCCAAGCGAAAGTCGATTATATCTATAATACCATGTTCCCATCAATGATGGATCGCCTGAAAGAAAAGGCAAACAATAATGGTGAAAGTACAAGACGCGGTTCAAATGCAGGTAGATATGCTACAATGCTTCATGATTTAGAAGATTATTCTGAAGGAATAGCGATATACTACGATTTGCTGGAACCAGCGCCTGCTCCTGAAGGAGACCCGGCGGCAGGAGATGGACCTTCATTGAATGATATCATCAACCAGTTACCCAATGGTAACGGTGGACAATAATTAATGATTCACGTTTTTAAAACCCCACAGTTCGCTCGCAGAATGTTTCCGCGGCGGGTGTGGGGTTTTTCTTCTTCCGATACTGTATATCTTACGTTTGATGACGGTCCTACGACCGAAATGACCCAGTGGATTTTAAAGGTGCTCAAGGAGCGCAAAATCAAAGCAACTTTCTTTTGTGTAGGAGCAAACGCACAAGAACATCCTGATTTAATGCAAGAAATTATTTCGGATGGGCATCAGGTTGGAAACCACACCATGAGACATGACAAAGGGCTTGTACTCAGAAAAGATGATTACTGCGATTCTATAAAAGAAGCTGCTCAGTTTATCCCTTCAAAGCTGTTTCGCCCACCTTATGGTAGAATGCCCAAAGCATATGACAAAGAAATTTTGGAGAATTATCAAATCATTATGTGGTCATGGTTATCCTACGATTTCGACCATGCAATTCCAATAGATAAAATTCTTCAAAAGGCGGATCAACAGATTCAGCCAGGCGATATCCTCGTCTTACACGACAATAAAAAAGTGGAAGAACGTGTCAAAGAGCTCCTCCCGAAACTATTGGACCTGCTTGTGGGAAAAGGACTGAAATTTGACGTTATTTCCGCTTAAAGACAGGTACGGTCGAACAAGGTTCTCCATACATAATGCTTTTAGCAACGGGTTGAAGGTGTCGAACAAGTTCACTCATTGCGAACTCAGGTGATGAAATATCCGAACAACCCTTAATGATAATCCTCCCATCGGTATATTCCGAAACATCGTCTTTACGAATATTTTCTACGATAAGTTGTTTTTCCAAATCTGTTTTGCTGCCAATGATGTATTTAGCGCCATGGGCCTGCAATTGGGATCCGATCAACATGTACGCCCATGTTGGAACAATAGCATCCTCCGTGCAGTGTACATAAACCGCTTTTTCTGAATATTGCCCCCAATCGCATGATTTGATCCATGCTCGGAACTCTTTTTCCTTTAGCACAAGTCGTTGCCAAAGTTGGTCAGCAACATCTAGCTCAACAATCTCTTCAGCAGGTTTATAGTCTGCCAGATCCAGCGAGATCAAGCCACTCTCTTTGACACGATTTACGATTTCATTCATAAGGCAAAATTAAAGCATTAATTTCAAAAAACACCGAATTCTAAAATGTGTTCGCTGCCATTCTGGCATGTAATTTACTCGGGCACAATAGTTGACAAACCCAGAGCATGAATAAACGCCATCCTTTCGGCTCAACTTATGAAGCAATCATTTACCCACTTTTATTGTTGGTGGTTATGTGGTTGGTCTTTTGGGCTGATCACCTATTTGTTCTAACGGACTTTTACAAGTTTGGTGTTCGCCCGCAAGAGTTTGAAAGTTTAAAGGGCATATTGTTCATGCCCTTGATCCATGCCAAGAATGAAATTGAGCATATCGTAAATAACTCGATGCCAACTGTTGTCTTACTTGCGGCGCTTATCTATTATTACCGGAAAATTGCGTTACGTGTATTCGTTTTTTCATGGCTATTGACAGGCTTTGGAGTTTGGTTCTTTGCACAGAATACACATTCATATCATATTGGGATGAGCGGGGTTATTTATGCGCTCGCAGGTTTTCTTTTTACCTCTGGTGTAATGCGCAAGTATCTTCCGTTGCAAGGGATCTCACTTTTTGTAGCGTTTGTCTATGGAAGCATGATCTGGGGCATTTTTCCTATTGAGCCTCATATTTCTTGGGAAGGACACCTTGCCGGATTATTATCAGGCGTTCTACTGGCGGTAGTCTATAGAAAACTAGGACCTCAACCTCCTAAGTATTTTTACGAAATTGAAAAGGAAATGGGGATAGAACCACCAGATTTCGAGGGTGAATTGAATGAGCGTATTAGACTGGCGAAGTTAAGGGAAGAAGAACGTCAACGAATACGGGAAGAAATCGCAGCAGCAAGAGAACGTGGTGAGGAAATGACCCCTGAGCGTATTAAGATTATCTATCATTACACGAAGAAGGATAACAGCGGTGAAAAAGAAAGCAACAGTGAATAACTGAAACTGTCAAGTGGAAAGTTCACTATTAACCAGGATTGAAGCGGTGAACAATTGAACCCATGCCTTGCGATGTCTCTTGACGATTTAAATCTTGAAAATCAATACAGATATATTCGCCTGGTTGTAACATAATGGAATCATTGGTGAAATAGTTGACAAGATCCGAAATGCCAAAATTATGGCCGATTATCATGAGGTCGTTGTTCGAGTTGGATTGCCAAATGTGCTGGAGGTAGATTTGTTTCGAGCATAAGTGAAATTCATCATAAAATGTATGCTTGTCAAATTGAATTTCGCGCGCGAGAAGTTCGTAGGTCTGCCTTGTTCGTAATGCCCCACTGCACCACACTTCAGTTCCTTCTATTCGCTTGGCTACTGCTTTTTTCAATAGTTCACACTGGTGGATACCACGTTTCGTAAGTACCCTGTCAAAGTCTTTTCCAGAGAAAGAGTTGAGTTCTGGTTCAGCATGTCGAAGAATATGAAGTTTCATTTTTTTTGAGCTTTTTCCAACCATTGCCCGCTACAAAGCGTTTTAATGGTAAGAAAGTAATCGATAAAGTTATTAATTGAATAAAGTAGGAATTGTGTTGTTCTGATAGTGATCAGAAAGGAAAAAAAATGTAAATTACATAAAAAGTTGAAAGTAAGGCCATTAAAAACATCAATGGACATCACTCCTGAAATACTTAAAGCGTGCACGCGTGATGACCGAAAGGCAATCAATCTCTTGTATGAGTATGGTTTCAGGATTCTTATGCCTATTTGCTTTCGATACAATAACAACGAAGAGGATGCGCGCGCCTCATTCAATGCTGGCTTTATCAAGATTTTAAAAGGACTCGAAAAGGCGGATGAAAAAATAAATTTCGATGCCTGGGCGAAAAGAATCATGGTCAATTCATTGATTGATGAGTACCGAAAGAATAAAAAATACAATGCACGGATAGCACGAAGTGATAGTGAAGCCGAGTTGGATTATTATTCTACGGGACACAACAACGAAGCTGAGAGTAATCTAGGCTATGAAAACATCATGATGCTGGTGAAAGAATTGCCAACAACAACTGCTCATGTGTTCAACCTTTATGTCATTGAGGGGTATACCCACAAAGAAATAGGAGAACAATTAGAAATGTCTGAGGGGACATCAAAGTGGCATCTTTCAACCGCAAGAAAGTTATTAAGAGAAAAACTAGACAGATTGGAGAATCAGAATCAACGGATGGTGATATGAGTTGGACGGATGAGGAAATAGATAAGTTGTTTCAAGATAGAGCGGAAGATCTATCGTTTGAGTACAAGAATGATTATTGGAATGAATTCAATTCATCCCTCTCTGATGCTATTCCGACAGCAGGTATTGATGCTGATGCTTTGAGTGAAATCGATCGTATGTATCAGGAAGAAGCAGCTGAGCTCTCTTTTGAATATAAGCATGCGTATTGGCAGGAAATGGAGGCAATGTTAGCGAGAAGTCAATCAAGAGATTTCTTGTGGTATGCAACAGCAGCGGTTTTTGTTGGTCTATTAATGTTCAATCTGTTTACAGATGTACCGCAGTCGAATTTTGATAATTCGCGCACATTGACTTCTTCTTTGGAATCGCTTACTCAAGGTGGATCAGAAAATACGAGTGATGCGAACGAAAAAGCAGCTGGACAGGTTGAGGAAGGAAATGTATTTACAGGAGATCTGTCTTTGGATAACGGAGTAGGGGATGTAATTCCTGACCCAATTGTGAATGATGCTATAAATGGGACATCACTGAATTTAGAACCAATCGTTGGGATTGGTGAAAACAATGCTAATAAATTCGAGGAGCGTATTGTAGACCCTTCAGTGGATGATGTTAACGAGTCAGAGAACTCGGATCGAACATTGCTCCCTGGAGATAATACAATAATTGAAACAATCGCTCGAAAAAGACCAGATGCGAAAGAGTCAATGGTTGAGCGTAAAGAGCTGAATAACGCGCTCAATGATGAGTTGGCTATCGGTTCCGTTGATGCACTCCAGACAAGAACAGTTGAGTCAGGAAAGATTGAAAAGGATATTGTTGATTTACAAGAGAAGTATCCGCTATCAGACTTAAAATTGCCAACACGTTCTATGTTCTTTGTAGAATTGAACGGTGGTCTTTCTCAGTCGCTTATTACTCCTTCTGATCGAATGTCGTATTCAGCAGGTGGTGGAATTGGAGCTCAATTCGAGAAAGGTCGTTTTGTATTTACGACAGGTGTTAATGCAAATGTATCTTTCCATGATGATTTGGTACTCAGTCGTCAGGCGAAGGTTTATGGATTCGGATCGGAAGTATTCAAATATACATTAAAGTACGATCAGATTTATTCGCTGGAAGCGAACTTAAGTGTGGGGTATCGTTTTGGTAATCATCGATTAAATGTAGGTGTAAGACCTTCCTATGCATTCGGATCGAAAGTAGGCTTTACTCAGCATTCCGATACAGACGAAACAGGCGAGCGCCAGACGGTTTATGGACACATGGATGGGATTCAGCGATTAGGTGTTAAGCCTATGATTGGTTATGCATTTGACATCCGCTCATTCACGATCGGGGTGAATGTTGGAGCTCAATTGATGCCAGCAGTGAATGAAGAATTCATTAACGGGAAGAATAATCAGTTGCCAATAGACGGACAATTGTACATTAGAAAAAACATAAGTTTTAGAAGATAAGAATGAAAATGTGGGGTAGAAAAATAGTGGTATTATCGACACTTAGCTTGCTGTCATTAACGGCTTGTAAGAAAGATATTGTGGAGATCCCTGAGGCGAATGATCCTGTTTTTAGAACGTCGGGCACAATGGGGGCAGAAACGTTTGAAATTGTGGCTGGAGATAATGGGGCGTACATGCATACAATGACTTTGGTTGAAAATAACGTGGATGTTTTTTCTGGACGTATTTCAGACGGAACATTTTCTGTTGAAATGGGAATTTATGATGGAAACGTTGACATGCCTGCTGTGCAGCCTGCTCTTCTTATAGGAAACTTGTCTCCATCGTTCTCTCTTGATAGCGAACAACCGCTAATTAAATTATCGAAGGCTGAGTTGGCATCGATGGCCGCTGGTCAGTATATTGATCAAATTGAATGGTTTGTGAATGGTGATTTCGTTGGACTGAATGAAGCAGTGATCACGCGTCCGGGAAAGTATGAAGTGTGTGCTGAGATAATGTATCTTGATGGTGCTACAGCTTCATTGTGTAATGAAATCATAGCAGGGTATGAATTATCGGCTAACTACATGATCGACTTTTCTATTGCCGAAGCGGGAGCTTTAACGGCCTCTATAGACAATATGGGGAATGAAATGTCTGCTGTTAAGTGGTTCGTTGATGGGGATGAAATTTGGTCAGGTGAATTCTGTCAGACAAGTGTTACAGCGGGCCCGCATATCTTAACTTCCGAAGTGCGTTTTGTTAATGGTGTGACACGTCGTAAATCAGCTTTGATTGACGGGTCTAATTGGCAACATGCATGCAATGACTTTACCATTTTTGAGTTTCAGGCTCCTACTCCTATTGACGCGCGTGATTTCAATGTTCGATTACTCATCGAGCGTAATGGAAAACAATACTCTTCGGAACTGGTCAATAATGAAAACTCTTCTGTAAGCATTACCGGGATTGAGTATTACGACGATAATGCCAATGGCAACCCAGTCTATAAAATCTCTGCGGATGTTGATGCAATGGTGAGAGAAGTTGGAACAATGAAAAATGTACCAGTTTCATTCTCAACGATTTTTGGAATAGAGATTAAATAATATTCCCAGAGAGTCTTATCTTAGCAAGAAAAATCATGAAAGCTTTTTTCCTGACATTACTGGCTGGATTACCACTATTTGCGCTTGGACAAATTACATTGACTGTTTCTGATTTTTCAGATGGCGGTGATGCAGTTTGGATGAGTACGACGCTGGATCCAACAATTGACTTTTCTTCGACAGGTCCTAATTATAACTGGGATTTTTCAAGTCTTACATATCAAGACCAAGAATTAAGAGAATACAGTAATATGTCTTCTGCCTCTGGACTTGTGAATATTGTTTTCGGAGCTTTTGCTTCGCCTGAATATCAGGCAACAAATTATACAGCTTCCACGGCGATTCCTCTAGATCAAATTAGTGGTGTTTTACCAGTTAATCTCTCGGATGTCAACCAGTATTCGCGCAATGCTTCAGACGGTATCACAAGCGTAGGCTTTTCGCTTTCAGTTGAAGGGAATGAAGTACCGTTTAAGTCAGATGTTATAGAAACACGATACGCCTTACCGCTTGATTATAATGATACATACACGTCATCAGGGTACTCAAATCTGGATATGAATCCATTTTATGATGCTATCTGGAGGCAAAATCGAACGCGAACATCTGTTGTTGACGGTTGGGGAAGTATTACAACACCTTACGGAACATTTGATGCTTTAAGAATTGATCATTTCATTGAAGAGACGGATAGCATATATATATCTGGCTTCGGACAAGGTTTCTGGGTAGAACTTCCAATTCCTGATAGTCATCTGTATGAGTGGTGGACCAATAATGAAAAGGAACCGATATTACGCATTACGACAACGGATATTTTAGGATTAGAAACGGTGACTGGAATTGAATACAAGGATAATTATCAGGGGCCTGGAGCTGGCTTGAAAGAGCTTGATCTATCACTGAAAGTATATCCAAATCCAGCTTCCGATCAATTGAATATTGAGGGATTACAATCTGAGATGAATTATAAAATTGTCGGTTTGGATGGAAGAGTTCACGTTACAGGTTCAGTATCCCCGATGAATAATTCGATCGACCTTAATCATCTTGATGCAGGCGCTTATAACTGCGTTGTTTATGAGAATGGAGGTTTTATCAGCAAATCATTTATTAAGAAGTAATTGTACTTTTGTACAAAGGCAAATCGGTCTATCGCTGCTTTGACTTATGTTAAAGGAGAGGAAAGTCCGGGCAGCAAAGAGCGCCGTACTTCCTAACAGGAAGGTCTCAACACGTTGAGAACAGAAAGTGCCACAGAAAATATACCGCCTGAATGTTCGCATGAAGGTAAGGGTGAAATGGTGACCACATTTAAAAAGTGGCTTGGTAGTGTTTGCACTACAGAGGGTAAGAGCTCACCGGACTTCTGGTGACAGAAGTTGCAAGGTAAACCTTACGGGCTGAAAGACCATGTAAACTCCGATCTAGGAATTGCTCGTTCCTGTATCTCAGATCATCGGAGAGGGTAGGTTGATTGACACTGTTGGTGACATCAGTGCTAGAGAAATGATAGACATCACGCTTGCGTGAGCACAGAACCCGGCTTATGATTTGCCTTTTTTCTTTTACTCAACTGAATAGCTTTCTTGATAAGCTGTTCAGGGGTAGAAGGTACTGCCCAGGAACGATTTACTACTAACGTCGATCGATTCACGCCATCTAGTTTATAGTCCAGTCGAGTTAAATGAAGTCCTAGAACCGTATTCGTATTTACTTCTTTGATACTTCTTAAAGAGGTTACACAGCTTTGTTTATTGATGGAGTTCAAAATAAGTGTATCACCCTTGACAGCGACAGATTTCGTTCGCTTTAGAAAGAGATAGCAAAGTCCAATTGACGAAGCGATGATGACACCTGAGATTCCTAACGATAAAAAAGTAACGCCAATCGCTGAAAGCAATAGGAAAAGAGCAATAGCAATCACCATCAGGTGAAGCATAATATATAATCGGCATCGTTTCAGGTAATCTTTGGGTGTAATGCGAACCCTTTTTCGGTTATATAATTGATCTAGAATGACTCTATTATTAGCCATAACGATAATTTAAACAGTGGTTAATCTTTTCAAATATCGAAAAAAAATTAACAAAATTCAAATTACTAAAGCGTTTTAGTTTTATTTGAGTTTTTCCAGAACACGCTCAACCATAGTGAAGTAAGGGAGAAGTTCTTCCGTGGATGTCGCATATCGTCGGAAGTCATTGGTTTGCACAGCGATAGGCAATGTCTTCATTTGTTCATTTAGGTCTTTGTTATGATCGTTTTCGAGATAAAATCCAACGAAATTCTTGGCTGTAGTAAAGTTTTGTGCTTGTCGTGTCAGACAAATGGTTCGGACGTTGTAAAAAGTACCTGTCGAATTCCGATTCGGGAATACAAAATGCTTGTTTTGATACAGTTTACTGGAATCATTTTGAGCGAGAAAGTCACTCCTAGTGCATAAAACAGGTAATGCTGCTTGCAAAGAATCGTTCAGTTTAACCGAGCTAATACCTTGGCGCTTGTACTTTTGAATCCAGGTATTCGCTTTTACCTTCTGCATTTTGTCCAAGGTTGGAGCAAGCAAAGCTACTTCGTCACCATAGCTCAGGGCATTGCAATAATTGAAACGTGTAAGGTCATTATAAGTATTATGACGATTCGTTCCGGAATTTTGAATCGCCAGTCCATATGGATCAATACCAACACCGATATAATGATATTTCCAGGAAGCAAACTTAAGTTGGTCTTCTGAGAAATCATCTGCAAAATTGATAGCGTGGAATACGCCTTTGCGCTGTAGCTTATGTACATGGTAAATGGACTTTACCATCACAATATCAACACCAGAATTTGCTTCACGCTCAGTAAGCCGTTGCTGAATCATTCGGGTGTCCATATGGAGAATCCTTAATTCAACCTTGTTTTCTCTGATAAAATCCTCAAAAAGTACCGTATCTGATTCGTTGAGATAATCGGACGCAATAACGAGTTCTTTTACAGATGGCGCTTTCGCGTTTTCAATGGAACACGCATATAGCACAACGAGGGATATGAGTAAAAGAAGTGTCTTTTGTTGGAGCATTGCGTAAAGATATTTATTTGCCGCAAGAATAAATATTAAGCCGTATTTTTGTCGAAATTTTTGGGCGTTATGGCAGATAAAAAACAACAACAAAAACTTCAAAAGATATTGGCAGACTTAAATTCGGAGGATACCAAGAAAGTTTCTAAAGCGCTTAAGTCGCTGGAATCACATGGAGACGCTACCGTAATTAAGCCATTGGCCGATCGCTTGTTAAAAGGGGGTTCGGAAAAAAATGAAACAGAGATTATTGAGCTACTAAGTAGCGTAAAGGATACCTCTATTGTTGTTGAAATTATGGACATACTAGGCGACTCCAATTATCTTCCAATTCGACAAAAGGTTCTTTCCACCGTATGGAACACCAAAGTAGACTTCAGTGACTACATTGACGAGTTTGTTGAAATA
The DNA here is from genome assembly GCA_002427735.1 of Flavobacteriales bacterium UBA6051. Lineage (GTDB taxonomy): Bacteria > Bacteroidota > Bacteroidia > Flavobacteriales_D > Crocinitomicaceae > UBA4466. Next base: position 29,766 of record DIYP01000003.1, read on the forward strand.
GCTGTAGAAGGCGACTTCATGGAAGCATTGGATTGTCTTACCATCATTGAAAACCTGGAAGGTCCATTTATGGAGGAGAATATTTTAGAATGCCAGTTGCACCTTAAGAATTACCTTGAAAGTAATGCTCCTAGAGATGATCAAAAGGCGCACATCTTAAGCGAAATAGCGCTCAAAATTAAAGATATCAATGCTTCATTGATGGACTAAAAGTCCCATTCGAAACGTTCTTTCAATAATCGATTTACGAAAGATTGCACCGATTCATTTTCAATTTTCTCGAAAACATCCTCTACGAAGGCAGCTACCATTAACTTTCGCGCCGCTTTTTCAGAAATTCCGCGTGCACGAAGGTAGAAAACTGCCTCTTCATCCAATTGTCCTGTTGTAGATCCATGAGAACACTTTACATCATCTGCATAGATTTCCAATTCCGGCTTAGAATTTACAGAAGCATTATCTGAAAGTAATACATTACCGTTCGACTGAAAGGCATTGATTTTCTGGGCATCTTGACGAACAAAAACCTTTCCGTTAAATACAGCCGTTGAATTATCATCAATCACACCTTTATACAGTTCGTGAGACTCGCAATTTGGCACCTTGTGATCAACAACAGAATGATTGTCTACATGTTGTTTATTCTTCAATAGATAAGCGCCGTTCAAGTGTGTTGTGCAGTTTTCTCCATTTACCTCAATGTTCAGGTTGTTGCGTACAAGACCTCCATTCAACGTTAGTGTATTAATGCTAAAGGTTGAGCTTTTAGCCTGTTGAACCTGTTCAGTTGAAATATGGAATGAACTTTCGGATTCATATTGCACTTTTTCAAGTGTTAGAAAGGCATTTTCTTCCACACTGATTTCAGTTGTAGAGTTACAGAAGTTAGTACCATCCCCTACGGTGAAAAATCCCTGTATTACAGAGCTCTTTGAGAATTTTCCTGCATGAATGCGCGTTTTGAAATTCGAAAGAACATGATCACCTTTCAATACATGAATAATTTGAATAGGCTTTTCTACTTGAGCTTTTGAATCAATGGAAATTTCAACACCATCGTTTAAGTAAGCAGTATTCAACGCATTGAAGACTTCACCTTCCAATTTCAATGTAGTATTGCCGATCGCTGATGATTCTGAAAGTAGGCTACAGGTAACACCTGATGGAATCTCACGACTCGATAAATCGGCAGCATAATGGCCGTTTACGAAAACGAAAGTACATTTCGTTTCATCAATAATGAAGTTGGAAATATCTTGTAAGTCCGCATGTTCGTTCGTGAAGCTGATTTTTCCAAGCTTAGCCACTCGGGTATATTTCCACGCTTCAGTTCGCGTTGTAGGCAATGGAGTTCCTTCCAGTACTTTTATAGCCACGTTTCTATCGTCGCTGGAAATAGGAGTATTTGTCGCTTCTAGGTTTACTCCGAGATGGGCAATATTGTTCGCTGCAATTGACATGTTCTTATGCTTCGATTTCTTCTTTAATCCAGTCGTATCCTTTTTCCTCGAGTTCTAGTGCTAGCTCTTTTGGTCCACTTTTCACAATTTTTCCATCATGCAATACATGTACGAAATCAGGAACAATGTAATCAAGTAAGCGCTGGTAATGTGTAATTACAATAGCCGCATTATCCTTGCTTTTAAGTGTATTTACACCATTGGCCACGATGCGAAGAGCATCAATATCAAGACCAGAGTCCGTCTCATCAAGAATGGATAGTTTTGGCTCTAGCATTGCCATTTGGAAAATTTCGTTGCGTTTTTTCTCTCCTCCGGAAAACCCTTCGTTAACGCTTCTTGAGGCTAGCTTAGCATCTAGTTCAACAAGTTTAGATTTTTCACGAACTAAGGCCATAAAATCCTTTGCAGAAATAGACTCTTCTCCACGATTCTCTCTGGATTCATTAATTGCCGTGCGTAAAAAATTAATATTTGAAACACCCGGAATCTCCACAGGATACTGAAATGCCAGAAACAAACCTGCCCAGGCTCTTTCCTCAGTTTCCATTTCTAAAAGATCTTCATCATCAAATGTAACGGAGCCTTCAGTAACTTCGTAATCCTCGCGCCCTGCAAGAACAGAGGCCAATGTACTTTTTCCTGCACCATTTGGTCCCATAATCGCGTGAATCTCTCCAGCCTTTACTTCAAGGTTGAGACCTTTAAGAATTTCTTTTCCGTCGATTTCTGCGTGTAAGTTTTCAATTTTTATCATCGCTATACTCGTATTCAAATAATTATCATTAACCGACCGATCCCTCAAGGCTTATGGTCAGGAGTTTTTGTGCTTCTACTGCGAATTCCATTGGAAGTTGATTTAAGACCTCCTTACAATAACCATTAACAATAAGTCCAATGGCTTTCTCTTCACTAATTCCACGTTGCAAACAGTAGAAAATTTGATCTTCACCAATTTTTGAAGTCGTGGCTTCGTGTTCAATTTTGGCAGAACTATTCTTGCATTCAATATATGGGAAGGTGTGCGCCCCACATTCGTCTGTCATCAAAAGTGAATCACATTGCGAAAAGTTGCGGGCGTTTTCAGCATTCTTATGAATTTGAACTAGCCCTCGGTACGAATTGTGTGATTTTCCAGCAGAAATTCCTTTTGAAATGATGGTACTCTTCGTATTCTTCCCGAGATGAATCATTTTCGTTCCGGTATCTGCCTGTTGGAAGTTGTTAGTGACCGCCACAGAATAAAATTCTCCAATAGAGTTGTCTCCTTTCAAAATACATGAAGGATATTTCCAAGTCACGGCAGAACCCGTTTCTACTTGTGTCCAGGATATTTTAGAATTCGTACCACAAATACCTCGCTTTGTTACAAAGTTGAACACACCACCGCTTCCATCTTTGTCACCAGGGTACCAGTTTTGTACAGTGGAATATTTGATCTCTGCGTTGTCTTTTGCAATGAGTTCTACCACAGCTGCATGCAATTGATTCTCATCTCGTTGCGGTGCGGTACATCCCTCAAGGTAGGAAACATAGGATCCCTCGTCTGCAACTACCAGCGTGCGCTCAAATTGCCCCGTTCCCGATTCATTGATGCGGAAATAGGTAGACAATTCCATTGGACATCTCACTCCTTTAGGAATATAACAGAATGAACCGTCTGTGAAAACAGCTGAATTCAACGCTGCATAAAAGTTATCAGTAGTTGGTACAACAGTTCCCATGTGTTCACGCACAAGTTCAGGATACTCTTGGACTGCATCTGAGAAAGAGCAGAAAATTATCCCAAGCTCTTTCAGTTTTTCTTTGAAAGATGTAGCAACAGAAACCGAATCCATAACGAAATCTACAGCTACACTTGTTCCAGTTAATCTTTTTTGCTCTTCTAATGAAATCCCCAGCTTTTTCATGGTTTCTTTCATCTCCGGATCTACATCATCCCAGCTTTCGTACTTCTTCGTTTGCTTGGGAGCAGAGTAGTAGGTTATATCCTGAAAATCTGGCTTCTCATAAGTAACATGCGCCCACTCAGGCTCTGTCATTGATTGCCAAACTGTAAAAGCTTCTAGGCGATGTTGCAGTAACCATTCTGGTTCATTTTTTTTTGCAGAAATGAAACGAATGATATCTTCCGATAGTCCTTTGGGAGCTTTGTCAGATTCTATATCCGTGGTAAAACCAAATTTGTACTCTTGGTTTTCAAGATCCTGTGCTAATTCGTTTTCAGTATAATTCGACATGCTTTCTTAAATTGAAAATGATTCACCACAACCACAGGTTCTATCTGCATTGGGGTTAACAAAAACAAACCCCTTTCCGTTCAATCCTCCTGAAAAATCCAAAGTTGTGCCCACGAGATATAAGAAGCTTTTCTTATCCACTACTACCTTAATGCCATTATCTTCAAATGACTTATCGTCTTCAGATTCCTTATTATCAAAATCCAGTTGATACATTAAACCAGAGCATCCACCGCCCTGGACACCAACGCGGATGAAGTAACCTTCCTGTCCCTCATCCTCCATTAGACGAAGGGCTTGCTTCTTTGCTGAGTCTGTTACTGTTATCATTCTCTTTATTTAGATTAATTATAAATAAACCTAATTATCTCTGCAAAAATACCTAAATTGTGGTATTGTTGCAAACAAAAAAAAGGAATAAATGCGCACGCGAGTTTTACTGCCGTTTTCTTTATCTGTATTAATGAGTGCTGTCGCTTGCCAGGATACAACGGTGGAGCAGGATATGGAGGCTTATTGTGAATGTGTGAAACGGCACCAGTCTTCATTGGACGATGAATGTGTTGGGATGGCAAATAACATTGTTCAAAAGTATGAGTTCGATGCCGAGGCGAGTGAGTATATCCAGAAATCAATCAAGGGTTGTGGCGAGGAATAATTACAGATGTTTAACTTTGTATTAAGTAATAAACACCTGGTTTAACGCAATGAGAATTTTTCAAGGCTTCGAGCAATTGAGCTCCATTCCAAATCCAGTATTGACCATTGGAACATTTGACGGAGTTCACCTTGGACATCAGAAAATCATTCAACAGCTGAACGAAGAGGCTGAAAAAATTGGAGGTGAGTCTGTACTCTTTACGTTTTACCCGCATCCACGCATGGTGTTGTATCCCGATACGCACGGTTTACAGTTAATTCAAACACAAGTTGAAAAAATAGATAAACTGAGAAGAATTGGTTTGCAAAATGTGATTGTTCATCCATTTACGCACGAATTCTCTCGTTTGACTGCCATTGAATTTGTGCGGGATTACCTTGTGAATCAATTGAATGTTAAGAAGTTGGTCATTGGTTACGACCACCAATTCGGTAAAAACCGAGAAGGTAGTTTAGAATTTCTATTGGATGTTTGTGATACCTATGGGTTCGAGGTCATAGAAATTGCAGCACAGGAGATAGACGAAGTGAATATCAGTTCCACTAAAATTCGCCGTGCGATTCAAGAAGGTGAGATGGCGAAAGCGCAGTTGTTTTTGGGAGAACCTTACGAACTTTATGGAAAGGTAGTTCAGGGTGAAGCTTTGGGAAGACAACTTGGGTTTCCAACAGCAAATCTTGATGTTGAAAGTGAAATAAAGCTGATTCCGAAGACTGGAGTTTATGCTGTAAATGTTTTGCTTAGTAGCGGTACAATTCATGAAGGGATGATGAATATAGGTGAGCGACCAACAGTGAATGATGAGCGTAAAACTTCACTGGAAGTAAATCTGTTTGACTTTACAGGAAATCTTTATGGAGAACAGATTACGGTACAGTTATTGTCTCGTTTCCGAGATGAAATTAAGTTTGATTCAGTGAATGAATTGAAAGAGCAACTGATCAAGGATGAAAACGATATACGTACTTATTTTACTACTCTTGGTTAGCAGAACTTCTGATCTGCTGGCGCAGGAAAGTGATCCGAAAGTCTACAGCTGGGAAGAAGCGCGTGTATCTGACCCAGACACTATCTATGGAATTTCTTTTGCAAAGATGAAGCTATCCAGCTTACCAGAAGAACTCGCTAAATTCCAAAAATTGAAAGTGTTAGATCTGCAAAAAAATAAGTTAACCAAACTTCCCGATTTTATTGGAGATATGAAGCAATTGACAAGATTAGATGTTGCTAAAAATAAATTATCGGTTTTCCCTATGGTCGTGTGTAGAATGTCTAGCCTTGAGCAGTTGATCTTAAATCGAAATCTTTTTGAGAAGATCCCAGAATGTATTGAATATGCTTCGAGCCTAAAGTATATTGATTTATACGATACACCAATCAGAGATTTGCCCGGTACACTAGTAAATCTGAAGAACCTGGAAAAGATTGATTTTAGTGGGATTCGCTTCGCTCCGAGTTTTCAGGAAAAGTGGAATAGTTTGCTGCCGGAAGTAGACCTCGTTTTTGACGAAGGCTGTGATTGTATGGAATAAACCAATTCTATTTCATTATTCCAGAGTTATCATGGTTTTATCATTTCCCCTTCCGTTTAGTATGTTCGGACATTTTTGTATTTTGTAACGTTCTTTTGAGCTTGAAATGCGACGGTTTATGGTTTTGCTGTATTTTAATACAACCATTTTGCCATGAAATTCGTATGAATAGTGCAACTAATTTGACAAAACCATGCGAAAGAGTTTGTTTGTACTAATGTTGGGGCTTAGCGGCTTTGCTTTCGGGCAACAGATGCCTCAATTCAGCCAGTATTTGAGAAATCAATATATGGTCAATCCTGGAGCTGCCGGAATGTACGATTTTGTAGATGTTACACTCGGCGGTAGAATGCAATGGGCAGGATTAGAGAATGCTCCAATGTCCAGTTATCTTTATGCTTCTTCAACACTTTCCAAAAAGCCACGTCGCCGTTTTAATCCGGCGCTTAGAACGAGTAATGGGCCTATTAGAAATCCAGAAATTAAGACGGGTAAATTGAAGCACGCCCTTGGAGGAATGCTTATTGCCGATCAATACGGTGCGTTTCGACAATTGAAAGGAGCTATTACTTATGCCATCCATTTGCCAGTCGCGCAGAACTATAATCTTTCTTTCGGCGCTAACGTTGGTTTATCGAATCATACGTTCTTGTCAGATCGCGCGCAAACATTAAACATGATGGCACCTACCTTAGGGTATACAGATAATACGTATGACAGTTATGCGCAGAACACGAATTTGAACACAATGGATGTTGGTGCTGGCTTATATTTCTATTCGAAAGAGCTGTTTATTGGTATTTCAGCAGAGCAATTGACGCGAGACTTCGTAAGCTTTGGAAACGGAACAGCGAATTTTGATCCTACAACGCACATGATGTTTACAGCTGGATATAAATTTCCGATTGGGAATGATTTGACATTAATGCCTGCTGTTCTTGTGAAATACATGTATCCAGCACCTATCTCACTCGATGGTTCACTTCAGTTGGAGTATAAAGAATGGCTCTGGTTTGGATTGTCATACCGACAAGGAATCGGCGGGTTTAGCAATCCGGACGCCTTCATTGCAATGGCCGGATTAAATATTAGCGAACGTTTCAAATTTGGTTATTCATTTGATTATTCCATTTCAGAGTTTAATCAGTACAGTGCAGGCGGACACGAGCTTGTACTTGGTTTAATGTTAGGACGATAAACTACCCGCGCATGTCAGGAAAACTACTATTTACTTGCCTGTTTACAGGATTGTATTCATTTTCATTTGGACAGTTTTGGGATTATTCTGATCCGATAAAGCTAGGGGGTACACTCAATTCCGAAGCGGAAGAGAGTATTCCGGTTTTTTCGAAAGATAGTTCCATGCTCTATTTTGTACGCACGTTTGATGCAGAGAATAAAGGGGGAGAAACTGATCAGGATATTTGGTACAGTCGAAAGGATGAAAACGGTGACTATATAGATTGCGAGCGACTCAAGGATTTGAATAATAAATTCAATAATGCGGTTGTGGGATTGAGTTCTGATGGATCAAAGATGTACTTGCTCAATGCATATGACGGAAAGAAAGATCTTGAAAAAGGGATCGCAGTTTCGGAAGGTAGCGGCACGGGTTGGTCTACACCAGTAAAAATTGAGATTCCTGAACTGAATATTGAGAGTGAGTTTTTCGGATTCCACGTAAATGAAAAAGAAGATGTTATCATCATTTCTTATCGAGAATCTGGGGGATTGGGTGAGGAAGATTTATATGTGAGTACCAAAGAAAATGGTTCTTGGTCAGCTCCGTTGCACATGGGGAATGTGATTAATTCGACGGGCTTTGAGATTTCACCGTTTTTATCAAAGTCACAAGACACTTTGTTTTTCTCAAGTAATGGTTTTGGAGGTCAAGGAGACGCCGATATTTTTTATTCTGTAAAACAAGGAAGCTGGACAGAGTGGTCAAAACCTATGAATCTTGGGGAGCGCATTAATTCGCCCAAATTTGATGCGTATTTCACACATTCGGGTGATCAGGCATACTGGTCAAGTAACCGTGGTGATGTGCTTCGAAGTGATATCTACATGATCGACATTTACACACCACCTCCCATTTCAGTTTCTTGTTCTGCAACAGACGTTACTGTGTACAAAGGTGCGGACGGTTCAATCGACTTAACGGTCACTGGGGGAGCTCCTCCTTTTACGTTTGAGTGGTCAAACGGAACAGTCGCCGAAGATGCTATGGGGCTTGAAAAGGGAGAGTATTCTGTTAAAATAACGGACAAGGTAGGGCAAACGGCGACAAGTACTTGCGTTGTTGATGAACCTCCAATGCCAATAGATCCAGTTATTGCGTCTGATTATGAAAACTTTGAATTCAAGTATAATTTCGGTTATAACAAGAATAAGCTTTCAGTGAAAAGAGGAAAGTTGAAACGCTTTGTAAAGGACATTGAAAAACAACTGAAAGACGGTCGTGAAAGCGTAACTATTAAAATCGTTTCTTCGGCATCTCAGGTACCAACAAAAACGTTTGGCTCAAACGAAAAACTGGCTGAAGTTAGGGCAGAGAATATGAAATACGACCTTATTCAGCATTTCGAAAAGAAGTTTGCGGGTAAGGTGAATGTTGTTGTTGTTTCTTCAACTGTTGGAGGTCCGGCATATGAAGATGACTCTGCAGACAAGGACAAATACTGGCCATATCAGTTCGTAAGTCTTAAGACAGAATAAATCAGTGTTATGAAGGTGACGATTACGTCGATAGAGTTGAAAGGGCCATTGAAGTTCTTCGCTCTTTCTTCCAATGCCTTGAAAATAATTCGCCAACTCAAGACAACGGATTGCAAGCAATTCAAAAAACGAGGTGTTTGGACCAAGCATTATACCATAACTTTATGGAACAGTGATCAGGAACTCAAGGATTTTGCAAGTTCTGGTGCACATCTGGAGGCGATGAAAGGGAGTAAAAAGATGGCGAAAGAAATTCGAACACGGACATTGGATATGGAGTCACTCCCAGATTGGAAAACCGCGAAGGAGCTACTGAAAGAAGGAAATGTTCTTCGTTTCGATTAGGAGGATGACTTACCTTGTTGTCGCTTAGTTAAATTTTATGGCCTTCACTGGATTGATTCGCGTAATGACAATACTTGGAAGTATTAAAGAGATGACGCAGACGAGCAAAGTTCCAATGTTCAAAAGAATCCAGTGCCAAATGTTCAGTTCTATAGGCACTTCTGTTAAATAATAGACTTCCGGATTAAGTGTAAAAATTCCAAAGTAATACTGAGTAAAACAGATTCCCAGACCAATAGCATTTCCCCAAAGCAATCCACGCCCAATTAGAAAGGTAGATTGAATCAAGAAAATCTTACGAATGCTCCAATTGGTGGCTCCCATTGCTTTCATCATTCCAATAAAATTGGAGCGAATTAAGATAAGTACAAGTAATGCGGATCCCATATTGATAATCCCAATAATGATCATCAGTGTTAAGATAATGATCACGTTAATATCCAGAAAATCCAGCCAAACGAAAATATCGCGTTCATTTTCACGAATACTAGTGGTCTTTAGGATTTCTCCATAAGGTGTTGGGATAAAATCTACTTTTTTACTAGTTGTGAACATGGCTTGATCTAACATGGCCCAATCGCTCACAGTTAGTTCGAAACCACCTACATAATTGTGAGAGCTCCCGGTGCCTGGAGTTGATTCAAAAAGCAACTTTTTTTGTCCCGCTTGAATAGAGTATTCCGTTCCTGATTCATTGAGATAATCGCGTTCTATTTCTTCAAAATCATCTAATGGAACATCGCATGGAGAATAAGCTTCTCCTTCAATGGTAATTTTTAGGTAAGCCGTATCAGGAATACTTGTTTCAGAAACATCAGCCCTGATGTCGGTCCAATAATCCGTCGCAATCAGTGTGATCAAAGTATCTTTAATAGGACAAAGTGTAAAACCTGAAAAACTGTCGAATCCTTCTCCCCAGTCGTATCGAATATTTCCATTTCCGCCAGAGACATTTCCTTTAATTATTAACTGTCCATCATAAAGTGTATCAGCAACTTCTATCTCAGCTTGAATTCCCCAATCATTGAGCTTTTGAACTGCGTGAAGGTGCCCTAGAACAATCTTTTTATCAAACTCTTCCAACCCTGTCTCATAGATGCCAGCGATGACAAAAGGTTGTTTTACCGGTTGATTTTTCACGAAAAAAGCGGTCACAGTATCGCCAACTTCAAATTGGAGATCTCCCGCAATTTTCTTTGAAATAACGATTTCCTCCAAGTCTTTTTTATCCGCAAAAACAGGAATTTTTCCATCAATCAAGTGTTCTTTAAAGAAACTCCAATCATAATCGTCATTTACTCCTTTAATAACTGCACCATGGACTTGTTGTTGAATCTCAGTTGTGTCTTTTCCACTGGGCAACTTATAGGTCACCTCATTTTTACTCGACTGGAATAATACAGTTTTGTAACCTACCGGATGAATGGAGGAGATATGCGTGTCACTTTTGAGCCCAGCAATAACAGGCTGATCAATGCGAATAGGATCACTTTCATAAATATTCCCTTCACTGCCATTCATGATGAATATATGTGAGCCAAACCCGCTTACCTTTTGGCGTACTTCTTGCTGAAATCCAGTGACAACGGCAACTGTAATAAGGTTTACGATAATCGCAAGGGCAATACTAATGACAGAGATCCGCACAATAGGTTTCGAAACTTTCTTACCTTGTACAACACTCTTAAGGGTTTTCTTAGATATGAAATATTCAAATGCCAACGCGCAATGTAGTTTTCGACTAAAGTACACAAAGGTTTTGTGCCTGAAAAGCATTTTCATTCTTTTGATAAGTGCCTGCGGATACGGAAGTACAGAAAACAAGATCACTGATATATCCCCGGAAATAAAAGAGGATTCTACCGTGCTTCGAGTAGGAGCTGAGGTGACAGAGGCATATTTTCACATGCTGGAAGGTAAGCGAATTGGCGTTGTTGGGAACCAATCATCTTTAATAGGTCAAACACATTTGGTTGATTCTCTTTTAGGGTCAGGACTTAATGTGATCAAGGTTTTCTCGCCGGAACATGGCTTTCGAGGAGATGCGGATGCCGGTGAACTTGTGGGAAGCGGTAAAGATGTTAGAACTGGTTTACCCATCGTTTCACTCTACGGTAAGAATAAAAAGCCGAAGCAGTCGCAGCTCGATGGGGTGGACATTATCCTGTTCGACATTCAAGACGTAGGTGCACGATTCTACACCTATATTTCTACGCTGCATTATGTGCTGGAGGCATGTGGCGAGGCCGATATTCCTGTTGTAATATTAGATCGTCCCAACCCAAATGGTCATTATGTCGATGGGCCTGTTTTGGAAAAAGAATTTAAGTCTTTTGTCGGGATGCATCCTGTGCCAATTGTTCATGGAATGACGATAGGGGAGTATGGCAAGATGATTTTGGGCGAAAAGTGGGTTTCGACCGGCGAAGAATTCAGTTTGACCGTTATCAAATGTGAGGGATATACGCACAATATGGCTTATTCTCTTCCTGTTCAGCCTTCACCAAACTTACGTTCTGATTTATCCATTCAATTGTATCCAAGCTTATGTTTATTGGAAGGTACTGCCGTTTCTTGCGGTCGCGGTACAGATGGTCCTTTTGAACGTTTTGGTCATCCTGATTTCCCTGAAACAGGCTTTTCTTTTACTCCTAAAGCCGGATACGGTTCGATGACGCCTAAGTTCTTGAACCAGAAGTGTAACTGGATTAATCTCAAAGAAACCGGATTTGAACGTGCAACAGAGTTTGATCTGCGATTTTTGTTTCAGGCAGATAGTTTGTTGAATGGGAATCTATTCAAGGACAAAAAACCAATTTTTAATCTACTTGCCGGAAATGATCAACTTTGGCGTCAGGTAAATGATGGAATGACAGAAAAAGAAATTCGTGAAAGCTGGGAGCCTGAGCTACGTGCGTACAAGGAAATGCGAAAGAATTACCTTTTATACGAGGATTAATTCTGTCCGAAATGTTGGAAGAGGAAGCCTAGTTTACTTAAAAGTATTGATATCTGAAGCGTTGTCTAATACTTTTTGCTTCAATCCAGCCATGTAATCAGTCATTCTTGCTAAAACATCAGGATCAGAAGATCCAATAATCTTAGCGGCCAAAATACCCGCATTCTTCGCACCATCAAGTGCTACTGTTGCCACAGGAATACCTCCTGGCATTTGAAGAATAGATAGAATGCTGTCCCAACCATCAATTGAATTACGTGACTTTACAGGAACTCCGATCACGGGAAGTGGAGTAAGGGATGCTGTCATACCAGGAAGATGAGCCGCTCCACCAGCTCCAGCAATGATTACTTTAATTCCACGTTCATGAGCTGTTTTCGCATAGTCAAACATGAGTTCAGGCGTTCTGTGAGCAGAAACAATATTGATTTCGTAAGCAACTCCGAGTTCCTTTAGAATATCTGCTGCCTCTTGCATAACAGGCATATCAGAAGTGCTTCCCATAATAATTCCTACTTCCGCCATAATTTTAAATTTTGGGTAAAGGTAACGAATGCATTTTCAATTGAGCATTCAAATTTCCGTCAAATGTGCGTGATCTTCCAGGTTGTCTACTCCCCAGTTTTCAAGTTCACTTTCTGACCATAAGTCTGGAAAGAAAATACGGCGTTGATAGCGAGGGTGCATGTATTTTTGCCACTCACTTCCACCAGTAGCTTCTGCTTCTGTTTCACCACTGTTGAGATATTTGGCGGCTGCATTGTAGTGGTGCATCACCCATTTTACATTGACTGTATGGTCATAATGACGCATTGAATTCACCAATTGCAAATCCTTTTGATCTTCTTCCGGTAGCGATTTGAATTTTGTCCACAAGTTAATCGTGTTATACTCCTTCATGAAGTTGATAAACTCATCCTTATAGCGCTTCTCAAAATTTGATAAAAGCGCACTTTTCTTTCCAGTCGTATGATCCAGACCAGCGGCCTGCCAATAGAGGTTGTCAAAGGCGTATGTATATGGAGTATTCCGATCAATGGTCGCACGAACGCGAAAATCAATCAAGTTGATTAGCTCCGTTGAGGCGAATTCTATTTTACGGTATTGAGCACTTTGAAATCCACTTGCTGGAGTGAGGGTATCTCTGAACTTCATGTATTGATCAACGTCCATTCCGTCTCCCATTATTGTGAAAGAATTAGAAAGCATATCGAAATAGCGACTGATACGATCTAAATGCTTGGAAAACTTAGAAGTGGAGATCTCCTCATCGTGAGACACCTGATCAATTTCCCAAAGAATCATTTTAAACAAAAGCTCATTGATTTGATGATACATGATGAAAACCATCTCATCTTTCAATTGTGTTCGCTGAATCTGCAATCCAAGTAGTGCTTCCACCTGAATATAGTCCCAATAAGTAATGGGTTCAGCATGCAACAAACCGGATAAATGTACATCCGGATTCTGTCCCATTGCCTCATACTTTTCGTCAATAGCTTTTAAGAGTTCTTCGCGTGTCATACTCATGATTATAGATGCTCAAAGTTAAACAAATCTTTCCCCTGAATCTATGATTAAAATCACTTATACTCCCAAAACACTTTTTAGCTCACCATAGGCATTACGACTGATCGGAATTTGCGCACCATTGCTCAGCGTTGCTCGATAACTATTCTTCTCAAATGATTCAATCCGAAGTAGTTCATTTAAATTTAAAATGTACGACCTGTGAATCCGCAAAAAGTCTCTTTTATCAAGTGTTTGCTCATAATAGCTCATCGTTTTTTTCTTCAGATGATACTTTTCTGAGGTGTGGATTTTTACATAATCGTCGTAAGCTTCGATGTAAATCACATCTTTTGTTGGAATAATCTTAATGTTACCGTTTTCTTTCACAACAATTCGCTGTCCCTCGTTTGGCTGTTTTTGTGTTGTTTCACTTAAACTCGTTGATACCGTCTGGTTTGTGTTTTTTTTCCATTTCTCAATGGCCATATTGAAACGGTCTTGAGTAAATGGTTTGAGTAAATAGTCGACTGCGGAAGTCTCAAATGCTTTAATCGCGTATTCATCATAGGCAGTTGTGAAAATAACGGAAGGATCTTCATCAATGATTTCCAGCATTTCAAAACCATTAATTTTTGGCATTTGAATATCTAGAAAAATGAGGTCTGGGGCATGTGCCTCAATTGCTTTCAAACCTTCGAATCCATTGTTGCATTCGCCAACTACTTCGAGTTCGCTATGATTTTTTAGAAACTCTTTGACTATGGATCTTGCCAGCGGTTCGTCGTCAATAATTAATACCTTTTTCATAGTTGAGGAACGTTTAGTGTTGTCGTGAATGTTTGTTCGAGAGCCTCCGTTTTGAGAAGATTAGCCTGATTGTACAATATCAGCATTTTCTTTTCAATGGAACGTAAACCGTAACCAGTACCTTTCACTGTATCATTCAATTCAGGGTCATAAGGGTTGATTAAACGAATATGAAGCAAGTTGTTTTGTTGAGTGATATTAATTTCAATGGTTACCTCATCAGTATGACCGTACAATCCGTATTTGATGGCATTTTCGATGAGCGGCTGGAGAATGAGTGCTGGAAGCAATAGCGTCTCACATCCTTTTTCGATTTCGTAATTGACTGTTAAGCGGTCACCAAAGCGCACTTTTTCTATATCAGTATATAGTTTAATATGCCTGATCTCTTGTTCTAATGTGACCATTTCTGATTGATCTTTGCGAACTGCACCGCGCATAAACTCTGATAATAGATGCACCATTCGCCTTGCTTCTTCTGGATTTGTTGTGGTCAATGCGTTGATTGAATTAAGACTATTGAATAAGAAATGTGGTTTAAATTGCTGTTGGATACTGTTTAGCTCAATTTTAATGGATTCGCGCTCTTTCTCCACGGCAAATTCCTGAAGTCGCTTTTCCTGTATTCTTTGTTGATCGATCCAGATAAGAAGAAGGCCCACTGTGTAGGTGAGAATGACAAAAACACTTTTAAAAACAACGGAATTATTCAGGTATTCCAGAAATGCATCATTATAACTGAATATGGCATATGAAATGAAATAATGAGAAACAATCGTAATTCCGGTAAACAGGATTACACTGCCTAAATTTGCGGTATTCAAGGCTACTTTTGAATGATAATAACGCTGAACAACATAAATCAGATTGATAAAAAGAAAGGCGAGCAAGAAAAGAGTGATAGAGTCAAGGAATGCAGCTTTAAGTGTTAATCCATAGTGGCGCATTATGATGAACTGAAGTATACTGAAGCAGGCAATGAGGCTGATCGTTTTAATCATCCTCATTGTAAACAACTGATATGTTTTTCCTTGTTCGGCCATTAATAAATTTATACGTAGCTGTGAATCTCTACTCCTCCAAAGAAACAGGATCCGGTTAGTGTAACTGTTTTTTCAGGATCATGCTCTACGTCGCTAATCATTGTTCGCTGATCTTCGACCGCACCAAAAATAGTGGTGATGTCTGATTTAACCTGCCAATTGGAGGGAACAATGAGTGTGACTCCACCAAAAGCCGTTGAAGCATTGATGGTGATGGGTTCTTGAATGTCGGCCCTGGTCAGATTGATTTCCGTTCCGCCAAAAGCTGTAGTAAAGTCAGCGCCTTTAAAATTCTTACTGACGACATTTTTTGTTACGCCTCCGAAGAAGGTTGTTGCCTGTATGAAGTCGTCTGATGATATTTCTTTATCATCATCGAACATCGTTGTTCTGTGTCGTCTATGTCGGCCTTTTTTTTTTGAACCGAACAGGTTAGTTGCTTTGCCAATCATCATAACGCCGAAAGAAATAACTATAACTGGAAGTATAAGCTTCGTGTCAACGGTGTGAGGTTGAATTTCATTGATTAGGAAAATACTCCCAATTCCGATTAAAATAAACCCTGGAAAACTTCTGAAGTTGTGCTTATAGAGAAGTACACTTCCTACAGCAATGAGAATTGTCTTCCATGAAAAAATCCAGGATGGAACAGCAACTCCCATGCGAAGCAAAAGGAATGCAACTCCAAAACCAATGATGAGTGCCCCCGCTAGAACCTTCGATTTACGATGACGTGCTCTTCTGTGTTTGTCTAAAAATACCATAGTCTGTGTTTTTGATACTTCAAATCTATAGCTTGACTCATTGGTTTGAAAGAGAGAATAGGTGAACTGTAGCTATTATTCGGTGAACTGTATCATTGCATAAAAAAAGCCGCGAATTACCGCGGCTTTTAAACTTCTGGAAGGGATATATTAGAGTGTCCCTCGTTTTTCTTGTTCACGTTCAATAGACTCAAATAAAGCCTTGAAGTTTCCTGCACCAAATCCACGTGCCCCCATTCGTTGAATGATTTCAAAGAATAGGGTTGGTCTGTCTTCTACAGGTTTTGTGAAAATCTGTAATAAATAGCCTTCCTCATCGGCATCAATCATAATTCCCAGACTTTTTAGTACTTCAATGTCTTCACGTAACTTATGATCATGGACCAATAAACGCTCTGGGACAGCACTGTAATACTCATCTGGTGGAGTGCTCAAGAACTCCACACCGCGCTTACGCATAGCGGTCACCGTAGAAATGATATCATTCGTTGCCACTGCAATGTGCTGAACACCTGGGCCTTCGTAAAAGTCTAAATATTCCTCAATTTGAGATTTTTTCTTTCCTTCGGCAGGCTCGTTAATTGGGAACTTGATACGTCCGTTTCCATTACTCATTACCTTACTCATCAATGCAGAGTACTCTGTGTGAATCTGCTTATCATCAAACGAAAGGAAGTTTTCGAAGCCCATTACATCTTCGTACCACTTTACCCATATGTTCATTTCATTCCATCCAACATTCCCCACCATATGGTCAATAAACTTCAGTCCAACAGGCTCAGGGTTGTAGTCTGACTCCCAAGCGTTAAATCCAGGAAGAAACGCACCATTATAATTCTTGCGTTCAACAAACATGTGAACAGTTTCTCCGTAGGTGTATATTCCAGCTCTAACAACTTCTCCATGCTCATCTTTTTCCACAGTAGGTTCCATATAAGACTTAGCACCACGTGAAGTAGTTTCTTCATAAGCACTTCGAGCGTCATCCACCCATAATGCTACAACTTTTACACCGTCGCCATGCTTCACAATGTGGTCATTAATTGGAGACTTTGAGTTCAATGGAGTCGTAAGTACGAGCTTGATCTTATCTTGCTTGACAACATAGGAAACCGAATCGGTTGCTCCTGTTTCAAGTCCGCGATATGCGTATGATTGAAACCCAAATGCTGTTTTATAAAAATGAGCGGCTTGTTTCGCATTTCCAACGTAAAACTCTACGTAATCCGTTCCTAACAAAGGCAAGAAATCTTGCGCTCCTTCAAATATTTTTTCTAATCCGTAATCTACGTTTTCGATATCTTTTGACATGTTGATCTTTTTTAGTGAAGCCAAGATTGATAATAATCTTCTACTTCAAGGTTCATTGCTTGTTTTGTTAACTGTAAAGGTTTAAAAGTATCAACCATTACAGCCAATTCTTCTGTTTCCTTTTTTCCAATACTTCTTTCATAAGCTCCAGGATGAGGTCCATGCGGAAGCCCTGCCGGATGAAGTGTTATCTGTCCACGCTCAATATTGTTTCTACTCATGAAATCACCATCTACGTAATACAATACTTCATCAGAATCAATATTGCTATGATTATATGGTGCCGGTATTGAATCAGGATGATAATCATACAAACGAGGTACGAACGAACAAATTACAAAGGCGTCCGTCTCGAAAGTTTGATGAATAGGAGGCGGTAAATGCACTCGTCCCGTAATTGGCTCAAAATCATGAATTGAGAAAGCGTAAGGATAATTATAGCCATCCCAACCTACAACATCGAATGGATGTGATGCGTATGTATAAGAATAAAGAATTCCTTGTTTTTTAGTTTTCATTAGGAAATCTCCTTTCTCAGCATGCGTTTCTAGTTCTGAAGGTGGTCGGAAGTCACGCTCGCAATATGGAGAATGTTCCAATAACTGACCAAACCAGTTGCGGTATCTTTTAGGTGTGTAAATCGGTCGGGTAGATTCCACAATAAACAGTCTATTATCCTCTGTATCGAAATCAATTTGGTAGATCATTCCGCGTGGAATTACTAGATAATCACCATACTTAAATTCAATGTTCCCAAGTTGTGTGCGAAGCTTTCCAGATCCTTCGTGGATGAAAATTACCTCATCGCAATCCGCATTCTTGTAGAAATAATCACGCAATGACTTTCTCGGAGAGGCTAAAACGATGTGACAATCATTATTTACAAGCATAGGAACGCGACTCTCAATGAAGTCATCCTTTGGTGGAACTTTGTACCCCATAAAGCTTCGCATCTGCAATTGCTTATCCTCAGCAACTTCAGGGTTTAAGTCGACCCGCTCGACAAATTCTTTTACGATCGTTGGCGGCTCAAGGTGATATAGTAGACAAGACATTCCATCAAAGCCAATCGTTCCGAATAACTGCTCGTGATGCAGTTCACCGTTGTCTTTTCTGAATACAGTATGTCTTTTATGTGGGATTTTACCCAGTTTATGATAAAATGGCATGTTTTAATAATTTGATTAACATTCAGATTCATTTGTGTGATCAACTACCCGCTCATTCAGGGTTGCGTTTAATCAGATATGTTAAATAGTCTTTTAAACCTGTCCACATGTTGAGCTAAAGTTAAGTGAATTCAGCAAAAGTATGTTCCTTGATCTAAACAAAAAATGATAATTATCAGTTAAATGCTTTCCTGTTGTTTTTTGTCAGTGGTATAGGATTTTTTGGAAAAAATCTTTCTATTTGCAAGTGAACACCTGTATTATGAGTAAGACATTAATTATTGGCGCCGCAGGCCAGATTGGAACAGAACTAGTTCTGGAACTACGAAACAGAAAAGGGACAGAAGCAGTTATTGCGGGAGATTTGAAGGAATCTTGCCCTGAAGCATTGCGTGGAGGCCCATATGTACAAATGGATGCGTTGAAAAGAGAAGAAGTCCGAAATTATATCATTGAAAACGGTGTTAAGGAAGTGTATTTACTAGCGGCACTTTTAAGTGCTACTGCTGAAAAGAATCCGGCATTTGCATGGGAATTAAACATGGAAGGTTTATTTACCATTCTTGACCTAGCGAAAGAAGGACATGTTGAGAAGATATTCTGGCCAAGTTCTATTGCGGTTTTCGGACCAACTACGCCTCAGATAAACACTCCTCAGCTTACGATTATGGAGCCCACTACTGTGTATGGTATTTCCAAACAGACTGGGGAAAGATGGTGCGAATACTACTATAATAATTACGGTGTTGACGTGCGAAGTATTCGTTACCCCGGTTTAATTTCTTATACAAGTCTACCGGGAGGTGGAACAACAGATTATGCGGTGGATATTTTTTACCAGGCGAAGCTTGGAAATGAAT
Source organism: Flavobacteriales bacterium UBA6051 (assembly GCA_002427735.1). Classification (GTDB taxonomy): domain Bacteria; phylum Bacteroidota; class Bacteroidia; order Flavobacteriales_D; family Crocinitomicaceae; genus UBA4466. The sequence continues at coordinate 49,147 of DIYP01000003.1, forward strand.
TCTCATGCTTCCTGAAAGAAGATACCGCATTGCCCATGATGTATATGGAAGATGCCATTAGAGCTACGATTGAATTAATGGAGGCGCCAAAGGAAAAAATTGATATCCGCTCATCATACAATCTATCCGGCTGCAGTTTTACGCCCAAAGAAATTGCAGGAGAAATTACCAAGCATATCCCCGATTTTAAAATCAGTTATGCACCAGACTTTAGGCAATCTATTGCAGATACATGGCCCGGTTCAATTGATGATTCTCAAGCGAGAAATCAGTGGGGCTGGAAAGAGCGTTTTAACCTTGAGATGTTGGTTAAAACAATGCTTGAAAATGTGAATGTCGATTTATTGAAAACGATTAGTTCTTGATTCACAAAGTTTTACAGGATTACTATTCGCGCATAATTTTTATCGATAAAAAAACGCCATTCGCCGAAAACATCAATTTTTATTTTGATAAGCAACGGTCGATAAGTATTTTCGTTTAAGAACTGTTATCTCCTGCAATGAAAACTATTGATATGCTAAAGAAAGTATCTTTTCTACTACTTGCGACATTGATGGCAGTTCCCTTCGCTTGGTCAGGTGAGGATCAAGGAGGAGGAAGTGACTGTTGCAAAGTAGACGACCAGGGGCGAAAGCAAGGTAATTGGGTTTATCTTGGTAAAGATCGTCCAGAGGCAGGATTCCCTGCAGACGGAAAAATCGAAGAAGGTTCTTACAAAGACGATCGCAAAGAGGGAGTTTGGGTCAAGTACCATAACGACGGTGTTACTCCAAAGCTTCGAGGTGAATACAAGAACAATAGACCAAGTGGTGCGTACACGAAGATTTGGCCTGACGGAACCGTTCGCGAGCGCGGTACGTTCAGTCGAGGAAAACACTACGATTCTTTGAAACGTTTTCATGAAAATGGAGTCATTGAATACGAAGCTTCTTACAACGAATCCGGAAAAGAACAAGGAAAAGTAAAATATACATATCCAAACGGTCAGGTTGAGTTTGAATACGAAGCTCAGAATGGCATCCCAACCGGTAAAGCAACACGCTATTACGAGAACGGAGATATCAAAGAAGTCATTTATTATGCTGCAGACGGATCTGTAGAAAAGAGTGAGCAGAAAGAAATGGTGAATGCAGCTGTAAATGTTGTTGACCCAGGAGCTTCAAGAATTGAAGCACCACGCGTTGTGAATCCAAGAACAAAAGGAACGCGTTTCCAACCAAATGGTTACAATAAAGTATATAACGACAACGACGAAATCTGGCAAGATGGAGACTTTAGAAACAGCCGTCTATGGGATGGAAAAGTTTACGAGTACGATTCTGATGGAATCTTGTTAAAAGTGAAAGTGTTCAAGAAAGGTGTTTACCATTCTGATGGACAGCTTTAATACTTGAAAAGAAATAGAGATTAAGCCCTTTTGAGTTAGCTCAGAAGGGCTTTTTTAATGCCACGCTATATTGCTATATTTGCTACAAACAAACACTCAATGAATAAGAAAAACGGTACGACTAACCACCGTGTGCCCGATTTCTCAAGTACTCCTCGTATAGATAAGGTAGGGGTAGAAGAACGGGTTTCAAGATTTCAAAAGAGGAGTATTAAGTCATCAGCTAAGCTTCAAGGTCTTCATATGATTTTGAACATGATTGACTTGACTACACTCGAAGGAAAAGATACACCAGGGAAAGTAAGACAAATGTGCTTTAAAGCCCGACATCTTCACGACGTACATGCCGGATTACCAAATGTGGCGGCAGTATGTGTTTACCCCTCAATGGTCGGGGTGGCGAAGAAAGAGGTGGAAGGATCAGGAGTTAAGGTTGCATCGGTATCCACGGCTTTTCCAAGCGGACAAGCACCTTTAGAAGTCAAGTTGATGGATACGAAGTACGCTGTTGATCAAGGTGCGGATGAAATTGATATGGTTATTTCAAGAGGGAAGTTTCTTAGTGGAGAATACAATTTTGTATTTGATGAGATAGCAGCAATCAAAGAGGCCTGTGGTAAAGCACGATTAAAAGTAATTCTTGAAACGGGTGAATTAGTTACGCTCGATAATGTTAGAAGAGCAAGTGATATCGCCATGTACGCAGGGGCGGATTTTATTAAAACATCTACAGGAAAAATTCAGCCGGCGGCAACAATGCAAGTGACTTACACAATGCTAGAAGCCATTAAGGACTTTATGGATGAGACAGGTATAAAAGTGGGGATGAAACCGGCAGGAGGTATTTCTAATTCTAAACTCGCCCTTCACAACTTAGTTATGGTTAAAGAAGTACTTGGTGAAGAATGGTTGAACAATGAGTGGTTCCGCTTTGGAGCAAGCAGTTTAGCCAATGATGTTTTAATGCAAATTATGAAAGCCGAAACAGGACACTATCAGTCGACAGATTATTTTTCAATTGATTAATTATGGCGAAGAAAAAAGAAAAGAAAACAACGATCGAATGGGATTATGCTCCGGCGCCTGAAAGCACTTCGCATATTGAGGTCAAAGATCGCTATGATCTATACATTGGTGGGAAGTTCGTAAAGCCATCAGGAGGAAAGTATTTTGCCACGTATAATCCAGCTACAGAAGATAAGCTGGCGGAAGTGGCGTACGCCAACGAGAAAGATATAGATAAAGCTGTGAAAGCAGCGAGAAAAGCTTACAATGAAGTATGGTCAAAAACGACTCCGGCAGAGCGTGCAAAGTACATTTATCGCATAGCACGAATGATGCAGGAGCGTGCACGAGAACTGGCCGTGATAGAGACGTTGGATGCTGGTAAAGTAATCCGTGAATCGCGCGATGTCGATGTTCCACTAGCGTGTAATCACTTCTTCTATTATGCAGGATGGGCAGATAAACTGGAGTACGCTTTTCCGAATAGAGAAGTTGAAGCATTAGGAGTCGCAGGACAGATTATTCCATGGAACTTTCCGCTGTTAATGGCGGCTTGGAAAATTGCACCTGCACTTGCTGCCGGTAATACGGTTGTTCTAAAGCCAGCGGAAACAACACCTTTAACAGCACTTAAGCTCGCTGAAATAATTCATGAAGCTGGTTTGCCAGCTGGAGTGGTGAATATAGTTACTGGATATGGAGATACTGGAGCTGCAATTGTTAATCATGATGATGTCGATAAGATTGCATTTACAGGTTCCACAGGTGTTGGAAAGATCATTCAGAAAGCGATTGCCGGAACTGGTAAAAAAGCAACACTTGAATTAGGAGGGAAATCAGCGAATATCATTTTAGATGATGCGCCTATTGATCAAGCTGTAGAAGGAATCATTAATGGGATTTTCTTTAATCAAGGCCATGTTTGTTGTGCAGGTTCACGTTTGTTTGTTCAGGAGTCAGTCGCGGATATTGTAATCAAGAAATTAAAGCGTAGAATGGATACCTTGATTGTTGGTAATCCATTGGATAAGAATACAGACGTTGGAGCAATTAATTCCAAAGAGCAACTGGACACCATTGCCAAGTATATTAAAATTGGTAAAGATGAAGGTGCAACAATTCACCAAAGTAACTGCAAACTTCCGAAAAATGGCTTTTACTGTGCACCGACTATTTTTACAGATGTGGCTCAGTCAAGTACCATTGTTCAAGAAGAAATTTTTGGCCCCGTGCTTACGGTTCAGACATTTAGAACTGTTGATGAAGTTATTCAGAAAGCAAATAACACGCCGTACGGTCTAGCAGCTGGAGTCTGGACAGACAAAGGGTCTCGAATTTTTAATTTGACGACAAAACTGAACGCTGGTGTTGTTTGGGCGAATACATACAATAAGTTTGATCCAACTTCTCCTTTTGGAGGTTATAAGGAAAGTGGCTTTGGAAGAGAAGGAGGCCTACATGGACTAAGTGCATATGTTAAATTGAAATAACATGGAACGATTGGAAGTTTTAAAAACATACAAGATTTATATAGGCGGAAAATTCCCGAGAACAGAATCTGGGAGGTATTATACACCGCTTAATAGCAACGGAAAACAAATTGGTAATATTTGTCTTTCATCAAGAAAAGATGTTCGAAATGCCGTTGTAGCAGCAAGAAAAGCTTTTGGCGGATGGTCAGAACGAGCAGCGTTTAATCGTGGGCAGATTTTGTATCGTATTGCTGAGATGCTAGAGGGACGTAAGTCACAGTTTGTAGATGAATTGGTATTTCAAGGAGCTACTAAGAAGAATGCGGAGAAAGAGGTTTTAATGGCTATCGACCGCTTGATTTATTATGCCGGATGGTGTGATAAGTATACGCAAGTACTTGGTTCTGTAAATCCTGTTGCTTCATCACATTTCAACTTTTCAGTTCACGAAGCAATGGGGGTTGTCGGTGTTGTAACTGACATAGAGACTTCGCTAATTGGTTTGGTTTCATTGGTTGCGCCAGTTATTGCTGGAGGAAATACGTGTGTTGTTCTCGCAAATGAAAAGATGCCTTTATGTGCTATTACTTTTGCCGAAGTATTGAGCACATCTGACGTCCCAGGTGGAGTTATAAATATACTTACAGGAGCACAGAAAGAAATGTTGACACCACTAGCGAATCATATGGATGTAAATGGTATTGTGTACAGTGGAACAGATGCTGCTGTTGTGAAGGAGTTAGAAGAAAGTGCTGCACTAAATATGAAGCGTATTCGTGTTTATGACAAGAATTGGATGGATATTGAAGCACAAGACTTATATCAAATTGCTGATGTGCAGGAAGTGAAAACTACCTGGCACCCCATTGAGAACATAGGAGGGGCAACATCCTCGTATTAAAAGGAGATAAAAAAAACGCTCTCAATTTGAGAGCGTTTTTCTTTTAGTTTAATGTGAAATTAATAGGGAGTCGGCATCTCGTTCGGACCTTATGTCCTTTAGCTTCTCCTGGAATCCATTGCGGCATTTGACGCAATAAGCGTTTCGCCTCGCGGTCAAGGTCTGGACTCACACTTCTTTCCACTGCAATATTCGAAATAGAACCATCTTCTTCCACAACAAATGAAAGATATACACGTCCTTGCTCATTCATCTCAATGGAAGTTTGAGGGTACTGAACATTCTGAGCAATCCATCGCTGCATGCTCACGCTCGAACGTTCTTCGCCAATGGGTGTGAATTGTGCCTCAACATCTGGGAACTCGATAATCGGTTTCTCTGTTACTGTTGTAGGACCTACTTCAACTTTTGGCGGCGGTGGCAGGGTGATGGTCACCTTTGGAGGTTCAACAGCATTGTTGCTGTCTATGATGATGTTATCATCAGGTGGCAACATGATATCCTGTGTTTGAGGTTCGGGTGGTGTAGGTGGGTCAACCTTGGTTTCAATTTCGAATTGAATTTCTCCGGCGTTTTCAACGGCAGCAATGTCTTTCTCTCGTTCTAATCCATTGGTGTATGAAAAAGATGCGAGAACAATACTACCTGTAAACAATAATGCAGTCAAGGTAATCGGGAAGCGCATGCGCTCGATGTTTGCTTTTGTGCTTTTCTTTGTTTCCATAGCGATCATTTAATTTGTAATAGTATTTATTCTTATCGATCGAAAGAAACCAAATTGCATGCCAAATAATAGGACACAAAAAAACCGCGTACAAAATGTACGCGGTTTTCTAATAATATAATTGATTAATTCAGCGTAAAGTTGATCGGTAATCGACAACGTGTTCTTGCCTTCTTACCTTTGGCTTCTCCAGGAGTCCACTTTGGCATTTTACGCAAAAGACGCTTCGCCTCACGGTCAAGATCTGAACTTACACCTCTTTCAACTGAAATGTTTGAGATGGAACCATCTGGCTCAACAACGAACGATAAATAAACACGTCCTTGTTCGTTCATTTCAATTGACGTTTGTGGGTATTGTACGTTATCTGCAATCCATTTTTGCATCGCTGCAGCTCCCCCAGGGAATGTTGCTTCAACATCTGGGAAATCAATAATTTCTTCCTCTACAACCACTTGTTCAACAGGTGCCTGAACTACCGGTGGAGGTGTTTGTACAACTGGAGCAGGAATTTCTTCTGTATTCTCTTCCTCCACAATCTCTTCAGAAACGGGTGGTGGAACATCCACTTGAGGTGGTGTTTCTGGTGGGGGCGGTGGCTCATTTGTGTTTTCCTCCATGTATTCCACGTCAGAATCACTCTGAACATTTTCTGCTTGTTTATCTCTCTCCACTCCTGAAGTGTACGAGAAAGAAGCAAGCACAACACTTCCTACAAATAAAAGTCCGATAAGCGTCAATGGCATTCGAAGCTTTTCAATGTTTGCAGACTCACTTTTCTTTAATTCCATAATTCCACTTGAATTCTTGATGTAAATATATGAATTTATCTTACAAAAGGTATACCATTAAATCAATAACATGATGCGTAAAGTAAGCGAAAGCTTATGATTCCGATACCAGCCCCCAGAACACTAAAAATTAAATTCCAAACGCTGATAACATGCGCAAGTCCCGAAAAATAGGCAGTTAATTCTGCGGTCAACGCAAAGATAACGGCTGCGGCAAAGGCAATGGTAAAAGAATTACGCCGGAGAACATCATGCTTTCCTTGTTTTTTTAGTGCACAAACCCAAAAATGAACAAATCCCCAAAAGAGTAGACCATGTATAACAGCCCTCGAAGGAATCAAATCAAAATATATAGGTTGAGATGGATGGGATGGTGTTAAAAACAAAAGCACCATAAGTCCAGTCCAAATAACACTTACGACAAAAAAACGAAGATTCACGGGAAGCGGATTATCCGATCAATTCTCCATAAGCTGCTCCATCCATAAGATCGGCAAGCTCATCCGTATTTGACATTTTTACTTTAATCATCCACCCATCTCCATAAGGATCAGAATTAACCGTTTCCGGAGCAGATTCCAGCGCCTCATTGAATTCGATAATTTCTCCTGAAATAGGCATAAATAAATCTGAAACAGTTTTAACTGCTTCTACAGAACCAAAGATTTCTTCTTTATCCAAAGATTCTCCCTCAGTTTCAATTTCAACGTACACAATATCTCCTAACTCTCCTTGAGCAAAATCAGTGATTCCAACTGTTGCAATGTCTCCGTCAACACTGATCCATTCGTGGTCTTTTGTGTATTTAAGGTTTTCTGGAATGTTCATATTTCGTTTTATTTAAATCCTAGCAAAAATATAATTTTCTGCCCTCGAAGATACGCCTTTTGATATTTAGTTCTGAACATTTTTTATCATCTTTTTAACTAATTTAGCCAGCCATGATAAATCAGGATCAGTTAAAGGAAATTCGCAAGCGCATCGATGTTATTGGAGATTATTTAAAGATCGATGAGAAGCGTATGCGTTTAAAAGAAGAGGAACTTAAAACACAAGATCCTGAGTTTTGGAATGACTCAAAAAAGGCCGAAGCTCAAATGAAAGCGATTCGGGGACTTAAGTTTTGGGTCGAGTCCTATGATAATCTCAATGGATCATATGAAGATGTGGAAGTACTTTACGAATTCGCAAAGGAGGGAGAAGGTGAAGAATCAGAAGTTGACGAGCAATTTGACAAGCTTAAGACTCAGGTAGAAGAGCTTGAATTGAAGAACATGCTATCCAGTGAGGAAGACAGTTTGAGCGCTGTGCTTCAAATTACCGCTGGAGCGGGAGGCACGGAGAGTTGTGATTGGGCATCAATGCTGATGAGGATGTATACCATGTGGGGGCAAAAAAATGGTTACAAACTAAAGGAGTTGAATTATCAGGAAGGCGATGTTGCCGGAGTGAAAACAGTGACGCTTGAGTTTACAGGCGATTTTGCCTTTGGTTATTTGAAAGGTGAGAATGGTGTTCACCGATTAGTGCGAATTTCTCCGTTTGATTCCAATGCAAAGAGACATACTTCCTTTGCTTCGGTATACGTTTACCCTCTTGTTGATGAGTCCATTGAAATTCATGTTAACCCTGCTGATATTACCTGGGAAACGTTTAGATCAGGAGGAGCCGGGGGGCAGAATGTAAATAAAGTAGAAACTGCCGTTCGATTGCGTCACGCACCAAGTGGAATTATTATTGAGAATTCGGAATCGCGCTCACAATTAGGGAACAAAGAGAAAGCAATGCAATTGCTGAAATCGCAGTTGTATGAGCTAGAGTACCGATCTCGTATGGAGGCAAGGGATGAAATTGAGGCCAACAAGAAAAAAATTGAATGGGGGTCACAGATTCGAAATTATGTCATGCATCCTTATAAATTGGTCAAAGATGTCCGCACGGGCTATGAAACAGGAAATGTTGACGCAGTAATGGATGGAGACCTTGATAAGTTTTTGAAAGCTTACTTAATGACATTTGGAGGATAATTATGGAAAAGGAGTTTATTGTATATCACAACCCGCGTTGCTCTAAAAGTAGATTGGCGCTTCAGTATCTGGACAACAAAGAGAAAGAATATGAAGTGGTACAGTATTTGAAAGAGCTGCCTTCACATAACGAATTGAAGCGAGTCATAGGGCAATTAGGTATTTCTGCTGAAGATTTGGTTCGAAAGGGCGAGAGTGATTACAAAGAAAATTTCAAAGGAAAATTGCTTACTGATGATCAATGGATTGATGCGATGATAACCTATCCGAAATTAATTGAACGTCCAATTGTAATTAAATCAGGAAAAGCCGTTATAGCAAGACCAGCAGAGCGGATTGAAGAATTGTTTTGAATTTTAGTTGATTTAATTCACCCTTTTACTCTAAAGCACTATATTTGCGCTCGCTTAAAGAAAAGTGATAAGTACCGAATGCGCGTAGAAACCATTTATATAAAGCCAGATTCGGCTTTTTCAGCTCAGATCAGTGAGTGGGCGAATTCCCTTGGAATTCAGGTAGAAGAGTATGATGTTAAGATGGAAGAACATTCTGCTGAAGGATTATTGTTGATCAATGAAAATCAGGACATTGAAAAGGAGATGTTTGATTTGCATACCTTATTTGATAAGAAGCATATTCCTACACAAAAAATTGATGTGAACGGTACGCTTCAAGTGGCTGTATCGAACTTTGAAATGTGGTTGCGTAATTTTAAATGCAAGAACATTTTGATTATGGGGTCGGATAAGTTAGTGAAGAATGATAACCTCGATCGCTTTCTTAACCGCGTTAGTGCTTAGTCCGCAATTGCACAGGTGAATGTTGTAACGTCTCCTTGAGCGCTGATATCCGTCCTTTCATAAGCTTTACATCTTATTTCGGCTCTCTCTTTCGTATGATTAATTGTAATAATTTCGGTATTAGTAAAAACGGGTGTTCCATCACTCTGAACTACACTTATATCACATTGACATGTGTAGTCCTTTTTACAGCTATACATTCCTAAAACCGCCAACAGGCAAATGATCATTTTTTTCATTTTAGTTTGTTTCGTAAGTAATGTCTAGTTAAGTAATGCACACGTTGTAGTAGTCACTTCCTCTCCTGAAGGATCTGCGATAATACCATTCTTAAGAGTACATTTTGCCTTTGCATCTTCCTCTTTGTCTGTGATCAATTCATTGTATGTTGCTGATGAACTTTGGCCATTGTTAGAATTAACAGAAGTATCGGTGCATTGACACAAATAGTCTTTTTTACAGCTGCAAAAACCAAAGATTATCAGACAGAAAATGAGTACTTTTTTCATATAATGTAGGTATGTGCTGAACTAAAGATACTTTTTTCTTTGATAGCAACCTTGTTTTGGCAATTGCACCACTGATTTAGTTATTCTGATAATCAGTGTTTTCGGAAAAAGGAGAGAGGATGAAAGGGCGTTAAAGCAATTATCTCATAGGCATCTTATCATCTTCACTTTTCTCAAATTCTATATCAACTGGTTCCCACAGTTCGATGCGGTTTCCTTCTGGGTCGGAAATATGAAGGAACTTTCCGTAGCTGTATGATTCAATTTCATTCAGAACATTGACTCCCTTTTCTTCCAATTCAGACTTAAACGTTGTTAAATCATCCACGCGAAGATTTAGCATTGCCTGCTGACTAGGATCTCCGAAGTAATCGCTGCTTTCTTCAAAAGTTCCCAATTGAAGATATCCTTTTTGGCTTGTGTTTGTATCTCCATTGAATTCAAATAATACGCCGTAAGGATTGGTGATCATCCCCAATACACTTTTGTACCAGACACGCATCGATTCCGGGTCTTTAAACTTGATGAAAATTCCACCTATTCCAATTACTCCAGCCATATTTACTCAGTGTTTTGGCTAAATTTAATCAATTTCAACCAGTTCTTCTTGTTGAACAAGCGCTGGGATTTCTACTTCGTTTTGAATTAAATCTTGTATTGTTTCTCGTTTACGAATCAGGTAAGATTCGCCATCATAGATAAGTACTTCTGCCGGCCGGAATCTCGCATTGTATTGATTACTCATAGAGAAACCATAGGCTCCTGCGTTACTAATGGAAAGTACATCCCCTTCGCGAACTTCGTTCAATAGTCGATCATTTCCAAAGGTGTCGCTTTCACAAATATTCCCAACAATGGAGTAGAGTTTCTTTTCTCCGTTTGGATTGCTAATATTTTCAATCTTGTGATAAGCGTTATAAAGCATCGGTCGGAGAAGGTGATTCTGTCCGCTGTCCACTCCAGCAAAAACGGTTGATGTCGTTTGCTTTACAACATTCGTGCGAACCAGTAATGAGCCACTTTCACTCACAATGTATTTTCCAGGTTCGAACCAAAGCTCCAATTCTCGTCCATACCACTTACAAAATTCCTGGAAAGATTCGGCAATTCGCTGTCCAACCTGCTCTACATTGGTAGCCATATCACCATCTTTGTATGCCACTTTGAACCCACTGCCAAAATCCATGAACTGTAAATCTGGAAATTCTCTGGCCACATCGTAGAGTAGGTTGGCACCCCTGAGAAAAACATCTGCATCCAGAATATCGCTTCCAGTGTGCATATGTAAGCCGACCACAGAGATATTGTAATGTTCTACAATTCTTGTTACGTGCCTAATTTGATGGATGGAAATTCCAAACTTAGAGTCGATGTGTCCAACTGAAATGTTGGAGTTTCCACCAGCCATAATATGAGGATTAATTCGAATACAACAGTTCACACTATCACCATAGTAAGCTCCGAATTGCTCTAGAATATTCAGATTGTCAAGGTTGATCATGACTCCTAAATCCACTGCCTCTTTTATTTCGCTGAATGAGACACAATTTGGCGTGTACATTATCTCTTTAGGCAAGAAACCTGCACGAATTCCCAAGTGAACTTCTTGAATGGAAACAGCATCGATGCCGGCGCCCTCATGCTTGAGTAAACGCAATACATTGATGTTGTTAAGCGCTTTCATTGCGTAATGTAATTTGACATTCAGCGGTTTGAAAGAATTTTGTAATTTTCTGTATTGTTGAACAATCGTATCCGCGTCATATACATACGTCGGTGTGCCAAAATTCCCTGCGATGCTTAAAAGTTCTGAGTGATTCATGTTTGTATTAAATTGGAGCGCAAATGTACGGGTAAAAACAAATCAACAAAATGTTTGTAATAAAATAAAACGTTAAATATTTAACTTTAAACCTTTTGCTAGCCAAGGTGTAATAGAAAACAAAAACAACATGAAGAAACTCCAAATCTTACTTTTATTGCTGCCATTTTACGGAATGTCACAACAAGTCAATAGGCAAGTTATTAAGACGAATATTGATGAGGTTAAATTGTATCTGACTGCTGGTCAAATGACGCACGAGCAGGATATTAAACTTGCTCAAGGGCGAAATAAATTGATCTTTTCTGGAATATCTGCCTATGCCGACCCCCAGTCTATTCAATTTTCTGCTGAAAGTGATTACAGTCTCGTTTCCGTATCAACTGAAATGGATTTTTTAGCTGCGGAAGAATTTAACCCGCGCATTTCAGTATTGAAAGATTCACTTGAGTCTCTTCAAGACGAACAACAGTTTGTTTCTGATGAACTCGATTCCTATTTAGCGGAAAAAGCAGTACTTAATACGAATCGTGATTTGGGAGGGGGGAATCAAAGTTTAACGGTTGCGCAAATTCGCGAAGCAGCAGATTTTTACCGAAAGCGCACGTTGGCTATTAATAAGGAGATTTCCAAACTCAAGAAAAAGCAACGTAATCTTGGAGTTCAAATTGAAGACACACGATATCAATTGGTTGAATTAAACTATAATGAAAACCAGCGTAGCAATCAAGTGATTGTTTTGTTGGATGCAGCGACTTCTACAACAATGAAAAGCACGTTGCGATACCTTGTTTCGGATTGTGGATGGGCGGCAACTTATGATCTATCTGCTGACGATTTAAATCAAGGGATTAATTTGAAGTATAAGGCTCAGGTCTATAATAACACTGGGAATGATTGGTCCGATGTTAAGTTAACGCTCTCGACGGCTGATCCTAATTTGTCAGCGGCACATCCTGAATTATCACCATGGTACCTTAATCGCTATAATCCCGGAACGAAATCTTCTGGTAAGAAGTATTATGCTCCAGAGAGCAATCAGGTTGATTTCCGCCAGCAGGCGATTTCAAATATCAACCAAGCGAATGAAAGAGCTTATGACAACTATTACGTTCAAGGTGAGCTTCAAGAACAGAAGAACAGGTTCGATGATAATAACTTCAAATTAATGCAGCAAAAGACGGTTGGTAATCAAGGTGTAAAGCTGATTAATATTGAAATTTCTGAATTGACCACGGAGTTTGATATTGAAGCGCCATTTTCTTGTCCAGCAGACGCTAAACCTTACATGGTCAATGTTAAGGATATGGATATTCCAGCAACGTTTTCACACATTACCGTTCCAAAATTGGATCGAGCAGCATTTTTGTTAGCGCACATTGCTGATTGGCAAGAACTGGAACTGATCCCAGGACCAACGAACGTATACTTTGGAGGTCAGTATGTAGGAATGTCGCGTATTGATACGCGCAATGTTTCTGATACATTGAGTCTCTCTTTTGGACGAGATGAAAAAGTGGTTGTAATGCGAAAGTTAAAGAAGGAAATGAGTACCAAACGAGTTGCCGGAAACACGAAGAAAGAATCTTATCTCTACGAAATAGCTGTACGCAATAATCGTTCAGCTCCTATAAGAATTGAGGTCTTTGATCAGGTTCCAATTTCTCAGAGTAATGATATCTCTGTACTCGTTGATGAAATTTCAGAAGGTGAGCAAGATGCGTTGACCGGAGAGGTGAAGTGGAAGCTGGATATTCCACCAGCAGGAGTTCAAGGAAAAGAAATTGGTTACACAGTGAAATACCCGAAAAACGCAAATATTACACTGAAACGATATAGAACTGTTTCGGCGGCCTACTTCTAGCCATAAACAATCTTTATGCATAACCGCTGCTAAAATTTAGCAGCGGTTCTCTTTGTGCACAATTTTCTTGGTATTTTCGCGTTCTACGCTTGAAAATGATAAAAAAGCAATTAGCTATATTGTTCTTACTGCTGTCTTTTAGCGCTTTGAGTCAGGTGCATACAGCAGCGTCCCGATCAGAAATTGGTGTTATGGTCGGCGGTTCGACCTATCTTGGTGATTTGAACCAATTCGTACCATTTCGTAATACGCATCTGGCAGGAGGTCTGTTGTATCGATACAATGTCAACCCGAGAATGGCTGTCCGTGTTAACTTTACATATGGTAAAGTGAGTGCAGACGATGCCCAATCTACTGAGCCTTTAAACAGAAACCGTAATCTGAACTTTTTCTCTGATATTTTTGAGTTAGGTGCGGGAGTAGAGTTTAATTACTTCCCTTTTCAATTGGGACATGATCGTTACAAGGGAACGGCTTATTTGTTGGCGGAACTGGGCGTCTTTCGCATGAATCCAAAGACCATGCATAATGGCGCTGAAGTAGCCCTTCGTCCTTTGGGTACAGAAGGTCAGGGTACTTCGATTAATTCAAAGAAAGTATATAACCTAACGCAAATTTGTCTACCGCTAGGCGTAGGCGCTAAGCTTTCGTTAGGTGAGCGTGTAGGCCTTAACCTTGAAATAGGAATCCGAAAGACATTTACTGACTATTTAGATGATGTGGGAGCAGATTCTTATGCAGATCCAGCCGTGATTGCTGCTGAGAATGGCCCGTTAGCAGCTGAATTATCAAATCGTTCTGGGGATCGCTACGGTAAGCGAGGTAATTCAGCGACGAGTGATTGGTATATGTTCGGAGGAGCAATGCTTACAATTAGTTTAGGGAATCCTGGCAATTGCCATTATCGATATTAGATCATAAAAAAAGCCGACTTGTTTTCACAAATCGGCTCTTTCACTAATTATTTTATTTGCTTAATGCTGATGACCATGGTCGTGTCCATGTCCATGATCGTGTCCATCATGATCATGATGCTCATGTTTTTGAACACCTTCAGCTGGCGCTCCTACTTTCATCATCTCCAAATCAAATACTAAGTCAGAGTAAGGAGGAATAGCTCCAGGTCTTCCTTTTGCTCCATAAGCTGCATAATAAGGAATAATCAAGATTCCTTTTCCACCTTGACCGAGCATTGCCAAGCCTTCTTCAAATCCAGGAATCATTCGTTGCTCCAGGTATTTAAAGCTCATTGGTTGACCACGATCGCGAGAAGAATCAAATTTCTTTCCACTTTTTCTGAAAGTCCCAGTATAATGTACTGAAAGCGCAGACCCTTTTTGTGGTTTTTCTGCAGCACCTTCGTCATTAATGATATACACCAACCCTGAAGATGATTTTTTAGCATTCGGGTATTCTTTCAATACTTCTTCGAACATGTAATTACTGTATTCTTCTTCAGACATAGCAGCAATTCGATCAAATTCAGCTTTTTTCTTTGCTTCTTCCTCTTTGATTTTATCCATAACCGCAGCAAATTGTTCAGTGGCATCCCATTTTTTTGCGGTCTTTCCCTTTCGGATAATTTTTAGTTCAACGATTTCATCGTCTTGTTCAATGGCATTTACGACATCCTGACCATCAATGACATGTCCAAATACAGAATGCTTTCCATCCAACCATGGTGTTGCCTTGTGTGTAATGAAAAACTGACTTCCATTCGTACTCGGTCCTGAATTAGCCATAGAAAGGATTCCGGGGCCTGAGTGTTTCAGAGACTCGTCAAATTCATCCGCGAATCGATGCTTTGGTCCACCAGATCCATTTCCGAGTGGATCTCCTCCTTGAATCATAAAGTCGGCAATAACTCGGTGAAATTTCAAACCATCATAAAAAGGTTCTGAGTATTCAATTGAATCATCAACAACAAAATCGCCCTCTGCTAAACCAACAAAATTGGCTACGGTCATCGGTACTTTTTCAAACTCCAATTGCAGCAAAATATCACCCTTTGTGGTGGTGAATTTGGCGTACATTCCTTTTTCTAACTTTGGTTTCTTCGGCTTTTTTCCTTTGTCACCCTTACCAGCGAAAGAAGTGCTCACCAGTGCAAGCGATAATATGGTCAAAAGTATTTTCATCATAATTGTTGTTTTAAACATTAAAAATATGGATTAAATCCGATAAAGGGAGGTGCAAAAGTCCTGCCGAATGTTAATTCTTGTAAATCTAGTTGCGTTTATCAATCCCCCAAAGCATCTTATTACGAATGGTATCCAAGAAATTATTGTCCTCGAATTTGATTACGTTAATCATATAATCGGCCTTGTGGATTGTTACTTCTTCTTCTTGTCTGATACTCATTGATTTTCCATCCAAACTGATTAAATAGGAGCGATTGCGCCCTTCAATACTCAACTTGATAGGCATGTGGTCGGGCACAACCATTGGACGAACATTGAGATTGTGCGGGGCAATAGGCGTAAGAATGTGTACCTGACATCCCGGAGTAATAATTGGGCCACCGCAACTTAAGCTGTAGGCAGTAGATCCAGATGGAGTCGCTACGATAAGACCATCCGCCCAATAAGAATTGAGGTATTTTCCATCAAGTGAAGCATGAACGGTAATCATAGAAGAAGTATCCTTCTTTTGTAATGTTACTTCATTTAATGCCACATTATCGTTGCCAAATAAATTCTGCTCGGTTTCAACACGAATAAGTGAACGTTTTTGATGAACGTATTCTTTCTTTCGGACCAATTCCATTGCTTCCTGAATTTGGTCTCTTGAAATATTTGCGAGGAATCCCAATCGGCCTGTATTGATTCCAAGAACCGGAACACCAGAACTTCTAATAAATTTGACGTTTTGTAAAAAAGTACCATCGCCACCTAGGCTAAAGCTTAAATCAATTCCTGATTTGAAATCATCATGGGACCTAAACTCATCAGTACTTTCAGAAACACCTATTTTCTTGACCAATAATTTTTTGAAATCAGATTCAAGGACAGGATTCCAGCCAAAGTCTTGAATTATACCAAGGAATTCCTTGTAGTATTCAGCGTTCTGCTTCGTGACCTTTCGGCCATAAACTGCAACATTCATTGATTATAGATTCAAATAGTTCATGAGCGCATCGTAGCGAAATTGTAGGTCATCATTAAAACTGCTCTTTTGAAAAGAAGCTTTAATGATATAATCATACCGCTCAAAAGTACGGATGATCCTGTCCAGCTCAATTTTATTGATTTTCAGCGTGACTTCAATATTTGTTGAGTCCGTAGAACTCATAATATATGAACTCAAAATTTTAGCATCGTTGCTTTCTACGATTTGTCCAATTTGGGCCATGGAATAGTCTGATCCCGCCATTTCAAGCACAAGAATTCCGCCGTTTTCTTTGATGCTTCCCGTATTGGCAATTAAAGACATCAGATGCTGAACAGTCGTGCATCCCATGTACACCTCTTTGTCATCTAAAATTGGAATAACCGTTAGTTTCGCTTCAGCAATTCTCGATAACACTTGATAAATATGATCCGAGGCGAGAGAGTAGGGGCGCGGTAAGTGCTGAAAAAGTTCATCGAGTGTCTTCTCCAACTCCATTTTATCCAGAATGTCCGTTTCCGAAATAACCCCCACAAAATTGCCTGATTTCAATACAGGAAGATGTGAAACTTTGAACTCTTCCATCCAGTTCAAAGCCTTTTCTCCCGTATCCGTATGCATCAACGGTGGGATTTCATCTGTGATCAATTCAATAGCTCTCATTGTGTTCGCTA
The DNA here is from genome assembly GCA_002427735.1 of Flavobacteriales bacterium UBA6051. Classification (GTDB taxonomy): domain Bacteria; phylum Bacteroidota; class Bacteroidia; order Flavobacteriales_D; family Crocinitomicaceae; genus UBA4466. Next base: position 66,234 of record DIYP01000003.1, read on the forward strand.
ATGTAGTATAATACTTAGTAAGTTCTTACTTTTACAATCACAAAAATTGTACCGCAGGATGACAAAATTAAGTGTGAATGTAAATAAGATTGCTACGCTCAGGAATGCGCGCGGCGAGGATACACCAAATGTTGTAAAAGTCGCACTCGATTGTGAGCGATTTGGAGCAGATGGGATTACGGTTCACCCTCGTCCCGACGAACGCCATATTACCCGACAGGATGTATATGATCTTGCTGGTGTCGTTACGACTGAATTCAACATTGAAGGCTACCCGAATGAACGTTTTTTGCAGTTAATTGATGAGGTGTGCCCTGCTCAGGCGACGCTGGTACCTGATCCACCTGGCGTTTTAACCTCTAATGCAGGTTGGGACACTAAACAGCATTTGGGATTGCTTTCTGAACTTGCTCAAGAACTCAAAGGCAAAGGGATTCGTTCTTCCATTTTTGTTGATACTAAACCACAAAATATTGAGCACGCGGCGAAGTGCGGTGTAGATAGAATCGAGCTTTATACAGGTCCCTATGCTCAGATGTACGGAGTTGATCGACAGCAAGCGGTAAAGCCCTATGTTGAAGCAGCTAATATGGCTGTTGAACTTGGACTTGAAATCAATGCGGGTCATGATTTAAGTTTAGAAAATCTGAGCTTTTTCAAAGAGAATATTCCTGGGTTACTTGAAGTGTCTATTGGGCACGCTTTGATTTCGGATGCTTTATACTTTGGGTTGGAAAATACGGTGCAGCAATACCAGCGATTGTTAGCTGACTAACGGATAACTATCCTGCCGAGTTTTTCCGAAATCATACGTTTTACCTGCTCTAATGAAACTTGTTCGGCTAGCAGGTCCATGAGTTCTTCGTCCGAAATGTCGCCGGCTTTGTTTTTCAAAACCGTTTGAATTTCACCTATACGTTTTTCTACTTTCGAGGATTTGAAAGCGTAAATAGAGCCCATTACTGCCTGTTGAAGTTTATCTTTTTCAGAGCTCGTGTAAATATTGTGTTTGGTAACCCAATTATGACTGAGTTCATGCTGATTCATTTCCACCTCCGTAATGAACTGTATTATTTCCTGATCTTCCTGGCGTTTGAAATAGCTTGTTTTGAGTAGAGTGTTTTCTCCCAGTGAGTCCAGAATAAGTTGGTGAAGTCGATTAAAGACTGGGCGGTCAAATACCAATTCATCTATGGCCAGTTCATGGCAAATTAGTTCAGCTACAGAGGTCTCAACAGATTCTTTTTTTCCTTCTTCATTGATATGATCGGTGGCAATTGCCAACGGTCCATAAAGCACCATTATGCGCATCAGATCATATTCATTCGGATCATCGACCTCGACCAATTGCTGAATCTCTTGAACCTCCTCCATTGGATTTGGTTCAAAGGCGTATGGATCGTCGTGGGCTATTGTATCCGCAGCATTTTGCTTGCGCTGAGCTTCTTTAAATTCCTTTTCGGCTGCATTGCTTCTCTCTTTGGTCACTTCGCTCCAAATGACCTCTTCTTTAATATTGAAGCGTTTTGCGACTTCCGGTACAAAAACATTTCGAGTGATTTGATCAGGGATCAGGGAAACACTGTGTGAAATATTTCGGATGAGTTCAGCGCGTTTAATCGGATCATCTCCCTCTGTTTCAAGCAGAATATCCGCTTTAAACGATATGAAATCTTGTTGATGTTCTTTGATATAATCTTCAAGTTCTGTAGAACTGACAGATTTAGAATAAGAGTCTGGATCTTCTCCTTCAGGAAATAAAACCACTTTTACATTAAGGCCTTCTTCCAGAATAAGGTCGATTCCGCGAAATGAAGCTTTAATTCCTGCAGCGTCACCATCATAAAGAATGGTCATGTTCTTTGTGTAACGCTTTACTAAACGAATTTGTTCGCGTGTCAAGGAAGTCCCTGAAGAAGATACCACGTTTTGAATGCCCGCCTGATACATGCTGATGACATCTGTGTATCCTTCACAGAGATAGCACATATCATATTTTATGATATCTCCCTTGGCGAAGTGTAAACCGTAAAGGATTTCACTCTTATTGTAGATAATGCTCTCAGGAGAATTAAAATACTTGGCAATCTTTTTATCCGTAAAAAGTGTTCTGCCTCCAAAGCCTAAAACTCTTCCGGAAACACTGTGGATTGGGAACATCACTCTTCCTCGAAAGAAATCGAAGCTTCGATCATCTTTGGTTTTTGTGAGTCCAACTTTCTCGAGATACTCTTTTTTGTATCCTTTATCCAGAGCTGTTTTCGTGAAGTCATCGCTTTTATTAAGGCAATAACCTAGTTGAAATTTTTCAATGATTTCCGGGCGAAACCCGCGTTCAATGAAATACGATAACCCTATTTTCTTTCCTTCATCGGAATTATGCAGATTTTCAACGAAATGGTCTTTTGCAAAATCGTTAATGATGTGAAGGCTTTCACGTTCTGAAATGGCAGCGAGTTCTTCCGGAGTTGCTGGTTTATCTTCAGGTATCTGAATTCCATACTTATCTGCTAGCCAACGTAACGCTTCTGGGTAGGAGTAATGTTCTTTTTCCATTAAAAAGGAAACAACAGTACCACCTTTACCTGTAGAGAAACATTTAAAAATTTGTTTTGCCGGAGACACGACAAAAGACGGTGTTTTTTCGTCTGTGAATGGACTTAGGCCTTTTAAGTTTGATCCTGCACGCTTCAATTGAACGAATTCACCAATTACCTCTTCAATACGAGCGGTTTGCATGATGTCATCAATGATATGTGGAGGGATTTTGGCCATTATTTTTCTGGATAGCCGTAATCTTTTACATTGGTCATTTCACCATTCGTATTGTATGTCTTCCAGATGCCAACAGGTTGGTCGTCAGCATACTCTCCTGTATATCGTAAAACTCCGTTAGGATATTTAACAATAGAGTGTCCGTGCTTTTTTCCATGCTCATACATGGTCATGGATAGTTCTTCACCTGTTTCTGAGAAGAAAAGCCATTTACCATGTCGATTTCCTTCTTCATCCTGTGGTCCCTGAAACCTGATGTTTTCTTTACCAGGATAATACTCCGTATATGTATTCCCTTTTATTTCAACCAAATCCTCTTTGTCGATAATTGGTTCGATAATTTCTGGTGTAGGATTTACACTTTCCTTATCCGAAGTGACGTTTTCAGTTTCCTTGCTACCACAAGATAGCAGGCTAAATACCAGTAAAGTATAACAGATATAACGCATATTACTTTTTTCTTGTTGTTGTGTACTCAACTAAACCTAAAACAGCACTTTTGGCATCTGAGTCAGGAATGTCTTTAAGCAGGTCAATTGCTTTGTTTTTGTATTCGAGCATTTTCTTGTGAGCATAATCAATTCCTCCATGTTCAATAACAAGACTAACCGCTCGTTTCACCTTCTTAGGGTTTTCATTGTGTCGTTTAACAATGTTGATGAGTTCTTTTCGAACTTCTGAGGGACCGTTATTGATAACATAAATGAGCGGGAGTGTCATTTTACGCTCACGGATATCTAAGCCCGTTGGTTTTCCTATATCTCCTGGTTCACCGTAATCAAATATGTCGTCTTTCAACTGAAATGCCATTCCTACGTACTCTCCAAACAAACGCATATTTTCAGATTGATCTGTACGCTCAACACTTAGTGCTCCAGCTTCGCAACATGTGGAAATTAGCGAAGCGGTCTTTTGGCGAATCACTTCAAAATAAACTTCTTCTGTAATGTCTAGTTTTCGTGCTTTCTCAATTTGCAATAACTCACCTTCAGACATTTCTTTTACTGCTCGAGCAACTACTTCCAGTAAGTGTGGATTGTTATTCTCTATAGAAAGCAAAAGGACTTTTGATAACATGTAATCACCGACGAGTACGGCAATCTTATTCTTCCAAAGTGCATTAACTGAGAAGAAACCACGACGTTCATTGGCATCGTCTACTACGTCATCATGAACAAGTGTTGCCGTATGTAATAACTCTACTAAAGTGGCTGCATCATATGTCTTATCATTTACTTGTCCTAACATTTTAGCTGTTAGAAAAATAAACATGGGTCGCATTTGTTTGCCCTTTCTACGAATAATGTAATGAGTGACTTTATCCAGCATTGGAGCCTTGGACTTCATACTTTGCTTAAAGCGCACTTCAAATTCCTTCATCTCTGAAGTAACCGGAGCCATTATTTCTTCTACGGATAGCATTCTTATACAAATATAACAGTAAAGCGGGCAGCTACATTATAAATCCTGAGTGAAAGATGAAATGGTAGTAAACGTTGAGTGGAGGGTGCAAACTTAGATACAAAAAAAAGCGCTTATCAGACGATAAGCGCTTTTTAGTATAAAGAATAGATTTATTAATCTCTAACAAGTTGAAGGAATCCGTGACCTTCAATTTGATTGCCATCAATTCCAGTGGCAATGTACTTGTAGAAGTACGTGCCTTCCTCAGCCTGAGCACCAAGAGGAGTGGTACCTGTCCATCCTACTTGTTGAGAACCAGAGGCGAAATCAACACTTTGCTCGTACATTACATTCCCCCAGCGATTTGTAATGATGAAGTCCATTTGAGAAACATTGAGCGTTTCAACAAAGTAGAAATCATTATCACCATCATTGTTAGGAGTAAAGACGTTTGGAGCTACAACAACTGGATTCGGGTAAGTACAACTACCATCATCAATTGTTGCATTCGGATTATAGTTATCAGCATTTGGATCGGTACAACCACAAGGCGAAATAGAAATACTCACATAAGCAGTGTCTCCACACGTTTGTGTGTCATCCGTGTAAGCAATTAACATTACTGTAGCTGACTGATCGTATGTTACGGTGTAACCATTCGTGTTGTATGAAGTGGCATCAGTTCCGTCACCGAAGTCCCAATAGTAGAAACCTGTATTCTGGCTGCTATTAGTAAGTGATACGGATAGCCCTGTACAACCACTTGTTGGTGAACCTGCTAATTGAGCAATTGGTGGATTCAATGCTTCAACAAATACACTGTCCTGTTCCGTACATACGTCATCCGTTACTGTGAAGTAATACCATCCAGAGCTCAAGTTGGACCATCCTGTAGCATCGATAAATCCGCCTGTTCCTGGTTGTTCCCAGTTAGCTTGATCATCCCAGTGATAATACGACTGACCGGTATTATTCGTTTCTCCAGACACGTGTGCCAAAACAGATCCTGTTGGATCACAGGCACTTGCAGGGAATTGCTGGAGACTGTCTATGGCCAGGGTCTGATTGACTATAAGGACGACGCTGTCGACTCGTGTATAGCCGCAGGCGTCTTCCAGGCCGAGGCTGTACCAAATAGTATCTTGTTTGTTCCCTTGTCCAGCTAACCATGTATCAGCTGTTAAGTCTCCCGTGCTCCATGAAGTAGAAACTGGTAACTGTGCTCCTTGAATGTTCAATACTTCGACCTGCGCCGAGTCATTCGGACAGAATACGAAAGCAGAATCAACCAACGAGTAAGTCATGTCATCATCAATAATGTCGATGTAGATTGTGTCTGAAGAACACTGGAAGTTTCCAAGTGTATCAAATACAAGTGCCACAAAGGCAGTGTCTTGCGTTGGAGATGCACAGAATGCATTAATATCCTGGAAGCCATTATCCCAGTTTACTACGGCACTGTTACAAGGGCCTGCATCAACACTGATATTGTCTAATCCCCAGTTATCAAATGCAGAACCTGAAGAGTTTGTTTGAATCCAACGGAAACTTGTAGACGTAGAAAGCGCTCCCAAAGGAATTGGAACTACATAAGTTGCCCAAGTTGTTAAAGGAGTTGCTCCTGTTGCAACACTGTTTGTTGTTCCAGGGTTAGCAGGAAGCTGCTGACCATCTGGTTGATAGTAAATAATAGTTGTCCATGGACCTCCCATTACACTGTACTGAATTTCCACACCTTCATTGGCCAAATCAGGTCCTTCACATGGACTTGATTGCCCTTGAACGGAATAAACCATATCGAAGGTTAAAACTCCACCACAGCTAATATCGAATGCTGCAGTTTCAACTTGAGGTGTTCCAGATCCTGCTGTCGAGGCCCAATAGTAAGGTGTATTATCTAAACTTGATCCACATGGAGTTCCCCATGTAGCACCACCACCTGTTGACCATCCCGGAGGAACAGATCCCGCATCGAAGTCGAAACTCTGACCTGTTGCTGTGATAGATGCAATTGCCGTGATACATACTGAATCACCTGGGCAAATTGTTGTGTCTTGTGGACTAACGAAAACGTTACAAACCTGAGAATACCCCATGAAAGCCGTTGTCGCAAATAGAGCTGTAAGTAGTATTAGCTTTTTCATGATTAATCTAGTTTAAAGTCAATTAGTTGAATACCCTCAAACACTGCGTCGTCTGAGTGGTTCGGGTTTTTAATCAATAATGACATTTCTCCATTCTTGAAAGAACAGTCACATTCTTTGGATGAATTCGCTTCAACAATCACTGTTCTCAGCGTTTCAACATTTTGCTCACAACCTCGGCATCCGTTGTTGAAAAGCAATCCAATTTGGAAGCTACTGTTGACAGCATCTCCATTTTCATTTACAACTTTAACCAAAAGGTAATCAAGAGGTTTTAACGAAGGATTTATTGAACAAGCTTCTCTTTTAACGAATAACTTGGCGCCATTTTGCTCTTTCAATAAGCTCCAGTCCTTGCTTAGATCGTTTGCACTTACATTCGTTTGAGCAAACAGAGAGCTGCTCAGCAAAATTGAAAATACAAAAGCGACAAAGCGTACAATTTGTGTAGTTTTCATAATAGTCATTAATCGGTGTATCTCATTGACGTCAGTTGATGAATTAAAGTTGCATCATTTATATTATGAATTATCAATAACGCATCACGTGGTCGTTGCAAATGTATGAAATCGTGATTAATCGTCCTTGTAAAACATTCGTTATATGAAGTTTCTGTCTTGATTTTAACAAAACCTTCCATTGAGTATCCAGATTTGAACAAATATTTTCCTCATCTGAAATTAGTCTAATAAACAGTATCTCAGGATGAAAGGGTCATTTATTTCATCATGCGATCTTCTTTCAAGATAGCCTTATTCTTGTTGGCTAATTGGCCGCAGGCTGCATCAATGTCTTTCCCTCGACTGCGTCGGACATTCACAATCATGTTTTTGCTTTCCAGGTATGCTGCGAAGGCGTCTACCTTAGATCTGGATGCTTGCTGAAACTCGCCATCATCAATGGGGTTGTATTCAATAATATTTACTTTACAAGGAACGCATTTAGCGAAGGTTGCTAACTCCTGGGCGTCTTCAAGTTCATCATTGAAATCTTTAAATATGATATACTCAAAGGTGACACGTGTCCCTGTTTTTTGATAGAAGTATTGCAGTGCTTCTGACAGAGAGTCCAGGTTATTGCTATCATTAATCTCCATTATTTTGCTACGCTTTTCGTCATTCGCAGCATGAAGCGATAACGCCAGATTGAATTTTACTTCATCATCCCCGAGTCGCTTTATCATTTTAGCGATACCCGCTGTTGAAACTGTAATACGTTTCGGAGACATTCCGAGTCCGTCAGGAGAAGAGATCAACTCAGTAGAACGCAACATATTTGCGTAATTCAGCAATGGTTCTCCCATTCCCATGTATACAATATTCGTCAAAGGTCGACCATACCGATTTTCCGCTTGATCCCTTAAGTATGCGACTTGGTCAACCATTTCACCAGCGCTTAGATTGCGCATTAGTTTTAGCTTACCCGTAGCACAAAATTTACATGCCAGACTGCATCCAACCTGTGACGAAATACAAGCTGTCGTTCTTGATGATGTTGGAATCAGCACACCTTCAATTACCTTTCCCTCCTCGATATTGAAAGCACACTTGATTGTTTTGTCAGTGCTTATCTGCTGATCTTTTAGTTCGATATGATCAATGTAAAAGTTGGAGTCAAGTTGCTCTCTTAAAGATTGAGAAAGGTTTGTCATTTCTTCAAATCTTGCAGCATTTTTTTTCCAAAGCCATTCATAAATCTGTTTTGCACGAAAGGCTTTTTCACCCATTTCCTTGAGGGATGATTTAAGCTGGTCTAAATCTAGATTACGTATGTTTTGTCTCGCTTCCATTGCTTTTCGGAAGGACAAAGTTAGCGGTTTTCAATAGAGTTTTGGCTAAATAGGGGAGAGATCCTCATATTTCACAAGGTGCTTGTCTCCAAAGCTATCCTGAACATGAATAAACTGACTGGTATCTTTGTCGATAAGAAGGACACGTGTTCCTTCTGTCAGATTGTTTTTAGCTGTGTTTTTCTCATCGATAAAAGTAGGTATGGAAGCACTCGTTACAATTCCATAGTTGGTTGTTTGGTGATAATCTTGTGATTGCTTGGCGAATACAACACTAAAAATGAGCAATAACGCACAAAAGAAGGAAGTAATGAACATAACGCGCTTGAATGAAAGTGTCTTTTTTCTTTTCAACAAAATAATACTGATACAAAACAGGATGCTCGACAAAATGGATAGAAATCCCCACGTGTCGGATGAAATGCTGTAGAGTCCTGCTTCAAAACTACTTAAGACGGGAGACCAATCTTGTGAAGGATAGAGCTGATTGTAGCAGTATGCGGCCTTTTCATTTGCTTCCGAATCATTAGGGGAAAATTTGAGCACTTTTTCAAATGCCCAGAGCGCTTTCCCATAATTTTCAGCTCCTATATTTGATAGGCCCAGATTATAATATGCGGAGACATCATTGGGTGTTAACTGGATGACATTTTCAAACTTTTCAACCGCAATAGCATACTCTTTACTACTATGTGCTTTGACACCATCTGAGAATAGTTCACCAGCGCTTTGTATGGATACTTGTCCATCAGTATTGGCAAAAACCCTTGAGAAGTTCGGTATAAAGCCAATTAAAAGGATCAATATGTACACCGAAGATTTCATATGTTTAAATCATTCAAGATGGATTCAAGATCTTTTAAAACGGATTGATCGGCTGTCTCATTGGAATCAAAACCATAGCGAAATTGATCGCACTTGGTCAACAATTCTTTAAATCTTCGCAGCAGTGAGTCATTATTGGATTTTTCCAAGAAATCGAACATAGCTTGTCTACTCACCATTTGTTCTTCACTGACCTGCATTTTGATTTCCATGGCACTTTTGAGCGTCGCTTCAACTTTTGAATAAAAACCGTTGCTATCACCCGATGCCAGTAGGACTTTCGTTTGAGCCAGATTATCCGAAAGTTCCTGATCTTTTTTTCGAATGGTCTGACGCAAAATGATTTTGTCTTCAGATTGCTCACGTCTCTTTGAGAAGAAAATGAATAGGAGTGCTGTCATCAATGGTGCACCCATGCTTAGCCAAAATGAAGAAGATCCAAAGAAGGCATCACCATTTTCCTGAATGGAGGACTTTCGTAAGCCAGAAAGCATGTCGATTTCTTCCAGATTTTCGACAGCAATATCTTCGGGTTCTTCAACTACGAAGTTTTTATTTTTCTTCACATCGAGTGAGAATTCTTCCGAGCTAATGGTAATGTATTTTTCCTCGGCAATGTCAAAGTATGAAATACTTGTAGGGGGCACAGCTAAATCACCAAATTGGCTAACTTGAATGTTGTATTCGTATGTAATTTCTCCTTCCGTTCCTTTCGAATTATAGACAAAGTTGTCCTCAATTTGAGGATCGCCATAGATGATGAATCCTTTAGGAAGCTCCGGTTTTGGTTCAAGAATATTTTGGAGGTTTCCCGCACCCGAAACAATGATACGCATCTTAAAGACATCCCCCTGTTTTAAATCATTCGCTTCGATCTCACGCTCTAATTGGAAGAATCCAACGGCCCCGATGAAGTCTGCGGGAGGATCTGCTGGAAGCGGTTTAATTGTTATATCAGCACTAGTGGATGTTAATGAGAAATTACGATAACCTTCATAAACAGTCATTGAGTATGAGTTTACTTTGAAGTCTCCAGTACCGACAGGGAAAATCACATTCTTATCGTATTCGAAAGAAAACATTTCAACCCCTCTGAACGTTTCCCGCATCGTTTGAGTAACAGCTGAATTGCCAACAGGGTGTTTATCGATTGCTCCTTTCATGGAGTATGGCAAATAATTATCGAGATAAGTGGGGTTAAAATGTGCGTAGACTTTAGCTCCGACTACTAAAGGCTCTCCCTCATAAATTGTCGTTTTATTCGTTTGAATAATGCCAAAAGCAGGATCTCTGAGTTGCTCGGCCGTTACCTCGCTGGAAGTCATTTGCATTTTATTACCAATAGTAATTGTGACTTCATTAGATTGATAGGTCTTATTTCCTTTTTTGACGAAAGCCGGGCCAATCGTGTACGTACCAGCCTTAGCAAATGCCCCGGTTCTGGATAATCGGTAATAAGTTGTGATTGTACCAGTTTGATGATTAATATCGGTCTCCATTTCTCCGGAAATATCGTGACCATGAACAAAGCAGCTGGGAAGGTTATCAATGTCAACGGTTCCTTGAACTTTTGTTTTTACGCTAATTAATACGGTTTCTCCAACATCAGCTGAGAGTGGTTCAATAGAAAGAATGACATCCTCTTGACCCCAAGAGACATTGGCTAAACAAATCAACAATATGGTCATCAACTTATGCATCTTACCAATCTTTTCCTGATTTCGTTGAACTGTTTTGGCCTTTTGTCCCGATTACTTTGCGCTTTGTTTCTGCTTCATCCTTCATCAGTTTGTCGAGCATTCTATCTACTGTCTTATTCTGAAGTTTGCCTTTATTCTGATTATCAGAACTTCCTTTATCATTGCCGGAGGGGTTAGCATTGCTATTTCCTGAATTGTTATTTTGATTATTTCCGTTTTGTGGAGTATTATTTTGATTGTTGTTTTGATCACCTCCGTTGTTGTTATCATTTCCACCACCACCCTGATTCTCCTTTTTCTGCTGGTTTTTAAGTTGTCGAATGGCTTCTGACAGATTATAGCGTGTCTGATCGTCATTTGGATTTAGCCTTAGTGACTCCTTATAAGATTCAATGGCTCCTTGATAATTCTTTTGTTTCATACGGGCATTACCCATATTGTGATAATTCTCTGCCTGAGCTGTGCGAGTCTCTTTATTGGCTCCGCTCTGTTGGTATATTTTTTCGGCACGCTCAAATTCTCTGGCTTTGTACGCCGATTGTGCGATTTCATCGGATAAATCTACTTCGTCAGGAGCTCCCTTTTGAGCGGCTTCGTAATACTCGAGTGCCTGTCCATACTCCTCATTTTTATAAGCGCTGCGAGCCATGTCTAGCGAATCTCTCCAGTTCTGCCCAAGCGAAGGGAAAACTATTAAAACAAAAGCTATGTAGGCTAACCACTTCATTACTTAGAGTCGAGAGTTTTGGCCACAGTTGATAATGCCAAAACTAAATCACTATCATTTTTAGCCCTTATATAAATTCCTCCTGTACTCAATGAAAGCTCACGAAGCAAGGTTTCATCAAAATTAGAAGGCATCTTCGCAAATTCAATTCCAGCGGCACTTTTGTATGGAGACATCACTTCTCCTTCATCCGACATCCCAATGGAAAAAATACGTATGTTTCTGAGGTTAGCTATATCACTTGCCAATTTGGTTGAGATTGGCCCGGAGTTTTCAGAGCCATCACTCAAAAGGACAATTGTCTTGGTTGTTTGACTGTCACAAGCCTCGAATTTCTTTATTGCGAGGGTCACTGCCGTACCGATTGCCGATCCGTTGCTAATCGCTCCTGTATCAGCCAGATGAACTTGTTCTTTGTATTTATCATGCTCATTGAGGGCTTCGGCGGTCATAAAAGCTTCGCCACCAAACAAAATCAGACCAATCGGCATTGAATTATGTGTCTCAGCAAATTGTAAAGCGAACTTTTTTGCAGCTTCTAATCGGTTATCACTGAAGTCCTTTGCAATCATCGAATAAGATACATCCAAAAGAATAAATACTGCATGATCTGACTTCAACTCATGATTTAAAGCTGCACCATTTTGTTGACCGAAAGACATAGTGGCCAAAAAAATAAAAGCAATATGTGCACTTAGTTTCATGTTTTATTTAATGAAGCGATCAAGGAAACCAACGTATTGTCTGGACCACAGTAAATAAGCCAGCCAGAACAGCAACGAAAGGAATAACGGAATCTGATAACGCTCTTCTTTTACTTCAAAATCTAAAGTATCAATTTTTGTGCGCTTCATTTGACTTATTTGTGTTAATAAAGCTGAAAGATTAGGGAATTCGTTGGAACTAACTGAAGCTTTCCCTCCACCTTTTCGCGCAATACTCTGAAGAAAGGATTCATCCAGTTTTGAAATCACGGTCTTTCCGACTGCATTTGTCTTGTATCCGAGCTCAGGTCTTCTTGGATTTTTAGGGATTAACCCACCTTTTTTTGTTCCTATACCAAGAACACTCAATTGTATGTTTTCTTCTTTAATCCGCTTAAGAATTTCATCTGGATTTTGTTCATGATTTTCGCCGTCCGTGACAAGGATAATTCCTTTTGTTGTTTTCTCTTTTGAGAACATGCCTTGCGATATTTCAAGCGCTTCAGCAATATTGGTTCCCTGGCTACTAATCATTTCGGTTTCAATCTCCTGAATGAACAGTTTGGCAGCTGCATAGTCCCTTGTCAGCGGTAAATGAACAAACGCACTATTTGCAAAGAGGCAAAACCCAACTTTTTCACCATGAAGATTGTTCACCAATTGAACCAATGCACGCTTGGAAATTGCCAATCTGGACAGCTCGTCAGAGATGTCTCGGGTATTCATAGAGTTTGAAATATCTAAACAAACAACTAATTCAAGTGATTCGGAAGTGCCAGCTACTTTTCTTTTTCCATAAATTGGTTGAGCCATCGCAATAACGAGCAAGGCAAAAGCATTTCGAAAAAGAAAGTACTTAACAAAGCTACTGAACGTGGAGACCGGTTTTAAGAATGATTGTGCAACGCGTTCGCTGAGTTGACCAGCCATTTTATTATGTCGCCAAATGTTGTAGAGGTATACCAGTGCGATTGGTACGATGAGAAAGAGAAGTCTGAGAGCACCAGGAACCTTGAACATCATTTGATCTGTCCCGGACTTGTAGTCCGCTGCACCAAAGGTTTTCAATGCTACGAAATAAAGTACCCAGAAGATGATTTCCCAACTACACAGCGCGATCAAAATCCATCTCATTCGATATATGAACCTTGAACTATCCATTGTACCTGAAAATTAAATAATTTGTACTCCAGGTCAATATGAACAACATGAATGCCCAGTTTAAAAAAGCTTGTGGATTGGAGGGAGGTTCTGATTTAAAATGCTGATCCTCCATTTTTCGCTTTTCGAGCTTTTCGATTTCCTCATAAATAGATTTCAGACTCTTCTCATCTGTAGCCCGAAAGTATTGTCCATTAGTGATGTCCGCAATTTTCATCAATGTCATTTCATCAATTTCAACGGGCATCGTACTGTATTGAACCCCAAATGGCGTTACAGATGGGAGTGGAGCCTCGCCATTGCTTCCCATACCAATCGTGTAAACACGAATGTTCTTCGCTCTTGCCAGCTCAGCAGCCATTTCTGGAGAGATATCGCCAGAATTATTACTACCATCCGTCAAGAGAATAATCACCTTTGATGCAATACTATCGTTCCTGAGACGCGTAACTGCAGTTCCAAGTCCAGTTCCAATGGCGGTACCACCTTCAATACGCTCACCGCTAATATCATCTATCTGCTCTTTTAAAACAGTGTAATCTAGCGTGGCAGGACAGGCAGTGTAAGCTTCTCCTGCATAAACTACTAGTCCTATTCGGTCTCCTTTTCTGCCATCAACAAATTCTTTAGCAACTTTTTTAGAGGCTTCCAGACGATTTGGTTCAAAATCGCGGGCGAGCATTGATAGGGAAACATCCATTGCTAAAATAATATCGATCCCGTTCTTGTAGTCTTTGTCAAAATCGTCATACTGTGCCCAGTGAAAAGGTTTTGCCATAGCAAAGATCAATAGAACGGCGATGAATCCGTAGGACAATAGGATTAATTCTCTAACACGAAGAATCCATTTGGAGCCAATGCTTCTCTGATCCTGAGAATTTCGGGAATACTTAAATTCTCCTTTTCTGTTCTTTTCCAACGAGAAGATAACGATGAGCACAATCGGGATAATACACATGAGCCAAAGCCAATGGGCAGAGAAGAATTCATATTCCCAAAATCGTATGTTCCAATTAGTCAACATTGTCAAAATCTAATGGGCTTGTTTCTGCTACAACCTGCCTTGCAAGGGTCGATACTCTTAGAATTGCTATAACTTCTGGTTTTGACTTCGCAAATTTCACCATATCTGATTGCGAGAGAATCTTAAGAATAATATCAACAGTTTCTTTTTCCAATCCCTTACGCGTTAATATAAGTGAAGCTTCATGGGTTGTTTTTTCCAGTAAAGAGATGTCATATCGGGAAGTAAGATAAGATCGAAGAATGTATGATAATTCAATAAAATGTTCTTTCAGTTGATCTTTTTCCCAGAGCTTAGCTTCTTCGAGCGCATCTATCGCAATTAATGTTCGTTCCTTTAAGGAAATTGGCCGCTCATCTTCTATTATTTCGTCCAATGCTGCTCTTTTGCGGCGAATATTTCGGATAACGAAAAAGGCTACTGTCCCCAGAATAATGAGTGTCATCCACCACCAATGTGTTTTTAGAAATGCCTTGAATGAAAATGGTCTTGGCGGAACTTCAGCATAGTTTTCTTTGATATCGTAAAGGTCCACGCCATCAATAGGATCGCTTAAATGACACATCAAAACGAGATCGTCAAAAGTGAAAGTGGAGTCATTTACAACGATACTTGGCCCAGGTAGAATGTATGCACCGCTATCCCATGCTGTGATTACGTATTGTCCCACCCATTCTTTCTGCTGGTTATGCATGATAAAAGTATCCTGAAATTCATCGATGATCTCAAATTCAATACCTTCTGAAGTTAATGAGCTTCCCTCTTTGACTTCAAGTGCTTCAATAAGATCTTTCTTTGGAATGAAAATAACGGTATCGTCCACGTTTATTTTAACGCTGTACGTTAATGTGATTGGTTGGCCAATCATCAATTGTGATTCGGACACTTTTTCATCTAATTCCTGCGCCAGGAGTACCGAACTCCAGAAAAAGACAAAGAGATATGTCAATAATCGATTCATCGGTTCTGAAAAAGGTGCACCAGCGGTTTTATGAAATCCTGTCCAGTCGAAAGCGAAGTATAATCGATTCCAGATTTTTTAAAGTCATTCGTCAATTTTTGCTCAAACCGTCTAAAGTTTTCGGCGTGCGTTTCTTTGGCTTGTGCACTATTCGTATTTACCCAAGTTGTCTCTTTGGTTTCAGAGTTAAATAATTGCACAATTCCCATACTAGGTAATGTTGCCTCTGCTTCATCAACCAGCCTTAAAGCAATCATGTCATGCTTTTTGCGCGTTACCTTAAGGCCTTCCATGAAATCATTGTCATCTATGAAATCACTGATCACAAATGCAATACTTCGCTTTTTCTGTGTATTCCTGAAAAATTTTAAGCCTTCACTCAAATTTGTTCCTTCACTTTTCGGTTGAATTTCAATGAACTCTCTGAGGATGACCAACGCGTGTTTTTTTCCTTTCTCGGGGGCAATGTATTTTTCTACCTGATCGGAAACAAAGATTGCACCTACTTTATCATTATTACTAATGGCCGAGAAGGAGAGGACAGCGGCCAACTCCAGAGCTAAGTCTTTTTTTGTTTTCGTTTTCCAGCCGAAATCTTTCGACCCGGAAACATCAATGATGAGCATAACGGTTAGCTCCCGTTCTTCATCAAATACTTTTACGTGTGGTTCATTGAATCGCGCAGTCACATTCCAATCAATGGTGCGCACCTCGTCTCCGATGTTGTAATCACGAACCTCACTGAATGTCATACCTCTCCCTTTAAAGGCAGAGTGATATTCACCAGAAAAAATATGTTTGGTGAGCCCTTTGGTTTTAATTTCCAAGAGGCGGATTTTCTTAAGAAGTTCTTTCGTGTCCATATAGGGGCTAAGGAACTTCTACTTTATTCACGATTTTATTCACGACATCCGTTGCCGTGATATTTTCAGCTTCCGCTTCATACGTCAGCCCCATTCTGTGTCGCATAACGTCTGGAGCAATAGCACGAATGTCTTCAGGAATAACAAAACCACGTCCCTGAATAAAAGCGTAGGCTTTGGCAGCCAATGCGAGATTTATACTTGCTCTGGGAGAACATCCAACACTGATCATTGGTTCTAAGAATCCAAGACCGTATTTTTCTGGCTCTCTTGTTGCGTAGACTATATCAACGATGTACTGTTCAATTTTTTCATCAAGATAAACCTGCTTAACCAGTTCTCGACAGCGTTCAATATCTTCTACTGAAACAACTTTTTGCGCTTTTGGTAACCCTTCCTGACGTGCATTTGAACGGATGATCAAGCGTTCTTCATCTCTCGATGGATAATCAAGGAAAACCTTGAGCATAAAACGGTCAACTTGTGCTTCGGGAAGTGGATACGTTCCTTCTTGTTCAATTGGATTCTGTGTTGCCAAAACCAGGAAAGGTTTCGGGAGCGTATATGTTTCATCACCGATGGTGATTTGTCGTTCCTGCATGGCTTCCAGTAAAGCACTTTGCACTTTAGCCGGAGCTCTATTAATTTCATCGGCCAAGACGAAATTGGAAAAAATAGGACCTTTTTTTACCGAAAAGCTTTCTGTCTTCTGGCTGTAGATCAATGTCCCGGTTACGTCTGCTGGTAAAAGGTCAGGCGTAAACTGGATTCGGCTAAAGTCGACATCAATGGCATCGGATAAGGTTTTTATTGCTAACGTTTTTGCCAGACCAGGAACTCCCTCAAGTAATACGTGTCCATCCGCAAGCAATGCAATGAGCAAACGATCCATCATGTAGGTTTGTCCAACGATTACTTTTGCAACTTCTTCTCTTAGCGACTTGATAATGAATGATTCTTTCTGAATTTTATCACTTACAATTCGGAGCGCTTCCGCTGGGTTGATTGGGTTATTCTGGTTTTCTAACATATGCCGATTTATGTAACTAACAAAGTTGTGAAGATATATCTTGAAACCCTTGATATTGCTGTTAATTAATGTTAACATTGTTACGCGAAAGGCTGATTATTAAAGCGATGGAGAAACGTGAGTGCAAAGAATGTGGACAGACATTATCTGGTCGAAAAGACCAGAAGTTTTGCTCTGATTATTGTCGAAATACATTCAATAATCGGTTAAATGAAGATGCGACAAAATATATGCGGAGAATTAACAACATTCTTCGCAAAAATCGGCGTATTCTAATCAAGTTAAACCCTGAAGGTAAGAAGACGGTTGACGGTATTACTTTAGCTGAAGAAGGCTTTAATTTTCATTACTACACAAACGTTTACAAGACAAAGACAGGGTCTCAGTACTTTTTTTGTTATGAACAAGGCTATTTGAAACTAGATAGCGATAAATACATGCTTGTTCAGAAACAAGATTATGTTAAGTGATTATTCTTCTCCTGAGTAAAAAACCTTGTTGTTTTCTGTTTCAGTAAGTTGTACTTCTAGTTTAAAACTCTCATCAATTCGATTACGCAGTAATTTCCATATGACAACTGCAATATTTTCTGCCGTTGGGTTCAACCCATCAAATTCAGGGCAATCGAGGTTTAGATTTTTATGATCAAATCGTTCGATTACTTCTTCGCGTATGATATGCTTAAGTGTTTTTAAATCAACTACAAATCCTGTATTAGGGTCGATGTCACCGTCTACCCATACCTCCAGCGTATAATTGTGACCGTGATAATTTGGGTAGCTGCATTTCCCAAAGACTTCTAGGTTTTTTGCTTCATTCCAATCTTCAATGAACAAACGATGTGCTGCATTAAAGGTTTCTCTTCGACAGACTTTCATGTATTTAAATCTTCTTTTTCACAGAGATGACAGTTACATCATCTGTTTGTTGATTGGTTCCGGTCCATTTAGTAAAGCTTTCTTCAATCATTTTGCGCTGTTCAGATAAAGGAAGATAGATATTGGCTTCAAATAATTCCAGAAGACGACGGAAGGAATACTTTTTGTCCTTTGGGCCACCGAACTGATCCTGGAATCCATCAGTGAACAAGAATAAATTATAATCGGAAGTAAAGTTCGCATAGTGTGTGCTGTACCCTTCAAAGTTTTCTTCGATATCGCCAATATGTTTATTGTCGCCTTTGAACATTGTAAATACAGTCTTTTCGAAAATAAGGAAACGTGATCCAGCGCACGCATATGAAAGCTCATCAGAGTCATCTTCGAAAACACAAATAGTGACTTCCATGCCATCGTTTACGGCATTTTTGCCTTCTCCCTTTGGAAGATATTCCTGCAGTTTTTTGTCTAGCTCATTCAGAATTTTGGCTGGATCAATTACACTGTTTTCAAGAACAATACTATTGAGCAAATTGAAACCTAATAATGTCATAAATGATCCAGGTACTCCATGCCCTGTACAATCAGCCAGAACTAGTACATTATGCTTCTGCACTTTTTGCATCCAATAGAAGTCACCGGATACAATATCTTTTGGTTTCGATATGATGAAGTATTCGTCAAAGGCTTCTTTGAACTGTTCAACCTGGGGCAATAGGTTGTACTGAATGCGGCGTGCATAATTGATGCTCGATGTAATAGCATCGCGTTGATCTCTTATGATTTCTTGTTGTTCTCTAATGTCAGTAATGTCTCTCGCCAAAGCAATGAAACCGTTGATATGACTATTAGACCCTGCAGAATATAAAGTCGTTACATATTGACCAATCCATACAACATCTCCATTCTTTTTCTTAATCGGGAACTCGCGATATGAACTCGATAAGCGCTCTACAAAATGATTACGATAATAATTTCCAATTTCTTCTTGATGATCATCTGGGATAATGGACAGCGATAATGTGCCGATGAGGTCTTCTTTACTATACCCCAATTTTGCGTAACAAGTGTCATTTAGGAATATGAAATTCCCATTGATATCACATCGATAAATGAAATCTTGAGCGTTTTGTACCAATAATTCGTACGTGTTTTCGAGTTCCATCTTTTCAGAGACATCTTGTCCAAGTATGACCCGAATGTTTTGTGAAAAGTCTTTGTAGGCCCATTCTATCCAACGTATTTCACCATACGTATTCTCCATGGGAACGAGATACTTTTCGCCATCTTTAAATTCCTTGGTAATGTCTTTTTCTCTAAACTTCTTGCCAAAGGGAACAAAATTATTCAGGATGGAAATATTGTTACCTATAAACTCGTCGTGTGTGATATTGGCGAAGTTTGAGATATTTTCACTTGAGTAAGTAACCTTGCCTTCTTTATTGAATGCAATAGCCGGAATATTTCCTCTGTTAATAATTGATGAGACGAAAATGAGTTTTTCCAGAGAATCATAGCGGATATAACTTGAAAAGACCATCAGGCTTGTCATTACCAACATGGCAATTAAGAAGTAAGTTTTAGGATAAACTGTCGTTCCCAGAATGCTCACAAAACAAATAGAAATAGAGAGAATTGCCAGTGCGAAAATGACCGTTGATTTAATCTTGCTCATGACGTAAGGAACCATTGTCGATACCAATACAGTTGCGATAATATTGAAGGGGTGCAGTTTAGAATCATATGTTTCCCAAACGAAATTGGCCATTACAATAATAAGCGCAAGCTTCAGGTATGTATCGAACATATCATGGCGATTGTTCGATTTAGATGTAAGTGATAAAAAATAAAGTGTAAGAAGGATGAAGCCCATCACTAATGACTGCGCCAGTTTAAGTTCAAGGTCTGGAGCAAAGAGAGGTGCAAGTATTTGCGAAAGTGGTGCGGTAATCGCCGCAAATAGCAAAATAGATGGTGTCATTCTCAAGTGAACAACAATATCTTTGGTATTCATCAACTTGCCGCTATCAAAAGACTTGTAATAGTTCAAAAGGAATATATTGATGAGGACAACACTCACCATTAGCACCAAAATGAACCAATTGGTTTTCCAGATAGGAAGACGAACCTGAAAAGGGTATTCACTAGCTTCACTGAAGTTTATTCCATCAAAAGAAGCCTTTACTTCCAGTACGTAGTTGCCACTTTCAAGATTGAAAAAATCCAGGAATTGTTCCTTCTCATTCAGCACTATCCATTGATCATTAAGACCTTTTAATCGGTAAGCATACCTTATATCTCCAGCTTTTGGATTGTTAACGTGCAATTCAAAATGAAATGACCCAACATATTCAGGGTTTGCCAGCGTTTTATCTTTTGTTTGTGTAATTATGGGAGGGAGAGGCGTTTGCTGATTTTCCAACATTTCCGTATTGATCAAGAACAGACCTTCTACGGTTCCGACAAATATGCTGTTATCATTCTGAAATTGAGAGCGCATATTGGTTTCATATCCCATGAAACCTGATTTTTCATTGTAATAGCGCTTACTCAAGACATTTGCTGCAGAATCTACCTTTAAAAGTGTGATGCCTTTATTCGTTCCAACGATGAGGTTTCCATGGTTATCCGAATTCAATGTATAGAAAAGTGATGTCTCAAAAAACTGATCACCTTTGATGATTCTTTTACTGCCGTCTTTTTTTATTCCAATGATTCCTTTTTCAAGTGTGAACCAACAGGTACCGAACATATCTTTTGTAGAGACTCCAGAGTATGACCCAAGTCGGGACCCATCAAGGGGAATGTGCTCTAATGAATTTGTGGATCTGTCATACCTGATCAAGCCACCATTGGTGCCAAAAACGATGCTCTTTTCATCATTTGAGATCTGTCCAGTGTAGTAATACTGGGGAAGTGGTGAATTGCCTTTGAGGTATTCCGTTATTTTTTCACTTTTTGTATTGATTCGATAAAGTCCTTCTCCGGCAATACCTGCCCACAAATAAATGCCATCAGCGAGTACAAAGGTGACGTTCTTGTTCCTGAAGTATTTCTGTTCAAAAGATTCATTTCGTCCTGGCAGATAAACACGAATCCCCGTATTTGAAGCAACGTAATAAGAAGCTCCGATTTTTGTTATTGCTTTAGCCGTGAAGTCGTATTTTCTAAATTCATTGGACTTGTAAATGTCTCCAACGTATGTCTCGTTGTTGTACATACTCACAATGATTTGCCCCTCATCTGTTCTGTAGGGTAGGGCAATATTCGGAGATTCGTACAGAGGGTGCAATTCTAGTTTTGTGAATGGCTCTCGAGAAACTTTATACAGACCTTTCAGTGATGATGTAATCCAGTAGTCACCGTAGATATCGGTATAAATGGAGGTGCATTCTTCTATGGTTTCGTTGTAATTTTGAGCGACAAGAGCTGGAGTTTTGTTTTTCAGTGTATAAACGTTACCCTTGTCTGTAAGAATTCCGCCCATTTTCGCAACAGAACTATAGGAGCATGATAGAATAACTTCATTTTCAGCGAATCTTGATTCTGTTCGAAATGGATTTATGGAATAAAATCCACCTCTGTCATTTAAAACAATCTCCAGCCAGTTAGATGCTGTATCATTAACCAGTGCGAGTTTTTCGCCGTCGTAATATCCATACTTTAATCCTTTTAGTTCATCTCGAGATATGTTAAGCCATTTGTGTATTGCCGTTAGTTTTCCTTCAGATAATCGGAATTTACCATAATTAGATAGGACAAATAGTGCATCGTCAGTCTCAATTATTTGAGAAAGAATTAGGTTTTTTTTCTCTTTTTTGACTTCCAAAAGAAAAGATTCTTTGCCCTCTTTTTGTAATAAAATTCCCCATGTACCAAAGAAATAATTGTACTCGCCTTCACGATGAAAAGCAAGTGCTTCACCATGATTTTTCTCTTTAAGATTTACGCGCTCAATTGTGTCTCTCGTCCTACTGTAGCAATAAAACCCCTTGTATTGAGATGCAAATAAAACGTCCGATTCGGAAAAGGAAATGTTTATAACATGATGAGTGTTTTCTGCACCAGGAATCCGAATTTCTGTGAACTTTTTGCCGTCGTATCGAACCATTTCAGCACCATCCGTTCCGACCCAGATATATCCATCTTTTGATTGATTTACACTGGTTACAGTGGCCATATTTAAGCCATCTCTGTGATTGAAATTATCGAAAGTATACAGCTGAGCTAAGCCCACTAAGGGGGCAAATAACGTAAAGACGAATAACGTTAGCAGTGTTTGTTTCAAACTCGAAAGAGAAGTTGGTTTTCAATCAACCAAGTTAACAAAAAACAAGAGAAAATGCAGGACTGTTCGCACTTTCAGGGAAAAGAGCTGTTTTTATCCTGTGATTACCTGAATTCTATCTTTCAGCTTTGCCGCAATTCTTTTGACATCGGTCATTTCAGCTCCAGCAACTGTCACATGTCCCATTTTTCTATTTGGTTTGGTATTTTCCTTACCGTATAAGTGGATATGCACTCCAGGAAGTTTAATTGATTCTTCAATTCCCTGGTATATAGCAGGGCCTTTGTGTCCATTGCTTCCAAGTATATTGAGCATTGCTCCATTTCGAGTCATATCTGTTGATCCTAAAGGGAAATCAAGAATTGAGCGAAGGTGTTGTTCGAATTGAGAAGTAATGTTGCATTCGATGGTATGGTGTCCGCTATTGTGTGGTCTTGGTGCAATCTCATTTACCAAGATTTCGCCGTCGCTCTTGAGGAATAATTCGACAGCGAGAATTCCAACCATATCAAGTTTATTGATGACATCCATTGCGATTTCCTTTGCACGTCTTTCGACATCTTTAGAAACATCTGCTGGGGAAAATAGGTAAGCAACAAGATTAGCATCATTGAATTCACATTCCACGGTAGGGTAAACCGCTACCTCTCCTGATTTATTCCGTGCAACGATTACTGAAAGTTCTTTCTCAAAAGGAACAAATTCTTCCGCAATAGAAGGAGCTTCAAAACTTTTTTGAAGATCATCCTCGGAACGCATGACCTGAACACCTCTGCCATCGTACCCTCCAGTTCTCAATTTCATTACAAAGGGAAGCTTTGAGTGAAGGTCTGCCGATTGAGGTTCATCAATAAAAGTGAATGGAGAAGTTGGAATTTGGTGATCTACATAGAACTGTTTTTGAATTCCTTTATCCTTAATTATCTCAAGAACTCTGGGTTGGGGATACACCTCAACTCCCTTTTTTTCCAGTTCGTAAAGTGCTTCTATATTGACGTTTTCAATTTCAACTGTAACAACATCCATCGATGCGCCAAAAGCCATTACGTCATCAAAATTGGTAATATCTCCTTTGGTAAAAGCAGTACAGATCTCTGCACTTGGCGCTGCAACATCATTTTCCATAATGTAAACGTCAATACCATAGTTTATCGCTTCTTGGATAAACATTCGACCCAATTGACCACCTCCAAGGATACCCAAGCGATGTGCCTTACCAAATCTGTTTTTTTCCATGCCTGCAAAGATAATGTGTATTTATTCCTGACAAGCTATTCCTTTGATTTTGTTGACTTATTCCCAATAAAATGTAGTACTTTTGGGGTTCAAAATTTGTGAGTAGTGATTCAGGTTCTGGACAAAACTTTTGAGGTATTTATAACGCGTGAAGAAATCCAGGATGAGGTATCTTCATTGGCGAAACAAATTAATGTCGATTTTCAGAACGAAGAAGTTGTCTTTATCGCTGTTCTAAATGGATCATTTATGTTTGCTTCGGACATCATGAAGTCCATTGATCTCGATTGCGAAATTTCTTTCATTAAAATGAGTTCATACCAGGGAACTGAGTCTACCGGAAGAGTGGATGAGTTAATTGGACTGAATAACAATTTAAAAGACAAAAATGTCATTATTCTGGAGGATATTATTGACACTGGAATTACTATAGATAAAATCATTTCACTAATGGATGAGCAAGCTCCCAAGTCGGTGAAGATTTGCTCGCTTCTCTACAAACCTGATGCTTTTCAGGGAGTTCACAGGCCTGATTATGTAGGTTTTTCTATTCCGAATGCATTTGTAGTCGGATATGGATTAGATTACAATGAAAAGGGGAGGAATTTAGACGCTATTTACAAGATTAAGAACTAAAAACTGAATAATTCAATATGTTGAACATTGTATTGTTTGGCCCTCCAGGGGCAGGAAAAGGAACTCAATCAGAAAGATTAAAAGAAAAATATGGACTTGTGCATATTTCTACGGGAGATGTATTCAGAGGTCTTGACCCTGAATCTGAACTAGGAAAGCTTGCCAAGAGCTATTCAGATAAAGGAAATCTTGTGCCAGATGAAGTGACCATACAGATTTTAGAATCAGAGGTTTCGAAGTATCCGGATGCTAAGGGAGTTATATATGACGGATTTCCACGCACAACTGCTCAGGCAGAGGCATTGGATAAGTTTCTAGCTTCTAAAGGAACTGAGGTTTCAATGATGCTTTCGCTCGTTGTTCCCGAAGAAGAATTGAAGAAGCGACTAATCGCACGTGCTGAAGTTTCAGGAAGAAAAGATGATGCTGACCCAGCAATTATTCAAAACAGAATTAATACGTACAATAACTCGACTGCTCCGGTAGCCGATTTCTATAGAGCACAGAATAAATTGAGTGAAGTTGATGGAGTAGGATCCATCGATGATATTACCAATCGCTTGTTTGCTGTGATCGACGGTAAATAAAGCTATCTGGTATAATTCGAAAAAGGAAGGACCATGGCGTCGAAAAATTTTGTCGATTATGTAAAAATCCATTGTACCTCAGGAAATGGAGGCGGAGGTTCGGCACACTTTCGGCGAGAAAAGTACATTCCTAAAGGAGGTCCTGATGGTGGCGATGGTGGCCGTGGTGGACATGTTATTCTTAAAGGGAATAAACAACTTTGGACACTACTTCATCTAAAATTTAAGAAGCATATAAAAGCTGGACATGGTCAACATGGTTCAGGAAACCTGAAGACTGGAGCTCAAGGTCGAGATGAGTATATCGAAGTTCCTTTGGGGACCGTTGTTAGAGATCCTGATTCTGGTAAATTCTTGTTTGAGATAACGGAGGATGGAGAAGAAAAGATCATTCAGAAAGGTGGACGCGGAGGATTAGGGAATAATAATTTTAAATCTTCTACGAATCAAACTCCACGTTATGCTCAACCCGGAGAAGAGGGGCGTGAAGGTTGGAAAATCCTAGAACTTAAAATTCTTGCAGATGTGGGACTTGTAGGGTTTCCAAATGCCGGAAAAAGCACGTTGCTTTCTGTTGTTTCAGCGGCGAAACCTGAGATAGCTAATTATCCCTTTACTACGTTACGCCCCAATTTAGGTATTGTAAAATATCGTGATCACAGGTCGTACGTTATGGCAGATATTCCCGGAATCATTGAGGATGCTCATAAAGGGAAAGGACTTGGATTGAGATTTCTAAGGCATATTGAACGGAATTCATTGCTCTTATTTTTAGTGCCTGCGGATAGCGATGATATAAAGAAGGAATTCGAAATTCTTCACAATGAATTGAAGCAGTATAACCCGGAATTAGTTCATAAGGATAAATTGCTGGCGATTTCGAAATCAGATATGCTCGATGATGAATTGAAAGCTGAGATTGAACAAGATTTACCTGATTCAATACCCTATTTGTTTATTTCTTCTGTAGCGCAGCAGGGAATAACAGAACTCAATGATCTTATTTGGAAAACCTTGAATGATGGAATCGCTTGAGGCAATAGATAGAGCGATCGTCTTATGGGTAAATAGTCTGAACACACCCTTTATGGATGAGTTCATGTGGATCGTCTCAGGTAAACTTACCTGGATCCCACTCTACGTTTTCTTTTTAATTCTTTTTTGGCGTGAGTTTGGCGTAAAAAAGAGCATTGTGTTTCTGATTAGTGCGATCCTTACTGTTGCGTTAGCTGATCAGATTTCAGTTCATTTATTCAAGGAGATGTTTCTTCGCTACCGCCCATCGCACCATTCATTATTAACGGATGTGCTGCACTTTTACCATCTTGGTGACGGGGATTTTTACAAAGGTGGAACGTATGGTTTTATTTCATCGCACGCTGCAAACTTTGCAGGTGTTTGTAGCTTCGCTTCGCTAGTTCTTAGAAAGAGATACAAATGGATTTCTTTGTTGGCTGCAATTGTTGTAGCACTTGTTTGCTTCAGCCGGATTTACCTTGGTGTGCACTATTTAAGTGATGTGCTCGTCGGTATTCTTGTTGGGGTATTGTTAGCTTGGCTTGTTTATCGCTTTGTTTTTATTGCTATCATTGGAAGAATTAGAACGACGACATGACTTATTTTTATGTCTTTCTTGGTGGCGGATTAGGGAGCTTGGCTCGCTATATAATTTCAAAGTTCAGCGCTCGGGTTATACCAATGGATTTTCCCATTGGAACACTCATAGCCAATCTAGTTGCGTGTATCTTACTGGCACTTCTCGTGGTCGGGTTTTCCAATAAGCAAGCAGATTTTCAATGGATTCAACCGCTATTAATCATCGGGTTTTGTGGCGGTTTTAGCACCTTCAGTACGTTTAGTAACGAAACATTTGCGCTGATTGATGGAGGGCATATTGGCCTTGCCCTGCTTAATGTTGCGATTTCAATTATTGCAGGGATCGGACTGATTTTCCTGATTCGTATCAAGGGTTAGTCAAATGAAGAGGGCACTAGGTCATTAACCTTCGCTTCAAGCGCATCACGTTTTTTGATCAACTTACTTAGATCCGTTTTGTTCATGATCCCTTTGACTTTAAAGTCTTTTAGGTATTTCACCCACATGTAAGCGGATAATCCTGTTAGGCCAATGCTCAAGAAATAAGCAATTCCTAACCACCAACTTGGATATACAAGGTAATAGAAAACGAAAATCAAAGGAATATTGAGAATCGCGATAAGCAGTTTTCCAGCAATCAGTTTAACAGAGCCCCAGAAGACCTTTCTTCTGAACGACTTCTCAACAAACTTTTTTACTAAGAAATAGGGGAGAGCACAATGCAGAGCCCCGATGATGGCAAAAGGAAATAATACAACCATTAAGAGAATTTCTTTCAAACGACTTCCTGACGGATTGTTCTTTTTCCAGAAGAGAAAATGTTCCTGGACGCGAAAGCGCTTAAGCAAACTAAAATAAGACTTCGCATCATCCTGTAATTTCGCAAGTTCCTCATTGGCTTCTAAATCCTGTTCATTGAGCCAGTTTGCTAATTTTTGAGAATATCTCCAGCGCTTTTTCAAAGGTAGAGAACGATCAAAGTTATCTGCGTTCATTCCTTTGCGCGTAATCATCATGATGTGCTCATGGAATGGTGCATTTTCTTTTTTCTCAACATGCGTAATCTGCTCTTTCATGAGTTGTTCGACTCTGCGCGTAAGACTTGTTATTACCTTATTTGGATTCTCCTCGTACTCTTCGCGATAGTCATTCAAGCAGATTCTCTCAGAAGTCGAAATGAGGAGGTCACTTCGCATTTGATTGGGTTGGGAATAGTTGCATCCTACTGCAGCGATATATATTTTCTTTTCCCAGTTCAGTGATTCCAGCGTTTGAAAACCAATTTTTACTGAACCCTTTTTCACTGGTTTTAATCGTCGAATGAAGGTGTCATCTGTAAATCCTTCTCCGAACACGAGTAGATTTCTGCCAAACGAAAGGATTTTCGCACATTTTTCAAAAACGGCATTGTTTTTCTTCTTTGTATCCTGTCCGTCGTGTTCACGATAAATAGGAAGCATTTGACATGCCCACAAAAAAGGTTGTGTCTTCTTATTGAAAATGTCCGAACGCGTCATAAAAAAGACAATCGGACGGCGCAAACTTGCAACTGCAAGGGGATCCATAAATGAAGCAGGGTGGTTGCTCACATAAATGGTTCTTCCAAGAAATTGTTTAGGAGAATTTACGAGCTTCATGCGTGGATAAAAAACACGGAGCGAGTAATTCAGCGTCACTTTTAGCAAAAAATAGAGAATGCGCATCGCGAAAAAATCTTAGGTCGCAAAGTTATAAAGAATCTTGTCACCTTCGTCTTATTGATCAAGAGTCTCCTTTGATCTCACGGTCCATATTTCGATTTTTACCTAGATAGAAACCGAGCTGAATCTCATGCGTTCCATTGTTAGCGGTTCGAATTTTGCCAATTCCAGCTTCATAGCCATATGCGACATAAAGATTTTTAATCACATTGGCTCCCAATTGAAAAACAATAGCGTTGCTTGTACGGTATTGAATTCCCAACCATGCTCCTCGATTATAGGCAAATCGAATGCCTGCATCCAATGATACCGGACTGTTTTCAGCAATTTTTGCAACTACTATTGGTTCAACAGATATTTTATTTTCAAAGTCAAATCGATACTTCGCTGTTAAAAAGTAATGGCGATTAAAAAAGCTCTCAGTCGCGATGTCAGAAAAACTGCTTTTATTTTTCAATAATTGAACCATTGAAATTCCTCCAACAAAATTGTCGTTATAGAAAATCAAACCAGCATTAGCATCTAAAATATTCTGAGCAGAAGATGTTCCTAAAAACTGAGCATACGAAGCGTCATCTTCCTGATACAGAATCACACGCTCTTGATCAATTCTAAAGTTACTCCAGCCAATTCCAACTCCTAATCCGAAGTTCAGTTTTTTAGTGAACGGAAGATGGATTGCATAACTACCAAAAACGGAAGTTTTGGCAAATGGACCAATGACATCATTCAGAGCTCTTCCACCAACCACATGCTTTATCTTACCTAGCGTTGCAGAGGGATCTGAGAACAAGGCTTTGTCTTCAGTATTGAACTCCGATAACACCCGATCATTTTTGCTACCAACTTTAATTTCACTGTTTCCAGTTAGCATAAAAGTTCGCGGTCCTCCGTTATATCCTAACCATTGAGAACGGGAGGTAAGTTCAAAATGCATTACACCATTCATTCCTCCAGCAGCCGGGTTTATCATGTAAGGATTATTCATCACATTTATGAACTGCGATTCCTGTTGAGCGAAGCTATTCTGACCAACAGCAAGCAAAAGAATTAGAAATATATAACGTGTCTTTTTCATCGCTTAAGCTTATTAATGAATAATACTGATGTCCCCTTTGAAAACAGTTTGTTGCTCATCATTTAATTCAATCTTATAGAAGTATGTTCCCATTGGAAGCGGTTCACCTTTAAATGTTCCGTCCCACGGAGAAGAATATCCGATAGATTCGAAAACAACAGAACCCCATCGGTTAAAAATTACTACTCGACACTCCGGGTAGCTTTGTTCCAAATAATCGATAATGAACAAATCATTCTTACCATCAAAATTTGGTGTTATCATCGTTGGTATTAACGGGTCAAATCCATCGCAAAGTGTTCCTATTATTGATAGTGTGTCATAGGTCGTTGGGCATCCTGGATAACTCGTCGCATATGTGAAAAGATTAACGCCGAGACTCAGTCCGCTTACGACTGCAATGTGATCATCTTCCGGGGAAACGCTTCCGGTTCCCGAGATAACCATCCAATTAACAGATTGTCCCATTTCAGGAGCGCTACCAACTATATCCATAGAGCCATTTTCCAGGCAAACGGAAGTGTCCGAAGTTATAATTCCTCCAGTAGCATTAGACAGAACGTGCAATGTGTCACTTGTAGAAGGACATCCACCATTTGTAATAGTCCAAACAAACTCTTGCCATCCTGCATTTACCAATGTGGCATTCGTATTTGCAGAATTGATGTCATCTATGACGGCTCCATTATCAGTCGTCCAGGTTCCGGTACCATATAGAGGAGCATTAGAAAGAAGGTTGATGGATGTCTCCGAACAAGCCAGAATCGTATCTTGAGTACTCGCATCAAGATCCAATTGAGAGTTAATTACAACAACGGTATCGGAAAGTGAACCACATGAAGCAGAACTCACTGTCCAAATAAACACATTTGAACCAATTCCCAGATTGTTAACTCCAGTGGAGTTGGCGAATTGGTTATTAAAATTCCCTTGCCCTGCATCAACGGTCCATAATCCAGATCCACTAGAGATAGCATCAGCGGAAAGAACAACGCTGTTTTGATCACAAAGGGAAATGGTATCCTCAGCAATTACAGCAGGAGCTGGAAAATCCAATATTTCAATATTAAAGTTGCAGACTGCGGTATTTCCGGAAGTATCAACAGCTGTGTATTCTAATGTCGTAATTCCAACAGGGAAACTCATGCCTGATGTAAGCCCTGTAAGATCTGTTTGACTCATGCTAGCACCGCAATTGTCACCAAAAGTTGGATCTGGGAAAGAAACCACTGGATCACACGATGAAATATCCGCTGGACAGCTAATCGTTGGATCTACGTTTTCGACGACTGTAAGGTTAAAGGTACATTGGTCCGTATTTCCACCTGCATCGGTTACAACTAATGTAATTGAGTTTTGCCCAGGATTAACTATTGTTCCCGGAGCAGGGGTCTGATCAATTGTGAAGTTTGGGCAGTTATCAACAACACTAGCAATCGTTCCATAATTGAGAAGGGCGTAATCGCATGAAGAACCTGCATTGGCAATAGGAGGGTTAGGGCATGTAATTGTCGGAGCAACAATATCATCAGGTGTCAATAATGTTACACAAGAAGAGGAGTTGCCTTGTTCATCAATAAGCGTAATAAATACAGAGGTAATTCCATCTTCTGTTGATCCAGCGGGCGGATTTTGACTAATGGTCATGTCGCCAAATGCAGAGCAGTTATCAGTACCCGCAACTGTACTGGAAAAGTCTGGAACTGTATATTGACAGCTACCGTTTGTAGAAAGCGTTTGTCCTGAAGGGCAAGTAACTGAAGGTGAAATCGTATCTATGAGTAACGCATTGAAAACACAATTACCAGAATTACCTGATTCATCCGTAACCGTAATAGTAACAGGGGTATCAGTAAAAATAGTAGTTCCTACAATCGGAGATTGCTGAATTGTAATGTTTCCAACTGATGTGCAGTTATCGATGGGAATGGCCATGCTTGTATAATCACCTAGGAGTCCCTCACAAGAAGCGTCAGCGATGATGTTTTGGTTAGAAGGACAGCTTACAGTTGGAGCTAGTGCGTCAACGACATCCAATGAAAAAGAGCAGTTATTTTGGTTTCCGTTTAAGTCCGTTACTGTAATTGTAATAGGAGTCGTCCCTAAACCAAGCGTACTACCTGGAGTAGGAGATTGCGCATAAACAAGGTCAATAGCCGCCGTGCAATTATCTGAAGCACTGGCAGAACTACTGAAGTCTGCAAGTGCGTAATTACAGCTCGCGTCAGTAGAAACAGTTGTTGTTGGTGGACAAGTAATAGTTGGGTCTAGATTGTCAATTATATTAACATTAAAGGCACAGTTTCCTGTATTCCCGCTTTCGTCATTAATGGACAATGTAACAACTGTAGACGCTGCGATTGTGGCGCCAGGGACAGGAGATTGAGTAATCGTAAATACGGAAGTACAGTTATCTGATGGCGTCGCCAATGATGTATAATCGCCGAGTATCCCAAAGCAGTTAATATCAGCATCAACTGTTTGATTTCCTGGACATGCAATCGTTGGATCAATGTCATCGACTACTGGCTGTGTAAATTGACAGCTACTGGAATTTCCTGAAGCATCCGTAACTGACATTATCACTGTTACATCGGTCGCGGAAACCAATGTACTTCCAGGAAGAGGGGTTTGACTAACTGTTGGTACTCCGCAGTTATCGCTTACTACAACAGATCCGGTATAATCAGTCATTAATGCTTGGCATGATGCGTCAACAGAAATAGCTGAAGGTGTTGGACATACGATAGCAGGTGAAATAGTATCGACAAATACTCCATTAAATACGCAAGATTGGTCTATAGCAGGTATTCCACCGGTCACTGTCAATGTGATCATTTGATCTGCAGTGATTACTGTACCTGGTGCAGGGCTCTGAGTAATGGTTAATGCTCCAGTTGCAACACAATTGTCAGATGCAACTGCTAAAGAGGTAAAATCAGGAATTGATGCTTGACATATTGCGTCCGCATAAATATCTGTTGCTGGTGGACATGTAATCGTCGCTACCATAGTATCAACAGTCAATGCGTTGAAAGTACAGGTTTCAGAAATTCCGGCTTCATCTGTTGCCGTTATTGTAATAGATGTAGTTACACCGGATCCATTAATTACAGTTCCTGCAGGCGGACTCTGCGTAATGATCATATTTGCCAAAGAGGTGCAATTGTCCGTAACTGAAACATCGCCAATGTAATTTTCAATAAGACCATCGCAATTTACATCTACATAAACATTTGTATCAGCTGGGCAGATGGGGGTTGGTGACATATCATCAACGATCATTACTGTGATACTACACTGTGTAGAATTACCTGATTCATCGGTAGCAGTGACGATAATCGTTTCATTTCCTCCCGGTCCAGCAGCAAATAGAGTTGATTCCGGAATGTCTTGTGTCAAGATGATTAGAACAGAATCTGTGCAATTGTCTGATAGGGTTAGGATGGCCTTTGTGTAATCATCAGCAAAAGCTTGACAATTTGTCGTTACTCCTTGAGTAATAGTAGATGGACAGGTCATTAGTGGATCGACGGTGTCCGTTCCCGTCACCAATATGTTATCTACCGAAATTGGGGCTCCGTTAATTGAAGCGTCGTTGTAGGTAAAACGAAATCCTAATTCAAAGGATTGACCATCCAGCAGTCCAGGTAGAGCAATCGTTGTATTTGTCCAGGTAGCCGAAATCGGAAGTTCTCCTCCTACCGCTGTCCAAGAAGCGCCCGCGTCAGTTGAATAGACCAATTCGCAGAAATCTTCAGCTGTTATTCCCTCTATGCTATAGTCAAAGTTGACTTGTAGTGAAGAAGCACATGTTCCGTCGACAGTTGTGTGGAAGATAGCTGTATTTGTTCCTGAGACGGAGTTGGTGTAGGCAAATTGATTACCACAGGCCACTGATGTTCCCTCTGTAATGTACATAGCATTACTTCCGGGTTGACTACTTCCATTGCCAGCGCATGAATTGACTTCCCAAAAGTTAGGGGTGATATCACCTGATGCGCTCCATGCTGTTCCGCCCGATTCAAAGTTTTCAGTAAAAAGAGTTGCTTGTGAATACCCTAGAAATCCTGTTAATAACAAAACAATTAGGAAAAAGTATCTCAACATAAGCTGTCTGGTTAGTGATTTAATTTGTTTTCTCCGAGTGGGCAAATATACAGTAAACAATCGTCAATAAAAACTTGAAATTGAGAGTTGTTAGGGTGTTAACACATGGATTGCTAATAACTTTTTGAGTACGGTATAAATAGAGTTTTAGGCTTCCGTACTTTTAACCTGATTAAATAATTTTCCATGAAAAAAGTAGGCATTATTTGCGGCGGTTTTTCTTCTGAGTACGACATATCAGTGCAAAGTGCAATGAATATAAAACGCAATTTCCCTGATCAGTTTGACGCTTATTTGGTTTTCTTGCGAAAAGAGGGATGGTTTATTTCAGTGGATAATGAGGAACTGAGTGTTGATGCGCGTGATTTTTCCTATATCTATAATGGAGAAAAGCAACAACTTGATCTTGCAATCATATATATACATGGCGATCCGGGCGAGAATGGCAAAATACAGGCCTATTTAGAAATGATAGACCTACCATATGTTAATTCGGGACCATTAGCTTCGCAACTTTCATTTGATAAGTGGTACTGTAATCAATTTCTAAAAGGATTTGGTATTCCTGTTGCCGACTCTGCATATCTTAAAAAAGCAGATGATTCGGTTGAAGCGAATGAGTTGGTAGGAAGATTAGGCTTGCCCTTATTTGTGAAGCCTTGTGACTCAGGCTCAAGCTATGGAATCGCACGGGTGGATAAAGTAGATGATCTTGATTCAGCCATAGAAGCCGCTTTTAATGAAGGAGAAACTGTGATTGTAGAGAGTTTTTTGGATGGCACAGAGGTGACATGCGGCGTATACAGGTCAAAAGAAGGGGTTGAGGCCTTACCACTTACAGAGATTGTCACTGAAAATGCATTCTTTGACTATGAAGCGAAATATAAGGGATTATCAGATGAAATAACACCAGCAAGAATTAGCGCTGAGCTAACGCAAAAAGTACAAGATGTTTCAAGAGAAATCTACGAATTGTTGCAGTTACGCTCAATCGCCAGAATTGATTTTATGTTGGTAAATGACGTCCCTGTAGTTATTGAAGTCAATACGACACCAGGATTTTCCGATGCAAGTTTAGTACCTCAGATGATTGCAGAAGCTGGTAAGACCGTTAAAGAGTTTTGGACAGAAATAATGGATGCCGAGTTAAGCTAGTCCTATCGAGGCTTACTTATTGCAACGCTATTCTGTTAAAAACAGTTTCCATTTTTCTTCTCAGAACAGACAAGCTGCACGTATAATTGTTTACAATTAGTGCAAATGCAAATTCTTTTCCACTTTGTGATGAGATGTAGCCGGCATAACTTTTAATACGTGTCATGGACCCACTTTTAGCATACATTCTGCCTTGTGCGGCCTGGCCTTTGCATACATTTCTTAATGTACCTGATTGACCAGCGATCGGAAGCGTGGCAACAAAATCACTGGCATATTTTGACTTTTTCATTTGCGCCAAAAGCGCAACAAAATGATTCGCTGAGACAGCATTCATTCGGGATAATCCGCTTCCATCATTTAACTGCATACCTTGAATTGAGAAGTACTTTTTCCAATGATTCTCCATGGCTCGAATTCCAGATTTCGTGCTTCCATCTCCGTTAGACGCGTGTCCAACCAGCGTCAACATGTGTTCAGCAAACAAATTAACGCTGCGCATATTTGTCTCTTTGGCAACATTAAATAGCCGTTCACCTTTATGTTCAATCAGAAGTGTATAGCTTTCATAATGATTTGAAGCAGACTGTTTGTTCATTTTCCGGACAGACATAGGCTTACCATCAACAGAGATGTTCGCCGATTTTAGCGCTCTAAATAATTCTGAAGCAAATTGAAACTCTGGGTCGGGAAGGCTTCCTTTGACCAAAAAGTTTGAGCTATTTACAGGTAAAGTACCTGTACCAAATCGATCAAGCGAATAAGGGGCACCATAGAGATAGGCATTATCACCTCGTCTTGAGGAGGATTTAATATAGTTGTGAAAAACTAAACCATCTACTTTAGGCTCAATGGTGTTTACTTTTACTATTCTTCCCGCTGTTGATGAAACAGAAAAGTAGTAGCGAACCAGGTTGTCATATAGTGTTAAACCAGATGGGCCTGCGCCATAGTAATTACCTAAATCAACCCAATTCCAACCATCGGGAGCGCCCTCGTAGCCAAACTCAGATGCATCAGCAATTATGTCCCCTGTAATACTTTTAATTCCGGCTGCCTTTAATGCTTGTACCCAATCATTCATAAACGCAAGTTGAGCTTCTGGTTTATTGAAGTACTTGCTCCCCAACGCAGGGTCTCCACCGCCTCGGATCCAGACATTGCCTTTCAAAACACCGCTGGAGTCAACTTCTCCATCATGATATACTTTCGTAATAGGCCTAAATTCTGGTCCTAAAATATCCAAAGCCGTAGCTGTTGAAAAAAGTTTAGCTGTAGATGCCGTTGGCATTGTTCGGTTCGGATCCAAAGTGGCAATCTCATTGCCAGTATTTAAATCAATTACTTTGAAACTAATTGAGGCATGCTTTAGTGCAGGGTCATTTGCAAACTGATCGATTGCGGACTGTATGCTCTGCTGGGAATGGGTTGAAAACCCAAGAAATAGTATGATTAATAGCGTTAGACTTAGTATCTTCATCGCGTATTTTTTGATAAATGTCTGGAACAATTAGCAATGAATATGCCAATGGCTGAATACTTTTGAACATTTTATGGATGAAACCAGCCTTGGTTTTGTGCTTTTTTTGAAGATTGAAGGGTGAGTAAGATTAAAGTTTTAAGAATTATCAATCGGTTCAACATTGGAGGACCAACATACAACGCAACGTTTCTAACAGCTTTTTTGGATGAAAAGTATGAAACGATGCTGGTAGGTGGTTTACCCGATATTGGTGAGTCAGACTCTCTTTACATTCCCGAAAAATATGGTGTTGAGCCTGTGTTGATTAAAGAAATGGTTCGTCTTCCAAGCTTAAAAAGCGATAGAGAGGCGTATAAGAAACTCAAGCAAATTATTAAGGAGTTCAAACCAGACATTGTCCATACGCATGCATCAAAAGCCGGAGCATTGGGACGAAGAGCTGCGAAAGCGTGTAAAGTTCCTGTGGTTGTTCATACGTTTCACGGGCATGTTTTTCATTCTTACTTTGGGAAAGCAAAAACAAAGGTTTTTAAAGCAATCGAACGTCGTTTAGCGAAGGGCAGTGATGCCATCGTTGCAATTTCAGATATCCAAAAAAACGAGCTAACTGAGATTCATAATATTTGCCCAAAAGAAAAGGTACATGTGGTTCCTTTAGGTTTTGATTTAAAACCTTTTCGTGATAAGAAAGAGACTGAAAGGGTGAATACGCGCTCAAGCTACGGAATTGCAGAAGATGAGGTTGCTCTAGCTATTGTGGGGCGGTTAGCACCCATTAAGAATCATGGATATTTCCTCGATATTATAGAGACGGTTTTGGATAAGACAACAAAGAAACTAAAATGCTTCATTGTTGGTGATGGACCGGAAAGGGAGAAGATTGCATTGCGCGTAGAGCAGATTAATAATCGTTTCCCCGATGCTATTATTATGACATCCTGGATTACCGATATCGGAACTTTCAACGCTGGAATGGACTTGATTTGTCTAACATCTATGAATGAGGGAACGCCGGTGAGTTTGATTGAAGCTCAGGCAGGCGGTGTTCCTGTTGTTACAACAGAAGTTGGTGGTGTAAAAGATGTTGTATTAGATGGAGAAACAGGGTTTGTGGTGCCTGTAGAGGATAAAAAATCCTTTAGTGATTGCGTATTGGAATTGGTCGAAAATGAAAAAAAACGCGAAAAAATGTCACAAAATGGATGGAACTTCGTAAAAGAAAAATTCCACTACCAGACATTGGTGCAGAATATGGATCAACTGTACAGTGGATTACTTGAAAACAAAAGAAATGACGATCAATTATAGATTGCTGGTTTTTTGTGTTGTCGTTGCGGCATTTATCCAAAGCTGCGGTGTCAATAGTAACCTTATGTTCAAAGAAGTTAAGGGTGAGGAGGTAACATATAATTCTGATTCCATACCAATGGCACCGTCAGAGGATTATCGGATTTCTCCGGATGACAAAATCACCTTTACGCTTTCAACAAATGATGGAAAGCAGATCATTGAAAGAATGAGTGGTATCACTGAGGTAAGATCAGGCCAAACAGCAAATACAGGGATCGAGTACATCGTAAGAAGAAATGGTATTGTAGAACTTCCGGTGATTGGAAAAGTTCGCGCTCAAGGGCACACAATAGAATCATTTGAAGATACGCTCACACTATTATATGCAGCTGAGTACAAAAGGCCGTTTGTTCAAGTTAACGTTACAAATCAGCGTGTCATTGTTTTCCCTGGTAATGGTTCAGATGCCACCGTTGTTCCTTTAACGAATTCGAATACGACACTGATGGAAGCACTTGCCCAGGCAGGAGGAATTACCGATAGAGGTAAGGCAAATACGATCAAGGTGATGCGTAGAGTAAATGGAAAGAGAGAGGTGTATGGAATTGATTTGTCTACCATGGAAGGGTTAAAGCATGTAGATATGATTGTTCAGGCGAATGATTATATCTATGTAGAGCCTACTCCTGAATTGGCGAAAGAAGTAGCTTCTGATATTGTGCCCATTATATCGCTTTTGTCCAGTGCAATATTTATCGTTTCAGCAGTAAATTTATTGAAGTAGTTTGGCGGGAAAGAAGACATTACTGATTAATAAAACGTATGATCCTCTCATTTTACGGACGATCTTAAGACGTTATTGGTGGTGGCCGTTGGCCTTTGTAACAATCTTTGGATTGCTGGCAATGACTTATTTACGTTATACAAAACCGATCTACGAGTCTTCAATGGTATTACAATTATCGGATAAAGACGATGCAAAGGAGGTATTGGATATAGAGAATGTCAATTCGAGGGATCATCAAATCTCCAGTGTTGTTGAGCTATTGAGATCGGAATTACTTTTTGAGCGTGCGGTATCTAGCCTCAACCTTAATGTAAGCCTTTATTCCCGTGGACAGATTTTGACAGAGGAAAGGTACTTATCTAGTAGTTTCCATATTCAGCCTTATGAACTTTGGGATTCAACCTTGATCAATAATCAAGTTGAAATAGCCGTAGAATACAAAAACGGAGGCGTTGTTCTTTCTTACAAGAATAATGGTGCGGAGAAAGAGATTGTTGGAAAATTAAACGAGCATATCAAGAACGAAGACTTTGATGTCGTTGTAAAAGCATCGAATGAAAAAAGTTTCATTGAGACATCAAATAGTAATGAACTGTATTTCATGTTTAATAGTGTGAAGTCTTTGGCTTCTCGCTTAAAACCAGGACTTACAATCACCCCTGTTGATGTTGGGGCCAAAACCATTGAAATTTCATTCCAGTCAAATAATTCCCAATTGTGCCATGATGTTACTTGGGCTGTATCTTCAGCTTTCATCGATTTTGATGAAGAGAGCCAGAGAAAAAGTGCTGAGAATATTATCAATTTTATTGATGAGCGACTGGATTCATTACGCGCAGAATTAAAGGCTTCAAAAGATAGTCTGATGGAGTTCCAACGCAATGAAAACTTGCCGGATCCTGAGTCAGTTGGAACTGTTATTACGGACGATCTTACGAAGTTCACGGAAGAATTATATGAACTTCAACAAGAGCAAAAATCACTTTTCTTGCTCGATGATAAACTAAAGTCGAATTATGTAAATCGCTTGGAAGTTTACCGAATGCTTCCCGAGTTGCTCGGAGCAAGTTATGAGCAAGCGCTGGTTGGCCACATTGAGGATTTACACGGCTTATTAGAAAAGAAAGAAGATTTACTTTATGATGTTACAAGTGAGAACGAAGAAGTACTCGAACTTGACAAAAAGATCAGTGCAAAGATTAACCTGATCAAACGCAGTGTGAGAACCATACGAAGTCGTTTAAATACGCAGGAAAGAACATTGCTTAATCGAATAGATTCGAAAAAAGGTGAAATGTTCGAATTGCCTGAAAAGCGAATGGAGTATGGCCGTTTAAAGAATATTCAGGATTTGAATGAAAAGTATTTTACCCTATTGACAGAGAAAAAAATACTCTATGAAATCTCTGATGCAGGATTTGAATCTTCGAATAGAATGTTGAGTAAACCCAAAGTTTCGAACGTTCCTGTTGCTCCAAGTAAAAAGTTCATTGTGAGCTCTTTTGTAATGTTTGGGATTATTCTTGGGCTTGGTGTAATGTTCTTGAAGTACTTGATGTTCAACGAGATTAACTTGATTGAAGATCTTGAGAATATATTACCACAACAAGCCTCAATTTTGGGTGGTGTACCGCTGTTCAAATATTCCATGGAGTATTCACAGTTGATTGTGGCTGAAGCGCCTAAATCAATGATGGCAGAGGCTATGCGAAAGATTAGGACGAACCTGAGTTATATTCACCCAGATTACAAGACCATAGCAATTTCATCATCGATATCCGGTGAAGGAAAGACATTCGTCGCGTTGAATCTAGGAGGTATTATCGCGATGTCCGGTAAGCGAACAATTTTGTTGGATTTAGATTTACGAAAACCTAAAATTCACCTTGGTTTTGATACTGACAATACCGTTGGTATGAGCTCATTAATTGTTGGCCAGTGTAAGTTAGAGGATTGTATTCAGAAATCATCACTGGAGAATTTCGATTTTATCACTGCAGGTCCTATTCCTCCGAACCCTTCCGAACTGCTGTTAAGCGATAATTTCCGTGCAATTGTTGAACGACTAAAAGAAGAGTATGATGTGGTTATCATTGATAACCCACCAGTGGGACTGGTATCTGATGGGGTCCGTAACTTGACAGATGCTGATATCCCGATTTACGTATTTAAATCGCATTATTCAAAGCGAAACTTCGCAGATCGTGTGCGTGAGTTATTCGAAATGCAACAGCTGAAAGGCTTGAATGTTATCCTTAACGGGGTTAAGTCTAACAAAGGATCTGTTTATGGTTATGGCTACGGCTATGGTTATGGCTATGGTTATGGAAACGGATATATGGAGGACGATACAAAGAAATTTAAAGAAGCAGCAAAGAGCCAGCGATGGTATAGAAAAATTTTCAGGAGAAATGGAAGTAAGTAAAACATCGATTGAGGGGTTGTTAATATTTGAGCCAAGAACATTTGGTGATAAACGAGGGTCTTTTTTCGAAAGTTTTAATCAAAGGAAGTTTAACGAAGCAGTTGGAAAGGAATTTGCTTTCGTACAGGATAATCAATCTTTATCTATGAAAGGTGTGTTGAGAGGACTCCACTTTCAAAATCCACCTCATGCGCAAGGAAAATTGGTACGAGTAATTCAAGGTTCAGCACTTGACGTAGCTGTAGACATTCGAAGTAACTCACCAACTTATGGCCGACATGAAAAAGTAGTGCTATCTCGTGAGAATAATAGACAGTTTTGGATTCCACCTGGTTTTGCTCACGGCTTTGTAGCATTGGAGGATCAAACTGTTTTTGCATACAAATGCACTGATTATTATGCACCTGAAACTGAAGGGACGATTAAATGGAATGACCCTGATTTGAATATTGATTGGACAATTACTCCGTCAATGATCTCTGAAAAGGATGAATTAGGAATAGATTTCCGTAACTTTGCATCCCGATTTGAATAGACTGTGCTAATTAAGATATTACAACTTCTGGGGTTTGCTGTAGGTGGAGCATTACTGGCCGTTATGTGTAATGTCCTTCTCCTACACTTTTCTAAGACACTGGGCATTCGAAATAAGAATGATGTAGTCATAAGATGGAGTAATGAGTCCAAGCCATCACTCGGTGGAGTGAGCTTTTTCGTTGTATTTGTATTTGCTGCAATTGCCTATTCCATTGTCTTCAGCGAGGCGCCCAATATTTTTCAGAATAAGCAATATGTCGGATTGTTTACAGCTGGATCGCTTGCCTTTTTAATGGGCCTTGCCGATGACGCGTATAATACAAGACCGCTGATTAAGTTGTTCGTCCAAATACTCTGCGGAGTTCTCTTCGTAGCCACTGACTCATCAATTGATTTGTTTCATGTATTCTACCTCGACGCTGCTCTAACTGTTATATGGGTGGTCGTTGTTATGAACTCGTTAAATATGCTTGATAATATGGATGGGATCACAGGCACGACGGTATTTTTCATTTTGGTGTCTTGCATTTTGGCCTCATGGATTGTATTTCCATTCAATATAAATATTTGGATTCTGATGATGGTGTCGGTAGCAGGAGCCGTTTTCGGTTTCCTCACAATGAATATCCATCCATCAAAGTT
Source organism: Flavobacteriales bacterium UBA6051 (assembly GCA_002427735.1). GTDB lineage: Bacteria > Bacteroidota > Bacteroidia > Flavobacteriales_D > Crocinitomicaceae > UBA4466. The sequence continues at coordinate 107,769 of DIYP01000003.1, forward strand.
ATTCATGGGAGATGCAGGGTCACAGTTCATTGGGCTATTCGTTGCGTTCTTTGGAATGAAATTCCTGTGGAATGTAGGATCTGCTGACCCTAGTGATCTTCACCCTTCATGGATTGGTGTTTTAGTAACTGCAATTGCTTTTACACCGGCGGCAGTTGATACACTTACTGTGTTTATTAATCGAATTAAACGAGGACAGTCACCAATGGTAGGTGGGAAAGATCATACGACCCATCACCTAGTATATGCTGGGCTGTCAGATCGAAAAGTATGGCTTGTTTTCGTATTGATCGGCGCACTTTCAACAATGTTAGCGATAGCCATGGTTCACCTGATGACGCTCAAGGCATATTTGCCGATAACTTTTTTTCTTGCGTACCTTATTTTTGTCTTCATCATTCTATACCGTAACACGATAAAGTATCCCGGCCCCAGCAATAAATAGTTGGACTTATTTCGTACTTTCGCGGTATGGCGGTTTCACGATTTTTACTGGCTCTATTATCCCTTTTTTTCGTGTTCTTTTTTGTTCGTTGTAATGAGTTAGAATCTTCTGAAGAAACAACAGTTCAGCCAACGGAAGAGATATCAGATAGCTTTGTGCTGCCACCTACTCCTGACACAGTTCTTTTTTGCGGTAAGCAGATCGTCATGAAAAACTTTGACATGAAGGAACGTCTGGATAAAGAGCTGATAGTAAATACCTTTTATCATAGTTCGACAATCCAAGCACTTAAACGTGCTAACCGCTATTTCCCAATTTTAGAAGAGCTTCTCAAAGATCAGGGTATCCCCGAAGATTTTAAGTATCTCTGTTTGATTGAGAGTGGGTTGACACAAGCAGTAAGCCCAGCTGGCGCTAAGGGTTTCTGGCAGTTCATGCCAGCAACAGCAAAAGAATTCGATCTTAGAATTGATAAGGAGATGGACGAAAGGTTACATATTGAAAAGAGTACGTTGGCAGCTTGCTCTTACCTGAAAAAAGCGTTTCAGCGCTTCAATGATTGGACCTTGGTCGCGGCCTCATACAATATGGGTGTTGGCGGTGTTGGTAAGGCACTAAAAGATCAGGAAGTAGAAGAGTACTTTGATTTGCATCTCAATAATGAGACGAGTCGTTATGTATTTCGAATTCTTGCACTCAAGGTTATTTTCGAAGATCTCGAAAATTATGGCTTTGACAGAGAAAATTTGGAACTCTATGAACCAATTGAAGTTCGAAAAATAGAGTTGACGGAAACCACAGATAGCCTAAAGCATTGGGCAAAGGAACAAGGGTCGAATTATCATATGCTGAAAGTATTGAACCCCTGGATAAAGGGAGATAAGTTGACTGTTGGAGAAACCAGTATAATTGTTGATTTACCGAAATAGTGGCGAAAAAAGAATACATAGAAGTTTACGGTGCGAAGGAACACAATCTTAAAAATGTGGATCTCAAGATTCCTCGTAATGAGTTAGTGGTTTTTACTGGATTAAGTGGCAGTGGTAAGTCCTCATTGGCATTTGATACCATTTTTGCAGAAGGACAACGACGATACATAGAGACTTTCTCAGCTTATGCACGACAATTCTTGGGTGGACTAGAACGACCAGATGTCGATAAAATTGATGGTTTAAGTCCGGTCATTTCAATTGAGCAAAAAACAGTTTCTCGATCACCACGATCAACGGTGGGTACTATCACTGAGATTTACGACTTTATGCGTTTGCTATTTGCCAGAGTAGGGACAGCCTATTCTTACAATACTGGTGAAGCAATGGTCAAGTATTCTGATGATCAAATTGTTGATCTTATTCTTGAGCAGTTTGAAGGTAAAAAAGTGATTGTCCTTGCTCCAAAGGTAAAAGGAAGAAAGGGGCATTATCGAGAGCTGTTCGAACAGATTCTTAAGATGGGATTTACCAAGGTTCGCGTAGACGGCGAATTGCAGGATATTGAGAAAGGTATGCGCCTGGATCGTTATAAGATTCATGATATTGATATCGTTATTGATCGTCTGGAGGTGGGATCAAAAGATCGTCAACGTGTCTATGATGATGTGGTAACTGCCATGAAACACGGTGGAAAAACACTGATGATCATGGATTTTGATAGCGGTGAAGTACGTCATTTCAGTCGCTCTTTGATGTGTCCGTCAACGGGGATTAGTTATCCAGAACCCGAGCCGAATCTATTTTCATTTAATTCTCCTTACGGTGCGTGTAAGTCTTGCAGTGGACTGGGGGAAGTGACAGAAGTTGATGAAGACAAAATTATCCCGGATAAATCATTGTCGATAAAGCAGGGTGGGCTGGCCCCATTGGGCAAGTACAAGCGAACGTGGGTTTTTGAGCGCTTAGATGCCTATTTGACGCAGGAAGGGTTGTCGCTTACTACGCCTATTTCTGAGATCAGTGAGGAGGTTATGAATGTCATACTTTACGGGAATGAAGGCATAGAAAGGTCAAGAAAAGATGCATCGATCCAATTTGAAGGCGTCATTAATTTTGTTTCACGCTTTACAGATGATAAATCTGCATCCATCCAACGCTGGGCTCAAAGCTTTACAAATAAAAAAGTATGCGGTGTTTGCAATGGAACGCGCATTAAAAAGGAAGCTCACTATTTCAAAATTGGCGATAAGAACATTGGTGAGTTAGCGCAGATGGATATTGCTGACTTGGCTGAGTGGTTCAAAAATGTCAATGATTATTTGTCGGATCAGGATAAAATGATCGCCGCTGAAATTCTGAAAGAAATAAATGCTAGACTCGGATTCATTGTCGAAGTTGGACTCACCTATTTAACCTTACACCGTTCCGCCAAAACGCTTTCAGGTGGAGAAGCGCAGCGCATTCGTCTTGCCACGCAAATCGGTAGCGAGTTAATGAATGTTTTGTACATTCTCGATGAACCTTCCATTGGCCTGCACCAACGCGATAATACGCGGCTTATTCGTTCATTGGAAAGATTGCGTGATACCGGAAATTCTGTGATAGTTGTGGAGCACGATAAGGAAATGATTGAAGCAGCAGATTTTGTCGTCGATATCGGTCCAGGAGCAGGAGTACATGGTGGCGAAATCGTTAACGCAGGTCCAATCAATCAGTTGACCAATAAGAACTCGCTTACCAATCAATACCTGACAGGCGAAAAGGAGATTGAAGTCCCGAAAAAGCGCAGAAAGGGAAATGGAAAGAAATTGGTGTTAAAAGGAGCAACGGGGCGAAACCTGCAAAAAGTAAACCTGACCATTCCTCTCGGAACATTTACATGTGTAACCGGAGTTTCAGGAAGCGGTAAATCTTCGTTGATCAATCAGACATTGTATCCGATTCTGCTGAAAGAAATATACAACGGCGTTAGAACACCACTACCGTATAAGTCGATTACAGGTATTGAGCACCTTGATAAGGTTATAGAAATTGATCAAAGTCCAATTGGAAGAACCCCTCGATCCAATCCTGCTACATATACCAAATTGTTTGATGAAATTCGTTCCCTCTTCGCTGGATTACCTGAGGCACAAATACGTGGCTACAAGCCGGGAAGATTCTCGTTTAATGTTGCTGGCGGTCGTTGTGAGACATGTAAGGGTGGAGGAATGAAAGTAGTGGAAATGAACTTTCTGCCTGATGTTTTGGTGGAATGTGAAACATGCAATGGAAAGCGTTATAATCGTGAAACACTAGAGGTTCGTTACAAAGGAAAGTCTATTGGAGACGTACTTGAAATGACGATCAGTGCTGCCGCAGAGTTCTTTGCGAAAATTCCTAAAATTCATAGGATTCTTTCAACACTCGTATCTGTAGGACTTGGGTATGTGAAACTGGGGCAGCCTTCCACAACGCTCTCGGGAGGAGAAGCACAACGAATAAAGTTGTCATCTGAACTTTCTAAACGCAGTACCGGCAATACTATGTATATCTTGGATGAACCTTCAACAGGATTACATTTTGAGGATATCAAAATGTTGATTTCCGTACTGGACAGATTAGTTGAGGAAGGAAATACGGTTTTAGTAATCGAGCATAACCTGGATATCGTGAAGGTGGCGGACCACATTGTAGATATTGGACCAGAAGGTGGTAAAGGAGGAGGAAAGATTGTCTGCGAGGGAACCCCTGAGAACATCGTCAAAAAGTCAAAAGATGTTTCCCATACAGCACGTTATCTTGCTGATGAGATCTAATTACTCGCTTTTTTTGAATTTACTGGCTGTTAAGGCATAGATACAGTTACTCGGAACTTTATCATCTGTTCTGTCCTCTTGACGTATAAAGCCATGTTTTTCGAGCATTCTTCTGGAAGGAGAGTTTTCTTTATGAGTGAACGCCTCAATGATTTGAACATGTACTTCGTCGTAAGCATAGTTGATGACAGCCTCCATTGCTTCTGACATGATGCCCTTACCATGAAATTTTGGAAATAATTCATAACCTATTTCAGCGCTCCTGTCTATATCTTGAAAATTCCAAAGACAGATGGTTCCGAGCAGTTCATTTGAGTCAGCGCTACAGATGATCCAATAAACGATTTCGCCTGATTGCGTATTCCGAATTAACTTGTCTACTTGAACAACCGCTTCATATTCATCATTAAGGGGTTTTCGTTCAATGTATTGTAAGACCTGCGAGTTATTCCGAAGTTTATACAGCGTAGATGCATCGTTGAGTGTTGGCATCCTCAACCTTAAGCGTTGCGTGTTGAGCACAGGGAAATCCTGATTGCTGAGCTGATCAACGAAATTATCCACAACTAGTCTTCAAAACGCTTGAAAACAACAGAGGCTATATGCCCGCCAAACCCGAAAGTATTACTCATCGCATAAGTCATTTCTTTTGGTTCAGCTTTTCCCAAAGGGAAGTGATAGTTGTCTTTGAATTCAGGCTCTATTTCTGTCGTATTGATAGTTGGAGGTAACACTCCTTCCTTCAATCCCATAATTGTAGCAATTCCTTCTATCGCGCCTGCTGCACCCAATAGGTGTCCGGTCATTGATTTAGTCGCAGAAATAGAAAGCTCTGGTCGTTTACCAAAGACTCTGTTAACAGCAATCATTTCACTTTTATCTCCTTGAGGAGTAGATGTTGCATGCATGTTGATGTAGTCAATATCCTCAGCCGAAATACCCGCTTCACGCATGGCTTCTAGCATTCCGAGTACAGCTCCTTCTCCTTCAGGATGCGTCCCTGTTAAGTGGTAAGCATCGGCTGCCTGTCCACCTCCAACGATTTCTCCATATATGGTCGCTCCGCGTTTTTTTGCATGCTCATACTCTTCAAGTACAATTGCTCCGGCACCTTCTCCCATTACAAAACCGTCACGATTAACATCGAATGGGCGAGAAGCCGTTTTTGGATCATCATTTCGAGTCGATAGCGCACGTGCTGAGGCAAAGCCTCCCATAGCAGATTCGTTGACGGCCGCTTCGGAACCTCCGGTAATAATCATATCAGCTTTATCCCATTTAATATGATTGAAAGCTTCTATCATAGCCGTGTTTGAAGTTGCACAAGCTGAAACCGGGCAAAAATTTACTCCCCGTAAACCATATTTGATCGATATAATACCCGATGCTATATCTACAAGGATTCTTGGGATAAAGAAAGGTGTAAAACGAGGTGTTCCATCTCCTTCATTGAACTCAGTGAGTTGATTTTGAAAAGTCTGAATCCCACCATTTCCAGAACCCCAAATAACTCCGATACGATTTTTGTTCAGGGCATCTAAATTAATGTTGCCATTCTTCAAAGCCTCTTCTACAGCATATAAGGCATACAATGAAAATGGATCATATTGACGAATTTCCTTAACGTGAAAGTGATCCTTTGGATCGAAACCTTTCAGTTCACAAGCGAATTTCGCGCGGAATTTTTCTGCGTCAAAGGCGGTAATAGGCGCTGCACCACTCACTCCGTTCTTAATTCCTGTCCAAAAATCTTCCAGATTATTACCAATAGGTGTCAACGCACCAAGTCCTGTTACAACAACTCGTCTCATAGTATGAATGTTCGATTAATTGTCTTCCACGTTTAATCGTTGAGAGGACAAATTTAGATTTTTAATACGTGCCAGCGAACTTCTTGCTAATGATTATTAACAGAAACGTTATTACTAAAGGAATCCGAGTTCCAACTGCGCTTCTTCGCTCATCATGTCTTTGTCCCACGGTGGATCAAACACAATATTCACCTTTGCAGATTTAAACGCTGAATAATCAGAAACCTTATCTTCGACTTCTTTAGGGAGTGATTCAGCAACCGGGCAGTTCGGTGAAGTCAAAGTCATTTCAATTTCTACATTGTTTTCCTGATCTATCTTAACCTCATAAATCAATCCCAGTTCATATATGTCCACAGGAATTTCAGGGTCGTAAATCGTTTTTAAAATCTCAACAACTTTATTCTCTAGTTCATTCATAATATCCTTATTCAGCAGCAGCTTTCAGCGCGCTCAATTTCATTTTCTTAACCATGCTCAAAAGACCGTTTGCTCTCGTCGGTGATAAATGTTCTTGCAGACCTATATCCCCAATGAAATGCAAATCTGATGTTGCAACGGACTTTGGTGTTTCGCCATCCAATACTCTAATCAGTAGGCCAATGATCCCTTTTGTAATGATCGCATCCGAATCAGCTGTAAATCGCATTTTGCCATCCTGAACATCTGTGGCTAACCAAACACGTGATTGACAACCTTCAATCAGACGGTCGTCCGTTTTTTTCGCTTCATCAATCATTGGGAGGTCTTTTCCCAATTCAATGATATATTCATACTTGTCCATCCAATCGTCGTAAATGGCGAATTCATCGATTATATCTTGTTGCTTTTCTTCGAGTGTCATAGTCTTGATTATCTCAGCATTTCTGCGCTTCTCTTAACAGCTCTCACCAATGCATCTACTTCTTCTTTTGTATTGTAGAATGCAAACGATGCGCGCACTGTTCCTGGAATTCCATAAAAATCCATGATTGGTTGGGTACAGTGATGCCCTGTTCTTACTGCAATTCCTTGTTTATCGAGTAGCGTTCCTATATCAAAAGGGTGCAAACCATCTATCACAAATGAGACCACACTGGTTTTCTTAGCAGCCGTTCCTATGATTCTTAAACCTTCAATTTGAAGTAACTCACTTTCCGCATAAGATGCCAGTTCTTTTTCATAGTGTTGAATACCTTCCAGATCCATAGTTTCTAGGAAGCGAAATGCTTCTCCCAGACATATTCCCCCAGCAATGTGTGGTGTTCCAGCTTCAAATTTATGTGGAAGCCCATTGTAGGTGGTCTTTTCAAATGTGACTTTCTCAATCATATCACCACCTCCTTGATAAGGCGGCATTCTATCAAGTAATTCTTTTTTCCCATAGAGGACACCAACACCTGTTGGGCCAAATACCTTATGTCCTGAGAACGTGTAAAAATCACAGTCCAACGCTTGCATATCAACCGGCATATGTTGTATGCTTTGAGCACCGTCCAATAATACAACCGCTCCTGAATCATGTGCAAGTCGAATAATTTCTTTCACAGGATTGATGGTTCCCAAAGTGTTCGAAATGTGAGTGACTGCGACTAACTTTGTTTTGGACGATAGAAGTTTTCGGTATTCATCCATTATTAGTTCACCTGACTCATTCATGGGGATAACGTTCAGAATACATCCCTTTCTTTCGCAGAGCATTTGCCATGGCACGATGTTCGAATGATGTTCCATAGCAGAAATGATGATCTCATCTCCCTCACTCAACAATTCTCCATATGAGTAGGCAACAAGATTAATACCACCAGTGGTTCCTGTAGTGAACAAAACTTCTTCTTCCAGAGGTGCATTAATGTAACGCTGAATGACTCGTCTCGCTTCCTCGTACTTATCTGTGGCTTGTTGACTTAAAAAATGGACTCCACGATGAATGTTGGCATTTTCCACTTCATAATAGCGCTCTATTGCATCAATTACCGTTTTGGGTTTTTGAGCCGTTGCACCGTTGTCGAGGTATACTAACTGCTTTCCGTATACTTCCTGGGATAAGGTGGGGAATTGCTTTCTAATGCTTTCAACATCAAATTGATATGCTATATCTTCTGCCATACTAACTACAAAGATACTAAAACCCTTTATTTGGAATAATTCTAAAGAAGAAAATTAGAAGGATTTACACTTTCTGTAAATACATCAAAAATTCTTGGTTACCATCACCGCCAAGAATGGGCGAAGTTATATGGTTGACATAGGATAAGTTGTTCAGCGCAGCATGTTTCTTAATGTCTTCTAAAACTTGAGGATACAACTTTTTGTCTTTTACAATACCTCCTTTTCCCACATGTTTTTTCCCGACTTCGAATTGAGGTTTTACGAGAGCTATTACAAATCCACCAGGTTCAATAAAAGCGTGGATAAAAGGAAAGATTTTAGCTAACGAGATAAAGGAAACATCAATAACGCATCCGTTAATTGGATCGGTAATAAGTTTGGGAGTTAACTCTCTGACATGTGTTTTCTCCAAATTTACAATGCGCGCATCTTCTTTAAGGGAAGCGTGAAGTTGATCTCTACCAACATCTACACAAAAAACCTTTTTTGCCTCTTTCTTAAGTAGGACTTCAGAAAAACCACCGGTAGAGGCACCAATGTCGAGAAATGTCTGATCTTTCACTGTAGGCTGCCAAGTATTTATCGCTTCCAATAGTTTGACTGCGCCACGTGAAACCCATGGAAGTTCTTCGGCTAGCATTTCGATCTCACAATCAATGGGGAAACGCTTACCTGTCTTTGTAACTAGTTTTCCATTCACTTTAACACCCGTTTCACGAATAATTTTCTCGGCACGAACTCGAGTGCTTACCAGTTTTCGTTGAATCAAGAGTTTATCAAGGCGCTCTTCCATATTACAAAGATGAGTATTTCTTCGGCGGCCAACAAGATAGGGGCTAAATGATTTGATTTCAACCTTGCCTTTTTGCTTTTGGATGCTTTTCCGTAGTATATTTGCACAAAACATTGAAGTTGAAAACAGTATACATCACACGTAGGGAAACCTTCAATGCCGCACATAAACTGTACCGAGAGGATTGGTCAGAAGAAAAGAACTGGGAAGTTTTTGGAAAGTGCAGCAATGCCAATTGGCACGGTCATAATTTCACAATTTTTGTTACCGTTAAGGGAGTTCCCAATCCAGACACAGGATTTGTCATTAATTTAAAAGACCTTAGTAGTATTATTAAAGATGAGGTTGTTGAACCTTTGGATCATAAGAATTTGAATTTGGATGTTCCCTTTTTGAAGGGGTTGTTGGCATCCACAGAGAATATTGTCATTCAAGTTTGGGACAGGTTGAAAGGTCCAATAGAAGAAGCTGGAGGAGAATTGGTGAAAATCAAACTTGTAGAAACGGAAAACAATTTTGTTGAATATTTTGGTGGAAATGAACCGTTCTAATTGGGCTTAAAAAGATGGAAGAGAAGATTATATATGACGATAAACTGACCGAGTCACTTTCTGGGCATTTTAAGTCTGTTATTGATGGTATCGGAGAAGATGTGAACCGTGAAGGCTTATTGAAAACTCCAGAGCGTGTGGCAAAGGCCATGCAGTTTTTGACCAAAGGCTATTCGGAAGATCCAGATGCGATCATCGAACAGGCTATTTTTCATGAAGCCTACTCTGAAATGGTGATCGTAAAAGATATTGAGGTTTATTCACTATGTGAACACCATATGCTTCCCTTTTTTGGCAAGGCGCATGTGGCTTATATTCCAAATGGAAAAATTGTTGGTTTGAGCAAGATTCCACGTGTTGTAGATGCTTATTCGCGAAGACTTCAAGTGCAAGAACGTTTGACGATTGAAATTCGCGATTGTATCGAGCGTACATTGGCTCCTCAAGGAGTCGCAGTCGTTATTGAAGCAGCGCACATGTGTATGCAAATGCGTGGTGTTCAAAAGCAAAACTCGACAACGACTTCAAGTGCCTTTACTGGATTGTTTTTATCTAATCAAGCGACGAGAAAAGAATTTATTAATTTAATACAAGCAAAATTACACTAAGATGAACGAGTTATTTTCACAGCAAAGTGGTGAGTATTCAAAAGAAATTACACGAGATTTTTTCAAGAGCGTTTATGCATATATGTTTGGTGCATTGGCGATTTCAGGTATGATAGCTTATATGGCCGGAACTCCTGAGTTTTTTGCAGAATACTTTATTAAGACAGATGCAGCCGGAGTGCCGTCCTTGAGCCCATTGTATTACATTGTGGTGTTCGCACCAGTGGGTCTTGCCTTGTTAATTCAAATGGGATATAGAAGACTATCTTTCGGTGTATTGCTCTTTTTGTACATGCTGTATTCAGTATTAATTGGACTCAGTTTAAGTTCTATAATGCTTGTCTATTCTGGACAAGATATAGCGGTGACATTCTTCGTAGCGGCAGGAGCATTTGGAGGGATGGCTATTTTGGGGTACACAACGAAAACAGACCTTACCAAGTTTGGCAGCCTATTGTATATGGCTTTCATAGGGATTTTTATTGCCAGTATTGTCAACTTCTTTGTAGGAAGTGAGATGATCAGCTTCTGGGTTTCTGTAATCGGTGTTTTCGTATTTACAGGATTGACAGCTTATTACATGCAGATGTTAAAGGGAGCCTCTCAGGATACTTCTTTGACAGGAATTGAGCGTAATAAGTTAGCCCTTGTTGGTGGGTTGATTCTCTACATCACCTTTATCAACTTATTCTTGATGCTTCTTCGCTTGTTAGGAGGAAGAGAGTAGATAAATCAGGAACTTCCTGTTCTACGATAGCGTTCCTGAAATTGCTCAGAGTTCGTGAGGAAGATTTCCCAATCGCGCGCTTGTTTTTCATTCATTACGTGAGGGAATTTACTTTGCGCTCCAAAGCGATCTTTGATAAGCATGAATTCATAGAATTTTTCTACTGGAAGTATTTTCACTTTCGGCGCTTTTAGCATGTATTTTCGCACACTTGCGTAATCATCATTGATCTTGCACAGCTGATCATTTAGTACAGCAGCAAAGTGGTTGCTATTGATACGCTGATTTGCACCGATGTACCAATTGTGCCGGTCGAAACTTCGTGAGGAATAAACGCAGAATTCTTCTACTGATACGTTAAGTATTTTTGCTGTTTCTTCAATGCCTTTAACAAGGTTAGCCTCTGATAAATGCTCTCCACAGCTATTCATGGCATGCGATAACCGGCCAACGATGCGAATGTTGATTGAAGTGTTATCTGTGAACTCAACAACATCACCAAGGTTATAGCGCCAAAGTCCTGAACAAGTAGAGATAATCATAGCATATGGCGTGTTAGGCTGCACTTGATCAAGTGTCAAGGTTGGAATTTCGTAGTAATCGTGGTTGCGCAATTGATCGAAGTAACGTTCCTCTACAAACTCGTAGAATACACCTTCTTTTAATAGAAGTTCAAGTGTGTCAGCTTGCATATCTCGTTGGTAACCAAAGTATCCTTCGCTCGCTAAAAAAGTGTTTTGATAAACTACGGATTTGCCAAATAACTTATCTAATTTCTCCTTATATGGCTCTACGAATACACCGCCGTGCAGGTAAAGTTCTAAGTTCGGCCAAATTTCATGAACACTCTTGAGTTTGTAGCGTTCTACGATGCGTTCTAAAAGTAATAATACCCAAGAAGGAATGCCTGAAATGACACCGATGTTCCACTTAGGAGCCTTTTCTACAATCCGGTTTATTTTTTCATTCCAGTTTTCAATTTGCGCAATTTTCTTGCCTGGCTTGGAAAAAGGAGAAAAAGCGAGTGACTTGTTTTTGGCAAGTATTCCACTGAGATCACCTTCGTAATGATTTGCGCCGTATTTCGTGAGTTTGGTTGAGCCTCCAAGAATAAGAAATTTTGTCTGATAAAAAGATCCTGGTAGGTTGAGCTTATTGAGCTGAATTATTTGGTTGTATGTTGTTTTTTGAAATTGTCTGATCATATCCGTCGAGACAGGAATCCGTTTGCTGGAAGCACTCGTTGTTCCGGAGGATAAGGCATAATATTTTATTTTTCCAGGCCAGATAATATCTGCTGCTCCATCCAACGACTGCTTCAGCCATTGTTCGTAGAAGCTTTCATAGTTGGTTACTGGAACATGTTCTTTAAAAAATGCCAGAGGAGAATCACTTATAACTGCTTCATCAAACTTGTGTATTAGGCCAAAGTATGTCATTTTAGCCCGCTCCATTAACTTCATTAAGGTGGCTTGTTGAATGGCAGCGTGAACCTCTTTCGTCTGAAGGTGAACAGTGGTTTTTTTATAACGGTAACGAGTAGTTTCTTTCAGGATGTTTCCTATCAACTCCATAGTGGATTTTTTACACTACAAGATTATACCTTTATCATTTCGTGTCTATTACACACGTGTTAAGCTTTGTCAGTGTTTTGTTAAGTCCTTATTACGCAGCGAATCCTCCAAAATATGTTTTGAGATATTTTGATTAATTCTGGATTTAATCAAATTTCACTGCTGTTTTTTTTCTAACTTTGAAAAAAACAAAAGACCATGGGTGATAATTATTTTGAAAAATCAACGGTAGCGTTAGGAACAATTGTGACAATTATTTTGTTGGGTGTTTTAGCGACTATTGTTGCTTTCGGTTAATCAACCGAATCAATACGATTTATTATCCTGTCTGTCTGTTTGACTGATGGGATTTTTTTTGCCCAAAACTTAAATAACTAACCCCTATGCCATTCAATTCAATTTTTGCTTGGATGATGAAAAAGCGTATCCATCAAATAGAGCTTTTTCAGAAATATCCGCATGAAGTGCAACAGGAGTTATTTGAGAGTTTTGTCCAGAAGGGTGCTAAAACAGAATATGGGAAATCGGTTGGACTCGACACTGTAAATTCTTACGAGGATTTCAAAAAAATCCCAATACAAACGTATGAAGACATAAAGCCATGGATTGATCGATTAATGGCTGGTGAACAAGGTCTGCTTTGGCCTACGGAAACGAAATGGTTTGCGAAATCTTCCGGTACAACGAGCCGAAGCAAGTTAATTCCCGTTACCAAAGAGTCTTTGGAAGATTGCCACTATAAGGGAGGCAAGGATTTGCTGGCAATGTATTACAATAATCACCCGAACCGGAAGCTTTACAATGGAAAGCATCTGATTATAGGTGGGAGTGCCCAGATAAATCACCTTTCTGCGGATTCATATTTCGGCGATTTGTCTGCGATTATCGTGAAGAACCTTCCATGGTGGGCCGAAATTCGCAGAACACCATCCAAGGAAATTGCGTTGATGAGTGAATGGCAGTCGAAAATTGAACGGATGGCTCGTTCTACGATGGAGGAGGATGTGTACATCATTGCAGGAGTTCCAAGCTGGACGATGGTATTGGCCAATAAAGTCTTGGAACTATCCGGTAAATCAAACCTCAAAGAAGTTTGGCCAAATCTTGAATTGTTCATGCATGGAGGGGTGAATTTCGAACCGTACCGTGAACAATTCAAAAAATTAATTCCTGATCCGAAAATGAATTACGTGGAAACCTACAATGCGTCCGAAGGTTTTTTCGGGATTCAAGATCAGGTAGATAGTGATGAAATGCTACTTATGCTGGATTATGGAACATTTTACGAGTTTATTCCAATGGACAAGTATGATGGAGTTCACTCAACGGAAATTGTATCGATTGCTGATGTGGAATTGAATAAGAACTATGCGGTAGTTATAACTACAAATGGCGGACTTTGGCGATACATTCTGGGTGATACCATTCGTTTTACATCACGCACGCCATACAGATTTAAGATTACAGGAAGAACAAAGAGTTTCATCAATACTTTCGGCGAAGAGTTGATTGTAGAAAATGCCGAAATAGCTGTCGCTGAGGCATGCAAACGGACTTCGGCGCAAATCAGAGAATTTACGGCGGGTCCCGTATTTATGAAGGATGAGCATACTGGCGCCCATCAGTGGGTCTTTGAGTTTGTGCAATATCCGGATGACCTCAGTCGTTTTGAGCATGTGCTGGATGAAAAACTTCGTGAGATTAACTCGGATTATGATGCTAAGCGTTATCACGATCTTATTTTAGATAAACCAGTCATGACAGTTGTTGGTGCTGGAGCGTTCGATGCTTGGTTGAGAGCCAATGATAAGTTAGGAGGGCAGAACAAAATTCCACGCTTATCAAATAATCGTAGGGTTCTGGAACAGATATTGCAAATCGCTGAGGAAGAAATATCGATATGAAATTCTTAAGCACTATATGGATCGTTTTTTTTCTGTTCTCTGCGAATGCTCAAAGTGACTCGCTGAAGCATTCCTGGGTCGAGAAGGCCAGCTATGATATTGGCGCGAATGAAGTATGGTCCGTTGATGTTTTAGAAAACGTTTATGTTTCCAGAAATGGATCAATTGAAAAGTTTGATTCGGCCGGTGTTATGAAATTTACGCAGAGTATTAAATCACTGGGTCGCATGACACAAATGCTTCCTGTGAATACCATGAAGCTCGTTCATTTTTCCGAAGAGCAGCAAACAATTTGCTACCTGGACAATACGCTTTCGCCTTTGGACGATTGTATTGACTTGGCTGAGGAAGGAATCATTAACGGGGCAATGGTCGCAGCTTCGAATCAGCCGAATAAATTATGGGTTGTGGATGACTTGAACTCCAGACTATTACTGTTGCCGCTAAACAATTCGGGTCAGGCACAGGAACTCACTAATGTCGCAGGAATTCTAGACTTGGGCAGAATTCATCAAATATTGGAGAGAAACAATCAGCTTTTGCTACTCGACAGAGAAAAAGGAGTGTATATGTTTGACCTCTATGGTTCTCTGATTGAGTTTATTGCAATGAAAAGTATTCAACAATTGGATGCAAATCAGCAGATGTTATTCACATTAAAGGAAAATGAACTCTCTATCAGAGCGTTTAAAACAGGAGATGTATTTGCGGTGAAACTTCCAATTGGCGGGGTATACGAAATGGCTTACAGGAACAAAAATTTCTATTTCAGGACGGCCACGCATGTTCATAAATTCGCCCTGCAATTCTCGAAATAAACCTTGGTTCTTCTGGCAAAGTTTGTAATTTAGTCAGTCCAAAAAAAGAGGTAAAATGCATATCGCGATAGCAGGAAATATTGGATCAGGAAAAACAACATTGACAACAATGCTAGCCAAACATTTTGGTTGGGAAACACATTTTGAAGATGTTGAACAGAATCCTTACCTCAATGATTTCTATGAAGATATGCAGCGGTGGTCATTTAATCTTCAAATCTATTATTTGAACAGCCGTTTTACGCAAATTCAAGAAATCCAGAAAACAGAGAAAACAGTAATTCAGGATAGAACCATTTACGAAGATGCGTTCATTTTTGCTCCAAACCTTCATTCAATGGGGCTCATGACTACACGAGATTTTGAAAATTATTTCTCGCTCTTCAACCTGATGGACTCATTTGTTTCTTCACCTGACTTGTTGATTTATTTACGTGCAAGTGTGCCAACATTGGTGAATCAAATCCAACGCAGAGGGCGTGATTACGAAGAGAGTATTCGTTTGGACTACTTGAAACGCTTGAATGAGCGTTATGAAGCTTGGATTTCAACATATGACAAAGGGAAGCTTTTAGTCATTGATGTTGACAATAATAATTTCCCGGAAAATCAGGAGGACCTCGGGAAGATTATCAATGCTATTGATGCCGAGATTAACGGCTTATTCTAAATTAAAATTCTGACATGATTGTAGTTACAGGAGCAGCTGGATTTATCGGAAGCTGTCTCGTGAGTCGCCTGAATAAAGCGGGACATGAGAATATTGTAGTAGTGGATGACTTTTCTAAGACAGAAAAGGATGGAAACCTTGAGGGGAAGACAATTAGTGCCAAGGTAGGGCGGAAAGACTTTATTAAGTGGTTGTCAGATTTTGGGTCAGAAGTGACATTTATTTATCACATTGGTGCGAGAACGGATACTACAGAATTCGATAAGCGTATTTTCGACGAGTTGAATGTAAATTACTCAAAAGATATCTGGCAACTTTGTGTGAAGTTTAATATTCCTCTGGTTTACGCGAGTTCTGCGGCAACTTATGGTTTAGGAGAGTTTGGGTATAAAGATGACCATACTGTTATTCCAAATCTTAAACCGCTGAATCCTTATGGTGATTCAAAGAACAATTTTGATATCTGGGTGCTTGAGCAGGATGAATTCCCACCGTTTTGGGCAGGGCTCAAGTTCTTCAATGTTTACGGACCTAATGAATACCACAAAGGAAGAATGGCTTCCGTTATTTTTCATGCATTCAACCAAATCGGTGCTACCGGCGGGATGAAATTGTTCCGCTCTCATAACCCGGATTATACGGATGGTGGACAATTGAGAGACTTTGTTTACGTGAAAGACGTAGTAGAGGTTTGTCACTATCTAATGGCTTCTTCTCCAGAGTCGGGTATTTATAATTTAGGTTCCGGAAAAGCGAGAACCTTCCTGGATTTAACGAAGAATACCTTTGCAGCAATGGGGAAAGAACCGAATATTTCATTCATTGATACACCGGAGGATATCCGTGATAAATATCAGTACTTTACGGAGGCAGATATGACTAAGTTAATTGCGTCTGGTTATGATAAACCATTTCATAGCCTGGAAGATGGAGTCCATGATTATTTGAAAAATTATCTGACCTCATCGACTTATTACTAATTGTTCAGTCTATTAAGGCGGAACTAGTTAACGAACGCTCCTTAACTTTTCTTTGTAGCGCTTCAATTTTTCCTGACGTGCTTCTAACTTCTCTTTGTTAGACTCCTTCTCAGTTTTATTCGCTTCGCTTGTCTCTTTAAGTTCTGCTGCTTTGGCTTCCAACTTTTCGGCTTTTGCAAGATCTTTTTCGATTTGCTTTTCCAGCTTCGTTTGTACTTTGGATAGCTTGTTTACTTTCTTTTCAGTGTCATCTATAATGTCTTGATAGTAATCAGTTACAAATGTCTTCAGAAAGCTTTCGATCATTGTTTGAAGCTTATCGTACTCAGCTGAAAAGGACGCTTTATCGATATACATGTCGTATCCATAACGCGCAAAAACCTTCATTTCAGATCCATTTCTATCCTCTATGATCTGCGTATAGAAGTCCATCGCGTTGCTTGAAAGCGCGCTAATCGTTACACGTTCGGCAGAGCGTATTTTTCGTCCTCCTAACTTGAAATCATGATTTTCTTTCAGATAAGCATTCCAGGCTTTTTCAAGCATTTTCGGTTCAGGATCAACATGAGCAACAAGGCATGGGCGCGATTCTTTATCATATTTTATATATCCATCCTCTACTGAAATGGATTGTGCATTGCTGTAAAGGCAAATGAATGAACAAAAAATACTGATTGCAGCTGTTTTTAATGGAAGCATAGCGTTTGTTTTGGTTGAAAGTAAGAAAAATCTGAAGTGTAGCTATAGGTGAAAACTTATTTAATCGAGGAGGTAGGCAAACTTCTGAGCTATTGAAGAATGTTCTAAATCTTCAATGGTATCAACGTCATTAAGTTTTTGCAACTCTGCTGTCGAATAGTTCATTGAAGCGAGTTCATCGATAGTTTCGTTAAATAGCGTTTCAGTGCTCCACGCTTTATTCTGGAAAATTTCTGGAATCATCTTTCGCATTCCGATTAAATAGTATCCACCGTCCAGCGAAGGTCCGAAGACGGTATCGTTTACTTCTAGTTGCTGTAACGCTTCGGTCATAATTTCTGCAGTCAAATCAGGGAGGTCTGAACCTACACCAATGACTCTTTGATATCCTTGATCAAAACTATGTTCAAAAGCCTGCATCATGCGCTCGCCTAAATCACTGCCTTGTTGAACATACTTCGGGTTATTGGGCCACTTAGCATTGATGATAACATCCGAAAAATAGACATGAACGTCGCAATTCTCAAGGCGCAAGGATTCTCTTTCTGTTATGGCAACAAGTTCTTTGTATACGTTAAAGGCTTCTGTGTCTCCAACTGTTTTTGCCAAACGCGTTTTTACTTTTCCAAGAACAATGTTCTTGCAAAACACAATCAATAAATTCTTCTTCATATTAGTATACCACGTTCCCTGTTGTAACCCATTTTCCCCATTCCTTTGAGAACCCATGAATAGAGGCTGTGCTTCTCCCTAAGGCATTCACCATCGGGTATTCACTGTTTGCCCAGTGGAAGAGTCCACCATACAGGTTTTTAACATTTTTAAAGCCGGCTTTTTTCAACTTTTTCCCAATATCTTGACTTCGAGCACCTATACTGCAATAGACAATGATTTCGGCGTCTTTGGGAAGATTTTCAACTTTATTTAAGCTAAAATTGTCAAAATCTACGTGCTTAGCGCTCTTAATGTGGCTGATATTATACTCTTGAATTTTTCGTGTATCCAAGAAAAACACATTCGTTTGATTGATTTTCTTACTTGCCTCTTCAATAGATATTGTCGGGAAACCATCATAATACCCTTCTAGCATCTTTGTGTAGGCTTTTGTTTGTCCAAAAGAGAACGTGCCTGAAAGGATAAACAAGAGAAATAAATAACGCATATTCATCTGACGTTGAATGTTGATTAAGCTTACATTATGGCTGGCAAGCCAATGTATCATAGGTTGGCGAATAACCTGCCCATACACCGAGCGCTCCACCGGAGATGTTCGAAGGAATATTGGTAGGCGTTGCAAAAGGGTTACCAGCTGTGGCGAGTTGTGTGTATTTTTTCTCCATGAACTCATAAACCGCTGCATCCATTTTAGAGAACTTGATAACAATCGTATCGCCTAAGGGGAAGAGCCCTGCATATTCATCAGGTCCATCGTCATAGGTGAATGGATTATCATAGGCAAAGTCGAATGTCAAACCATCAAAAAACTCATCATCGAAAACAGGGCTGAAATTCTCTTCAAAGTTGGGATCTCTTTCTTCACCGGTCGTCGGATCGATATTGATTCTTTTCACTTCCCATTTATAAGCGTCATATTGACCAGGAGGATCAGATAGGTTTGCCCAGGAATAACCATGTGTTGTCAATTCACCATCGGGTCGCCAAAAGACCTCATTTAGTTCTACGGGTTCTTCAATTTTAGTCTCTGCAGTGTAGGTGTTACCGTTCAAAGTAACGCTTAATGCATACGTTTTACCTACTTCTCCGAAGATGGCAGGATCAAAAGAGGTATACGCGCAAAGGTGTAAATTGGCGAGTTCCTCTTCCGGGATACCTAACATTTCGGCGACGAACGGTTCTGTTCCTGCGGGTAAATTGTCGGTGCATAATTCAATGAGCTGAACGCTTGTTGTCCCATCCGAAACAGTCACTGTAGCACCAGAAACAAAGGCTCCAAGAAAGGCGTCAAGATTGGTAGGCGCATAAATATCCTGCGAAGTTGAAATGAGCACTATTGGTGGAAAATCCGTTTCGATCTGACCATCAATAACGATTTGCTCTTCGTATCCAGGAATGTCTATTTCAACTTCTTTGGTGCAGGCTGCAAAGAGTATTAATAGAATTGGTATGAGTATTATTTTTCGCATTCTTATAATTCAAAGTTCCATGTAATACTCGGAATAATAGGGAATAAGGTAACTTGCTTTACGGTAATTTCAAAATCTCCTGCAAGAAAATCCCCATCATTATCGATATACAAAAAGTAGGGGTTGGCCCGGTTATAAACGTTGTAAACGGACATGGCAATGTTTGATCTCAGTTTCTTCTTCACTTGAATGATTTCACCAGTAGCTGGATCAAGTTTCTCCTTGTATTCTTTACCGTACCACGTTGCTGAAATGTCCAAACGGTGATAAGGAGCCATTCGCGTTGAATTGCGTTGACCATAATTAAATAGTAATTCCTGATTTTGAACGTACCATGAGGTCGGCAGTGTCAGCGTGTTCCCTGTAGCATAAATGAATGCTCCACTAAGTACCCAGCGCTTACTCAATTTATAGGCCGCTACGACAGAAAGGTCATGTCGTCGATCATATTTAGCAGGAAAGACCTCACCATTATTGATCTCATCAAAAAGTCGTTCTGTTTTACTCCAGGTATATCCGACCCATCCCGTTAACTTACCGTAGCTCTTTTTAACAAAGAATTCAGCGCCATAGCTCCATCCTTTGCCAAAAACCAATAGGTTATCGGTATTGTCATTCACGTTGTCGCTAGGTAAAGCACCTTCTTTATACTCAATAAGGTTCTTCATTCCTTTATAGTAAACCTCAACGGATGTTTCTATTTTGTTTTGAAGAAAGTTTCTGAAGTAGCCTATTGAGGCTTGCCAGCCTTCTTGCGGCCTTGCTAAATTAGTCGTAGGATACCAAACATCTGTTGGCAGTGATACCGCACTAAGTGATGTCAGATGAACGTATTGATAATTGTATGAATACCCTGCTTTAATTGAGCTGCGATCAGGAAGCATCCAGCGCATCGAAATACGTGGTTCAAGGCCATGATAGAATTTAATCAGGTCTCCTTTATTGTACTCCACTATTGAATCCGGCTTGCTTATATCACCTTTGATATAACGGGTAAATGGACCAACGTGTTGGAACATGCTGTAGCGTAAACCTGCATTTACTCTTATGTTTTCGTTAATATCGAATTCATCCAACAGGTATACGGCTGATTCATGACTATAAAGTTTTTGAGCTAGCCCAGTATCAAATACAGTTTCATCGTTTTCAGCACTTACACTAAATGGAGTGAACGTATGATGGGTGTAATCAACTCCAAACTTAATTTTGTTGCGTGTATTGGGGAAGTATGTGAAATCAACTTTTCCGCCCCAGTCTCTGATGCCTGAATTGAGTGCAAATCGAAATTCGTCTTGAGAAGACTTAAAGCTGAACTGATAATCAGTCATAGTCGCCGTAACATTCATGAAAAGTTTACTTGAGAATAAGTGATTCCAGCGTAGAGCGGCTATTCCATTTCCCCATGGCATGTCTACCTGAAAGTTGTCATCAAGATTTCCAAAACTGAACTCATCTTTTCCGTAATAACCACTTAAGAATAACTTGTCTTTTTTACCAAGTGAATAGTTCATTTTTAAGTTGAGATCGTAGAAGAAATAACTAGAACCAGCAAAAGGCGAGCTTTTTGGAATAGCGGCTTTCATAATTACATCAAGGTATGTTCTTCTACCCGAAACGATAAAAGAACCTTTATCCTTTTTCAGTGGCCCTTGGACTGTTAGCCTGGAGGAAATTGCGCCGATTCCTCCCTTCGCTCCAAACTTTTTCTTGTTCCCCTCATCCATATTCACCTCTAACACGGATGACATGCGTCCTCCAAAATTGGCAGGCATTCCTCCCTTTATGAGGTTGACACTTTTAACAGCATCCGCGTTGAACACAGAAAAAAAGCCAAACAAATGGGCGGCATTATACACTGTTGCCTCATCAAGTAATACCAAGTTTTGGTCAGGACCGCCTCCACGCACGTAAAATCCTTGCCCTCCTTCGGCAGCCGAAGATACGCCTGGCAGCAATTGAATGGTCTTGATAATATCGACTTCTCCCATGAATGCAGGAAGTGTTTTAATCTCGTCGATATCCAATTCTAGTTGACCAATTTTCGTACTCTTGACATTATCCTCTGCATTGGCATTCACCACCACTTCATCGATCATTTGTGTTTTTGATCCCATTTCCAGATCAAAACGAACATCTTTTGAAAGATCAATTTCTATCGACTCGGTCTCAAGTCCTGTCATTCGAAATTCAACGGTATATTTTCCAGAGGGAACCGTCAACGAATAAAATCCGTAATTATTGGTAATGGCTCCTTTACGAATAGAAGGTATGTATACTTTGGCGCCGATCATAGTTTCGCCATCTTTGACATCAGTGACATATCCACTGATAGTGCTCTTTTCTTGAGCGTGACTCAGGACAGAAATGGTTAAAGTGAAGACCAGCAGTATGTACTTCATTATAGTGATTTGTGCAAAAGTCGTAAAAATCGGCTAGTCATTCAATAACAATACTGTTAATTTTAAACGTCTGTAGCCCAAAAAATAACAGCTTTTTGTAGTTGTACTATCTAAAATTTTGGGGGATATTTTGATACCTTTGCCGTCACATGAAAAAGACCATTTTATGCGCCTTATTGACTGTTTTTAGTCTGAGTTTTTCGCTCGGTCAGACACCTGTGCTGGATAGCTTGGAAATGGCGTATGAAAATGCAGACGCTAAGGAGGATAAGATCAGAATTGCTTTAGAGATGGGGTTAGCATCAAAGGATGAACTTGATGGTTATGCCTATGCCGAAGTTGCTGAAGATTTATCAGAGAATGAAAGTGACGCTTTAAAGGCGGCAGTCAAGTCCGGATCAGCCAAAGTTTATAATAAATTCGGTGACTTCACTGAAGCGGTTGAGTTGCAAGAAGCGGCGATTGAATTGATTATCAAGACAGGAAGTAAAGAAGATCAAGCTAATGCCTACAAGGATCTAGGCAAGTATCAGCGTAAGGCGCTCATGCTCAATCAGTCGTTGACTTCTTATATTCAAGCGGAGGAAATTTTTGAGTCTCTTGGGGATGTCAAAGGTGTGATTGATTGTTTGAATCAACGCGGTGTTATTCATAAAGGGTTAGAAAATTATGCTCAAGCTTTACCTGTTTACCATAAAGCATATGACCTTGCAAGGACCAACGGCTTACCGAATAAATTAGCTTCTACCTGTGTGAATATTGGAGTGGTTCTCAAGAAACAATCCAATTATGATGAAGCTCTGAATTATTATCAAAGGGCGGAAGAGATTTACGTTATTGAGAACAACTATTATGGTCTTGCAAATATTTACAATAACATTGGAAACGTTTTACGTGAGCAGCAGAAGTTCAAAAAGGCACTGGAATACTTTGAGTTTGCGATTGAGAACAGGAAAAAATCAAAAAAATTAAAGCGGTTAAGTTATACCTATAATAATATTGCATTGGTATACGATGACCTTGGTCAATACGATAAGGCTATCGAGTATTTGGAAAAATCTGAAAAGCATAAAATTGCTTATGATGATTATGAAACATTAGCTTCCACTTACCTCAATTTCTCGGAAGTTTATTTGGAACTCAATAATTCAGAGAAGTACTATTACTACGCTGACTTAAGTGAACAGCTTTCACGAAAGTATTTCTCTGATGGTGTGATTCGATCGATCAAGGTCAATAATGGGAAATTTGAAGCCCAAAATGGGAATTACAAAAAAGCATATGCTTATCTCGCTACCGTATTTGATGAGTTAGATACATTGGATTTGAAGTCTCAAAAGATTTTAGCCTCGGTATTGCAGGCGCACTTCAGGGAGAAAGAAAACAAAAGTGAAATTAATGAGTTATGGGCGGCAAATGATACGCTTTCTAATCAGAAGGAAACACTGGAATATAACCAGAGTATTTCTACTAAACTGATTTGGGCACTTTCGATTGCTCTGATAGCACTAGCCGTTATTTTTATATTGCTACTAAGGAAACAGCGGGCGTTAACAGAAAAGAAAAAGGAACTTGAATCAACCAATGATCAGTTAAGGGAGACAAAATTAGGCAGTGCTGAAAAAGAAACGTTACTGAAGGAGATCCACCATAGAGTAAAGAATAACCTGCAAATAATTAAAAGCTTGATTCGTCTTCAGAATTCGTCTTTGGAAGATGAGCGCATGAATGATATTCTTCAGGAGTTTGAGCAGCGCGTTTCTTCTATGGCTCTGGTACATGAATCACTTTACAAAAGTGATGATCTGGCTAAAGTGGATGTCAGTAGTTATTATGAAGATCTAATTAACGATCTCATCAACGCGTACAATGTAAGGCAGGAAATAACCACTGAAATTTCTATAGATATTGCCAATCTTGGATTGGATACGTTAGTGCCACTTGGTCTATTGACGAACGAAATCATTTCAAATTCGTTAAAACATGGCTTTGATGCTGATACGAATGGAATTATTAAGGTAGATTTGAAAAGTTTGAATGACGGGCAGTTCGAATTGAACATTGGAGACAATGGAAAAGGATTTGATTTTGAACAGCAACGTCAGAATAAAAGCTCATTAGGAACTGAACTAATATTAGCCCTGGTAGAGCAGTTGGATGGAGAATATGAATTTAAAAATGAAGGTGGAGCTTATTTCAGAATCATCTTTAAACCGCAAGATAAAAAAGCAGTGACATGAAAGTTTCTTATAACTGGATTAAGGAATATATAGAAGTTGATTTGGCGCCAGAAGAGATGGCAAAAATTCTTACAGATACAGGACTTGAGGTTGAAGGGTTGCACAAGGAGGAAGCAATCAAGGGAGGCTTGAAAGGAGTTGTAATTGGTGAAGTACTTTCCTGTGACCAACATCCGGATGCTGACCGTTTAAAGCTCACAACCGTTTCGATAGGGGAGGAAGAACCTTTGCAAATTGTTTGTGGAGCACCGAATGTTGCTGTAGGACAAAAAGTGGTTGTTGCCACAGTTGGTTCCACTTTATATCCTGGAGGAGGAGAGGAAGCCCTCAAAATTAAAAAGTCCAAGATTCGCGGTGTGGAATCATTCGGTATGCTCTGTGCTGAAGATGAGTTGGGAATGGGAGAATCACATGACGGAATTTTGACGTTGACACCTGATGCGAAAATCGGAGAAAATGCTGCGACTTATTTTGAACTCGAGGACGATTACCTTATCGAAATTGGTCTAACACCGAACCGTGCGGATGCTATGGGACATATAGGAGTTGCTCGCGATTTGGTAGCCTATTTGAATGTTCATAACAAAGCAAATCTCCAGTTGAAGATGCCTGAAGTAGGTGCTTTCGAAGTTGAGAATAACGACCTACCTATTTCAATTAGTGTAGAAGATGAAGCTTTGTGTCCAAGGTATATGGGAGTCTCCATTAAAGGAGTCGAAGTGCAGCCTTCTCCTGCGTGGTTGCAGAATCGCTTACGGGCGATTGGTTTATCGCCAATTAATAATGTTGTCGATATCACGAATTTTGTGATGCACGAGCTGGGAACACCGTTGCATGCATTTGATGCACAAAAGCTTAACGGAAATGTAGTTGTTAAAGCGGCGAAAGATGGAGAGGTATTTACGACATTGGATGAGGTAGAACGAAAACTGGCATCTTCCAACCTAATGATTACAAATGGTACTGATAACTTGTGCATTGCAGGTGTATTTGGGGGGATTGATTCAGGGATTAAAGATGATTCGAAGAATGTATTTTTAGAAGCAGCATATTTTAATCCGGTCTCGGTAAGAAAAACCGCGAAAATGCATGCTCTGAATACAGATGCTTCTTTCCGGTTTGAGCGTGGAGTTGATCCCAATTTGACTGATTTTGCACTCAAGAGAGCTGCACTGCTCATAAAAGAGGTAGCTGGTGGAACAATCGCTATGGATGTTATAGACACCAATGAGAAGCCCATAGAAAACATAGTCGTTGAGTTTAGCTATGAGCGCTGTAATCGACTAATTGGAGAACAGTTATCTAAAGAGCATGTAAATACGATTCTAGCCAACTTAGATATTAGCATCGTTGAAGATAGAGGCGAGACTGTGTCTCTCGAGATTCCCGCTTATCGTGTGGATGTGACACGTGAGGCAGATGTAATTGAAGAAGTGCTGCGAATTCATGGGTACAACAATGTTCCTGTTCCAACAAAATTGAACTCGTCCATCGCATATTTTGATAAACCAGATGTCGAACGTGTTCAGAATGTGATTTCTGAGTTACTGGTAGGAATGGGCTGTATAGAAACGCTCAATAATTCGCTTACTAAATCTGAGTATGCTGAGAAGCTTGGAGGAGAAGTCGTACGTTCTGAGTTTAATGTAGAGATGTTAAATCCATTAAGTCAGGACCTTGATGTTATGCGTCAGACGTTGCTTTTCAATGCACTTGAAATGGTCGGGCATAATCAAAATCGTCAAAATCCTGACCTCAAGTTATATGAGTTCGGAAAAGTTTATCATAAATATGAGTCCGGTTATAGTGAGAATAAACGATTGCTCATTGTTTTAACTGGAAGTAAGGAACAAGAGCGCTGGAATTCATCCAAAGAAATGAACAGTTTCTATTCAATCAAAGGGGTGACTAATGCCGTTTTTGAACGCTTGGGACTCAGTGCAATGTTGAAAGAAAAAGCTATCAAGAATTCGCTTCTACAAGATGGTGCTCAGCTTCGCATTCTAAAGAACAAGGTTGGAGAAATTGGCTGGGTTTCGAACAAAATGAAGAAGCATTTCGGGATTAAAAACGACGTATTCATCGCCGACCTCGATTGGGATGCTGTCTTGAATAGTTTAATGTATGCCAAGGTGAAGTTTACTGAGCTGCCAAAGACATTCGCAGTTCGCAGAGACTTCTCGCTACTCATAGATACCAATGTTAACTTCGCTGAAATCGAAGAGCTGGCGCGTAATTGTGACAAGAAGCTCTTGCAAGAAGTTGGTCTATTTGATGTCTATGAAGGAAAGAATCTTGAGGCTGGCAAGAAATCTTATGCTGTTTCTTTCATTTTTCAAGATGCAGAAAAGACGCTTAAGGATCAGCAGGTAGATGCTATCATGACAAAAATAAGAACGCAATTGGAAAGCAAACTAGGAGCACAATTGCGATAAAAACATCTTAATCGTTCACGATGAATAAACAGTTTGTTGTAACCGGAATAGGCACAGATGTTGGGAAGACGGTGGTGAGCGCAATTCTGTCGGAAGCATTAAAAGCGACGTATTGGAAGCCAGTACAGGCTGGTGATCTTGATAACTCTGATTCCATCAAAGTGGATCGCATGACAGATCATGTGACATTACTTCCTGAGGCATTTAGACTCAATGAGCCAATGTCTCCGCATGCCGCAGCTAAGATAGATGGTGTGCGTATTCAAGCGGTTGATCTTCAGGTTCCAAAAGTTAATGGTCATCTCGTGATAGAGGGGGCTGGTGGATTAATGGTGCCGATAAACGAGGAAGGGTTGACGTATGCGGATGTGTTTCAACGTTGGAACTTACCAGTAGTAATTGTGTCAAGACATTACTTGGGAAGTATTAATCATACTTTAATGACTGTTGAAGTGCTCCAGCAGCGCAACATTTCTATCATGGGTATTGTCTTTGTTGGCAACGAAAATGAGGCCACAGAGTCCATTATTTTGCGTTCTACAGGATTGAATATGTTGGCCAGAATTCCGGAGACTGATGCTGTTGATAAGGCGTTTATTAGCGAACAGGCGGCAAGTCCTCAAATTCAATATGCTTTTATCTGATGAAACTTTCAGAAAGAGATAAGGCACACGTTTGGCATCCTTTTACGCAGCATAAAACGGCTGGCGACCCATTGGAAATTGTAAAGGCAGAGGGCGTTTACCTGTTTGATGCATCAGGTAATTCATACATTGATGCGAATTCATCATGGTGGGTGAATACACATGGACATGGACACCCATATATTGGCGAGGCATTGAATAAGCAGTTTTATACCATAGATCATACTGTTTTTGCTGGTGTTACTCATCCGAAGGCAGTTGAATTGGCGGAGCGAATCACGGAAAGGTTGCCTTCGCATTTTCAGAAGGTATTCTTCTCTGATAATGGATCTACGGCCGTAGAGATTGCGCTGAAAATGGTTATCCAATATTGGCACAATAAGGGAGTGGATAAGCATCGCTTTTTAGCGATGAATGGTTCTTATCACGGTGATACATTTGGGGCTATGTCGCTTGGGCAACGTGGTTACTTTAACAAACCTTTTGAACCTTATTTTTTTGATGCGGACTACATAGATTTTCCGACCGAAGAGAATCGGGAGGAGGTTCTGGAGAAAGCAGAAAAACTATTTAGGACAGGAGATTTTGCCGGAATGATTGTGGAGCCGATGGTCCAGGGAGCAGCAGGCATGCGTATGTACTCATCAGACTTTTTGGATCGTTTGACACGACTGGCCCATGATCACGGTGTCCTGGTCATTTTTGATGAGGTCATGACAGGATTCGGACGCACTGGTGAGCTTTTTGCAATGGATCATTGTAACGAAAAACCTGATTTGACGGCTTTGTCCAAGGGACTAACTGCTGGAGTTATGGCTTTAGGATTGACCGTAACGTCTGATGCAATTTATGAGGCATTCCTCGCCGAAGAAACGACTAAGGCACTATTGCATGGTCACTCTTTTACGGCAAACCCACTAGCCTGTGCTGTTGCTTGCGCAAATCTTGATTTATTTGACAGAAAAGAAACATGGAAAGGCATTCGTAATATTGTCGATTGGAACGAAAATTTTGCCACTAGCTTAGCGAAATATTCTATCATTCAAAACATTCGACAACAGGGAACAATTTTAGCTTTTGATGTTTTTACAGGTGGTGACGCGACATATTTTTCTGATATTAAAACGAAGGCATACGAGTATTTTTTGAAGTGCGGAGTACTACTCAGACCTCTTGGAAATACGCTTTTTGTAAACCCACCGTATTGCATTAATGCCGAAGAATATAAAAAAGTACAAGATGCTATTGAAGCGTTCATTCAAGAGTTAGGCTAGTCATTTTTTGAGAATTCGTATTTTCGCTGGGCATGGGGAATTTCATCAATAACTTATTGGATAATCTTATTTCGACGACATGGCGATTGATGGATTTGCCGCTCTATTTTCTACTCATTCTTATTGCAGTTGCGCTATTGATGATCAACTGGCTTGGAAAACGCTGGTTGAAGAAACTGTCCGAGCAAAAACGTTTTTTTATCAACGGTGGATTAGCCTTATTGATGTTGTTGTTTATTCTTGATAAAAAAGTCGGATTTATAAGAGCTGAGATGACAGCTTTAAATGAGAAAGTCAGAAATGCGCAAATGCAAACAGGTGAAGTGGCGAATGCTGAGCCTTTTGTATTAAGCACCATCCAAGAACTTTTTCCAGAAGCCGACTTTAGGGAAAGGTCTATTAATAACGCTATGCAATTATTGGTCGTTACACAGAAAGACCCGAACTCGGTCGTTTATATAGCGCGCGTGGATATGGAATTTCCTGGAATTGGGGTGCAAATCACTCCAGAAAAGAAAGAGAAATACCTTACAAGCACCTTCGCTGAGCAACATAATTGTGCCATTGCCATTAATGGAGAGGCAGGAGAATCTATGGCGATGGATTGTGCCTTAGGAGAATGGTCAGGTAACTGGGTCTCAAAAGGTAAAGTCGTTATGATGGCGGACACTGATAAGCGCCCTTTCATTGGTTTTACGAAAGCGAATAGAGCCACTTATTACGAGGAGTCGTTTGTTGATACGGAATATAAAGAAACCTACTTTAATGCAATTTGGGGACGATTTGACATCTTGAAGAAGAATAAAATTGTTCAACATGAGGTAGATCGGCCATA
The DNA here is from genome assembly GCA_002427735.1 of Flavobacteriales bacterium UBA6051. GTDB lineage: Bacteria > Bacteroidota > Bacteroidia > Flavobacteriales_D > Crocinitomicaceae > UBA4466. The sequence continues at coordinate 137,141 of DIYP01000003.1, forward strand.
TGCACGAACTGTAATGGGGCTAAACGAAGATGGTACCGAACTCTATTTGATGATTGTCGATGGCAAGCGTCCCGATTATAGTGTTGGTCTCACCTATGAAGATTGCGCTAGAATGTTGAAATCACTCGGAGCTTCAGATGCAATGGCATGTGACCAGGGAGGTTCATCTTGTATGTATGTGAAAAATATGGGTGGAATTATCAATCGCCCGGCTGACAGTGATGGAATAGAAAGACCGATCTATTCTCATTTTGGAATTTCCTTGTAAGAATTACGAATTGCTCTTTAACGAGTCTCTAGAATAGCACTGCGAATTATTGCTGCAGCCGCCCTCATTTCATCTTCCGTGATCGTCAATGGTGGTGATAAGCGGAAGCTGTAAGGATGTGAAAGAAACCAAAAACTAATGAGCCCTTTTTCAAGACATTTTTTTACCACTTTTTCTACGCGCTCAAAAGATTCCATATCAAAAGCATAGAGCATCCCAATACGCCGTATTTCAATGATTTCTTCTATGTCATTTAGAAGGTCAACCAGTAACTTCCCATTACGTTCTACTTTGGTGTAATCAATCTCACAAGACATTACCTCCAGACAAGCATCTGCTGCAGCGCAAATAACTGGGTGACCACCAAAAGTTGTTATGTGTCCCAGCATTGGATTGAAAGTAAATGCTTCGAGGTTTTCTTTTGAAGAAACCAGTGCTCCGATTGGCATTCCGCCTCCAAGTGCTTTACCCAGAGTCAAAATATCTGGAACCACATTGAATTGTTCGAAAGCGAACAAGCTCCCTGAACGACCAATTCCACACTGGATTTCATCAAAAATAAGCAGGGCTCCTACATCGGTGCAGCGCTCACGTAGTGCTTTCAAGAAATCCTGGTTGGGAATTCGAACACCAGCATCACCTTGAATCGTCTCAATGATGACACCAGCTGTCTTCGTCGTAATTTGCTGAAGGTCGTTTATTGAATTGAAGGTAATAAAGCGCACGTCAGGGAGTAATGGTCTAAAAGCTTGCTTTTTGGTCTCGTTACCAGAAACGCTCATTGAGCCATGGGTGCTACCATGATAAGAACCTCTAAAAGAAACAAGTTCAGTCTTACCCGTAACTCTTTTTGCAAGTTTTAATGCTGCTTCGTTGGCTTCAGTTCCCGAATTGACGGTATATACACAATCTAAGGACTCAGGTAAAAGATCAGCCAAACGTTTAGCAAAGTTCACTTGCGCATCCTGTATATACTCTCCGTAGACCATTACATGTAAATGCCGATCAACTTGTGCTTTGATGGCGTCAACAACGGTCGGATGATTGTGGCCAATGTTGGAAACGGCAACGCCTGAGATCATGTCCATGTAGCGCTTTCCCGACTTGTCAAAAATATAGATGCCCTCAGCACGATCGACGTCAATCAGATACGGGTAAGGATTCGTTTGTCCCTGATGGTTAAGAAACGTTTCTTTCGAATTCATTTAATTGTTCGCACGCGGACCATTCGGGCGTCTTTGCGTATTCTGTGGTCGCCTGTCATTGTTTAAGCGCTTTAACAACTCGCGTTTAAATCGCTGTTCCAAACTTAAAAGTTTTGTTGCTTTCTTGTATCCAATTATGGCTGCAATCTTCGTGTGATACTCTTTTCGCAACTCAGATTCACGAATGCCGCTATCCATGTAAGCTTCACTTTTACGTTTATATTCGCTTTCCGAATAAGTATCTGGATGTTCGCGAAGATCCTTTGTCAACTTTCTTTGTTTTTTCTTTTCTTCCTTGATTTTATCTGTCATCTCGTTATACGCCGGCCAAAACTGTTGGGCATCTTCTGAGGATAAATCGAGCTCACGTGTAATGAAGGCAATTTTTAAATCTTCTACCTTTTGTTTTTTATCGCGATCATCTGCATCTCGCTGAGCAAAGAGGACAGGTGCACTCAATAGAAATAATAAAATAAATACGACTGGTTTTGTTTTCATGGTTTTAGATTAAAATAATTCAGATTCATTTAGTTCATACAAGTCAATTTCTTCACTGTCCAGGTATTCCAGAATATCTTCTGCTTCTATATCATCGAAGTTGAGTTCTGTTTCAGTGATAGGTTCAATTATTTCGGGTGAAGATGCAGGTTCCATCACTTTGACAACCTCTATATCTTCTGTGGGAATTACGTCAGCAATCATTTCTGTCTCAAAATCGTCAATGTGCCCTTCAACATATGAATAAACCTCTTCTTTAGGTAGTTCATAAAGTGCCAAAAGAACATCTTGTTCTTGGTCAATTTCTCCTAAATCAACAAGGAAGAAAACTGCAATAACAGCAGCAGCGGCAACCATCCATACCATTGGCTTTTTATACATTGGAATGACCTTCGGTTGCTGTTCTTCTGAAATCGTAGCGGCTAACTTTTCGAAATAAGAAACATCTGGTGTTTCTATTTCCCGCACTTTTAAGTGGTCGAATATGTCTTGCGTTTCTTCTTTCATGACATTTATTAGATAGATGAGCGTGTCAATGGTTTAATTCGTTTAAAATAAATTCTTCAATTTTTTGTTTAGCGTGATGAAAACTTGCTTTTAGCGCGCCTTCACTCGTTTTCAATTTCTTGGAAATTTCGCTGTACTTTAAATCTTCAAAATACTTTAACTGGAAAACTGCAGCTTGTTTGTCAGGAAGCGACTGCACGGCGCGCATTAACAATTCTGAAATAGATTCAGAAGTTGTTGCATCCAGCGTACTGTGACCATTTAGAATTTCAAAGACTGGTGCGTCAAGATCAACGCCTGTACGGCGCTTTTCCTTGTCGATAAAGTTTAAGGTTTCATTTCTTGCTATGCGATACATCCACGTATACAGCGCAGAATCACCTTTGAAAGACTGGAGATTTTGGAAAACCTTGACCAAAACATTTTGGAGAACATCATTGGTGTGTTCATGGTTTCGGGTAACTGATCTAATTTGCCGGTAAAGCACATCGCCATACTTGGCAACCAGTTGACTAAAGGCTGCATTAGTATGTTTGCCACCCCGCTTAAACAAATGAATTATATCGTCGTCTTCGGGGTGTTTAATCATTGATTTACTTTCGTTGAATTACTTTTAGTGCTGCAGCAACAACGTTTGGCGTATCAATTCCATATTTAGCCATAAGTTCAGCAGGCGTTCCGCTTTCTCCGAATGTATCGTTAACACCTACGTACTCTTGTGGTGTTGGGTTGTTACGCGATAGTACTTGCGCGACGGAATCCCCTAAACCTCCATTAAGCATATGTTCCTCGGCGGTAACAACACATCCTGTTTTTGCTACAGATTGTAAGACAGCTTCCTCATCCAAAGGTTTAATCGTATGCATATTAATTACTTCTGCAGATATACCTTTTTGAGCTAATTCTTTTGCTGCTTCAATAGATTTCCAGACCAGGTGACCACAAGCAATGATGGTCACGTCGGTTCCTTCCATAATGATGTCTGCCTTGCCAATTGTGAAATTAGCATCTGGTTTCACGAAAATTGGAACGGAAGGTCGACCAAACCTTAAGTAAACAGCTCCGACGTGATCAGCAATCGCCATTGTAGCTTGTTTTGTTTGATTGAAATCAGCAGGCACAATCACGGTCATGTTTGGAAGCATTTTCATCATTCCAATATCCTCTAAAATCTGATGAGTAGCACCGTCTTCACCCAGTGTAAGTCCAGCATGAGAAGCACAGATTTTTACATTTTTGTTTGAGTACGCAATTGACTGTCGGATCTGATCATAAACACGTCCAGTCGAGAAATTTGCAAAAGTTCCGGTGAATGGAATTTTCCCTCCGATGGTCATACCAGCAGCCATTCCCATCATGTTCGCTTCTGCGATACCCACTTGGAAAAAACGTTCAGGGAATTCATCTTGAAAAGCATTCATCTTGAGTGATCCGGTAAGATCAGCGCATAACGCGACAACATCCTTGTTGCGTTTTCCGATTTCAAGAAGTCCTTCTCCAAAACCGGAGCGTGTATCTTTTGTTCCCAATACTTCAATGTCGATTGTCTCAATCATAACTTTAGTGATGTCGTTTTATTTGAATTAATTCTGAATTCTCGCTCCAGGGTATATGAGGAGGATTTAAGATTTTCCTGTCGATAGACCAATTTGTAAAGTCCTGGTTGCAGCTGCCATTCTCCCGTTTTTGAACCTTTTTTGAGATTGCAAACCCAGTCCCATGTACCGTTTCCGTTTTTTGTAAATATCTGCCCAACAATTCTATTTCCGGCAGCATATTTGACAAAGCCAGGTGCGCGAATATCGACATAAGCAATTGCGCTCTGTTGAACACTAACTGTGATATAAGTTCGTGGTAGCGTCAACACTTCTATGTCGTAGCTTCCAACAATGTACTTATCAGTTTCTCCAATTTTTTGAGTGTTCAAGGTTTCATACTTACCAGCTTGTGTTATTCTTGTGTCAATCTGATAAGGCTTGGCAGCATTTAGAAAACGCACTTTAATGAAGCCTTGCGGTGCATCTACCTTTATGGTATTGTGCGTGTTCTTGATAATTTCAATATTCTTCTTCTCTACACGAGGCGTGGTGTTTACCACTAAATCGTATTTAATTTTTGGATCAAGGATAAGAGTGTCTGGGTTGCCATACTTGTTAATCGTATGTGTGAAAGTGTACTTTAAATTTGTCGTTCCAGCTTCGTATAAAAACATTGTTACATCTGTTTCAGATGGTGTACCATTGATGTCATTCAAATTTATCTGTACAGTAGTGTTTAATAGTGCTTTGGCAACAATATTCTCCAATACTTTCGTAAAAGATTCTGGAGTTTCAGCATCTGCATATGTTCCAATACAATTGAACTTTTCCAGATAGGATAGGTCCATACCTAATCCAATCACAAAAGGGGTGACACGCACTCCTTTGTCTTTTAACTTTTTAGCAATAACGCAAGGGTCATTGTCACATGCTTCCAGCCCATCGGTAATCAAAATGATGATGTTCCTTGAAGTATTGTCTGGAAAATCACTTGCTGCAGCTTCAAGGGATCTTGCGATAGGGGTAGTTCCCTTTGCATAAATAGACTTAATTCTCGATTTTACTCTACTGAAATTGTTGGCTGCAAATGGCACTTCCAATTTTGTATCGTTACAATCTTGATAGGTAGCTGTAATTGGAGACTGATGACCATAAACACGAAGGCCAATTTCCAAATTAGGTGTTCCCTGCAGATCGTTGACGGTTTTTGCCAGTAGGTCTTTTGCCGTTTCGATGCGTGTTTTACCTCCCCAGCGAGCGTTCATACTATTCGAAGCATCCAAAATAAATAGGATGCGTGTCATTTCCTGCCCCTGTCCAAATGAACAAGCAGAAAGGAAAAAGAACGCTATTGCAAGAAAATGCTTCAATTAATAATCTCCTAAAGTCTCTTCCAGTTGATTTAAGGCATCTGCTAACTGTTCTTCGTTTGGAGCAGAACCATGCCATTTATGAGTCCCCATCATATAATCAACACCTTGACCCATTTCTGTTTTCATAACGATCACAATAGGCTTTCGGTTACCGGTCATATTTTTTGCTTTGTCCAAAGTCGACTTGATCTCATCCATATTGTGTCCGTCCATTTCCAGTACTTCCCAACCAAAAGCTTGCCATTTTTGAGAAAGGTTACCCAAGGAGAGTACATCTTCGAGATCGCCATCGATTTGTCTACCGTTGTAGTCAATTGTTGCAATCAAGTTGTCTACCTTATTGGCAGCGGCATACAATGCAGCTTCCCAAATTTGTCCTTCTTGTAATTCCCCGTCTCCATGTAGTGTATACACCAAGCCTTGATCTCGGTTCAATTTTTTTGTTTCAGCTGTACCAATTGCGCATGATAAACCTTGGCCAAGCGAGCCTGAAGCCATACGAACACCAGGAACATTTTTATCTGTAGATGGATGTCCCTGAAGTCGAGAAGATAACTTTCTGAAAGTCCCTAATTCATTTACAGGAAAATAGCCAGATCTCGCAAGAACGCTGTACCAAACTGGCGAAATGTGCCCATTCGACAAATAAAAAACATCCTCATCAGGTGCGTCCATTTTAAAATCAGCAGGATCATGCTTCAACTTATCAAAATACAGTACTGTTAAAAAGTCAGCGCAACCGAGCGATCCACCAGGATGCCCTGATTTAACAGCTGATACCATTCTAACGATGTCCCTGCGGACTTGTGATGCAATTCTTTGTAATTCTTGGGTTTCCATTTTTACAGGCAGTATTAATTGTCTAATTGAACTGCCACAAAACTAGGTTTTATTATGAAAAAAGTAGGGCTCAAAAAGCTAAGGTTATCCGCAAAAAAGAACTATTTATAAACAATTTGATAATCGGTTTAGTAGATCAAATTATTGGAATAAACAAAAGCGCTTAGTCCCAATCCAAGAATACAAGTTGTTTTTTCGATAATTACTGCGGAATTCACGGGTGTTTTTGTTATTTTTATCTCTTTATTGAAGAGACGTTGTTGTTTTATAAACACAGGGATGATTTGTTAAAAGTCAGATTATTTCAATGTTCATGCAACTATTTCCTGTTTGAATGGGTCTTTTTGTTAAATCTAAATACGAATTATGAAACTATTAGCAGTTCTAAGTTTTACATTGCTTTTCGGAAGTGCATCAATGGCCCAACAGGTCGATGAACGATTGTTATCATCCTATTCACAGGTTGAACTAAATGAAATGATTTCAACGAATCCAGAGCGATACCAATTGTTGGTATCTTCTATTGGAAATGCGACAGCGGTAATGGATTTTCCGAAAGGAAAGGATGCTAAAATTCAACAAGAGATTTCTTTGCCGTCTGGCGATTACACTTATTTGGATTTGAAGTTAAAAATCAGTGAAAGCAATCAGTATTATAAGATTACTGGATCGGATAAAGTATTAATGGTAAAATCATTCTTCGTTTTGGAGAATGAGCGCAAATAAAGAAATCATGATGAAGAATTTTATTTTAGCCTTCGCAGCTATTCTTTTAACTGGCTGGTCTTTTGCTCAAAATATGAATATGGGCGATGCAGGCTTCCCAATCGGAGGTCCGCTTATTCCTTGTGCAACGTATAGTGACGGTTCTACTCCGAACTTTTTTGATGATATGGGGAACGGAGCAAACTACAGTGCTTCTTACAATGATACGATTACTTTTTGTCCTGATTTATCGCAGGGTACCAAAGTGACATTGACTTTTGGAATTAACGCTGGTTTTAGTTTTGATGTAGACGGTACTGATTCTATTTATGTCTATGATGGTCCAGACACTGGTTCTCCATTGTTGGGAGTTCATAACTCAGCGACTGATCCAACAGGTTTTGCCCATACAGCGACATGGAATAATCCGACAGGATGTTTAACCGTAGTGTTTATTTCGGATGCAGGGCCTTCTGAAGGTAGTGGCTGGGAAGCGAATATTTCATGTGGTAACGTAAACCAACCATTCGAGCCACATATTGAAGCATACGTTAACGGTCAAGGTCCAAACGCATTGAATCCATTAGATACCGGTTTTGTAGATGTATGTTTTGGAGATAGTATTCTCTTCGTGGCAACACCGTTATTCCCAAATTCTTTCGAAGCTACAGGGAATGGTTATTCTCAAAATGTTAATAACGTTACTTATGACTGGTATATCAGCGATGGGGGAACTTATCCTGATAATGATTCAATTTGGTTTACGCCACCAACACGTAATGGATTCCTTGTTGATTTGAAGATCGAGGATTCTTTTCCTCAAATTGAACGAATGGTCTGTAAAGTGAGAGTTTCTCAGCAGCCATTGTTTACAGGAACTGGCCCGTTGGAAGATACTGTATGTTTAGGACAAAATACCACACTTGTTGGTGGAGTGACTCCTACAGATACTGTCGGAATTGATATTCCTGGTGGTACGTTCCAATTGGGGGGATCATTTGCCGGATTAACATATTTGCCAGATGGTTCAGGAGCTCAGTATCAGGCACCAATTGATATTGGTGGTTTCCCAAATGGAAGCACAATTCAGAACTCACAGGACTTGAATCAAGTATGTATCACAATGGAGCACTCTTACCTTGGTGATTTAGAAATTGCCCTGGAATGTCCAAATGGAACACAGGTCACTTTACTCAATTCCTATGATCCTGGCTTTATCCCCGGAGGTTTCAATGGCGGAGGCACTTTCCTTGGTGATGCCGACGACGCTAGTGGTAATGGTGTTCCTGGAATTGGTTGGGAATATTGTTTTAGCTCTGTCTTCAATACTTGGGGGGATATGCCGACTGAGTTTGCGGGCGGTAATACAGTTCCAACAACAGTAACAGTTGGAAACCAATCGATGAATCCGAATGGAGTGTATTTGCCAGAACAAGATTTCTCGGCATTCGCTGGGTGTCCTGTAAATGGTCAGTGGACAATTATTGTTCAAGATAATTTAACGATTGATGATGGATACATCTTTGAGTGGGGATTATTCTTTGATCCTTCGTTCTTTGCAGGTGTTTCTGGTTATCAGAATACAGTAACTTCCGAAGAGTGGCTTCCAGATCCTACAATTATTTCAGGTCAGGGAGATACGGCTTTGGTTGTGCAACCAGACACTCCAGGAGATTACTCGTATACATATACGATGACGGATGACTTTGGATGTTCGTACGATACAGTGGTAACACTTTACGTGCTTCCACAACCATCCATCTTTGCAGATACATTTGCCTGTGACTTTGGTCATATCGTAACAGGGACGTCTTCTTATGCAGGAGGTGTTTGGTCTGCTGCTGATACTGCCATTCACTTTGGACCGTCGAATACTGTGGAAAATCCCGAAATTTTTACGTTCTCGCAATCCGGGACCTATACCGTCAGTTATACCGACAATGCCTGCGGCACGGAAGTCACCGCCACCATTGAGTTCCTGGATTATCCTGGGACGTGGTTGAATGATACTACCTTGTGTACCGGAGTGGTGTATAATTTGAGTGCACCAAATGAGAATAATTATCCGACGACCTATGAATGGAGTGATGGTACAACTGGAACTGATATAGCGATATCGCAACCAGGAACTTACATTGTGACTATGCAGAACGCTTGTCATGCTAATTACGATACCATTACCGTCGATTACAAGTTGTGTGATATTGATGCACCAAATGTCTTGTCTCTCGCTCAAGGATCGCAAAACGCACTTTGGTATGTAAATGCTGATGGCCTTGGGACGTTCAACCTAACCATTACGAATCGTTGGGGAAATGTTATGTACGAATGTGCTGACTCTCAAGCGAAATGTTACTGGGATGGTAGAACTAAATCAGGAACATTTGTTGAACCTGGAACATATTTCTACACAATTGATGCGACCACAGAAAATGGAGATCCTATTGTGAAACATGGATTCCTACAAGTCGTAGATTAACAGGAACTTATTTTAATAATATGAGGGCGATCATTTTAGGTCGCCCTTTTTTAATGCCAAGAAATTGGATTCCGAGTAAAGAGATATGTACCTTTAGTAGAGAATCCATAATAACATAGTATGAAAAAAGTTGGTGTAAATGGTTTCGGGCGAATTGGAAGATATTTCACCCGGATGACTTTGGATAATCCAAACGTTGATGTGGCAGTTGTGAATGATCTAGCCGATATTGAAACACTTGGACATTTGTTTAAATATGATAGCGTTCACCGACGATTGAAGCATTCTTTTGAGATTAAAGGAAATGCACTGGTGTTCGAGAATGGAAAACGGATAGAGTTCATTTCTGAACGCGATCCTGAGGCTATTCAATGGGAGAGTTATGGTGTAGAAATAGTACTGGAATCAACAGGGATCTTCAGAACAAAAGAACTGGCTTCAAAACATTTCGTCGGTGGGGCAAAGAAAGTTGTACTATCAGCACCTTCCAAGGACGCATTGGTAAGAACAGTCGTTTTAGGTGTAAACGATGATTTGCTCGACCCTTCCGATACGGTAGTTTCAAACGCATCATGTACGACGAATTCGGCGGCTCCAATGGTGAAAGTAATGAAAGAACTTTGCGAGATAGAAAGCGCTTTCATAACAACAGTGCATAGTTATACGTCTGATCAACGTTTGCATGACGCACCTCATTCTGATTTAAGAAGAGCGCGCGCTGCGGCAGAATCGATTGTGCCGACAACCACTGGGGCAGCAAAAGCGTTGGCGAAGATTTTTCCTGAATTAGAAGGGCGAATTGGTGGATGTGGTGTAAGAGTGCCAGTTCCTGATGGATCGATGACAGATTTGACATTCGTCGTGAAAAACCCGCCATCAGAGGAAGAGATTAACGCTGCGATGAAAAAATATGCAGAAAATGAATTAAAAAATATACTGGATTATACGGAAGACCCAATTGTATCCGTTGATATAATAAGCAACCCTCATAGCTGCATCTTTGATGCGCGCCTCACGAGCGTTATTGGAAATATGGTAAAAGTTGTTGGCTGGTACGATAACGAAGCAGGTTATTCCAATAGACTCGTAGATTTAATTGAAAAATTGTAGTTAGTGAATTTACTCAAGGCTCTGACCATAGTATTTTTGTGTATATGCAATTATTCGGTTGGACAGAATGCCTTTGGAGCTCTCCATAGTAATTACACTCCAACGAATAGCCTGTATATCAACCCGTCTTCGATACTGGACGCGAAGGTTTGGTTAGATATCAATATAGCTGGAGTTGGTACATATCTCAATAATGATTTGGTTCACCTTGAGAACCGTAGTTTGATTTCAGCCATTCGAAATCGTGAAAGTTTAACGGAGAATGATTATGATTTTAATCATAGCCGTAAAAGATATCATGCATACAATAGAACATTTGCTGTAGCTCCGAGTGTAGTATGGAGTCAGGGTGATCACGCTGCTGCTATTTCGTTAGGTGGAAGAAGCTATACGGGTGTGCGTCGAATTCCTGATTTTGGAGCGCAGTTCATTGAGAATGGAGTTCCGGATTTCACAGCGCAGCACGACATCAACTACGTTGCCGACAACATTCGAGTGGCTTCAATCAGTTTTGCCGAATTAAAACTGACCTATGCCTACACTTTTTTAAAGCGTCGAGACAATATGTTTATGGCGGGGGCAACATTTTCTAAGTTCTTTTCTGTGCTTGGTGCAGGAGCGAATGTTTATGATTTTGCATTTTTGGTGGATAACGATTCAATTATCGATGTTGGAAATCTTCAGGCGGATGCTGTCTATGCATGGAATCGTAAAATTGACCCCAAAGGTGGTTGGGGAATGGATTTCGGGTTTACTTATCAAAAAATGTTGCGGGACGCGACAAGTTATTATCCAAATAGTCCAAAAATGGGATGTACGAGCATTCCGTATAAGTATAAAATAGGTGTTTCGATTATTGATATCGGAAATATAAAATTCGATCCTGTTCTTTATCAAGGTTATGATTTCAGTGATTACAATTGGCTTAATTACGGTGATGCGGATGTGAATGAAGATAATCCAGGAGATTTGTTTGAAGAACAAGAGTCGAGCATACTGGATGGTCAGGTTCGTGATCCGAACAAGATTCGCTTACCGACGTTTATTTCCGGCCAGTTTGATTATAACCTTTGGGCGTCCCGCTTATACGTTAATGCGACCGTTATTCAAGGGTTTGGTGTTTCAAGAAGAAGATTTGGACTTCGACATGCCAATAGCATTAGTGTTACACCGCGTTATGAATCATATTGGTTCGATTTTGCCTTACCAGTGAGTCTTTATGAGTATAAGTATCCGCAACTTGGTGCAAGCTTTAGAGCTGGCCCATTGACAATTGGAACAGATAAATTGATTAACTGGTTATTCAATACAGACGTTTATGGCGCTGATTTCTACTTATATCTCAAAGTTCCAATCCGCTATCACCCTAAATGTAAAGATCGCCAGAAAGGTCGTGATAGAGATAGAAACAGACGCATACGTGGCAGAGATAATTCTCCAACGAAGTGTACGATCTAAATATAAAACACCTTTTTAGCCAACCTAAAAGTCCGGACTAACGTGTATAGTGTATAGTTTAAAGTGGCGGATGTATAGATTTATAGCTATAAGTATTGTTTTCATTTCTTCGTTTGAGTTAATCGCTCAATTTGACCAAATTTCATGGGTCAGTGCATTGGAAGGTGTTCCTGGGTATACAGTACAGGAAACTTCGACTGTTGATAATGAGGGCAACATATATAATGCGGGTCGAATGCATGGCACAGTAGATTTTGATCCTAGCATAAACCAACATCTGGAGACCGCTGCTGATTATAACGGTCAAGGATACATTCAGAAACTCGACAGTATTGGCAATCTAGTTTGGGTAAAAATACTCAAGGGAGCCACAGAATTTGGATGTTCGTCTATAACAGTTGATAATGACAAAAACCTCCTACTTACTGGAGTCTACGAAGGCTTTCTTGATGCAGACCCTGGGAATGGTATAGAGTTGTTGCCTCAATCAGTGAATCTTGATGTTTATGTTATAAAGTTGAGCAAAAACGGAGAGTTTATTTGGGGAGTTGGATTAGGAGGGGCAGGATTGGATTCAGGAACTTCAATTCGCACTGATAGTTCAAGTAATGTTTATGTCTCTGGTCATTTTTATGGACTTACTGATTTTGATCCGAGTCCTAATGAGTTTTTTCTTGATGTAGATGTTGGTCAGCATCTTTTTCTTCTTAAACTTGATGAGTTTTCCAACTTCATTTGGGTGAAAAGAATGGTTGGCGATTTGTTTTCTGATCATGAAATTGACGTTGGTATTTCCGGTAATATATATATGGGTAGTTTCTTTTCAGAATACTCGGTTCTTGAGGCGAATGATACCTTGTTTTCAAATGGAGCACACGACATTTGTGTCCAGAAAATAGATTCTGATGGCAATGTAAAGTGGATAAAGCAGATAGGAGGTCCGTTCTCAGAAATCAGCAGGGGAATTGTTGTTGATTCGTTGGACAATGTTTATCACATTGGGACATTTGGTTTGAAAGTTGATTTCAACCCGGACAGCAGCGAGTATTTTCTAATGGCAAAGAATAATCGTGTCTTCGTTCAAAAACTAGATGGTAATGGGGTAATGAAATGGTCGAAGGCATTTGGAGATGATTTACAAATGTCTGTTTCTTCTATAGTGCTGGATAAGAATCAATTACCATTAATAGGTGGAGGGTTCAGAGGTGAAATTAATTTCGTTGGAACTACTAATTATTCGGCTATTTCAAATGGAGGTTCAGATGGCTATTTGCTAAGCCTTTCAAAGAAAGGCGGTGTCACTGGTTTTCGTTCTATTGGTGGCCCTAATACTGAGGCAATTCGTTCAGTTTTATATAATCAACGAGGAGAGGTTTTTGTCCATGGAAAATACGATGGAGATTGTGTTATTGAGTCTGAAAACATGAGTTTTGTTTTGCCCTTAGAAGCTAGATTTTTCTTGTTGAAGTTTGGGGAGGAAATGACTGTTGTGGATGGCTCAAGTGAGCTGTACTGTTATCCAAATCCTACTAATGATAAGGTTTTTATAGCTGCACCAAATCTTGCATCGTTTGTTCCTCTTGAAGTGAAAGTATTTGATAATCTTGGAAGTTGTGTCTTGGAGGCCCGTGATCCGATTCTATTGGAATCAGGAGTAGATTTAAGACTTCTAAATCCTGGAGTTTATTCAATTTTAGCTGTATTCAAAGGTTTTTCCAAGACATTTAGAGTTGTAAAAATTTAATTACCCCTTAATTGAAAGGTGGTTATTTGATAATTACCATTGTTTAACAAAGTGATTCAATGCTTATCTTATTTGTAACTCAATAGCAGCAATAAGCCAATTTGTCAGAATGATTTAATCTACTTTCTAATCAAGTAGAGGTGGAGTTTACAACTCAAGATTTAAGAACGTTTAGAGTTTACCTCCACTCAAGTACCCAAGCCTTCGGAGCAACTCCACTAACTTCAGATTTTCCAGCGTTCGCATCGGCACGTGTTGGGTAAGACTTGACGCTTACCATGTGCAATCCACTGCCAAACATAATGCGAGCAGGGTATCCTTCTGATTTAAGTCTTTCAACAAGACGATTTGCATTTTCTTCTGATGAAAATGACCCTGCAATTAAGTGAAATGGACCACCGCTTGAAGTTGAAACTGGTGCTTGTTCTTGAACAGGTGTTTCCTCGGCGACAGGAGCTTCTTCAACCTCGATTTTTTCTTCGGTTTCAGGTGATGCATCTTCCATCATTTCATCTCCACCATCTGTTTCTTCTTGTATTTCCTCATTGCTGCCATTTGCATCTTCTGAGTTGTTATCTTCCTCATCAAGCCCTAATGTTTCAGCCATTTCGTCGTAGGCCTCGTTTTCTTCCGTTTCATTCGCTGGTGCGTCAGCTAAGAATGGAATATGCTGCTTGACGTCATCGTAGAAAATACCGACATAAGTTCCGCCACCAGCAAGCAAGACAAGGAGAATGATTAATATGTAGAACCCGGCTCCGCGTTTTTTCTTCTTTTTACCTTCTTCTTTTTCTTTCTTGAGCTTGTTCAGTTTTTCTGAGTTTGCCGACAACTCTTCCTTTTCGAGTATATTGAGTTCCTTTTCTTTCGGCTCTTCCTTGAGTGGTTGAGCTTTAGTTTCTGTTGATTTAGAAATCGGAACAACCGGCGTCACTTTCTCCTGTTTTCTCTCGTCTTTCTTTTCCTCTTTCCTGGGTTTTTTCGGAGTAGGAGGTGGAGTTTCGTCTTTCTTTTTGTCCTCCACTTTTTCTGCCTCGTCTTTTTTCTCAGGTTTTTCTTCTGCTTTTTCTTCCACCACAGGAGGAATGACAGGGGTTGACTTTTCTTCTACTTTTTTCTCCTCGTCTTCTTTCGAATCCTCGGTAGTCGGAACAGCTGTTTCCGTTGAATCCTCCGACCAATTCTTGAAATCAACTTCATCACCATCTTTAATGAAGCTTCCAAATTGGAACATATCATACGATTCACCTTTATCAAGCTGCGTAGTGATTTCTCGTACGTACTTTGCGATAAGGTTTTTGGCATCATTGACTTCCATTCCTTCTTTCTCAGCTATGTACGAAGCGAGTTTGCCGTCATCATGCTTTAAGTAAGACATGAACATGATCTCACCTGTATCATGATTGGTAATTGTTAAGGCACCGAGACCGGGAATGATGATGGTGTTTACGTCCTTTAGAATTTCAAGTAAGTACTTATCCATATGGCTGGGTTAAAACGGAAGAGTAAAATACAAAATATTTGACTACAAGGATGTTTTCTTTACTACATAGGCGATCTTAATGAGGGTTTAGAATAACCGGGATTACCTTACAAGCTCTACGAAACCTTGTTTTTCCAATGATGCTCCAGAGGATGTTATGGCTTTTATTGCGTAGAAGTAAGTACCCTCGTGTACCTCATTTCCGAATCTATCTTTGCCATCCCATATGAATTTAGGGTCGTTAAACGAGATAATAGGATTACTCCATCTGTTGACTATGGTAACTTCAATTGATTCGATACCTTCGCTCGAGATTAACATGAAACCATCATTTAAGAAATCTTCATTTGGAGAAAACACGTTAGGAACCTCAAGATCACATGTTAAGGAGGTTTCTATAATAAAGGTAACAGGCTCAGATACGCATTCTCCGTTTTGAGCGTAAACCTGATATGTTTGGGTTTCAGGAGTATTTAAAGATTGGGATGAGCCAATAAGATTCTCAGGAATCCAGAGGAAAGTACTTGTGGGGATGTTTGAATTTGCATTCACCTGAACCGACTGATTTGGACAGGTCTGAATGTCATCGATGGGCAAGACAACCGGGGTCTGAATACTTTGAGTAAACACAGAATCAATGACGCTTGGGCAATCATTTAAGGAACCTTCAAGATAAATCCATCCCGAGTTGTTATCATCTATAGTGATTGAATTCATCGTCGTATTCGATGGAAGCCATAGAAAGTCCATGCCGGATTGACTCCCTGTGGCAGAGAGTACAGTGGATTCATTATCACAAAAACTCGTCTCACCAATTATTTCTAAGGTATATGAAGGTATAACAGATATATCAATCGATGCAGAATTTTGACATCCGTTGTTATCCGTTATCGTAACGGAATAATTGGTAGTTGACTCCGGAGATACAAGTATTGTTTGCGATGTGCTGTTTTGGGGGTTCCATTCATAAGTTACATTAGAAGATGCATTGGCTGTTAGTTGTGCTTGTTCACCTAAACATAAAGTGTCATCTGAAGAAGTAATATCCAATGTTGGCAAAGGGGAAACAACAACAGGTACAAAGGCTAGGTTTGAAGTACACCCAAGTGATGATTCCGCAGTAACAGAATAAGTGGTTGAGCTTGATGGAGTAACTGATATGACTGAACCTTGAAGATTCCCTGGATTCCATGTGTATGTGAGGTTGTTCGAACTGGAAAAAGCATTGATCGTTGCAGTTTCTCCTTCACATATGGTCACCGCAGGGTCAGTAGTTATTATTGGAGCTGGATTTGTTGAAACAATAATGGTATCGGATTCAATGCATATAGGTGCAAAAGAGATATCATCAATGGCAAAATCATTTCCTGCGTTCGTAGTATTTTGATTGACAATGCATATAGTTACCGATGTAGCTGCTCCAGAGTTCCAAATATCATTGTAATTTTCCCAGATACAACCTGTCGTGTTCGTTGAGAAAATGTTTCCAATGGCGATGCCATCAACATAGAACTGAAGATTGGCTACATTAACTCCATTTAGTACGTTCGAGATCCATGCCGAAAATAAATAGTCCGTATTCGGTGTCACGGTAACATCCTGGCACCATACATTTGTATTAGGTGTGCCTGCGCCATTTGCTATGAGCATATTACCTGCTCCCGACGTATGGTCTGCACAGGGAATGAAGTTTGTATGGGTGAGAGAAGGGGATGTCGAAATGGCATATTGACCTTCAGTACTTAGTAGTCCCCATGATCCTCCTGTGCCATAAACATAGTCTGTATTAAAGCCAGTATTTCCTGATTCGAAATCACCATTGACGATAATGTTTTGTCCAATGACCCCTACCTGCACATTATAAGTTCCTGCCTGGCTTACGTTTCGAACGGGAAGATTGCTTCCATTGTCCCATAGATAGTAGTCAAAGTTCGCTCCAGGTGATAGTGTTAAGCTTGTCCCTTCACAGATGGTTGTATCATTGCCTAAAGAGAATGGAGGCACTACTCCGGTGCATTGAGAGAATGCCAGATTGCTGAACAATAGAAGAAGTATCAGTAAGGTAGCGTTTAGTGTGTATTTCATGATTTCATTCTTAATGATGTTGATATCAAAATTAGACCATTCTATGCCGAGTACTTTGATCTGGGATGAGACAAAAAATGGACAAAAAAGGGATAGCTGCTAAAGCTATCCCTCGTTACAAATAATCATCCGAATTTATTGAACTACAACTTTGGTTACAATCGTTTTTTCTTCAGATTGAAGTTGAACAAAGTATATACCTTGTTCCCATTCTTGAACACGAATATGTGTTTCTCCAGTGATGCCTGAGATACTTTCAACTAAAGCTCCCGTTGCGCTGTATATGTTAGCATTAACTATCATATCCTCAGGAGTAGCTATCGTAAGGATGTTATTGGTTGGATTCGGATAAATCGAAACCCCATCCATCGTGTTTTCATCAAGATCCACTACCTCCTCAACCGCTTCAACTGTCGCCGTAATCGTTTCTGTTCCACATTCATTCGAAACAGTTAAGGTTACTGTATAAGTTCCTGGTGAAGGATAGGTGTGCGAAAGACTTGCAGGTCCGTTCAACGCCGTTGTATTATCTCCAAAATCCCAATCATATGTTGTAACATTTTGTGGGTTCATCGCTGAGAGTGCCATTGACAGATAAGAACCTTGTGAATAAACCCCATCTATCGTCGGGTCTTCCAAGACGTCTATATTTATTGTTCCGATTCCAACACAAGAGTTGGGTGCAGTTGCATAGGCTACGTACGTTCCTGGAGCTGATACTGTGATTGTTTGAGTTGTCAAATTTGAACCACTCCAAACGTAAGAAGCACCAGGGTTTCCAGCGTCCAAAACAAGAGATTCTCCTGCACAAATGGTTGTGTCATTTCCTAGATCCACCTGAGGATTTGTATTGATTATTTCGTATGTCCCGATGATTTTCGAACATGTGTTCGTTTCATCTTGAGCAAGCCATACATCATAGATGCCCGGTTGTAGTCCAGTTGCTGACATGCTGATATCAAAATCACCAGCGCTAGGAGTAACTCCCGTGAGTACAGTAGCCATTTCAATTACTGGGGCGTTGATTGCGAAGTTAGAGATTGCATGTCTTAAGGCATCTCCACCTGTTCTCGCCGAAAACAGATGATTCCAACCTGATACATCTTCGGACTTATAAGATGAAGGGAGTTCGACATTATTGAAAATAACAGTACCGCCAACAGTTACCGTTACGCGACTTTGTTCGTCGATAGTCATTAAAACAGGAACATCTGTACCTAATTTCCATGAAGATAAGTTTGATGAATATGCGAGTGTGGCAGGATCATTTACGGGAACATCTGAGTTACCAGTGTATCCATATATCAAATAAATTCCAGCGGCATTAACGCCGTTGTCTGCAGCATCAAATGATAGGCGTAATTTGGTTCCACGACCATTGTTTGCAGGACCTGAACCTCCGGGAGTTGCATCATCTCCAAAAGAGTACGCTATACCATCTGCTCCGCCTGTTCCATAGTTGTTAATAGGTGTATCTGCAGTTATATCGAACGAAATAGACATAGCATTGTTGATTCCGGTAACAAAGTTTGGAACTACAATATCCATTTCTCCTACACTGCTTGTCGCAGAAGGGGTTAATTCAGCTCTTGAGTTGTTAAATGCAGCATCTCCTGAAAATGTGAAATCAGCAGTATTTGTACCATCAAGTAGATCTGAATAAACTGTTTGAGTAGCTGTTTGTCCAAATACATTGTTCAATAGAATGGAGCCTCCAAGGTTGTTACAATCATAGTCCATGACGGTAACGTCAGCACCAAATCCGATTGTAATTGCCATGAATACTGAGTCGAGATAATCAGAACAACCAGTGTTTCTCGCTTGATAATAGACTATGTAAACACTGTCATCGGCAGGAACAAAATTGTATAAGTCCGTCGAGTTCCAATCCTGTAAAACAGTAACTCCATCTTCACTTAAGAAACGATATTCCCAGCTTCCAGAAGCTAATGTTGAAGGGGTTACATCAGTATCTATTGTAATTGGTGTTCCAGGAGTGCAATTGACGCCTGGTGTATATGTGGCATTCATTTGTACATTGCTAAGCGGACTAATAACTGATGTTGCAGTATTAACACAACCATTGATATCTGTACCGGTTACTGTGTAAGTTGTATTTACTGTAGGGTTAGCAGAAACTGTCGCTAAAGATGGATCATCTAATCCTGTGGCTGGAGACCATGTATAGCTATCGGCTCCAGAAGCATTGATAGTTACGGAAGTGCCGCTGCAAAAAGCAGACTCAGTAACATCGACAACTACAGTTGGGGCGCTGAATGTTGTAATTGTAAGCGTATTAGAATTGACAAAATCTCCAGTAGCCGTGCATGTTCTTACCGCTCGAACATCTATATTTTGTGTAACATTTGCAGTGAAGTCATTTGTTGAAGTAGAGCCAGGAAAATCTGTCCACCCACTTCCATCATCATATTGCCATAGAATATCAACCCCGGAACTGAAGTCAGCGTAGTCAATTGTAAAATCGACATCGTCGCCTATGCATGCTGTTGCTGAAGAAGATGTTAATACTGTTGCAGCAGGTGTTCCTGCGCATTGAGGGGCAGGTACGTGTTCAAATTGTATTTGTGGGACGTATGATACTCTGGTACCACTTGGTGGAGATGAAGGGTCCGGGTTATTGCTGTCACTTCTGTAATATATTGAGCGATTTGCTCCAGTATTGTTGCGTCGCCAAAAACGATTGCCAGAGGAGTAACCTGGTTGATTTTCATCGATTCCGATTACAACGTTACTCGTACCATCCCAGTTAAATGGCGTGTCAAGAATGATCTCTACCCATCCAGATCCGGAAGGATTAACTGTTCCAGAAAATACTTGATTCATGGCATTTGAAGTGATCCAATCAGTATTACTTACAAAACTACTTGCCGAAGTTTCACTCATATAAATGGTCCAATTCGTAGCATTGGTGATATCTGAGCTTGTCAAGTAAAAGCGAATAGTTGTGATTTGATTTAGTTGACCTTGTATTGCCGCATCGAAGTCACTTGCTAGATAGATCTGTTCTGAATAACTATATCCATAGTATGCGGTAATTGGCACACTTGAACTTGTTGCAGTACCTACAGCATAGGTCGTCGTAACTTGTGCAAAACTTTGCGATGAGATCGCAAGCCAAAGCAACAGAAGTCCACAACTGAAAATATGTGGTAATCGATTTTTCATAAGATGTTTTTTTGAATGAATATTTATTGTGCAAAGCTATGCCAACGCGCACTTGGAAGCCAAAAGTTGCACAGGACAAATACAAGACATAAAGGGGGCGTCAGACTATAGGGCAAGACAAAAGCGAGACAAAAACAGGACAATGGTTATCCTTAATGTTTTCTAATGATTAAAGTTCTCTAACTCAAGTATAAACTTTACGAGTTCTTCGTGACTACCAATATTGAGTTTTTTCCGAAGACGTAGACTTGTTTTACGGACTGAGTCCGGCGATATTCCAAGCGCATTAGCCATTTCGGTATTTGATAAATTCAAACAAATCAATGTAATAAAACGTGTTTCGGCAGGAGTAATTTCTGGATGTTCCTTTTTTAAGAAAGTAAAGAATCCAGGGTTAAGCTTACCAAACAGTTTTTTAAAACTAGTCCAGTCCTCTTCCGTCAGCAAGGTAAATGATTCCAGACTATCAATAATTTTTATTGAGTCTTTGTCAGAATTGATCGAATCGATTTTATTCTTAAGGTTGTCCGCAAGATTACTTTTCTCAATTAGCTTAGACAGTAACAATTGGAGTTCGTTCTCCGAATTCACAAGTTCATCTTTCATTTTAGCTTTTTGAAGCATCAGCACTTCTCTTTCTTGTTGCCTGCGTTTTATCAAGAGCCGTACAATAATTATAGAGGCAATTATAAAAATGGCAAACACAAATATTAAGCTATACAGTTTGAAAGAATCTTGTTTTCTTTTTTCATTTAAGACAGTAAGTTCCGATTGTGTTTTTTCAAATTCAATTTGAAATCTGAATTTTTCGATAGATAGTATGTCCTTGTTTCTTGCAATTGAATCGGACATTTCTTGAAACTGTTTATAATTCTTTAATGCATTTTTATAGTCTCCAATTTCTTGATAGTAGAACTGTAAAAAGTCATAGTAGTTCTTTTTTGTACCTAGCGACTCAATACTGTCCATCAAACTGTTCAATTCTTCTACTTTCGGCTCTATATTGTCAGTCCCATTTTGAATAATTTCCATTTTGATGAGCAATGCTAAAGCAATTACCTGACTATTGTGTTGACTGTTCTCCTTACTTAATTTATAATCTAGCTTCAGTAATTCTTGAGCTCTACCAAAGTCATTTTTGCGATAAGCAATGTATCCTAGATTTCCAGCGAGAACGCCTCTCCAGTCTTCGTGATTATTAATGTTTGCTAGCTCGTACCCTTCTCTGTACTCTCGTTCGGCATTATCGAAGTCTTCGCGTTTAACATAGATTAACCCTAGGTGATTGTGTACTTTTATTTGTTCAGAGACTGATAATGTGTTAAATGTGAGTGACTTATTTAAATGATGAATGGCTTCTTCCGGGCGTTCAAAATAGGCGAGTACAAATCCAAAAGATTTGTGAAATTGTCCGTGGTAGTTTTGAGGAGCTTCACCAGCAGCTAGACCTACTTTGAATGAAGTGTAGAGATATTCATAAGCCTTTTGCATCTCTTTTCTCTCAAAAAAGTAATCGCCTATTGCAAAACAGATTTCTGGATACTCTTTGCTTTCTCTCAGGCGTGCTTCTTCTACAATTTTTTCTGGTAGACCTTCTGTTAAATCATCTTTTTGATTTTTTATATAGGATAGCGCATTTTTTCCAAAACTTTCAGCCCCAGATTCAATCGTTAAGAATTCCATATCTACAATCGACTGATTTTGAGATATGGCAAAGGAGGACAACAGCAGAAATTGGCAGAATAAGAAAGTAAGCTTGAGTTTCAAGAGAGTAGTTTTTATAATTATCATACGAAAAATCTGAGGCCAAAGTTGTATTGGGTAGAAAAAAATTTCTTCGGCTATCGGTCCTAAAATCCGCCAATGGTAAGATTTGAATTTAGAATTGTGTTTGGGTGGGACAGAAAATGGAGGGGGGTAAAAAAGGGAAAAAGGGAGGGTTCTAAAAACCTCCCTTTTTCAACCGATTTAACTAACTACATCTAACCTTTTACTAAAAACCAAACTACTAAATTGGTTTCGGTGAGATAAGTTAAATTTAGATGTAACGAAGCGAATTTTCAGCAAAAAATGGAAGACAAAATAGAAACAAAAGATGATCTGACAGGAGTTTAGATAATCAAAGGCTGGTTGTAATAATTCAAACAGTAGACAAAACTGAGACAATTAGGCTTCCGTAATTCCATAAGTTGATTTGAGTTTTGAATCAAAAAATCGGAAAGCTAAAACGTTTCTTTCAGAAAGAGTAATTTTTTACACAACTAAGAAACGGTTTTTTTTCGTGCATAGGTTGCGCAAGATGGTTAAAATAGGAATAACAATATTTCTCGTGAAACAAAAAGGGGAGAACGAATTCTCCCCACCTAAATTTAACTATTAATTCAAATACACATATAAGTTAACGCACTCACGGCATTTTAAAAATGTCGCACGCACTCATAATGATGCACTCCTAAATTAGGTGATACAATCTTTGTTTTGCATACTTTTCTTAGGACAAAACAGAGACAATTAGACTTTTGTAATTCCTTGCATTGATTTGAGTTGTAGATCAAAAAAGGTCAGAAAACTGAAACGTATCTTTCAGGCGAACGCCCTTCTCCGTATGTTGAAGTGTGCAACATTCATTTACGGAGTCGTGCTCTAAAAACAGAACAAATTCCTGATCCGTAGCATTTGCTAAAAAGCGTCCTTTCTCGTCAAGTGTTACTAGTGGACGTGTATCGTAACCCATTACATAGGGGAGTGGTATGTGACCAACACTCGGCAATAAATCCGCCATAAAAACGAGTGTTTTGTCTTTGTAATGAATATGCGGAATCATCATACTTTCGGTATGACCATCCACAAACAACACATCGAAGTTGTTAAAGACATTTGTTGTATAATCACCCACGCGATCAATGAATTTCAACTGACCACTTTCCTCAATTGGAAGAATGTTTTCTTTTAGAAAAGATGCTTTTTCACGTTGGTTTGGTTCAGTTGCCCATTTCCAATGCTTTTCGGTACTCCAGTATGTAGCATTTTTGAAGACAGGTTCAAAACCTTCACCATCCTTGGTGCGTTTAATTGCACCTCCGCAATGGTCGAAATGTAAATGCGTAAGAAATACGTCTGTGATATCATCCATACCATAACCCAGTTTTTTGAGGTTTGGCTCCAAACTATTGTGATCAGACAAATAATAGTGGGAAAAGAATTTTTCTGATTGTTTGTCCCCAATGCCGGTGTCAATTAAAATTAAACGATCACCATCTTCTATAAGCAGGCTTCGCATAGACCAATCGCACATATTGTTTTCGTCTGCGGGATTTGTGCGTTGCCATAAAGATTTGGGAACGACCCCAAACATAGCGCCTCCGTCAAGTTTAAAATTTCCGGTATTTAAAGGATGAATGATCATAAGACTGTTCGATTATATAGTGCTTGCAATATACAAAGTTGCAATTGCTAATATGGCGGAAATTAGTCCAATTATTTTTTTTGTGTTTGAATCTTCTTTGAATGCTATAAAGCCAATAATAGCAGATCCAAGTACTACAGATACATTCGTTATCGCAAGTACGGTTGAATCTTGCCAGCCAGTAGATTTATAAGACAAGAGTAATAGGTAGATTGAAAAGTAGTTTGGAATGCCGAGAATAACGCCTGCAAATACATTTCGAATCTTGATTTGTTCGTTCCCCTGTATAACGCGAATCATAAGAATCAGGAAGCCAAGGACTCCCGCTAAACCAAGCCCAATAGCTGAGAAAAGGGATGAGGTAAGTACTCCTAACTCATGTTTAAGTACGTAGTTCAATGTGGAATCCAGAATACCGCTGCCCAAAAAAAGTAGAAGCAACATCCAAGCAGCACCCTTTTTACCATTTGAAGCTTTAGAGGATGTCGAAACAAGAAAAACGCCAATAAAGGCTAGCATAATTCCTGTAATCTTTAAAAAACCAACTTCCTCAGAATACATGTACACCATAAAAAGCAGGGATACCGCCATGCTCATCTTTACTGCAACTGATGTGGAAGCGACTCCGTTCAGCTGAGAGCTTTTTCCCATAATGAAAAACAATCCAATAAATAGAAGAGCGGCGAGAACGGCGAATTTCATCCATCTGACATCCTCCAGCGCGGCATTATCCCACTGATGCCCATACAGGGAAAATCCCAAAATTGCGGCTGTGAAGTAGTTGATAACAATGGCTTGAAATGTATCTATTGAATACTTCTTAAACAGTTTAAAAATGACAAAAATGACTGTCGAGCTCGCAATGGATAAAATCAATGGAATCATCTGTTCATGTAAGATTTTATCTGATCTCCAAAGAATTGTTCAATATGATATGGAGTATGATGAATGACCGGTGCTAAAGTGCCATGGTCAAATTCGACTTGCCCAACAATAACTTTTGCTTCATCCCAAAGGTTGGCGTCGATAAAGGATTGAAGTGTGCGAGCTCCCCCTTCAATCATCACAGATTGAATTCCTTCTTGGTGCAGTGCTGACACTATTTTTGCGGGTGTCATTTCATCCAATTGCAAAAAAGAATATTGCGCACTCTGCTCTTTTCGCTTTGTGTTCAATACGATCGTTTTGGCAGTTCCATCAAAGACGTTTAACCGACTATCCAGCTCTGCAGAGCTATCCAATACTATACGAATGGGATTGTTCCCGGCAACAGCCCTTACCGTAAGTGACGGATTATCATTTTTGACAGTGTTTTTTCCAACAAGAATGGATTGGTATTCAGACCTCCAGGTATGGACCAGGGTTTGGACTTCGGGAGTTGAAATCCACGTGATTTTTCCATCATGAGTAGCCCCGTCAATTAATCCGCTCGGTGTTTGTGCCCATTTTAAAAAAATGTAAGGGCGGCCTTTTTCATGACTTACAAAAAATGCTTTATTTAATTCGCGACATTCTTCTTCCAGTACTCCTGTTGTTACTTGTATACCGGCGTTTTTCAAACGAAAAATTCCTTTACCATCCACAGCGGAGTGGGCGTCACGACAACCAATTACGACCCGTTGAAATTGTTTTTCAACAAGTAAATCGGCACATGGAGGTGTTTTTCCGTGATGCGCACAAGGCTCTAATGAAACGTAAATGGTAGATGATTTCAGTAGTTCCTCGTTGTTAACGGAATTGACGGCATTTACTTCCGCATGAGAACCTCCATACATCTTATGAAATCCTTCTCCAATAATTTTACCCTCATGAACAATGACAGCTCCAACCAAAGGGTTAGGTGCTACATTTCCACGGCCCAACTTTGCTAATTGAATGCACCGAGCCATATACTTTTCATCGTGAAGCATGCTACGAAATTACGAATTAAGTGCAATGAAATTTATTTCTATTTTCGTGTATACGACAATTGTTTCATGCGTTTCTTTTCGAGTTTCGAGAAAATATTCAAAGCCCTACTGCCGACTCCGTTTACGATAGCTATCGTATTGACTGTGGTCACATTCATACTTGCGCTGTCATTGACACATTCTGATTTAACTGGAATGGATCGCTTTCTTGAAGTAGTCGGGTTTTGGGAGAAAGGCTTATGGAACCCACCTCTTCTTGCGTTCGCAGTGCAAATGATGCTAATGTTGGTTTTAGGGCACGTATTGGCACTGACGAAGCCAGTTGATCGTTTTATTGGTTATGTTACCCAGTTTTGTACATCTACGGCGAACGCCGCGGCCATAGTTACCTTGCTCACGATTTGTGTTGCATTATTTAACTGGGGGCTTGGTTTAATATTTGGAGCGATTCTGGCACGTAAAGTGGGAGAGCATGCCGCCAGAAATAATATTCCATTGAATTATGCACTTATTGGTGCAGCTGGTTATAGCGGTTTGATGGTCTGGCATGGGGGTATTTCAGGCTCGGCACCACTGAAAGTAGCAGAAGAAGGGCATATTTCATGGCTCATGTCCGACCTTGCCAATGAACAACAATTAGCATTGTTGCCAGATGTCGTGTTGCCTTCTGAAACTATTTTTAGTCCTATGAATCTTGTAACAATGGTGGCGTTAGTCATTTTGTTGCCTGCCTTTATGTATTGGATTGGTAAACGGACAAAACGCTATACTGAGCTTCCGAATTTACCTTCTTCAGTGACCGATGTGAATCAGTCTAGTGGCAAAGTAGACGACGCGTTAGTTGACCTGAAACCTTCCGAAGATGAGATCATTGGAGCGGAGAAACTTGACCATTCTAAATCCTTTTCTCTCGGTATTGGGCTTGGGATCGTTAGTTACGCTGTCTTTTCTGCGATAACGATTTTTCCTGAAAAAGGACTTGGCTTTATAACGCCAAATTTCATCAACCTTCTGCTTCTTGGACTGTGTCTGATTTTGCATCGTAACGTAACGGGGTTCTTGAAGGCCATTGATGAAGCCATTGGAGGAGCGTCGGGAATTTTAATTCAGTTCCCGCTTTACTTCGGGATCATGGGAATTATGAACAGTTCTGGATTGGTGCAGCTTTTTTCTGACTTCTTCGTAAGTATTTCCAATGAAGTGACGTTTCCCGTGTTTACATTTATGAGTGCTGGTATTGTCAATGTATTTGTTCCAAGTGGAGGAGGACAGTGGGCAGTTCAAGGACCCATTATTTTGAAGGCGGCTATGGAGTTAGGCGTGAGCGCTCCAAAGGCAATTATGGCGTTGGCGTACGGAGATCAATTAACCAATATGTTGCAGCCTTTTTGGGCGCTACCGTTGCTTGGTATTACAGGACTCAAAGCTAAGTCAATTTTACCTTATACCGTGGCGTTAATGGGCGCAGGAATTATAATATTTGTTTCTATACTGCTGCTATTTTAGAGGATGATGAATAAGCAGAAACTATCTAATATTCTCAAAACGCTCGGACCTGGAATTCTGTTTGCGAGCACTGCAATTGGAGTTTCACATTTGGTGCAAAGTACAAGAGCTGGTGCAAATTATGGGTTTGCATTGATTCCTTTTATTCTGGCCGCTAACCTTTTCAAATATCCTTTTTTTGAATTTGGCAGTCGATATGCAAATGCGACGGGTGAAAGTTTAATTGATGGTTACAAAAGAATTGGAAATTGGATGCTGTGGTTGTACTTCCTGATTACGTTGGGAAGCATGTTTTTTGTTTCAGCGGCAGTAGGAGCGGTTACTTCAGGGTTTTTGCAGAATTTATTCGGAATTACAGGATTGGGTATCTGGCCCACGATCGTTTTGTTCATCATTTGCGCTGGAATCTTAATGGCTGGTCGATATGGTTTTCTTGACACTTTGGTGAAGTTGATAGGCGTCGTATTACTGATTTCAACACTATTGGCATTTGTGCTCGCTCTTTTTAAAGGACCGAACCAATCAGCTGAGGTGTTCGCTGCTCCAGATTTATGGAGTGATTCGAGTATTCTATTCATTATAGCTTTAATGGGCTGGATGCCGACTGCTGTAGATTTGAGCGCATGGAATAGTTTATGGACCATCGAGCGAATTAAGCAAACGGGATATCGTCCTACATTGAAAGAGACCTTGCTTGATTTTAATTTCGGCTACATCGTTTCGGCTGTTCTGTCAATATGCTTTGTGACCCTTGGGGCATATATGCTTTATGGTTCTATGAAGCCGCTTCCGGATAGTTCAGGAGCTTTTGCCCATTCGGTGGTCGGAATGTTCACAGAGTTTATCGGTAGTTGGAGCTATATTATCATCGCGGCTGCTGCTTTTTCCATAATGTTCGGAACGTGTATTGCGGTTTTCGATGGATACTCAAGAAGTCTGGAACGAACGGTCAAATTATTGTTTCAAGCACACGGTGATCTGAATGAAAGAATAATTAACCATGAAAACACCCAACATGAACTAAATGATTCACAGTTAATTGATGATACGATTCAGATCGAAGAGGAGCAATTGCCCGAAAATGAACAAGTGATTAAATCGCAGTCGTCTAAGATTTACATTGGAGCGCTTTTAGTGGTAGTGGTGGGTTCTTTTCTCATTGTATTTTTCTTGGGAAAACAGCTTAAATCACTTGTTGATTTAGCAACCACCATAAGCTTTCTCATAGCTCCAGTCATTGCGATTGTTAATTTCCGTCTCGTCACCGGTAGGCACGTTGATGATTCGGCAAAACCAAAGCTATGGCTCAGAATTCTCAGCTTCACTGGAATTCTTTTTCTATCCTTCTTCGCATTTTATTTTGCCTGGCTCAAACTAGGACCGCTTTTCTTTTAATGATTTTTGAACAGAAGACGATGTTATCTGTATCAATAGTGAAAAGATAATGTCCAAGATTATATTTATACTGTGTTTTTGTCTTGTGTGTGCTGAGTTTTCCATCGGGCAAGATTATGCATACTATCTTTCGAGCGGTAATGGGTTGGTTCATCATGGAGCAAACATCGCAAAAGCCCGAGTCGATAGTTCCTTTCAAGTTGTAGAAGAGGTTTTTTCCTTTACCGATAGTGTCAGAAAGTATAGTATTAAGGATAATTTTTTTTGGATGACTAAAGGCGTAGATGATTTTAAGATCAATCCAGAGGAAATAAAATGGCACCATGAGTTTGTACCAGGAGCGTTCAGCTCAAGTTGGCTGGATACTGTTCTAATTGATGATGAAGATTATTTGGTAGCATTCGATTTTTTCGATGATCGCTATGTAGGTGGAAGACCAAACCATATAACCAAATCCATACGCGTTCAAGGCATAGGAATGATTTACAGTAGTTCGAATTGGCTCGATTCGCATCGCGCAGTTATGCTATGGCATAGTGACGCGGAAAAACAAAGAGTTCTTGAACAGGTGTATGATTATCTTGCCAATAATGCTGTTGGATGGGAGGTATGGAATGAGATTGCACAACTCTCACGAGAGTATTCTTTTTCAAGTGTAATTGATGATTTGAGTGATCAGTGGATGTCTTCAAAAGGAGACATTCGATTAGTGAGTTATAAATCGATCACTTCGGGTGCTTTTGTAACGTATGAAGCAACAATTAAAAACAACTCGTCCATCAATTATTACTTCCGTCCAAGGACATCGGTTGGCCCAGCTGAAGTTATAATTCATAATAAAGCCGATTCATCACGGCAAGATTTAACGAACACAACATATGGACCGCATTATCATCGAATAAATGATACTATTTGTCTTATTCCTGGAGAGGTCAGGACTTTTACTTTTTCCTTCCGGTATAGTATAGGTTGCGTTAGTTGCAGGCCTGAATACAGTGGTCTACAGTTTTATCCTTCAGGAAACCTGTTTGAACATATATTGTTTGAGGAATTGAGTTATCATGGTGAGCGCTATACGCTTTTCCCGCACCGTACACTCCTAAGTGCTGAAGAATGATTGACAATTTTATTCAATCGCAATGCGTTGAATTGAATTAAATCCATTTTCAGATAGTAGAAAGTAAACCCAGTTGTCGTGAATTTTAATCTTTTCTGCAAAAGGGACTTCATTAATGGAAAGGCTTCCTGAATTGTCTTCACCCCAAACCGGGATTCCCGTCAGCGTATAAATACCATTATGCTGCGTTAATTCGTAATACTTAGAAGTTCCGTAGTCCTGAATAACATCAAAAATGCGATTGCTTTTTGCAAACGGATAATGCTCGGATTCCATCGTGTTGAATTCATTGTCAAAATAGTAAATGCTATCATTAAACTGATTGAAGGTAAGCAGGCCTTGATCATTTTGAAAGGTTTGAATTTTAAGGCGGGCCTCCTTTACTCGGTACCAGGCAATCATGGTGTGAATATCCTTGTGCACATCTAGTTCTTTCAAATCTCCCGTCCAAACGCCCAGAGAAATGACATTTTTATATTCAGGCATTCGCTTGAAGTATTCCATGATGATTAGCCGATAGTGCGTGCGGGCGACACGTTCACCTGCTTTGTCATAGCAGTGATAAAAGTGTTTTTTGTTTCTTCTTTCTTTGTTAATGGCTGTGAGCGTGTACTTTTTGTTTCTATTGCTAAATGTTTCGAAAACGGTTGTTTTTTCAAAGTTTCCCGTGCAGTTAGCTACAGTTGACTCAAACTCTTTGATTGGGGACGTAGAAATGTAATGTAGGTCATTGTCTAGCCATATTTGAGTGGCCTCCTTATCTCCAATTAAGTGAATATTGCCAAAACAATCTCGATAGAGCGTATGCGCACTACAGTTGTTTAGTTCAAACGAATTGACCACCTTTCCGTATGCGAGAATGGATAGGGTACACCGTCTTTTCTGAGAAGAAAGGACCAATAATCCATCGTTAATTGGAAGAAAATCCCGGACGTTCATGTTTGCTTCATCGAAGACAGTTTGCATACGTTCCGAGTAGACCTGCATTTCCTCAACTAGTTGCACCTTATTTAACAAAACAAAGATGCGTGTGATTGTATCGGTTGGTTGAAGTGAGTCAGGTAAAAGAAAACGTTCTGTTTGATATTCTGGATGATAGATGGATACGTTTGATGAAGCGTGTTCCAGATTCAATACGAATGTTCCATTTACGTCACCGTTGATACGATTGTTGTTAATACTATCATATACTTCTGCGAATGGAAGTGGTTCGAGGTTTTCATTTGTGATAGTACCAATTAATGTCTGACTGGACACCTCAGCGGAACTCCAAAGGTAAAGAAGTAAAAAGAGAATAAGATGGCGCATCATGCATCTATGATGCATGCTTTTCGGCAATTCCATATTTATCAAATAAAAAAATGCCCTCCCAACAATTGAGAGGACATTTCGTTATCGCATTTATTACTTAGTGCTTTGCTAAATAGTCGGCAACACCGTCAAATGAAGCTGTCATTCCTTCATCTCCCTTGTGCCAATTTGCTGGACAAACTTCACCATTTTCTTCAAAGAATTGAAGAGCATCTACCATGCGCAATGCCTCATCTACATTTCTTCCCAATGGAAGGTTATTTACCAACTGGTGCATTACAGTACCATCCTTGTCGATCAAGAACAATCCTCTGTAAGCAATCATCGGTCCTGTGGCAATCATATTACCTTCAACATCATAATCGTACTCACCAGCCATTACGCCGTAAGCTTCTGTGATTGTTTTTGATGTATCTGCAACGATTGGATAAGTGATTCCTTGAATTCCTCCTTTATCTTTTGGTACTTGAAGCCATCCCCAGTGAGACTCCTCAGTGTCTGTTGAACAAGCAACAACTTTTACACCTCTTTGTTCAAACTCTCCAAGTTTTGCCTGGAAAGCATGCAATTCAGATGGACAAACGAAGGTGAAATCCTTTGGGTAAAAGAAGAACAATACGTGGTTCTTTCCAATGTATTGATCCAATGAGAAATCCTGAACGATTTCACCACCATTTACAAC
Organism: Flavobacteriales bacterium UBA6051; assembly: GCA_002427735.1. GTDB lineage: Bacteria > Bacteroidota > Bacteroidia > Flavobacteriales_D > Crocinitomicaceae > UBA4466. The sequence goes on from DIYP01000003.1 coordinate 168,947, forward strand.
TGCTGGTGCACTAAATGAAGGTGCTTTTCTTCCTACTAATACTGACATTTTACTTTGTTTTTATTGTTGTGTGATTACTATTCAAAATTAATAAATAAAGTTAGTGCTCGAGCCATGATCTAAACATCCAATTGGTTTTTTCTTTTTCACGAATTAGGTCGCTCATGAGTGCATTCGTCCCCTCGTCATTTTCTTCTTCTGAAAGCGCTAGAATTTGTTTTTCTAATGTCAACAAGGTGACCTGAGCATCGAGAATATACCGTACTCCTGTTTTTCCATCTTTTGTAATGGGGATTTCTTCGATAGCGCTTGTTTCTAGGTAATCCTTTAACTGGGACATAGGTGTCGATTCAATGGATAGAATACGTTCCGCTAATTCATCAATAACAACTTGCGCGCGATTGTAAAGCTCTTCATACTTCATATGTAATTCAAAGAATGCATTTCCCTTAATGTTCCAATGTAAAGAGCGAAGGTTTTGATAGTGCACCTGATAACCTGCAAGGAGTTGATTCAGCGCTTGAGTATATTGTTCGTTTTTCATTTTTCCGTTATTACAGAACAAATGTACTGGACTATTACTATAAGATTTATTGATTAAATTTATACTTCAATAAATAGTATTGATATGATTTCAATTCAACAGATGCACTACATTCTGGTACTCAGTGAGGAACGTCACTTTCAGAGGGCAAGTGAACGGTGTTTTGTAACGCAGCCAACGTTGTCCATGCAAATAAAAAAGGCGGAAGAAACACTTGAAGCGCTCATTTTTGATCGAAGTCGAAACCCATTGGAGTTGACGGCATTTGGCAGGGATTTGTTGCCGATCATTCGTGATACCTTGAATGAGCATGAGAAGATTTTTGAATTATTTAATAAATCGAAGGGTATTTACAAGGAAGAAATTCGTTTGGGAATCATCCCCACGGTTGCAGGGTATATGCTTCCTGATTTGTACTCAACCTGGACGCAAGAACTGGCAGATGTTCAGTTGACTATTGAAGAATTAAAAACGGAAGATATATTAAAGGCCTTCGATCAGAAAAAGATTGATGTTGGCATTCTGGCCGGACCTGTTCAGGATGCCAAACTGCGCACCATCCCAATGTTTAAGGAAGAAATAAAAGTATTCTATCCAAAAGGTAAAAAGACTGAGTTGACGGTTGAAGAATTGAAGGAAATCCATCCATGGTTGCTAACATCAGGGAATTGCTTACGAACACAGATGATGAATTTTTGCGAGTTAAGGGAAGAGTCAACAGAAGCATGGGATTACGAAGGTGGGAATGTTGAACTTCTACAACGAATGGTTGAAAAACACGGTGGATATACACTGGTTCCCGAAAACTATATCGGAAAATCTTCGAAGGGTTTCAAAACGGTTGTTTCTGCACATGGGAGCTCTCCGGCACGGGAAATAATTGCCATTTCCTCTAATCGAACGACCAAGTGGGATAGCATTGAGCGATTGATACGCACAATACAAATGCAGTATTTCAGACCCTCAGATAAGGAAAACTATCAAGTGCTTAACTGGCAGTAATATGCTTCCAGATTTTTTCAGCCGCTCCTTTGTTGCTTTCTACAAATTCTTCTGTTTTGTTCGAAATATCTGAATAGGACGCGTTGATTTTATTCAATGCAGCTTTAAAGGTCTCTGTGGAGTCAATAGAAAATCCAATACCTTGATCAATGAAATGTTGTCCTTCAGGGAATCGTGAGTGCTTAGGGCCAAAAATGACAGGTAAGCCGAACACAGCTGGTTCCAATATATTGTGAAGGCTTCCCGAAAAACCGCCACCGACGTAAGCAATTCGTCCATAAGAATATGCATTCGCCAATTGGCCAATGGTATCCAGAATAAGGATTTTTTTCGTGGATTCGTCTTCCTTGAACTGCGTATAACGCACTGAATTTGGAAGAGAAGAGGATATTGATTTTACGTGAGTTTCATCGACATTATGAGGTGCAATGAGTACTTTCCCATCGAAGCTTTTAATCCAGGGAATAAGGACGTTTTCATCTTCCGGCCAAGAACTTCCAATTACAATAAGGGCTTTTTCTCCTTTAAAGCTTGAAATGATTGCATTCTCGGTTACGTTTTTTTTGTTATCCAGCACTCGGTCAAACCTGCTATCTCCAGAGATGCTGACACAATGAATGTCAATTGATTTTAGCAATGTCAAAGATTCCTGATTTTGAACAAAAAACCAGTCAAAGTAACCTAAGGTCTTACGGAAAAAGCCTCCCGAAGCTTTAAAAAAGCGATGGTCAGGCCGAAATATTCCACTGACGTTATAGAGTTTGGTTCCACTTTTTTTTGCGCTTGCAATGAGATTTGACCAGAACTCGTATTTCACAAAAAAGGCAGACGAAGGACTAAAATGTTGAATGAATTTTTTAGCATTTCCAGGAGTGTCCAATGGAAGGTACATCACAAAGTCGGCATCATGCTTTCGTTTATGGTGAAAATTCATTCCTGATGGAGAGAAGAAGGTGATCAATAAAAAACAATTTGGTTGCTCATGCTTGATTTTTTCCATCAGTGGTAGCCCCTGATCAAATTCACCAAGTGAGGCGCAGTGAAACCAAATGACTTCTTTTCCGTGTGTATCTGGAAGTTTGTCAAACAGGTTTTTACGTCCGTCGACCCATTGTTTTGCTTTGGTGTTAAATAACGAAGCAACTCTAATTCCAAATCCATAGAAATAGATGCCTATGTTATAGAAAAAATGCATCAATTGTAGTAGAATTCCTTAGGCATACGCTTGTAAATAGGAATCATCCAAGCGAGTTTAAACCCATATTGAATATCGAGTCGCATGTCCGTAGGTACTTCAACATCTGGTTGATCAAAGAAAATCGTACGTTGATTATACGTAAAGCCCTCTTGAATGTAGAAACCTCCGTAAAAGTTAAAAACACCTTGATTCGCCATGAAAGAGTAGCCAACAAACTGCTGAAGATTCAAGCCCGAAGTAAAACGATCGTAGCCTTTACGGTATTCCAACTCTATTTGTGGAACAACGTGGTCTTGCGTCTCCACGCGAATTTTGTGTGCTAAGTATCCAGCTCCCAAACTCACATAAATTCCAGAATTTTTATTTGGGCTTAATACGGGAAAAATTTTCCCTACGTTGGCATCAACATAGAAACCTCGGTTTAAAACGCGTACAATAGCAATGTCACCGTTCTGATCCGTAATATTACCTTTTGAATCTATCAGATGATCGAATAAACCGTTGACGCGAACATCACTTCCGAACATAAAACTTCCGTCTATTCCATAGACCCAATTACGACGTGTTTTATAACCTGCAAATCCACCAATATGATTGAACAGACCATAGCGATCGGCTAGATCTCCCGCTGTACCGTTTAGCCCATAGTGAACCGCAATCCATGGAGTGCCGATGATGGAATCAGATACATTTCTTTGCCCGAAAACCGCACCGGAAATCAGAAAAGAAAATAAGCCTAGAGCTAACAGTTTACGCGTCTTCATAAAGTGTAAGTTCATCTACAATGCGCTAATTTACGCTTTTTGTCCTGTTTCAATGGTCGAAAAAGAGTTATCTGCCTCATTCAACGTTTCAAATAACAATTATTGTGATTTTTCGGTTTTTATTTAGGGTAAAATCATCGAACAATGAACCAGTTATTCAACAAATTCTCACGATTGTATAACATGCTTTCTTTTGTTTTCCAATCGATAACATCAAAACCGGCATGCAGACAAATGGCTTGTCCAGCAGCAGTATCCCATTCCATAGTTGGAGCAAAACGAGGGTAACAATCCGCGCTTCCTTCAGCGACCATACAGAGTTTAAGTGAACTACCTTTTGAAATCATTTCAATTTCGCCATGTTTGGCAGCCAGATCTGAAATGAAATCTTCTGTTTCTTCTGAGAGGTGGGAACGACTGGCTACGACTGTATATTTTTCACGCTGTTTTTTTAGCGGTAGTTTGACACCATGTTTAATAAGATTAATCGACATTACCCAACGATCAATATTCGTTGTTTTGTAAGCGCCGTTTTCCAACGTTGAAAAGTACAGTTCGTTTAAAGCAGGAACACAAATGACGCCGAGAACAGGTCGTTGATTTTCAATGAGCGCAATATTCACTGTAAACTCTCCATTTTTCTTAATAAACTCTTTAGTGCCGTCAATAGGATCCACGATCCACAAGTGGTCCCACAATCTACGTTCCTCATAGGGAATGGCCTTGCCTTCTTCTGACAAAATGGGGATGCCAGATGTAGATAAACGCTCTACGATCATTTCGTGGGAGGCAATATCGGCTTTGGTTAGTGGCGAGTTGTCTGACTTAAAGTCGACATCAAAATCTTCATGGTTATAAATTTCCATGATACGCTTTCCTGCTTCGACAGCGGCATTAATGGCTAGATGAAGTTGTGATAATCGGTCCATATTATTGCGTGATTATCATTCCAGCTGCAACCGTCTCATTCGTTGCGTCATCAACGAGTATAATGCTTCCAGTAACTCTGTTATCCCGATAAGCATCAATCATCAGTGGTTTCGTTGTGCGAATCTTTGCGCGGCAAATATCGTTCATGTTTAAACTCTTGTCTTCAGTATTACGATCAAAGCTGTTGATGTCTACTTTATAAACAATTTCCTTGATCATGGCTTTTTGCTCGTTACTCGTATGCAGGATACTATATTTTGTGCGAGACCTTGCCGGAGCATCGTTCAACCAGCAAAGCATAACCTCAATATCTTGGGTGCTTTCAGGTCGGTTTTTCGCTCGCACGATCATATCACCTCTGCTGATATCAATATCATCTTCAAGTGTTATGGAAACAGACATGGGAGCAAAAGCCTCTTCGAGCGATCCTTTTTCTGTATCAATAGACTTAATGCGGGAAGAGAAACCTGATGGAAGAACAGTTATCTCATCATTGGGTCTGAAAATTCCACTGGCAATTCTGCCGGCATAACCGCGATAATCGAGATAACCTTCTCGCTGAGGTCTAAGAACCGTTTGAACTGGAAAGCGAGCGTCTACCTTGTTAAGATCGCTACTAATGTGAAGTGTTTCCAATTCGTGAAGCAATGGAGCGCCCATGTACCAGTCCATATTTGTTGACCTGTTTACTACGTTATCACCGTTTAATGCTGAAATAGGAATGTACCTTACGTCTTTGATCAACATTTTTGAAGAAAGGCTCTCGTACTGCGCTACAATGTTGTTGAACGCTTCTTCACTGTAGTCGACTAAATCCATTTTGTTAATGCAAACGAGTACGTGACTGATTTGCAATAATGAAGCAATGAATGAGTGTCGTTTGGTTTGTTCAACCACTCCGTTTCGCGCATCAATAAGAATGATCGCAGCATTCGCGGTAGAAGCACCGGTGACCATGTTACGCGTATATTGAATGTGGCCTGGAGTATCGGCAATGATAAACTTACGTTTGGGCGTAGCAAAATACCTGTAAGCAACATCTATGGTGATTCCTTGTTCTCGTTCATCCCTCAAACCATCTGTGAAAAGAGCCAGATCAAGGCCTTCATGTCCCTTACGAATACTCGTTTTTTCTATCGCTGATAACTGGTCTTCGAAGATGGACTTTGAATCATAAAGCAAACGACCGATCAACGTGCTTTTTCCATCATCAACGCTACCTGCAGTAGTAAATCGCAATAATTGACTGTTTTCCAGTTTCATTTCCTTTTTTTTAAAAATAACCTTCGCGCTTTCGATCCTCCATTGCAGTTTCAGAACGCTTGTCGTCAGCTCGGTTTCCTCGTTCCGTTTGACGCATTGCTGCCACTTCTGCCGCTATCTTTTCAATGGTGTCTGCATCTGATTCAATGCCGCCTGTTATGGTAATGTCTCCGAGTGTACGAAATCGAATACGTTTTTTCTGGATGACGTCTTTATCATTCAGCTTCAAGAATTTAGAATTTGGAATCCAGGAATCGTTGCGCCAAACTACCTCACGTTCATGTGCAAAGTAAAGTGAAGGAAGTTCTATTTTTTCACGAAGAAGATAGTGCCAAACATCCATTTCTGTCCAGTTGCTAATGGGGAATGCACGGAAATGTTCGCCTTCGAAATGCTTCCCATTAAACATATTCCAAAGCTCTGGACGTTGGTTTTTAGGGTCCCATTGACCAAACTCATCGCGATGTGAAAAGAATCGTTCTTTCGCACGCGACTTTTCTTCATCTCTTCTTGCACCGCCAATAGCACAATCTATTTTGTACTCCTCAATAGTGTCGAGAAGCGTTGTGATTTGTAAAGCGTTTCGAGTGGCATTTTTGCCCTTTTCCTCTGCTACTCGTCCTTCGTCGATCGATTTCTGAACCGAGCCAACAATTAGTTGAGCATCTAGGTGATTGACAAGTGTATCGCGAAATTCAATGGTTTCAGGGAAATTATGTCCTGTATCCACGTGCAGTAGCTCGAACGGCAGTTTAGCTGGGTGAAATGCTTTTTTTGCAAGATGCGTTACCAAAATAGAATCTTTTCCACCTGAAAACAGAATGACAGGACGCTCAAATTTTGCAAAGACTTCTCGTAATATGAAGATGGCCTCTGATTCTAATTCATCCAGATAGTTGAGGTAATATTTACTCATTTTAATCCTAGTTTGGGTATAATCTTTTCCAGTATTTGTTGAACGCATTCTTCGACATCAAGGCTGGAAGTGTCAATTATGATGTCAGGAGAAGACGGCGGTTCATAAGGGGACGATATCCCTGTGAAGTTAGGGATTTCGCCATTGCGTGCTTTCTTATATAATCCCTTTACATCTCGTTCTTCACAAACTTTCAAAGAAGTGCTAACGTATACTTCAACTACGTTTTCTTCACCCAAAATGGTTCGAATATTATTTCTATCGGCTTCAAAAGGGGCGATGAATGCTGCAAGAACAACCGTGCCTGAATCAACGAATAGATTAGCCACTTCTGAAATACGTCTGATATTTTCTTTGCGTCCTTCTTCCGTGAAATTGAGATCGCTATTTAAGCCTTGACGAACATTGTCTCCATCTAATAAATATGTGCCTATTCCGCGTTCAAAAAGTACTTTCTCGAGTGCATTTGCTAATGTGGATTTCCCTGCTCCAGACAAACCAGTAAACCAAATCAAAAACGAGTTATGCTTTCGCAGTTTTCTCCGGTCTTTAAGGGTTATTCCGAAATGTTGTTTGAACGTATTGTTTGCCATTAATTCTTATTTGGTTCTGTGCAGAACGCAGGAGAATGAATCTTCAAAATTATGCATGAAAGTAGTAAAGAATCATCTTATTAAAAAACAACATACTCCATGGTTCGAATTTGGGTGAGTTATTGGACTTAATCGTTCTAGGTTGGTCTGATTCCTAAAAACTGCAAAATTGTCTGTTGAAGAATCCAATTAACACTGAGAGTTGCCTTCAATTTTGTTATCTTTACCTCCTTGTTTAAATCGTAAAGAACATCTTTAGATGAAAAAAATTCAAATGGTCGATTTGATATCGCAGTATCAGAAGATAAAACCTGCGGTAGATGCGGCAATAACAGGTGTCATGGAAACGGCACAATTCATCAACGGTCCCGAAGTAAAATCCTTTCAATCTGAGCTTGAAACGTACTTAGGTGTAAAGCATGTGATACCATGCGCAAATGGTACTGATGCACTTCAGATTGCTCTTATGGCGCTTGGTCTAAAACCGGGAGACGAAGTGATTACTCCTTCGTTTACTTTTATAGCGACAACGGAGGTGGTTGCACTTCTCGGATTAAAGCCAATTTTTGTTGATGTGGATGTAGATACTTTCTGTATAGATCCTTCACTAATTGAGGCTTCAATTACACCAAATACAAAAGCGATTGTTCCCGTTCATCTATATGGACAAGCATCCAATATGGAGGAAATCATGGCAATTGCTGAAAAACATAATTTACACGTTATCGAAGATAATGCACAAGCTATTGGGAGTGATTACCATTTAGCTGGTGGAGATGTGAAAACAGGAAGCATCGGTCATGTTGGGTGTACTTCATTTTTCCCATCGAAAAACTTGGGTTGTTATGGAGATGGCGGCGCCATCTTTACGAACGATGATCAGCTCGCTGCAGAAATGCGAATGATTGTGAATCATGGGCAAAGCAAGCGATACTATCATGATCGAGTGGGTGTAAACTCACGTTTAGATAGTATTCAGGCGGCGGTCTTACGCATTAAATTACGTGAACTTGATAATTATATTGAGGCCAGAAGAAAGGTCGCGGATTATTACGATAATTTCTTTGCGCAGTTCCCCGGAATCAAAACACCAGTGAGAGGGAAGGAATCACGTCACGTTTTTCATCAATATACGTTGACATTAGAAGGAATTGACCGTAATGACTTGAATGCCTACCTGGCTGAAAAAGAGATTCCTTCGATGATTTATTATCCTGTTCCAGCGCACAAGCAAGAGATGTTTGCTTCGTTTGGAAGTGCTTCGACAGAATTACCCGTAACTGATTGGTTAACTGAGCGTGTCCTTTCGTTACCAATACACACAGAAATGGAAGAGGAGCAATTGGTGTTCATTTGTGAGAGCATCGCTGAGTTTATTAACGTACACGCTTAATTTATTTAAATGAAGAAAATTGCAGTAGTCGGTACCGGTTATGTCGGTCTTGTTACGGGAACATGTTTTGCGGAGACTGGAAATCAAGTAATCTGTGTCGATATTGACGAAAATAAGGTGGAACGCATGCGTAAAGGCGAAGTGCCAATTTACGAGCCACATCTTGATGTTGTTTTTGAACGAAATATCAATGCGAATCGAATTTCGTTTACGACGAACCTAAAGGAGGCCGTTGATTTTGCTGAAATTGTTTTCTTGGCACTACCAACTCCTCCGGGTGAAGATGGTTCTGCTGATCTCAGTTATGTCCTAGACGTTGCGGATAAGCTTGGTCAGATAATGACGGAGTATAAGGTGGTTGTTGATAAGTCTACAGTTCCTGTAGGTACGGCTGAAAAGGTTGAGGCAGCTATCAGTAAGCATGCAACGGTTGATTTTGCTGTAGTTTCGAACCCTGAATTTTTGAGAGAAGGTTTCGCAGTGGACGATTTCCTTAATCCAGATAGAGTAGTTGTCGGTACAAGTGATGATCGTGCAGCGAAGATTATGACGGAATTGTATAAGCCTTTCATTCGCGATGGTCATCCGTTAATCATTATGGATGAAAAGTCGGCCGAGCTAACAAAATATGCTGCCAATTCTTTCCTGGCAACAAAGATTACCTTCATGAATGAAATTGCGAATTTCTGTGAGCGTGTTGGTGCGGATGTAGATAAGGTTCGAGAAGGAATAGGTTCAGATTCGCGTATTGGTCACAAATTCTTGTATCCGGGCATTGGATTCGGAGGGAGTTGTTTTCCAAAAGATGTGAGTGCTTTAGTCAAAAGTGGAAACGAAGCTGGCTATTCGTTTGAAATAATTCAAAGTGTCTTAGATGTGAACGAACGTCAGAAAGTTGCCTTAGTCGATAAGGTTATGAACTATTACGGCGATGTTTCTGGGATGCGCTTTGCATTATGGGGATTAGCTTTCAAACCAGATACGGATGATATTCGTGAGGCTTCTGCGCTTTACATGATTGAAGCACTAACAAAAGCCGGTGCCCAAGTAGTAGCGTTTGATCCTGAAGCGATGGATAACGTAAAAGGTGTAGTTGGAGACAAAATTGATTTTGTCGATAGTCAATACGATGCGTTGGAAGGAAGTGATGCGTTACTCATTGCAACTGAATGGTCTGCATTCAGAAATCCTGACTTCAATAGAATGAAGGAGAGCCTGAAAGAACCAATCATCTTTGATGGACGTAACATCTATGAACTGGAGGAAATGAAAAACAAAGGATTCCATTACAGTTCTATCGGAAGAAGAACAGTAAGTCCTTTTGTAAAGACAGAAAGTTAATGTCGGAAAGAAAACGCATATTGATAACCGGTGCAGCTGGTTTTTTAGGATCGCATCTGTGTGATTTTTTCATTGCAAAGGATTACCATGTGATTGCAATGGATAATCTGATTACCGGACGCCTTGAGAACATCGAGCATTTGTTCCCATTGGAGAATTTTGAATTTCACAATCACGATGTGACGAAATTTATTCACGTTGCCGGCGAGCTGGATTATATCTTGCATTTTGCTTCACCTGCAAGCCCCATTGATTATTTAAAAATTCCTATTCAAACATTGAAGGTTGGATCATTGGGAATTCATAATTGTCTTGGATTAGCTAAGAACAAGAATGCACGTGTGTTGATTGCGTCAACATCTGAGGTTTATGGAGATCCTGAAGTACATCCTCAAACAGAGGATTACTGGGGGCACGTGAATCCAGTTGGACCGAGAGGTGTATATGATGAAGCGAAGCGCTTTCAAGAAGCGATTACCATGGCGTATCATACTTTTCATGGTTTGGAGACGCGCATCGTGCGTATTTTTAATACGTACGGTCCACGCATGCGTCTGAATGACGGTCGCGTTTTACCCGCATTTATTGGTCAAGCATTGAGAGGTGAAGATCTTACTGTATTTGGTGATGGATCACAAACCAGATCGTTTTGTTATGTTGACGATTTAATTGAAGGAATTTATCGTCTGTTACTAAGCGATTATGCACAGCCAGTGAATATTGGAAACCCTTCTGAGATTACCATTGGAGACTTTGCTGAAGAGATCATTAAATTGACTGGAACAGATCAAAAAGTAATCTATAAAGATTTGCCAAAGGATGATCCAAAGCAGAGACGTCCAGATATTTCAAAGGCAAAAGCACTATTGGATTGGGAACCTAAAGTTGATCGTTCCGAGGGTTTAAAGAAAACCTATGCATATTTTAAGAGCTTACCAGAAGAGGAGTTAACTGCTACGGCTCATTATAATTTTGAAAAATACATCATTCGCTAATGAGTTACTTTGCGCATGAAACAGCAGTAATTGATGAAGGCTGCACAATAGGTGAAGGAACCAAAATTTGGCATTTTTCTCACATCATGCCGAATTGTATTATTGGTGAACGCTGTAATATTGGTCAAAACGTTGTGGTTTCTCCAGAAGTGAAGTTAGGATCCAATGTAAAAGTTCAGAACAACGTGTCCATCTATACTGGGGTGGAATGCGAAGATGATGTTTTCCTCGGACCGTCAATGGTATTTACGAATGTTACGAATCCGAGAAGTGCTGTAGTTCGACGAGGGGAATATGCAAGAACGATAGTGAAGCGGGGAGCGAGCATTGGTGCGAACGCAACCATTGTTTGTGGTCACGATATTGGTGAATTTGCTTTTATTGGAGCCGGATCAGTAGTGACAAAAACAATCCCGGCTTATGCACTCGTTGTTGGTAATCCTGCACGACAGATAGGTTGGATGAGTGAGTATGGTCATCGCCTTGAATTTGATAGCCAGGGAATGGCAGTATGCTCTGAGAGCGGTGAGGAATATAGATTAAAAAACCAGAAAGTAACGAAAATCACAGCTGAATGAATGATGATAACCAAAAGATAAGATTTGCGGTCGTAGGTGCAGGCCATATTGGTAAGCGCCATGCTGAGATGATACGACGAGAAGCTGAGGCTGAATTGGTTGCAATGGCCGATGTCCGGTCAAAGGAAGAGTGCGACGCCGAGAGTTTTGAGGTGCCATTTTTTTCTTCAATGGAAGAAATGCTGGAATCAGGAATTTCAATTGATGTTGTTAATGTGTGTACTCCCAATGGTTTGCATGCTCAGCAAAGTTTGTTAGCCCTTGAGAATGGGATGCATGTAGTATGCGAGAAGCCTATGGGATTATCGAAGGACAACTGTGAGAAGGTGATTTTCAAATCGCTTCAAAAGTCCAAAAGTGTCTTTTGTGTGATGCAAAACCGTTACTCTCCACCTTCAGAATGGATAAAGTCAGTCGTAGAGAATAAACTTTTGGGTGATATACATATGGTTCAGTTGAACTGTTATTGGAATCGTGATGGGCGCTATTACAAAAAAGGTGGCTGGAAAGGCACACAGGAGCTTGATGGAGGTACACTTTTTACACAGTTTTCACATTTCATTGATATAATGTATTGGCTCTTTGGTGATATAGATAACATCGAGGGGAAGTTTGCAGATTTCGTACACGCAGATTCAACAGATTTTGAAGATTCTGGTTTCGTTAGCTTTGATTTTGTAGACGGCGGTATGGGTTCGTTGAACTATTCAACAGCGGTTGCCAATCAGAATTTAGAAAGTTCTATGACGATTATCGGTAGCAAGGGAAGTGTTAAAATCGGTGGTCAGTACATGAATGAAGTTGAAATCTGTAACATACAGGACTACGAAATGCCTACGTTGAAAGAGTCAAACCCTGCCAACGATTATGGTCCTTACAAAGGGTCCGCGGCGAATCACAATTTTGTGATTAAGAATGTAATTGACACTTTGAAAGGAAGAACTACAGCGACCACAAATGCCTTGGAAGGATTGAAGGTTGTTGAAATAATAGAAAGAATTTATAAAGTAAGAAATGAGCAACTCAATTTACAATAAGTTACTAGATAAGGAGGCAACACTTGCTGTCATTGGACTGGGTTATGTTGGCCTTCCGATTGCACTGGAATTTGCAAGAAAGATCAAGGTAGTTGGATTCGATATCAATGCAGAACGTGTTGAAATGATGAAGAAAGGGGTTGATCCAAGTAACGAACTCGACGCTTCTGAATTTGAAGGATGCGACATTACTTTCACGTGCGATACAGATGATTTAAAAGACGTCAATTTCTTTGTCGTAGCGGTTCCTACGCCAATCGATGAGGCAAATCTTCCAAATTTAACTCCTTTGTTGGGTGCAAGTCGTACGGTTGGTAAGGTGCTAAAGAAAGGTGATTATGTTGTTTTTGAATCCACGGTTTACCCTGGTTGTACGGAAGAAGATTGTGTTCCTGTTCTTGAGGAAGAATCTGGCTTAAAGTTCAGAGATGACTTTATGGTTGGTTATTCTCCGGAACGAATCAACCCCGGAGATAAAGAGCATACATTGCAGAATGTTATTAAAGTTGTTTCGGGATGCTGTGAAACGTCTCTTGACCAAATTGCAAAGACTTACGAATTGGTCGTGGGAGCAGGTGTTCACAGGGCTTCATCAATTAAAGTAGCAGAAGCAGCAAAGATTATTGAAAACACCCAGCGAGATGTCAATATTGCATTGATAAACGAATTATCGATCATCTTTAATAAGCTTGGGATTAACACATTTGATGTACTGGAAGCAGCTGGCACGAAATGGAATTTCTTGAAGTTTACACCCGGGCTCGTAGGTGGCCATTGTATTGGTGTAGATCCATATTATCTCACGCACAAAGCGATGCAGGCGGGTTATCATTCTAAAGTAATTAATAGCGGTCGTTATGTCAATGACTCCATGGGATTCTATATTGGAAAGACGACGGTAAAGAAGATTCTTGCCAAAGGAAAAACAATACAAGATGCCAGAGTGTTGGTAATGGGGGCAACGTTTAAAGAAGATGTAAGCGATATTCGCAACTCTAAAGTCATTGACATAATTACAGAGTTGAAGTCGTTCATGGTCGACGTTGATCTTGTTGATCCACACGCTTCTTCGGAAGAAATGGAGCACGAGTACGGTGTTGCTTTAACGGAAGCGCCTGCAAATGATTACGACGCAGTTATTGTTGCTGTAAATCATCAGGAGTATAAGGCAATGTCTGAGAATGATTTTAAAGCTATGCTGCGCGATGATAAAGGTGTTTTCGTTGATGTGAAGGGCATTTTTAAAGGGAAAATAAACGATTTAGAATATTGGAGTTTGTAATATGAGCTGGAAACGAACGGTATTGGTTACTGGCGGAGCAGGATTCATTGGCTCCCATGTTGTAAGACTTATGGTGAATAAGTATCCTGATTACAGAATTGTCAATCTTGATAAGTTAACATATGCTGGTAACCTGAAGAATTTGACAGATGTTGAGTCGGCAGCTAATTATGTATTCGTTAAAGCAGATGTGCGAGACACCGAAGCGCTGAAAAAAGTCTTTGAAGATTACGAGGTAACTGATGTAATTCATTTGGCAGCAGAATCACATGTCGACCGTTCAATTGAGGGGCCGATGGAATTTGTTCTCACGAATGTGGTTGGGACAGTCAATCTCTTACAACAAGCTAAAGAATCTTGGGGAGAAGGTGAGCATGTTTTTCATCATGTTTCTACGGATGAAGTGTATGGTTCACTAGGTGAAGAAGGACTTTTTGAAGAAACTACGTCCTATGATCCAAGAAGTCCTTACTCTGCTTCGAAAGCATCTTCAGACCATTTCGTACGTGCTTATTACCATACGTATGGTTTGCCCATAAAGATTTCCAATTGTTCGAATAACTATGGAAGTCATCACTTTCCGGAAAAGTTGATCCCATTAATGATCAATAATATTGTGAATAAAAAACCATTACCAGTTTACGGTAAGGGAGAGAATATTCGTGACTGGCTCTGGGTAAATGACCATGCAAGTGCGATTGATACCATCTTCCACAATGGAAGAGTTGGAGAGGCGTATAATGTTGGAGGATTGAATGAATGGACCAATATTGATTTGGTACGTTACCTCTGCAGATTACTGGATAAGAAGTTAGGACGAGCAGAAGGAGAGAGTGAAGAGCTGGTCACATTCGTTACAGATCGTGCAGGACATGACATGCGTTATGCAATTGATGCAACTAAGATTGAACAGGAGTTAAAATGGAAACCTTCGGTAACGTTTGAAGAAGGCCTTGAAAGCACTGTTGATTGGTATCTTGAAAACACTGAGTGGATTGATGAGGTAACAAGCGGCGAGTATCGTGCTTATTACGAGGAGATGTATCAAAATCGGTAAATGGGACTTCTAGGGAAGTTTTTTGGCGGCAAAAAAGATGAGGAGTTATCTCCTTTTGATTTGTCTGTTTTTCAAGTAGACATGCACAGCCATTTAATTCCCGGAATTGATGATGGTGCTCAATCGATGGATGAGTCCATTGCAATGTTAGCAAAATTCGAAAGTTTAGGCTTTAAAAAAGTAGTGACCACTCCGCATATTATGAGTGATTACTTCAAAAATACGCCTAAAATTATTCTGTCTGGACTGGAAAAGCTAAAGAAAACGGCATCGGATTTAAACTTGAGTATAGAAATTGACGCGGCCGCAGAATACTATTTTGATGAGACATTATTGGATCGCTTAAAGCGAAAAGAAAAACTGTTGACCTTTGGTGATAATTATGTCTTATTTGAGTTCTCATTTCATTCTGAACCGAGTCATGTGGACGAGCTTTTTTTTGAATTCTTAACCCAAGGATATAAACCTGTTCTTGCTCACTTTGAACGATATGCATATCTCCAGGGGAGATTAGATAAAGCCGCGGAATGGCGTGAAAAAGGGATCAATATTCAGATGAATCTCAATTCACTGGGAGGACATTATGGTCCGGCAATCAAGAAACAAGCAGAAGCATTAGTAGATCAGCAACTGATTGACTTCGTTGGTACTGATTGTCATCGAATGGATCATTTAATGATTTTAGAGAAAAACTTGATTTTACCTTATATCCACAAGCTAAATGAGTTACCGCTGAAAAATAAAGATTTGGCAGGTATTTCTTAAGAAACAGCTCCAATATAGGTTATCGCACTCCAAGAAAGCTCACATTGATGATGTGGGCTTTCTGTTTCCTAAAGAAATCTTATCTTGAAATCGGGAAGTTAGTGAAATGAATTATTTTCATTTAAACTATTTACCATGGTAAGTATATTTATTATATTTGCAGTACACTAAATTATACTCAGGATATGACAGTAATTATTACGGCAATCGCTTCAGTTGGATTAGCAGCACTTTTTTTGCAGTTTAAGCGCAATGTTCGCTTCATTGATTTCATCAACTTCCTTGTTTTGGGAGGTACTATGACACTTTTATATATTGAGTCAAGGGCTGAAGATGTTGGGATTTTGATGTCTTTACTGGGTATCGTAGCGGCTAACTATGCATTGGCCCAAATTAAGTTGTTGAGAAAAGACTATTTAAGAGCATTGTTACCGCTCATTTCTTTTATTGTTTTTATCGTTCTACTTCAGGGAAAGACAGCAATGATATCTGGAGATGAGGCGCTGGTTGTTAACAAGTTCATGGTTGGTGGAGTAATTCTGATGGTTTTATCATACGAAATAGCTTCAGCTAAATTGATAGTGTTAAAGAAGCTATTTGGAGAAATGGACGAGCAAGGGTTGCTTAAATCACTACAGTTATTGTTTTCTGGGATAGCCATCTTTTTAGGTTTGTTCCAATCAGGCCCTGTAGGTTTAATTGTTTTAAGTGCTGCATTTTTATCCGCTTCATTTTATAGAGATTCTGAGGAAAGTAAGTCGTTAGGTATTCCCTTGATTGGACTTTCTTTGCTTCCCTACTTGCTTTCACTTTCCGAGGATACAATGGTTAACCTTATGAGCGGAGAAGTGCTTGAGGGTGTATTTTTTGGGACTTTTGGTGTTTACTTCCTTACAAAACTTTGGTATGCAGAGAAAAGAAATAGTGCGGCTATTCTTCTGGGGTACCTAATTGTTCTCGGACTTGCATTTGGATTACTTTATTTACATGCCATATATGCGAACATGGGAGGAATGGATGCTTATATTGGTTTGATAGTAGGTTTCGCTATAACACATGCATTAATCGGAAGAGGGTACGTTGGAGCTAGTTTGTTTTCATTTTTATTGATTGGAGGACTTGTTTTACCATCATTGCTAGTAAATGAGGAGCAGGCCGAGTTTGAGGCACAGATTACTACAGAGGTGGTTGATGAAAATGGGGAGGTAGTTGAACCTGATGCGATACCTCTTGGGGAAATTGCCGGTAACTATACCTTGATTGAGGATTCTTCTCGTGTCTCCTTTACCCTAGGAGAAAACGGGGAAACAAAAGGAGCATTTAAAAAAGTGACAGGAGTCGTAAATATCACGGAAGACCCTTCAACATCTGTTTTTGAAATTACTATGAAGATGGATGATTTCACAACGTTTAATGGTATGCGAGATAAATCATTGATGAGTGATGATTATTTCAGTGCTGATAAATACCCTACAATGAGTTTTAAAGGGAAAGAACTCACTGATAAAGGAGACAATGTTTGGGAAATTCAGGGAACATTTACAATGCTAGGAGTTAGTAAAGATATCCCTGTAACCGTAAAGCGAATTGATATTGAAGGGAAAAAAGTGTTGGTTGGTGCGGGAGAAATAGATCGCACACTATTCGGAATGACACCGAGTGCTACGGAAGGAAATATCGTTTCGTTCGAGTATCAAGTTGAACTAAAATAGGGAGGCACTTAATAACCGGTCCAGCTTCCTACTATTGTTCCGTTTCTGAATACCATTGTTGGAAACGGTATTTTCAGGTAATTAAGTTGTTTGATCAACGTTTTTGCCCATGGTCGCTTTACTGGGATTCTGCTAAAATCAATGTCCAACGATAGTTTCACCTCACGTTGTGAAAAGTATTCGTTACCATCATTGTCTACGAAGTATTCTTCTGAGCCCACAAGTTTTTCATGGGCACTGTATCCTAAAGAAAAACAAAGCCACTCGGGAAATCTTGAGTTTTTAGCAAAAGTTCCCGGACTGAAACTCAGCCAATAGGTTTGACCGTTGTAATCTTTTAAGAGCGTTTCGTGAAAGTTACTTCCTAAAACTGAGGGGCGAACGGAAGCAAATTCGCTTGGAGCAAAAGAGAACTTTGGGATGATGCGTTCTTCATTCCATGCCAACTGTTGTCCCAGATATCCGGCAGTTCCCACAGTATTAGCGATGAGGTCACTCCAGGAAAAGCCCCATTCAACAGTACGAGCATCGAGTATTTCTAAAGTTGCCTGATATCCAAAGCTAATACCACTGCCAATCCACAGTGAGGTGCGATCGTCCAGACCTGACCATTGAAACAACTCAGTGTTTAGCTGATTCAGTTTATATGCCGTATAAAAGTGTCCGGCTTTATCCATTTGAAGCCAATTTCTCGAGTCATCAAATGAATGCCATCCAGATGATTGAGCGTCTTTGTACCAGAATTGCCACAAACCAATCATGCTGCCTGACCAGACAGTTCCTACACCAACAGAAACACCAGTGAGACGTCCTTTATGTAAACTGTCAGAATGCGAAAAAAAAGAACGCTGCGCCGCTGTTTGAAATGAAAGAAAAAGAAGAGATATGACCAGCCAGCGCAGTAACATGCCGCCAATTTACATCAAATGATTTAGATTCCCCGTCATCGTGAAACAAACGTCCACTCATAATCTTTGTTAAACGCACATAATTTTCCTTCGCAATCTGCGTTCTACATTATATTATACTAAATTTGCTTGCCTCGCAAAAATGCGAGCGAAACTACTTTAAACTCTAATCTAATCACACAATGCGCATGAATAAAATCATAAAAGACTGGAATGAAATCAAGATTAACGATAGCTGGGCGATTTTTAAGATAATAGCTGAGTTCGTTGAGGGGTATGAGCGAATGGCCAAAATAGGTCCATGTATTTCCGTCTTTGGTTCTGCGCGAACAAAACCTGGGACCAAGTATTATGAACTCGCTGTCGAGGTTTCTCGTCTTCTTGCGGAAGGTGGTTATGGCGTAATTACAGGAGGAGGTCCTGGAATTATGGAGGCAGGGAATAAAGGCGCTCAAGAAGGAGGAGGAAAGTCAGTTGGATTAAATATAGACCTTCCCTTTGAGCAAAATAACAATCCTTACATTGATCCAGAACATAATCTTGAGTTTGATTATTTCTTTGTTCGTAAAGTAATGTTCGTTAAATATGCGCAAGGCTTTGTAGTACTTCCAGGAGGTTTTGGTACAATGGATGAATTGTTTGAAGCCCTTACCTTGATTCAGACGAAGAAAATTAATAATCGCCCAGTTGTTTTGATTGGTAGCGAATATTGGACAGGTCTGATTGAGTGGATTAAGTCAGCTATGCTGGAAATGGAAAGCAATATTTCACCGAATGATATGGACTTAATTAAGATCGTCGATACCGCTCAGGAAGCTTATGATGCAATTGATGATTTCTACAAATCTCACCAGCTCTCGCCAAACTTCTAAAAGCGTATATTTGTGGCGTTGTTATGAAGGTACTACTGAAAAAAATTGGCAACTACATTTTAAGTAAACAATTCATTTTGAATGCGGTTGCAATCGTCTTGCTCTACATTCTTTTGGTGTATATGTTTAGATGTAGTCTTGAGACGCGCACACATTTGGGTGAAAGAATTGAGGTTCCTAATTTGATCGGTAAGAACCAGAATAATCTTGAGAATATTTTTGCTAATTCTGAACTTCAATATGAGGTGTTGGACTCCATTTATGACCCGACTAAAGTGGAAGGAACCATTTTGGAACAAGATCCCGCACCAACTGAAATCTCAGATATATTTGTCAAATCAGGTCGAGTAATAAAAGTTCGTGTATCCAAAAGGACACAGCTTGTTGAAATGCCTAATTTGGTTGACAAGTCGCAGCGCTTTGCTGAAAATATATTGATCAACCGTGGCTTCAGGTATTCACTGGAATACAAACCGTCGCGTGAGGCACATGGTGCTGTTCTAGAACAGTTGTATAAAGGAAAATCAATCAAAGAAGGAGAAAAGATTCCCATCGGCTCAAGGATAAAACTAATCGTGGGAAGAGACGAGGGTGGAATTCCTCTACCACTACCCAACTTGTATGGATTAACCATCGTTGAAGCTAAAGAACGCGTCCAAAGTATGGGAAGTATGGAATTTCTTGCTGTTTGTCCTTCTTGCATCACGAAAGCTGATTCTATGATTGCAAGAATAACTTCGCAATCTCCTGAGTATATGGAGGAAGCTGTTGTTGCTTCTGGTACTACGATTACGGTGATTGCTTCCAAGGAATTTGCCGAAGAACCTCAATAGAAAAGAATGAAGAAAATTGGATTATTGTTTAGTCTGCTGATTTTAAATTCGGCGGTAGTCATGGCCCAGTGGGAAGGCTCAGAACCAATTATGGGGAACCCTGTTTTGCAGGCTAAAAGTAAGCAGGTTGCAGCAAAAGCTAACCCCGGAACTTTCGATAGTACGTTTGTTTATACCACAGATACAATTGATCTACCCATATTCGATGAGTTTAGCTCGAGTAAATTTCAAAAATATGATGCCGATTACTCTGATCCCGGGGTGACATTTGATAAAGTATTCGCGTTGCAAGATATGGCTGGAGTTCCGTTACACGTTGATTCGCAGTATTACGCTCAACCAACATATCGCATCACGGTAGATCTTGCTAATGCTACTACGGTTCAAGTTCCTCTCGATGAAATTCAGATTAGAATAGGTGATTTATCTTCTTATCCCGTGACACACGTGCCAACTGATGTTTATCCGCCTTACAATATCTATGATACACTTGATTTCCCTAATGACCCTGATACCGTTTGGCTAGTACCTGATATCGTTCAGGATTCTGCGACGCAATTTTTTGCACCGGTCAATGATCCTGAGATGATTTGGTTAGATGATTTTGCATTCCACAATTACTCAATGGCACTAGACCCTTGGTCCTTGGGAGTTGCTACATTTGATGGACTTGATGAGAAAGGCTATCCTTATGCGCTTGGTAGTACTATTACCAACTATGCAGATTTTCTAACGACGAAACCGATTGATATGTTGAGCTTGAGCGCTTCCGATTCGGTGTATCTAAGTTTCCTTTATCAGGCACAAGGGTTGTGTGACGAACCAGAAGATAGTGATTCACTGGTGCTCGAGTTCTATGCAAAAGATTTGGATCAATGGAACCGAATTTGGAGTACTAATGGTGTTCCACTAGCGGATTTTGATCATGTGCACATTCGGGTCGACAATCCCGATTATTTTAAGAAGGGGTTTCAGTTCAGATTTAAAAATTATGGCGGACTTTCAGGAAGCTTGGACCATTTCCATATAGATTATGTCAACCTTCGACCGTTGTCAGGATATCAGGATACCATCATTAGAGATTTCGCTTTTGTTTATCCGATTCATACGCTGTTAGATACGTACACTTCCGTTCCCTGGGATCACTACAAGAATAACTTTACGGGAAAAATGTCCTCAAATGTGCAGGTGGTGGTTCGTAATAGTGATAATGTGCCTGAAAATGAGCAAGACGGATCAACGGTCATTGAGTATGGTGGAGCACAAGAAGGAAGTTTTTTGCTTTCAGAAGCACTGTTGAACAATGGTGATTTGAATTATCTACCGATGACTACCTATTATTCGTTTCACGATTTTTCTGCTGGCGATCGTTTCGACGAAAACAAACCAGGGCTTTATGAAGAGTTTGATATAATCTCAGAGGCAACTCATCAGAATTCAAACTTCACTCAAAATGACTCGACACATTCTGTTCAGCGTTTCTTAAATTATTACAGTTATGATGATGGTACTGCTGAGAAAGCGTACGGACCTACTGGAGCGCAGTCAATGCTTGCGATTCAATATACTCCATACGAAGCCGATTCATTGATTGGAGCAATGATTCATTTTGTTCCTACCGTGAATGATGTATCAAGTAATTTATTCTACTTGACTGTATGGGCTGATAATAATGGCGAACCTGGATCTGTTTTGTACGAGGACGGATTATTTTTTCCTAGACAACCGAGCTATGAGTATGACAGAAATATCTTTACAACATACTATTTGCTGGATTCATTGAAGCTGCCCATTGATGGAACATTCTATATTGGTTGGAGGCAAGAAAGTGCAGAGCGACTTGGAGTTGGATTGGATCGTAATATCGTCAATAGTGATAAAACATTTTTCAGCATAGATGGTGGTTTTTCATGGTCAGCCTCTACTGATCCTGATTCTCAAGGTTCTGTTATGATTCGTCCTGTGTTCTCCACGGGAATGGATGTCTTGTTAGGGCTGGATACTCAGGTTAAAGAGGAAGTAAGTATCAATATTTACCCAAACCCGACTTCTGGTATTTTCAATATTGAATCATCCGCTGGATGGATAGAACATGCGGAAGTTTTCACGCTTCAGGGTCAAAAGGTTTTGGAAGTTTCAGACGATACTGTTGATCTTTCGATGTTCCCTGACGGCATATATTTATTGCGTGTTGACGGAGATCCAAACGTTCACAGGGTAGTCAAACAATAGTTTCTAGGTAGATTTTCAAGCATGAGTGAAGAGGTAATTGAGGAAGTCGAGGGAGAAGGTGGTGCAGAAGAGATGTATGAGCATCATCGTTTTGTTGCCGATGCAGGGCAAGAGGTTTTGCGCATCGACAAGTTCTTGATGGACAGAATCCCGAATACGTCTCGGAACAAGATTCAAATTGCGGCAAAAAGCGGGAATATTCTTGTTAATAAACAGAAAGTCAAGCAAAATTATAAGATTAAGCCCGGAGATGAAATTTCTATCGTTTTGCCCTATCCGGTGAGAGAGATAGAGTTAATTCCTCAAGATATTCCTTTACTAATTGCTTATGAAGATGACCAGTTAATCGTTGTGAATAAAGAACCCAACATGGTTGTTCATCCTGGTTATGGCAATTACAAAGGAACATTAGTAAATGCCTTGGTTTATCATTTTGATAACCTGCCGGAAAAGAGTTCGGATTATTATGGAAGACCAGGTTTAGTTCATCGACTTGACAAACACACCACCGGTCTTTTAGTAGTCGCTAAAACAGAGCACGCGCTCACGCATCTGGCGAAGCAGTTTTATGATCGAACTACCGAGAGAAGATATTGGGCGCTTGTTTGGGGAGATGTTGAAGAGGGAGGAACAGTTGAAGGTAATATTGGGCGTTCATTAAAGAATAGGAAAATGATGAACGTATTTCCTGAAGGAGATTTCGGGAAGCATGCAGTTACGCATTATAAAGTACTGAAGCGTTATGGGTATGTCACGTTAGTTGAATGTAAACTCGAAACGGGAAGAACGCATCAGATTCGGGTACACATGAAATACATCGGTCACCCACTTTTCAATGATTTAGAATATGGCGGTGATAAAATTCTCAAGGGAACACCCAATGCTAAGTATAAAAGATTTGTAGAAAATTGTTTTGAACTTTTATGTGGTCAGGCCTTACATGCCAAAACGCTCGGCTTTACGCACCCAGTAAGGGATGAGTTCGTGCAGCTTTCATCAGATTTGCCTGATGGATTTCAAGCTGTACTGGATAAATGGGAAAAATATATTGGTGCCTGAAGGTTACCTTTGTTAGGATTAGACATTAAAGGGAAATAAAATTAACAGAGTTCAATAACATTGGATTTTTTGTTACTTTTACATTCGTTTAAACTAGGCTGTCCCTAAGGATAGTCTAAAAGTAAATATTGAAAAAGACCTTTTTATGAAAATTAAAGTTGCCTTAACGACGATTTTACTGTGCTTTGCGACGATTGCGTCAGCTCAACCCAAGTATATGGTAAAAGCGGAACTTGCTTTTACAAGTCAGAACTACAGCGAAGCAGCTGAAAAGTGTTCGTATGCATACTCGAAAATCAATCGTAAAAATAAAGCGAAGAAGGGAGATATGGCGTTTAAGACGGCAGAGTGTTACCGTTTAACAGAACGTTATAGAGATGCTAATGAGTGGTATGATAGAACTATCCTTCTTGATTATCAGGAGGAGTCACCGATCGTTTACTTATATAACGGTGACATGCTTCGAATGATGGGTGAATTCGAAAAGGCAATTGAGAATTATAACGAATACTTAAAGCTTGTTCCGGATGATGACCGAGCGAAAGCTGGACTTCATTCATGTAAGGAGAATAAAAATTACATCATTGATAAAAGCAAGCATGTAATCGAGAATCAGGCGGTGATTAATGTGAAGGAGTTCGATATGGCGCCAATGATTGGTGATCGTAAGAAGTCTAAAATGTATTTTAGCTCAAGTAGAGATGGAAGTACAGGGAAAGATAAAGATCCAAGAACTGGAGAAGGGTATATGGACCTTTGGGTTTCAGATATCGATAAGAAAGGAAACTGGACAGAGCCATATCTTGTAGTTGGTGAAAACATCAACACAATTGATAATGAAGGTACGGTATGTTTCGATTCTCGTTATAAGAAAATGTTCTTTACACGTTGTCCAAACCAAAAGAAAATGAATCTTGGTTGTGACATTTGGTGGTCTGACGCCAAGGGTAAAACGGAATGGAAAGAGCCTGTAAAGGTTGTTGGAATTAAGGCTCACGATAGTATTTCAGTTGGGCATCCGTGTACAATGGATGGTAAGTATCTGATATTCGCTTCTGATATGCCAGGAGGATATGGCGGAAGAGATTTGTGGTACACAACTTACGACCGAAAGTCAGAAACGTGGTCAATGCCTCAAAATATGGGGTCTGAGATCAATACGAAAGGCGATGAATTGTTCCCTACGTTCGGATTGAACGGAGATTTGTTCTATGCGTCGAACGGTCTTCCCGGAATGGGAGGATTAGACATCTTTAGAGCGGCTAGAGTTGGAGAAGAGAACAAATGGGAAAACCCTTCAAACCTTGGTGCTCCAATTAATAGTATCAATAACGACTATGCATTGGTAGAGCTAGAAGTGAAGAATGGAAACTTCGATATCATGCAGAAAGGATACTTTACTTCTGAGCGCAAAACTGCTTCGGGAACAGAGTATGTGCCAGATATCTATTCATATGAGTTGCCTCCAAATGTTTTTGATTTGAAAGTAGTTGTTAGTGACGCTGAAGACAAGAACCAAAAGCTGGAGGATGTAAAAGTGGTTGTTTCTGCAACGGATGGAAGCACTTGGGAAGGTTATACAGACGAAAGTGGTGCTGTATTCTGGGATAAGAAACCTGCAGGTGATCGTTACATCAATGAAGAGGTTGAATATAAGATCAATATTTCGAAGGAAGGATACCATGAGGATACAAAAGGTTCTTCGATTTCAACAGTAGGGTTGCCTTACAGTCAGAAGTTCGTTATTGATATGACTCTACTTCCGAAGAAGCCAATTCGTCTTCCTGAGGTACGTTACCCATTGAACAAGTGGACATTGTTAGTTGATTCAACAATCAACTCTCAGGATTCGTTACAGTTCGTATTTGACCTGCTAGAAGAGCATGAAGGATTAGTATTGGAGTTGAGTTCACACACGGATTCACGTGGTAGTAACAGAGCCAACCAAAAGCTTTCTGAAAATCGTGCGAAAGCTTGTTACAAGTACCTCGTAGAAGAAAGAGGTGTTGATCCAAGACGAATTATTCCAGTTGGAAAAGGAGAAAACGAACCAAGAACAGTTTGGTTGGTTAATGATAAATACTCTACTAAACAACCGTCAAATATGGATGGGGTTGAAGAGATTAAATTAACGGAGGCGTACATTAATAAGTATAGACGTGACCGTAAGAAGTTTGAAATGCTTCATCAGTTGAATAGACGTACGGAAGGTGCTGTAGTAACATTGGATTTTGATCCAGAGACAGCTCCGGAAGCTGATCCTAAACTATTGGAATACGTTAAGTATCCATAAATAGGATAGAATAGATTGTTGAAAGGCGCTCATTTCGAGCGCCTTTTTTTGTATCTTAAATAGTGTTTCTGAACATAACTAATCAACTATTCATTAATGATAGAAGCATATTTACAGTCTATTTGGGCGCAGAAGCGCATACCATTTAATCGTCTCCGGTTAACAGATGGAAGGGAAATAATCGTTCATCATCCTGGGGTTCACAATGAGCAATTGAGTGGACCTGATTTTTTTCTCGGTGGAGTCACTATTGATAACATTCGCCTTCATGGAAGTATTGAAATCCATGTAAAGTCTTCAGACTGGATCAAGCATGGTCATCATAAAGACCCAGCGTACAACAATGTAATTCTCCATGTCGTTTATTCACATGATCAGGAAATAATTCAAAATGGACATATGTTACCTACGTTGGAACTGAAAAATCTTATTGATGAAGCGCATTTTGAAAGTTACCTTATGAAGCGTTATAGACGCAAAGAGTTCCCTTGTGAAAAACTTCTTGATGCAATTGATCCCATATTTATGGAGAGAATGAAGCATCGGGCTTTGATTCAGAAACTGTCGGTGAAGCTCTCCATATTGCAGGAGGTTGGAAGCTTTTCAGATGGAGCGTTGTTATATCATTTAGTTTCATCTGCTTTTGGTACTCAGATCAATAAAGAAGGTTTTATTGACCTTTGCGAGCGTGTCCCATTATCAGTCCTGAAGTCGTTAAACGTCAGTCAGCGATATCGTTTGTTAATGCTGGAAAGTGGTATTTATAAATTGGATGAGTCAGAGATGAGTGCGAAAAGCTATTGGCACTACAAAGGTACGCGCCCGGCAAACTTTCCAACAATTCGAGTTCAACAGTTTGCTTTTTTTACAGCCTATTTTGATTTTGATACATTTTTAGAGAAAGCTTCTACATTAGAACTGGAAATTAAGCAGTACTTTTTTTCAGTAATTGATGAACTTTGGTCAAGACATGGTGCTGGTGTACCTAAACTCTCAGGAACCTTTAAAGACTTATTATTGATCAATGCTGTTGTACCATTTATTTGGTGGAAAGGAAATAAGCTGGAAAATGAGGCTATTCAAGAAACAGCCTTGAGTCTTTTAGAGGGTATTTCTGGAGAAAAGAACAGCGTAATCCAGAAATGGAGTAAAATTGGAATTAATGCCAAAACTGCTTACGATTCACAAGCACTATTGGCGCTTCACAGGTACTATTGCTGTCGTAAAAAATGCCTATCTTGCGAGGTAGGAAATAAGCTATTGAATCGTTCAGAATGATACAGAAGATCGTTTTCTTTTTCGAGATGAGATCCTTTGGGGTTTGCGGTTGGTGGGCCCGAAAATTAGGAATTAGTAGTTCAAAAGTAAGATTAGGTTTTATTTACTCTTCTTTCATTGCTTTAGGATCGCCTTTACTCATTTATCTCATCATGGCATGGATTCTTGAGCATAAGCACTATTTCAAGTTAGAACGTAAGAAGCGAAATACTATTTGGGAACTCTAGCCTATGTTGTTCAATTACCGTTTATTTTCACGCGTTTATTACTTCCTCATTCTTCTTGCGCTTATCACAGCTGGTGGTACGATTGGTTTTATGATAATAGAAGAGTGGAGCCTAGTGGACTCATTTTATATGACCATTATTACTATCTCTACGGTTGGTTTTGGCGAAGTAAACGATCTGACGATATATGGAAAACTCTTTACCGCCTTTTTAATTATATCCAGTTTTGGAACATTTGCATATGCTATCACATCAATTACTACTTACCTTGTTGGAGGTGAATACCGACAATATTTTAAAGAATACAAGACTATGAAAGAAGTGAAAAAAATGGAAGATCACGTGGTTATTTGTGGCTTTGGAAGAGTTGGGAAACAGGTTGCAGAAGATTTAAGTGCTCATGGTGATGAATTCATTGTGATAGAAAAGAACGATGAAATCGTGGCGGTTGAAAAAGAGCATGAAGGCTTTTTATTTCTCCACGGTGATAGTACGAATGACGATGTGTTAAAGAGTGCAGGCATCGAAAGTGCTCGTGCAGTTATAACATGTCTTCCGAAAGATGCTGATAATACTTATGTCGTTCTCGCTGCAAGGGAGTTTAAAAAAGATATTCTGATTGTCAGCAGGGCTTCCACAACTTCTGCAGTCTCAAAGTTAAGAATGGCGGGAGCAAATAATATTATCATGCCCGATTCACTTGGAGGCTCTCACATGGCTTCCTTAATTGCGAACCCGGATGTAATGGAGTTTTTGGATATTATCCGAATGCAAGGGTATAAAGGAGCCAATATTGAATCAATTTCATATAGTGAACTCCCACAACATCTCCAGGGCAAGACGATCGCGGAGTTGGATGCTGAAAAAATCTCTGGTGTTTCCATTATCGGATACAGATCTCCAGATGGTCAGTACCATATCAACCCAGATCGAGGAATAGTGGTGGAACCCAATTCACGTTTATTTGTTTTGGGGAGCACAGATCAAATAAAGAAAATTGTAGAACACTTTCATCTTTCACATAAATGAAAATCTTAATTACCGGCGCTAATGGTTTACTCGGACAAAAGCTAATTGAGTATTGTAAGACGAATGGGATTGATTATTTAGCTACTTCAAAAGGAGAGAATCGAAATCCAGATTGCCCGGATGCGTATTATGTATCGCTTGATATAACTCAACCCGTAGAAATCGATACTGTTTTTGTTCAATTTGGCCCAACGCACATTATTCATACTGCGGCCATTACTAATGTCGATTACTGTGAGTTGAACCCAGAAGAATGCAAATTAGTGAATGTTGATGCAACTCGTTATTTAATTGAAGGCGCGAATAAAGTAAGAGCACATTTTCAATTTGTTTCAACAGACTTCGTATTTGATGGCCAAAAAGGTAATTATTCTGAAGAAGACGAAGTTGGTCCACTAAGTGTTTATGCAACATCAAAGGTGGACGGAGAGAAATTGGTTCGTTCGTTATGTGAAGTGAGTTGGTCTATTGTTCGAACGATCATAGTATACGGTAAAGGGAATAACTTATCGAGATCCAATCTCATTGTTTGGGCGAAAGGTGCGCTTGAGAAAGGAGAGGAGATTAGTATTATTGATGATCAATTCAGAGCTCCTACATTTGCATCTGATCTGGCTGCGGGTTGTATGGGGGTGATCGAAAACAACGAAAACGGAGTTTTTCATATCTCTGGTCCCACAACATATTCTATATATGAAATAGTTCAGCGTATTGCTGATTACTATGAATATGACATGTCCAAAGTGAACCGCATATCCAGTGATACGTTGAACCAACCAGCCAAACGACCACCAAGAACAGGCTTTGATTTAAGTAAGGCATACAAACGAATTAATTATCGCCCAAGAACGTTGGAGGAAACCTTTGATTTGATCTTCTAGCGAACCTTTTTGGAAACAACGCGTATAGACTTTTTACGTAACGTGTTGTTTATCAAAATAAAACGCTATGAAAAAGATCTTGTTTATTCTGTTTTCTTGCTACAGCTTTTCGGCTATGGCAATGGATACAGTTACAGTCAATACAGTAGAGCAACTATTAGATTCGATTCAATCAAATCGACTTATTTTAGTAGAGCCCGGCATCTACGATCTATCTGAATCATTACATTTTTCTCAACTAAACAAGAGCGAAAGTCTATTGGATGAGCCTCTTGGTCCAAATACCTTCTATACGTCTGACGTCGGAGTTATCGTAAATCAAGTGAAGAATATGACGATCAGTGGACTTGGCGAAACGATGGAGCTCAGTCAGTTCATTACTGGGTTGGAAAGCGACAATGTGCTCTCGTTTTCGGGATGCTCTAATATTAAGTTGGTTAATTTGACCCTTCAATACGATCCAACGAAGAGTGGAAATAGGAAAGGGGGGGCGTTATACTTGAATCAATGTAGCAATATAAAGGCAGAGAACGTCAAGATGGCTCGCGGCGAAGTTGGACTTAGCATCGTAAGATCAAAAGGAATTGAGATAAATCAAGGACTCATTACTGAATGCTCTTCCGGGACGGTTTGGTTAATCGAAAGTTGGAGTGTTAAAGTATTAGAAAGCACGATTGAAGGAAACAGAGCGTGCGCATCTATGTGGAAAATGGTACGATGCACTGATGTAAAGATCAGAGGCAATACTTTTCTAAATAACCGCAAGAAAGAAAGTCGTAAGTGCGCCAATGGAAAAATGTTTGCAGTGTCGCGATGTGAGATACTGGTGATCAAAGGAAATACCATCAAGGGGAATGACTTTCAATACTTAGGAGATTCTGAAACTGTGCGGAAGATTCAATCGGATAACTTCATGAAACGAAATAAGTTCGTAGCGATGATTGCACCGCTAAAAAAGTAAGCATAAATCATTGTTCTCACTGTATATCAAGGCTATAGGAGCAACTGATTTATTGTTATATTTGTTCCACTCAGAAAATGAGCTAACCATAAAAGAAAGTACATGAGATTTTTACTTGGAACAATTGCGGTACTGCTGCCATTTTTAAATTTTGCAGCCGAAAAAGGATTAGATCAAATCATTGATGAAAAGTTTGGTAACTATACTGGGTGGTTCGTAGAAGGTATCTTCTACGCGATTCCTTTTACCGATTCCATAAGTGTTCCTTGGGTATTGATCGTTTTGTTGTTCGGAGCTCTTTTCTTTACGCTCTACTTTAAGGTAATTAATATTACTGGATTTGGAACCGCGATTAACATTGTTCGTGGGAAGTATGATGAAATTGAGTCAGGTGGAGATGATCATGTTGAATCTTCGGATACAGTCCACACTGTAGATGGTGATAATCCAGATACAATACGCGTAGAGAAGGATGCCGATCACCACGGTGAGGTATCGCACTTTCAGGCGCTTACGGCTGCTTTATCAGCGACTGTTGGTTTAGGAAATATTGCGGGAGTTGCTGTGGCGATCTCAATTGGTGGACCTGGAGCAACGTTTTGGATGATTGTGGCAGGCCTTATTGGAATGGCTTCAAAGTTTACAGAATGTACGCTTGGGGTTCGTTATCGGGAAATTGATGAAAACGGTCGTGTTTATGGAGGTCCAATGTATTATTTAAGTAAAGGACTGCGTGAAAAAGGCCTGGCTGGACTTGGGAAAGTTTTAGCCGTGCTTTTTGCCATAATGTGTATCGGAGGATCTTTTGGTGGAGGTAACATGTTTCAATCGAACCAAGCGTTTGCGATGCTAGAGTCATACACTGGTGGAGCGGAAGGGCCGCTTGGAGGTTATGGGTTAGTTTTCGGAATCATCATGGCCGTATTAGTCGGAATAGTGATTATTGGTGGGATTAAGAAAATTGCGAACGTAACAGATAAGATTGTGCCGTTTATGGTGGCTATTTATGTGATTGCAGTAATTGTTGTGTTGGTAATGAATGCAGGAGAAATACCAAGAGCTTTCGGAGAAATCTTTGGTGGAGCATTTACAGGGTTAGGAATTGCCGGCGGTGTGTTTGGGGTATTGATTCAAGGTTTTAGACGTGCAGCATTTTCAAATGAAGCGGGCATTGGATCGGCATCTATTGCCCATTCAGCCGTAAAGACGAAGTACGCAGCGAGTGAAGGTTTAGTAGCGCTTTTAGAGCCTTTTATTGACACAGTGGTTGTTTGTACGATGACAGCTCTTGTTTTGGTAATTAGCAACGGCGACGGTTCTATCATGACGTATGGTCAAGAAGTGACAGAAGGGGTTGAAGTTACTTCAAAAGCTTTCGCATCAAGTATTTCATGGTTCCCTTTCGTATTAACGATTGCAGTTATTTTATTTGCCTTTTCTACAATGATTTCCTGGTCTTATTATGGTTATCAGGCGTGGACGTATCTGTTCGGAAGATCAAAAAGTATGGAGTATTTGTACAAGGGTTTATTCTGCGTATTCGTTATCATCGGTGCTGCTATTCAGCTTGGATCTGTTATCAATTTCTCAGACGCAATGATATTCGCAATGCTTGTACCTAACATGATCGGATTATTCTTGCTTGCACCAAAAGCAAAAGAAGAATTGAAGAAGTTCAAGACGGCAATAAAAGGAGTTTCGTAATTATTACCTCCAAATGTCGCTCTCGAAAAGAAATAGAAGAGGTCTAATTTGGTTACTTCTTATTGCTTTAATAGTTGCGTATACCCCTAGAATTTTAACATTTGTTTTTGCCGCTGACGCGCCGGTTATCTCACATCATGAACTACTAGAGATTCATGATGAGTTCATAGAGGCCGAGCACCAAGAGCAAGATGAGCGAAAAAGAGGTAGGGCGAATCGGTTTAACATTCCTCAAGAACGATTTGATCCGAATACATATTTCATTGAAGATTGGGTGAAGTTAGGATTGTCTGAAAAACAGGCTGAAGTAGTCGTGAATTTTGCAAAACGAGGACTTCGTTCCAATGACGACTTGAAAAGGATTTTTGTCTTTCCGAATGAACTTTTTGATTTGGTGAAGGATTCTACCGTTTATCCTGAACAGGAAATAGAGTTAAGAGAGGAGGTTCAACGAGTGATTCAATTGGTGGATTTGAATATAGGAACGCCAGAAGAGTTTGAAAGTCTACCAGGAATAGGACCGTTTTATGCAAAGTTGATCATTGAACAGCGAGAAAAGTTAGGAGGATTCTATGATAAAAACCAGCTCTTAGAATTGTATAAGTTTGATAAAGAACGTTTGGCGAAAATAGATTCTCTGATTTTTATTGGTAATACTCTACTGAGAAAGATTGACCTTAACCACGCAGATATAAATGCGCTCAAAGCGCATCCCTATATTGATTACTCCATTGCCAATTCTATTGTCAAAATGAGAGCGCAGCAACCGTTTGAAAGGATTGAGGATATTCGTCGATCTAAATTGATTGATGAGAATCTTTTCCTTAAGTTAAAACCCTATTTAATAGTAAAATGAGCATTGAAAAGAAGCTGAAGACAGCGATACGCGATATTCCGAATTTTCCAAAGGAGGGAATAGTTTTTAAGGATATCACGCCGATAATGATGAATGCCGAGTTGTCTAATGAAGTCGTTGACTACCTAGAGGAGGTGTATAAAGATCAGGGTGTAGATGTTGTGGCTGGGATCGAAAGTCGTGGTTTTCTATTCGGTTACCCACTGGCTATGCGATTAGGGGTTCCTTTTGTTTTAATTCGAAAAAAAGGCAAGCTTCCGTATGATAAAATCAGCTTCGATTATGACCTTGAATATGGCAGTGCAACAATCGAAATGCATACCGATGCAGTAGGGAAAAGCCAACGTGTGCTTATACATGATGATTTATTAGCGACTGGAGGGTCCGCTGAAGCGGCGGCAAAATTGATTGAAAAAGCCGGTGGTCAGGTGATTGGCTTTAACTTCCTTGTGGCACTAAATTTTCTGGAAGGTGAAAAAAAATTAACACAGTTTTCTAACAATATTACTAATTTAGCGTCCTATTAAAGGACTGACTAATCAATTTATTTTAAATAATACTAGATGAATTTCGAAGTAAACGAAAACCAGAAAATGATCGCCCAAATGGTGCGAGATTTTGCTGAAAAAGAAATCCGACCGCATTTGAATCAATGGGATGCAGATGAGCATTTCCCTGTTGACGTTATGAAAAAGATGGGTGAACTTGGTCTTTTGGGGATTTACATCCCTGAAGAGTATGGAGGAAGCGGATTCGGTTATTTCGAGTACGCTACGGCGTTAATGGAGTTAGGAAAGGTTTGTGGTGGAGTTGGTCTGAGCGTCGCTGCACACAATTCGCTATGCACAGGTCATATCTATTACCATGGAACAGAAGAGCAAAAGCAGAAATACTTGCCAAAGCTGGCTTCTGGAGAATGGATTGGAGCTTGGGGGCTTACGGAGCCTAATACAGGTTCTGATGCGATGCGCATGAAGACAACTGCTGTGAAAGATGGTGATGAGTGGGTGATTAACGGAGCGAAAAATTGGATCACACATGGTCTTTCGGGTGATGTTGCAGTAGTCTTGGTTAGAACAGGAGAGCTGTTGGATAGTAAAGGGATCACGGCATTTATCATTGAAAAAGGTACTCCTGGATTCTCAGCGGTAAAAATCAAAGATAAACTTGGAGTGCGCGCGAGTGAAACAGCCGAATTGATTTTTGATAATGTGCGTGTTCCAGATGCGAATGTAATTGGAGAGGTAGGAATGGGCTTCATCCAGGCAATGCAAGTCCTGGACGGTGGTCGAGTTTCAATTGCAGCATTGAGTTGTGGTGTTGCCCGCGGCGCTTATGAAGCTTCAGTGAAATATTCAAAAGAGCGTGAGCAGTTTGGTAAATCAATTTCAAACTTTCAGGCAATTGCATTTAAGCTAGCTGATATGGCGACTGAAGTTGAAGCGGCTGAATTGTTGACATTTCAAGCGGCTTACCGTAAAAACAATAAGCTTCCAATGACAACACAAGGTGCATATGCGAAATATTATGCAAGCGAAGTCGCTGTGAAGTGCGGTAATGAAGCCGTACAGATTATGGGAGGTTATGGTTACACGAAAGAGTATCCGGCGGAAAAATTCTTGCGAGATGCTAAGTTGATGACCATTGGTGAAGGTACTTCTGAAATCCAAAAAGTTGTTATTTCACGAGAAATTTTAAAGTAAACGATTGGATTTACATTTATAGTTGTATATTTGCCGTCCAATTGTTAGAAAAGTAATACACGAGATATGTTAATTATTCCAGTAAAAGAAGGGGAAAACATCGAGAGAGCGATCAAGAAGTACAAGAAGAAATTCGAGAAAACGAAAGTGATGAGAGAATTGAGAGATCGTCGTGAGTTCACGAAGCCTTCCGTTACAAGAAGACAGGAAAAAATCCGTGCCGCATACAAGCAAAGAATGCGTTCGGCTGAGATGTAAGAGAAACATTTCTGAATAAAATACGTTAAAGGAGCTATATGGCTCCTTTTTTTTTGCTTGATGATTTCCTTCAGTATCTGATTACAGAAAAGCGATTTTCTGAGCATACATGTATCGCTTACCGAAAGGATATAGAGCAGTTTCTTGAGTTTAGCGGGGTGACCTCTGAACAAGAGGCAAATGAAGTCGATTCAAAACTTATCAGAGGGTGGGTGGTATCGCTCATGGAAAACAATTACACATCAACTTCAGTAAACCGTAAGCTTTCTTCCCTTAGGACATATTTCAAATGGATGCTCCGTCAAGGAGTCATAGATGCAAGCCCAATGCAATCCGTAGTGGGACCGAAAAATCAAAGAAGACTTCCCTCATTTGCTCAGCAAAATGAATTAGAGCAGGAAAAAATTGAATTACTCTTTGAGGGTGATTTTGAGGGTTGCAGAGATCGTTTGATCTTTGAAGTGTTGTATCAAACTGGTATTCGTTCAAGTGAATTGGTGAATTTAAAAGATATCGATGTTCAGTCAGATAGAATCAAAGTACTTGGAAAGCGAAATAAGGAAAGGTTCATTCCGATTTCAGGAGAGCTGTATTATCTTGTTCAGGAATATCGAGAATTGCGTAATCAAGTAACTGTTTCTCCTGAAAATTTCTTCGTCTTGAGCAGTGGTAAAAAACTGTATCCCAAGTTTGTTTATCGAAAAATAAATAGCTACCTTGGAAAGGCGACCGAATTGGAAAAAAAGAGTCCACATGTGCTACGTCATACCTTTGCAACACACATGCTAAATAGTGGAGCGGGGATGGAGGTTCTTAAAGAGCTTTTGGGACATGCCAACTTATCAGCGACTCAGATCTACACACACAATTCGTTTTCGCAGCTGACACATATTTATTCACAGTCTCACCCGAGGGGACGCAAAAAGTAAGCGGTATGGATTTCAAAGTAAACACAGTGCATTTTACAGCAGATGGGAAATTAGTTGATTTCATTCATGAGAAAGTAAAGAAACTAGAATTGATGTATGACAATATAATAGCGAGTGAAGTATACCTAAGACTTGATAAGAATGATACAAATGAGAATAAGGTAGCTGAAGTGAAATTATTACTTCCGGGGAATGAGTTGTTTGCCAAGAAACAATGCAAAAGTTTTGAGGAAGCAGCTGATTTGGCAGTGCAAGCTTTAAAAAAGCAGGTGGCTAGACATAAAGGCAAATTAGCTTAAAAGCATTATAATTAATTAGTTAGATATGGGCGGCATTTTGTCGCCCATATTTTTTTTGAAAAAAAATTGTCTGGGGTATTGTTATAACAGATTTGTTTCATACATTTGCACTCCCCAATTGGGGGAATTACTTTTAAAGTTCTTTAAAATACTGACAAGAATACACTAAGTAGTGCCGATGTAGCTCAGCTGGCTAGAGCAGCTGATTTGTAATCAGCAGGTCGGGGGTTCGAGTCCCTCCATCGGCTCAAACGGTCACTGGGGAGATACTCAAGCGGTCAACGAGGGCAGACTGTAAATCTGCTGGCTAAGCCTTCGTAGGTTCGAATCCTGCTCTCCCCACAAAGTGTACTTGTCAAAATTATAAGCGGGAGTAGCTCAGTTGGTAGAGC
>DIYP01000013.1:0-88342 GCA_002427735.1 Flavobacteriales bacterium UBA6051
TAAATTTAGATTGGGCTTTTTTTATGAGGTAAATTCTCGAATAAAAATATCAAGGAAGCTCAGTGATCTGATCTAATGTCTAATTAATTTAATGGAAGAAATTAATAGCAAAACTTACCGGTTCCGTTTATGGTAAAACATTGAAAAGTTATTTTGGCAAAAAAAACATATCTTGATCGTTCTAAACTAACTTCATAATGCGAATTGCAAAAGGACTGATCATAACGGCAATAACAATTACAGCAACCATAAGTTGCAGCATTGATCCAATAAAGATTGTTGATGGCAATTGCTGTCAGAAGGAATATAAAGACGAAATAGTTGAGATCTATGGAGCTCTCTATTTACCAAACAAAATTATGGATGGTAATTGGTCGATGATTGGCATTCGTACTAAGTCGGATGAAAAGGCTCCTGCACTATCTATTAAAGTAGGCAATGGTCCAAATTCGATGGCTCGTTTAATGGATGGATACACAGAAGACGATGTCCATGTTTACGGAAATAATGGTGAAGAAATCCAACTTGGAGATAGTATCCGAGTGGTCGGCGAAATGGTTTTCGCTGCGTCTTACTACTGTGAATTAAAAGTTAGTACGATAGAAAAAGTGAAATAACTCAATGAATAAACGGGTTATTTATTCAAATCCCATGAGTAAGGCAGATATCCTATTTTAGGACTGGAAAGTTTTTCAGAACGATATTTATTGATAAAATCAACAACGCTTTTGCCTCCTTTGGTAAAGTCTACTTTGTACCATTCAAATATTTTGGAAATCTTGACGCTCTTCGCATTGGAGAAATCATTCTTGCTCTTATCTGATAAAAACTTTTTTGTTTGTTGCGTCAGTTGATATGAAAGTGCACTTGCTCTGAAGGCTTTATTATAAAGAATTGGACAAGATTTACTCGCACAATTCAGCGCAAAATGAATTCTTGGTTCATTGAACTGTTTTCGAATAATGTCGTTTTCAACATTATTCAAACTATATGTTTTGCCACCAAGTTTTATGAATTTTTTATCCCAAGGTTTGCCCCCGGCAACAGCTTTTATAGAGTTTATTGGATAGTTATCTACAACTAATTTGATCGTGTAGACATTATAAACATTGATCCAATAAGCTAATTTCTGATTACGCGACCACGAGCTGGAAGGATGATTTTTCTCAAGTGAGGTGACTATTTTGTTGAGCCTCGCCTGATCCTTTTTTATGGATGCATAATTAACTTTTCCCGTTGAGGAAACATGGGCTTTCAAAAAATTCGTGAGCTCAGTATACTCATGAAAATCATTTTCTGCTTCCATAGCGAAAGCAACAAATTTACTTTTTTGTACTTGTGTTGTTTTTGCGAATGCAAAGCTCGCAAAACAAACTATTAGGGTGCTCAATAAAACGTTTCTCATGTTCAATATGACGATAAGTAAAAAGAAAGCTTACGAAAACTTACTTAATTGCTCTATAGTTGGCAATCCATGATGAATCTGTTACATCTTCCATTAACATCCAAAAGCTTGTATCCAGAAAATAATCACCATCAATATGCCTAATACCATATCGATTATACAAATACTGTTCCTGACCTGGTGAAGGCTTATGATACTTGTTGCTCCAGCCTCTTTCAGTATTGTGTTTATAGGGGTAAGTCGAGAATCTTATTTTCCATAAGGAATCAATTGGAACGCATCCAACCATGGGCTTCAGTGTTATAGAATCCATGAAAATAGCACAGTTAATATTATGCTCCTTGAAGTAATCAATGCGTTTAGGGTTGTAAACACTCGGCCAATAACCAGAAACAATTTTGACAAATGTTTCTTGATCAACAATTCTTTTTTTCGTGAGCACGCGACCATTGTTTAGAAAACACACAAAGGATGTAATCTGAGAGTTAGTTCCAATTGATACTTTAACGCCAAAAACAGGTCTTGCCGGTGGCATGTAAAGCACCGACGCACTTATTATCCAAATGATTAGCAGACAGACACGTAACATGGTTGATTCAAGTTACGAAAATCATCACAAAAAGATTCAAAATAAGCAGATTAGCATTGCGATGAGCAGTTTCAATCACATGAAGTTTCAAGATGAATGCAAAGGCAAGCGCCTATCGGAAACGACTTAAGAGAAATTGTTCGGTTCTGATTCAACCAAATCGATGAATGGAACTTGGGGTGATGCACGCATCTAATTTGATATCAGTAAAGGTAATTCCTTCAATTTCTTCCTGAAACTCATCAAAATGATTAATCCCAATGAACTTACAACGAGGAGAGCATTTTTTTAAAAAACGGTCATAAAACCCTTTTCCGTAACCAACGCGATGTCCCTTTTTATCAATAGCTAGCAAGGGAACAAAAACAACGTCAAAATGTTCAGCAGCAATTACACGACCTTTTTTAGGCTCAGGGATTCCATACTCCGATATTTCTAATTGATCAGTCGATTCGAATAAGATTTGTTTCATCTCATTCGTACCGAAATTCACTTTAGGTACAGCGACTTCAGCATCAAATGAGACAGCTTTTTCCCAGATTTTATAAGTGTTAACTTCCTTTTTTCGTTCAATAGGCAAAAAAAGGCTGATCTTTTTCTTTTCCAATTGAAAACTGCTGAAAGCAATATGACAAATACTCTCAGAGATATCTTCCAATTGTTTGGGAGATAGCGCGCGGCGTTTCTCCATATAGTGCAGGCGAAGTTCCTCTTTAGTCATAATTACATTCCAGGGAATAAGGACTGTGCGGAGTTCATCACTTCCTTTTCGTTGATTTCATTGACTTTGTCAAGCGCTCTGCCTAACGCTACAACTAATAGGTCTTCAAGGTCGTCTTTTTCAAGTGTATTTAGTTCAGCATTAATCTCAACCGACTTAATTTTTCGATTTCCATTAATTACAACGCGAACCAATCCTCCACCGGCATCTTCGGCCACTTCAATCGATTCCAAACGACTTTTACTTTCTTCTGCCTGATGTTTTAAATCCTGCAGTTTGTCAAGCATATCTTTGTTGAACATTCCTTGTTTTTTTCGGCACTTAAAGATAGTAAAATCCGCGATGCGGGCAACGTAGAGGATAAATCTATTCTATCTAAAGGTGTGTAAAGCAGTTTTCTTATATTTGATACCATGGTAAGAAAATATGTGCGCGTCTGCGCAATCTGTCTTTTAGCAATTTCTGCTTACGCTCAAGAGGACGAATTTGATGAATTATTTGAAGATGACCCAGGGTATGTGGAGTCTGTATTTAGTTCAACACGCGTCATAAATGGGCATTCTACCGAAACTTTGGATAAGAATGAACTTGAGTTTCGTATTGAACACCGATTTGGCGATATGTTGCCAGGCTGGGATGCTTCTAACCTAGCTCAATCATGGTTGGGATTCGATCAGGCAGCGGACATACGATTCGGCTTCGAGTATGGAATTACCGACAATATCATGGTGGGTATTGGTCGTAGCAAAGGAAGTGGAGCACCTTATAGTTCTCTCTTAGATGGTCTCGTAAAGTACAGAATTCTGAGGCAGAAAGAAGAAGGGATGCCCGTTTCATTGACTGCGCTGGGTACAGTTGCATTTTCTTACATGAAAGCAGTTGACGATCTGTCGCAAGTTGCTTCTTTCCCTGATTGGCAACATCGATTTGGTTATTGCGCTCAGGTGAATGTGTCACGTAAGTTTGGTTCATGGTTGAGTTTATCGTTATCACCAACACTCGTGCATAGAAATTATGTGGCTGCTGATGATATCAATACGATGTTTGCTCTTGGTGGAGCTGCGCGTGTTGCGGTGACGAAGAAAATGGGAGTGATCGTTGAGTATTTTCACGCTTTCCGAGATCAACCATTTAATTTCTTTGATAGAAATAATCCAAACACCTACCAAAATAGCTTGGGAATTGCCTTTGAGTTTGAAACTTTCGGGCATAACTTCACAATTAACCTAACGAATTCAAGAGGTTTTGGTGAACTTCAATATATCCCTTATACATTCTCCGATTGGATGAATGGTGAGTTTAGATTAGGATTCTCAATCGGAAGAAAGTTTTCTTTCTAAGGGTGAAAAGTACATGTTTAGGTCGCTGATATACCAGAAGGTATTGAAGTAGATCGCTTAATTTTGAAAAGAATCGAAATGAAATTTTTAATCTTATTCGTAACTATGGTATCGGTTGTTGCTATTTCTTCTTGTCGAAAGGACGTTGCGCCTGCTCCGACATGCGTAGAAGAAATATCTTACAGTGCTAAAATCCAACCGCTAATGGATTTAAACTGTTCAACTTCTGGATGTCATGATGCTAATACAGCTCAGTCTGGAGTTGATTTATCAAATTATGCCGGTGTAAATGCCAACGCTACGGGTGTTTTGACCGTCATTCAACTGGAAGAAGGAAATCCAGGTTTAATGCCTCTTGGAGGCCCAAGACTTGCCGACTCTCTGATTCAACAGTTTTCGTGTTGGATTGAGCAAGGGAAGTTAGATAATTAGTAACGTAACCAAATAAATATAACACTATGAAGAAACACTACATTTTAGGTATTACTCTTTTAACGGCTGTTGGCTTTTTAGCATTTCAGCGTTCTGGGGATGCCTCAATTGAAAATTACCTACCAGTAAATGGTCATAAGTTTTCAGCTGGTTCACAGACTGGAAAGACAGGAGCTCCTAGTGAAGGGTCTTGTGTGGATTGTCACCAAGGTCAAACAGTGGTAAATGACTCACCGAACAACTCGTTGATAGCATTGGAAGCAGGAACAACAAATTCTGTAACAACGTACACTCCTGGACAAACATATACAATGACTTTAACGTTCACGAATGCCGAGGCTATGGAAGGTTTCCAGGCAACTGTACTTGACTTAGCGACAAACTCGATGGCTGGTACATTCCCAGGTACGAATGCATTTGGTACAGCAATTACTTCCGGTGGTGGAAGAGAATATGCAAACCACACGTTAGCTTCAAGTGTTAACAATGCACAGAACTTATTCTGGGCATGGGATTGGCAAGCTCCTGCAACTGATATGGGAGCAGTTGTATTTTACGTTGCAACAAACAGTGCTAATGGAAATGGAGCTGTTTCAGGTGATGTAATTAATCTTTCAGAGCATACCTTCGGAAGCACTGTGGGGTTGGAAGAACAAGCAAATGATATCAACAACTTCTCTGCGGGTTACGCTCCAGGTAGCAATGAGTTGAAGATCAAGTTCGACGCTGCCTCAGTAGAAACAATGGCATTTAACCTTGTTGATTTATCAGGTAAGATCTGTCATGCTGCACACATGGGAGAAACAACGATCGGTAAAAACTCAACTTCTGTAGTACTTCCAAATGATTTAAAGGCTGGAGTATATGTAGTTAATGTCGTTGCTGGTAATTCTGCAATGTCATCTAAAATTTTGATCCAGAAGTAATCTTTTGATCTGAATGCACTAAACTAAAACTAAGGACCCGATTGCTCTTGCAATCGGGTTTTTTATTGCCATCTACTTTCTACAATTTCGGTAACCTTTTTAAATAACTGATGCGGGAGGTACGTTCTCCATTCCAGCATTTCCATTTCTCCGCCCATAATGAAGAACTGATCAATACCAACTTGTTCCATTTCAAGTTTCACATGCTCATGAAAATTAATCATGGCGACCCATCCTTCTTCAATATCCTCCGTCCATTCTTCATAATAGCATTCATCCGAACCATGAAAATTGAGGACATTTTCTCCAATTAGTAAGAACTTGTCTATTCCCAATGCAGTGATTTCATCAATGATATCTCGCTTGAGTGTCATGATATCATTCTCGATTGCATCATTCCATTCTCCTATTAACTCAATAATGGCATAATTGGCATCATAGTCAATAAAAAGAATCTTGATAAACAAAGTTGGTGAGCCAATATTGTCCCACTGCGGATGAATCAGATAGTTGTATATGCGGTTTTCGAATTCAAATTCACTGTATTCGCGGCCAAAAAAAGGAGAAGCATCAT
Source organism: Flavobacteriales bacterium UBA6051 (assembly GCA_002427735.1). Lineage (GTDB taxonomy): Bacteria > Bacteroidota > Bacteroidia > Flavobacteriales_D > Crocinitomicaceae > UBA4466. The sequence continues at coordinate 5,988 of DIYP01000013.1, forward strand.
CTTCTGATGCTATGTATAAATTCCTCCAATGGTAGTATGGCTCTACTAAATGCATATTTACAAAGTTAAAAATCATTAAAACCAAAATGGTATAATATGTGCACGTAAATTATCCGTAAATTTGAAATACTTATACCATTTACTATGATCAAGATTAAATCACTTATTCACCTCAGTTTTGTTGCCGTTTTATTTTCTGTATTGATGGCTTGTTCCACAAGTGAAAGTTCAATTGATACAAAAACAGCAGTGTCATCATTTCTAAGTAAGAACGATAATATTGTTGCTTTCGGTAGTGCCGACCTTGACGAAATTTTGACGAAAGCAGATTATAAGAGTATTCCTAAGCTTGGAATGATTTTGAGCGGTGAAGTGGAATCGTTCAAAAACCTTATTGATCTTGATGCTCCGGTATATTATGCAATGGAGGGACCGATGAATAAAGAAGGAGTTCCGGAAGTTACTTATGGATTTTTAAAAGTAAAAAGTCAGGATTCGCTTGTAGAACGTTTGGTGAAAATGGGCTACGATATTGATGAAACTGCTGAATTAAAGGTTGGTCAAGATGAAGGTTTTGCAGTTGGGATTAAAAATGGTTTAGCCATTGTTGCATTTAAGGATGGCGACTTTGAAGCGAAAGAAATGCTTGAGAAAGCTTTTGCAATGACGGAAGGTGATGCCAGTGGTGGTAAGATCGATGAAATTTTGGGTGCAGAAGGTGATATTGTTATGGGAGTTAATGTTGCATCGCTATACAATACCTCTAATACAGATTTAGGTAAACTCGACAAAGACAAGATCAAAGAAATTGAAGCAATGGTTGCGGGATCTTATGTTCAAACCGTTTTTAAGTTTGAAGACGGTGCAGGAATCATTGAAACGAAAAACTTTTTCTCGGATGAGTTGAGTAAGCGCATGTTTATGAATTCAGATGGAAAGGCTCCATTAATGGCGAAGCTTGGAAAAGGAAATCCGCGTTTTGGAGTATCTGTGAACATTGATATGAAGAAAATGCAAGCATTCTTGGATGAGTTTTCTCCGGATGCAGCGGATCAATTGGCAAGAAGTATGGGAGGGCCAGCTCAAATGGCATTGATGGCTGGCGGTAGCGATGGATTGGCTGGAATTTTTAATGGAAAGTTTGGTATGGTGATGATGGACGATGAAAATGGAAGAGGAATTAAAGAACCAGACTTCAGTATGTTTATCGGTTTAGCACCTCGTGGAGTTGATTTAGGGAAGATGGCACAGGATTTCTTATCTTATGGAGATAGCGATGTTCAACTTGATCAGAGCGGTCTATCAGTTTTCTCAAACCCAAGCTATGCACCTCCAGGTAAGATGAATTTACCAAAGGGTTGTGAGAACTTCGGGAAAAATGGGATCAATGTTTTCATGAATTTTGACGGACTTGATTTTGATGATCTCGATCTTGAAGATGAGGCCAATGTAATTCGTATCATCAAGTATATTACTGTGGAGTACAATAACGACGGTGGCAGAATTTACATCAAGGCAAAAGATGGAAAAGAAAACCTACTGGAGCAGGCAATGAAAGAGATTGTTAATGAATTGGCTGACGAAATCGGCGGTATTTCTGTCTAGTATTATGAGTGATTGGAACGAATTAAACGAAGAAGAGCAACGCGTAATTCTTCGTAAAGGAACAGAACGAGCATTTACTGGAGAATATACTGATCATTTTGAAGGTGGAGTTTACCTGTGTAGACAATGTAATACGCCGCTTTACCGTTCAGAAGATAAATTTCACTCAGGCTGTGGTTGGCCTTCTTTTGATGATGAGATAGCAGGAGCGGTAAAAAGGGTGCGTGATGCAGATGGAAGACGTATCGAGATTATCTGTTCAAATTGTGGTGGCCATCTTGGGCACGTGTTTGAGGGAGAACGCTTTACCAAAAAGAATACACGGCATTGCGTCAACTCTATTTCATTAAAATTTCAAAATCTTTCGTCAGATCAATAAAGACTGCTGATCCCACTTGTTGTCTTCAAAAATTATATCAAACAAAATTATCATGAGAAAAGTTTTACTACTAACTATACTGGCATTAACAACTGGATTTACGTCTGGCAAACTTTGGGCACAAGCAGCTGGAAGTTTGGATCAATCTTTTGGTGCTGGAGGAATTGTTGTTACTGATATTTCTGGAGAGGATAAGTCTTATGGTGTTGAAATTCAATCGGATGGAAAAATAGTTGTGGCCGGTTATTCAACCAGTGGTGTGACGGGTAAGGACTTTACCTGTGTACGCTACAACGCAGATGGCTCTTTGGATAATACGTTTGGTACCGGAGGTATTGTAATTACCGATGTACAGTTGGGAAGTGAGGATATAGCGTACGATTTAGCAATTCAATCGGATGGAAAAATTATTCTTGCCGGTTATAGCGATGATGGATTGGATAGAGAAGCTGCATTGGTGCGCTATAATTCTGATGGGTCATTGGACAATACATTTGGTACTGGTGGGATTGTTTTGACAGATTTTGATAGTGGTCAACAGGATGAAATCAAAGTTGTGAAAATTCATGAGTTAACCGGAAATATTGTTGTAGGTGGGTCTTCAGTGATTACTTCTACAACCTCAAAGCCAGTTATTGCTCGCTATTTATCAGATGGAACGCTTGATAACTCTTTTGAGACAAACGGTATTCGATTATTGTGGATTACTTCGTTGGATTATCAATATTTATTTTCTGTCGAGGACTTAGTGGTTAAGCCAAACGGAAAGATCAGCGCTGTTGGTTGGAGAGATTTCCCTGGATTATCTTGGGACTCTGATTATTGGGCTGGAAGAATAAATAGCGACGGAACGATGGATGCTACCTTTTCAACTGATGGAGTAAGTGTTTATAATGGTGCATTCAATGGTCATGATCGCGCTTATTCAATGCTGCTTGAATCCAATGATAATATTCGATTATCAGGAGGAGGATATGTGAGCACGCTTTATTATGATAAAACGGCTTTTGAAATCAACGCAAATGGTAGTGCGGGCTCTTGGGCAGCTGGTGTTGACTATGGAGCGACAACTGACGATATTTCATACAGTATTAATGAAGATGCAAGCGGAAGATATGTGATGGCGGGCTCTACAGGAACTTCTTCAGCCACTACTTTTGCTATTTCTCGAGTACTCTCTTCAGGATCTTTGGATAATTCTTTTGGTGGATCGGGAATGGTTATTACAACATTCAATTCAAATAGTATGAATGAATGCTTTGACGCACTTATTCAGCCAGATGATAAAATTGTGGCAACAGGTTATACAGGATTTGACTTTGCGATGGCAAGATATCTTGGAGAGGATACGCCAATGTTGGATAATTTTCAATTGATATCACCAGCGGATATGTCTTCGAATCAAGATTATTCTAATCTCGTTTTCAATTGGACAGATGCTTTTGGAGCTACTTCTTACGAAATAGACATTGATGTGAACGCTTCTTTTGCGACTGCTCAAACTTATACTGTTGGGGCGTCAACATATACGGCTAATGGATTGCAACCAAATACACAGTATTTCTGGCGCGTTCGAGCATCGGATGGTAGCAACTGGGGACAATACTCCTCTGAATGGTCGTTTACCACGAACTCTTTGGAAAATTTTGCCTTGCTTACACCGACCAATAATGCTATCGATCAGGAATTTATGAACTTGTCCTTTGACTGGACAAATGCGACTGGAGCATCATCTTACGAATTGGAAATTGATACGAGTCCGACCTTTTCAGCAAGTCCTGTGACTTATACAGCTTCGAGTTCCAACTATACGGTAAGTACGCTTACAGGAGCGACGGATTATTTTTGGCGTGTTAGAGCATCGGACGGAAGTACATGGGGGCAATGGACACCTGAATGGAAGTTCACTACTAAAGTGGACGACGTTTCACTAGATGAATTAGAGAGCTCAGTATATTCGATCTATCCAAACCCAACGAGTAGCCAAGTGATGATTAGCTATGCTGCTATGCCTGGAGAAATTGAAATAAGTGTATTTAATACACTTGGGGATTTAGTAGCAACACATACCCGTGATGCCAACGGTGAGACTATTTTTTCTATTAATGGAGCGCCAGGAGTTTATTTAGTCAAAATCTCAGCAGAGAATGGGGCGGAAGAGAGAGTTCGATTAGTCAAGCAATAGCGCTCTAGGGCTATTCAATTGAACTTGTGCAATCCAGTAAGTAATCACAGCGCTGATAAACCATTTCGTGTAATATTAATTGAGAGGCTAGCGCTAGTTGCGAATAGTTTTGTGAATTATTACCAAAGTTAGCCGCTGTATTTTGCCACATGGATTGAATTAAAGATTGTCCACCTTCTTTTGGATTAATCTTTTTTACTACTGCTGCGACATTTAGAGATCCAGCGTGATAAACATGTAATACGAAGAGTCGAAACCAAATAGCATTCTCTTCATAGGCTAACCCTTGGGCGTCCAAAATTCTTTTGGCTTCCGGAATGCAAACACGTCTGATGAGGCGGGATGCACCGTATGCACTACGCTCAAAGTTTTCGCGCTCATCTTTATATCGAGAAACAGTCAATCCTTGCTTTCTTGCTACCGCTGGCATTAACTGAAAAGGACCATAGGCGCCAACGCGTGATTTTTTCATTTGCCCGGGACTTTCTATAAGCAGTATAGCCTGAGCATACCATGGATCTACACCATGTTTTTCAAATTCTTCAACACCTTTTGACAAATCAGGGTATACCGTTTCGAACTTGTAGAAATCATTTTTCCCTGTGGTAACAAAAATACGCGCTTCGCTATCTAGACCATGGGCTAAGCGAACACTATCGCGGTATGCACTTTTCTCAGCATCTGTTTGAGCTTTCCAGTCTCGGACACTCATTTTGGCAACAACGACGCGAGATGCAGCAATATTTATCAGGCATGAGTCTGGTGATAAGTTCATGATTTGTTTCCAAAACTTAGGTTGTGCTAAATCTCCCCATCCTTCTGATATAATGGCTGAAGCACTGAGAAGCGTATTGGCCTCATTTCCTTTTTTGACCTCAATTTTTTCTTCATCCCAAGAATTAACAGGTTGAGCAAAAGACAAGGTTGGCAGCAAAAAAGAAAGTACAAGATAAATACGTGTTCGCATATGTTTGAATATTGGAGAGTATACTAATTTAACGCTAAATACCCTGTTTATGTTACATAGAGTGCGAATCATTCCACAATAGAACGTTAAAAAAGGATAAATTTGGACCAAATGAATGTCCTTAAGAAGATACTGAGCTTTCCGATTGTTGTTTTGGTAAAGATTTATCAATGGATTATTAGTCCTATTTTGCCACAATCATGTCGATATACACCAACCTGTTCCGCCTATATGATTGAGGCATTAAATGAATGGGGGCCCATTAAAGGAACGTACCTTGGTATCAAAAGAATTGCTTCATGTCATCCTTGGGGAGGCCATGGTCATGATCCTGTCCCTAAGAAATCGGATAAGTCTTAATTGCTTGAAGTGTGAAGCCTGAGAAATCCAATTGGGGTGCGTTTCCAGATCATTTCATAGGCAAATAATGAGAGTACGAGTATGTATTCCAGGTCAATGATCCACCGAATCTGATCTGAATGTCCCATGTATGCGTACAGTATGTAAGAAAAGAAGATCAGCAGTGACCAAAGAATTGGAAAGCTGTAGTTCGTAAATATTGAAAGGGCCAGCATGGGCAATATATACCATGGATGCAGTGTGCTGCTCAGCAACAAATAGATAAAATAGGCCAATACCATTCTTCGGAAGAGGGTTTGCCAATTATGACGTTTAACCAGTAAGGAAATGAAGACAATTAACCCAAGAGCAATTTTGGAGAGCTGAGGACCGTACACTTTTGTAAGATTCCACCCTGTTTCTGCGATTCCATATTGAACGTAGTAATGAAGTACGAATGAGTTAAACTCGAATACTTCAAAGTAGAGTCGGAGGCTGGCGAAGAAATGGTGGATATTTTCAGCATCTAGTTGTATCAGTCCCAACAGAAAAACAAGCACTAGTGTGAGACTGTAGAAGATCATTGCTTTCCAAATTCCCAAAAATCGAAGAAAAAATGGAAAAAGAATCAAGGGAACAAGTTTGATTTGAATGGCTAAAGCAAAGAAAAGACTGCCAACTAACTCTTGGTATTGAAGTAGATAATATAAAGCAACAAATAGCAGTGAAAGCATAACTCCTTCAAAATGAACGTTGCCTGTACATTCAATAATCCACAGAGGGTTTAGGTACAAAAACCACATACGTGAAGTTTCAATCTTCAAATGGATTAGCAATTTTCTGAGGTAGATAGCGCCGAGAATTTGCGTGGCGATAATACTGAGTTTTAGAACGATTACATTAACCATCAATGAATCGGAAAAAGCAGTAGAAACAATGAAGTAAAGTTGATTCACGGGAGGGTAACAGGAGTAATTTCGCTGTGAAAGAGATCCAATGCCAGTGTACATATCTTCGAGATATGAACTTCCTTTTGCGAATCCCTCCTGATAAATTTCATTGGGAGTAAAATCAAATGGGTTATATCCAGCGAGCGTTATTTCTCCATCCCACAAGAAACGATAAAAATCATTAGATAGGTTTGGGATATATAGCAAGCATAGTACTTGACTCAATATTGCTATAAGTGCAAAGTGATAGAAAGATAGTTTATGTCGATTGGCAATCAGTAAAATGTATGCTCCGAAAGCCAGCGAATAAAAGCTGACGATAAAACCAAATTCATTACGGTCTGCTTGCCAATTGACAAAAAACAAGGATACAAGAAATGCAATAGAGGCCAGTAGAGGTATCCAACGATTGGCTACCATTATTACTCAGCTTTAACTCCGCGAAGCTCTACAAGCGAATGATAAAAGACAAGTCCGTATCCAAAGGTCAGCATCAGATGAAACGGAACCATTCCAAGGTCTCCATAAATAGCACGGTTAATCGCTGTATAACCGAATAAGACCATCAATAATCCTTCGCCTATATTCAGAATCGAAAGGCTCTTCTTATCGTAGCGATTTCCTTTAAACTCACTCTTCACATTAACGTTGAACTTAGGAGTTCTTACAAATGAACTTTTAATTCCTAAATAGCCTTCTAAAACGGCAACAGTATTGTTGAGTGCTAACCCCATAGAAACCATCAGGAAGGTGAAGAAACGTCCTACAAACTTAAAGAAGGATACAAAGAGGTTCGATGTTTTATCTCTGTAAGCATGCCAGTAGTAGAACATTAGGAAAACGGTTGCAATGATGAAAATAACACCATACTGAAGCACTTGATTCAGATCTGCAAAACTATCCTTCACGTGTAACATTGGAAGACTCAACAAAGAAATCATCAGTATAAAAATGAACACAGAAGAGTTGAACAAGTGTGATAAACCGTGCACGCGATCTGCAAACTTTACTCCTTTTGCAGTGACCAATGTTTTCCACATCTTAATGAAGCATTCGGCTCCACCTTTCATCCAACGGTGCTGTTGGCTTTTTAAGGCCGACATTGTAATCGGAAGTTCTGCTGGAGCAATTACATCCTCCAGATAGCGGAATTTCCATCCTTTAATCTGAGCGCGATAACTCAAGTCCAGGTCTTCAGTAAGCGTATCGTGTTCCCAACCTCCCGCATCTTCAATACATTTCTTTCTCCATATACCACCGGTACCATTGAAGTTAATGAAGTGCCCTGAAGCATTTCTTCCTCCTTGCTCAATAGCAAAGTGTCCGTTAAGTCCGAATGCTTGAAGTTCTGTCAGCAGTGAATAATCTTTGTTGATATGTCCCCATCTTGTTTGAACCACTCCAACATTGTCGCTATCGAAATGTGGCATTGTCTTAACAAGAAAGTCTTTCTCTGGGACGAAGTCAGCATCAAAAATGGCGATGAATTCGCCTTCAACGCGATCCATAGCATCGTCTAGTGCTCCCGCTTTATATCCTGTTCTGTCAACACGATGAATATGTTGAATATTTACACCGCGTGCGGCTACTTCAGCTACTTTTTTGGCAATAACATCTACTGTCTCATCAGTAGAATCATCCAATACCTGAATTTGCAGCTTGTCCGCTGGATAATCGAATTCCGCAACTTTTTCTATGATTCGCTCAGCTACATAAAGCTCATTGAACATAGGTAGTTGAACAGTCACTTTTGGTGTTGTTGCCGGGTCATATACCGGAGCTTTATCTGAATTTTCGCCTTTCTTCTTTCTTACTTTATTTCGCACGTACGCAATCGCAAGTGAAAGTTGAAGGATACTATAGAACAATACAAGCATCAGGCAGGCGAAGTATACCCAAAGAATAATTTTGCTTGTAAAATGCGACCAATAGTGCTCCTGATCTCCAGAGTCTCCCCAATTCATCATCCAGGAAACCTTATTGTTTACGGCAAAATCGAGATTAGGAATGTGTGTTTCGGTCACTTCAAAGTTGAAAGGATCCTTAACGTAGTCCTTATCTGTGACAACCAACTCATATTTTCCTACCGGTAATTTCTCAAAGGTGAAAACACCGTCATCATCTGTTTCTACTTCAAACTTTTCGTGTGATTCCAGATTTTCTACCTGGATTGTCATTTCATCAACTTCCCACTCCGTTTTTTCATTGATTACCGTTCCGGAGACCTTTTGAAAAGATTGTGCAACGCCACTGAATGCTAAGAAACAAATGAGTAATGCGGGAAAAATCCTTGTCATGGATGGAAACTGTTTTAGAGTTAAGTTGATAATGTAGTTCAAAAACGGTACTTAAAAACCGCAAATATAATCTTTATTCCCGCAAGTACAGTACCTTTTACAGTGCCACTTACTTTTGAAACGCCAATTCTCTTTTTGTAGTTGACCGGAACTTCACAAAAGTTCATTTTATGTTTTGCAGCTTTTATCTGCATTTCTATTGTCCAGCCATAAGTTTTGTCAGCCATTTTTAATTGTTCCAATGACTCTGCTTTGATAGCTCTAAATGGTCCTAAATCCGTAAAGCGTGCTCTATAAAAAATACGTATCAAGCGTGTGGCTAGCCAATTTCCAAAAACCTGCTGTGGTGTTAAAGAACCTTTTTCTCTCTTTCCAAGTACTCTTGAGCCAATTACCATATCCATATTTTGCTCAAGAATGGGCGCGATGACATCAGGTATTTCTTCGGGATAATCTGAGTAATCTCCATCCAAAAAAACAACAATTTCTGTGTCAAGTTTTTGGCTTTCTTCGATGCCTTTGAGACAAGCCCATCCGTATCCCCTGCGCGATTCATCAAAAACGAGAGCGCCAGCATTAGACGCTACTTCCACAGTGTTATCCGTTGAACCGTTATTCACAACAATCACGTGCTCAACGACTGATTTAGGAATGTCATGGACAACCTTACCAATGGATTGCTCCTCATTAAATGCCGGAATAATGACCGTTACGATCGGTTTTTGCATGCCGCAAAATTAAGGATTCAATTTTACTCCATCCTTCGTAACAACCAATGGATTTGGCTCAAAGCGTCCTTTTTCGGGACCATTTTCTAGTTTTAAGACTCCTCTAGGGCATACTGCTGAACATACTCCGCATCCAACACAGCTCGCCCGAACAATGTTTTCTCCTTTTTGTGCATATGCTCGCACATCAATTCCCTGTTCACAATATGTTGAACAGTTTCCGCATGAAATACATTGAGCGCCATTTGTAGTGATTCTGAAACGCGACTTAAAGCGTTGGAAAATCCCCATGTAACCCGCCATCGGACATCCGAATCTACACCAAACACGATTTCCGAGAATTGGATAGAAACCAACACCAATAACACCAGCAAATGCTGCTCCCACGATAAACCCGTAAACACTTTTCAAGCTTTTACTATTGAGTGAGAAAATTTCCTGCGTACCATAAAAGTGGGCGTATGTTAAAACACCGGTGATAGCGAGAATCACTATTGCTCCGATTAGTAAAGTTTTGTTTTTGAGATTACGATGTGTCCAGAATAAGAAGATTGAAGCTGCCAGAAGTGGAATAGCGAGCCAATAGTAATACTCTTTACTCAAGTGAAATACTTCCTTTATTTTATTCGATTCTGAATGATTGAGATAAACATACGTAAATACACCGGCTAAAATTGCCAGCACTAATGCTCCAAATAACAGAACGTTATTTTTGAACTTTCTCGCCCCGAACAGGAACAATACGGCTACTCCAAGAAGCAAAACCATACAAAAGGCATAAAACGAGCCGCCTGTTACAGAAATAAACCCAATTTCATATTCTTTTCCACTAAAGTAAGGCCACAATGCACCTATGGTCATCATTACCACGAAAATCATAACAGAGTGGATGACCCATCGTTCAATGCGCCACGAAGATTCCTTTTTTGAAGACAATTGTCTGAAACTATCTCCTGCTGTTTCCGCAAGTCCACCGCATCCGCAAACCCACGAACAATACCAACGTTTTCCAACGAGATACGTAAGCACAGGTGTAATGACCAGGAATAGAATAAGTCCCCAAAAGAAAAAGAATGTTCCACTTACGCCAGCATTACTCATTGCCTTTAATTGATTAGGATCAGAGAAGCCATAATTGAGTGGCCATACATTCTTGAGGTCTTTTTGGAAATAGCCAGGTGAATCATTGAATGCTTCGAGAATGTAGGGCAATGAGTAGGCGAATACAAGCTGAAAAAATATAACTGAAATGGTTCGAATGATTTGATATCGGTTATGTCGATATTTAACAATGAACTTAATGCCCAAGAAAATAATAAGGAAAGTATAGAGCGTTCCATATACGAACCATTGACTCGCTTTGGCATCTGTTAGTAAGTAGGAGAGTGGATCGAATAGTCTTACAAGCCCCTCTAGCGAATCCGAAAACCAGTATAATTGAATATAAAACAAGGTAAGTGCCACACCAGCAATCCAACCGAGCACGCCTCTGTTAGAAAGACCATTGGTCCAAACATGGTTGTTTTTTATGCCCTTTGTGTGTCCGGCATATGTACCATATGTATAGATTAATATGCCACTGGCCATAAGTACCATTGACATCCAAAGAAACAAAGTTGGATCTTCAAAAATAACACCGAGCCATGCTGTGATCAAAATTCCCGTTCCAGCTGCTCCAACTGCCAGACCTATTCGTTGAACCAGGTTACTCGTTTTAAGGAAATCGGTTACGAACGCTCTTTTTTGCCACTTGAAAGTAAACAAGAAGATACCAACCAGCATTAAACCAAAAGATCCAAAAACGTATTCTTGATGGTTTTCTACTTGTGTTACTTTGTACACTTGTTTGTCTAGTACAACAGCAGCGATGAGTTCTATCAGTCCGATACAACCAACAACAAATGCAGCAATACCAATTTTATTAATGATGGATAGTTTTTGTGCTTCACTACCCGAAATAGAGTGATTAACAGACATACTTATGCAGATATTAATTGTTGCCACCATTTAGCCTTTTTCAGTTGAATGGTAGTATTGAATTTTAAATTAAATTGATCGATGATTTCTAACTCGTATTTGCTGTAGAATTCAGGATCGAAATTGGCTGTTTTTAAGTTGCTTAATACTTCTTCAATGGTAGCTTCATTTAACAGCCATTCATTGAATACAGGATGTCGTAGACGAATACCAAAATTGTTAATTCCCAGGAACTTTCGACTTTCTTTTTCAAATACGAAATGCAACAGAACATCTTCTTTTTCATGACGATAGACAAATTCTTCAAGTCCTTCGGCAAGCTTAGACTCCACCACGCCATATGTTTGATATTCAATATCAAAGAACTTAGCAGAATTAAACCAGTGTCCGGGAGTATATGGCATTATTTCGCTTGTCGGTCCGGTGATATTCTTCGCGAGTGTTTCCCCCATAATTCTGCCGGTATACCAAACCTGTTCAACTGGCCTTCTTCCCTTTACGGGGTTTCGAAATTCAGCACAGTCACCTATTGCATAGACATCTTCAGCTGAAGTTTCAAAAAACTCATCAATGAGTACTCCACGATTTATTTCAATGTTGGATGATTTTAGAAAATCGACATTGGGTGATACCCCGGCAGTTAATCCTACAAATTCGCATTGAATTTCTTTTCCATCCTTTGTTTTAACACCAGTAACTTTGTCGTTCGAATCGGCAAGAATAGTATCCAGCTCAGTTGAATAGTGCATCTCAAGTCCGTGATGTTTTTCGAAATGCTCCATAATGAAAGAAGCATCCTGTTGGGGGAGTACGCTGTTCCAAAAGTGACTTTCTCTTACAAGAAAGTGGACGTGAATATTTCTGGAAAGGAACATTTCGGCCAGTTCTATTCCAATGAGTCCACCACCAACTACCACAGCAGTCTTGATGTTGTTTGACCGAGCTTCAATATACTCGAGATCTTGTTTGGAGTATAAGCCAGATACCCCATCTGAATCCTGACCCGGCCAACCAAATTTGTTGGGCTTTGAACCTGTGGCGATGATCAACTTTGAGTAGCGAATTTCATTTCCACTTTTGAGCGATACCTTTTTTTCTGATGTATCAACGTGTTCAACGTAATCCTGCAACAATTCAATTCTATTCTTTTTCCAAAAGTGTGGTTCATAAGGTTGCGTATGTTCGAATCGCATATGCCCCATGTACACATACATTAGTGCCGTTCTGGAAAAAAAGTACTTGGATTCAGCTGAAATAATTGTGATGGATTCATTACTATGCTTACGAATATGTCGAGCGGCAGTAACTCCAGAAATTCCATTACCGATTATAATGATCATAGGCCAGGTTTTTAACACAAGATAAATCTTTTGACGCAATTGATTTTATAGACTTACAAAACACATTTTCAAACAAAGAATTGCTTTACAGAAAATCAGCTGCACAAAAAAAGGCTGCACTAAAGTACAGCCTTCTCTTTTCAAGTAATTCTATTTTACTTCCAAACGCCTCTTTTGGAAAACGCATCGATTCTATGTTTAATGCGTTTCTCAGGAGCTATACCTTTGAGTTCCTTAAGGTGTTTTAGTATATTCTTCTTCACAGCTTTAAAAGCTTCTTCGTGACTACGGTGTGCACCATTGGCTGGTTCCTTAATCACGTCATCTACAATGCCCAATTTCTTCATGTCTGCTGAAGTAAGTTTTAGGGCTTCAGCAGCCGTTTCTTTGTAATCCCATGAGCGCCAAAGAATGGATGAACAAGACTCAGGAGAAATTACAGAGTACCAAGTGTTTTCCATCATTACCACTTTGTCTCCAACACCAATTCCTAGTGCTCCACCTGATGCCCCTTCACCAATAATTACGCAGATCACTGGAACTTTAAGTCGCATCATTTCATAAATGTTACGTGCAATTGCTTCTCCTTGTCCACGTTCTTCTGCTTCCAAACCTGGGAAAGCACCAGGAGTGTCAATAAACGTAACAATGGGTTTATCAAATTTCTCTGCAAGTTTCATGAGGCGTAAAGCCTTACGATAACCTTCTGGATTTGGCATACCAAAATTGCGGTATTGACGCATTTTCGTATTTACTCCTTTTTGCTGACCAATGAACATGACTGTTTCACCATCTAGCAAACCGAAGCCACCCACCATGGCTTTGTCATCTTTTACATTTCTGTCGCCGTGTAATTCTTGGAATTCACCTCCAGTTAATGCTTCAATGTATGCTAGCGTATAAGGGCGGTCTGGATGACGCGACAACTGTACGCGCTGCCATGGTGTCAATCCGGAAAAAATCTCTTTTGTCTTGGCCTTCAGTTTTTTATCGAGCTCAGATATTTTATCTGCCATATCTACCTCTGTATTCTCCCCAATTTCTTTAGTTTGAATAATTTGCTCCTCCAGCTCTTTTAACGGTTCTTCAAAATCTAAATAAGTCGCCATTTTTATCTCTATATTGAGGGGCGAAAGTTACAAAAATTGTTTACTTGTTCTAATTTTGCTCTATGATATTATTTCCACCTGCAAAGATCAATTTGGGTCTGAATGTACTGGGAAAACGCGATGATGGATACCATGAGATTATCTCTTGCATGTATCCAATTCCCCTTCGGGATATACTTGAAGTTTTACCGGCTACTTCTTTTTCATTCAGGCAAACAGGATTGACAATTGAGGGAAAGGATTCAGATAACCTTGTGGTTCGAGCCTGGAAATTAATGCAGAGGAAGTATAATATCTCTGATGTTTATATTCACTTGCATAAACTCATTCCAATGGGTGCTGGATTAGGAGGGGGATCTGCTGATGCAACATATACCTTGTTGGCATTGGATAAATTGTTTGAGCTTAACTTGAGTGTTGAAGTTCTGCAAGAATTATCTGCGGAATTGGGGAGCGACTGCGCTTTTTTTGTTTTGGATGAACCCCAGTTGGCTACTGGCAGGGGAGAAGTGTTAAGGCCTATTGAAGTCAATCTTGATGGTTATTACTTAAAAGTAATTAATCCAGGGGTGCATATTAGTACTACAGAAGCTTATCAAGGTGTTCAATTCGGTGGAGGAGAGCACTTACAGGCAGTATTAAGCAAATCACCGGAACATTGGAAGAATAAATTGACCAACGGATTTGAATCAAACATTTTCCATAATCATGCAATCATTGGTGCACTTAAAGCGCGATTATATGATGAAGGTGCTGTTTATGCAAGTATGACCGGAAGCGGATCGACGCTTTTCGGTATCTTCAAAGATCGTCCCGACTTAACTCAGAGCGACTATTTTGAAAGAGTCTACCAACTCTAGCGTTTGATGATTTTCTTTGTTGAGAATCGCCCATCCTTTAATTCTATTCTAACGAGATAGAAGCCTTCAGCAAATTGAGACGTATTCACACCAACAGTATTGGATTCCATAACTCCACTGGAAACAACCGCTCCATTGATATCAAGGATTGTATAATTATCGGCAATTCCAGTGCTTACCGAAATAGTCACTGATTCACTCATAGGGTTTGGATATACCGCAATCATGGCGTCCAAAGAAATCTCGTTTAGCGAAACGTTGCTGTTAGGATCGGACTCAAGATGGTATAATCCTCCAAGATCTTGACCCACAAACATGTTAAGATCGCCGTCATTATCAATGTCTTCAATCCAGAAAGCGCTGTAACCTTCAACATTGATATTTAAATAACTATCTGATTCAAGCTCAAAGTATTCACCAGTATCTAGATTCCCATCAATATCTGAATAGTAAATAAGCTTTCCGTCAATTGATCCGAGGAATAAATGTGTTTCATTATTTAAACGAAAGAAATGTGGAGCAGCATAACCGTCAGGTGTAGAGGTAGACACATCTATATCTCCAAGCATATCGTTCTTAAGTTCAAATGAAGGAGATGACGCAGTTCCAATATTCTCATAGTACATAATTTCGCCAGAGCGCTTGCCGAGGATCAAATCAAGAAGACCATCATTGTTTAAGTCGAAAAGTTGTGGATGGCAAAATCCGCCAGCGGTAATTGTTGCACCGTTATTATCAGCGTAGTTAATCACGCCCTGTCCAAAAACGGCACCGTTTCCAACAGAACTATTTTCGTAATACACGATTGTTCCGTTTTCAATTCCCAAGAGAAGGTCATCATCACCATCGTCATCTAAATCTCCGAAAGCCGGTACTGAACGCAGACCATAACCTTGCTGTGCTAAATCGAAAATGTCGTAATCAACAAAGGTAAAGGCTGGATTAGTTAACGTTCCAGTATTTTGATAGTAGGCAATGGTACTTTCTTTGTCGAGAACTGGTTTATATCTGTGAAAGTTCGCCACAATCATGTCTTGAAGACCATCTTCATTAAAATCAACGAATGAAGGAATTGATCCCGTTCCATGCTCTATCATTTCATTTTGGAGAAAGTCATTTGTTGAGTAAATAAAGTTAGGATTGTCATTGGTCCCAGTATTTTTGTAGAACATTACGCTTTTTTCATTGAAGGAAACGTTCTTCGCATTAGCCGCAACGATGAGGTCCTTCACCCCATCAAAATCCACATCTAAATAGAAACCTGCAGGAAATAGTTGCATATCTACAGGTGTAGTGTTGGCAGGGAAATTGTCTTCCACACTGATCATCGCAGAATTCGTATTGACAGCAGCTCCTCCATTCAATAACAGGTTCATGTTCGTGAACGAGGCATCTCCAACGATTAGGTCCATCACTCCCGAGTTGTCATAATCTAAAGCAAGAAGCGTTGAGCCGGCGTGTTTATTCGCTTCTTTCGTCAGCGGAGTGCCAGCTATTTCAGGGTTAGAAATATTTCCTCCAACACACGGAGAATTCGGGTCATTGAGGGTAATGTCGTTTGTGTTTACATCCTCTGTAAACTTACCCCAGCATTCATTTTTCAAGATAAACTGAAGTGAATCAGGAATTCCATACACGTCCATACTCTGATTCTGATGATACTCAACATGCCTTCCTCCTTGATGAAATGTCAATACATCAATATCACCGTCGAAATCAACATCAACAATAGCTGGAATATCGCTTGCACTCACATTTAAGTTACTGTAATCGTTTGGATATTGTGAATAAAGTAGCTCTTTAAATAATTCCCATTGTAAGCCATTTGAGGCGTCTCCAACGTTTCGATAAACTTTCAAACCGCCAATCCCATAAGTAAACAAATCTTTACGACCATCATTGTCGTAATCTACCATAGTGGCACGATATCGTAATTCTGCTGGGAAGTATTGTCGTGCATTGTAAGCAAGTTTATAATACTTACCGTTGGGACCATCTTCTTGTGTAAATACACGAATGTTGTTTTTACTCCTATCAAAAATAAAAAGGTCAAGGTCACCGTCGAAATCATAGTCAAAATCTGAAAACTGGGCATAATTCAATCCTCCGCCCCAAGGATTGATAAGGGTATCATTCCCCACTTTGACCGTAATGGTATCACTGTACTCAAAACCAAATTGAGCAGTTGCGCGAGACAGGACAAAAATAATCAGCGAAACACTCAGAATTCCAAATAATCTTATTGTATTGAACATCTTCATTAGCTTTTCAAGGGTAATGCTTATGCATAAATGACGAAGCAACTCACAAAATCGTTTGCAAGTATCGTTCTAAATGCCAAGATAGGAACAATTATCGAGTTGCTCTTTTTGTTTCAGCCGTCACATAAGGCTTTAAAACAAAAAGAGCCGTGATTTTCACAGCTCTTTTCTAATGTAAGTGACTTCTTTATTATACTATTTCGAATAATTCATCTTGAGATTTACGCACTTTTGCCACGTGCTGATTGGCATCATCTTCATGTCTGTATCCAATTGGGCATACAAGTACAGCGGTAAGGTTTTTATCTTCTAACTCGAGTATTTCATCGTAGGTTGCAGGGCTAAAACCTTCCATAGGAGTTGCATCAATTCTGAGTGCTGCGCAGGTGGTCAACAATTGACCGAGTGCGATGTATAACTGTTTACTGGTCCAAATTAGCTTATGCTCTGGGCTAAGATTACCAATCGTTTGCTTCATGTAGTTGGCGTAGCCAGCAACATCTTCGAGTGTTTGACCGCGCGTGGTCGCAATATTTTGGGCGTAATCATCAACATGCTTGTCAGTTACATCTTTGTATGCACATAGTACGAAAAGGTGAGAAGCATCTTGCACTTGTTGTTGACCAAAGGATGCCGGAACTAGTTTCTCACGAATTTCTTGATCTTCTATCATGAGAAACTTCAAAGTCTGCAGTCCATAGGATGTTGGAACCAGTCGCAGCGATTCTTTAATCACTTCCAAATCTTCCTCGCTTACTTTTTTAGTCGAATCATACTTCTTTGTGGCATATCGCCAATTTAAATCTTCTAATATCTTATGCATAACTTTCTTTTTCCATTGGTACTTCAATCACAAGGACTTTACTTTTCTCTTCTGCAAAGAACGAAACTTTTTCAGTTTCCCAAGCGCCAAAAGCGTCTCGTTTATTTAGAGTTTCATCTCCAATGCGTACTTTGCCTTCTACCAGCATTGAATAGGCACCGTTCTTTTTTTCTTTGAAAGCATACTCGATTTCCTGTCCAGCCTCTATTTCAGCCATATGAATCCAGGCATCTTGATTGATCCATGAGCCAGAATCATCTTTGTTAGGGCTTACCAATTGAAGGAAATTATTCTGCATTCCAGACATATCAATACTAAACTGATCGTAACGAGGGGTAGCACCATGTTTGTTGGGCATAATCCATATTTGGAAAAGCTCCAGATCTTCCGTGCTGCTGCCATTATATTCACTATGCGTGATTCCGGTTCCTGCACTCATTACCTGGATTTCTCCGGTTTTGATTTCTTCCCCATGCCCCATATTATCTTTATGGAGTACTTTTCCTTTTAGCGGAATAGTTATGATTTCCATGTTATTGTGAGGGTGTGTTCCAAAACCAGTCCCAGGAGCAACTTTATCATCGTTGAGTACGCGCAAGGCACCAAAGTTCATTTTTTCGGGATTAAACCATTGCGCGAAGCTAAATGAGTGCTTTGCTTTAAGCCAGCCATGATCTGCTCGGCCACGTTCGTCGGATTTATGAATTATTGTTCTCATATCTTGTGATGTTTTGTTAATCATATAGTACAAAGATATGCAAATATTTACCATGGTAAATATTTACATCGTATATATTTATATCATTGTTGAATTCCCAATGATTACAGTGCGCCTATACTCTCAAGTATTTCAGGTGATACGGTGGGAGGGAAGTTGCCCTCCTGAACTTGGTCTAAGACATACTTAGCCGCGATTTCTGCTTTTTCCTGTGTCTCAAAACCGTTAATTCCGGGAACCGAAGGAATGTGCTCTTGTTTAATGAGCATTGTGGAACCATCATATATTTGGTAGCCCCAGCCGTGATCAACTTCAATGATTTTATACGAGAAGTTTGAAGCAGAAACCGGAGGGATGCTGTCGTCCAATGAATCATTCAACGTTATTGATGGTTCGTTAGCCACCTCACTTTCTTGCTGAGCGGCTTCGCGTTCTTCATCTGTTCGAAGATCCTGAATTTCAGGTTCTGTTTCGCTACATGCGACAAGCAAGAGAAGAATAGGGATTAATAGTCGGTTCATTTATAGAAGTACAAGTTTATCCTGGTATACAACACCAAGTTCTTTGTGCTTTAAATGTATTAGATAATTACCATTGGGCAAAGCGCCTCTGTCAATATGAAAACCTTTTATACTTTCTTCAATGGTCAATTGATCTGTCACGTTCCTACCATCTATTGAAGAAATGTGTACCTCTAATCCGGTCGGGTCCACTTCTATTGAAACAGAAGTATTTGAAGGGTTTGGGTAAAGTCTGGTGCTTTTATAAGTATCGATCTCATCGAGACCAACAACTCTGCGATAGGCATACACATCATCTAAAAAATCACCATTATATCCAGATCCGACAAAGGCTACATCTTGAATCACAAACGCAATAGCATTCGAGCGTCCGTTTCCAAGATAATCGGCACGTTGCACCCATGTATCTGTGAAGTAGTTGTACTCCCATAGGTCATTCGTGTACTCAAAGTTGATGTCTTCTCCAGTACAAATAAACCCTTGTGGAAAGATCCCCCAGCCGGCAGCACCCTTTCTTCGTGTTCCCGGGAAGTCAGCTTTTTGAACCCATGAATCTGTTGTAGGTTCATATTGCCAAAAATCGTTTCGAAGCACTCCGTCATCTCCAGTACCAACGTAAGCCTGACCTCCCATCGTAAACCCAACGGCTTCTTTTCTTGCAGTTCCTGCAAAATCGTTCAGTTGGGTCCAGGAATTAGTCGCAGGACTGTACTTGAACATGTCTTTTCTAAATCCATTTGCATCGATCCCGAGCCCCACATAGGCAACCGTATCTATAGCAAAACCAACCCCCTGTCTTCTCGGAGTTCCGATGAATGTTGCTTTTTGACTCCACGCACCCGTCGTTTGGTCGTACTCCCACAGGTCATTGAAAAAACCATTGGTTACACCTTGCCCAAGACATATATAACCTTTATTTCCTATAGCAAATGCACTTGCTGAACCCCGATTTAGACCAAATCCATTGACTCCTCCGAGTGATTCTTCATCGTCCCAATCATCTTGCCAGTAGGTATAAGAATACATTTTGCGGCGAAAACCGCCTTCATCCAGGCCACATAAGGTATAGCCTTCTCCATTAATGACAAATGCCGATGCGACCGATCTTGGAGCACCATTAATAGAATCTTTAATGACCCATTGATCCTGAGCAAATGTAAAGTTTACAACAAAGGCGAGTAGAAGTGTAATGATTGATTTCATACTAGCGAATAATGAGTTTTTCTTTTCCAATGATTTCTCCTGATTGATTTTTCCCAACTAGTACATAAACTCCAGTACTCAGCGTTTCCGTATTTATTGTACTTGTGAAATCTGTAGTAATTGCTTTTGTTCCTTGCGGTGTGTAGATCTCGAACTTATCAATGTTAGTTGAGCTCGTTTGTACATTAACCTGGCCCGACGCTGGGTTTGGGAATATGTTCATGTCAACCAAATCATTTTCAGAAAGTCCGACATAATCTCCAGGTGTATATTCCCACATACTCATTTTTTTCCCCGAGTTTCCTTTCCCAATTCCTACGTAGGCTTTTTTATTAATAACGAATGCAACGCCATTTTTTCTTCTTGATCCACCATAAGGTGCTTTTGAAGACCATGTGTTGTTAAATGCATTATACTCCCATAAATCATCCAATAATCCGCCATTAGCTCCCATACACACATACCCATAGTTACCTATGCCGAAAGCATGTGTAGAAGCTCTCTCGCTTCCAGGTAAATCTGCTTTTTGGGTCCATTGATCTTGTGAAGGCTTATATTCCCAAATATCGTTTCTATACAAATCCTGATCAGTTCCAAGACCAACATAGGCTGAGTTATTAACCACAAAACTTGTGAGCTGATATCTCACACCGCCTGGGAAACTGGTCCTTGAAGCCCAGCTATCTGTTTGAGGGTCGTATCGCCATAATTCTGTCGTATACCAGTTCGGGCCGCGTTTACCGCAGCAAATATATCCGTAGTCTCCTATGTTAAACGCCGTAGCGAAGTATACCGGTGTTGACGGATAACTTGCTTTTTGAACCCAACTATTTGTTGCAGGTGTATATTCCCAAAAGTCAGAAAGCACTGTCCCAAGATTAGCGTCGGCATCACTCATTCCAACGCCAACATATCCTTTTGAACCAATTGCAAATGCTGAAGCATTTCTTCGAGGTGCAGCTGGTAAACTAGCGACTTGCGACCAAGTATCCGTTGCTGGCTCGTATTCCCAGAAATCATTGAATACCATCTCGGCAGTATCAACTCCGGTACCAACGTATGCTTTATCGTTAATTACAAAAGAAACGGCGCGTTCCCGTTTTAGCCCTGTGAAGTCATTTTTCTTCGTCCAGAAATTCTCTGTTTGCGCCAAAAGTGTTCCTGAGAATAAAACACCGGCAAATAATAGAATGATGGTTCTCATAGCTTAGTTGAATATAAATGAATCAGTTTGGACAACAATGCCCTCTTTTTTGATTGAATAGTAATAGGTTCCTGCTAATAGATTTTCACGATTGAATTGAGCAAATCCACCCTCGGCTTCTAATCTTCGGATCAACTGCCCGTTTGTTGCGTAGATCTCAACCGAAAATTCCAGCATTGAATTCAATTTAAAACGAACAAACTCACTGGCAGGATTTGGGAATACATTTAGGTGTTCAAAATCTATGGTTTGAACATTGGCCAAAGCATCAAATTCCCAGAAATCTCCAAAATTAGTTCCATTAGTTCCTATTCCAAAGTAACATCGGTTACCAACGGAAAAACCTGATGCGAAGCGTCGACTATTTCCTGGGAATTCTGTTAGGCTATCCCACTCGTTCAAATAGGGGTCGTATGCCCATACTTCTGAAGTAACGTTAGACAGGAAGCTTCCATAGCCTGATACAAGAACACCTTTTTCATATTGTGTTAAAGCCACAGAACCAGAAGTTGCGAGTCCAGGGAATGGTGCTCTTGCAATCCACTCGTCGATACTCGGTTTATATTCCCAAAGTGAAGAACCATTTTTTACATAAGCTTTTTCACCAATTACGAAGGAAGTTGCCCAGAAAGATGCACTAAATGGTGCATTGTTTTTAATTGTCCAGTTATCTGAGATCGGATCGTATTCATAGAGATTGGATGAACTCGTTGGCATTGAGTAAGCTTTACCATCTAGTGAAAAAGCATGGGAGTTTGAGAAACTAGTTGGTGGAGTATTTAATTGATCCCATTGATTACTAGCAGGATCGAAACGGTAAAAATTTGAATTGACTTGGCCAGAACCAACATAACAATAATCGCCTACAGTAAATGCGATCACTCCATAATTTCCAACAGGATGATCCGCTTTTTGTGTCCAAGCATTCGTTGCAGGATCGTATTCCCACCAGTCATCCAAAATGATATTTGGACCTGCTCCGTTGTAATGTCCTAATCCCATATACCCTTTGGTGCCTACAGAAGCCGCTGTGCCTCGGTGTCGACCATGAGAACCAAAGTCTGCTCGTTGTTCCCATTCTGTAGCAAAAGACACCCCAGCCATAAGGGAAAGAACGAATACTATTATTGTCTTAGCTCGCATTATTGAATACTAATTTTATTGGTTTTGAGTGGCATATCTTTATATGCCAATTCAAGAATATAAGTACCTCTGGAAAGATCAGAAACATCCATTTTCATAGCAACATTCGATACAAATGCCGTTTTTACTTTCTGTCCAGTCAATGTATATATTCGAACTTCAATCTTATTAAAATACTCTTCTGACAAACCATCTAAATCAAGGTTGATGAATTCTGTAGTTGGATTTGGATATGCCGTTATCTCAATGTCTTCAATGTTGCGCTCGAGAGTGGAAGCGACTTGATCGAATGCCCAAAAATCTTTAAAATTCGTACCATTTGTACCCAACCCAGCGTAGACAATATCTCCAAGTGTTACACAGGAAAGGTAGCGGCGTGCATTACCTGGAAAGTCTTCCAGTTGAACCCACGTATCAGTAGCTGGATCGTATTCCCACATGTCTCCATAATTTGTTCCACTCGAAAAATTATCTCCGGTGAGAATATATCCTTTGCCGTTTACCGCAAAACCTGAAGCTTCTTGTCGTGGAATTGGACCAACATTCGCCATTTGAGTCCATTGATCGGTTGAAGGATCGTATCGCCAAAAGTCATTTGATGCGCCTCCAGCATTTCCTGTTCCAACATATCCGTAACCGCCAAGTTCAAAACCTACTGCAGATATTCGTCCTACGGTGGGCATAGATGCAATGGCCGTCCAAGTGTCATTTCCAGGATCGTAGCGATAAAAGTCTGAATTGTATGTTCCGGTTCCCATGTATCCATAACCATCAATAGTGAAGCCTACGCCGCCACGACGTCCAGATCCAGGGAAATTCGCGAGTTGCGTCCACATATTAGTCGTTGGGTCATAACTGTAAAAAGTTTGGACCAATACAGAACCAGGTGCTCTTCCTGTCCCAACATATCCTAGATTTCCAATTGTGAAACCAGAAGCATGGTACATAAGACCTCCACCATAGTCTGCCTTTTGCGTCCATGCGTTTGTCGCAGGATCATATTCCCACCAATCTTCAAACAAGATGTTCGGCCCGGCACCATTGAAATGTCCAAGTCCGAAATAAACATAGTTGCCAATCGCAAGCGCGGTTGTTCTATGTCTCGCTAGTCCGCCAAAGTCTGCTTTTTGATCCCAATCATAGCCATATACCAATGTGCTAACAAAAAGTGTTAGAAAAAATGCAAATACCTTCATTACTCCTTGATTAATTTTTTGATAGTAAAGTGTTCGTCAACAATATATTTAATGAAATAGACCCCAGTTGATAAGTTTGAAACATCCATTTTAGCAAATGGTGCAACATCCGTTTCAAGAGCAATCCCACCATTGATATCTCTAATTTCTATTCTACCTGCAGATTCATTCGTCAGGTTCAAATAATCTTTGACGGGATTAGGATAAACCCGAAGCTTTTCAAGATCATTTTTTGAGGTCGCTAGTAAATCATCATTGATTGAAAGGCTGTAATCTCCACTTTCTACTCCCCAACCTTCTACAACAATATAAATGACCGGGTAATTCGCTGTATTTAAAACCAGCTCTGATTGTGAGCCACAATTTCCATCATCATTTCCCGCAATGAATCCACCATTGGGTTCGATTACCGATAAAAAGGTGTCGAAAGCTGATCCGCACAGAGATATTTCCATCCATGGATTTGCCGGATCAGTGACTACACGATAATAAACATCTGGTGAAGAATAGGTCATATGCTGGTTAGTGTAGCAAACGGCTGTCGAGCTATTGTCAGTGTAAGGTAAAGCACTTACTTCAATTGCATCTGATAGGTCATCGCCTACGTAGCCGCTGCAATCTACACCTTCTACAATAACGACATTAAAATCTGTAACAGATCCCCAAGTAAAGTTAGAGCAAGGATCTAAAGGAATTGCTCCTCCTTCTCTATGCATGATACGCATTCTTGTTGGGCCAATTGTTGAAGTTAAAGGAACCGTAAAGTTGAACGTACTGATGGCAGTTGGAGGTGTCCCTGTCCAGGTTCCAATAGATTCATTTGATTCAAATGTGAAATTCTGATTGAAGTCAATCCAAACCTCTCCGGCACCTGCATAATTCCCTCCACATGTACCAAAAAGTACATCAAGTGAAAAAGAATTACCTCTACCAAGACTTACGGATTCAGCTGTATAGTGTTCAACGCCCGTAACTCCAGGACATCCAGTATAATTGATACTTCCAGATGATCCTGTAATTGATACAAATTCAATATTAGAGTCCGCATTGTTCGATGGACCGCCAGATACACAGTATTGCCCAAACGAAGATGCACAAACAAATAAGAAGGATACCAGCAGTAATAATATTTTCATAAGCTCGTAGTAGTTAATATTTGATTAACATTGGCAATATATAAAATTAACCTGAAAATTAGACGCACATTTAGATGAGATGGTTGTTTTGCTAACATGGTTAATAACTTTGTTCATATTCAATTAATAGTGCCCAGAAAGTGTTAGCTTTTTTACAGGATATTTGTTATTCATTCACAAATCAGATACCATGGAAAAGGAACAGCTATTGAACGAATTGGAGCAATTGAAATCACAGCTAACCGGAGACATGTTTCAAGATATGGACATCAAGGATAAGATTCATAACCTTGAAATGAAAGTTAACGGTGTAAAACCAATGGATACGCACATCGATTGCGTTGGATGTGGTTCATAAAATTCAAAAAGAATTAGTTAGAGTCGTTACTTGAAAAAGTAGCGACTTTTTTATTTTATATCCTTATAGATCCTGCGCATCGCCTTGCTTTTGGCATAGTCATGTGCCTTTCTACCATGAGCATCAAACATCTGTAAATTGCAACCTTTATTGATCAAATAACTAACAAGACTCGTTTCATCATTGATCGTGGCAATCATTAATAGGTTTTGATTCGAGGCGTTCACTTGCTCGTTAATATCGAATCTAAGCTTATCGATTAATAGTTCGACGAGCAGCGGATTTCCTTCCTCAGCAGCAAATACAGCCGCTTTTTCAATCACTCTGTTCTGAATGACCAGTCCTTTGGAATTCTTCAACAGATAGGCAAGTTGCTGCTCATCTTTATCATTAACAGCTCTGCGAATATCGTGCTCCATATCGATGGACTTTTTATACAAGTCACGCTTTTCTGACTTGGTCATAGCTCCGTTTTCCTTGAGAAATTCAATAATTTCATGATTCCCTTCACGCTCGGCATATTCCATGACATTCCGATTAAAGTAGCCAATGGCATTCACGTCAGCGCCATTATCTGCTAAGAATTCTACCAGCGTTAGGTTATTCGATTCTACCGCCTTGATAATGGGAGGTTCAGAAAAATAACAGTTTTGGTTGACATCAATCCCTTTTGATACGAGGTAATGAGCAAGTTCCAAATCGTTGTTGTGCACAGCTACACACAAATAAGAATCATGTCGACTATCGACAGCGTTAATGTCGGCCCCGTTTTCAACTAAGTATTTGATGATTTCCGGTTCATCAACTCTTGGCCTGTTACCATCTGTATCTTTTACATTGATGGATGCGCCTAAGTTGACTAATGTTTTAATGTCCTCCAGTTTTTCTCGCTCAATGGCGTAATGCATCATTGATTTTCCGGATGTAACGTCGCGCACATCGATATCGGCACCTTTTGATAAGAACAACTGTACGAGCGCCGAATTTCTGTCGTGTGGAGAAATAATATATTGGAATGCTGTGTGCCCGGAATTGTTCTTTACGTGAATGTCTGCGTCGTTTTCAAGCAACGTCTTGACCACCGTATAATTCTTGTTTTCTGCAGCATTAATCAATAAGGTTGTATTGTCTATTGTTTTATGTGATACATCTGCTCCTTTGCTTACCAATAGATTAAACATTGATAGATTATTTTCGGTAGTATAGAAAAGCGCAGTCTCTCCTTTATTGTTTTCATGGTCTACATTTGCTCCTTTATCAAGAAGGTAAGTAACCAGCGAAATATTGTTGCCCTGAACAGATAGCATTAAGGGAGTTTCTCCCAAGTTATTTTTGGACTGAATGTCTAATTCATGAAGTTCAACGCATCTTTTCACAATTGAAGCATGACCGTTTAGAGCGCTTAAATGAAGAAGCGTATTTCCATCAGTATCTCTATGGTGTATGTCTGCACCCTTCACAATTAAATAATCAATGATCTCTTCATTGCCTTTTCGAAAAGCTGGCTCAAGGAATTGACCCAGCGAATTGGAATTATCATCAATTAAGGCTTTTAAGACGGTGTTTTGCTTGTAATCAAAGCATTCATCAATGGCTTCCGAAAGAGGTGCGCCATGTTCAATTAGAAACAAGCTCATCGCTTTGTTACCATTTTTAACCGCCATTTCAATAGGGGAGACGTAGTATTTTCGAAACAATCCTCTTTTTCGTTTTTGGCTAACACGAACTTCAGCGTCATTTCGAACAAGCATGTGAACCATTGAAAGATTATTATTCTCAGCCGCATAAACCATGGCATAACCAAACTCAAAATTATTGTTAATGAGTAGTCGAACCATTTCAGCGTTATTGTTTCCTACTGCATATTGCAACCCCCATTTACTTGTTGCCCCTTTTGATAAGAGGAGTTTGACTATTTCAATTTGATCTGTTCTTATGGCGAGTTCAATGGCTTCGGTGCCATAACGACTTTCTTCGTTGATATCTACCCCTTCTTTAATCAACGCTTTAACCAGAGCTATATCTTTGGCTTGTATAGCCTTTTGCAGCGGTGTGTAATCTTCAACTCTACTTTTCTGGGCATACAAATAGTGCGAAGCCGATAATGAAAAAAATATCAGGAAGAGTATGAAGTGAAGCGATATCCGATTGTTACTGCATGAAGGCATACATCAAAATGTTTGCGCCCATTCTTAAGGCTTGATCTCGCTTTTCGCGAGAGTCGTTATGAACTTCCTGATTTTCCCAACCGTCACTGATATCGGTCTCATATGTATACAAGCATATCAGACGGCCATCGACAATTATTCCAAATGCTTGCGGGCGCTTGCCATCATGCTCATGGATTTTTGGAAGTCCATTGAAATCAAATTTCTGATGGAAAACCTCGTGTGTATATGGTAATTCGACGAGTTCATTATTCGGAAATACCTTTTTTAGTTCAACTCTGATGAATTCATCCATACCATAATTATCATCAATATGAAGGAAACCTCCACCTAAAAGATAGGTGCGCAGGTTTTCGGCTTCAGAAGATGAGAACACCACGTTTCCATGTCCAGTCATATGCACAAATGGATACTGAAATAAATCAGGACTTCCGACTTCAACGTATGGGACATCTTTTGAAATCCCCATAGATAAATTTGTGTTACAAAATCGAATTAAGTTGGGCAGTGCAGTTGGGTTGGCATAATAATCACCTCCACCGTTGTATTTTAAAACAGCGAGTTTATAGCTTCCCTGTGCTAAGGAGTATGAATACCCCATTGCTAAAAATATAAGTAAGGAAAGTAAATGTTTCATACTGTCAATATCTTGGCCTGCATACAAGCGTAAAGTGCAGCTGTTTCAGTTCTTAATCTGTTCTTCCCTAAGGTAATTATTTTATATCCATTTTCCGCTGCTAATTCAATCTCATCTCGAGAAAAATCGCCTTCGGGGCCTATCAATATAGGACACTTGCTTGTTGAGTAAACTTCACTCATATTGTGTTTTTTGCCTTCATAACAATGAGCAATTAACCCATTGGGATATTGACGAATGAATGTTGAACAAGAGGTTAAGTCATTCAACTTTGGAAGATAAAGGCGATGTGATTGTTTCATAGCTGAAATTGCTTTTCGTTCTAATCGGTCTAGCTTTAACTTAACACGCTCCGAGTTAGAACATTGTAAAAAGGTAATTTCAGTAATCCCGATTTCCGTAGCTTTCTCCACAAACCATTCCATTCTATCCAATTGTTTAGTGGGACTCACAGCAATATGTATATCGTAAGCAGGCGAAGGCGCTGATTCTATTTGTTCAATTTCAACGTCACAACGTTTAGGATGTGCATTAACGATGACACAATCAAAGCGATTTCCGCGGCCATTTAAGACAGCAATTTTATCTCCTTCTTTCAATCGTAAAACACGCACAATATGTTTAGACTCTTCTTCACTCAGCGTATGAGTTATAGAAGATATAGCTATGTCAGGATCATAAAATAAGCGCATTAATGCATAAGTTGATAAACCAGTTCCTTCATAAGTTGACCATGCGTGAAAGAAGAGTTTTCTACGCCTTTGGATTTCAAGTCATATTCATGAAGAATGGCGATGTTTGCCGCAATCTTTTTAGGGTTGTAAATCTTTGTCGAGCTTAATAGTTGTCCTGCCACGAATGGTGGTACTCTTACAGCTTGGGCTACGGCTTCACGAGATTTGTTTTGAAGAAAATGAATTTTCATCAACTTCGAAAAGTGATTGAATAGATTTGAAACAACAACAATGATGGATGTTGCCTTCGGATTGTGATCAAAGTAATCGACAATCTTATTTGCTTTTGTAATATCACGTGCGCTAATGGCATTGATCAGCTCGAAAACATTATAGTCTTTCGAGATTCCGATATTTTCTTCAATGTGAATTTCATTGATGGTAGTCCCTTTTTCTACCAGTATCTGGAGTTTGTCTAACTCATTCACAATCTTGCTGAGATCATTACCGAGAAATTCAGCAATAAGCATACTGGCTTTAGGGGTAACTGAATACCCCGACGAACTTACAAAAGCACTGATCCACTCAGCTAACTTATATTCAGGAACTTTATCTGATTTGAAAACAATCCCGTTTTTGGCGGCAGCTTTAATTGATTTCTTTCGAGTATCGTATTTCTTGTACTTGTAGTTAACGACAAAAATAGTTTGCTCAGAAGGTGACTCAAAATAGGGAGTGAGATCTTCGAGTCCTCGAAAATCTTGCGCTTCTTTTAAAACCACCAGCCTCCGTTCAGCCATCATTGGATAACCTTTAGCTTCAGAAATGATGCTTAGTGCATCTGAGTCCTTTCCATACAAGATCGTTTGATTAAAGTCACGCTCATGCTCTTCCAGTGCATGTTCTATAATGGCATCGGTAATTGCATCGATGAAATAAGCCTCTTCACCATGAAGAAAATAAATCTTCTCGAATTTACCTTGCTTAATATCTTGTATGATGAGCTTGTGGTCCATCTTTTATGCGTGCTTAGCCCAGATTTGAACTAACTCAGTGAGCGTCGCTGTTCCTTTCTCCATATCTTGAATACTGACGTATTCATGTTTCGAGTGAATTCCCATTTCACCCGTAAAAATATTTGGACATGGTAGGCCCATAAATGAAAGACGCGATCCGTCTGTACCTCCACGAATGATCGTAGGCAAAGGTTTTATTCCAGCTTGTTCCATAGCCTGAATCGCATAATCCGTAACAAAAGGAACGTCCTTTATTATTTCCTTCATATTACGATATTGCTCCTTTACTTCAAATGTATAATCAAGTTTCGGATAGTTGGCCAGCGTAGCTTTTAGTAAATCCTCTAAACGCGATTCATATTCGCCCAGCTTAGCTGTAATATGATCACGGATGATGAAAGAAACACTTGCCTCTTCCATACCTCCTGAAATAGTGTGTGGATGGACAAAACCTTCTCGCTTCTCAGTAGTTTCTGGTGACCATTCATTTTTCGGAAGTGAAGCAACGAACTCTGCAACAACCTTTAATGCATTAACCATCTTGCCTTTTGCGTAACCAGGATGAGCGCTAATGCCGTTTACGGTAATTGTAACTCCATCAGCAGAAAAGCTCTCGTCTTCAAGAGAACCAGCGACACCGCCATCAAGTGTGTAACCAAAATCTGCGTTTAACTTTTCCATATCCAAATGATCTACACCTCTACCAACCTCTTCATCTGGCGTAAATAATATTCGAATATTCGGATGCCGTATTTCTGGATTATTTACCAAATGATGAACAAGGTCCATAATGATAGCAATACCTGCTTTGTCATCTGCGCCCAGAAGTGTTAATCCGCTTGCAGTAATAATGTCGTCGCCAATTTTTTCCTTTAGATATGGATGCTTTTCAGTGGTAATAACTTGTGCATTATCATCTGGAAGAGTAATAGGCTCTCCATCGTAACTTCGATGTACAATGGGTTTTACATTTTTCCCTGTTACGTCAGGAGCGGTATCCATATGAGAGCAAAAACAAATTGTCGGTAGGTTATCATTAGCTGTATTGTTCGGAAGCGTTCCGAAAACATACCCCCATTCATCCATTTCGGCATCTTTGATACCTAATTCCTTCAGTTCCTCAACCAGTACTTTTCCAAGATTTTTTTGAATCTCAGAAGATGGGAAGCTTGTTGAAGTAGGATCTGCTGTAGTATCAATTTTAGCGTATTTGATAAAGCGTTCTTCAACCGTTGAGGTATAATTATTCATAGTTTGTGTCTTTAGAATCAAATGTAATCATTTCACATAAAAAAGGCTCCCATCGTTATGATGGAAGCCTTTCTTTTTTCGGTGTAATTACCTAGAATATTTCAGCGGCAGAGAAATGGAAATCTCCTTCGATTTGAGCGTTTTCATCAGAGTCAGAACCATGAACGGCATTACGACCTTTTGACTCAGCATATTTCTTACGAATTGTCCCCTCGGCAGCTTCAGCAGGATCAGTAGCTCCAATTAATGCTCTGAAATCAGCAACTGCATTTTCTTTTTCCAAAATAGCAGCAATGATTGGCCCGGAAGTCATGTATTCTACCAACTCTCCATAGAAAGGGCGTTCTGCATGTACTTCATAAAATTTCTTTGCTTGCTCCTCAGATAAACGTGTATACTTCATTGCTTTAATTGCAAATCCAGCATCAGTAATCATCTGAAGAATGTTTCCAGTATTGCCACTCTCAATAGAGTCAGGCTTCAACATTGTAAAAGTTCTGTTTGTTGCCATTTGTTCTTTATTTGACTAAAATTTTGGCGCAAAGATAGATAATTCATTCAATACGATTCTGTTCGCCATATTATCTTTTTGAGAATTAATAGTTAGATTTGTCTAACTTTTTAATTTTAGTACTTAGAATGGAGTCCTCTGTTGGTTGGTATGAGAGTTTAGTTGATTATCTAGGTTCAATTGATCCGGTGCTTGCAGCTCTTTATGCAACGCTCTTCACATGGTTTTTAACTGCATCAGGTGCAGCGCTCGTCTTTTTCTTTAAAACCTTACATCGCGGTGTATTGGATGCTATGCTCGGTTTTACCGGAGGAGTGATGGTAGCTGCTAGCTTTTGGTCATTACTGAATCCGGCGATTGAAATGTCAGAGAAAAGCTATCCTTCAATGCCCTGGATGCCAGCCGCGGTTGGTTTTCTTCTGGGGGCATTGTTCTTGTTTGGCCTGGACAAACTAATGCCGCATTTGCACATTAATTTTAAAGAGGAGGAAAAAGAAGGTGTCAAAACCCAATGGCACAAAACTACTTTGCTGGTGTTGGCCATCACCTTGCATAATATTCCTGAAGGACTGGCTGTAGGAGTTTTATTCGGTGCTGCCAGTCTCGGATTAGATGGAGCTACAATTGCTGGGGCGGTTGCTCTTGCTATTGGTATTGGTATCCAAAATTTTCCTGAAGGGTTTGCCGTGGCAATGCCATTACGGCGTCAGGGGGTAAGTAGAAGAAAGAGTTTCTGGTACGGTCAAATGTCGGCTATCGTTGAACCCATTTTTGGAGTGCTTGGTGCTTTGGCAGTTATTTACATGCAACCAATTCTTCCGTTTGCATTAGCATTCGCAGCTGGTGCTATGATCTATGTTGTAGTGGAGGAAGTTATTCCCGAAACCCAACGCGATAAGTTCACAGACGTTGCCGTACTTGGGTTTATCGGTGGATTTCTGATTATGATGATTCTCGATGTAGCTTTAGGATAACAATAATCTTACAAAAAATTAACACTTTTTTTAAAATAAAGTTGTCCTAGATGTGTTTTTAATACATACATTTGTTTACGAGAACAATGGGGGTAGTTTACCATTGTTTGAGTTTTATAGTTTTAGCATGGTTTAGCTGAAAGAGGAACAAGTTCATAAAAATTTGTTCCTCTTTTTGTTTTTAGACATTTCCTCGTACTTTTAGAAGTAAATTGTAATCTACATTTATGAAAACACTGGGCTCAATCATCGCGCTATGCGCTTTCTTTTCTTTTAATGCATTTTCTCAAACACAAGGTATCGCTTATACCGCTGTTGGTAAAGGGGTGGCTACAACATTCCTTACGGATTATCATTGTCTTGGTGTGAACACTTCCGGGTTAGGTTTTGGAACAGGTTATGAGGGAAAACGATTCACTTCTGGGATGACAGAATTTAGCCTTGGTATTTATTCTGACGCGTTGAACAAGGACCGGTTAAGAAGATTGTATAGAACGCTAAGGAGCGATGTGTTCGGAGGTAATTCAGAAAATATTGACCTTCAAGCGCAGGCAGATGCCGCAGCTGATTATTTGGATGCTGGAATTATGATTGATGCACGTTATAATTGGTTAGGTTTTTCTTTTCAGTCTGAAAAATTTGGTGGAATTGCATTCAATGTTCAAGAGCACTACAATTGGTATTCAAAGTTGAGTCCAAATACCACTGATCTTATTTTCAGAGGGAAATTCGCAGATTATTTCGATGAGTTAACGGTTGTTTTTGGAACGGATACTACTATTATTCCTAATAACGGTAATATTTCGGAGGATACTTTAAATGCGGTTGTTGCAGGATCCATAGGTGTGCCCTTGCGATTGAGCGAAATTACAAACGGATCTGAAATTCGATTTGCATGGAATCGTTACTATAATGTGGGGTATGGAAGAAAGCTTTTTGGGGACTCTACCTTTTCTCTTTACGCAGGAATTGGTGGACGATTCATTCAGTCCACAGCGATGTTTAATATGACTTCGGATGCTGACGGATTACGCTTTTATTCGTCCATGTCTCCAAGTTTTGATATCGATTATGGCGCTGTTGCCAGCGGAAACCCTTCTGCCTTTACGCAATCAGGAGGAATCCCTGCAAGTGTTGGAAATGGTTACGGACTGGATTTTTCTGCTACTGCTCAGATTGCTAAATACTTTAAAATTGGTCTTGCGGTCAACAACATTGGTTCCGTTACTTACAAGCGTAATGTGTATACAGTGAAAGATACTCTTGTAGGAGATATGCGACTAGATGGGCTATCCAATTATAATATTACCAATTCGGTTGAGCAATTTCTGGAAGATGGTGGCTTGTTGACGTTAGAAGGGCAGGAGAGCATTAAAGTAAATAATGCGGCAAATATCCGACTTGGATGCAGTATAGACTTTGGAAAGATTGCTTCAATTGGTATCGATGTGGTAGCGCCTTTTAATCGTGAGAACCCAGGAGGGATTAATAATGCAGTTTATTCCATTGGTGGAGAGGTGCGTCCGGTAAAATGGATTCAAATCAGTGCCGGATACTACGGTGGTGGGATTTATCAGCATAACATTCCTTTGGGCGTTAACTTTGTGTTGGGCAATGGAACGTATGAGGTTGGGATTGCTTCGAGAGATGCTTTGTCCTTCTTCCTTGATGAGTCAAACAGCGTTTCTACAGCATTCGGAGTTGCTCGCTTCCGATTCTAGAGTTGTTTCAGGATAGCCTTTAATTCGGCCAGCATCATTGCTGTGGCACCCCAAACTACATGACCTTTAATGTCGTAGTAAGGAACGTTTTTTTGGACGAATCCTTGGCGGAATTTAATGTCCGTAGTTTTCAGGTTGGCTTCATTTATCAAATCGAAAACGTCAAAATGAATAATCGACGCTACCTCACGCTCGTCTGGATGAAGTTGAGGTAACTCATCTACGAAAAAAACAAACGGCTTTACGAGAAACTTACTTACCGGTATATGAACGCTGGAAAGTTCTCCTATCATTTTACCGGAATTCATCGGTAGCGCTATTTCTTCCATGCATTCCCGACGCGCAGTATACTCAAGATTTGGATCTTCTTGATCCATTTTTCCCCCTGGAAAGCTGATTTGATTTCCGTGTGTTCCATTATAATCTGGTCGCTGAATTAAAATAGATTGAAAAGAAGAAGCTTTTGGATATAGAATAATGCCGACCGCTGAATTTCGAACGTCAGGAGCAATTTTAAGTGAATCGCTGGTGAACTTTCGATTAACGGGCATTGCTTCACCGTGAGACTTTTCGCCTGGCAATCCTGATGAAATAACATCACTGAATGCATTAATAAATAGTCGTGGGTCCATTAGCCTTCAACAGAAGAGAGTATATCAACAAAATCATCATGCAGGTAGCCCATATTTTCGCGCTTACCAATCAGTTGGAAAACAAAATAGCGGTCACCTATTTCCAATGTAGCGGTAAAGTAAGATGAACCATCCTCATATGAATAATTACTTCCATGAACCACTTGAATATAGCCAGGATAGCCAACGGATTCTGGTACTTCTTTTTTGATTGAAGTCGTATAGTCATATAAAGACTCTTGACGCTTGTGAATGTAATTGTTATGCACGGCATCCAAAGGACTAATTTCATTGTCAAATCCATATTGGATTAATTCGGCATCGTACGACGAAAAAACTTCTACGCTGAAGTTCAAATCCATGTCATAAATGGATTTGGTATCTGCATCATCCGTTAAAACATAATCATCATCGTAATCATAACCGAACATGTTCGATAGCATGTAGGTGATCCCTTCATAATATTCGCGCTGTAAATCGGGGAAATCCATACCATTATCTTGTAGTCTTTTTACGGATGAATAATTGGATGGTTCAGGACAGGCGGTACAAAGAAAAAGTACGAAAAAGAGCGCTATACCAGAATAAATCTTCACTTCTACGAATATAGTGTTTGTTCTTTAAAAAGTGGAATCAAAAGATGACTATATTTAACCCACAGAAGAAAACCAAAAAGACGTGATATTAGCAATAAACTGGGATGTAAGCGCGGAACTGATTGAAGGCTGGAAAACCCCAAATAAGTATGGGTTACTGTTCGTGACTGGACTTATAATAGGGTATTTTGTTGTTCAGCGCATGTTCAAAAAAGAGGGGATAAAGGAGAATAAGTTGGACAAGCTTGTACTGTATATGGTCATCGCAACAATTGTTGGTGCGCGTCTTGGTCATGTGTTATTTTATGGGCCTTATTTTGACGAATTTAATGAAGCAGGGATGCGCATCGAGGAAGGTTATTTTTCTCATCCACTAAATATCATTAAAATTTGGGAAGGTGGATTAGCCAGTCATGGTGGTGCTATTGCAATTTTAATAGCATTATTTATTTATTCCCGTCGAGTGGCCAAGCGCCCAATGATGTGGATTTTAGATAGAATTGTAGCTCCTATTGCAATTGCAGGGTGTTTTATCCGATTGGGAAACCTCGTTAACCATGAAATTGTTGGAGATATTACAACTGTTCCTTGGGGGTTCCGCTTTATGAATCATGATTGCTTGCCGTGGGAACAATGTCGTTGGGAGGATATACCCATCCGCCATCCAGCGCAGTTGTATGAGGCGATAAGTTATGTGATCATTTTTATTGTTTTGATGTATATGTACTGGAAACGGAATGCATGGAAAAAACAAGGAATGATGTTCGGTGTATTCTTAATTCTATTGTTCGGTGCGCGTTTTGGAATTGAGTTTGTGAAAGTTGGACAAACTGCACGCGATGCTGTATTACCAATTAATACCGGACAAATTTTAAGTATTCCTTTTGTGTTAGCAGGTGTTTATATTCTATGGCGTGCTATGAAGAAACCAGAAGTACAGGAAACTTCAGTGGAAAGTGAAAACGTGGAATGATATCTATGTAATTAATCAATAACACGTGAATGATTTTTAATAGACTTTAGTTCACTGAATTACAATTTCTTTGATTAACTTTCTAGACGTTAATTTTTAAATAGTAGGACTTTATGGCAGAGTGGTTTGGCAATATGGATTATTTCGAGAAAATGTATTGGTTTTTCGCCATTCCATCATCCTTGATTTTTCTTATTGTACTGGTTATGACAATTTTTGGAGGTGACGCCGTAGCAGATGGAGATATGGATGTTGACATCGAGAGCGATGTCGATACAGATGGAGGCGGTTTCCAGTTTTTTACCTTTAGGAACCTCGTTGCATTCTTCACCATTTTTTCATGGTCTGGTCTTAGTTGCATTAAAGCGGGTTATTCCACTAGTGTTACCCTAACGGTTTCAATATTGTGCGGTCTGGTCATGATGTTCATTATGTCTTCCATTTTTTATTTTCTAACGAAAATGGTGGAAAACGGGACAATGCGCATGAGCAATGCAGTTGGGAAAACGGGAGAAGTTTACTTGCCAATCAAAGGAAATAACCAGGGGTTCGGTAAGGTTCAAATCAGTATTCAAGGTGCAGTGCACGAAATTCAGGCAATTACACATGATGAGGAAGACCTCAAAGTGGGTACTGTTGTGCAGGTAACGAAAGTAATCGATAATCATATTTTATTAGTAACAACCAAATTTAAGTAGCATGGAAAGCATGGAAGGTTTCTCACCCGCGCTGGTCGCAATTGTAGCGGGTATTCTATTCATTTTTATCTTATTATTTACCATCCTCAGAAGGTATAAGCGTTGTCCGTCGGACCAAATTCTTGTGGTTTATGGTAAGGTCGGACAGAATGCTGATGGGCATAGATCGGCAAAATGTATTCATGGTGGTGCCGCTTTTATTTGGCCAATTTTTCAGGATTTTGAGTTTCTTGATTTAAAACCTATTTCCATTGAAGTCAAATTGACCAACGCACTTTCTAAGCAAAATATCCGTGTAGATGTACCTTCTAGTTTTACGGTTGGTATTACAACTGAGCCAGGTATTATGAGCAATGCCGCCGAGCGCCTTTTAGGACTGGCAAAACAGCAGGTGCATGACTTGGCAAAGGATATCATTTTTGGTCAGTTGCGTTTGGTTGTAGCAACAATGGATATTGAGGAAATTAACTCAAACCGTGACAAATTCTTGGCGAATGTTTCTTCGAATGTAGAAGCGGAACTTAAAAAGATAGGTCTAAAACTTATCAACGTTAACGTTACAGATATCAAAGATGAGTCAGGATATATTGAGGCACTTGGTAAAGAAGCGGCGGCAAAAGCGATCAATGACGCTCGACAAAGTGTTGCTGAGAAGAACAGAGATGGTTCGATTGGTGAGGCCAATGCAAATCAAGATGAGCGAACGCAAGTAGCTGCAGCACATGCCCAAGCGAAAATTGGTGAAGCGAAAGCCTCGCAAAAAGAGCGTATTCAAACGGCTGATGCGAATGCGTTGGCAATGGTCGGTGAGGCCGAGGCTGAGAAATTGGAGCGTGTACAAGTATCAGAAGCAAATGCGCGAGCGGTAGAGGGAGAGAATGAGGCGAAGATAGCCGTTGCAAACTCTGATGCTAAGCGTAGAGAAGCGGAGGCAGAGGCAAACAGAATTGCAATTGCTGCTGAGCGTGTAAAAGAGGCAAAAGCCCTGGAGGAGTCATATACGGCTCAAAAGGAAGCTGAATTGGTACGTGCAGAACGCGATAAGGCTTCGCAGAATGCAAATATCATCGTCCCTGCAGAGATCGATAAACAAAAGGTTGAGATTGACGCAGAAGCAGAAGCAGAGCAGATCAGAAGAAAAGCAAAAGGTGAGGCGGACGCCATCTTTATGAAAATGGATGCCGAAGCGAAAGGTATTTATGAAATCTTGAGCAAGCAAGCAGAAGGATTTAAGCAACTCGTAAATGCTGCTGGAAATAACTCGGAGGATGCTGTTAAGATTATGATTGCAGATAAGTTACCTGATCTGGTTAAACTACAATCTGAAGCAATCAAGAACATCAAGATTGATAAGGTTACGGTTTGGGACAGTGGTAAAGGAGCTTCTGGTAAGTCGTCTACTGCAGACTTTATCTCCGGACTTTACGGTTCTGTGCCACCACTTCAAGAGATGTTTAACATGGCAGGGATGAATTTGCCAGATTATCTAAAGGGAAAATCGCAAGATGGAGCAACAACTGTTATGCGTAATCCAGCGGATATTGAAGACGCCACAGAAGTTTCTGAAGAGAACTCGGATGTAGAAGATAATAACGCTTCTGAAGAATAATAGGTCTACGACCAAATGGAGAATCCCGCTTATTTATGGCGGGATTTTTTTGATGCCGACTGGAATTATTTCTTTTTTATGGATTCCCAAGTAGAATACATGGACTCCTGAGCTGGTCTGTTTGGTTCGATTTCTCTTAATGGATCGCATTCAGATAGCGTATCATGACATTCTTTTGGTAAGGCTTGATACAAGGCCGTTCCTTTCGTTTTCCAGTTGATCATGTCATCAGAAACTTCTTTGATAACTTTTGCAGGGTTTCCGACCAATAAACTTCTTCGCTTGATATGTGATCCTGCAGGTACAAAGCACAGTGCTCCTACGATACACTCGTCTTCAATTATTACATCATCCATGATTACGCTATTCATCCCAATCAAGCAGTTTTTACCAATGGTTCCGCCGTGAACAATAGCACCATGACCGATATGAGCCCCCTCTTTTAGAGTAACCGTAGTTCCAGGAAACATATGTATTGTGCAGTTTTCCTGAACATTACATCCATCCTCGATGATGATTTGTCCCCAATCTCCTCGAATGGCTGCACCAGGTCCGACATAAACATTTTCACCTATAATCACATTGCCAGTAACGCTGGCTTTGGGGTGAATGAAGCTCGAAGCTTTGATAACAGGGATAAAACCATTGAATGAATAAACTGACATAGGAATGAATTCTAACTGTGGTAAAAGTAATAAAGAAGTACTGATTTCGTCTAATCAGTATCAATTTGATCATAATGGAGTTAGTGTTCGTGTATAATGCAAAAACAGATGTGATAAGCGCTGTAACAGATTATGCACACAAGGTACTGAGTCCATCTACCTACAAATGTGATTTGTGTCAACTTACTTACCACAATCTGGGACAGCGAAAGGCCTGGAAGGCATTTAAGAAGTCGTCGAATGCGAAAATGGAATTTTGGTACATTCGTCAGTTTGAGCAAGAGTTCAAATTTTCAGCAGATTATCCTGTTATTTTTGAACGCAAGAACGGTAAGCTTGAAATAGTGCTTGATAAAGATCAATTATCCGCTTTTAAGGATGTAGATGAACTGATTGGAGCTTTAAAATCTTATCAACAGCTAAACGAGTAGTTGCTTTTTTTCGTCTTATAGATATGAGTTATTGTGAATATTGTAAATCGCCAGAGGTAAAATCAGTACACAAGGTATACCATGATCAACACTATGGCTTTCCCATTGAAGAAGATGATGCGCTTTTTGGTCGACTAATTCTGGAGATTAACCAAGCTGGTTTGTCTTGGGAAACAATTCTCAATAAGGAGCAAAACTTCCAAAAAGCATATGAAAACTTTAACATTGATAAGATCGCTAATTTCAATGAGACCGATCGTGAACGTTTGTTAAGTGATGCTGGAATTATTCGGAATAAGTTAAAGGTAAACGCGGCTATTCACAACGCACAGCAACTATTGCTTTTGCGAGAGGAATTCGGTAGCTTTAAACAATGGTTGGATCATCATCACCCATTATCTCGGGAAGAATGGACTAAATTGTTTAAAAAGACGTTTAAATTTGTGGGGGGAGAGATTGTGAATGAGTTTTTAATGAGTACCGGTTATCTTGCTGGAGCACATGATAAGGATTGCCCGGTTTTTGATACGGTTGCAAAGTTGAACCCTAAATGGATGGAATTATGAAAAATTTAGTAGTACTGGTTGTGCTTTTCTTCGCTGGTATGGCGAATGCACAAATAAGCGTTAATGGAGGAGCAAGCATGTTGGTCGGATTCTCTAATCCAGGTCCATGGGGAGGTGTACACGTCGGATTGGAGGTGCCTAGAGATGATGCCGTCTCTATTTACGGAAGATTCACGCACCACTTCAGAAGAACTATAGGTGATTCTATCCCAGCCTTTATTATCGCTAAAGATCCTTTGACTGTTCCGTTTTCTCAAACGGTCAATTCTATTCCTTCCATGAACTATAATATCATTGAGGGAGGTACACGTTACTATCTTGGGAATGGTTTTGATTATGGATTTGCGGCGTATGGTGGAAGTTGTATTATGTTGATCTTCAATTCTGTTAAAGGCGATTATGACACATTTGATGAGACACTGTATGAGTTAGATGAATTTTCGCGTTATAAAACAACATTCTTTAGTTTAGGATTTGGACTCGGTGGAGGTGTCAAGTATTCTAGTGGACGTTTCGGTACATTCTATTTTGACTTGAATCTTGCTTACATGATCTTCGCTCAATCGAGTAATGAGAATATTCCAGGATCGGTAGGAGATATTTACAACCCACTAATTTTTAACTTCAACCTCGGCTGGAGAAAGGATATTTTGTGGTAAACCATCCCTTTCGTTCAATTTTTTCAATCTCTGAACAAACTTCTTTCAAAGAACTATAGCGCTGCTGAATGGCTGTTTGAAGTCGTTCACGTACTTCTGAAAGCTCCATTTTATTCGGCGGGAGCTTAAACTGGTGCTTGAAGCTCATTTGTACCAATATCGGAAATAGTTTTCTGGGAACCGTACTATGTTCGGGCAGTGGATGCGTTAGTTGAAGATTTGTCAGGATACTTGGGTTAGGGTGAGTAAGCGGAATTTGTCCTGCAAAAAGACGCCAAATTACAATCCCTAAAGCAAAAATATCAGTGCGTTGATCTACAAGGTCTAATTGATTCAATAATAATTCGGGAGCCGCATAACCAAGGGGGAAAAGCGTTTCTCGTTTTTCCTGTTTATTTTTTCTAATAGCAAGCCCAAAATCAATTAAATGTACCTGAAAGCCACTGTCGGTTGATTCAATCAATAAATTTGAGGGTTTAATGTCACAGTGTACAATGTCCTGTTCCTCAAGATGATCAAAGATTCGAGAGAGTTGCTGTACAAGTTCACGTAGAAAAGGGAATTGTTGTTTACGCTTAAGTTTTTTCCAGTAATTGTCAATTTGTTCTCCCTTTATAAACTTTCGGATAAGTAATGTTTCTGTTGTTCCGTTGTGAAATGCGAGCAAAGAAGGGAGTCCAAGAAAATTAAAGTCAAAATGTGACTCGTGGATCAATCGCTCAATAGATAATGCGGAATGATTTCCTTTCCTAACAGCTTTTAAAATACCCTTATCTCCCGAAATCTTATGCTCTACGATAAATGTATCGCCGAACTTTCTGCGTCGTTGGCCATCCAATTCTTGTATAATACGATAATCCTCAGCGATTGACATACCGAAAGATAGAAAAAGTGAATTATAAGAACTGAATATTGGTAAATTAGAACCATGAAGGAATTGTTGATTGCCGATAGTGGAGGTACACAAACTGATTGGTGTTTTATCGATCATCTCGGACGGCGACAATGGTTCTCAACAGAAAGCTATCATCCTTCTAATTGGAATAAAGACTTCATCAAACAGATGAAAGATGATTGGAGAGTTCGTCGTGAAATGATGAATGCAGAATTGTTTTTTTATGGCGCAGGGTGCTTCAGTAATGAAAGTGCCTCTCAAATGAAAAAAAATCTTGAATCTTGTGGCTTTCTTGTAGGCACTATTTTATCTGATGTTCACGGAGCAGGAATTGCCGCATATGGACGAAATAATGGTTGGGTGGCTATTCTAGGGACGGGGTCTGTCCTTGTAGAATGGAAAGATGGTGAGATCAATAAGTTGATCGGAGGTAAAGGGCATATCGTTGGAGATGAAGGGAGTGGTTTCTTTTTCGGAAAACTGGTATACCAGGCTTACAGAAAGGGTAATCTATCCACTGAACAGGAAGAACAGTTCCTTGAAAAAGTAACAAGGGAAGATTTGAAAATGATGGAAGATGATATGACTTCAAAGTATGCACTCGCGTCACTATCAAAATTATTATCGGATGATGAGCTGTTTGCGGTTTTTCACGAACAAAATATCTTACAATTCTATGAATCGCACTTAAAAGATATGGGCGTCAATAAGCTTTCGTTGGTCGGAAGCTATGCATTTCATCAGCGAAGATTGATCGAAGAAGTATTGTCAAAAAATGGAATTTTTATCCACGAAATTATTCGACAACCAATCGAACGGATGGTTGAGCAAATTGTACTTAACATCGATTAATCGGTAGTTTTCATAGAATATTCGGTGGATTTTGATCGCGTAAAACAGGGTTCGTTCTGCTTATTTAGACATTAGTCGTTCAAAATTATACGTTCGTAGAAAAAATCTCAGATTATCAAAAAATATTGTGAAATTGCAGTAACCAAAAGAACGTCAATAATGGAAGTTTTATCGGTAGCTGCTACGGCACAAACACCTTCGGTTAGTTTCAATCCAATGAATGGAAAAATGGAGATCAAGGGACGCTCGATTCCTGATGCTCCTGATGATTTTTGGATGCCAGTATTAAATTGGTTTGAATCATATTTATTGGAGCCTTCTGACCGAACAGTCATTCGCTTGAATTTGGAGTATTTTAATATTTCGTCTTCAAAACGTATTCTCTTTTTGCTTTATAAGCTCAATGAGTTGGCTGATAAAGGACTGGATGTTTGCGTAGAATGGTATTACCGAGAGGAGGATGAGGATATGTTTGAAGTGGGGCAGGACTATGCTTACATGGTAAAAGTTCCTTTTGAGTTTAAGGTCTTCCAAGACCCTGATTTTGCGCTTGCTTAATCGATCATAAATAAAAGTTTTGGCGCTCTGCTTCGGCAGGGCGTTTTTTGTTTTCAACGCGAATTATTCTATTATTTTTGTCAAAAAAAATACGTGCGATTAGTAAAAGACATTCCTCACGAGCGGTATAAAATTCAAGTGTTTCAATACAATGCCAAATACATTGTGAAAATTGAATTAGGCCAGTTCGAGCAGACCTATAAAATTGGAGAGACGGATGTGAACAGTTTGGATGAGGTTGAACGCATGGTAACCTCTGAACTTCTTGCTAATGCTTTAAAGCGTTTTGTAGAGATGAGGGAAGATTGGGGTAAAGCATTTGAAGGAAAGAATAATGAATAGAATAACACGTTGTTAGGGCAGCGTTTAACTTAGAATAAGATGAAAAAATTAGCATTGTTAGTTGGAGCAGCATTATTGCTTGCAGCATGTGGCGGAGAAGATAAAAAATCAGAATCAGGGAGTGATAGTCCTGTAAACCTTCCGGAAGTAGAAAATATGAAGTTTGCTTTCTATGTAGAGGACAGTATTCCAAACCACTATTCTTATTTTATGGATGCGCAGTCTGCTCTGGAGACAAAAGCACAGGCATTCCAGCAACGAATGATGGCGCTTCAACAGCAAGGACAACAAAAATTGGAAAAATACCAACGCGAACAATCAGCAGGACTTCTTTCTCAGAATCAGATTATGAATTACGAGAAAGAAATCGGAATGATTCAGCAGCAAATTCAGTACATGCAGGAAACTGAAGGTACCCAACTCGAATTGGAACAGATGAATGGGACATATGAGTTGTTTGAGCGTATCAAGAAGTATGGTAAGGAATATGCTGAGGAACATGGTATTTCGGTTTTTCTTT
The DNA here is from genome assembly GCA_002427735.1 of Flavobacteriales bacterium UBA6051. Classification (GTDB taxonomy): domain Bacteria; phylum Bacteroidota; class Bacteroidia; order Flavobacteriales_D; family Crocinitomicaceae; genus UBA4466. Next base: position 50,235 of record DIYP01000013.1, read on the forward strand.
CGGATAAAACTGGTGGACAAGTCATTTTCATGGATCCATCAATGGATGTAACGATGGATTTCATCGAATACATGAATGGACGTGAAAAGCAAATCACAGGAGATTCAGAGGACTAGGAAATGCGCATTGCTCAACAAAAACTTCAGGAAAACATTGCAGAGTACATTTTGTACATGTACCAGATAGAAGATGTTATTCGTGCCTATGAGTTCGATATTGATCGAATTATGGAACATTATGTTGATCCGCAATTACCGGATAGTTCCTTTAGGAATCAATATCAATCCTGGTACCAAGGTCTCATACGCAAAATGAAGAGTCAGGGAATTCAAAAGACAGGTCATTTGATTGAGCTTCAGGAGATTTTTGTTGAGCTTTCATATCTGCATAATACCATGTTGAACATGACGCAGGATACGAAGTATAAAAGCGTCTATGCAAAGGCTAATGAATACCTGGATGAGTTTAAGGCAAAATCAAATCTGAAAGAAAAGAACCATATTGAAATTGCTTTTCACGCGATGTACATGAAGCTTTTGCTACGCTTACAGAAAAAGGAAATTAGTGCTGAGTCAGAAGAGGCTTTTGATGCAATGCGTATGATGCTGGCATACCTCAGCCGTTCTTATCATAAGATGAAAGCTGGTGATCTTGATTTCTTACAGAATTAATTACTCAGTAAATATTTTTCCCGGGTTTAGAATCCCGTTGGGATCAAATATTGACTTAATATGGCGCATTAAGCTAAGACTTTTTTCAGTAAAGGGAATGTCCATATAGTCCTTCTGAACAAGCCCAATTCCGTGCTCGCCTGAGAGAGTTCCATTGAGGTTTACTACTTCTTCGAAAAGGGCTCTAATAGCTTTGGGAAGCTCTTCATTCCATTGGTGATCACTTAACTCACCTTTAATAATATTGACATGCAAATTCCCGTCACCTGCATGACCATAACAAACTGATTTGAATCCATACTCATCACCAATTCTTTTTACGTGTGAGAGTAGTTCGGGTAATGCGTAGCGAGGAACGACAGTATCTTCTTCTTTATAGATTGAATTGGCTTTCACTGCTTCTCCAACACTGCGTCTGAGTTTCCAGAGAGCATCTTTTTGTGCTTGCGTATCTGCGAACAAGATTTCGTCTGTTTGAAATCCGTCAAGTACTTCCATAATATCTGAACACTCATTCATTAAAACATCTGGATCGAAACCATCTACTTCGATTAGTAAATGAGCGGCATGATTTTCACCAATATTTACGGTAGACTCTCCTAAAAAATCATGCGTCCAGAGTAAAGCATCCCGTTCCATAAATTCTAGTCCACTGGGAGTGATTCCCTTCTTGAAAATTGTAGAAACAGCAGCGCAAGCTTCTTCAGCATTATAGAATGGCACAAGCATCAACAAGTCATGCGTAGGATGAGGAATTAGTCGCAAAACGATTTTGGTGATGATACCGAGTGTTCCTTCAGAACCAACCATCAGTTGTGTCAAATTATATCCTGTTGCGTTCTTCAGGACGTTCGCACCTGTCCAGATAATTTCTCCTGTGGGAAGCACAACTTCCAGGTTTAGAACATAATCTGCTGTAACGCCATATTTCACGGCCTTTGGTCCTCCCGAGTTTTCTGAAACATTTCCACCAATGAAACAACTCCCTTTGCTTGCAGGATCGGGAGGGTAGAATAACCCTTTTTCCTTAACGGCTTCTTGCAATACTTGTGTGATTACCCCAGGTTCCGTTGTTACTTGTAAATTATCTTCATCAATGTGAAGTATACGATTAAACCGCTCCATGGACAAAGCAACACCTTTTTCAACCGGAATTGCACCGCCACTTAATCCGGTTCTTGCTCCAGAAGGTGTGACAGGAATCTTGTGCATATTGCAATATGCGAGAATGGAAGCGACTTCTTCTGCAGTTTCTGGTTTAAGCACAATTTCGGGTAGAACGTATAAGTCTTCGGTTTCATCGTGACTATACTTCTCTATATTGCCTATATCTGTAAAACAGCGTTCGGGAAGTAAACTGGAAAAATAAGTGATGTGTTCTTCTAGAAGTGAGGTAAACATGTTTCAAATGTAGGAATTATGAAAGGATATGGATAGCGAAGTAGCCTTGATAACGTTCGTTTTAAGTCGTTAATTGGCATTGTATTTGCGCGAGTTGAACCAGATTCAGTTAATTTAGTAGAAATAAGCGATCAGATGAAAAATACAATAACCCTAGCCATTCTCTTTTTATTCTTTACTTGCACGACTTTCGCTCAAGAAATCAAGTTTAAGAAAGGATTTGTCTTGTGGGATGGTGAAAAGGTCATGGAGTATCGAATTGAGAATTTTGGGAACGAGTTTTATCTATACGAGTTGGGAAAAACAGATGAGGAAGAAATCGTGCTTATTATGGCGCGAGATAATAATACCAAGGAGTTTAAGGATGATGATTACAACAAAATATACTTTTCTAAACAAAAGCAATCACTGGAAATTAGCCAGAGTTACATGTTTAAGGCTCAGATAGAAAAGATGATTCGGAAGAAGGTGATCAGTAAGTTCGGAACGGTAGATGAGGCAAATATGCAGGCCTACATTGATAAGTTTGATGAAGATTTGCCACAACTATTGAGGCCTTAGTCTTATTGTATGAACAAAGAATATAAAAAGGGGCAATGAAAATTCATTGCCCCTTTTTACTATCTATCACTTCTAAAAAGAAGTTTTTAATCAGATCAATTCGCTTTGATCTCAAACTCTGTACGACGGTTTTGTTGTCTTCCGTCAGCAGTTCCGTTAGATGCAATTGGCTTTGAAGAGCCATATCCCATGGCTGTCATACGACCAGCGGCAACTCCTTTTCCTTTCAAATAATTAACAACCGCTTGCGCTCTATCTTGAGACAGTTTGGCGTTCAGGGATGCTGAACCAGTGTTGTCAGTATGTCCAGAAATTTCAATTTTCAATGATGGAACATCCTTCATGAGTTTTACCAATCGATCAAGCTCAGTGTTAGACTCTGGTCGCAATGTTGATTTTCCGGTATCAAAGAAAATATTGCGTAAAGCGATTTTGCTTCCAACCGCAATGTTTTTCAATTCAATCACCTTATTAACGAGATTGTCAGCTGCACCTTTTGGAATATCGAAGTTCTCGGAGTGGAAAAGATATCCTTCAGCTTTTACAGCAATTCCGTAGTTTTTACCAGAAGCGAGCGTGATAATGAACTTACCAGTAGCACTATTCGTTGTGAATGTTTCGATTACTTTTCCAGTAGCATTGTCGGTAATCTCAATGTTGGCTTGAACCGCCTTTTTCGTCATGGCATCAATCGTTTTACCCTTAAACACGGTAAATGATTTCTTATTGACGTCTACTTTAGTTTCAATTGAATTATCCTTCATCGGGTTTACAATGGAAGCAAGTAAGTAATCTTCCGTAGCCATAACAGGCGCTTTTTCTGGTCCCCAGAAAGTCACCTTGTAAAGGTCAAAACCGCCTTTTCCTCCTTCTCTGTTAGAAGCAATATACGCGTATTTGCCATTGGCCGTTGTCGAAAAGAAAAAGTCATCGTAAGGTGTATTGATCGGATATCCCATATTTACAGGTTTTCCCCATGTACCTTGCGTTTTCTCGGAAACGAAGATGTCATAGCCACCATAAGAATCTCCGCCTTGTGACGCCAGATACATTGTTTCCCCATCAATGGCGATGTAAATAGGACCGTCATTGAACTTACTGTTCACGGTGGAAATCATTTGTGCTGCCATGTAGTTCTTTTGAATTTTACTCTGCATGCTACTATACATAACCTCAAATCCATTTGATCGCGTAGCGTGATCTCTTGCAAAGTAAATACTCCAGCCGTCATCACTGTATGCTGCAAAAACCTCATTGGCCTTTTTAGAAGAGATTTGGAAAGGCATTTCTTTTGGAGAGGACCAGTTGAGTCCTGAAAGAGTACTTTCCATAATGTCCATTTGACCATCAATTGATCTATGAAGCAACATCTTTGTTCCGTCATAGCTGAGGTTATTCGAAATATCATCAGCTTCTGTATTTACCCCTCCTTTGATTTTTTCAGGCTTTGCCCACTTACCATCGGAAAGTGACGAGGAATAAATGTCCTTATCATAACTTCCGGCTTCATTTGGTGTATGTCCATTTGGTTTGTCAGAAGTAAAAATGATTTCTCCACCGTCTGTAGATACAGAAGGAGCAAAGTCATTGTATTCGGAATTCAAAGCACTTACGTTGTCTACCCATGCTCGAATTGGAGATGCCACCGCACCACGTGCAGCACGACATTCTTTTTTCCCTTTACTCACGAACTTATTGAAGTTATCGGCTTTCTTATAGACAGCTTCAAAAGCTTCATAGGCCTTGATCGCCTCGGCAAACTTATTGTCTAGTTGAAGAGCTTTAGCATAATAGAACTTCATAAAGTTGTCACATTCGGGATCCAATTTATTCGCCTCATAAATGTATTTGATTCCTTTTTGACTGTAAGGTGAGTTGATGTAGCATACGCCAATCTTGAAATTGAGTGAAGCATTGTTAGGGTTGAACTTTTGCGCTTTGTCATATTCAATTAATGCAAGTTCATAGTTCAAACCTGGGCCTTTTACATTAAATATGGCTTCATTCCCTAAAGCAAAATATTCATCTCCTTTTTTTATCGCTTCAACAGCGGCCTTAAAGCCATCCTTATCATCTTTGAAATTTCCGGCCTTAAACTCTACATTCTGTGCGTTAACAGCAAACAGGAAAGAGAGAATCGTACATGTTAATATATATCTAATCATCGTTCTATTCGTTTAGTTACCGCAATTTCCAGCGTAGTAATTTTTACCAGTTTCTGATCCAAGTTCTTTCGCCTTAAGCCAATCTTCGCATGCACCATCCATATCTCGTGTCATTTCTTTCGCCATTCCACGATTTACATATGCCGCAGCATTTTCCTTGTCCATTTTGACTGCTTTATTCCCCCATTCAAGTGCTTTTTTGTACTCTTTCTTTTTAAAGTGTATCCCACTTAAGTTGGCAGCGGCAGGAGAGTAATCCGATTTTATACCCAATGCCTTATTGAAGTCTTTAGCCGCATCATCTAATCTTCCCTGGTTCATTTGTACAACACCTCTGTTGTTATACGCCAAGTGAAAGTTTGCGTCGATCGATATTGCTCTATTGAATGCCGCCAATGCACCGGTATAATCCTTCATTTTCGACTTGGTAGTTCCAATATTGTTCAAAACGAAAGCCATCTGCGGATTCTTGCGAATGGCTGTTTCATAGTCAGCGAGTGCCTTTGAATAGTCACCTTTCATACGGTGGGAAGATCCTCGGTCGTTATAAGCATTTACAAAACTCTCGTCCAATTGAATCGTCTTAGAGAATTTTTGGATGGCCCCATCATAGTCTTGCTGAAGGAAACGTAGTGTTGCATAATTATAATACGCCTTGGGATTGTTTCCGTCGAGTTTGATAGACTTATCATAATCTTCTTCAGCTTTCAGATAATCATTGAGTCCCTGATAAGATCTGCCGCGCTGAAAATAAGCTTTGGAATAAGCCGGTTTTAATTCAATTAGTCTGGTTAACGTTTTTACGCCATCATTGAATTTCTCAACCTCATTTTCAGCAACGCCTTTATTGTAATAGGCAGCAGTAAAATTAGGGTCCAGTTGAATCGATTTTCTGAACTCTTCAATGGATTGCGCATATTTTTTCTTTGAAAAAAGTTCGATTCCTCTGTTATAAGCTTCCTGACTTTTAGCGATAGCTTCATTTTCCAGGTTCAGCGCCGTTATTGAGTCCCGATATGCTTGTTCTTCGGGGGTTAACTCATCTACCTGCGCAAAGGATAAAGTTCCGATACTCAGAAAGAGTATCATCAGATACGGTTTTAGTTTCATCACGACTTAGCGGTTTTAAAAAATTGGAAATCCAAAATACAAACTTTGGGCCGAACTGCTTGAAGAAGTTATCAACAATGGAAAAATGTTAATTTAGCAGTACAAATAAAACGTATGTCAAAGGAAGTATTTATCGTGGATGGAATCCGCACACCTATTGGGAATTTCGGAGGAACATTATCTGCTGTTAGAACAGATGATTTAGGAGCACATGTTATCAAAGAGTTGTTGGCAAGAAATTCGACGTTGGACCCTCTTTTAATTGAAGATGTTTTGTTCGGTTGTGCGAATCAGGCAGGTGAAGACAATAGAAACGTGGCACGCATGTCTGGATTACTTGCAGGGTTACCTTGGCAAGTTGGTGGTGAAACGATTAATCGTCTTTGTGCTTCCGGGATGGCTTCGACAATCAATGCTTCCCGTGCGATTAAGGATGGGGCCGGAGACATTTATATTTCTGGTGGAGTGGAGAACATGACAAGAGGTCCATGGGTAATTTCGAAAGTATCAAAGGCTTTCGGACGAGATGCACAGATGCATGACTCATCATTTGGATGGCGTTTTATTAATCCGAAGATGGAAGAGTTATATGGAACGGATGGAATGGGGATGACTGCGGAGAATTTATGCGAAAAGTATGGCATCGAGCGTGAAGCGCAGGATAAGTTTGCGCTTTGGTCACAACAAAAAGCCACAGCTGCCATGAACTCTGGTCGATTGGCTGAGGAAATTGTACCTGTATCAATTCCGCAACGAAAGAAAGATCCTATTGTATTTGATACGGATGAATTTATTAGACCTACTTCAACGATTGAGGGGTTAACTAAACTGCGTCCTGCATTTAGAAAAGATGGTTCGGTAACTGCCGGAAATTCTTCTGGTCTCAACGATGGTGCGGCAGCGCTATTGGTTGCTTCGGAGGATGCTGTAAACAAGCATGGGATGAAACCACTAGCTCGTATTGTTGGTGGAGCTATTGCCGGTGTTGAGCCGCGAATCATGGGAATTGGTCCTGTTTACGCTTCGCAAAAAGTACTTGAAAGAACCGGGTTAAGCCTGGACCAAATGGATATTTTAGAGTTGAATGAGGCGTTTGCAGCGCAGGTATTAGCATGTACACGTAAGTTGGGCTTGGAAGACAATGATGAACGTATTAATCCAAATGGTGGTGCCATTGCACTCGGACATCCCTTGGGTATGACAGGAGCGCGAATTCTTCATAGCGCAGCGTTAGAACTCCAGAAGTCAAATAAACGATATGCGCTTGTAAGCATGTGTATTGGTGTTGGACAAGGATACGCAACCATTTTAGAAAAAGCCTAACTACCAGCCAACTAGAACTTACTATAAAACGTCATTACTACAATGAAAAGACTTACTGTGTTACTGCTTTTGTCTCTTATGGCATTTGCCTGTAAGAAAGAAAAGACGGTATGGGAAAGTGATTGGGCCGCCCCGTTGATTAACGATACGCTTTCATTAGCGAATTTGACGAATGATTCAACATTAAGTGAATCAAGCGGTTTCTATGAACTCGATTTAACCAGAACACTCTTTAATTTAAAAGTATCAGACTTTGTTGCTATTCCTGATACAACCATTATCGAGAACTTTGTTCCTGCTGGCGCATTCAACGTGAATCCTGGAGGAACATTCTCTCAACCAGCTTCTGATGGGCATGTGATTAATCTGGATGAGATTCAGTTAAAGCACATTATCTTAAAAGCAGGGTACATTGATGTTAGGGTGGAGAATCCGCTTGGAACAACCACAGTCTTCAATGTACAATTACCTGGAACAGCAAAAAATGGAGTGCCTTTCTCTAATCAGTATGCGGCCCCACCAGGTACTCAGGCGAATCCAGGAGTTGCCGAAGAGTCCATTGATCTTGCTGGCTACGAAATTGACCTAACAGGATCTTCAGGGGGTGATTTTAATGTATTACAATCGTTGATTTCTGTATCAACAGATGTTAATGGACCTGCCGTTTTCGTTACACCATCAGATGTAACTAAAGTTGAGGCGACTTTTCGTGATGTAGAAATCAGTTATGCCCGAGGTTACTTCGGAAATCGTGTCGTGGCTGATACATCGGACTTGAATTTGGATGTTATGAATGCCGTGGCCTCAGGAATGATTGATTTGCCAAACACTTCAATCACATTTAAAATTGAAAACGGAATCAAAGTAAGTGCTGAAGGGACAATTACCATTGCAGAGAATGTCAACAATACGGGTAGCCTAGTTCAGTTAACAGGAGGGCAAATGGGATCATCGTTCAATATTGATCCAGCGACGGGCACATGGGATGCATTGAATCCTTCAGTCAAGACTATCAACTTTAACAGTTCAAACAGCAATATTGAGGATTACATTGAAAATCTGGGAGCGAAACACAAGCTTGGGTATAAGCTACAGATGAATCCTTGGGGAAATGTTTCCGGAGGATACGACGAACTCTTCGAAACGAGTAAACTCAGAATTCTGATGGAGGCAAATATGCCGCTAAATATTGGTGTTGATCAATTGGTGTTGAGAGATACTTTCGATGTTCAGATCAATCAAGACCCTGATAAAACACGTATTAAATCGGGAGAATTAATACTGCAAGCAAGCAATGGTTTCCCCATCTCTGGTTCTATTAAGTTACACTTAAGAAATGAAGCAGGTACTGTCTTGCATACAATTGCAGGATCAAGTGAATTGGCCTCAGGGTTGTTTGGGAATTACAGTGCTGAACACGGCTTTAGTGTAGCGAATTCTGAAATTCGATTTGTACTTTCTGAAGAAGTGTTGAATGATATTAATGATGTATATAGCATTGTAGTGGAGTCGACCTTTAATTCACTCGATCCTAATACGGGGGTAAGCGCTCAAATGAGTATTCCTTTTGGTGCTTTTCTCGCGGTTAAGTTAAAGACGAAGTTAACTTCTGAAAACAAGTTCTGATATGAAGATTTTTCAAGTTATACTGGTTCTTTTTTCTCTGCTTTTTTGTGTGCAATTGCAAGCACAAATTTTACCTATTGAATATGATACGTTAAAGCGGAATAATCATGAGATTGTTTTGGAAGGTGGAGTCGACTTTTATGCAACGGCTGTTCAAAGAGATATTTTTTCAAAGTTTATACAAGGTGGATTAATCACTTCTGAAATGAAGGATAATTCTTTCAATCGTCATAAAGGCGTGAACCGACTGGGAGCCTTAGCCGGTGGCGAAATTGAATATCATAATTTTTCAAAGAAGCTTTTCAAGAAGAAAGATTGGGGGTATGTGATCAAAGGTGGCTATCATTTCTTCGCAGGAATGATTTATTCGCAGGACCTGTTCGGATTGGCTTTCTATGGAAATGAAAGATACATGGGGGAGACGATTGATTTTTCAGGAACAAATGTTTCCTATATGGCTTTTCAAAAGGTCGGTTTTGGGATGATCGATAATAAAACAAAATCTTCCGTTTCATTAAACGTTTACAATATCAGTGATCGGTTCACGGCGAATTTCAGAACTGCTGAACTTTTCCAAGATGCTGCGGGAGATAATCTTTCATTAGAAATGGACGGCGAGGTTGAACTTCGTAATAGTAATAATTTTAGCCAAGGGGTAGGACTGGGGCTGGATTTGGATTTTAAAGTACCTGTAGCATGGGGTAAGGAAGGTAGAAAGGCGTTTCTTAGATTTCAGGCTCAAAATGTTGGAGTCGCTTACCTCTATGAAAAACAAAAGGTTTATTCTTTTGATACAACGTTTGAATTCAATGGATTAACATTCGAGCAAGTCATTGGCGATAATTCTATTTTAAGTGATTCGCTGAACATTTTGGATACTCTTGGGATTTCTTCCAATGACCGAAATCGAACTGTTATGTTACCTGGGTTCATACAAATTGGTAAGATTGTGGATGAGCATTATGACGGACAGCTACAATCTTTCTTTGGCTTGCGCTTATATCCTTCATTGATTTATAGTCCTTACGTTTTTGCCGGATTAGATTATCACCCTGCTGATTGGGTGAGAATTGGAGTGAATGCAGCTTACGGAGGTTTTGGAGGTTTTAGAGCGGGACTTTACTCGAGTTTTTCGTTTAATAATTATTCATTGGGATTGGGTAGTGAGAACATTCTTGGCTTTTTCACCAAGAAATCGAGCGGTCAATCTTTACTAATACGTTTGAGATGCGCATTTTAATGATAATGATCGTCAGTTTATTGCTGGCATGTACGAGTTGGGGGCAGATAAACTTCTTTAAGTTATTTACGAATAATGGAGCGGACTTCGGTCATGGTGTTGTTCAATTGGAAGATAGCAGCTACGTAATAACAGGCTCGTCAAGTAGTTTCGGTGCTACCTCTCAGGCTTTTTTATTGAAGATCGATAGTATGGGGAATTACCTGTGGTCAAATCAATACGGTGGTACTGAAATGGAACAGGGGAGACGTGTATTATATAAAGATGACTTTGGATTTTTTATCTGCGGATATACAAATTCAATGGGTAACGGAGGCTTCGATTACTACTTAGCTAAAGTTGATGAAGACGCAAATCTGGAATGGGAAAAAGCCATTGGTGGATATGGATGGGAAAAGGTGCATGATGCAGCGATGACCAGAGATACTGGTACAATTATGGTCGGAGAGACCAGTTCCAATCCAACTGATAATCTGGATATGTATATCGTTAGAACAGACATCGCCGGAGATACCTTGTGGACAAGGACTTACGGTGGTTCAGGAGACGATTACTTGTCATCCATTCGTCAGCATAACGATTCAATGTACGTTGTAGGAGGAAGAAAGTGGATAGCTGACTCCGCAATGTTTAAAGGTTATATGGCGTATATCAAAGACGATGGAACGCTTATGTGGGAGGATACAATGGGGATAAATGGAAGCTATTGGATCAATGACGTAGAGGTTGAAGATACACGATTTGTTGGTATCGGAGGAACTTCCGGAGGAGGAAAGGATGGCATTGATTTCTACTTCTATCCGGTTGATTTTGGCGGAGGAGCGCTTGGTCCATTGGAATCTCCGAATCCGGGTGATGAGAATTTTCAGCATATAACGACTTATGGTCCTGCCGATGATTTTTACATTGCTTCGACAAACATTGATCAGTGGTCTTATGAAGGTGGAGTAGATGTGCGTGTAAGTAAGTTTCTTACCAACATGGCATGGCAGAATGGATTTGCCATTGGTCATCCAGATCCAGATGTTCCTGGTGATATTATCCGCACCAGTGATGGAGGGGCATTGGTCGTTGGTTATACTACCGGTGTTATTTCAGGTGGAAATGAGGTGTTCGTTGCTAAAATTGGTCCTGGCAATGCGAACTTTCCCAATCCACAAATGGACTTGATCGTCGATGCGATAGTTTCGGTTGAAGAAGTTATTGAAGATGTTGACATGGCTATTTATCCAAATCCGGCAAGCACTGGTATAAGCATTGAGACATCTCTTGTAGATTATACGGATGTTGCTCTGAGAGACGCTTCCGGTAAGCTGGTAGCATCAGAAAAAATGCAGTTGACGACTTCAATGAATGTTAGTCAGCTCAGCGACGGTTGGTACATACTTGAGATATCAGGTGATGGAGTAAAGCCAGTACGAAGAAAAGTGGTCGTTCATCATTAATCACCATTCAAAAGCTTCTTCCTGAAACCATTTCCCTTGAACTCTTAGCGTCTGTTCAATAACATCACGTACACAATGGCGTCCTCCGGCATATGGCGATTGGTAATCTACGATTGCCTTAATTTCACTAGCTGCATCTTGCGGGCATGTTGAAACACCTACAATTTTTAATACATGGTAATCTGGAATATCATCGCCCATGTAAAGTACTTCCTCGTCTTTGAAACCGTATTTTTCCTTAAGAGTATCATACACATGAAGCTTGTTTTTTGAACCAAGACAAACTTCCGTAGCTCCAAGGTTTTCCAGACGTATTTTTACTGATTCTGAAGTGCCCCCGGTAATGATCAATACGGGATACCCCATTTTAGAAGCATACTGTAATGCGTAGCCATCGCGTGAATTTAAAATGCGAACAACATCATCTTTTAAAAGTATTACGTCACCATTGGTGAATACTCCATCCACATCAAAAATAAATGTTGTGATATTTGATAATCCTTCTTTATAATTCTTCATCTTTTGAATAGGTGTTTTGAATACTTTTCGAAATCAATAAATAAAGCTCTTTGTCAATCCCATTGAGTTGAGATGCATGTTCTTGAATGATAGAGTCGTCATTGCGACGTGCAGGTCCTGTTTGAGCATTCAAAGGAGATAGATAATCCAGTTTGCGCACAGTCTCGTTCAGAAGTGGTTTAAGTAAGGTGAAATCCACATTGTTTTGTAGCGCATACTTTTCAGCTATGTGCATCATATGGTTGGTAAAATTATTCGTCCATACAGCTGAAAGATGTAATTTGCTTCGTTCAGTTGAATTAGCGTAAACCACCTTTTTGCTTAACATTGAAGCTAACGAAAAAAGTTGTTCTCCAAGTGCTTTCGATGATGCCTCAATCAAAAATGGGACTTCCGATATGTCTAGCTGCTTCCCTTTGGAAAATGTCTGAAGCGGATAAAAAACACCCGTTTCTCCATTGCGTTCAAAGTTAGACAGTGGCACCGAGCCTGAAGTATACGCTACTGGTGTGTTTTCGTTGAGTTGTGAAATGACCTCGTGAATAGAATGGTCATTTACGCATACCAAACAAAGCTGATGGGCTGGTAAATCATTAAAATTACTGGTTACTAATGAACCATAACGTTCAGACAATTTTTGTGCTTTATTTTCAGAGCGACTGAACACGTGACTTATGTGGACACCGGAAGCATTTAAATATTGAGCTAAATGACTTCCGACATTTCCATGTCCAATAAGTGTGATTTTAATGGGAGTTGTGTTCACAAGTCAAATATGAGAAATAATGCGCAATGACGCTATTGTATATTAAATTCTTTGACAAAAGAAAACTCATTGGTTTACCAATGAGTTTTCTTATTAAGATACAATTCTAACAATTAATTGCGATCACCTATTCCGTATAAGGTAAAGATCTAAAAACCTCAAAATCCTTTTTTACAGGTAGTATATGTTGCTTTAATGCGTCGAAATTTAACTTCTCTGTGTGGATCACGAATAATACGCGATCATCTTCTGTAAGCTCAGCGCTGTAAACACCATTCAGATTATTTAAAACCTGTGCCACTGAAGCATATTCTTCTTGTCCCCACTTATCCTGTAGAGAATAGAATTTAGTGCAAAGAAGATTGATCCCTAATACCTGATGCTGAAAGAGCGAATCTTCATAGCGTTTAGTGTCTTTTACAGCCTGATCGGCATCTATGTTTGAATCACCCACTTGTGCCATATATGCAAAGGGCAAGCACAAGAACGTTAGTATAATAGTGTATTTCATGAGTTATTTTTTAATCACTTTATCAGAATAAGTTATACCATCCGAATCTACATAACGGATGAAGTAGACACCAGAAGCGAGCTGCTCAAGATTCATTTGAAGCTGCGTAAATTTCTTCTCGGTAATCGTGATAGATTCAACAACTAATCCACGTGAATCCAAGAGATCAACATGTTCTTCTCCAGCGTTCGTGTTTGGATTAATATCAATGAACAGAATTGATTTAGTTGGATTAGGATAAACGGCTAGAATACCTTTTCCAGTCGTTGATCTATTCAATACTATCGTTTTGCTCATTGTGGAAGAACCGTCAAAGTCGATTTGTTCAAGTTTATAATAAACAGGTCCCGTTCTCACTTCATAATCCACAGATAGATAAGAGGTCGTTTGTTGAGAATCTCCTGCACCATCAACAACATCGATTGTCTCGAAGTTAACACCGTCGAAAGAACGCATTACGTTGAAATAATCGTTGTTTTCCTCATAAACGGTTTTCCACATTACTACATTTTTTCTAGACATTGCGGCCGCTTCAAAATCTACAAGTTCAACCGGAAGCTGAATTCCTGTTGCTGTCCAGTTAGAGACTGTGAAATCACAATTGTCACCTCCCCATCCGTCAACCATGAGAACATAAGTGTTTCCGATAGTAAGTCCGGTAGCCGTTACAGTTCCTGTAGTTGCGGTACCATCGTTCCAACAATTTGACATGGAAGTAAAGTTTGTACAACAGCCCTGAGCATCTTGTGTTACCTCATATACTTCCGCTTGAATTCCCCATCCTGTAACACAGTTGTCAACAGCGGTAAAATCAAATGTTTCGGTAGTATTTAAAGCTGTAAACTGATACCACGAATTGTTCTCGACAGATCCACAAAACAATGTTCCCGAGTTTGCTGGAGTATCAGCAGTATAGTATGGATAAGTACTAGATGACCAAGTTCCAACTCCTTGTGTCAATTGTGCTGGGTAAGGACAGTTGTCTTCCGTAGATGAGGAAGCACCGCATGGCGGAGTCTCATTAATACAAATATCGAAAGTTGTATTAAAGGTACTTGTTGAAGAGAATGAATATACTCTAACAAGGTACGTGTTTCCAATAGTAAGTCCACCCACTGTACTTGTATTCGGGTCCGAACAAACTAAGGCCGTTGCAGTTCCAAATCCACTACATCCTACATCCCAAACAGAATGATAAAGGTCAGTTGAAGTTCCAGCTACATTATTCAAGCTAATGTCGACATCTGTGCTCGTCGCTACGAATTCAAACCACACGTCATCATCGTCCAGTGCTCCTCCACAACTATTTGCTTGAGAGGAAGCTGTAGCACTTTGTATTGTCCCTGGAACAGTTGTAGCACAGGACGAACCAATTGGATTCACAGGAACAACGGTAGCAGAAGAACAATCATCATTTACCGGAGGTGGAGGACAAGCCACGATATCAATATCGAATGCTGTACACTGAGGTGAAGGGAATGTTGAAACGGTAATATAATATGTAACACCGGCCGTTACGTTATACGAGCCAATGGACGGATTACCAGCAGAGTTCGTATTACTTGATAAACAAGTAGCACCCGCTTGATTAGGACAATCATCAGTTAGGAACACCCCAACCCATGTATCTGTGTTGCTCAAGTTGATGCTTACACACTCTGAAGTAGTAGGTGTCCATTCAATAACAATATCATCTCCTCCCATATAGCTGCTTCCACATGCATCCGTTGAACTGAAATCATCACCAAACCCACAAGTAGTGAGCCCTGCTGCTGAATATAGGGTAGAATTTACAACAATATCTCCGGCACAAACAGGTGGTGGTGGACATGCAACGATATCAATATCAAAAGCAGAACACTGAGGGGCAGGGAAAGTAGAAACGGTAATATAATAGGTTGTCCCAGCTGTTACATTGAAAGAACTAATTGAAGGGTTTCCTGCAGAATTGGTATTACTAGCAAGGCATGAAGCTCCCGCTTGATTAGGACAATCATCCGTAATAAAAACGCCAACCCAAGTTCCCGTATTGGTCAAGTTAACATCCACACATTCAGTAGTTGTAGGTGTCCATTCAATAACGATGTCATCACCATTCATATAACTACTTCCACAGGCATCCGACGAACTGTAATCATCACCAAAGCCACAAGTCGTTAAACCAGCTGCCGAATAAAGCGTTGAATTAACAACGATATCGCCAGCGCAACCAGCAGGTGCTGCATTTTCTGTAATACAAATATCAAAAGTTCCTGTTCCGCCTCCATACTCCCACATACGGATGTAATAGGTGGTTCCTGGTGTCAATCCCGCTTGAGTGATTGTAGGCATAGTTCCAGTTCCTCCATCATCATCACAGGCGATTTCCGCCCAGCTTGAATTGTTACACGGCGTAGCAGAGTATAATGCCATTACTAAGTCTGTAATTGAGCCAGCTTGTGTATCAATGGTAACACTTCCTGATGCTGGAGCGGTAAAAGAATACCAGCCATCTTCTCCCATAGAGCCGCAACTAGGCGTTCCAAAGTTATTTGCGTTTGTTTGCTCTGTCAAACCAACTGTGGTTCCAGTCGTGTATGAGCAAGTAGCATTTACAGCAAGGTTAGGAGCTCCCCCTCCATTGCATGGAGAATTACTTTGAGAAAAAGATTCATTTGCAGTAAAAACTGTAAAAACAGCTAAAGTAAGCCAATGTAGGCCCAGTCGAAAATTCATAGTCGTATCTTTCGTAGTCGACTACAAAAATAACACAGCCTTTTCCTTCATAAAAAAAGCGGGGACTAGTTATTCTTAGTCGCCCGCTCATCGATTATTTTAATGGTTCTATCGAATATTTCGACAATTATTTACCATGGCATTGTTTGTACTTTTTACCGCTTCCACAAGGACATGGATCATTTCGCCCAATCTTTTTCTCCGCCACAACTGGTTGTTGCTTCACAGGTTGACGATTTGCTTCGGAATTTCGGATAGCTTCATCATATCCTTCTCTGCCTTGCACTTGTTCTTGAGCAGGGTTTCGTTCTTGCGCCTTATCATAATTGCTTTGACGCGTAACTGATTGGTTGGTGCTTTGAATTTCCTCAGAAGCTGGAATGTCAAGCTTCATCATTAATTCCATTGTCTCTGAGTTCAAACGCGCCAGCATAGACTTGAATAATTCGAACGACTCAAGCTTATATACCAATAAAGGATCTTTCTGCTCATACTGAGCATGGTGGACAGCTGAACGTAAATCATCCATTTCGCGCAGATGTTCTTTCCATTCATTGTCAATCATTCCAAGAATTACATTCTTCTCAAAAGAAAGTGAAATCGTCTTTCCATCAGTATTGTATGCCTCCTCCAAGTTTATGATCAAGCGCATTTCCTTTTTACCATCGGTAAGTGGGAATACAATGTTCTTGTACTTATCAGACATTGTTTCTTGAACATGCTTGATCTGAGGCATTGCGCGTGTTACAATCTTTTCATTCTTACGTGTGTATTGCGAACGAATTTCATTGTACACTTTATCAATAATGCTATTTTCATCCAATGATTCAAACTCATCAGCAGTAACTGGTGATTGAACACCAACTACACGCAACAGTTCCAATTCGAAATCAGCGTATTGTTCTTTATTGTAAGCAAGAACAATCGATTCACTGAAGTCATAGAACATATTGTCAATATCTATGTCAAGGCGTTCTCCAAACAATGCATTTTTACGTTTTTTGTACACTGCTTTACGCTGAGCATTCATTACATCATCGTATTCAAGAAGACGCTTACGCACACCGAAATTGTTTTCTTCTACTTTTTTCTGTGCGCGCTCGATGGATTTAGAAACCATACTGTGCGTAATTACTTCTCCCTCTTTCAGCCCAAGGCGGTCCATGAGTTTAGCAATTCGCTCTGAACCAAACTTACGCATCAAATCATCTTCCAATGAAACAAAGAACTGAGAAGATCCTGGATCTCCTTGACGTCCTGAACGTCCCCTTAACTGTCTGTCAACTCGACGAGAGTCATGGCGCTCTGTACCAATAATGGCTAAACCTCCCGCTTCCTTTACACCTTCTCCTAATTTGATGTCGGTACCACGACCAGCCATATTGGTTGCAATCGTAACAGCTCCTGGTTTTCCCGCCTCAGCAACAATCTCAGCTTCTTTTTGGTGATATTTTGCATTCAATACTTGATGCTTAATTCCTTTCATTTTAAGCATTCGACTCAATAGTTCCGAAATTTCTACGGTAGTTGTACCGACTAGGACAGGTCGATTTGCTTGAACAAGCTTCTCAACTTCTTCAATAACAGCATTGAATTTCTCTCTTGCTGTTTTAAAAACAAGGTCGTTTTGATCCTTACGTTGAATAGGACGATTCGTTGGAATAACTACTACGTCTAATTCATAAATGTCCCAAAATTCTTTTGCCTCTGTTTCAGCTGTACCAGTCATACCTGACAACTTATGATACATTCTGAAGTAATTTTGAAGTGTGATCGATGCGTACGTTTGTGTTGCAGCTTCAACCTGCACATCTTCTTTTGCTTCAATTGCCTGGTGGAGTCCATCAGAATAGCGTCGCCCTTCCATGATACGTCCCGTTTGCTCGTCGACAATCTTTACTTTTCCATCAAGAATGACATATTCCACTTCTTTTTCAAATAGGGCATATGCCTTCAATAATTGATTTACAGAGTGAATACGTTCAGATTTGATACTGTAATCTCGAATGAGTTCATCCTTCTTCTCGAGAAACTCTTCTTTATTCTGCGTCTGCTTTTCAAGTTCTGCAATTTCAGATCCAATGTCAGGCATTACAAAGAATTCGCGATCATCCTTCCCGGAAATAAGGTCAATTCCTTTATCGGTCAGTTCGATGGTATTATTCTTTTCTTCAATCACAAAGAATAATTCCTTGTCGATCTTCTTCATGTGCTTGCCTTGTTCCTGCATGTAAAAGTTCTCTGTCTTTTGCAGGTGGGCTTTGATTCCAGGCTCTGAAAGGTACTTGATTAATGCTTTGTTTCTTGGGTAACCTCTATGTGCTCTAAGCAAGGCAATACCGCCGTCTTCAAGCATTTGCTTCGGATCCTCACCCGTTGGTGCCTCACCATTGATAACTACGAGTAGCTTTTTGGCCTCGGCCAGGCATTGGTTCACAAATTTCTTCTGTACTGCAACGATATTTTCAACACGCGGTTTTAGCTGATAGTATTCATGTTCATCACCACGTGGAGTAGGTCCGGAAATAATCAAAGGCGTACGAGCGTCGTCAATCAATACAGAATCGACCTCATCAATGATGGCGTAATGATGCTTCTGTTGAACGAGATCGTCCGGACTCCCTGCCATATTGTCACGGAGGTAGTCAAAACCAAATTCGTTATTCGTTCCAAACGTAATGTCGGCAAGATAAGCTTGTTTTCGTTCTGCTGAATTCGGCCTGTGCTTGTCGATGCAGTCTACTGTTAGTCCGTGAAATTGGTATAGTGGCCCCATCCACTCCGAGTCACGTTTCGCGAGATAGTCGTTTACTGTTACGAGGTGTACACCTTTGCCTGAAAGGGCATTAAGGTAAACAGGCAGGGTTGCAACCAATGTTTTTCCTTCCCCTGTTTGCATCTCAGCAATATTTCCTTTGTGCAATACGCCACCACCCATCAGCTGAACATCGTAGTGAACCATATTCCATTCTACATCGGCGCCTGCAGCAGTCCATTTGTTATGCCAAATAGCTTTGTCTCCATCAATGGTAATACCGTCCTTTTTTGTTGAAAGGTCACGATCAAAATCCCGGGCTGTTACTTCTAGTTGCTTATTTTTCGCCCATCGTTTCGCGGTTTCTTTCACTACAGCAAAAGCCTCTGGTCGAATGGATTCAAGAATTTCTTCAATTTTATCGTCAATCGATTTTCCCATCTTATCGATGCGCTCAAAGAGGTCTTCTTTCTCTTGAATTGGCGTGTTCAGGTCGGCAGCCTTCGCCTTGAGATCAGCTAGTTCTTTTTCTAGCTGCTCTGTTCCATCTTTAATCAGTTGTTTGAATTGATACGTTTTTCCACGTAATTCATCATCGGATAAATCGCGTAAAACGCCTTGAGCCTGATTCGCAGCATCTATAGATGGTTGGTATTCTTTTCTGTCTTTAGAGGACTTATCACCAAATAAGTTCTTGAGTATGTTTAGAGCCATCGTCGTAATAAAAATTCGAGCCGTAAAATTAATAAAATCCCACTGCTTCGAAAGGGTTCGTTAATCTAATGTCCGGCGGTGTTCATAAATTATTCCAAGATTGTTTTTTCTGACAAATTGTCTAGTTCATAAATCGTTGAAAATATCTTTTTGCAAAAATCACAAATAGCAGTATTCACATTATCTTTGCCGCATGCATGAAAAAATCTTAATCCTTGACTTTGGTTCTCAGTATACGCAGTTGATTGCTAGAAGAGTAAGAGAGCTTAATATTTACTGTGAAATTCACCCATGGAATAAATGTCCTGAGCTGACCTCAGATTTGAAAGGAGTGATTTTATCTGGTAGCCCTTTTTCAGTGCGTGAGGATTCGGCACCAAAACCAGATTTATCAGAAATCAAAGGTAAGATGCCTTTGCTTGGAGTTTGCTTTGGTGCACAACATCTGGCGCATAATTTTGGAGGAGAAGTTAAGCCTTCGACTACTCGCGAATATGGTAGAGCAAACCTTTCGTATGTCGATCAGGATAATGTACTTACAAAAGGGATGTCGGACGGATCTCAGGTGTGGATGTCTCATGCAGATACAATAAAAGTTATACCAGCAGGTTACAAAATCATCGCTAGCACAAAAGATGTTGAGATAGCTGGCTATCATATAGAGGGAGAGGACACTTTTGGTATTCAATTTCATCCAGAAGTATACCACTCACTTGAAGGAACATTGCTACTAAAGAACTTTTTAGTGAATGTTTGTGGGTGTTCACAAGATTGGACACCAGATTCTTTTGTTGATGAGACGGTGAAAGAACTTCGTGCGAAGATTGGTTCGGATAAAGTTATTCTTGGTCTTTCAGGTGGAGTAGATTCATCTGTTGCAGCGGTTCTGCTGCATAAGGCAATTGGAGAAAATTTGCATTGTATTTTCGTTGATAACGGTTTATTGAGAAAGAATGAATTTGATTCTGTTCTGGAATCTTATCAAGGAATGGGTTTGAATGTTAAAGGAGTTAACGCGAGTGAATTGTTTTATGAAGCGTTAGCAGGTGTAACAGACCCTGAAGCGAAGCGAAAGGCAATTGGTAAAGTTTTCGTAGATGTATTCGATGAAGAATCGAAGTTAGTCGAAGACGCTAAATGGCTCGGACAGGGAACCATTTATCCTGACGTTATCGAATCTGTTTCTGTTTCAGGAGGACCGAGTCAAACAATTAAATCACATCACAATGTGGGAGGCCTTCCGGACTACATGAAGTTGAAAGTAGTGGAGCCATTAAAGTTATTATTTAAAGATGAGGTTCGCAGAATAGGGCGCTCGCTCAATATTGATCAAAATATTTTAGGAAGACATCCATTCCCTGGACCAGGATTAGGAATTCGAATACTTGGGGATGTGACAGCAGAAAAGGTTCGTATTCTGCAAGAAGTAGATTATATCTTTATTGCTTCATTAAAAGAAGATGGGTTATATGATGATGTTTGGCAGGCCGGTGCAATATTCTTACCAATTCAATCTGTTGGGGTTATGGGAGATGAGCGAACATATGAGAACGCTGTAGCTTTAAGAGCTGTTACGTCCACTGATGGAATGACAGCAGATTGGTGCCATTTGCCTTATGATTTCCTCGCTAAAGTGTCTAATAAAATTATCAATCAGGTAAAAGGGATCAATCGTGTTACCTACGATATTAGCTCGAAACCACCAGCGACCATCGAGTGGGAGTAGGTGTTATGGCATGGCGATTGTAAAACCAATTTGCGTAAATTTGAAGTATGCATAGACTACTAACCTTTCTTATTATTTGTATTTCCAGTTTTGCTTTTGGACAACCCGGTGTTGCCAATATTGTCGAAGTCGACGGGGAGAAGTATTATGAACACAAAGTCGAAGAAGGGAATACACTTTGGGGCATGCAGCAAATGTATGGAGTGCCTCACGAGGAGATTGTGTCGGCAAATCCAGGATTTGAAGGGTTGAGAACAGGTCAGGTAATTCTCGTTCCAATAAAAGGCGATGCTCCTGCAGTAAATAGTATCCAGACAACAACGTACAAGGTAAAAAGCAAAGAGACGCTTTATGGTCTCTCACGTAAGTTTAATACTACGGTTGATCAGTTGATTGCGTTGAACCCTGAGTTGGCAGATGGGTTGAAAAAAGGACAGGTTATCAAAGTCCCTGGGACAGAGGTTGGTGATACACAGATTGTAGAGACGGAAAAAGAACCGGTTATTTCTACTCCCAATCCATTTGTCGTAGATACGATTGAGACGAATGGGGTAACTGAGGAGTTAGTGGTTTCTTTCAGCGATAGTACTGTTCGTCATGTAGTTATGGCGAATGAAACCATGTATAGTATTTCGCGTCGTTTTATGGTTCCGATATCCGAAATAATGACGTTGAATAAGTTACAAAGCACTACTGTCAAGGAAGGTCAGGTCATTATTATTCCTGTTAAAAATGAGCGTGTTGATCGTGTTGAGATTAAATCAGTACCTGGCGAGTATGACCCTGATAGCAATGAACCACTTGTTTTTGAGAAAAAGGAACATTACAACGTGGCCGTATTGCTTCCTCTTCACCTTGAATACGGAGAAGGTTATTCTGAAGCGGTGTCAAATATAGCTGCACAGTTTTATATGGGTGTTACTATGGCGCTTGACAGCCTTGAGAAAAAGGGGCTTAATGCAAGCGTTCATATTTTCGACACGAAGAATGATACAAATGCGATAAATAAGATTTTGGAAAAGCCTGAGTTTTCCTCAGTGGATTTAGTCATTGGTCCTTTGATAGGTGCGAATATGAAAATGGTCGCGAATTACTGCCGCGCAAACAAGGTGCGTATGGTGTGCCCAGTTTCTTCTGACCTAAGTCTATTGGAGAATAATCGTTTGGTGCATGCGGCACTGCCTTCCAATATTTCACTTATGCGCGGTTTAGCGCGTCACATTTTGAATAACTGTGCTGATGATAATATACTATTGATCAAACCACTTGATGAAGCGAGTATGCCATTGTATGATGCTTTCAGAAAGACGTTTAAAGAAGCAGAATTTTCAGGTACTCGTCCAGCATTGATAGAAACAACCGTGGAAGGGTTTAATACATATATTAAAAGAGGGAAAAACAACCGCTTTATTGTTCCTACCGCGCACCGATCTTCGGTGATTAAATTCATGAACAATTTGAATCGCTCAGCATTTCGTTCGTATAAGGATGATATTTTCGTTTACGGAACAAGAGAATGGGTAAATTACAGCGAGTTGAATGATGCTTATAAGAATAAGTACAATTTCCATTTCCCTGCTCCAAATCATATCGATTATTACACCGATCACATGGTCGAGTTGAATAAGGCATTTCGAAGTAAGTATAAAACGGACTTTTCCAAAGTCGCAGTACAAGCTTATGATGTAACGACTCATTTCTGCTCAGCATTCTTTATGGAGAATGATCGACCGTTTCTTTTGATGAATGACATTCGAATGAATCAGATTTCAGAGACAGATGGTTATGAAAATACGCGTGTTTTCATTGTAGAACAAGAAGCGTTCGAGTTGATTGAGATCGGTAGATCGATCGGGAATTAATTTCAAAGATTTTTTAGATCAAAATAGCCTTTCTTTTGGAAGGCTATTTTTGTTTTTGAGTGGAAAATTTAACACTTTTCATTTTATGTGTTAGTAAAAAATGACTGATCGTTGCAATTTTCGAAGCAAAGAGGCAACCAATATGTTATATTTACGTTAATAAACCAAACTAATACTATTAGCTGCTAGCCATGAAAACTATTCTGATTACCAATTGTTTGATACTTTCATTCCTAACCTTTGGTCAAAAGACTGAAACAGGAAGCAATACAGTACAATTACCTGCTCAAGAAAAGAAAGTAGAAAGAGGTGTTATTTACGCGAGTGAGTTAAGGCTAAAGAAAATAGAAATGAAGCCCGGACTGGTGTTGGAGGCTCCAAAACCAAAAAAAGTTTTGAAGACAGGAGATAAATGATCAACATCCAACGCTAGACAAGATGAACCTACTACCTTTATTTACATCGACAGGAAATATGAAAAACGTATTGCTGGTATTCGTCTTATTGACGAGTACTTTTTTGTTACATGCACAGGGAGCTGATTGTGCAAGCATGGACCCGATCTGTACACAGGATGGGGTGAGTTATCCTGCTTCTACGAATACAACGGCTGAGGCTGGGAATGATTATGATTGTCTTGGGTCAGTTCCAAATCCTGCATGGTATTACTTCGAGATTGCTACCAATGGAAACATTGACATGGAACTCAATGGGAATGGCCAGGATATTGACTTTATCATTTGGGGGCCATTTAATGATCTAGCTACGGCCCAAGGAAATTGTGGATCATTGACCGCTGGTCAAGTTGTGGACTGTAGTTACTCTGGAACAACAGTCGAATCACCATCGATTCCGGGTGCATCTGTAGGGGATGTGTACATCATGTTGATCACGAATTTCTCCAATAACCCAACACAAATTGATCTTACACAGACGGGCGGAACAGGTTCTACCGATTGTTCCATTGTTACCCCATGTAACATAACAAACTTCACTGTAAATGTCGGTGCTTGTAACCCCGCAACAAATACATTTGATTTATCTGGTACTGTTGAGTTTACCGACTGGCCTACTACCGGACAAATGATTGTGCAGGACTGTAATGGTAATCAAGATGTTTTCAATATTAATGGTGGGTTTAGTTCTCCGGTCAATTATAATATAAACGGCATACCCGCGGATGGAGCCGCCTGTGATATAACCGTCTCATTTACGGATGATCCCGGTTGTACACAGACAATTGCATACACCAATCCAGCGGATTGTACCCCACCTTGTTTTCTAAATTACATTGACGTCGTTGTTGGTGCGTGCGATCCGGCGGATAATAACTTTGACCTTACAGGAGAAATCCAGTTTACAAATCAGCCTACAACGGGGCAATTAATTGTACAAGACTGTAACGGTAACCAGCAAGTATTTAATGCGCCTTTCACATCACCGATTTTCTACACCATTGCAGATGTTCCATCCGATGGTACAACGAACTGTTCAGTTACAGCGACTTTTACAGCAGATCCATTATGTACAATAACGACACCTTTATACGATAATCCAACCGGTTGTCAATGTAACGCTGAGGCCGGTACTTATTCTACTGGAACGATTGGTAATACCAATTCGACAGGGCCTTTCGATTTGTGTTTCGGAGATCAACTCGATTTGACTGCCAACGGAGACTATACAGCTCCAGACGATTATACAGGTGTTATTGCGGCTACTTACGATCCAGGAATCTGGTTGTTGGCTTACAGCTGTCCTCCATCTGTTTTTCCGCCGAATGATATAATAGGGCCATTGCCAAACCCTCCATATGAGGATCCTTGTTTATTAGGGATTGCTTCTACTGCAGACGCTGCATGGTCTATTGTAAACAACGTTGGAGATGGTTCGTCTGTCTGGTTCGTTCCAGTCACCATGTATAGTATGGTCGATGGAATATATGCAATTTCAATTAATGGTGGGAATTGGTGTTACGCACTAGGGCCTGCTGTCGAAGTGACTTTCTTAGAGGATATTACTACAAATGTGGTAGAGGATTGTCAAGCAGGAACTGCGACGGTTACTGTGAGTGGTGGACAGCCTGCGAACGATGGTTCGAATTTTACAGCATCTAACCTATTACCAGCAAGTGCTGCATTTGGAAATACCACGGCGGCAAATGGCGGTACTATTACGGTGACTGGTTTGCAGGATGGAGATAATTATTCGTTTGATATCAGCGACGGCACAGATTGTATAGCTACAGTTACCGGGACGTTTGTTGGAACTGAGGACCCTGCGTTTACTTATCCTGCTGCAGCTTACTGCCAGGACGAGGCAGATCCTTCGCCTGTAATTACGGGAGTTCCGGGAGGAACTTTTACCGCGCCTGCTGGGGTTTCGATTAACCCTGCAACTGGAGTTATAGATTTATCTGCTTCTACTGCAGGCGGACCGTATACGATTACATACACCACACCTGATCCAGTTTGCTTCAGCCAAGCGACTTTTGATATTACGATTAATCCGCTACCAATTGTTGACGGAAATGATGTAACTATTTGTCCAGGTGACATGGTTACATTATCTGGAACTGGAGCTGATACGTACGTCTGGTCAGGAGGTGTTGTTGATAATACTGCTTTTCCAGGGCCAGCGACAACAACGACTTATACAGTAACAGGTACTGTTACGGCAACTGGTTGTACCAATACAGGGGACGCGGTAGTAACGGTTAATCCACTGGATGATGCATCTTTTACAACAACAGATTTCTGTGAAGGAACTGCCTCACCTACAGCAAACGTGACAGGGACGCCAGGTGGTACATTTGCTTACAGTCCTGATCCAGGTGATGGCTCTTCTGTGAATGGCGCAAGTGGAGCTATTACAAATGGAGTAGGAGGTACTACGTATACAATTGAGTATACTACTTCTGGAGCATGTCCGCAGACTTCAACCCAAACGATTACGGTGAATCCATTGCCAAACGTGGATGTTCCTGACTATTCAGTTTGTACGGGAGGAACTGTGGCACTCACTGCAACTGGTGCAACAAACTATACTTGGGCGCCTGGAACTGACCTTAATACAACAACTGGTGCTACTGTAAATAGTACGCCAGCTGCAGATATAACATATACGGTTACTGGTACGGATGGAAATGGATGTCAGAATACAGATGTCACTACGGTGACTGTAATACCAAATGCACCAATTGATGCGGGGCCAGACGTGACCATTTGTGATGGTGAATCTACTACATTGACAGCATCTGGAGGTGTCACTTACACATGGCAAGCACCGATTAGTGCGAATGGGGCTTCACAGACTGTTTCTCCAGCGACCACGACAACTTACACCGTAGATGGCGTAGACGCTGCCGGTTGTACTGGGACGGATCAAGTAACAGTGACTGTAAATCCTCTGCCCACTGCCACTATCGCTGGAACAATCACCGTTTGTGAAGGAGATGCAGCACCTACTATTACCTTTACAGGTGCTAACGGAACAGCACCATATACGTTTACTTATAATATTAACGGAGGAGCAAATCAGACAGTCACTTCTGTAGGGAACACTGCGACAGTTACAGCTCCGACCGGTGTAACAGGAACCTTTGATTATAACTTGGTGGATGTTATGGATGCAAGCGCTACGATTTGTAATCAGGCATTAGCGGAGGTAGCGACTGTTACGGTAAACCCTTTACCAACGGCAACGATTGCTGGAACAATTGATGTATGCGAAGGTGATCCATCTCCAACAATAACATTCACTGGGGCCAACGGAACTGCTCCGTATACATTTACTTACAATATTAATGGAGGTGCTAATGTTACGGTTACCTCTGTTGGTAATACTGCAACGGTGACGGTTCCTACTGGTACCGCTGGAACTTATGATTACAATCTCGTTAGTGTTCAAGATGCAAGTGCTACTGGCTGTTCTCAAGCTCAGGTAGGTACCGCGACAGTAGTTGTCAATCCGTTACCAACTGCTACCATTGCAGGTACAATTGATGTATGTATCGGAGGTGTTGCTGTAATCACATTTACCGGAGCTAACGGAACTGCTCCGTATACCTTCACTTACAATATTAATGGTGGAGCAAACCAAACGATTGTTTCGGTTGGAAATACGGCTACTATTAATGCTCCAACAGGTACGGCAGGTGTGTTCGATTACAACCTTGTAAGTGTACAAGACGCAAGTTCTACTGCTTGTTCACAAGCACAGCCTGGTACTGCAACTGTTACAGTTAATCCTACTCCTTCGGCTACAATTGCCGGAGACGTGACAGTTTGTGTTGGTGATGCCGCTCCGACAATAACGTTTACAGGAGCAAATGGAACAGCACCGTATACATTTACATATTCTATCAATGGTGGTGCAAACCAAACGGTGGTGTCCACTGGTAATACTGCAACAGTTACGGCTCCTACAGGAGTGGCAGGAACATTTGTTTACAATCTTTCAAATGTTTCGGATGCAAGTGTAACTGCATGTTCTCAAGCATTGAACGAAGATGTGACAATCATTGTTAATCCTTTACCGACCGCAATAATTTCAGGGACAGTGTCAGTATGTGAAGGGGAACCTGATCCGACAATTACGTTTACTGGAGCAAATGGAACGGCGCCTTACACGTTCACGTACAATATCAATGGAGGGGCGAATCAAACGATTACTTCTGTTGGAAACATAGCGACTATTACAGTTCCATCGACTCCTGTTGGGACGTATAATTACAACCTTGTAAGTGTTCAGGATGCTAGTGCAACAGGTTGTTCTCAAGCGCAGCCAGGTACAGCAACTGTTACAGTGAATCCAAATCCGGTTCCAGTAATTAATGGTGCTACAGACTACTGTGCAGGAACGTTTGCGACGCTTTCAACAACTGTGGCATACAATACTTATGCATGGTCAACAGGTGATGCCACTCCTACGACGGACGTAACGATCGCTGATAACCCAATTACTGTTACTGTATCAAATGCATTTGGTTGTACAGCGACGTCAGCAGTATTTACCGTTGTAGAGAATAGTGTAATTAATTACAATTCAACTGTTACAATCTGTCAAGGAGATGTTGCAGTAATTCACGGTAATAATGAATCAGTTGCTGGTGTTTATAGCCAAACATTTGTTCTTCCAACTGGATGTGATAGTACATCAAATGTTACGCTGGTTGTTAATCCATTACCAGTGATTGACGCTGGACTTGATCAAGCGGTTTGTTTTGGTGACCCCGTGACTGTTAACGCAGTTGGAGCGCCAACAATTGTTTGGGATAATGGTGTTACGAATGGCGCACCTTTCCCATTCCAGCAACCAGTTGGCACTGTAACTTACACAGCTACGGGTACGGATGCAAATGGATGTGTTAATACGGACGTGGTAGATATCACGATTAATCCACTTCCAACGGCATCTATTGCAGGAACAGTTACTGTATGTCAGAATGATGCAGGTCCGACTATAACCTTTACGGGTGCTAATGGAACCGCACCCTACACCTTTACCTATAATATTAATGGTGGAGCGAATCAAACTGTAACTTCAGTTGGTAATACTGCTACCGTGACGGCTCCAACAGGAACGGTTGGCGTGTTTGATTACAATCTTGTTAGTGTAATGGATGCGAGTGCAACTACATGTTCTCAGGCTCAGGCTGGAACAGCTACAATTACCGTTAACCCATTGCCTACAGCAACAATTGCAGGAACAATTGACGTGTGCGTTGGCGATGTTGATCCAACAATTACGTTTACTGGAGCAAATGGAACGGCTCCGTATACATTTACTTATACAATTAATGGTGGAGCCAATCAGACTGTTACATCAGTTGGTAATACTGCGACTGTAACGGCTCCAACGGGTGTGGCCGGAACATTTGATTATGACCTTGTAAGCGTCGTTGATGCAAGTGCTACAAATTGTAGCCAAGCTCAAGTCGGAACAGCAACGGTTACAGTAAACCCATTACCGACAGCAACAATTGCAGGAACAATTGATGTTTGTGTGGGAGATGCAGCACCTACAATTACGTTTACTGGAGCAAATGGAACTGCTCCGTATACATTTACTTATACAATTAATGGTGGAGCCAATCTTACAGTCGTTTCTGTTGGGAACACGGCTACTGTGACTGCTCCGACGGGTACAGCTGGTACTTTTGTTTATGATCTAGTGAGTGTAGAAGATGGAAGCTCAACGAATTGTTCTCAAGCACAAGTCGGAAGTGCTACTGTTATTGTCAACCCACTGCCAACGGCAACGATTGCGGGATCAACAGATGTATGTGTGGGAGATCCTGCTCCGATGATAACGTTCACTGGAGCAAATGGAACAGCACCATATACATTTACGTACACCATTAATGGAGGTCCAGATCAAACTGTAATTTCGGTTGGTAATACCGCCACTGTGACAGCTCCTACTGGAGTAGATGGTACGTTTGATTACGATTTGGTGAGCGTACAGGATGCGAGTTCAACAACATGTTCACAAGCACAAGCTGGTACCGCTACCATAATTGTCAATCCATTACCAACTGGAGCAGTTGCTGGTACAATTACTGTTTGTGAAGGAGATGTAGATCCTGTAATAACCTTTACAGGAGGAAATGGAACAGCACCATACACCTTTACATATAATATTAATGGTGGTGTGAATATGACAATTGTTTCTGTTGGAAATACGGCCACTGTATCTGCACCGACGAATGTCCCTGGGACATTTAACTATAACTTAGTGGGTGTTCAGGATGCTAGTTCAACAATGTGTTCGCAGGCTGTTGTGGATGTGGCAACGGTTATCGTCAATCCATCGCCAACTGCTACGATTGACGGAGATGCTACAATTTGTTTTGGAGATCAGGCACCAGTTGTGACATTTACCGGCGCAAATGGGACAGCACCTTATACATTTACTTATACATTGGATGGTAGTGCAAACCAAACGGTTGTTTCCACAGGGAATACAGCAACTGTTACGTCACCAGCTGGACCAGGAACATTTGTTTACGAATTAGTAAGTGTTCAAGATGCCAGTGCAACAGCGTGTTCTCAAGCACAGACGGGTACAGTGACTATTGTTGTAAATGATTTACCAATTGTATTTGCTGGAAATGACTTCATCGTTTGTGAAGGTGACCAAGCAGTTTTGACAGGTTCTGGAGCGGTAAACTACGATTGGGATAACAATGTTACAAATGGAACACCTTTCACGCCTGGATCTACGCAAATATACACGGTTACGGGTACGGACGCGAACGGTTGTCAAGGAACAGATGATGTGGAGGTGACGGTTGAGCCGCTGCCAGTTGTATCCTTTACAGACCCAGCTTCAGGTTGTGCACCGCTAACAGCAACATTCTACAATACTACACCAGGTAATCTTTCCAATTGTATCTGGACATTTAGTAATGGAGTTACTGTAAATAGTTGTGATAGTGCGACTGTCACTTTTGAAAACGGAGGTTTGTATGATGCAACACTTACTACGACATCGGTGAATGGTTGTACGAATTCGATGACTTATCCAGATTATATTCAAGTTGAGGATCTTCCGGTTGCTTCATTCTCAGTTTCTTCTTCGGAAGTCTCTACATTTAATACAGAAGTGAGCTTTGATAATACATCTACAGGAGCGTCTACTTATGCTTGGGATTTTGGGGACGAATCAGCTGGTTCTAGTGAATTTGAGCCTTTACATACATTCCCTGATGATGGTGATGGGACTTACGTTATTGAGTTAATTGCTTATTCAGAATTATTTGGATGTACTGATACGGCTTATCAGACGGTTTCAGTTAAAGAAGAAGTAATCTTCTATGTGCCAAATACATTTACGCCAGATGACGATGACTTTAATGAAACGTTCAAACCAGTCTTTACTTCTGGTTACGACCCATTTGATTATACGTTGTTGATTTTTAACCGATGGGGTGAGATCATTTGGGAGTCGCATGATGTGAGTGTAGGTTGGGATGGAACTTACGCAGGAGTTCATGAAGTTCAAGACGGAACATTCACCTGGAGAATAGAATTCAAAACGCTTCAAAATGATGAACGCGTTAGAGTGACAGGACACGTGAATATTTTAAGATAAACTATTGTTTTAAGTTAAGTGAAGGAACGCCAGCAGAAATGCTGGCGTTTTTTGTTTAACGTAATTGCTTCCTTTTGTGAAGATATAGAACGGCTGAAAAGCAACCATTTAAGTATTTTTGAGTTTTACTAATGACCGATCGAAAATTTCCTTGGAGCTTTTCGAAATTTGACTACAAAAACGATCTACTATGAAGAGGTTACTAACTACCTGTTTTGTATTGTTGTTTCTAGGAACAACTCACGCTCAGGAAAAGACAAATTTGAAATGTACGATGTCAGTTGACGATATCTTACGTGTTCAACCTTTCGATATTGACGAGCCCATTTCTGAAACTGCCGGGTACATTTTTGCCGATTTAATTGAAGAATTAGAGATTGTTTATGACAAGGTAGATGAGTCAAATACTAATGGCCTTCAAAAGAACATTGAGAAAATTCAAGAGATTTTAAAATCTGCAAAAGAGATCGAATTAAACTATACTATGTTTGATAAAGATCTTGAATTCATAGAATCTCTCAAGTAAACCGACTGAAATGATGAAACTAATACTTAGTAGTGCGCTATTGTTATTCGTACACAGTAGCTTATTTGCACAATGCGGTGCAACTTCTGTTGATGTTGATCCACAACCGATAATGATTTGTGAAGGAAGTTCTGATGTTGTCAATTTCACCGCAAACGGAACATGCAGCGGAAACTATGAATTTGAAGTTTTGAGTGGGGCTGTTGTAGTTCAAAATTGGAGTACTTCAACAACTTTTAGTGCGGCTCCAACAACAACGACTACTTATACAGTGAATGCTCGATGCAGCGCCTGTCCTGCAACAATTGCAACCAATACATTTACAGTTGATGTTGTTCCTGAACCAACAGTTGCTGGAGCGCTTACAGTGTGTCCTGGAGGAACGACAACGCTAACAGGTAGCGGATCGACAAATATAACATGGGTGGATGCACCTGTGGGTGGTGCTCAGCTATCAGCTACGGATACATACACTACTCCAGCTTTGAGTACTGACGAAACATATTATGTTCAATCTTCTGGATCAATATCAGGTGTTGGTGGATCTATTTTAATTACAGAATGTGGACTAGAAGGAGCAATTGGAGGGACGGGATCCGAAGATTACATTGAGATCTCAAACTTATATAGTACTGCTGTCAATACAACAGGGTGGGTAGTTGCTGTAAGTAGTTCTTATACAAATGTGAATTCATTTAATGCCACACTATGGAACCTTCCATCATCATTCGCACCATGCTCTATGGTTTCTCGAACTGATAATAATAGTTCATCTAACTATTGGGGGAATAACATACTTTGGAATCCCAACAGTAATAGCTGGGCAATTATCATTGATGACATGGGGAATGTTGTTGATTTCGTTGCTTGGGGATGGACCGCGGCGGAGTTAGCTGCGTTCAACCCAACAATTAACGGTTTCTCCATAACACTCGGTCCACAATGGATAGGAGATGGGTGTCCGGCAGCATGTTCTACCACTGGTGGGATTCAATATAGTTTGGCCAGAACAGGTAGTGCCGATAGTAATACAAACGCTGACTTTATTTGTCAGGCAACTTCTGTAGATCAGGTAAATCCTGGGCTAAACTGTGGTTGGACGGCAGGTGTAACTTGTCCTTATCCAATAACCGTAACTGTAAGCCCAAGTCAGGATGCTACAATCACACCAGTAGGTCCATTTTGTTCTGCTGATCCGTCAATTGTAATGACTGCGGTAGATGGTGGTGGGACTTGGAGTGGAACTGGTATCGTCAATGCAACGACTGGAGAATTTGATCCTGTTATAGCTGGTGCTGGCACGCATACGATTACTTACATGATACCTGGTTTATGTGGAGATACGCAAACTTTTGATGTTGTTGTAACTGATGTTTTTGATGCAACAATTGATGCTGTAGGGCCAATATGTCAACTTGACCCAGCAATGATTTTAACAGCTGCGAATGCAGGCGGAACTTGGAGCGGAAATGGAATTACAAATGTAGCAAGTGGAGAGTTTACACCTGGAGTTGCCGGAGCTGGCACGCATACGATCACCTATACAATAGGTGGGGCTTGTGGTGATATTCAAACAATGGATATTGTTGTCGATCAGTTATTGGATGCAACAATTACACCAGTTGGACCTTATTGTTTTAATGATCCTTCAGTAACATTGACTGCAGTGGATGCTGGTGGGACATGGAGTGGAACTGGTATTACAAATGCTACAACAGGAGCTTTTGATCCAATGACAGCCGGTGTTGGAACGCACACAGTTACGTATGCGATACCTGGTGCTTGTGGAGATACGAAGACGCTTGACATTGTTGTCAATACTCAATTGGATGCTACCATTACTCCAGTTGGCCCATATTGTGAGTCCGATCCATCTATAACAATGACTGCTGTTGATCCGGGTGGAGTATGGTCTGGAAATGGAATTACAAATGCCAATTATGGAGATTTTGATCCAGCAGTAGCAGGGGTAGGAATTCATACCATCACTTATGAGATTGCCGGAGCTTGTGGAGACATTCAAACAATCGATGTTGAAGTAATAGCGGAAGATGACGCTACAATTACGCAGGTTGGTCCGTTTTGTCTAGGTGCTCCTGTTGAAACATTGGTTGGGGTTACAGCCGGTGGTACATGGTCGGGACCTGGAATTACCAATGCAGCTACTGGTGAGTTTAGCGCAACAAATGCAGGGCCTGGAGTTCATACAATTACTTATTCAACTAATGGTTTCTGTCCAGATACAAAAACAACTACGATAGAGGTGTACCAACCCTTACAGGTTCAAGCTTTTTCTAACGATACTATTTGTGACAACGAGTCCATTGACATAACAGCACAAGGATCTGGAGGAGATGGAAACCTGACCTACACCTGGACTGATCAAACAGGTGCGGCTGTAGGAACCGGTAATGTTGTTAATGTTGCACCGCAGTATACAACTACTTACACGGTTACATTATCTGATGGTTGTACAACGCCAACTGTTTCTTCCAGTATAGAAATCGTTGTTTATCCGGTACCAAGTGTAAACTTTACGGCGGATGTGACCGAGGGATGTGCTCCTTTGGAGGTGAATTTTACCAATTTATCTAATCCTATAGGAACTGAATGCAATTGGGATTTTGGAGATGGAAACAATAGTAATGACATTCTATTAACGGAAAATGAGTTCAATGTTGACGGTTGTTTTGATGTTACTTTAACTGTGACACAAGACGGTTGTACGAACTCTCTTACAATGGCGAGTATGATTTGTGTATCAAATCAAACAAATGCCGAGTTCCTTGTAACACCAAGTGAAGTTGATATTTGGGATCCAACCTTCCAGTTCACGAATACATCAACTAATGCTGACTATTATGTTTGGAATTTTGGTGATAGTACTACAAGCAATGAAGTGGATCCAATGCATGAATATCCAGCTCAGGTTGCGGGGTATTCAGTTTGTTTATTAGCTTGGAACGAATACTGTGTAGACTCCATTTGTTCTGCCGTTAATGTAATTGATGAGCCGCTTTATTATGTGCCGAATACCTTTACACCTGACGGAGATGAGTTTAATCAGTCATTCAAACCAATTTTTACTTCTGGTTTTGATCCTTACGATTATAATTTCTTAATCTTCAATAGATGGGGAGAGGTAATCTGGGAATCGAACGATGCAAGTGTCGGTTGGGATGGTACCTATAATGGGAAAGTGATTGCGGCTGGCACTTATGTTTGGAAGGTTGAGTTCAAGACTTCTCAAAGCGACAAGCGAATAATGGATACAGGGCACATTAGCCTGATGAAATAGAATTAATTGAACATTAGTAGAACGCAAACTCGACGAGTTTGCGTTTTTTGTTTAACACAATAGTATTCCTTTGTTCTGAAAAAGAACGACTTAGAAGCAACCGTTTTTGTAAATTTACGTTTTGTTAATAGCTTAACATCTTTTTTGAGGTGTTTTGCGAACTACAAAAACTACGAAAACAACCTTACTACTATGACTAAACTGCTTTCAACTGTTGTTGCTGTATTTTGTTTGCTATGTGCCAGCGGTCAAACACAGTATTCTACAGAGAGTATTTCTTTAACATCCTTTAAACCATCTGACTGGACCGTTTATTTTTTTGATGAAAACAACATCAAAATAGAGTATAAGGTCATAGCCTGTGACTATACTTCTGGACTGGATGAGGAGCTTGTTTTGTTTAAAGTGACAAACTTGGGTAATACCGAAATGAATGTTAAGTGGCATGCTCAACTCAAATACAATGATATATGCCGAACATGCGCTGATCCAATGGAGTATTCTGTAGAATCATTGATACCTGTGGGACAAAGTGTGGAAGGAATCTGTGATAGATCTATAGGCTTTGGACTGCGGGTTTTCTCAGGATTCACGGATCCGAATTACGCTCATATTGAGCGTTTAACCTCTTTCGAACTGGCAGATTTAACAATTACCAATTAATCTCATTTAACCATAAATAGAAGATTATAGACTACTAATACTACTACTTAACTAACCACTATGAAACATTTTTTACTCCTATTGTGTATTGCATTTTGTCTACCATGGAGTGCAAATGCTCAGATCATCCCGTGTGATGTAAATATCACGGCTACTTATAATGGTGTTGTCGATTGTAATGGGGCAGATGTTGATTTATATGCCGTTGGGCAAGGTCAATATACACTGGTAATGGACAATGATTTTAACAGCGGAAACCTTGGGCCTGGATGGGTCTCTACAGGTGGTTCTTCCGTAGGAACTGCATGTGGATCAAGTCTCGATGGTACTTCCTATTATTGGGCTTCCACTTCTACAGGAACACCAAACCTTACAACAGAGGCATACGACTTATCTTGTGGTGGGGTCATTTCTTTTGATATGGCTTATGCTACGCAGGGAGGAGCTGCACCTTGTGAGGGACCGGATTTAGCAGATGAAGGTGTCACATTACAGTATTCAACAGACGGTGGAGCGACTTGGACGGTTATTCAATACTGGGGACCTAACGGAGGGTATGATCCAACAATGACTACATGGAATAACTATTCAATTCCAATTCCTCCAGGTGCATCTGTTCCAAATGTTCAGTTTCAATGGATACAAAACAATTCTTCAGGAACTTGTTGTGACAACTGGGGAATTGATAACGTACAAATCCTGTCTATTGTGAATTGTGTGCCATATTGGTATGATTGGTCTCAAGTGGCTGGTTCGCCTGATAATCAAGCTCAAAATGTTACACCTACGACAACGACGACGTACACTGTTACCTATACGAATGGTACCGATATGTGTCAAGATCAAATTACGATTGTCATTCCTCCAGGAGTTACAGCAGATGCCGGACCAGATCAGGTATACTGTCCTGGGTCGGGTGGTGTGACTGTAGGTGGAAATCCTGTTTCGGTTGAAGAAACAGCAACTTATTCATGGGATAATGGAGGAAGTTCTGGAACAATTGATTTGACTGGTCCAGTGACAGATAATGGTCAGGGGGTTGTCGCTCCCGCGGTAAATACGCAATATACGGTTCAAGTAACTTATAACGGATGTACTGCAACAGATGATATGTGGGTAATTGTTGATCAACCACCAACAGCTTCAAATCCTGCTCCAATTAATGTAGAATGTGCGGCAGATATTCCAGCGACAAATGTTTCGGTTGTTACCGATGAAGCGGATGATTACACGGCTGTTCCAACAGTTGCTTGGCTTAGTGATGTTTCAGATAATAATACGTGTCCTGAAACGATTACCAGAACATACAGGGTTTCTGATGCTTGTGGTAGTTATGTCGATGTAGCACAAACTATAACAGTTCAAGATGTAACGAATCCAATATTAAATCCACCTCCTGGGCCAGTTACGGTAGAATGTGTTGGTGATGTTCCAGCGATGACTGATCTTGGATGGACAGACAACTGTGATGGTGCAGGAACAGTAACAGGAGTCGATGGTCCTGTGGTTGGAGGATATTGTGGTGGAACTGTGACTAGGACCTGGACATATACGGATGCTTGTGGGAATTCTGCAACAGCAACGCAGACAATCACTATTAATGATACGCAAGCACCAACGCTTGATCCAGCACCGGCAGATATTACTGTAGAATGTCCTGGTGATATTCCGGCAATGACTGATTTGAATTGGATAGATAACTGTGATGGTGCAGGAACAGTAACAGGAGTTGATTCACCAATTCCCGCAAACCTTTGTGGTGGGACAGTGACTAGAACATGGACATACACAGATAACTGTGGTAATGCGACAACAGTGACGCAAACAATCACAATTAATGATACGCAAGCGCCAACAGCGAGTAATCCTCCTGCGCAAACAGGAACACCGCCAGCACCTGATCCAACAGTCGTCACTGATGAGGCGGATAACTGTGGAGCACCAGTGGTTGCCTTTGTTGGAGACGTTTCTGATGGTGGTATTTGTCCCGAAACGATTACACGTACGTACAGCGTAACGGACGTTTGTGGTAATCAGATTTTGGTTACACAAACTTTTACAGTAGGAGATGCAGTTTTTCCAACTGCAAGTAATCCTGCTACTATGTACGTGCAGTGTTCGGCAGATGTTCCGGCACCAGACCCATTGGTGGTGACAGATGAAGCAGATAACAGTACGATTCCAGTGGTAACTTGGGAAAGCGATGTTTCAGATAATAACTCTTGTCCTGAGACCATTACACGTACTTACCGCGTGACGGACGATTGCGGAAACTATATTGTCGTAACTCAATTGATTATTGTTAATGATACGCAAGTGCCAGTTTTTGCAGCTGCACCTGCTGATGTAACAGTTCAGTGTGTGGGTGATGTCCCAGCCATGACTGATCTTGGATGGACAGACAACTGTGATGG
>DIYP01000013.1:88428-88706 GCA_002427735.1 Flavobacteriales bacterium UBA6051
CTTTGTGGTGGAACTATCACACGTACGTGGACTTATACAGACGCTTGTGGTAATGTCGCAACAGCTACTCAGACGATCACTATTAATGATACACAAGCTCCAGTATTGGATCCAGCACCGGCAGATGTAACAGTTCAGTGTGTAGGTGACGTTCCAGCGATGACTGATTTGAACTGGACAGACAACTGTGATGGAGCAGGAACAGCAACAGGAGTTGATTCACCAATTCCAGCGAACCTATGTGGTGGAACTATCACACGAACATGGACATACACTGA
>DIYP01000012.1 GCA_002427735.1 Flavobacteriales bacterium UBA6051
TTGCATTGTCATACCATATGGATGATATCTAACACTGAAAATGAGTAAATTAAAGCTGTTTTCTGAATGAAATATTTAGAAATATGGTCATTTTTGGCCCGCTTTTTTGAGCCCAAAACATCAATGTAAACAGCCTTAGTTTTTCTTAAACCCAGCAGTCACAAGTTCACTTTCTTCAAGTGCCTTGACAATAACTAATGGGGCATCATCAGGAACAATGAATAGCTGACCAGATTCTAATATGGTAGCGTCATTAAAAATGATGATTGCAATGCGCCCTTTGTGAAGGTAGATACATAATTTTTCGTCAACTGGACACGCCAGCTGTTCGTCTTGCTCAAGTTGATGCGTAGTGACAACTGTTTGCACAGGACCACGTGTCATCACATTGAAGTTCGTGCTCTGACCAACTGAAGACGTTTCCCAACCACCGTCGTAGCTGTCTTGGTCCAGTCTTCTTAAATTAGTTGAGTGATGACCTTCATGCTGCAGCGTAAGTTCACCTTCCAGAATCAGCGTTGTACGTTTGATATTGGCAAGGGGAGTGAATTGACTTGGTGTTGATGCTACAGTAGCAAGACTTACTCGAAAGTCAAAATTTCTCTTTGAGAAACGAGATTTGATAGGATAAATGTAGAGCTCTGAAGTCGTGCCGCCGGACCATTTATTTACAACGGCATTTTTAACTGAAATAACCTGACCTGAGAGATCCATGTTTAAGGAGTATTAGTCTTGTCTTAGTTTCGCACAAACTTAAGCAATGATTCTCCTTTTTCTGATTGAATCCTTACATAGTATACCCCTTTACTTAGGTCCTTTGTAGAAATCGGACCTAATTCAGTAAATTCTTGAATGATATTTCCTGAAGCACCCATGAGAGTCGCTTTTGTATCCATCAATTCTTCAGCGCCAATGACTTGAATTAAATCGTTCGTTGGGTTGGGGTATAATGCCAACTTCAGTGTATTGATTTCCTCGACAGACGCAATTGTTCCATTGATATCAAATTTTGAGAAGAAACGCCAAATTTCTTTTGATGCATTGAAGTCTTGATTTGTAACCCCAATAGTTACGCTTGCTCCCGGCCAAGTATGTCCGCCGCCGTTCACACGGTACAATTCCACATCGATTCCATCATTGGGGTTTGAATAAAGAAAATGTGTGGCAGTGCACCCGTCAAACGGATCTGAATCCTGGACAGCTGTTTCAACGGGAGTTGGGTCGCACCCATTGTTATTTGACCAATAGGTAATAACATCAGGTATCGCAAGCATTGTAACATTCCCGTTGTAAGGAACGACTCCATCAGCAGTTCCATGAATTTGCATTACCGGCATAGAGTGCTGCGGTAAACATGTAAGTGTTTGGCTCGAGTTCATGGACCCCGTCACTGAAGCGATGGCCGCAATACGCTCACTTAGTGAACAAGCCAGCGTATAGCTCATAAATCCTCCATTCGACATTCCTGTACTATAGACACGATTAAGATTAACGGAATAGTCGGCAGCAATTGAATCAATTAATGCATCTGTGAAACCTATATCGTCCACAGTTCCACCCCAATTGGCATTCCAATAAGTTTGTCCACTTCCATCAAGTGTACCTTGCGGATGAATTAAAAGAAACCCGGCAGTATCCGCTATTGGACGGAAATCGCCATAAAACATTTGTTCCATTGCATTACTCGTGTACCCATGAAAATTAATCACAAGTGGAGCATCTGTTCCCGGAGTGTAAGATGCCGGAACATAAAGAATATAGTCACGCTGAATTCCATCGTGTTGAATAGAACCGTTAATTGTTTGTTGTGCTAAGGAAGATGTTGCCAAAAGTAGTAAGCTGGCTATTAGTAGTCGTTTCATAAACTCAAATTTACTGAAAATATATCAGCGACTAAAGTCAAACATCTGATCTACTGGGTGAAGCATTGCATCCGAGAATTATTTGAGCTCAGTTGCTTTTAATTCGAATAGATGCTTTTTCTCTTTAAAGGATATGCACAAGGTTTTTGGGTTTTCGTCCTTAAGTTTAAACATATAATCACCGGAAGCGGTATTTGCTAGACCACTGGTAACTAGATTCATTCCACCTTCCGGCAATGACTTAGGATGATACATCTTACCTGACTCACAAGTTACTGATACCGTCAAATCTTCTGTCTCAATAAGGGTTGTCTCGGGGTTTAATTGGATGATAACCTCCACTTTTAAATTATACCCTAACTGAGTTACCAAGGCGTCTATGTTGTAGCCTTCATCTTGATGTTCTTTGGGCAAAGTATTGTAGTTCATACTCATCTCTTCTTCAAGCGCACATTGCGCACAAAGTAAGATAACAATTAAGAAAACAAAAGGTTTCATTTATGGTCGAACGCCTTTTCCTTTCACTGACCATTTTTTCTTTTTGTAGACTTTTCCGGTAGATCGGTTCACTAATTTCCCAACAAAATGAAGATTCACCTCGACTTTGTCACCCGATGCTGCTCCAATTCCAGGTGAATCGAATCCGTGAAACTTACAGCCCGTTGCTTGATCAGGTGTATCGAAGTAGCTGTTCCCAAAGCGAATAGAGCGATATCCATATTTCAGTGTTCTTCCGCCGAAAACACCACAATCTTCCTGGTACTTGGATTTTGAAAGAGCAGTTCCACACAAGTTATGTGTCACGAATCTTCCGTTTTTCTTGAAATAACCTTTTACATATTGACGATATTCACCGTCAGAACAGTCGCATCCTGCCCCGGTTGAAGTGAAACTAGCTTTCATATTGAATGGAGCACGGAACACACCGCCCACAAAACTTGGCTTAAGTCGACCACTTGGAATACTATCAAACTTCGCGTTTAAGCCACATGTAACCGTTGACGTATATCCTGATTCACTGGCCGTTTCTTCACCGCCACATTCCTTACATGCCGTTTGAGATTCTTCTTCCTCAGCTGTCCGTGTGTTCAACGTCTCTTTTTCATCTTCGGCAGAGCGAGTTTCAGAAGAGATTGATTCTTCCTCTTGTTCAGCCGTCTTTGTGGAAATCGTTTCCTCTTCCTCCGCTGTGCTGGTATTTAGTGTTTCTTGTTCTTCTTCAGCAGATCTAGTAGAAATCGTTTCCTCTTCTTCAGCACTTCTCGTAGAGATGCTCTCTTCTTCCATCTCTGCAGTACTTGATGTCAGACCTTCTGCTTCTTCATTTTCCGTAGTTCTTGAAATAGACTCTGCTTCCTCACTTTCCATTGTTTTAGGCTGATTGAATAGGGAAGTAGCTTGCGGTTGAAAAAAGGAGCTATCCGCATCCTGATCGTTTTCAACTAATGGTTGTCTTGATTCATTATGCTCATTTTCCTGAGATCCTCCTAAATGTCTTCGTCTACGTGAAAAAGCTGATTTCATACTTTACAATAATTAATTGCCTAAAGCGGCAAGCATTTGTCCGTAAAGTAATTATACGGCTAAATCATTGATTTTATGAATGTTGAGCCTTTTAATTTGCATCTGACAGGGAAAATCAGGTATAAATACTCAATAATTTTAAGGGAAAAGGTAGAACTACTGACCCTTAATTCCAATTAAAATAGTCCTCACTGGCAATGGCTTTGGCAAAACTAAAGCGAAGCTTATTGAATCGTTCTTGA
Organism: Flavobacteriales bacterium UBA6051; assembly: GCA_002427735.1. GTDB lineage: Bacteria > Bacteroidota > Bacteroidia > Flavobacteriales_D > Crocinitomicaceae > UBA4466. Next base: position 3,629 of record DIYP01000012.1, read on the forward strand.
GCCAATTTATCACCAGAGATTGCTGCCTCTTTTGCCTCAAAATAACGATTCATTGTTTTGCCAAATTTATCTTGATCAAGTTTGCTTTTTATTTCGGCAATCTTAGCATTGACTTCAATCATGAAATTCTCGATTTCATTTAGTTCTTTTTCTTCTTGTCCGGATACATTTTTCTTATTCATCAACGACATATATCGCGGAAGAACCTCTCCTAGAATAGAGTTAAACTGTTCGAGTTCTCGATGAAGAGCCTCTTTATGATTGTTAGAGCTCATAGTTTTGGTTTAGCTAGGACAAAGTATTAAATAATAGAAGCGAGAACAAACCTCAAGCATCAAGATGAATATATAGTTGATTCGGTTGTACATTTCAGTATTTTTGAAGAACATGGCAGGAATTTACGTTCATATTCCATTCTGTAAACAGAAATGTACCTATTGTGATTTTCATTTCAGTACTACCTACCATCAATATAAAAGTGAGATGCTAACAGCCATCTGCAAGGAGTTAATCACACGTAAATCTTTCTTGCAGAATAAAGTGGTTGGTTCGATTTATCTTGGAGGGGGAACGCCAAGCCTTCTTACAAAAAAAGAATTGTGCTACATACTAGACACAGTGCGTTCGAATTTTAATATCAGTGAAGATGTTGAGTGCACACTTGAGGCAAATCCTGATGATATTACAAAAGAAACGTTGGAGAGTTGGAAGAGCGCAGGGATTAACCGCCTGAGTATTGGACTTCAGTCGTTCAGAGACGAGGATTTGAAGTGGATGAATCGAGCACATACGGCAGAAGAATCTCTGAAATGTGTTGAGCTGGCGCATGAATCAGGTTTTGAAAATCTCTCTGTCGATTTAATTTATGGCCTTCCTGATCTGACGCTGGAAGAGTGGGATAGTGCTATCAAAAAAGTCATTGAAATGGGCGTACCACATGTTTCGGCGTACTGTCTTACCGTTGAACAAAAAACGACACTTGAGAATTGGGTAAAACGGGGAAAATTGAAAGTAGGATCTGAAGATGAACAGTCAGATCAGTTTATGCGACTGTTATCGTTAATGGAGGAAAACGACTACGAACAATATGAAATCTCAAATTTCTGCAAACCAAACAATGAGTCACGGCACAATTCAAACTATTGGAAGAATGAGTGGTATTTGGGTGTTGGGCCGTCGGCACATTCTTTCAATGGAACTTTGAGAACATGGAATATTGCCAATAATCACCGTTATATAAAGCTAATCAAAGCAAAAGAAGATTGCTTTGAGGTGGAAGAACTCAGTGCTCGAGATCGATTCAATGAGGCAATTTTGACGGGCTTAAGAACACGCTATGGTGTTGAAATTGATCAACTTGAAAAACGATACTTCGAAGCTGAAGCATTTCGTAAAACATGTGCATATTTTGAGCAACAGAATTGGCTTTATGAAAAGAATGGATTTTTGCTACTAACAAGGGAAGGTAAGCTTCGTGCAGACCATATTGCTTCTGAGCTTTTTATCCTGGAAGAGTAAGTGAAAAAAATCAATTATCTTCAGGCCTTCGGCGCCGAAAGCTGAGGATTCAAGATGGCAAAAAAACAGGAAGTTCCTTACACTGGATTGAAGGGCTTTACGCATCATTGGCGAGATGATGTCGTATCGGCTATTAGTGTTGCGCTCGTAGCTTTACCTCTATCTCTTGCTATTGCCGTTGCTATCGGTGTTTCCCCTATTTCAGGACTAATTACAGCGGTAGTTGGGGGTTTAGTTGCCACTTTTTTTAGAAGTAGTCAACTGGCAATTAACGGTCCTGCCGCAGGACTTATCGGAGTTATAATTGCAGGGATAGCAGCTTTTACAGATCCGAATAATCCGGATACTTTTCAGGCATTCAGATATGTTTTAGCAGCGATCATTGTGTCTGGCGGATTGCAGGTAGTTATTGGTTTATTAAAACTAGGGCGCATTGCAGATGTTTTTCCAACAACAGTCATTCAGGGAATACTGGCATCGATCGGAGTCATCATATTTGCCAAGCAAATGCATGTGGCAATGGGAACGACGTCTGAAGCGGAAAACACCATAGGTATTCTTAAAGACATTATTTATAAAATCCCTGATATTAACCCATACATAGCACTGATTTCCGGCATTGGAATTATCCTTCTTCTTTTTCATGCGCGCATTAGTTATAAAGTATTCCACTTCATTCCTGCTCCTGTTTGGGCTCTTGGTGTTGCAGTTCCTATTGTGGTCTTGTATAATTATCTGGAAACACATCAAATTGCTGTTTTTGGAGAGGCATTTACAGCACCGGAGGGTTATTTAATAGCTGTACCAGATAATTGGTGGGAGCAAATTCCTTTTCCTGATTTTTCCAAAGCTTACACGGGCACCTTTTGGATGACGGTGATCTCTATTAATTTGATTTCATCCGTAATCACGTTGGCTGGCGCCAAGGCAGTGGATAAACTTGATCCCTACAAGCGAAAGACAAACATGAACAGAGACCTTGTTGGGGTGGGGCTGAGCAGTATTGTTTCCGGTTTTATCGGTGGGCTTCCGGTTATCACAGTAATTGTGCGTAGTACCGTTAATGTTCACAACAATGCTAAAACAAAGTGGGCTAACTTTTACCATGGATTATTCATTGCGATTTTCCTGTTATTCTTAACGCCTGTAATACAAATGTTTCCGAAAGCGGCACTCGCTGCAGTGCTGGTTATTACGGGGATTAAATTGGCTTCACCTCGGGTTTTTAAAGAAGTCTATAATCAGGGGCTTGAACAGCTCATATTCTTAATCTCTACTGTCATTATCACATTGTACAAAGATCCATTACAAGGGCTTCTTGGGGGGATGGCTATTACATTGATTGCTCATTTATTGATATCTCGCGTTTCGGTAACACAGTTTTTCCAAATGATTTTGAATTCAGGAACGACATTGAAAGAAAATCATGATGGAACCTATGTTTTACGTGTTAAAGGAATTGCTAATTTCTTGTCCATGCTTAGATTGGCCGGGTTGCTGGAAAAAGTTCCACCAGGAGCAAGTTTGAAGGTAGATTTATCGAAGACGCGCCTGGTAGATTTAACGTTTCAAGAAAAGCTGATCGATTTTGGTCGCGTACATCGATTAACAGGAGGGAAGTTTCAAATTGTTGGATTAACACAACACATTGCCTCTTCAAATCACAAGTTAGCACTAAAGAGTTTAATCTTACCGAATTATCAGAAAACATCCCCACGTCAGCAACGAATCAAGAAAATCGCTGCTAGTAACGGTTGGTTATATACCAGGGAAGAGCAAGTAGAATCAAGTGAATTGCAAGACTTTGAGTTCTTTCGTTCGCGTCCTTTGGAGAAAAAGTCCAACGTAATTGGAGGAGAATTTACAGAAACGGGTGTTGATTGGGAGATCAGCGATATTGTATTTGACGAAGGAGCAATGCTCTCAAAAGAAGTCTATAAAACAACTGTACAGCTTTTACATTTACCCAAAGAGATTCCCTCTTTTGTTTTAGAGCAGGAAGGCATTTTTGATAAGTTGTTTGATCGTGTTCCTTTCATTGGACCACACAAAGACATAGACTTTACGGAGCATCCGGTTTTTTCAAAGAACCTTAAGCTTACTGGTGAGGATGAAGCAGCTATACGGCAATTATTCTCATCTAGTCTGATTGATTTTCTGGAAAGTGAAGAGATTTACCATATTGAATGCAACGGGGATGCGATCATCATTTTTAAGTCCATTCGTATTGCCAATACTGGGGAAATGAAGAACATGGTACGCTTCTCAGAAGATTTCGTGAAACATCTGTTAGCATGATTTTGAGAATGACGTTAATTACTGTCGTGGCGGGAATTGCATACTTGAGTCTGACACCAACAGAAACAATTACCATTGGGAATGATAAAATCAGTCACTTTATCGCCTATGGTGCTTTATCTTTCAACGTCGGTTTACTCACCTATTCTCGCAAGTGGTTTCTTCCGGCACTCCTGTGTTGTGTCATTTATGGTGGACTCATTGAGGTCGGGCAGTATTATGTTCCTGGCCGTTTTATGTCGGGTTATGATATTCTGGCGAATACAGCCGGTGTAGTATTAGGTGGAGTTTTGTCTGCGATACTTTATGGATTGATTAAAGATAATCTGCCTTTTCTTCGGTTAAAGTAGTCGGCGACAGACAAATCAAAATGCTAACTTTACACTACAATTTAAAGGCATGGAAAAACTGCAAAACTTTATCAATGGTGAATACTGTGATCCGGTGAAGGATCAGTATATGGATAATTACGAGCCAGCATCTGGAACCGTTTATTGTCAGATTCCAAATTCCACTGCCGAAGATGTTGAATTGGCTGTGGAAGCAGCGAATAGCGCTTTCCCAGTGTGGTCTGGAATGAGTGTTAGCGAACGAAGCAAGATTCTCGTTAAGCTTTCGGAGGGAATTGAACGAAGAATGGATGAATTTGTGAAAGCGGAATCCAGAGATAATGGAAAACCACTTTCATTGGCCGGTCATGTTGATATTCCCAGAGCGGTTTCTAATTTCCATTTTTTTGCGACTGCCATTTTGCACTATGCATCTGAATCACATAACATGGAAGGAGTAGGAGTGAATTATACATTGCGCAAACCCATTGGAATTGTTGGATGTATCTCTCCATGGAATTTACCACTATACTTGTTTTCATGGAAAATTGCGCCTGCTCTGGCCGCTGGAAATTGCGTAATTGCTAAGCCGTCTGAGGTTACACCGTACACAGCATATCTTTTGGGTAAAGTAGCGCAAGAAGCTGGCATGCCGCCTGGTGTATTGAATATCTTGCATGGAGAAGGTGGGAACGCAGGTGACGCGATTGTAAAACACCCCAGAATCAAAGCGATTTCATTTACTGGTGGAACGGCTACTGGTGAGTATATTGCCAGAACTGCGGCACCGATGTTCAAAAAGCTATCGTTGGAGTTAGGTGGGAAAAATCCCAATATCATTTTTGCGGATTGCGACTTCAAAGAAATGTTGAGCACTACTTTGCGTTCTTCTTTTGCAAATCAAGGACAAATTTGCTTGTGTGGGTCGCGTATTTTCGTTGAACGCCCGATTTATGAAAAATTCAAAGAGGAGTTTGTGAAGCGGGTGGAAAATACGGTTGTTGCGCATCCGGATAATCCAGAAGCTAAATTAGGAGCTGTCGTTTCCAAACCACATATGGAAAAAGTACTTTCTTATGTAGAGTTGGCAAAAGAAGAAGGTGGAACGGTGCTTACAGGCGGGACGCGTGTTGTATTGGACGCTCCCTATGATCAGGGATATTATTTGCGACCTACAGTTATTGAAGGGCTTTCTTATGATTGTAGAACAAATCAGGAAGAGATTTTTGGCCCAGTCGTAACTATTACTCCTTTTGATACTGAGGAAGAAGTATTGATGATGGCCAACTCAACAAAATACGGTTTGAGCTCGACGCTTTGGACCTCCGACTTAAAAAGAGCGCACCGAATGGCAAATGAGCTCGAGGCAGGTATTGTTTGGATCAATGCTTGGTTGGTACGTGATCTTCGCACTCCTTTTGGAGGAGTAAAGGCGTCAGGGGTCGGACGAGAAGGTGGCTGGGAAGCACTACGATTCTTTACCGAACCAAAAAATGTTTTTGTAAAATACTAGCATAAAAAAGCCGCTCAATGAGCGGCTTTTCAGTATATCAATTTGAACCTGTCTATTTCAAGGTCAATTTTCTTGTTCCAGTTTTCCCGTCGGCAAGAACACGAACAAAATAAACGCCAGAAAGCTCATTACTAAGATCAACGGCAATTGCATTGCTCTGAGCAGCAGCACTTCGAACAATTCTTCCAGATAGGTCTAATACTTCAACATCAAATGAATGAACGGTATTCTCTGAAAGAGTGATAGTAACAACTCCTTCTGATGGGTTCGGTGCCATAGTAAACTGCGCGGTATTTTCAAGATTGAACAACCCTGCGTTTAAATCCTCCCAATAAATTTCAATCTTCGCATAATACGTATCGTTCAAATTAATCTCATCGGTGAATACAGTTTGTTGCGGAATAGTTGATAAATCAAATTGTTCCACCTGCTGGCGATCATTGATCGCATCGTCACCCAAGGCACTTGAACAACCTGGACTCAAGTTATCGGACTCAAATCCACTCATTTCAAACGTAATGTATCCAGTGTTAACACCTGTTTCATTCGCAATCTCAAGATCTTGAATGTCCTTCCATGCACCATAGGCCGCTTCATTGTCGTCTTCATAAATCCAGCAACTTGTATGCTCGTTTGATTCTCCGTCCAACGTCCAGATATTAAAAACAGGGTCCTGAGGGGCATTTATACAGAAAGGAGCACCACCATCGCAATCGTCAGCGCGTGCCATTAGTTCTGTAATTGTAACTGTATAAGCCACATTGTATTGCCCGAATGAAATTGCTGGCAACATACATAATAAGAGTAAAGATTTTTTCATAAGCCTAATATTTCGTGCGCCAAAGTTAGCTTAACTTACCTAAATAAAAAAACGGAAGACATTGCCTTCCGTTTCCTTATTTTTCACTGATAATTTATTTTCTTATTACGATGCGCTTTGTCGCATGTGAAGCGCCATTACTTACTGTAAGCATATATGTTCCATTGGCGGCATCTCCGAGGTCAAACGACAACGATTCTGTATTCATCGTTTCCGTATGAACAACTCTCCCTGCAATGTCTTTCACAGTAAAGGTATATTCATCACCATTCGGGTTCGACATTTCAATGTTGAATGCCCCATTATTTGGGTTTGGATAAAGGTTGAACGACATAGCTTCAAGGTCAACCAACCCAACAAAGGAGTTAACGGTGTAGCTATCTGTAGTTGTACAACCGTTGGCATCAGTCACCGTTACGTCGTATGTTCCACCTACTAAACCAGTCAAATCCTCGTCCGTAGAAGTATATCCGTTTGGTCCTGTCCAGCTGTAAGTAAACGGCGCTGTTCCACCAAATACGGTAAGGTTTACTGCACCACTGTTTGCTGAAAACTCAGGAGTTGTTCCTCCACCTGTTGTCATTTGTGCAGGTCCGCTAATTGTTACATTCACCGTAGTTGAACACGTGTCGCCGTCAATAACAATGATTGAATAACTCCCCTGCGTCAAACCTGTGAATGTTCCATTTGATTGCGGTCCATTTCCGATATCCCACGTTGCATTTGTTGAATTACCTGTATCAAAATTAACAGTTACAGAAGCTGTGTTATCGCCAAAGCAATCTTCTTCTTGAGTCGTGAAAGAATATGAAGATGCGCAATAAGTAATTGGATCAAATCCGTCCAATTCCGTATTTCCATCGTCATTTGGGTCCAACCAGTGCTTTAATTGATTTGTAGAATTACTTCCACTAGGCTCCCATGAATAAGAAACTTTTCCATAATAATCCGGAGCACTTAAGTTGAAACATGATGCGCCTCCACCCCAAAGTTGGCCAACAATCTGTCCATTTTCATTGAACAACGGAGAACCAGAAGACCCACCTTCTGTAGTTGTATTGCGATCCCACACAACACGCCATTGGCTGTTTGGTTCGCTTGAGCCCATTCCATTGGCTGAGGTTGGAGCATCGTCGTCAAAGGCTAGTTTCTTTATATCACCTGCAGGATGATGAACGCAATGCGTTGTTGCAGCAGGAGAATCTACATTATCCCATCCTGGGAAATACGTATTGTAAGAATCAGGCACTGTACCATTGATCAGCCCTCCAGTAATTTCTACAAGACAGAAATCGGAAGGAACTCTTCTTGAACGAAGTGTTGCACCAGATAACGAAACAAATGAAGGTGATGAACCCGGGTTGGAACAATTTGCAGATTGCCAATTAAATCTGAAAATCCAGTTAGCTGGGTTACTGTAGCAGTGATTGGCTGTCAAAACATAAGGGGTCTGATCATTCAGTGTATTATTAATCATGGACCCTGAACAGAAGCCATTGCTTCCGGAAACAAGCATGACTGCGGCGCGAATCTCATTTTCGATAGGGTCACCATCTGGACAAGCAGCATTCATATTACAAGATCCAGAAGAACCAAATGCTTTTTCTTGAAATTCTGCAGCAGTTCTGTAACCATGTGTTACTTTATCTATCGTAAGAGTACCTGTATTATTCACATTTGTAGGAGCCACATAATACTCTACAATTACTTCGCTACCAGGAACCAATTCTGTTCCCAACTGCCCCTCGTACGTATGATTTTGCGTAAACTTCCCGAGAATAAAGTCTTTCTGTGGGTTGAACACATAGAGCTCATTCCCTTCTGGAATAGAAACGTTCTCAAAAGTCAGATTAACCGTCAAGGCATCTTCACATGTCAGTGCCAATTGCCAAATCTTACCTCCGTTAGAAAGTTCCGTCCATGTTCCAGAGTTATTCAGGTTTAGATTCGTTTCGTTGTTGTATCCAAATCGCCAGGGACCTGTCTTCTCTACATCGTTAATCGCATCTTCTGACTTTAACTGAGCGATATTTGGAGTCACAAAATGCTGATGATCAACGGTCATTGCCTTCAGCGAATGCACAGCAGCCGTGCGCGGAGTCCCTCCGTCGCCTTGTTGTGCATAGCTTGCGCCCACAATAAGAGAGCACGATACTAAGAGTAGTGTTTTTTTCATTGTTCCAGTTTTAGTTTAGAAAGTTTATTTTTTTAAGCTTTTACGCGCTTTATGCTGCATCCTCTCGGTGGAGTGGAATTCTCTTTAAACTTCTTACCCCCATCAAGGTAGTCCATAACCTGATAAAGATAATCTTCGTCTTTTGAGCGTTTGCTGTCCCATGAATTATCAATACTTCCCTTGTAAATTAGTTTATCCTTCTCATCAAAGGCGTATACATGCGGTGTTGTTTTCGCACCCATGGCATTTGCTAATTCAGAATCAGTATCGACAACGTACGGCATCTCATAGCCGGCATTTTTTGCATGTTGTATCATTTCATTCATAGAATCAACACCATCGCGTTTTGCTTCATTTGAGTTGACCAATACAAAACCAATATTTCCTTTCTGAGCTCTATTGTACAAAGCAGCGTATTGTTTTTCCCACCCTTCAAAATTTTCACCCCCAACTACGAAAGGACACGTGTTACATGAAAAAACAACGATTAGTCCATTTTCTTTCTTAAAGTCTGAAAGCGATTTAGATGTACCGTCAATACCATCCATTTTGCGGGTAGGCATTGGGAGTTTATTTCCTAGTTTTAATCCATCATCTCCACCTGTTTTAATAAACGCTGTGGTGATGAAAAAGGTTGGAATAGCGAATAACAAAAAGGCTAATCCCAAACGTTGCTGATTTCTTGATAATAATGACATTCTTAATAATTTAGCATGAAGATTGTTACACCGAACAGCACAAAATACGAAAAATATGAAGAATTTTATACTCGCAATTGCGCTAGCCCTTTCTGCAACTGGCTTTTCGCAGATTATCGAAATTGAAGCTGCTACACACCCTTATCATGATATTATTGAATGGAAAGGAATGGGGGCTTTATTGATGAGTAAAGATCCTTCTGGGGTTAATAAACAGATCAATTTAACATTGATTGGTGATCAGGAAACAAGTATTTGGGATCAGAAATTTACCCCTAAGAATGAGAAGTATTATTATATCTCTAGTGAAAATGCGCGATATGTCTACTTCCTTGATAACCTGGAATTAAAGAACGGGAAAATGTACTTCAGCCAATTGAATTCTGCTGGTAATGTAAAGTCTACATCGGGAGCAGTTGGAGCTGCAGTGAAGAAGTTGGGTAGTTACGATTACAATGCGTTGGATTTAATCAATGTTGTTGTAACTGATAAAGCGCTGGTGTTTCATTATCGTTACGAAGTAAAAAAGAATAAGAGCGTTATGGAAATTGCGGTATTCATGACGCATCACAATTTCTTGTGTTATGCTGTTGAACTTGGAGAGATTCCTTATGTAGCACTCAAAGATGAGGAGGTTGGTCACTTTGAGTATGTAGGTTTTACTGCAGATCAAATTTTCTTTGCGGCACGCGATTATAAAAACAAGAATAAGGGTTGGAGCATTAAAGAATATTCTTCAAAGGGTAAGCTATTGTCAGGGTATTTCATCGATGCACCAGAACAAGATTTATTGCCAATTGAGAACATTGGATTTGGAACCACAGGGAAGTACTATTTGAAAAATAAATGGAGCATTGAAAAAGGAATTTTGACACAGATTAATGGCACTTTTTACTTGGTCGGCGGCCAGCGAAAGTCAGATTCTGGTGCTGAGATCACCTTATTTGAGTTGGGCGGAGGTGTATGGAAAGAAGTAAATACAATGAAACTCAATTATTTCATAGAAAAGAAGAATCTAAGCTTAGGTATTTATCCTATGAACGAGGGAATTGGTTACCACCTTGATCATAACGGATATAACAAAGTAAGTTTGATCTCATTTAAGCCGAATACGGAATCCGCCCACAATGACTTTACCGAACGTACAATTTTCAATCCAAGTAGTGTGTTTGAGCGTAAGGAAAAAGAAGAATTTAATGTACTTTTGCCGGGCTTGCTACTAACATTTGATACGAGTCAACTCAACAAACCTGGAGCAGTTAAATTTGAATTAAAGAAATAATGATCATTGGAATTTGTGGTGGTAGTGGATCTGGGAAAACGACTTTGCTAAAGCGACTTTGCACTGCATTTGAAGACCTTAAGCCAAGTGTATTCACCATGGATAACTATTATTATCCTATCGAGAAGCAATTGCTTGATGAAAATGGATATTATAACTTTGATCTTCCCACTGCTTTAGACAAGCAAAGACTTGTTGAGGATCTGAGACGTCTAAAAAACGGAGAATCTATTTTGGTCAAGGAGTACCATTTCAACTCTCCACCGGATAAGCATGTATTGCTCACAATTGAACCTTCTGATTTAATTATTGTGGAAGGCCTGTTTCTTTTTCACTATGCTGAAGTGCGGGAGCTACTTGATTACAGCATTTTTATCAATGTTGATCATAAAATTCAATTAGACAGAAGACTGTACAGAGATCAGGAAACGCGCGGTTATACTCGTGAGGCTATCCTATATCAATGGGAGAATCACGTGATGCCTTGTTACGAGAATTATTTGCTACCTTACAAAAGTGTGGCAGATTTCCAGTTTAGAAATGATGCCAAAGCTGACGAAGATTTTGAACGACTAGCCGCTGAGGTTTCGTTGAAAATTGGAACAGAAGCAAAGGCGTATTGATTAATTTTCTCAAAAAATATTACCTCATTCTTTCTGCAGTTGTCTGCAGCTTAATGTTTATTGCATATTACCAGCAAACATTTTCAGAAAGCTATGATGGGCCAGTTGATGATTTCAAGTCAAGCTTCCATGAGTTGGAAGACGAATTGGATGATGTTCTTCGTTTCAAAGGCGATGAAATAAAAAGAGATGGCGTCCTCAATCAATGGGAAAATATTGAAAGTGCTGGAGATATAAATGTGCATGTCTACAGAAATGATTCTCTGATTTTCTGGAATACGAACCAACTTCCTATTATTCGATTTGCTGATATCCACTATCCATCAGAAGGAATATTGCACCTTCAGAACGGTTGGTATTTTGCTAAAATCAGGGAAATGGGCGAATACCAAATTTGTGCTTCTTTCCTCGTAAAGCAAGATTACGCGTACAATAACGACGAGTTGATTAACGATTTTGCGTCCCGTTTACGATTGCCATTTAAAGCCTCAGTTTCACTTGATCAGGATATTGGATATCCAATTTTTTCTCAGGATGGCTGGTTTGTTTTTTCTGTGCTTCCAAATGAGTATCAAACTGCAGACAGAGTTGAGTCAATAGCATTGATGTTGCTCTTGATCGCTTGTATTGCTTTATGGCTCTATTGGTTCTCTTTTGTTAGGGCAAAGATGAATCAAAAATGGAGTTGGGTGCTTCCGCTAGTCGTAATTGCTGTCCGAATTGCATCACTCAAGCTGAGCTGGTTTGGCTTTATGCATGGTACAATGGGGCTTGATCCAAGTTTATATGCTACGAACGAATGGTTGCCGAACTTTTTTGAATACCTCGTTAATGTTGCTGTACTGGTATACTTAATGAATGAACTGGGTGCACGGCTTAAAACCATGAAAGAGTCAAAAGCTGGAAAGATGATAGCTTTTAGCTTCTTTGTTGGTTCATTTTCTTTTTGGGTACTCTTTTTATACCTCACAAAAGGACTTGTGGAGAATTCATCAATTCCACTTGTCATCGATGAACTATTCTCGTTAAATATTTTCTCCATTATTGCAATTGGCAGCTTAGGGGTATTCTTTTACGCGTACTTTCATTTTGTCAACGTGATAATAGAAGCGTGCAAAAAACAGCTCATAACCGGCGCTCAGTTAGCCGTGTTGAGTTTTTTCATTTGCTGCACTTTTTTCTTCTACGAGATTAATTACGGCTATCAACTTTTCTTAGCGTCCATTTTCCCATTGGTGTTCTATGAATTGGTGTTGTATCTCGTATACCGCCACAAGCAATCAAATCAGTTAGGAATAGGAATCATCTTATTGCTGCTATTTTCTATCGTGACTTCAGCCAGTATCGATACTTTCAATTACAGAAAAGAAAAGGGAGAGCGCGAATTGTACGCGAATCAGCTTGCGACTGAAAAAAACATTGTAACAGAGGTAGAATATGCCAACTTGTCCAAAGAACTAAAGGAAGATAATTTCTTAAAACGTTTTATTAGTGCTCCTCGTCAAATTAGTATTTCTGATTTTCAGGAGGGAATCGAGCGTCGTTTATTCAATGGTTTTTGGGAGCGCTATGAAATGGAGTTCAATCTTTTTAATGATGCACACGAGGCACTTGTGGATCAAAGTAAAGAAGGAACGGAGGTCTACGATGCTTTGCAGGAAATTGTGGAACGATCAGGAACTCCATCTGAGATTGATACGAATATTTATTTGATAGAGGATAGAACGAAGCATTACAGCTACATCATTCGTCAAGAACTTTATGGAAGGGATTCTACACATGCCATTCTCTTTTGTACATTAAAATCCAAGAAAATTCCTGAAGAAATTGGCTTTCCCCGTTTGTTAATCTCCACAAAGGCGAACGTTTTAGAGCCGCTTGAATCATATTCAATCGCTAAGTACTATGATGGTCGAATGACTACCAAGTATGGTAGCTTTAATTACCCTTCTTCACACCATGTAATGCTTCCGAAGGATTTAACGACTAAAGGGTTTTTCGATTATGGAGGATTTAATCACTTTGCACTGCAAAAGACGGAGAACGATGTAATTGTCCTTTCCATTCGCAATCATACGCTTGTCGATTTCATCACTTCGTTTTCATATTTGTTCACCTTTTATGGATTGCTTCTTTTGCCGTTGGTGTTTCGCCTAAATTCAAAAGGAGGTTTCGGGAAAACACTCAGTCTGGCAATGAAGATTCAGGCGGGATTAATCTCCCTGGTATTTTTATCACTCCTGGCATTTGGCTGGGGAAGTGGTGTATTCGTGAATACTCAATATAATCAGTTTACGAACGATGTGATTCGTGAAAAACTCAATTCAGTGGAAGCCGAGGTAGGGGCGAAATTGGGAGGCTTTGATGAGTTGAATATCTACGAAAACGGTAATTACATGCAGAAGATTTTGCAAAAATTTGCTCGGGTCTTCTTTACAGATATAAACATGTATGATACAGACGGATATCTATTGGCTACTTCACGTCCAAAAGTATTTAATATTGGACTTCAGAGTGAGCAAATGAATCCAAATGCCTACAAGCATATTAGGCTGCGTCAACAAAGCGAATTTGTTCAGCACGAAAGTATTGGAGAACTGAATTTTTCTTCTGCTTATAAGCCCTTTTATAATAAACGAGGAGAACTAATGGGCTACATTAATCTTCAGCATTTTGGACAACAACGGGAGTTTGAAAATCAAATTCAGAAGTTTCTGGTGGCCATCATTAACGTATTTATTTTACTATTGGCAATTTCAGTGATACTGGCCATTTTTATCTCTAACTGGTTGACCTCACCGCTGCGAATACTGCAAGAGAATTTTGCGCGCGTAAAATTTGGAAAGCATAATGAACAAATTTTGTACGATCGGGAAGATGAAATAGGTTCGTTGGTTAAAGATTATAACAAGAAACTTGCTGAGTTAGAATTTACAGCGCAGCAGCTCGCTCAAAGTGAACGAGAACTTGCATGGCGCGAAATGGCAAAGCAGGTGGCTCATGAGATTAAGAATCCACTTACGCCTATGAAATTAAGTGTACAACAATTGTTGAGAACGTATGATCCCGATGACCCTAAGAGCGCCGATAAATTAAAGAAGGTCGCGAACTCTATGGTTGAACAGATTGATGCACTTACGCGTATTGCAAATGAGTTTTCAACCTTTGCAAAAATGCCGAATCCAAGCGAAGAGCGGATTGAACTATTGGGGCTAATCAATAGTGTTAAGCAGGTGTTTGAAGGACAATCGAGCATTACAATGAGTTCGAACGTTAATGAGGTCTATGCGCTTGTTGATAAGGATCAGTTTGTTCGTGTTTTCAATAATCTTATCAAGAATGCTATTCAGGCTATTCCGCATGATCGAGAGGGTGAGATTACCATTCAACTCCACCAGAAAGAAGATAAAGTGCGTATTTCTATTTCTGATAACGGTGTCGGGATTGATCCAAGTAAGGAAAGCAAAATCTTTGTGCCTTATTTTACTACAAAAAGCACAGGTACAGGGCTTGGTTTAGCAATGGTAAAACAGATTATTGAGAATCATAAGGGTTCTATTGATTTTGATTCGGAGTTGGGCGTTGGCACAACATTTACGATTCTACTTCCTACTGCATAAAAAAAGCGCCTCTAAGAGACGCTTTCTGAACCTTAAACACTTATTTACTTAAGACAGCAAATAGTATGCTATAAATAGTACATCAATAATTGATGCGACAATTGCACTGGTAATAATGTAGCGCATTGGTGCTACAGCTAATAGTAGTGATAAAGTAGTCATTGTTGGTATTACAACAAGCGTCAAAGACCACACTTGTTCAACTGCTCCAAGTCCTACTGTAAGTCCTCCGAGACAACCCACTACTAACAAGATCATACTGATCAAACCGAATCTATTAAACTCAACGTTTCCTAGTATTCTGTCGGTGTTCTTTACATTTTCCATAATTCTTACATTAAATGATTCACTACAAAGTTGAGGGAAACGAGAAACGTGTAAAATGATTCTGACCATTTAAAAAGCTGATTTAGATCAGAAAAAAACATGACTACATTTTTAGACTCAGGGACTTATGTGTTAGATAAAAACTTGTTTTAAGAAAATTATGTTTTATATTTAACCAGCTTAAACTATCAGTAATGAACTATAAACTCCTCTCCAAAGGCCTTATGGCCTTGTTGGCTCTTTGCGCATTTTCAGCGTTTTCACAGACAACAAAACAGGTAAACATTAATTGGAATGAAGTTCCGAAGGCGAACGTGGCATTCCTCGGAACCCCTCAAATTCAAGCATCTAATTACAAGGTCTATCAAATTGATGTAGATAATATCAAGAATCAGATGGTTGGTGTGATGCACCGCGAACAAGCTGGAAGCGGTTTTATCGCTGAGGTTTCGTTTCCTCATCCTGACGGATCTATGCATGCATACACCGCTAAAGAAAATAGCACAATGCATCCTACTTTAGGCGCATTATTTCCAGAAACAAAAACCTATGATGGACATGGATCGGATGGAACATTTATAAAATGGGATATTACACCACACGGATTTCATGCGATGATCATGATTCCAGGACAAAGCACCATTTTCATAGATCCTCTTATCAAAGGCAATGATGATTATTATATAGTATACTCAAAAAAGGATTTCATCACGGATAAATTAGCAGATTGCCAGTTTAACAGCGACAATGCAGCCTTGAATAATCCGAATGCTCCAGTTTCCGGAATCGTTAAGAGCTTCGGAACTTGTGAATTAAGAACGTATCGAATCGCAATTTCTGCAACAGGTGAGTACACAACTTTTCACGGTGGAACAGTAGCTCAGGCTGCAGCAGCACAGGTGACTACAATGAACCGTGTAAACGGTGTCTATGAGAGAGACATGGCGATTACAATGGTGATCATTGCAAATAACAATAACATCATCTACACCAATGCTGGTTCGGATCCATTCACGAATGGAGCGCCAGGAACAATGATCAATGAAAACCAGACCAACACGGATAATGTAATTGGAAATGGTAACTATGATATTGGACACGTTTTCGGAACGAACAGTGGAGGTTTAGCCGGACTTGGGGTTGTTTGTAATAACAGTCAAAAGGCGCGCGGAGTTACAGGAAGTGGAGCACCAATTGGTGATCCGTTCGATATTGATTATGTAGCACACGAGATTGGACACCAGTTCGGTGCAAACCATACGTTTAATAACTCTTGTAGCGGGAACAGAAATAATGCTACTGCAATGGAACCAGGTTCAGGAAGCTCTATTATGGCTTACGCTGGTATTTGCCCTCCAAACGTTCAAAACAATAGTGATGACCATTTTCACGGAATTAGTTTGGAAGAAATAGGGTTTGAAATTACAAGTGCAGGACACACTTGTGAAGCAATTACACCGTTGGCGAATTCAGCGCCGATTCTAGTTTCTACGAATGCCAACGTGACTGTACCAGCAAATACACCTTTTGCACTTACAGCAGTCGCAAATGATCCTGATGGCGACCCAATGACATACAATTGGGAGCAAATGAATAACGATATTACTACGCAGGCGCCTTTAGCGAATGCTACTGGAGGTCCTAACTTCAGAAGCCTTCCTTCATCGACTAGCCCGACACGTTATTTCCCTAACCTTACAGACTTAAATGCTGGAGGTCCTTTTACATGGGAGGTGCTACCGTCGGTTTCAAGAACAATGGATTTCCGCGTAACAGTGCGTGATAACTCATCAGGAGCTGGAGGATGTAACGATCATGCAGATGTAACAATCACAACAGATGCTGGGTCAGGTCCTTTCGTGGTAAACTATCCTTCTAATACGGGAATCGTATGGACAGGAGTGACAACTGAGACAGTTACATGGAGCGTAGCTGGAACAGATGTTGCACCAGTTGCCTGTGCTAACGTTGATATTTTGTTGTCAACAGATGGTGGATTAACGTTCCCAACAGTTTTGGCTACGAATGTTCCAAATGACGGCTCTGAAACAATCACTGTTCCGAATACGGCAACGACGCAAGCAATTGTGATGGTGATATGTTCAAATGGAACGTTCTTCGATATTTCTGACAATGTATTTGAAATCACGGCGGCAACGTTTGATTACACATTAGCGGCAACACCAGCTTCAGTATCTATTTGTCAACCAAGCGACGCTGTTTACACGGTGGATATTGGTGCAATTGGTGGATATAGTGACGCAGTGAACCTTTCGGTTTCTGGTGTTCCTGCTGGGGCAACTTCAAACTTCAGTACAAATCCAGTTACTCCTGTTGGTCAAAGCACTTTGACTATTTCAAATACAGGTTCTGCGGCTCCAGGTTCTTACACATTGACAATTACAGCGGTAAGTACTTCTGGAACGAAAACCGAGAATGTTACTTTAGACATCTCTACGGGAACACCGAGTGCAGTCACTCAATTGACGCCAGCCAACGGTGCACTTAGTGTAAGTGTGCCAACGACTTTTACATGGACAACAGCTCCTGAGGCTGGTGTGACATATGAAATTGATATTGCTTCGGATGCTGGTTTTGCAACGATTGTTGATCAAGCAACAGGATTAGCAACAGCAACATACACATCGACGCTGTTAGCTCCTTCGACAATGTATTATTGGAGAGTTAGATCTGCAACAGGTTGTGGTTCATCGGCGTGGTCATCTGCGTTTGATTTCACAACAAACAGTTGTGCAACGTTCGCCTCGACGGATATTCCTGTTGCGATTTCAGCGTCTGGAACACCAACAATCACTTCAACGATTACTGTACCAAGTGGAGGGTTGATCACAGATATCAACGTATTGAATGTAAATGGAACGCATACTTATGTGAGCGATTTAACCGTGACGTTGACAAGCCCTGCCGGAACAACAGAAGAATTATGGGCTGGAATTTGTACAACAGACGATGACTTTAACCTAAACTTCGATGATGGTGCGGCTGCAGGAGCAATTCCATGTCCACCAACCGGTGGAGGAACACACCAGCCAACGGGAACTTTAGCCAACTTTAACGGTGAAGATCAGGCAGGTGTTTGGACCTTGACGATCTCGGATGCTTTTAATCAAGATGGTGGTTCACTGGATGGTTGGTCACTGGAGATTTGTACTGCACCGTGTGTCGCACCTTCAGCTGTAACGCAAATTGCACCGGCCAATGGAGCAACAGCATTAACAGTTCCGGTTAATTTCACGTGGACAACTGCACCGGAAGCAGGAGTAACTTATGAGATTGATATTGCAACGGATGCTGGCTTTGCGACCATTGTAGATCAGGCAACTGGATTAGCAGCAGCAGCTTATTCTTCTGGAACTCTATTGGGAGGAACAACCTATTACTGGAGAGTAAGATCAGTAACTCCTTGTGGAACTGCTGCTTGGTCATCGACATTTGACTTTACAACGGAAGCAATAACGTGTAATACATTTGTTGCAACTACAATACCTGTTGCGATTTCGGCCACAGGAACTCCAACGATTACGTCAACAATTACAGTTCCTTCTGGCGGTACAATTACTGATGTTAATGTATTGAATGTAAATGGAACACATACTTACGTAAGTGATCTGACTGTTACGTTGACGAGTCCGGCTGGAACAAACATAGAATTATGGTCCGCTATCTGTACAACAGATGATGACTTCAACCTAAACTTTGATGATGCCGCTGCGGCAGGAGCAATTCCATGTCCACCAACTGGTGGAGGAACACACCAGCCAACAGTAACTTTAGCCAACTTCAACGGTGAAGATCAGGCAGGTGTTTGGACCTTGACGATCTCTGATGCTTTTAACCAAGATGGTGGATCGCTTGACGGATGGTCATTGGAAATTTGTGTTGCTGGTGCAGCAGGATGTACGGATCCTGATATACCTACATTAGCTGGGACAACAACGATTTGTCCAGGTACTCCAACTACCCTTTCTATAGCCTCAGGTAACTTGAATGACGCTGCGGATTGGCAATGGTACACAGGATCTTGTGGAGGAGCTTCAGCTGGTTCAGGAACTTCTATTACAGTTTCTCCAGGAACAACCACGACTTATTTTGTTCGTGGTGAAGGAGGCTGTGTTACACCTAGCTCTTGTGCTTCAATTACAGTGAATGCTGAGGATAATGTTGCACCAGTAGTCACATGCCCTGGAAATCAAGTGGAGAACTTCAATGCTTCATGTCAATTTACCTTACCAGATTATACAGTGTTAGGTATGGCGACGGATAACTGTGATGCTTCACCAACGATTGTTCAGACCCCAGCAGCTGGAACTGTTGTAACAGGAAACACGACTATTACGTTCTCATCTACTGATGCTTCTGGAAATACAGGAACATGTACTTTTGATGTGGTTCCAAATGATGCAACTGCACCGATAATATCATGTCCTGGAAATCAAGTTGAAAATGCGGATGCTTCTTGTCAGTTAGCACTTCCTGATTACACTTCATTGGTAACTGCAACTGATAACTGTGGAACTCCTACAGTTACACAATCACCCGCTCCTGGAACAATAATTTCGGGCGCAACAACCATAACAATGACAGCTAGTGACGGGGTGAATACTACTTCATGTACATTTACTGTTTCATTGAATGACGTGACGGCTCCAACGATCTCATGTCCAGGTAATCAAACGGAAAATGCGAATGCATCGTGTGAAATTGTATTGCCGGATTACACAGGATCGGTTACTACTTCAGATGCTTGTGACGCTTCACCTGTAGTGATGCAATCACCTGCTCCGGGAACAACAGTTACAGGAGTTACAACAGTAACAATGACATCAACAGATGCTTCCGGAAATGCAAGTACATGTACGTTCACGGTTACACCAGTAGATGTAACTGCACCAACGATCTCATGTCCAGGTAATCAAACGGAAAATGCGAATGCATCGTGCGAAATTGTGTTGGCAGACTACACTGGATCAGTAACGACTTTGGATGCTTGTGACGCTTCACCCGTAGTGACACAATCACCTGCTCCGGGAACAACAGTTACAGGAGTTACAACAGTAACGATGACATCAACAGATGCTTCTGGAAATGCGAATACATGTACGTTCACAGTTACACCAGTAGATGTAACTGCACCAACGATCTCATGTCCAGGTAACCAAACAGAAAATGCGAATGCATCGTGTGAAATTGTGTTGCCTGATTATACAGGATCAGTAACAACTTCAGATGCTTGCGATGCTTCACCCGTAGTGACGCAATCACCTGCTCCAGGAACAACAGTTACAGGAGTTACGACAGTAACGATGACATCGACAGACGCTTCTGGAAACGTGAATACGTGTACGTTCACAGTTACACCAGTAGATGTAACTGCACCAACGATCTCATGTCCAGGTAACCAGACGGAGAATGCAAACGCTTCGTGCGAAGTTGTATTGCCGGATTACACTGGATCAGTAACAACTTCAGATGCTTGTGATGCATCACCTGTAGTGACGCAGTCACCAGCTCCAGGAACGACAGTTACAGGAGTTACAACAGTAACGATGACATCAACAGATGCTTCTGGAAATGCGAATACATGTACGTTCACGGTTACACCAGTAGATGTAACTGCACCGACAATCTCATGTCCAGGAAATCAGACAGAGAATACGGATGCCTCTTGTCAGGCAACATTAGCGGATTACACAGCTTTAGGAACAGCCTCTGACGCTTGTGATGCTGCTCCGGTTATAACGCAATCTCCTGCACCAGGAACAACGATTTCAGCGGTAACGACTGTTACTTTAACCGCGACAGATGCTTCTGGAAATTCGAGTACTTGTACGTTTACTGTTACTCCAGTGGATGTTACTGCACCTGTGATTACATGTCCGGGTGATCAAACATCATGTTTGAGTACGATGGAGGATTATACTTCATTGGCAACTGCGGCCGATAACTGTGATGCTTCACCAGTGATAACACAGTCTCCAGCACCTGGTTCAGCTGTATCCGGAAGCTTTGTAACAGTTGTGTTGACAGCTACTGATGCTGATGGTAATTCATCGACTTGTTCTTTCTTAGTGACGCTTACTTCGTATAACGTTAACCAAAACGTTACAATTTGTGATGGAGAACCATATTTCTTCCCTGATGGAACTCCGGGAACGACTTCACAGACGTATACAAGTGTTTTAACGACTTCAGGAGGTTGTGATAGTACTATTGTAACAAACTTGACTGTTGAAGCGCCAATTGATGAATCAGTAACTGTTTCGGGTATCACGATTACTTCGAATGAAACGAATGCATCAGCGACGTATCAATGGATCGATTGCGATAATTCTAACTTGCCAATTGCTGGTGAAACAGGACAATCGTTTACACCTTCTACACCGACGGGTAACTATGCGGTTGTAGTTACTGTAGGCTCTTGTTCAGATACTTCCGTTTGTACATTAATTGATTACTCGAGCTTGGATGAGCATGCTGCCCAGCACATCTCAATTTATCCGAATCCAACAAGTTCTAATGTTACAATTGAGTGGGAAGGAGAGATCAATGCAATTGAAGTTACTGATGCTAAAGGCAAATTAGTTAGAAGAGTAAATGATTTCACAGGAAACTCTTATCAATTAGAATTGACCGAATATAGTTCTGGAGTTTACTTCATACATATTGAAAGTGAGCACGGAAGAACGGTGCATGACTTAATGAAACAATAATGAGTATAAATGGAAAGGTCGTTAATTAACGGCCTTTCTTTTTGTATGGTTCGTTCTACGACCACAATGGTATCAGAATAAAGCTTACCTTTGTTCTGCGAGGATAACCATGGAGGAATCTAAGAAAATAGCCGTCATTGGAGGCGGAAGTTGGGCGACAGCATTGGTCAAAATTTTGTGTAACAATGTTTCGTCACTGAATTGGTACATGCGTAATGAAGGAGCTGTAGGGCACATCCTTAAATTTCGACACAATCCTAATTATTTACAGTCGGTTGAATTTGATTTGAACAAGATCAATGTAAGCACTGATCTTGAAGAAATGATCCGTCCGGCCGATATCGTTATCCTGGCAACACCCTCTGCTTTTTTGGTTAAGTTGTTTGAAAATTTCCCGGAGGAAATGCTTGAGAATAAAATCGTTTTCTCCGCTGTAAAAGGAATTATTCCTGAGTATCATGCTATTCCTGCGCGGTTTATCCATAAGACTTTTGGAACACCATATGATAACATCGGAATCATATGTGGGCCTTGTCATGCGGAAGAAGTAGCATTGGAGAGACTTTCGTATTTAACGATTGCCTGTCAAGACGATGAGGTGTCTGAAGAGATGGCTGATTTATTGGCATGCCGTTACATAAAGACTACGGTCTCTGATGATCTATTTGGGACGGAGATTTCAGCCGTTTTAAAGAATGTATATGCCATTGCTTCAGGAATTTGCGCTGGGTTAGGGTATGGAGATAATTTTCAATCTGTGTTGATTTCTAATGCAATACAAGAAATCGAGAACTTAATCGATGAAATGAGTCCGATTCACAGAGACGTTAAGTCCTCCGCTTATTTGGGAGACTTATTGGTTACAGCTTATTCAAAGTTCTCTCGAAATCGTTCATTTGGATTTATGATCGGGAAAGGATATTCAGTTAAAACCGCTCAACTCGAAATGGACATGGTTGCAGAAGGGTATTATGCGACGAAAAGTGTCATGGAAATAAAGAATAAGTTCCAGGTGGATATGCCAATCGTAGAGGCGGTACACAATATCCTATACGAACGTATTTCTCCTGTGATAGAAATGCGTATTCTGACGGATAAGTTAAATTAATAACATTCTGGAATTTGCCGATTTCAGTGGATTTAACCCTCCATTATATTTCTATTTTTGCAAAAAAATAAATCGCTATGCGGGTTTTTAAGTTTGGAGGAGCATCCGTTAAAGATGCTGATGCTGTGCGCAATGTTGCAAGCATTGTTCGACTATTTGAGGGTGAAAAATTAGGAGTCGTTGTTTCTGCAATGGGGAAAACCACGAATGCTATGGAGCGTATTGTTGACGCTCTTTGGAAGCGAGAAGAGGCTGAATTCAAGAATTTAGTTGAAGAACGTAGACAATTTCATGAAGCGATTTTAGACGACTTATTTGAGTCGAAGGAGGCCCAAATTTTTCATGAAATCTCGTCAGAATTCGATAAGCTTTCTGCTATGTATGAAAGTAACGTTCCAGACAATTATGATTTTGAATACGATCAGATTGTTTCATTAGGAGAAGTTATTTCTACGCGAATAGTGGACGCTTATTTAAATGAGCAGGGTGTTCGTTCCAGATGGGCAGATGCAAGACAGTTAATTAGAACGGATCATAGCTATCGTGAAGCTGAAGTGAACTGGGATAAAACGGAAACGCTATTCGGTCAAAGATTCATGCCGCACTTTGAAACGTTTGATGTACAGATTACACAGGGTTTCATTGGGCACACAGCCGAAGGACTAACAACAACATTAGGAAGGGAAGGTTCAGATTATACCGCAGGAATTTTAGCTTTTTGTTGTAACGCGAAGGATGTGACTATTTGGAAAGATGTTCCGGGAATGCTCAATGCCGATCCTAAGTGGTTTGATAATACGATTAAACTGGACAGTATTTCCTTTAAGGAGGCGATTGAATTGTCTTATTACGGAGCTTCTGTGATTCACCCTAAGACTGTAAAACCACTACAGAATAAGCAAATTCCTTTATTTGTAAAGTCCTTCATAGAGCCTGAAGCTGAAGGAACGGTTATTCAATCTTCTACATCGAATGACCATTTAATTCCTTCTTTCATTTTTAAGATGAATCAGGTGTTGTTTTCTATCACTCCTAAGGATTTTTCATTCCTCGTTGAGAAGAACCTGAGCGACATTTTTGATCGTTTATCAAAAGCTAATGCGAAGATTAACCTCATGCAGAATTCTGCACTGAATTTTTCAATCCTATTGGATGAAGAAAAGGTGAACGTTGATGAGATGATCAAACTCTTTGAAGATGCTTATCACATTAAGTTCAATACTGGGCTGGAATTGGTCACTATTCGTCATTATGATCAGCCAACAATTGATCGCGTTACGGTTGAAAAAGAAGTGTTGCTTGAACAAAAAACGCGTGAAACGGCGCGATTAATCGTTAAGCAAAAGTAAGAGAGGAATACCATTAAAGGGTGAGTGCAGGACGCGTCAAAACACCTATATTTGTAATCATTCTAAATAGTTAATGAGTCAGGTATCTCTTTCTAACATTCCAAATGGGCAATCCGCTATTGTGTGTTCTATTGAACAGTCCTCATTAAAGGTGAAACTTATGGAGATGGGATTGGTTGAAGGAAAACAACTACGCGTACTTTTTAGAGCACCACTTGGTGATCCTATTGCCATTGATGTAGAAGGATATGTCCTCTCCTTAAGAGTAGATGAAGCTGATTTGATTGCTGTTAAACTTCAAAGTGTTAACGCATGAAAATAGCCCTTTTAGGAAATCCCAATACGGGCAAAAGTTCCGTATTCAATATGCTCACCGGTTTGCGTCAGCATGTTGGAAATTTCCCCGGTGTTACGGTTGACAAAAAGGTTGGAAAGATTCAATTGGACGGTGAAAAACATGAGCTTATTGACTTTCCGGGAACCTACAGCATTTATCCTCGATCGAAAGACGAAAAGGTTGTTTATAAGAGTTTGCGTGATCCGGAAAGCGATAACTATCCAGACATTGCATTAGTCGTTGTTGATGCATCTAATCTGGAACGAAATTTATTGCTCTTTTCGCAGATTTATGATCTCCAACTACCCACCGTTATGGTACTCAACATGACGGATCTGGCCAAAAAGCAGAATAAAGAATTAGATGTTCATGCCTTGGAGCAGTTATTTCCAGATGTTACGATCGTTGAAGCAAACGCCCGAGTAAAAGCAGGTAAAGAACGAATTTTCGAAGCACTGCAAAATGTTAAGGAGCGAAGCGGGCATAAGTTTCAACCTGAGTTAGCGATTGCAGGGATAGATGACGTGCAAGCACAAGAAAAAGAAACGGCAGCACGTTTCAAGCGAATTGGAGAAATCAAGCATGTTGAAAAGCGACGAGAGGAGAAAGAGGAAGTCCAAAATCCTTCGAGTAAGCTTGATCGGATACTGGTGCATCCTGTTTTAGGCTATGTGATCTTTGCCGCGATACTTGTAATCATCTTTCAGTTCATTTATGCGTTTGCCGCCATTCCAATGGATTTGATTGATGGTGCGTTTGCATCCATTTCTGATTGGCTAAGTAATACGCTCCCTAATGGTGTTTTTACTGATTTGCTGACACAGGGGATTGTGCCGGGCATTGGTGGAGTCGTCATATTTATTCCACAAATTGCCTTGCTGTTTTTCTTTATTGCCATTCTGGAAGAAACGGGTTATTTATCACGCGTGGTATTCATTATGGATCGCTTGATGCGACCCTTAGGCTTGAATGGGAAAAGTGTTGTTCCCTTGATGTCCAGTGTTGCCTGTGCCATTCCTGGCGTGATGTCTGCGCGCACGATCGCTGATTGGAAGGAACGGCTCATTACCATTCTCGTCGCACCTTTAATGAGTTGTAGTGCACGAATTCCGGTGTACACATTACTCATCGCATTGGTCATTCCCGATGAAAAGATAGGTGGTTTTATGAACCTTCAGGGCTTGGTATTGTTTGGTCTATATGCCCTTGGAACCATCAGTGCGCTTTTGGTTGCACTTTGTTTGAAATGGTTCATCAAAACACGTGAAAAAGGGTTTTTAATGCTGGAGATGCCCAGTTATAAGGCTCCTCAATGGAGGAATGTTGGCGTTTTAGTCTGGGAAAAAGTGCGTGTGTTTGTATGGGATGCAGGTAAAATTATTTTGGCGATATCCATTGTCCTTTGGGCACTGGCGTCATACGGCCCGGGAGATCGAATGGAAGAGGCAGCGCAACAAGCCGCACAAGCCGCGCAAGAAGCTCAATTAGATAAGGAAGAAACGAACAGAATGGTTGCCTCTGCGGAGTTAGAAAACTCTTTCATTGGAATCATGGGAAAAACGATAGAGCCAGTGATTCAACCACTGGGTTACGACTGGAAAATTGGTGTTTCGCTCATTACTTCGTTTGCAGCTCGTGAAGTTTTCGTTGGATCTATGGCAACCATATATGCGGTGCAGGACGATGGCGAAAACAACGCCCCATTGATTGAAAAAATGCGGCATGAAAAACGAAATGATGGCACGCCAGTTTATACATTGGCCTCAGGTGCGTCTTTGATGGTGTTTTATGTTTTTGCAATGCAATGCATGGCAACCTTAGCAGTTGTTAAGCGCGAAACCAAGAGTTGGAAATGGCCATTTATTCAAATTGGATATATGGGCGTCTTGGCGTATCTTGGTGCCTGGATTACATTTATGATTCTCAGTTAATGCAAACCTTTATTACCATAACAATTGTCGGAGCAGCGATCTTTTATTTAGGTCGACTCTTTTACCGAAACTTTTTTGCCAAAGAGGCAAAGTGTGACGGGTGTGGACTTCACAAGGAGTTGAGCAAGTAGCCTTCTGAACTACTTCGCAACGATATCATCTACAAATCCAGAGGCCGTTCCTGTTCTTTTGGGCCTGTTCTGATTTCTCAATGTTTTAGCAAGGCTAACGAACTGTTTGTAACTAACATATCCCTTTTTCCACTTTCTGTACCTTACCATCGTAAAAACTGTTCGGTTATATTCGGGATGAGCCAACCTTTTCTTTATATGAAATCGTTTTCCCTTATCAAGTTCTTTCTTCCTTTGATCTATGGTTTCCGACCTCCCACTTGGAAGCATCATACCATTGACAGCTGAATTAACCCAATCTTTAGGTATGCCATATGCTTTGCAAACCGCTGAAGGAATGAGATGTTGTGCTTCACGCCCTCGTTTCCACACTTCAAACGGCCATGCTTTTTTCCCAAGGTTGAAACGTGCCCGTGCAAGTAAACGTGAGTCTCCATAAACTTCTTTTTTGTCTGCTGAAGGGACTTTTTTTTCCCTGATAGAAGGTTGTGTACTAGTGTTCCGAAATGGTAAACCCTTCTCAGCTTCTGATGACGACGTATTTCCATGATTATTTGCCCAGTTGGCTTTGGTGTGCTTTGCATCATCCTGGAGAGATCTGAGTCCGAGACTGGGTCTCCACCGTATTTCTTGATAATAAGGCGCTGAGCAACATTGCTTTTCAGTTGTGCTGTCTTTAGCGTGTGAGTCCGGTCGTCTTCAAGTGCTTTTGAAGAGCCACTAGAGTGAGCCGAGGCCTGTACTCTTTTATGTGGCTTTCCCTCAAGTTCTCTTTCTTTAATGTGTCTTTTTCTTTTTACCCAGTCCATATTTCTTCTTGAGCTTCTTTATTTTGATTCGATCCACAAACCCAGATGCTGGACCTTTTCGTTTTGGGCGATTAAGTTTCCGCATGGTAAGACATAAGGACACAAATTGTGGGTACGTAACCTTACCGGGTTTCCATCCACGGCGAAGCGCCTCCGCTTTCACTGCTTTATTATAGTTGGGATGGGCACCGCCTCCGTGGATATGGAAGAGTTTTCCCTTATCGTATTTTTTATTGCGCAGATGGTTGGTTGCCTTTCGCCCACTCGGTAGCATCATGCCATTAATTGCTGAGTTGACCCAATCTTTCTGGATTCTAAAGAAGTTGCAGACAGCTGCTGGTATGAGGTGCTGTGCTTCGCGTCCTCTTTTCCATACCGCAAATGGGACCCCCTTTTTTCTCAATTTATACCGGGCATATCCGAGCGCGCGCGAATCGCCATAAACATCTTTTGAAGGAACTACAGCTGGTATTTTCCCTCGTCTCAAACCCATGATGGTATTAAGCAATCTATAATTTCTCTTTAGTTTGGCGCGATGCCAAATAACAGCAATCATGGCATTTGTAAGCTTTTTACCCTGCTTGTTTATGGCCTGTTGAATGTCTGAATTGCTTAGCGCAGGACCTTTGGCTCTGTTGATAAAAACACCCTGTACGGGTTCGGAGCCAAACTTATGAACACGATTGTCCTCAAGTGCTTTTGAAGAACTCATACGTGGGGCTGAAGCTTGTATTTGCTTGTTTTGACTTTCAAATTCTTGTTTCATAATGAATATTTTAATACGAGCTTGCAAACGAATCGATATGAGCATTTATGAATGCTCTTTGCTTCTTTGATCCGGATACTCTTCCCCCTTCCTAACAATTATTACATCACATATTGAGTGCGTCCTCCAATTACTTGTTTCTGATTTTCTAATAACAGTTTTCTTGCCTTTTTTCCAAGACCAGTGCGCGCAGCAGGTAGGCCGAAATTTCTTGAGTTTCCTTTTGCTGCGCTATTATCTATATTGAACTTGGCGAAACCGGAAGTGTGTCCAACCTTCTTTTTCGTTTTAGGAACAGGGTTAGAATAAATTACTCTTTTGACAATTGCTCTGGGGGCAGCGTCGGTGGTATAAGCTGTACAGAGGAAGTACCCAGCCGCGTTCCTCAACCCCTTAACATTACCCCCTTGTTGTCTGGCAATTACCTGATAGGTTGCAGGTCTTCCTGCACGCATCCAATTTTTAACGTGTCCTTCTACATAATGAAGGTGATCTCCATTGGCATGACCTGTAATGGGGAAGAGGTTGGCATCCGTGTTTGTGCCGCCCAGATGATCATTGAGCAAATGTCCACGAACCCATTTCTTTGAGCCTGGGTTCCAATTACTTTTTAAACCTTTAAACAATTCTGGCATCTCCTTACTGGTGGTTTTGTTCCCGGTTTTCTTATCCGTCGGGTCCAGGTTGGCAAGCATGGAACTTCCAACACGTTGCGTTTTTAAGCTCCCTAGTTTATCGTTATACGTAAAATTTTGCATGGTCCAGGTTACCCTGGTTCGCAATTGGATCACATCAGAATTTCGGTTGTCCATAAGAGCCAGAGAAGAGGACTTTCGTTGGACGGCACTGTTTAGGTTCGGTGCTCGTTTTTCCAAGATAGATTCTTTCATCATTTTAATTAGTTTTTAGATTAATATGTCTTTATTGTCAAGGTTTTATTGTTTACATTTCATAGTGGTTGGTGAAGGGCTGCCATGAGTTCGATGACCTTATCGTTCATGTTCTATTTTGAAGTTCCCGAAGCTGCCTATCCCGCCAATTTCATCATGTAATGCCTCCTTATCGCGAACTGCTGAGTCCAGTTTTGGATGTTCGGCAAGTTTGTCGCGTATATCGTCTTTTCGTCGTGCAAAAAATGGCTTTGTATGGTCTTTATCGTATTTCCCCGCGTTTATGGCAATCCGTTTTTGGATATAGTCAATTGCGGCTCTTCTGGCAACATCCCAATGCGTTACGGCTGATGGCACAAGAAAGGACGTGCTTTCATAATGTCCTGCAACCAGAGTTGGGACATAACTCAGTGCGCTATTGGCCGTTCGTCTGTCGACCTCCATGGAGCTAATAAGGTGTGAGTGCTTCGCTGCACTGTCTCCTGTTTTGCTTTGATCAGGAGCAGTTAAATCTCTTCCTTTCACCATTTCGTTATCGATGGTCCATGAGACGCCAATGGCAGTTCTTAAACCTGCATTGATTCTGGCCTGAACAGGGTTTTCAAATCCTTTTTCCCACTTATTTTCTGCGTCATTTGGCCAAACAACAATATTTCCTCTTGTCGTTCCACCGCCCCATTGATGTTTGTATACATGGCCTCCCTTCCAATCACTGATCCTCGTCCAGGTGGTGACATTTTTTGCGTAGGGAGTTCCAGGTGTACCTCCGGAATGTGACCTTCCTCCGCTGATTTGTCCTCTTCGTTCTGTGGCTGCAGGATGTTTTCCGAAATTTTCATTCGGAACACTGTCAATGATGTTCCCTTTGGTAATCGTAATTTTGGCCAGCTGAGCGGTTTGCCCCGTTGGGCTGGACGACTTCAGTCCTGAACTATCTTTTGATTTTAGTTGAAATGCCCTGGCACCCATGGTATCTGCTTCTCTTTCCAACCCTTTATTATCGTTGATACTCGTACCATTCATTTGCATGGTAGGTCGAACTCTGCCTTGTTTTTGTTGGACAACGTGCCAGGCTTCATGTGGTAGATGCTTTTCCTGACCACTGGCCAAATGTATTTGGTTCCCCTGCGCATAGGCGTGCGCATTCAATTGTGCAGGCTTCGACGAATTATAATGAACTTTTACATCATCCATAGAATGACCTGAAAGCTGTTCGATCCCAGTTTTGAGTTTGTCTGGAAGCCCAGTTTTATTTGCTTTTCGTTGAATTGTAGATGTCCGGTTATCTTGAAGAGAGATTCCATTGACGGCAGTCGATTTAGACTGACTTTTCCTGGCTGTTTGCTTACTTGCTTTTTGAT
Source organism: Flavobacteriales bacterium UBA6051 (assembly GCA_002427735.1). GTDB lineage: Bacteria > Bacteroidota > Bacteroidia > Flavobacteriales_D > Crocinitomicaceae > UBA4466. The sequence goes on from DIYP01000012.1 coordinate 34,246, forward strand.
GCATAACAGAAGTTTAAAGTTCATAGTAGTTGGTGAACCACCCTCTTCGGCGTTGCCTCCTCATCGTTGCAGCTCTATCTAAATTGTTCTCGCCATTATTTGGGTGCATTAAGCCAGCATTCCCACGACCTCCGGTGCCTGGCATATTGTTATTGTGTTGACCGAAGAACCAATTGTTATCGTGGACAGTAACATGAGCCGCATCCGCGCGGTTGGCCATAACCAGGGGTAGAGGAATAGGTCGAGAATGAATGGTTTTGTTTACCACGCGCCGTGCGCCTCCATCTGTGGTATAAGCATAGCAGTGAAATCTTCCGGCTGCATTGCGCAGACCTCTAACAAATCCACCGTCCTGACTTGCAGTGACTTCATATCTGACACGCCTGTTCGCTCGGATCCAATCTTTCACATGACTTTCCACCTGTCCAAGATGATCCGGATTGTTGGCACGTGCGGTGAGAGGGAAGAGGTTTGCATCCGTATTTGGTCCTCCAAGGTGGGCGTTCAATAAATGTGCTCTAACCCAACCACCGACATTACGACCTGGATTCCAATGTGCATTTAAGCCATTAAACAGATCAGGCATCTCTTGTGCCGTTGTAAGGTTTCCGGTTTTTTTATCTGTAGGATCTAAATCAGCCTCCATTTTTCTACCGACAACCTGATTAGCCAAGCCTCCTGCTACTGTATTGTATCTAAAATTTTGTGTGGTCCATGTTACACGTGTAGCGCGTTGGACTACATTGTTTGCTGAGGTTTTAAAGGTTGGAGCACTGTGAGTTAGAGAGGGGTTGAACTTCAACTGAATAGCTCGAGCTCCCATCGTATCGGCTTCGCTTTCCAACGAACGATTGTCATTAATGTTGGTTCCATTCATTTGCAAGGTTGGTCTTACCCTTCCCTGTTTTTGCTGAACAACGTGCCATGCCTCATGAGGAAGGTGTTTCTCTTGACCTGGAGCCAGATGAATATTCGTTCCTTGCGCATAGGCATGGGCATTTAATTGTGCAGGTTTTGAAGAATTGTAATGAACTTTTACGTCGTCCAGTGAATGACCAGACAAGTTTTCTATACCAAATTTCAATTGATCCGGTAGCCCCGTTTTATTGCTTTTTCGTTGAATGGTATTAAAACTATGCTTCCGATTATCTGCCAAATAGAGATCACCTTTACTGCGCAATTGGTGAGCGACAGCGACCTCTGAATTTTTGGTCCGTTTTGAATATGAAATTCTAGTTGTATTCACTTTTCTTTTGAATAGTCTAATACCCCATATGGGTGAATTACAGGATGACGCAATGGATCTCGATGATTTCTCAATTTTTTTACGAATACCGGACCTTCGGCACCTGAGTAGTCAATCACTGAACAAAACTCTGATGCACTCAATGTAGCTTTCATTCGTTCAACAGTGGAGATGTTGTAACGATATTTAAGTTCACGCCCAATGAGCAGCTGTATGAGTTCCTGGTTGATCAATGTGGTTTTCTCAAACAGAGTTCGGAAATGAGCATTTTCTTCAAGTTCTAATAGTTCGAAGTAGTTTCTTCGCTCTTTTAGTCGACACTTTATTTCTTCCCACACATGACAACAAAAAATGTCAATTTGCCGATCAACTTCTTCTGGTAACCCTTCCAAAATGAGACAAACGCGACGTTCGGTAATTAAGTATCCCGCAACGGTCAGTTCATTTTTTTTCTTGTAGTAATCGTGTTCATCTATACATGGATTTGGAACATATGGACGCTCTCTGCTACCCCTTTCAGGATCTCTATAATTGAGTGCCTCAGCAATAATTAGCCGATATTCTTGTTCGGAAAACCATTTTTTCCAGCCACCAATAACCAGCGTCAAGGAGATATAGAAAGCTTCGGGCTTCTTTCTGGTATTTGATATGTTGGATTGTGTCTTGCTCATGCACTATACGAGTTAGTTTAGTATGCTTACAGTTCGGTTTTCTTTCTTGAACTCTTTGCGAATGGCAGCGAGGAGTTCACGTTCGGAAACGACCGTATTGTTGCGCTGAATAACGGAAATTGCACACGAGCGCAGAACGTTGATGATAGCTCCACCGGCAAGCTCATAGTCTTCGGCAACCTTGTATAGATCAATTCCTGAATCGAGGGTACATGTGCCTGAAAATGCACGCTTCCACAATTGATAGCGTTCATCTGTGGTTGGTATTGTAAAGTGTATAATGGACTGGAAACGACGTGTGAAAGCATCATCCATATTCGATTTGAGATTTGAGGCCAGGATTACTATTCCGGGAAAAGCTTCCACTCGTTGTAGGAGGTAACCCGTTTGTTGATTAGCATAGCGATCATTGGAAGATTGCGTGCTTGTTCGCTTCCCAAAAAGTGAGTCGGCTTCATCAAAAAACAGGATCCAGTTTTTCTGTTCTGCCATATCGAATATTTTGGAGAGATTTTTCTCTGTTTCTCCAATGTATTTCGACACAATCATTGACAAGTCTATTCGATAGACGTTTCGCTTTGATATTTTTCCCAAAAGTGTTGCGGTCAATGTCTTTCCGGTTCCGGGTGGACCATAAAACAACGCGCGATACCCCGGCTTAATTTTTTTACCAAGCCCCCATTCATTGAGGAGTTTGTCGCCATGTTCCAACCATGTTGTAATTTCATTCAGCTGTTTCATGATCGTACTGTCAAGAACAACGTCCTCCCAATCAAGCTGTGTGGTAATTCGCTCTGCTGGAAAAGCCTCACCGTGCTCCGGCTCAGGGTGATTTCCGTTAACGAAGTATTGTATCCAATAGTTTGTAATGCTCAGTGCCCCATTAAGAGGAGGAATAAACGATTCGACTTCACCCAGTTCAATTACCTTATTAAAAGTAAGGGTACTTTGGTCATCAAACACATTGAGAACTTCATCCCTCCATTCAGGGTTAGTTGCTGTAATCAAAAAGCAAAGTGTTTGCCCGGTGGGAATAAAGCCACTGTGCTGGTCGCTTATGATTCCACCGAATTCAGTGAAACCTCTGTCGTACAATTGATTCTTTCCGAAAAAGATATCCAAGACTTCGGGAGCAATGTGAGGTGCAATAGCTAGTGCAAGCGCCAGTCGTTCATAGATGTTTGGTTCCCAATCATTAATACACGTAGCATAAGGGGAGTCATCTTCAGATAAGTCGGGAACCGGAATATCCATCCAATGATTTTCATGGCCCTCCTGAAGCAAATAGCTTCGAATCACCTGATCGATAACCAGTTGCAGCCATTGAAGATCTTCATATATTGCGTGAAGCGGATTATTCTTCTCCATAGCTGATGAATAATTTTTCGACATCATCCATATTCGCATCAGCCCATCTGAAATACAGTAGAGCCGTATTTGGATTCAGCTGATTGGCTTGAAGCATGTCCAGCAAGGATGCCTGCGAGTCAACAGGAATCTGTGGAGCATAGTTTGTATCGGTATAAAAGTCGTAATCGAAATAGGAGCCTGCCCAGGAATCATGATTTTGACGAGAATTGATCAGATCACTAATAAATACATTGAGTTGCTCGTCCTGTACAACTAGTTTTTTGGCCTTATAGAAAACAGGTTTTCTGTTAGCTTCACGGTTGTAATAATCAATATCTTTCGATTGGATCGTTTTACAGGTTTCGTGTCCAAAAACGTCGGACAGACCGTAGCTTTGTTCTTCCGTTGCGATCTCTAATTCGCCTTTCTTTGATCCAGAAACGGCTAAGGTCCAATCAGATGTAGTTGCAACATCTGTTACAATGTAAAGGTCTCTAAAGGAGTAAAGAACCTGAGTCATCTTAATGATTAGTTCCTGTTGAATATCATTCCAGTTCGAGATGCGAACCGATTTAGGATTGTTTCCTTTAAACATGAAACTTCCGCGATGATCGAAGGCTAAAATTTGCTTGCTGAACTCGATATCTGCAATGGCTCCTTTGCCTTTTCCGCGACCGGAGTACTTTTTGGAAACACCCTCGCCAAAGTGCCAGCTTGCTGGGTTGAGCAACTGATCATCATCAAGCTCCACGTTTTCATCGCTGACAATTCCTTTCTTGAAAATATTTCCCAGAATGATCATCTCTCCATTGATGATTTGAAAAAAATCACCCGGATATATGTTTTGATTAAGAGGAGCGGAAGGAATGAAGCCTCCCGTTTTGAAGTAAAAATTGCGATAAAATGGCTTGAAAGAACTGTGCATATTGTGTGTTTTATAGGTCCGCCACCCGAATTCGGGCAGCGGACTTTTTTTCTAAATCTAGGTACGATGGACCTAGGATGCAAGTGCTGCGGCATTTGCTGCAGCTAACTCAGCCTCAAGTGAATTAAGGTTGATTGTTGCGGCATCAAGCTTCGCATTTGCGTCATTCAATTGATCTGTAACGATTGTTACAGCATCATACTCATGTTGGTAAATCTGATCTGCACGAGTGTAGGCGTTGTCCAAAAGAGTCTCTAAACAATCGATCGTAATTGTCAACGTTGTTGAGCTCTTTTTTCCTTTTTTCGTCTTCTTCTGCTGTGTGATTTCCTTTACATCATCCGTCGTTAGGATATGAAGGAAGGCATCTGCCTGAAGTCTCTCAAGAGCGGCTGCAGCTTGCGCCTCAGAATTTGATGCCTGCGCAGTAAAGACAGAATCCAGGGCTACCAAGGTCAATGCGACAGCATTGTTGGCATCTGTTCCTGCCTGCGTTATCATCGAAACAAGATCGTCAGAGATCAATGGGTTGAGTGCTTTTGATCGAACAATTAAGTTCGATAACTTCTCAATCACTTCTGACGCGTAAATGAGTTTGTCAATTACATCTTTGATGTCAGCAGCCAATTTATTGGTTAGCGCATCTGCTTCGGTCATTTCGTCATAAGCAATATTTGAGTTATTAAGTAAGTCTCCTGCTGCATTTACAACACCAATCATCATATTCTTGTTGTTAAGAGCCGATGTTCGGTTCGTATCTGCGAGCGAAAGGTAACCTTCAAAATTGGCCAGTTTGGCGGTCAGGGAGTCGACCATGGCTTGATAAGTATTTACAGAGTTTTGGGCATCGATCACCTCAAGGGTCAATCGATCCAACTCCGCTTTTTTCTGTTCCGTAACTCCATATTTCGGAACGCGCGGCTGTGCCGCCATTGGGACTAATACATTTTTCATAATTCTGTGTTTTTAGTTAAGATCACTTGGTATATATTGGAAAGGCTCCATAAATCTGAAGTTAGACAATGTGCTCTCGAACATTTCGGGGGTATATGTGTCCTCTTCTTCCTGTGCGGAAACACCCAGAATAACAGGAATATACCACTTACCTTCCATCAGTTGATTTCCGAAGTTATCGGTTGTCGAAGCGTTGATATACGCCTGATATGGAATCATTAATTCGACGTCAATGTCGATACCTTTCTTTAGTTTTTCCAGGTGCACTTCAAGTCCAGCTCCATCTGCCTGTGTTGCCGGAAGGAAGTTTCCGTCTGGAACTTGCTCGGCGATTTCAGCGTCAAAAATGAAATCCGGTGCATGGTTTTCACCCTTATTGAATTTATCTACCAATGCTTGTTTTTCATTTTGCAAATCTGTCAATTTAGGCTTTAGAACGTTTATTTGATCTGAGTAATAGCTAGCATCATTATCAGAATCAGCCTTGTCTGACTGAAGCTGTGATTTTTTTGCTTCAAGCACGGCCAAGTGTTCTGGATCATCCTGAGAATTGTCTATCTCCTTTTGAACATTTTTGATTTCTTGCCCAAGCTTTTTGCTGCTTTTCTTAGCACCATCCATACCATCCCTGTAGGAGTTAATTTGAAGTTGAATCGAATCAATCTCTGTATCGTATTGCACTGAAATTTTTTCCAATTCAACCATTCTTTGTTGAGCGTGATCCGCCATAAACTTCCCATTCACACGTGTATCGTGCAATAGGAACATACAGCGATAGTCAACCTTAAAGAATCCATCATTTGTTGGAGTTGGCATGAGCGCAGCGTCAAACGTTACGCGATACTCTGGATCTGGCTCATCATCTGATAATGGTGTATACGTGTCAACAGCAATTGAAACGCCAGCGTCTACCTCATTAGGGTCAACGTCGATATAAGCATCTTCTGTAGTCACTGTTGCTTCTGTATATGGGGTTACATTGATCGATCCATTGTCTACAGGAACCAGTTCGAATAACAATTCAAACGGAGCAGATGGCGCCGTAAGGAAATTGTCGTAATTGTTGATTTTCCACTTATAATCTTCAACATATACCGCCAAAATGAATACGGTATATTGTGTTCCGAACTCAAGCGCATCACCATCAGAATCGATTAGATCGATTTCTCCATCTTCATAAAGGTCGAATGTATGTTCGATTTTAGCAGGAGTGAGGTTCTCCATAGGTTCTGAATCATCCAAATTGGCAGTACCCTTGGACACTCCTTTTGAAACTTTTCTTAGTGTTTCAGGTTCTGGGAGTCCAACTTGATAAAGCGCTGGAGAATCCTGTTGAAGCATTGTATCTGCGTTTGTCAAAGAGAAGATGGATTTACGATCGTTCTTAACGAAAATTGCGTAGTACTCGCTTACAGGGTAGTAAGGCTGCTCAAATCTCAGTTTAAACGGATTGGTAATTTGATCAAAAGAGATATGAATTCCTGTAGGTGAGGATTTCGGTCCCGCTACGTCCGCTTCAAGTGCCAGATTGAGCTCGTCATTCATTGTGTTATAAGCATCCTGTGTTGCGATGTCTTCTACCAGATTGTCCAGGAAGTCTCCCTCAGCTGATTTCTCATCAGCACTCGCACTGGCAACAGCTTCTGTATCTGTGCTCACAAGTTCTGAAGTTGTATCGAAGTCGCTCTTGGCTACCGCTAACAGGTCATTCATACTGGCGTTTGTGCTGGTTGACTTGTCAGCCACAGCCGAAATGCTAACTCCGGCAGTGGATGCCGATGCTTCCATGGCAATCTGTGAAGCTCTTTCCGCTTGATAAGCTGTGATATTAATCAGCTCTTTAGCTTCAACTGTTTGGTCATAGATGTCCGTTCCGAAGTCCGCAGCGTTTACAATACTGAAAGCGTTTCCAATATCTCCTGCCAATTTTACGATGGCATTTGTCGCCGTCTGTACGTTCGCAGCGGCTACGGCCGTATTCGTTACAGATTGTTGGATATAGGTGTTCGCCTGATTTGCTGATTTCAATTGATTGTTTGATGCATTCGAGCAATCAACGGCTTGTGTCTGTACCTTTCCTTTTTCTTCCAATTGACCTGAGGCCAGGTCAAGTTTTTCATCTGCTGTGATCGTCGCACCTTCAGCGTAATAGAGGGTGAACTTTGAAGCAGTCGTAATGGCCTGAATGTTCAACAACGCGATCTCCTGATTATACAAGGAGTTGACCACGGTTGTGTTTAGATTTTCATTGTACGTGTTCATTTGATGTATTTTTAGTTTATTATTTAATTATTCATTGGGGTCCTCCATGAGGATTGAATGATCTAGCTGCTATTTATTTTTTCTATTCGTGTGGTTCTCATAGGTGTTTATTTTAATATGGCCACGTGACATGGAGAGGTTTCTCCATCCACGGATAGCGTATGATTGAAAATGAAAATGGCGATTGATTCATCAAGATATCGTAAGGTCGTTTTTCCACAACCAGTTCCCACCGATCTTCTTGTTCTGAGAGCATACCGTCTCTCACCAACCAGTTGCCTCGGAAACCGTTGATTGAAGTGTCTCCAATGGAAGTCCAGTGTCCTATCGCTGCTTTGATAAGTCCATCAATGAGTTGTTTATCGTCTTCGGATAGCTCAATAGACAGAGGAACGGGATCCTTAATTGGAACACCACAAAGCAGTTTGTTTAAAGTCAAATAGGATTCTTCCGTCGTTGTTAATCCCGTTACGACATATTGCAAATAATGAATCGCCGCGTGTTGCTTTTCAGTAGATTCGAACTGTCCATCAGAGAGCAAATTCAGTCGGTCAAAAAGCATTTTGTAATAGGTGTTGAGAACTACAATTCCAGCATTGTTTACTGGCATGGCTTCCGTAATTTTCGTTGTCATATAGACTGGATCTTTAGATGTTTCTTTTGAGAGTGTATTGAGCATTTGGTCACTCAAAGCAGGTGTTACTGACAAGGGTTTATTCTTGTTCTCGAAACTTGAAAGTGCGACTTGTAGAGTCGGAGGAAATTGAACCGGGGCGCTTAAAATCGTTTGAATAAATGAATCTTTGGCAACTCTATGTTTTGTCGAAACTTCCCAGATTAACTCATTCCAAATCATGTCAGGAGAGATAATATTCCAATTGTCAGAAGTCCAGGCGATGAGTACTTTTTGATAGAGAACTTCTTGCACTTTTCCAGATGAAATACCTGCAAAAGAGATATGCTCCAGCAACACATATAATTGCATCATCAAGGAAATTAGTGGTTCCTTATTCGTATTGATAGAGGTAATTCCCTTGCACAAATCTTCGAAAGAAAGCTGCTCGAAAAAGGCGCTTCGTTGCTGTTCCGAAAGCACTTCTTTTTGGAGTGTTTTGAGTACGTATGTCGGGTAACGTTTGTGTACTTCACTCAATAGATCGCTTATAGAATATTTTTCATGATTCCCCAGCCATGCTGGAATTTGGCGAAGAATGATAAGACTGTAACATAAGTCTTCAAGCTTACCGGTTGTCCGGAATTCTTTGAGAACAGGTGTTTCGTTTTGCGACAATCCAAGATAAATTTGAGCAGTAAGTCCTGGGATATGTTCATGAAGAAGTTCCTCGGAAGCCTTATCGACAAGGAAATTCATCCGTTTCATTTCAGTGGCAAACTGAGAGATATCTACAGTTGAAGTTTTAACCAAAAGGGTAAGCATCTCTGAAATTACTTTTTGCATACTGGATAAATTCCAGGTAGGACTCTCCAGGATTTTCCAGATGATTTCCCAACTGGTTTTCGTGATTCGATTGACCAAATTCGATTGACCTGTTGACTTCGATACATTGATCAATAAACGTAAAATCGTAATGGTGTCTTTCTTCACACCTTTTAAGTCATGGAATACATTTGTACTGAATACTTCAACTGAGAATTGATCGGTGATGAATTCGCGTTGTCTTGATGAACTTTTCGTAGCCAACAATTTGCGCACTTTTTTCGCGTCCATCATGCATCCCTGTTTCAACAGTTCATCCAGGCCAAGAGAAACTCCTTCATGCTCAATTGAAGAGGTGTTACTTTCAATTGTTTGTTGAACTAATTTGAGAACATCTTGAATGTTCACCCCGCGGGCTTTTCCTGAAAAGGAAACGAGCGCCTCAGGAACTTCCGACTGAATTTCCGAATAGAAATTAGAAGCGTCAAGATGAAATTGCCGGGCAAGCATTTTATGTATTCCTTTGTGCGCATTGCGATTCAATAGGCATGACCAAAAAACCTGTGTGAGACGAGCTTCTATTGCATTGCGTTTTGCAGGAGAAATTTCACCATCGAATTGAGGTATAACATCACGAATAAGGGTTGAAAGCAAATGATCTCCACCCTTGATCAGGTAGTTCATAATCTTCTTGCGAACAGGAGCTTTTAGACTATGAAGTTGCGTGAAATCATGATTCGAAAAATGGTGCTTGAGAATGGTACTGATGTTCTCTTCCTGATGAGGGAGTTGAGTGAGAAATTCCACTTTCTCCATTGCGCTCATAGATTGGTAACTGGAAAGCTTCTGGATGATTTCCTTAAACTGTGACCTTGTTATTTGTTGGAGCAGACCCTGTTCTTTTTGTTCGATAAGGGTAAGAAGAAGAGTGAACTGTTTCGACGATTGTTGATCCAATTGACTTTCAATGTCCCTGAGTACATGTATCCATATTGCAGTGGGCTTTAGTTCACCTTGGAGTAAGACAGAGTTCAAGGTCAGCTTTTCAACCTGCTTGTGAAATTTTTGAGCAAGGCTGCCAACCTCTTTGTCCGTCGAAAGTCGTTTGAGGATCATCTTCAATTCTGTGACCAGTTGAACAATTTCCGTTGGGGAGTTTTTCACAAGTTTTGAAATGATCGTATCGTTGAAAAGGAAAGGAATGATCGTCTTCAACTTCTCTACTTCAGTATAACTTCTCAATCCGGATAAGGCAGTCGTTGGAGTCATCGAAATTCGTTCTTGCAAGAATCGTTGCAGAGAATAAACCGTATTGTTCTGACTGCCATTTTCTTTAATACACAGGTAGAACTCATCAAACAATGTGTGCCAGTCCCCTTGCTGAACAGTTGCTTTTTTGGAAAGAATACTCTCCGAGAGAATACCTTGCAGTTGAGTGTATATTTCAAGCGATTGAGGATTCTTTAACGAGGCTTGCGATTCGACCTTCAGTAATTCTTGTGCGACCTTCGAGGGACTTAAGTTGAGATGATCACTTATCCTGGAAATGCAGAAGTCAAGGAATGATTCTTGACTTTCGGCTTTGCCTGTATCAAAGAGTGCATATTCCAAGGCGCTTTGGTTCAGAAGCGTTTTCGTATCCTTAATTTTTAAATTGCGCGCAAGTGCAGCGATAAGTCGAGTGATTTCTCTGATATAAATGGTTTTCGAAGCCTGAGAACTTACAATGGCGTTGATTGAAAATTCATTCAGTTGAGTCATCAACTTATCGGATTGTTGTTTGGCAAATACTGAACAGAACAACTGCTTAAACTTCGAAGCATTCTGAGAGGGTAATACGCGAATCAATTCGTTGAGTTCGACTTTTTCATTCGATGACAAATTCCCCGAACTCTTTTCCAATAAAGTGACCAAACGATCCCAGTGATTGACTTCAGTAGTGGTCGAAAATGAAAAATCTTCATCCGCGATTGAGCGCAATATGGTAATGAACTCCATGTCAATATGGACCCGGGCACTTACCTCTTGAATAACCGTTTGAATCATGTTGAGGAATTCCTCAAAACCGATCTTGTATTGATTGGCCATCTGACGAATGCTGCTCTTGATAAATGCTTTTTTGTTGAACAGTGTACCACGTTCAGTGAGCAAATGATTCAAGATCCAGAACCACAGATTTTTTTTGAAATCTGTCGTACTGGATTGTAAAATTGTCTTCTTCTTCTGAAGCGTAATGAATTGCTTAGAGAGATGCTCAATCTGCGTATAATTATTGGGCTCCAAATTGCGTATCAACTGGTTCATGTTGAGTTCATTAATTTGCCATGCCATGCGTTTACGCACGCGTTCATGAGTCCGTCCGACCTCCTTCAGTTTTGGCGTAATATGTTCTGCGTTGTGTTTCAATTGATACTCCAGTATTTTATTCATTGATCCGGCAGAGGAAGAATGACTCCACGGCATAACACCGTGCAGAAAGAAACGAACGAGAACCTCTTCCTGAGAAGCGGATTTGTCGATGACTTTAAAATTGCGTTGGTCTCGTTTGCCCTGAACAAACAGGTTGATCAATTGTTCGCGTAGCTCAGTCCGAATTCGCTCTGAAAGTCCGGCTTCTAAATCCTGAAGTTCAATCTTTCCAAGATCCAATTCGAGGGATTCGATGCGCCAGGATTGATCATCTGGACAAATGGAATTGAGAACAGCATCAATTTCACCTTGCATGCGCGTATTGCTCCAGGCACTAATTCGGTTCTGAAGTTCATGCGCACGATCCTTTTGGTCGATGGAAGTGTTCCATCGGAACGTAGAGATGATATGTGATGAATCACTATGCAATGGTTGACGCTTTTAAGGTGTTCAGAATGTTAATCAACAGAATAGCCGACTCTTTTCGGAAGAAATCCTTGTCTTCCGTTTCATGTGTTAAAATGTAGAGCTCGATAAAATCAATGGCCAGAATAAGAAGATCTGACAGAGGCGGTGAAACATGTTCTTCGATCTCCTTCACCAGTGCTTCCAGAATTTCTAACTCGGATTTGATTATCCAATTATAAGTCATCGCATTGTGCCAGAAAGTAAACGAGAAAATCAACAAGGCCATTTGCGGGCCGTCTGCATATAAAACCTTATTCACAACATTCGGTGGAAGAGAAGCCTCTTCAAACAGACTCAATCGGGTCTGGAATTCATTGGTTTGCAGTGTTTCAATGTAATTGGGGAATACCGTCAGGGTATCGAAGTTGAAAATCCAATAGTTTTCCAGTTCTGTATCATCACCGAGACATTTTGCCAATAGACTGGTTTCAATGTAGAACAAACCTTTTCTCTGCCGAATCATCCACAAGGCTTGATTTTTTCGAAGAAACAAGTTCGGGATAATCGGTACAATTGGCTCCAGTTCCGTGCTATCTCTGCCAGGCTCAATAACTTTAATCTTATCAGGTTGAACGATGTAGTCGCGGTAGAGTGTCCTCAATCCAAATAGCAGCGACAACTTAAGTTCGAATCCGGAATAATTCATGAAATCGCGGTTTTCTAACTTTTCGATTGCATCGATTTTGGAAGAATTGAAAATAAAGTCAGTCGAATCGCCTGCATAAATGTACTCATCAAGCTTTAGTGGAATGTCCGGCACTTTAAAGGATACTGTATCCGCCGCTAGGTAGTTATATCCTTTTAATCGGTTGTAAGATAAAAGCCCTAAATTTTGCAGATAGAGACTTTTGAATATTACCAAATCTTTCAGACTGTTCCCAGTGTAAATGGAACCGGTGATTAAGCTATCGATGATGTAAGGAGATTCTCCATTTTGAGCCAAGACAAAATCCAGCATTGAATTTCTTCTCGTCAAACTGGTGTCTTCATCTTCCATGATTTGCATTAGACCATGCATGTAAGGGTTATAAGGATCCAGCTTATAGTCCGTCCAACGTTGCTTTTTCGCCTCGTTTGATGTTTCGTTACTCAATTCAAAGTCGAAAGATTCATACCCTTTCAAAAGTGGTCGTATATGTGGCGTATCGTATACAGATTGATAAAAATACGTAGGTGAAAAGCGTAAAAACGGAACCGGGTATGGAGTAGGATATTGAGCCCTCTCATCATTTTTAGATCGTTTGTATCGAGTGATGAGCTTCTCCACCAAAAGAGGTTCATTTGAAGAGGGCAACATCTGTGAATTTTTATCTAGCACATCCTGCGCCGCGATGAAGTTATCGAGATCGGAAGGAGTTCCTGTTAACGAATTTTTGAATGAGAACAGCTTGTCAACATTTGCCAATTGCGAGAATTGGTTGGCCAACACCTGATCAAACAAGGTCAAATACCCCTTTAATTGTTTGGACTGAGCAATTTGTGCTGCTGATGCATTTTCCGAGACCTCATTGTCACCGATACCAAATATTTCCGGGAAGGTATTTTGAATAGAGTAAAACGAGTTAATGTCTCTGTATGTTCCTGTCGGGTATTCCGGCTCAACGGTATCCGATAATTGCAAAACCGCGTTGGTTTGATTACCAACAAAATTGTCCGGGGAATTTAGATCTTTTAATACAACCTTCTTCGTTATGTCCTTGCCGTTGCAGACAAATGTTAGATCACCGTTGTCAATGGAACTTTCATAGTCCAGAGATATCAATCCACTAACAGAACCTGTTATGGTGGTCGAAGTGTTATTGGTACCGGGAATAAATTCAAAACCTGTTACCGAAATAACATTCTCGACTTGTTGAAATATTGAACGGATGTCAATGGCGAGAACAGTTTCTAAATTAGTTCCTAAAGAATCGGGATCGATCCAGCCGTTGTTTAGTTCTGGCCCATTATAGATGGTATCGGTAGACAGGTCTGTCCAGGACCCAAATGTTTCTGGAGTGACTTCAGGGAAAATATAGTTTCGAACATCGCGCTCCATGTCGTCCAGAATAGTCGTAAGGTCATTTTCATTTTGGATTTCAATGGTTCCTTTGAAGCTTACTTTTTGCTCCGTCAATAATTCGGGCATTAGAAACAGCTCGTTCAGATTTCGCGCATTGTTCAAAGCAAAAAATACCTCTTTGGGCAAACTATCAGTCTGTTCTTTGCTTGCATAAGGAGATGCATAGAGGTAGACTTGATAAACGTTCAACCCGAGTTGATTTTCAGCCACGATGGTAACGTTGTAGAGATTATCTACGGCGTCCAGAATATACAGTTGGTAATCAACCAGAGTTACCGGAGAAGTGGTCAAGATTTCATTGGGTCGATAGAATTGATCGTCAATCTTCAACGTTCCATCGGCCTTTGTGAGAATGTCTTTGATCGGGAATTGGTTACAATATCCCAGTTCAGTGAGCGCATAACATATCTGATCCAAAATGGTCACCCCCGGGTCGCTGGAGTTCAGGTTTGTCCAATCCGTAGTGGCGTGCTCCTGAATATATTCAATCCCCAGATTCTTTTGGTAGGAAAAGTCCGTGTAATCCGACTTCCAGGAATCATCTATGTAGTATTGATCACTCATTTGGGAGGTAGATATAATGATTCATATAGGATACGAACAGGCTAGACGATCCTGGTGTAATTGTATCTGACACTGACGCGATAAGGTCACTGGAGTTTGATTTATACACGCAGAACTCAACAGAATTCACGGATGCAATACCCGGAATTGTTTGAATGAACATTGCGACTTGAGAATCTGTGATTTCTTCATCGATGTCGACTTGTTCAGTCGGACTAACGATCCAGGGTGAGAGGTAGAGATTTAACTGCTGAATCACATCGCTCTTTACGCCATCAAATTCATATCCGCTATCAATGGTTATTTCTGCCATCACACGCACCCTTTCAAGGTCAAAATTGCTCACCTTGATGTTCGCAAAAGAAGAAGATCGCGAGATCAGATATTCTTGTACTTGACTCTCAGTGCATTCACTAACCAGAGGTATGAAGGCATTGGTTTGAAGTGGGCTGTCAAATTCCCGAACAAGGTAAACGTATGTCGTTGTATCACCACGTTCAACGTATGTTTTCGAATAGTAAATAGAATCAAAATTTTCCTTGATTATCCTGAAATAATCCTCTGATGTACTCACACGCCCCTTGGATTTTAACCGAGTGCTTACCCGCTCATTCATTTGCATTCTTGTTTCTCGCATTTGGCCTCCAAACGACGCAAATGGTTGTGAAATGGTAGAAATCTCTGGCACTGCCGTGTCGGGCTGAGTAATGGTATTCTGGGGGATTTGCGGCGCCTCAGACCCCGAATAACTTGATATTCCCGTGCGAGTGGTGAGTAATGAATTCGGACTGAGGTAAGCGGTTTCAGCAAAAGAGGCTGGATCGCCGTATGCATTAATGGAGATCCACGAGTTTTCCCCAGGCATCGTGTAGTTGCCATAAGCAATGTCATTGGGGACATTAGAATTAATGATCCCAGAGCAAATAAAGTCTTCAGTTGTATCGGAAATGACCGTCAGACCTGCCCAACCAGTATTCGCCAGGTAGAAATAATCCACTGTATTTCCTTGCGATGAATCATTGACTTTTCTGGAAAGCTCAAAGAACAAATTCACTTCATTCGGAACGACTAAACCCTCAAGCTCAATGAAGAGAGAACCCGATGCCTTAAAAGCGGGATACATAGGAACTCCGTAGATGATTTTTTGGTCATCAGCAATTGATGTAATGGACACGTCAAATTGTGTCTCTATGTTCTTAGTACTATCGTAAAGTAGATAGTTGGCAAAAGGAGAATACAAAAAGAACTGAATGGGTTTGTCCCGTTCAGGTCGTGTGAAATCGTACGTTTGCGTGGCGGTGTATTGCGCAGTAAGGCCTTCCGCTTTTAAGAGGTAAGGAAGGTTTACCGCCTGATCTAGTGCCGATGGAATTGGACATTTTTTAGCTATAAGCAGGGCCTTTTGCATCGCGTAGTAGGTCACTACATTGGGGTAAGTCGAAGTCCCGAACCCTTCTGGCGGATTGGATAGCGACAGGCGCATAAAGCCGTATTTACTGGTTTCGCTGTAGGTCAATGCATCTTCCTTTTGGATATATGGATCGCAATCGCCTGGATTAGCCCAAATAATAGAAGGGTCATCTGTAGGTGGGGTCACCGGGGGGTAAATGAAACTGCTTTCACTGTCCAGTGCGGTAAGATCAGTGCTTGCTTGATAGAACAAATAAGAAGAGCGATCCGCAAGCGTGTCATTGCCCAAGGGTAAACGATTGCTTTCATCACTGGTGCAAGAGAGGTCGAACGGATTCCAGGCACCGTTTTGAAGTAAATCAAACTGGACCTGAAAACATCCGTTATTGAAAGGGTCAGGTTGATTCTGTGGTGGCTTATAATCACAAATTGGAAGTATAGCTGTGACTATTTTCTTCAAGCTTTTAGCGATGGTCTTGACCACGGTAAGAATACTATTGCCAACGGCTTTAACAGCATTAAGCATGGTGTTAAAAAAACCTCCACTTTTCTTCTCTTCATTGCCTTTCGGAGGATCCTTCTGCAAATGAATAAAGTTGTTGTATTGCTGATAATAATCAAGGAAGTTACCTGGCAACGTTGACCAGTCAACTGCGATGGTCAGATCAGTCAGTGGTTTGCTGAAAATTTCTGTATTTCCAATGAAAAAATTACTGCTCAATTCTGCGGTTGACCCAAAAGGAAGAAATGCAGCTTTGGTGCTCAAAGCCCCCTGATCATTGGCAAGTTGAAACGTGTTCATTTCCCAAACTTTTGTCTCAATTGTCAGGGTTTTCATAGTTGGTGGATTCTCAACATCTGGAAATGAAGAGAACACGATTTTGAAAAGAGGCCAATCAGCTGTGTATCCATCTACCTCGTCGTCAAAGGGAACTATTGGGTCCTTGTCCGCTTTTATTTTGAACTTAAACTCGATGCTGCTTTCATCAATCTGTATAAGTTCCTTCGGTGTTATATTCAACCAATCGCTGGCTGTACTGAAATAATAAGTCGCGTTCGAAAAGTCATCTATGACTGCATTGTTCACGAATTCAATTGTGAGGTATACTTCTCTGGACCCTTCAGTGAGATAAAGAAGGGGAGATGCAAATGCGCAACCCATGGAAACCTGATTCTCAGTGTTTGGTACCGAACTTCCAAATGTATTCCAGGATTGGACGGTGCCATCTTCCGAAAGACTCACAGTACTGGGGTCCGCAATACTTTGGAGGAACAGTGAACAAGCTGGTTCATCCGGGTAACGCATCAGTGTATATGCAGATGCAATGGAGCATGGGTTGAGACTTACATCTTCGGTAGATTCGAAGTAAATAGGTTCTTGATTTTCATCCGTCCCAGCATCAAAGAGTGTTCCCTGAGGAAGCGTAAATGCGGAGTCAGGTTTTGCCAGTACAGCGCTTAGAAATACGCTGTCAGCAACAGCACCTTGCTTTGCTTGCTTTAGAATATCATTGTAGTAGAAATGGAGATACCGTTTTGAAATGCCGTTCAGCTGATCCTGATAGGAGGAAAGCAAATTCACGAAAGTCCTTAGAAGCAAAGTGTCTGGGTACCCGTCTTTATCCGCACTCATGGTTTCAAAATCCGTTGAAGCCTGATCGATAGTTGTTTTGAAAAAAGTAAATAACTCGTCACCTTCTCGTTTCATCATTTCCAGTAGTTGCTCATTGGAAACATCCCCCATAGGGATATCCAGAACTTCCTGATAGGGAGACTTATCCTTGTTTTGCCACCATACCTTTTCGTGAAAGGCAAGCTGGTTCGTATTGGTTACGGTGATGCCATCATTTGGCAGCACAACTTTTGAGAGCTCCAGAAGGTAATCATTTGCGTTTTGACCTTTGAACCGCCCAAAGTGCATCCCGAGAGAAGTATGCAGTGACAATAATGCCCAGAACGTTTCCGCAAAGTTGGTGTCGATCTGATGAAGCACATATGACCGAAGAGAGTACTCAGTGTCGTTGTTTGTCATGTACCACGACCATCGTTCGATGCGAATAAATACTTCAAAAAGTTGATCGAAGAACCGACTGAAGTGGGCCTTTACATGATCTTGACGTTCTGTGGAATTGACAATGGATTCCAACTCCTTATAACTGGAAAGATAGAGTTGATGTATGTCACTGAAAGGCGTGCTGGAAATAGAGGCAAGGAGAAATACCGGCCCTTTAAGTAAAAAAGGCGCCCATGTACCGTTGATGGTATTGGTGTTATCGTAAAAGTTAATGAGGCCGCTAAAATTGGTCAGGAAATTAAGCATGTCTTTTTCCGTACGACCATCGATCATACGGTCTTCGGGAATCAAGTGCTGATTCACAGAAAGAAGTGCTTGATTTTGATTCAATCCTGTCATTTAGTAGCGTGTCAAATTGGTTCCTTCGTTGATGTGAAAAGGGAACACATAATTATGTCTCGTATTTGTTTGGTTATAGATGTAAACAATGGTGATCTCTACCACTCCGTTTGTGAGATCAGTGAATTCAACATCTACGTCTTGTACATTGATTCGTGGTTCGTTTTGCAGGAGGGATGACTTTACGGCATCTTTAATTTCCCCCTTCAAGGTTTCATCCATTTTTCGGAATTGGAACTGTTGAATGCCAGAACCAAATTGTGGCTCCAGACTGCGTTCACCTGTCCGTGTGAGTAAAATCAGATTAATCGAATCATTGATGTTATCCTCGTATTTGGTGGTAGACAGGGAATAGTCCCCGACAGAAAAACTAACGGGAAATGCCCAACCAGAACCCAAAAAAGCATCTGCGTCTACATTCGTGTTTTCTTTTATGTTTTGATTATCATCCACCGATTTCTACGTTTAAAGCACCCAAAAGAATTGTTCCCCCGTGTGCGGTTGTGTCACCTACTCTTGCTGCTGGCATTCCTCCAATCATTACGGTTGCTGAACCTTTTACAATGGCGTCCGGCGGCCCCACGCATGTTAGCATATCGCCAACCCGGGCTGCAGGTAATTTCCCAATGAGTACGGTTGGCATTCCAGGCCCTGTAATAGGCCCTCCAACATGCGGAATTGGAATAATTGCGGGCGTTTGCATTGGGCATTCGTGAAAGTCTGTAAGTCTCGCTGCTGGCGGCATAAGCGTTCGTTTAATTAGTTTATCATTATCATTGCGGCTTGCATGGTCAGCTCTGTTCCTGCATTTAGCTTTGCAGTTAAACTTCCTTCTGCGGAATATTCCATGTCTGCCGTTTCTTTTATATTCATTCCTTTTGTAGATACATCTCCACTGGAGGCCTCTACAGTGATCCCCATATTTCCTGAGATACTGACCTTTTGATTAGCTTCAATTGAAATGTCCTTTGAGCTTTTGATTGCGATTCCCGAGCTGGACATTATGATGCTATTTCCATTGCTGTCTTGCAGAGTAATTTTTTCGTCTTTATCGCTCAGAATAAGCGTTTGTTTTTTGGGAGTCACAGCAGTTAGGACAACATTTTCATCATCAAACTCCAGTTGAATTTTGGACTTAGATACAATCGCCTTTTTCGAATTTTTTTCATTCGGATCCAGACCGTCAAATGGTTTTAGTTTGGTACTGCTATACATGCTTCCCAGAATGATTGGGAAACGGGGATCTTCATTTAAGAAGCCCAATACAACCTCATCTCCGACTTCAGGGAGGAAAAACACACCTGCTCCATTGGTGGAGTAGAAATTTGACAATCTCGCCCAGATGCCCTCGCCGTTCTGATCGAATAGTGGAACGGTCACTAGAATTCTGTATTGTGAATCAGGGTCTTCGTATATTTTTTTTACGGTTCCATTGAATAAACCTCTTGCTCCGGGCAGAAGCCCAGCAGCTGGTGGGGCCATTACGTCAGGTTCTTCGGTGAACCACTGAGGGGATAACCCTAAGGCCACCTCTGTAATCCAGTTTCCCTCAGATAGATCATGACGCACGCCAGAAACAAGATAGTCACCGTTAAAACGATCACCAAGACCTCCTAATGTGAGGTACTTCGCAGGGTCCACGAGGTCAGTTCCCTGAAATTTTGCTTCTCCTCGAATCTTTGCGTAGTCACTTTTGACCAATTGTGCGTTCGTCCAATTGGATAAATCGGTGGTCTGCAAAGGAGCGGTTGTTTGTAAATCAAATTCTGAAAGTCCGACAACTTCCGAGAGCTTTTTTGAGCTCAGGTTTCCAGGGCCGCTATAGCTATTGGATTGCTGTTTGGCTGATACTTCCTGTGTTGTGAAATCCCAGGTGCTGGCTTGTACATTACCTAGCTGAGAAACGGCGTCCAAATCGGCGTTAAATTCCAGAAGTTCATCGCCATAATTTACGGTGAGGACCGATGAGGTATCTGCATCGGGCTTAACGACCGAAACTTTGTTGTTCAGTGTGGTAACAATCAAACCATTGACTTCGGCTCTCGCCAGGATGAAGTCCCAGTCGGTTGAATAGTACTGCACCTGTTCTGGCCATGTTTCATCCGTAGCGCTCACTTCCGAGGAAAGCCCTGAGTAAGTGCCAATGATGGACTTGATGATGTCACTGTCTGTTTTATTTGCAAAGGTCAGACTTTTCCTACCAACAATCATTTTGATGGCTTCGTCACGGCATTCAACTTCAAGTGCCGAACCAACAATTTCGTCAATCCGAATACTCTGCTTGGTAATAATGCCTTCAAAGACCGTTTTGTTTTGATTATCGTATCCAGCTTCAATGGTAATTTTACCCCCAGGAACAAAGGTTGAAGAAGAACTTGCTTCAAACTTTCCAGTATTGGGTTCTCCATCAAGAATCGTAACAACAGCTCTCGATATTCGATTGATGCTCTTTTCAATATGTACTTTCAAAATGGGGTAATCGTCAGGTACAGGTGACCCTTCAACACTCACAGAGAATGTTGCAATACCTCCACTTTTTATTGTTGTTTCTGACATTAGCTAGATTGTTTGATTGGTGGAAAAACTAGAGAACTCACTCCCTTGAGATTCCTGAATTTATTGAGGTTATTGAACTTGGCCACAGCTGCGTAGTAAGATTTATCATTCCATACTTTTTCGCAAAGTTGAGGCAGGTTGTCACCGTCCTTGATATCTACTACGTGCGTAATATCAGGGGAAGTTTTTTTGTCCAGCTTTTCAACAGTTGAGGGGGAAATATACTGGCTAAACGCAAGAGAAATTTTGGCGCGCAATGGACTTCCATCAGGCTTGAACAATGTGTAGGAAGTATCGAAAGAGGTAAGAACCCCTTTGAACGTAAAATTCTTTCCCCATTGTATGCTGACAAAATTTGGACGGTGAATATCACCGTTATACGTAAACACGATTTTCTCTAAAGCGCTGATTTCAGCGGCCATGTCAGTGCGTTTAGCATCAACAACTCCCGAGCAATCAATAGTGATGTCAAAGTTGAGTTTATCACTTGGAGTACTCTTATACTTTTGAGATGATGAACTCGAGTCTGGAGCCTGTTGTTCGTTGTACTCGATACTGCGCTGCCATTTAATATTGTCTGGATTGATCATTACCGAATAGGGCTGACCTTCAAATGCATTTTGAAACTCCTCATCCGTGTACCCGGTTATTTTCAATAATTCCAGACTTGCGCCCATCGATGCTCATTTTTAACGTTTATAATTGCTCTTTTTCTCTCTCTCCAGAAGCATTCGCTTACACTCCTCGAGTACTTGTTTTTTTAAGTGCTTGAGATCTGCACTATTGGATACGATTGAATTACCTGAGCTGCCTGTTGACACCTCGGTTTTTACAATCAATTCTCTGATTTCAACTGCCATGATTACGCAAAAAGTCCTGAGAATGATGTGCTCTTGGAAATGTCGAAATAGTTGTATGCCAACTCTATTGATTCGATAACCAATGCATTCTCCTGCGATTTCAAATCTGAGATTGCATACTTTATCGGGTAGGCATTGTAGAAAGTCCACATTGAGCAGACATTTCCTTCGGCATCCAGCAAGCTCACCATTACATCATGTGTTTCAATGCTATTGGCCAAACTTCCGTCAATCGTACTTTCACACCAATTGACCAAATTTGATCCATCCGTGACCAGCGCTCTTTTAAGAACTAGGTTTGGGCTGGTTGCTACGGTGGGGAGGCGATATTTAAATCGATTCTCCCCGCCACTAGTAACCTCTTCAATTCCCATTTCGCGGGAAATTCCGGACACTTCCTGAAAGGCTGCGTCCTCTCCTTTGAAGGAGAGCTCGAAGTAAAAGCCAACTGGATAATCAGCTGCCATTTGTTATGATTAGCTGCTCATGAGCAATTTCCAGTGTGTCTACTGCTACTTCGTTCCCTTCTGATTTCAGATCGGTACTTGTAATTTTTGTAGGCCAGGCATTGTTTAATTGCCATTGCATAGTCACGTTACCCGATTCATCCAGAAGCTTGATTAAAACTGTTCTTCTGGCGATGGTATTCATTACGATTTGGTTATGCCAATCCCAAAAGGTATTGTCATTAACGAACACCCCTCGTTTCATGGTCACATTACCGTACTTTGCAATTCCCGGCATCTTCTCCACTGAGAATAATGGACTATTGCTCTTACGGTATTCGATTATTTGATTTTCAACATCCATACCAGATACTTCCTGGAATGCTACTCCAGTAAGCTCCGTTCCAAGATCTACTTCGAATCGGAATTTTGGCATGGGCCACGTTGCGCCTTGCGCGCTTCCATCATCTGTTGCCATAATAATTTATGTTTTTAATGTTTATGAATTAGTGTTAATACTGATTAGCTCGATGTAGCTTGTTGTTGTTCAAAGGAAAGGATCAGGAATTCTGCTGGGTGCGTTACTGCAACTTTCACAGTAACTCTCAAATAACCATTCGTGATATCATCAGATGTCATCGTGGTACCTAATCCACAGTCTACTGAGAATGCATCATCTGCACTGGCTCCTTGTAAACCTCCTTCTTTCCAAATACTCGTAAGAAAACTACTGACCATCGCCTTAATTGCTTCCCAGGTATTCTTTGTGTTTGGCGCAAAAACATAGCTCTGTGCAGCCAACTTACACGATTGTTCCAGGAAGATCATTGTTCGGCGAACCGAAATGTACTTCCAATCTCCGCTATTTCCATCCAGTGTTCGGGCTCCCCATACGAGAATTCCTATTCCATTAAATGAACGTATAGCATTGATCGATTTACCAGATACTGCGTCCATATTTAAATCACCTTGCTGCGATTCCGACAAGTTGATTGGAAGTGAAGAGACGTCCACAACTGAAGTGTTAGCTGGAGCCAACCATGGACCTCCTTCATTATCTGTTTTAGTAATTACCCCGGCCATTGCTCCACTTGGTGGAAGCAGATTAGCATCGGTCAAAACATGCTTAAGGATTAAGCTATATGTTGGACTTGCCGCAATCAGTGAATTATTGTTTTGTGAAACAGTCAATCCATTACCGGCTTGAATGTTTGAAATGATTGTTGCTGCTGTTTCATTTGGATCGGAAGGAGGGTTCAATAACGGTTCCAATTGAGATAAATCTCCACCAAAAAGGTTGGTATAATCGATATCTGTTGATTGCATTACTGAGGTTCCAACAAACGGATAGTAAGCCACACCATAATCCAGTCCATTCGTTCCTGTATTTTCTCTGAATGTTGTTATATCATCCATATAAAGAATAGGATCAGGATCATTACCTCCAATGATGTCAAAAATAGAAATAGCGGTTTGCATGTCTTCATTCTGGAGAAGCATTTCCTGCATCAACGCACCGTTATTTGCAACATCCAAAAGCGTAGCATCCGGACACACGTACATTGTTGGCTCCTGCTCGTTTTGTAGAACTGCCAATCCAGATTTTAGGTCGTTCACCTGTACATTTGGGTTAATGATTTGATCTCCCGGATTAATTGGCGTCCCTGAAGAAGGACCGTAGGATCCTACTGATACAATGTAAGCATCACCTCCACCGTTGTCGTAGAACATGCGAATGCTATTGTACATATAATAAACCGTATTTGGGTCTGGAAGAATGGAATAATAATCAGTTCCGATCATCATATAATCACCTTGCGTAGGTTGACTTTTTTGCTGCACCAAGTAATATTCTGGGCTATATTGCTTTGCAGGATCCGCGGGTGCCGGAGGGTCTGGTAAGCAGTAAATCGACTGAAATTCAGCGAATGACGTGATTTTTTGAGCCACGCCGGTGTACGATTTCCCTTCGTACATTGCTTGAGGAGTATATCCAATAAATGCGGGAACTGCAGTAGCTACAGGAACGACTGAATTCGGGAATGCATTGATCTCATCGATATATACTCCAGGAGCTTTGATGTTAGATTCATTCATGGGTTTTCATTATTTGTTTATTATTTATTGACTATATGTATATATACATGGGTGATGAAATAACGGTCTCTCCGTTCATCTCAGTTATCGAAAAGTGACTGGGACTTGCATTTGGAAGGCCCTTGAAAACAGTAGCTGAACCAGATATTTTTTTTAGTTGTGAATTTGTAGTCGATTTCGACTGTTCATTGACCAGATTGAATTCATAGAGAGCAACCTGACTAAGTGGAAGTAAATTTTGACTACTGAACAACAGTGCATTTTGCCCATTGGCAAGATTAGTACTTACCGGACCATCAAATACTTCTTCGGACTTTCCTTTAATGGAGGGTTGATCGAGTTCAACGTTACTTTGATTAATGATGTTGTACTGCCATTGAGTCGATCTGGCTGTAAAGTTGATTTCATAATTTAGATTCCCTTTATTGGTCTGAGAAGTAATATCACTGAATAGAATATTGAGTGTTCCAATTTTGGACGGGTCATTGCCAGGCTCAAGGTTCATTTGTAACTGAATTGAGCCGCTGGTAGCTGTATTTTGCGAATTGTTGCTGGTGAACAGTAATTGGCCTTGCCAATTAACTGGAAGGTTGGTGTAGATCTGAAAGTCTGCATCTACACTTTCAATATTAAATTCGAATTTGTTTAAACCAGATGCTGAAGAAATATACGTTAGATAGTTCTCGAGGTTGTCTGTCGAATTTGTGTATAACCCAAACCCATTCACGGATGGGTTTATTTTGAAACCATAGCGGCGAAGAACGGATTGTGTTTCGGGCGTTGGAACAAATTGAAGACAATTGCATTCATTATGTGCAAAGAACGAATGAAAAACGCCTACGGTAAAAATGATCTTATATTGAGAATTACTCATTGTTCCGTTCCAATAGTTGTTTCTGTCTGATTGATAGAAGAAGTGAACCCTTCAACTTCATTCCCCTGAATAGTTACCAGACGCAGTTTATAAATTACAGATGGTTGGTATTTTGCTCCCATCGCACTCCACAAATTGTGCATTTCCCGATAAGAGATCTTCTCGATTTCATATTCCAACTTTACAAGCTCACTCGGGAAGTTTGAATAGGTACTTGAATCAATGCAATTATTGACCTGAAAGAATAGTATTGTGGCATTGAGAAACTTTAGTGTTTCCTCGTAGTCATCAAAATTTGAGGTTACCAGAATATCCAAATTGTACTTTTCGCTTGGGTTAACATCCGCGTATTGTCCATTATTCAATTGAGGATTTCTGTTGTAAAACGGTCGCAGTGTTTCCTTATCAAGGTTGATTAGGGACAGAATAAGCTTGTTGCTATTTTTCTGAGGTATAGATCCGTTTGGGTTTATTATTGTATTCAATAACACAACATTCTCGTCCAGCATGAAACGATTCCTTAGAAATTGGTTCAAGACATTATTAGTGAACTGAAGTGCTTCCTTTATCATAGTGTGTGGTCGTTGCGATTTTCTAATTGAATATCGAGCGCTATAAGGCTTGGGATAAAGATATCCAGATCATTCGTGTGTCAAGCTTGATAGGAGTATACGAATCATATACACAACCAGGTGTTCACAAAAAAAACTAGACAAATCGTAGACATGTCATGATTTTGAACAGCAGAGTTTGCTGAGAATCGAGGTTCCCAAAGATAGAAGTTGAGCGGGATAATCAGGATTAATGAATTTGGTTTGACCCAAACGATCGAACGTAATTCTTTAGTTTTTCTTCTTTAGGCAAGTCGAGCTTTTTCTTTAGCCTGTATTTGTGCGTACGAACACTTTCTTGGTTAATTCCCAATAAGTTTTGAATGTCTGCATTCGACATATTCATTTTCAGGTAGCAGCAGTACTTCAAGTCTTTTGCCGTAAGGTCTGGGTGTTTTTTAGAGATTGTGGAAATGAACCCTGGATCTATTTTCTCAAAATACATGGCAAAATCCTTCCAAAGGTTTTGGTCGTTTCTGTTCACCTTTATGGAGTTGGCAATCGAAGTAAGTTCAATTCGTGTAGGGTCGTCTACAACCGGAAAGAGTTCCGAAATACGTTGCTGTACATGTTCCAAGACTTTCTTTTTTTGATCTAACTCCATGACGTACCTGCTTAATGTTCGGTGCTCTTTTGATTTTTGAAGCGCAAGACCGGTGTTTTTGGGAAAATGCTCCCGGTCTATGGGTTTTTGTTTGAGATAGAGTATGGAGAGCACCGTCGTTTGCAAATAGGAATTGTGTTTTAATTGATCGAGTGGATAGTGAAATAAGGCATTGTGACGACAAAGTGCTAATTTCTCCTCCTCACCGGGTCTTGTCAGGCAAATAATAGGTAGACCGGGAGCTTTTACTTTTGCTAAGAATTGATGAAGTGCTGATGCGTTAGAGCTGAACTTGAAAATGACAAGGTCAGGTTGAAGTGCAGAAGTGATTCGAACAGCGTCTGATTCGCGGGTAGCGGTGACTACATTGATCTTTTTGCCGGACATGTCGATATCTGTAAGGCACTGCATAGCTACCGCGCCATCGACCAAATTATCACAAGCAACAAGAACAAGATTTTCCATGTCATGCCAATTGAGTGCATTTTCCATGAAACAAGGCGCAACGTACAACGGATTAATATAAACCGCGGTATAAACACTTCAATCGTTTGGATTAGAAACGGAGGTCAGAAAAGTGGTCGTTGCTTTTTTCCCAAAGAAGGTTTCGGAAAGAAAAATGCTAGGCAATTTAGTTCTTTTCATCTAATTCTTGCCGAGTATTTGTACCCTTTTATAAAGTACAAATACCTGAATTTAAAAGGCTTATAATGCGAATACTGCGTGATTTTATTTTCCTTTAGGGACATGACGATTTGTGAATTTATCCGCCACTTTATTCCAGTTATCGATGAGTTCTCCGCGTTTCTTGTTCGATGCTTCATTCATTGCGTTGTACTTTTCACCAGCACTGTTTACATCGGTAACGCCTTTATTGTAAGCGTCAACATCTTCTTGTGTTCTACTTTTCGGTTTCTTCTGATCAAATGAGGCCTTTATCTTCTGAAAGTTTTCATTTGTTTCAAGATAGTTTAAGACGATATCGACGTCTTTCTCAGCTTCACTTTTGTAAAAGTTAAACAGTTGTCGCGTAGCCGTTATCATCGCCGGGTCCCCTTCATACTTTTTCACAGCATTGAGCTTATTCATTCCTTCTTCAACAACGTCCAATAAAGCGTTACGATTTTGTTCAATGGCACTAACATCATTGCGACTGATGGCATCCATGAGATATCCCTCCTGTTTGTATGATTTAAAGAAAATCAGATAAACTTCATTGTAATGATCAAATACCTCATTGGCGATGGCCATTTTCTGATCGAGTTTCGTTTCATTTTCAATCAGGGTTATATTATTGTCGGCTGCAAAGCGCTTATGTTCATTACTGATCATATCACCAGCTTCTTCCAACTTATCACTCGCTAGCTCCCTGGCCAAAATGTACGCCTCCATATCATCATACGATTGTTCTGCAACCGCTTCCATATCCACGATTTTGGCATAATCTTCCCGCAATACAACATCAATGATAAAAAAGTAGCGAATTACAGAGTCACGATAGGCAGTATCTCCGTTAAAGTCTTTAGCACGTTTAGCTTTCCCTAATGCTGAGCGTGTAGACTGAATAAGTTCTCCTCTTCTTTTTTCAACTTTTCGAGCGCTTCTACCGTGAGAAACCGTTCTGGCATAATCCCACATATCTTCTTGAATCTTTAAATACTCCGAGGAAAAATAATCCATGTATTCTCCAGCGTTACTGGCGCTTTGAGAGAATGCGTTTGCCGAGAAGGTAAATGCAGCGAATAGCAATAGGTATTTCATAAAGTGGAATTTGCTTAAAGGTAGCTATTCTTCATTCAACCCTATGAATTTAACCATGATTTTATACGCTTCATTTAATTCCGGATCGCGATTCAGTCGTTCAATAAATCGGTCATTGTATGATTGCAAATGTGGAGACAATTTTAAAAGTGCTTCGTTGAATTGAAATGATTTTGGTGAGAATGAAAAGTGCATCGATTCCAGAACGTCCTTATACTGCTCGCTCAACTTTGTCATTGACTGGTAAGTTGAATAAATCTCTTCTAAATACAAGCTTTGTTCAAGCTGTTTATCTAATTCCCGTAACTCCTGCGTAATGGCAATTAATTCATTGAGCTGCTCCTTTTCTTGTTGTTTATACCATTGATGGAGTTCATTTATAGGCGGTGTAGTTTTCGGTGTAAAGTATAGCTTTTTTTCAACTGAATCCAGTTTTATAGAGTGTGGTAAGTTCCGTTCATATAGATCTTCATAACGAGGAATATGCGGGGTAACGACGTCAGGATGAATACCTACTTGTTGAGCAGAACTCTTACGAAGTCGGTATAATCCAATTCCTGTTGATTTCG
Organism: Flavobacteriales bacterium UBA6051; assembly: GCA_002427735.1. Classification (GTDB taxonomy): domain Bacteria; phylum Bacteroidota; class Bacteroidia; order Flavobacteriales_D; family Crocinitomicaceae; genus UBA4466. The sequence continues at coordinate 62,796 of DIYP01000012.1, forward strand.
CATATCCCCAGCTTGGGTCTTCTGGTGTGAAAGCGGCTAAGACTGTTTCCATTTTTGGGTCAAGGGGGAAAATCCCTTGTCCAGTGGCTTTTCCAAAGGAAGACTGTCCAACAATAACTGCTCGATTATAATCCTGTAATGCACCTGCAACTATTTCTGAGGCAGACGCCGCCCCAGAATTGATTAATACAATGAGCGGCCCGCGGTAAATTGATCCTTTATTAAAGTCTTTCAAAGAAACCACGTTTCCTTCCCGATCTTCAATCAAAATAACTGGGCCATAATTGATAAAGATTCCTACCAGGTCGACAGCCTCAACCAAAGAGCCTCCACCGTTATTTCGCAAGTCGAGAATGAGTCCATTCATTCCAGCCTTCTTTAGTTTGATCAGGGATTTTGCTACATCATTGGCGCACCCGAGCCTCGTTGTATCTGTCCAGTTGGAATAAAAGTCGGGCAAAGAAATATATCCAACCTTCTGTTCTCCATCCAACATGGCGGACTTGATAATATCATTGTCGCTGTACACTTTTGTTCTAACCAGTTCAACTTCCTTGATGCTTTCGCCTGATTGAAGTTCCAGGTAAATGGTATCCGTTGAAAGCTCAGAGAAAAAGCGAGAGAAATCCTGAATTTTTTCATTGGCACTATTTACATGAGAGCCATCACTACCAGTAATTGATAGAATAATATCACCTTCTTCAATGTCTTCAGAAAACCATGCCGAACTACCGGGTAAGATCTCAGTAATTTCAATTTTTCCATCAATAGTCTTTTGATAGGTAATTCCAAAAACATATTGTTCAGATGTCAGTTCTTCCGAATATTCGTGGTGTAACTCTTCATTAAAGTAAGCTGAGTGAGGATCGTAAGCTTGTGCAATAGCATTGATATAGCTCAGCTCAAATTGATCTTCAAACGCTTTATAGGAGTCAAGAACACCTAAGAATGATTCTTTCGTTTCTTCAAGCGATTTTGATTTTACCAGTTCGACAGATGTTCTATCAAAAGTTGTATCAAGATCGAGTTCAGTCAAGATAGCATGTTGGGTAGCACTTAAGGCAGAATTATACCAGCGCTCTGTCAATTCTCTAAGATCAGACGCATACGTGTCAAAATGATTTTCTATACGCAATTGCTTGCCGTAAACATCGAACCCTCCATCGAAGTACTCTGTTACGCGATCTCTTAATTGTCCAATTCGTTCTTTGTATAATCGCGAAATTAACGCGACATAATTTGTCTTTTTGAGTTCAATATCATCATCTAAAGAGTCAGCAGCAGCAGACAATATAGCGATGTCATCAGCTGTGAAAAATAGCTTTTCATGATCGAGGTAGTCCACTATACGCAGGTGCACATCATGGCCAAATTCATCGTCAATTTTTCTCGGTTTGAAGTGATAATCGTTCATGTATTCAACGAATCTCTTCGCCCGTTTAGCCATGCCAGAACGATCTTGTGAGTGACTGAATGTTGGAAGCAGACAGCAGATAAGTGATAAAAAGATATAAGACTTGAGTTTACTCAAAATCGACACCTTGTTGTTTAAGTAATCGTTTTACGTAAAGTGCAAAAAAGGCAAGGTATCCAAAACACAGTGCTCCTACAACGAAAGACTCTTGTATCCCTATGACATCTGATAGTTTACCTTGAATGGGCGGAATAATGGCCCCGCCAAGAATCATCATAACCAGAAAGGCAGATCCCTGAGTTTGATATTTCCCCAACCCGGCTAAAGAGAGGGAGAAGATACAAGGCCACATGATGGAACAAAATAAACCAGCACTTAAAAAGGCATAAATAGCGATGGTGCCTGTACTGGTCAATCCAACAATTGTGGCAACAACGCCAAGTGTCCCAAATACTCCAAGCGTCAATGCTGGTTTATCATTGGTAACGAAAAATGCGATAATCTGTAATAGTACACAGACAACATACCAGTATAGTGGCTCAACGTCATAACCAGATGCTGATGCTAGTGCCAATACTACTCCGAATGCAACCAGCGGGACAAAGAATCGAAGTATCTTTTTCGTATTTTCCTTAAGCTCGAAAGCGTTAATTGCTCCTGCCCAACGTCCAATCATTAAGCTGCCCCAAAACATGGCAATATAGGGTGCGATTTCAGAAGCTTCCATCCCTCCAAATTCTTGTTGCTTCAGAAGCTCACCAAGGTTACTGCCAATAGCTACCTCAACACCAACGTAAACGAATATGGCAAGCATTCCTAATGTAAGTTGTGGGTATTGCATTGCGCCCCATCCCTCGCGTTGCTTTTTGCCTTTAGAGTAAGCGAAGAAAAGTCCTCCAAGAATAACGATGAGTCCAGCACTTAACCAACCCATTCTCCACCTTTCTAATGAATCATTCAGGTTTGTGTTATCAGTTTCAAGTTGTTTTTTTTCTTCCAATTCTGTTGGGAAAAGCTCAGAGATCAATGCTTCGTCATAACTTTCAAGTTCATCTACATTCACGCCTTTGTCTTGCGCGGTTCGATCCAAATACTTTTTATTCAGCACTTCAATCTTTGTTTCGTTCGCTGCAAGTGTTGTTGCTTCGCTACTTCTGTAGCTGTTAAAAACAGGGACAAAGCAGGAAATGAGAAGGCCAGTGATGATCAGTAAGCTCGCCATTGCTCTTTTAGCACTTTCTGGTTTCTCTTCATTTATCCCGGCAGGAACTTTTTTCGAAAATCCAAATAAGGCTGCTACTCCAAGAAAGAGTGCACCAACACATGCATACAGGACAATAACTTTTGAGAGTTCCAATGATTGAATCATTTCGTCACTCAATGATGCTGCTGAACCGAACAGTGCCAGAGCAACAATCAATGGACCGACAGTGGTCCCGAGACTATTAATCCCTCCACCAAGATTGATTCTATTACTTCCTGTTGATTCATCTCCAAGAGAAATCATGAAAGGATTTGCTGATGTTTGTTGGAGTGAGAACCCGAGGGCAACAATGAACAACCCTATCAGCATACCGGCGAACATATTCATGTACACAGATGCAATCATCGCTCCGGCGCCAAGTGCTGAAAAAAGAAGACCGTAAACAATACTCTTCTTATATCCCCACGAACCAACTAAATCTCTACCAGAGGCAGATCCAAAAACAAATAGTGCTAATGCCCCAAGGTAATATGCACCGTAAAAAGCAAAATCAATCAATTGACTCTGGAATTGGTCAAGGTCAAAATAGTTTTTACAGAAGGGAATGAAAACGCTATTACCTGCAGCGATGAATCCCCAGAAGAAGAAAACAGTCGTAAGTGTGGTAAGAGCCCCGTAATTTGTTTTTTGTTTGGTGTCTTGTGACATGAATACTTATTTGAATGACAAAATAAGCAGAATTCTAAGAGTACCTGTGAACCTTCCCTGTTCACCTTCAACACGCTATTGTTAGCTTCAGGTCACTCCCGATTGGCTTTTTGCTTTCTGTAATTGGTTGGTGTCATTCCTTTGTATTGACGGAATTTTCGGTTAAAGTTGGACATGTTTTTAAATCCTGATTGGTAGGATGCTTCCGCAATGGATAGGTCTTTATTTCGTTCAATTAGGCGACAGGCATTCTCAATGCGAATCTCCGTTAGAAACTGGAAGAAGGTTTTATTCGTTCGGTGTTTAAAATAGCGACAAAATGCATTTGGCGTCATGTTTGCGAGGTCCGCAACTTTTTCTAATTTGATTTCTTTGCTGAATTCATTAATGGCATAATTCATAACATTGCTCATACGGACACCTTCATCTTCTGAGTAGACTTTTTGATAGATGAAGGAAGAAAGCGACTCGGTTTTACTGAGCGTAAAATAGTTCAAGATCTTGAGGAAACAAATGAAACGTTCTAACTGACTGGCGTTCTCCAATTCAAGGAAAAGTTTTCGTACTTCTTCTTGATGCTCTAGCAATCGAATGCCTGAATCGACCTTTCTGAATAAGGCATTGAGAGATTTTAGTTCAATCAAGTCAAAAAAGAAGTCTCCGAACGAATCTTTGGTAAAAAAAAGGGTCAGCATGTGCGAATCAGATGGATATGTCATGTCACTCCTAAACAGGTGTGGTAGGTTTTCCCCTATCATGACAATATCATTTTTTTTGTACCTACTAATGGTATCTCCTACCACTAAGTCGCCCTCACCTTCTAATATGAGGGAGATCTGAATTTCTTCATGTTGATGCAGTTTATCATAAAACCCCTGTGTTCGATCTACTTGATAAATCAATGCGCTGTTTTCTGGCTTGGGAATCTTAAAGGGTAAAACTTTCACACCTCAATTCTACTAAATATTACTTTGATATTGCCTTTTTGATTCAATTTAAAGATAAAATAGTATTAGTTATGGTTAAAAAGCATCTCTTTAAATCAAGATATAGCCTCTACTTTTGAGTTGGATTATAAGAGATGTTATGCAAGTAAATTGGAAAGGTGTTATGCCGGCTGTTACAACAAAGTTTACGGCCTCAGATGAGCTCGATCTTCACATGTTTGAAGTAAATATTAATGCGCAGTTGGACGCGGGTGTTCACGGAATCATTTTAGGCGGTACACTTGGAGAAGCCAGTACCTTATCTGATGATGAGAAACGCACGCTCGTGAGAGAAGCAGTGCGCATAGTTGATGGCCGCGTTCCCGTCATTATCAATATCGCTGAGCAAACGACGAAAGCTGCAATCGATGCGGCGCGAAAAGCTCAGGAGGATGGAGCAAGCGGTTTAATGATGCTACCCCCAATGCGTTATAAGGCCGATGACCACGAGACGGTTGTGTACTACAAGGCTGTAGCAAATTCCACAGAATTGCCAATTATGGTGTATAACAACCCTGTGGATTACGGGATTGAAATAACGCTGGACATGTTTGAAGAGTTAATAGAGTGCCCTAACATAGAAGCGGTAAAAGAATCTACAAGAGATTTATCCAATATTACACGCTTGAAAAATCGTTTCGGTGATCGAATTAAAATTTTGAGCGGGGTGGATACTCTTGCACTAGAGAGTTTATTTATGGGAGCCGAAGGATGGGTAGCCGGTTTGGTGTGTGCATTTCCGGCTGAGACGGTTGCTATATACGAACTAGTACAATCAGGAAAGCATACTGAAGCGTTGAAAATTTATCGATGGTTCTTGCCCTTGTTGGAGTTAGATATCAATACTAAATTAGTACAGAATATAAAGTTAGCGGAGGTAAAGACAGGAATAGGAACTGAAAATGTTCGAGCTCCGAGATTACCACTAATTGGAAAAGAGCGGGAAAAAGTGCTGGATATCATCGAAAAAGGAATTCAGACGAGACCAATTTTACCCAACTACAAACAACTGTAAGAGACAATTATGATCACAGGACAAAATTTTATTGGATCTAAGCGATCGGCGAAAGGAGATGTTGTTTTTCGGACGATCAATCCAGAATTGAATGCCCATAATGATTGGGAAAGCATTGAAGCGACAACCGCGGAGATTGATGAAGCGACTGAATTGGCATGGAAGGCATTCAAGGAATATCGGAAAACTTCAGATCATGAACGAGCAGATTTTTTGGATGCAATAGCGGACGAAATAGAGCTTCTTGGAGACACTTTACTGAATGTTTATTGCAAAGAATCCGGTCTACCACAGGGGAGAGCAACGGGTGAACGTGGGAGGACAATGTTTCAGTTGCGTTCATTTGCAGAGATGCTTAGAAATGGAAACTGGAGAGATGTTGCTATTGATGAAGCCATTCCAGATCGAAAGCCCTTACCTAAAGCGGATTTACGAAAAACATATATTCCATTAGGTCCTGTAGTGGTTTTTGGGTCAAGCAATTTCCCCTTAGCATATTCAACAGCAGGAGGAGATACAGCGAGTGCTCTGGCTGCAGGTTGTCCGGTTATCGTGAAAAGCCATCCGATGCATGCGGGAACAGGAGAATTGGTGGCTATGGCCATTATAAAAGCTGCAGAGAAAACAGGAATGCCAAATGGAGTGTTTTCAAACTTAAACAGTAATGGAATCGAAGTAGGCGTACGCCTTGTCAATGACCCAAAAGTGAAAGCGGTTGGTTTTACAGGCAGTATTAAGGGCGGCAGAGCATTATTTGACATTGCTAATCGCAGACCAGAGCCAATTCCTCTTTTTGCTGAAATGGGAAGTATCAACCCTGTAGTTATTACAGAAGGAGCACTGAAAGAAAATGGAGAGAAGTGGGCAGAAGCATATGCTGGTTCGATTACACTTGGTGCTGGTCAGTTTTGCACCAATCCAGGATTAATACTCGCAATAGAGAGTGATGGACTCGATAAATTTAAGCGAAGTTTAGCTGAAAAAATTGTCAAGATTGATGCCACATGCATGCTTCATCCAAATATAAAGAGTGCATATTCTACCTTGAAGAATGAGGTAAGTTCACAAGTCGGAGTAAAGTCGTTATCCATTCCTTTGGAGGTTGAAGCAAATTATGCTGATCAGGCTGTTGCTGAAGTTTCGGGAGATGCTTTTCTGCAAAACCCTAAATTGCATCAGGAAGTGTTTGGCCCTTTTTCTTTAATTGTCAAATGTGCAAATGAACAACAACTTTTGACGATTATTGAGCAGCTTGAAGGGCAGTTAACGGGAACAATTATCGCTGAAGATAGCGAACTTTCTGAGCTTACAGATATTGTTGATGAACTCTCTCAAAGAGTCGGTCGAATCATTTTTAATGGTGTACCAACAGGAGTAGAAGTATGCCCTTCAATGAATCATGGCGGACCTTATCCGGCTTCTACGGATGCACGATTTACAGCCGTTGGACTGCATGCCATAAAGCGATGGATCAGACCTATTTCATACCAGAGTTTCCCTGGAAAATTATTGCCGGAAGAGTTAAAATAATGGACAAAATTCGTCATTCGTTTAAGTGTATTGATGCGCACACATGTGGGAATCCTGTTCGCGTAGTAGTAGAGGGCGGACCCAAGTTGAATGGTGCTACAATGAGCGAAAAGCGCCAGCACTTTCTTTCTGAGTTCGACTGGATCCGTAAGGGACTCATGTTTGAACCACGTGGGCACGACATGATGAGTGGGAGTATTTTATATCCACCAAGTGATCCTGAAAATGACATAGGTATTTTATATATCGAAACGAGCGGTTGTTTACCAATGTGTGGACATGGGACGATAGGAACGGTTACGGTGATGATTGAAGAGAATCTTGTACAACCTAAAATTCCGGGATTGCTTCGTTTGGAAACACCTGCAGGTTTAGTGCATGTCTCTTATCAAAAAGCTGGTAAAAAGGTGACTTCAGTGAAACTGACGAACATCAAATCTTTTTTACATAGTGAAAACTTAAGCATACAATCCAAGAACCTCGGCCTATTGAAGGTAGATGTGGCCTATGGAGGAAACTTTTATGCCATTATTGATCCACAGGATAATTTTTCTGGAATTCAGGATTATTCGGCGGATCAATTGATCAGTTGGAGTAGAGAAATTAGAAAGGTGATGAATGAAAGTTATTCATTTGAACACCCAGATGACAATACCATTTCCGGCTTAAGTCACGTGCTTTGGACGGGAGATGTGCTTTCAAGTGAATCAAGTGCTCGGAATGCGGTTTTTTATGGTGACAAAGCAATTGACAGGTCTCCATGCGGTACAGGTACCTCTGCAAGAATGGCACAATGGCACGCGCTAGGAAAGCTCAAGATGGGAGAAGATTTTATACATGAAAGCATCATTGGTTCAAAGTTTATTGGTCGAATCGAAGAAGAAACGGAACTTCATGGCAGAAAGGCAATCATCCCAAGCGTAGAGGGTTGGGCACGAATAACAGGTTATAATACAATCCTCATTGATGAGGATGACCCTTACGCTTTTGGTTTTCAGGTGATCTAAATGAAAAGTTGTGTTGTTATAGGCGGTGGTATTAATGGACTTTGTGTTGCTTACTATTTGGCGCTTGAAGGTCATCAAGTGACCGTCTTGGATCAATCTGATATGACGGATGGTTGCTCATACGGCAATGCAGGATTAGTTGTTCCGTCTCACGTAATTCCTTTAGCACAACCGGGGATGATAGCTCAAGGTTTTAGGTGGATGTTAGATAGCAAAAGTCCATTTTACGTGAAACCAAGATTTCACAAAGAGCTATTTTCCTGGGCATGGAAGTTTTATCGTCATTCTACGCGTTCTCATGTTGAACGCTCAATGCCACTTTTGCGTGACTTATCCCTATTTAGCAAGGAATTGTATCGAGACCTAGCTACAAAAGCAGATTTTCTTTATCAGGAGAAGGGACTTCTGATGCTTTATCAATCTGAAAAGGTTGGGAACGAAGAAATAGAAGCAGGACGGGAGGCAGAACAATTAGGTTTGGAGGTAAACTATCTTTCAGCAGCTCAAATTGCAGACCTCGAGTCTGGTGTTGAACTCAACGCTAGAGGAGGTGTTTTGTATAAAAGTGATGGCCACCTTTATCCTCAAAAGTTGATGAGCTTCCTAAAAAGTGAATTAGGTACTTTGGGGGTGAAAATTCTAAAACAATCACGTGTTCATGATTTCAAGCGGAGGGGCTCAAGAATAGAGTCGGTGATGGTTGGAGATCAGGAAGTGCGTGGAGATGAATTTATACTATGCGCTGGGTCTTGGAGTCCGAGACTTGCAAAAAAACTGGGCATCAAACTGTCGATACTGCCTGGGAAAGGGTATAGTTTTGACGTTCAGAATAATAACCATATGCCCCAGGTACCAGCCATTTTATGTGAGGGAAAAGTTGCGGTAACGCCAATGGGTGAAACTATTCGTTTTGGTGGTACTATGGAAATAACGCATGTTAATGACAATAAGATCAATTCCAATAGAGTAGAAGGTATTCTTAATACGATCAATGACTTTTATCCTGAACTCAATATTTTTTCCCCTAAAAAAGAAGATACATGGCACGGTTTCCGGCCATGCACGCCAACAGGTTTACCCATTATATCGCGTTCAAAAAAGGTGAGTAATTTGGTAGTAGCCACCGGACATTCAATGATGGGCTTGAGTTTAGGACCGGTAACAGGTAAGTTGGTAGAAGAAATGATCAGTGGCAAGTCGTTGAGCATCAGCTCAGAGTTATTGCAAGGGGAGTAAATGATTCATTCGCATTTGCTATATTTAGAGTGCTATTACTCAAAAAACTTGCTGTCGACATGGAAATTTATCGTTCGCAGTTCTTGTCTATTGATAAGAATGGTGAAAGCCTGGTTCAAGAATGGTCTGAAAAGAATCTTACCCCTGAAATTTTTAAATCAGAACTACTCAACTTTTCAACGATTTCTTTAGAAGTTAAGGCAAAATCTGCCCTTTGGCTTCATCATAATTTCAATTTTGATATACCCAAGAAGTTATTTGAATGGATAGAGCAAAACATCAATCAAGTTCAGTATAACGCTGGAATGAGAAGAGTTGCATTTACTGTATCTCCTGATACACAATCTCATCTATCCCTAATTCAATCGTTCAATGAAGTGAACTCTGTATTCTCTCCAGTTTACTTCACGGATGTTGAGGAAGCCAAGACATTTATAAAAAGCAAGGTTGATGGTCAACAATTGGAAGAGAAGGTATCGCTAGAAAACATAGAATTGAGCGGCAGTCGTGCGAGTATTACGTTGAATACACATGTGGTAAAGTTGCCTCGCCTGCTGGATGCTCTGCGAATGATAGAGCGAGATGAGAGTATTGCGCTTGAAAGAATTGAAGCGTTTCGAAAACTGACACCCCGAGAAAAGGAAGTCATGAGATATATTGCACTCGACTGTGCGAACAGTGAAATAGCCGAACGAATGCACCTCTCATTGAATACGGTAAAGAACCATAGAAAAAGCGTGATTAAAAAACTGGACGTCAACTCATTGCTAGAGCTTTATCGACTCGCGGTTGCTTTTGGGTTGGTTAAGTACTAACACTCAAAAAATGACTACGAGTGGTCATTTCTTAGCTAGCTATGACCACCTATCTTTGCACGCAAGGAACCGTAAATACAATAGACCTCAGGTCTTTATAACACTAACTATTATACTATGCACTTAAAGTTACCTCGCACTTATTTTATTGCAGTATTAACTTTATTGAGTTCGTTTTTGATGAGCTCGAATGTTTTTTCGCAAGCATTTGGACCGAATGATTTCCGAGTTTCGGATATGGGAACAAATGGTCAAACGACTACTATAGCTGCTACTGCCGCCTCGGCATTCAACCCTGCAACGAATCAATATTTGATTGTATGGTCTGGAGATGATGTCGACGGAGAAAATGAAATCTATGGTCAGTTTATTAATGCTACAACAGGTGCTGAAGTTGGAACGGACTTCCGAATTTCAGACATGGGACCTGATGGAGATAGCGATTTTAATGCATTCAGTCCAGATGTAGCTTATAACGCAACGGATAACGAATTCCTTGTTGTTTGGCATGGAGATGATAATGTCGGTGGGCTTGTTGATACCGAGAATGAAGTTTTTGGGCAACGTTTAAGTGCAGCCGGAGTTGAGTTAGGAACAAATGACTTCCGTATTTCAGATGTAGGAGGGACGAATAATAGTGGTGATGCTGCGAACGCAGCAGTTGTTTGGAATAGTACCGACAATGAATATATGGTTGTTTGGCATGCCGATGATTTTCCTGTTGGAACACTTGGATTTGAAAATGAGATTTATGGCCAACGATTGAGTAATACTGGTGCGGAAGTTGGAACGAACGATTTTCGACTTTCAGATATGTTCGGTATTGGTGTGAGTGCCAACCCGAAAGGACAAAATGTAGCCATCGCGTACAATGCAACGGACAATGAGTATATGGTGGTTTGGGAAGGATCGGAAAGTTTAGCATTGGATTATGAGATTTATGGACAGCGTGTGAGTAATCTTGGTGCTGAATTGGGAACGAATGATTTTGTTATTTCAGATATGGGGCCTGCTGGAGATGGGGCTTATGATGCCACAATTCCGGCCATTACCTGGAATGCAACGGATAATCAATACTTGGTAGTTTGGAGAGCAGATGATCTTACTGCGGTCTTAGTGGATAATGAGTATGAAATCTATGGGCAGTTCTTGAGCAATACTGGTGCTGAAGTGGGAACTGACGATTTTAGAATTTCCATCATGGGAGATGATTCAGAAACGATTCCTTCTGAACGAGACAATTTTGTCGGAAGCAATCCTGATGTTGTTTGGAACAATACCAACAATCGTTACATGGTAATTTGGCAGGGAGAAGATGATGCCGAAACACTGGTAGATGGAGAACAAGAAATATTCGGTAGAAATATCTCTAATGCGGGTGTATTGTTAGGAAGTAAAGTTCGAATCAGTGATATGGGGCCAGAAGGAAATTCCAACTTTGATGCCAGCCAACCGACGATCGCTATAAATGGTACAGGTCAGGCCATAATTGCTTGGACAGGAGATGATGATAATTTGCCTTTGGTTGATGGTGAAACGGAGGCTTTTGCTCAATTGTATACGATTGACATTGTTAACCACGCGCCAGAAGGGATTGTATTAGATCCTGATAATGTTGATGATGGAGTAGGTGCTCCAACTGTTGTATCAGATATCCTTGCTGTTGACATGGACTTAAATGATACATGGACATATACGTTAGTTGCTGGTGCGGGTGACACCGATAACGGTTCGTTCACTATTTCTGGTTCGCAGTTACTGGCTAACACGACTTTTGACTTTGCTACTCAAAACATCTATTTTATTCGTATCCGTATAGATGATGGAACGGCTACGTTTGAACAAGCGCTAACAGTTACCGTAAATCCGCCGCCCACAACACTAATTGGGTCAAATTTCACAATTAGTGATATGGGCCCAGCAGGTAATGGAGCCTTTGATGCATTATTCCCAGATGTAGCCTGGAATAGTACCGATGATCAGTTTTTGGTTGTTTGGCGCGGTGACCAAACACTGGATGGAAAAGATGAAATTTATGGGCAAAGGGTTCGCGCATCAGATGGCGCATTGTTGGGGTCTGAGATTTTGATTGGAACATTCGTCCCGGGAAATACAGCCATAGATGCTACTGATCCTGCTGTGGCATATAACTCAACGGACAATCAGTTTTTAGTTGTATGGGAAAGTGATAATATCAGTGGAAGCTTAGTGGATGGGGAACTTGAAATTTATGGAAGACTGGTAAATGGTGATGGGACTATGCCTGGATCTATCTTTAGAATTAGTGATGCTGGAGTAGATGGGGTTACTTCCATTGCGGCCGCAGATCCAGATGTTGTTTACAATGCTACGGACAACGAATTTTTAGTTGTTTGGGATGCAGATGATACAGGTTTTGGATCTATAGTTGATAATGAAACTGAAATTTTTGGACAGCGAATTAGCAACACAGGTGCTGAGATAGGTGCTGATTTCAGAATATCTGATGCCGGTGTTGATGGTGTTATTACGAGTGTTGCGCAGGATCCCTCAGTTGCTTGGAACTCGGCCAACAACGAATATTTAGTTGTTTGGGATGCGGACGATGTGAATAATTTCTTTAAGGTGTATGGACAACGATTGAACAACACCGGAGGTGAAATTGGAACGAATGACTTTGAAATTATGACTGGAACGGCTGCCGCTAATATTGCAGATGTTGCGAATGTTGTATATAACAGTGCCGATAATCAGTATATGGTATCATGTGATATTGATGAGCCCGTAGATGGAAAGATCGAAGTTTTTACTCAAAGAGTGTCGGCAACAGGAACATTGGTTGGCACGCAAAATCAGGTAAGTGATTTAGTTCCGGGGAATGCTGCCTTTGACCAAGTTGATGCATCTATAGCATATATCCCAGGCTTTAATGAGTTTATCGTCGCGTGGAGAGGAGAGAGTGATCAAGGAGGATTGTTAGATAATGAGTTTGAAATCTTTTTACAGCGTTTAGATGCATCTAATTCGGAAATTGGATTTGATGATGAGCGCATAAGTGAAAATGGAGGTACAGGTAATGTCAATTATGATGCATTCTGGCCATCTATGGCTTATTCAGTGACTTCTAGTCGCGCATTGATTGTATGGCATGGAGATGATAATACATCACCATTGGTTGATAATGAGAATGAAATCTTTGGACAACTATGGCAAGTGCCAGTGGTTTGTTCTGATCCAGATGTGCCATCTCCAACGGCGACGTCAACGTCGATCTGTACTGGTAGTAGCACAACATTGGATTGGGCTGGTGCTAACCTAAATGATGCAACAAACTGGCATGTGTACACCACAAGTTGCGGTATTGGACAAATTGCTAGTCAAACAGGTACTTCACTTGTTGTAAGTCCTACTGTGACAACAACATATTACATCCGAGGTGAGGATGGAACAGGATGTGTGGATGAATCAACAGGTCTTTGTGGAACAATAACAATTACAGTAAATGCTTTAGACGACGCTTCATTTAACTACAGTGCTGCAAGTTACTGTGTAACAGATGCCGATCCAACGCCGACGATTACTGGTCTTGGCGGTGGAACTTTTAGTTCAACGGCTGGATTAAGTATCAATACCTCAACAGGAGCAATTGATGTAAGCGCTAGTACACCAAATACTTATACAGTGACATACACGACTTCCGGTCCTTGTCCAAACAGTTCAAATGTGTCGGTGACAATCAACGGATTAGATAATGCTTCATTTAACTACAGTGCGGTAAGCTACTGTGTAGATGCTTCTGATCCAACCCCAACAATTACTGGTGTAGGCGGCGGAACATTTTCGTCAGTTCCTGCAGGGTTGAATATTAATACCACTACAGGAGCGATTGATGTTTCATTATCAACACCAGGTTCATACACAGTAACGTATCTGACAGCAGGTACATGTCCGAACTCTAGTAATGTAGCGGTAACGATCAATGCTTTGGATGATGCATCGTTTAATTACAGTGCAGCAGCATACTGTGTTACAGATGCTGATCCAACACCGACGATTACAGGCCTTCCAGGTGGAACGTTCTCATCTGTTCCAGGTGGATTGAGTATCAATACTTCAACAGGAGCGATTGATGTGAGTGCATCAACACCAGGCTCATATACAGTGACGTATACGACTTCAGGTGCCTGTCCTTCAAGTTCGAATGTAGCAGTAACGATCAACGCAACGGATGACGGATCGTTTAATTACAGTGCATCGGCTTATTGTGTAACGGATGCTGACCCAACACCTACGATCACGGGACTTCCAGGTGGAAGTTTTGCAAGTTTACCTGC
>DIYP01000011.1:0-153445 GCA_002427735.1 Flavobacteriales bacterium UBA6051
ATCAGTGCAACAGGCGCATCGACGTATTCATGGGATAATGGGTTAGGATCTGGCGCATTACAAACTATTTCGCCAACATCAACCACAACGTATGAAGTAACTGGTACTGATGCGAACGGATGTGAAAACACGGATCAAATCACAGTAAATGTGAATACACTTCCAAATGTAGTTGCTTCAGGCGCTGCAACTATTTGTGAAGGAGAAAATGCAACGATCAGTGCAGCTGGAGCATCGACGTATTCATGGGATAATGGATTAGGTTCAGGAGCATCACAAAGCGTTTCACCAACATCAACCACGACATATGAAGTAACTGGAGCTGATGCGAACGGATGCGAGAATACCGATCAAGTAACGATCAATGTCAATCCATTGCCAAGCGTCACACTTTCTCCGCTTGCAGATGCATGTGTTTACGATGAGACATATGCTCTTTCTGGTGGTATGCCAGCGGGTGGGACATTTTCAGGGAACGGTGTTTCAAGTACTAATTTCGACCCTTCTGTTGCTGGAGTTGGATCTCATACCATTACCTATACCTATACAGATGTGAATGGATGCAGCGCAGAAGCGAACCAGGCTATTTTGGTTATTGCTGACTGCAGCGGAGTTGGATTGGAAGATTTGACCATGGCGGGATATCGAATCTACCCGAATCCGGCAGATGAGGTTGTATATATTCAGCGAGTTGATGAGGCACAAGATGCCGAAATCAACATATACGATGGGAACGGAAAGCTCATCTACAGCACAATTGTGAAAGAAAATCCTTTGAAATTGACGGTAAGCGACTGGAGCAGCGGAATCTATAATATTCAACTCAGTGTTGGAAATCAAAACTACCATAGTACACTTGTGATAAAGTAACGGCACATGGTTTCAGAGAGGTCTCCCAATTTTTGGGGGACTTCTTTGTTTTTGATGAGCCGTACAGCTCGATGCAGTTGAGTTTACTTGCTTCTTCCCGGGTTGTTTTTTACAAACGATTTCCAATCAGAGGATTTAGATTTATTGTGCTCACCAACACCACTTGAATAATGATGACAAACAGCTACAGCCAATCCATCAGTTGCATCCAGGTATTTTGGTTGTTCTTCAAACTTCAGCATTTTTTGAAGCATTGAAGCCACTTGTTCTTTTGAGGCTGCTCCAGACCCAGTTATAGATTGTTTGATGCGTCTTGGGGTATATTCTTCAAAAGGGATATTGTGATGCAAAGCGGCCGCGATTGCAACTCCTTGTGCTCGCCCCAATTTTAGCATAGACTGTACATTTTTTCCAAAGAAAGGCGCTTCAATAGCCATTTCATCCGGTTTATATTCAACAATAATACCTTGAAGTCGATCGTAAATACGTTTCAGTTTATCGGGATGAGATGGAAGCTTGTTGAGTTGAATAATTCCGAAATTCAATAGTTCCATCTTTTTCCCTTTCAGATGAATCATGCCATAACCCGTAACTGTTGTCCCGGGATCAATTCCTAGAATTATTTTATCTTGAGGCATTAAAAGAATTTCGTTGCTTAAAACTAAACAAAATCAGAGGAACATATTCACTTTCGTTAAGCTGATTCTTTTTGTTGGAGTATTAGGTGTTATTTACTGGCAGGTCAGACATTTTAAGGCTGATGCATGGCAGGAATTCCAATTGTTGCGCCCGACTTCTTTACTCATAGCTGTATTTCTTGTCTTTACCAATATTTGGATTGCCTATTTGAAATGGAAGGTGACACTCAATGTAGTCGTACCTGGAACTTTGCCTCAAAAAATGCGACAATCTTTTTTTGCTGGTATCGTCACTGGGATGTTAACTCCAAATATGATTGGAAATTTCATTGGGCGCTTTTATTACTTTGAACGTTCAAAGCGAACCGGAATAATTCTATTCACCTTACTGTCGAACTATGCCCAGTTCGTTGCTACAATTACTTTTGGCTGGATTGCCATCCTTTTGGCAGGTGAATTTTATGCGCTTTCTGGTCCGAAAACAATTCTCGTTTGGCTTGGAGTTGGCGTTATTGTATCCTATCTGATTTACTTCTTTATCGATAACTTCTTGCACAGAGTTCGCAAAAAAGGATATTTCAAAGATTTTCATGAAAGTTTAAGAAAGCACCGTACTTACCGCTTGAGAATTCTTGGACTCAGTATGGCGCGCTTTGCCGTTTTTACATTGCAATTTTCCTTGGTGCTCGATGCATTTGGAGAGTCAATGAGTTTAACCTCAGTGATGGCTATCTGGCAGGTTTATCTGATTACAATGCTCTTTCCTTCTCTGTTTTTGGGAAAAGTAGGGGTAAGAGAATCGATAGCGGTTTTTGTACTTTCAAGCATCGGTATGAACGAAGTTGCGGTTCTGTTTACCTCTTTCATTATTTGGGTGATTAATTCGTTGTCCCCAGCGCTTGTAGGTTTGATGATCTGTAAAAAACCAGATTCTGATGTATAGTTTGGTGGTCATATTCATCAATGTATATTTCATTTCATTGGGGCTTATTCTTGTGAGCGGATTTTTCCGTCAACGCGGAAAGGAGCGGATTTATGCCAATGGAGAAAATACCATAAATCCGCAAGATATAGTCGTGTTGGTTCCCTTTCGAAATGAAGAAAGTCGCATTGCTCCACTTTTAAAAAGTATAGAACAGTTAACCATACGTCCGAGTCGCTTTGTGTTTATTGACGATCACTCAAGTGATGGAACTGTAACGTTGATTCAAGAGGTGTTAGGCAACAAAGGTATTGAGGTATATAGTTTGCCTGATGATTCAAAAGGTAAAAAAGCGGCGTTGCGTTATGCGATAGGCAAAGTTTCCGAGCGCTATATACTCACAATGGATGCGGATATCACGATTACTTCAACCTACTTTGAGGAAATTGCCGTTCTCGAAGAAGCTGATATGTATGTGCTTCCAGCGATTATGAAGGCTCAACGAATAGATCATTATTTATATGAAATAGACCTTTTATTGGTGAATGCTGCGAATGCTGGTCTGGCGGGTATTTTACGACCAATTGTGGCCAGTGGCGCTAATTTGCTTTATCGACGTGATACTTTTAATAATGTGGACGATCTCGATTCACATGCGCATGCTGCAAGCGGTGATGATACGTATTTGCTTCGAGACTTTCGTAAGAACGACTGTGATGTTCGTTTGCATACAAACCCGTCGTTAGCTATCACCACTGAAACGCCGCAGTCTTTCCGAGAATTTATCGATCAAAGATTACGGTGGATTGGGAAAACGGGGGATCTAAAAGATCATTTAAGTACGTCATTAGCGGTGTTACAGTCTTTATTAACGTTCACTTTTTTAGCGCTCTGTATCGTATTTGCGGTAAAAGGAATGTGGTTAGGCTTGCTGTACCTTTATTGTTTAAAAACGGCATTCGATTTATTGCTATTCTTGCCTTATTTCGCACGAGTTAAGCGAATGGTTCCATGGATGCTCATTCCACTTTATGAGTTCTTTTTTCCTGTTTATTCACTCATTATTGTTGTGCTGTTATTTACGTATAAGCCGAAGTGGAAAGGGCGGGAGATTTATTCGAAGTGAAACATTTCGACAGACCCGACACATCATGAATGGGAAAGCGATGTGCCGGGCCCTCGTTAGGCTTTGGTCTGTCGAAATTAAGAGTTAAATACCTTGTAAGTCAATCTGTCGCATTCCGCCAAAGAACTTAAGTACCGTTTCTCCTATTCCCGGAACTTCTACATGAATCAAGTAGATTCCGCCAGCTACAGGGATACCCTTATGATTGTTCAAGTCCCAATCGAGTGAAGTTATAGGACTATCTTTTTTGAATGTCCGAATTAGCTTACCGTTCACCGTGTAAATCTTCACCGTACAGCGTTCAGGTAAGTTGGTGATTTTTACACGGGTATCCAGTCGATTGCGCTCATATTCAGAGGCACCATAATAGGGGTTGGGAACGACATTGATTATGTCCAGAGCACTAGTTAACTGATCCGAACTACCAGTCTCTGTTCGAATATCACTCATGTTCCACGAGTACATGGGTTTTCCATTATTTGGACCTGTGGTTGTTCCGCCATATGTAGAGAACGTTTTATATTCTTTATTTACACGCAGTCGAACAGTGGCTGTTGTAGATAATAGTTCACTTCCAGGCATAAGCATTGGATAAGCGACCCAGCTGATGCTACCATAAACGTTACGCTTCGTAGTGATGTCGTTTCCTTCGATGGCTAGCATATCTTGATACAGAACATGTCCTGATAAATCTTCTGTTTCCGCATCTTCAGGAATATATGCTGGGTAATCGTGCCCCAATACATAGTCATTTTTGGATTTATGCGCATAACTGAAAACGTATATAGGATGCATTCCACCCATGATTGGATTACCATTATCATCAAGTAAGCGATCCGTTGGATTCCATATCATGTCTGCTCCGTTATCTGAAACGAGGAAAGAATTCTCCCCAAATGCCATATACAAGCGCGCACCAGATTCTATGTCAATAGCGTAACCAGGGAACCATCCCATTCCTGTTGTGCCAGAATTGTCAGGATTTCCGAGACTGTCCACGCTCGGATGTTTTCGCATTTGTCCAGCTTCTGCATTTCCTTCTGTGAATGCCGGTTCACGCCCCAATTCAATTACAGGGCACCTTGTCCATTTTGACCTATCAGATGTGAAAACAATGTCTACGCTTGGCAAGAAACTGATGGATGCGTTTCTTCTGGCCGGAGCGGGAGCAGAGTAGTTATAGTAAGCCATTGGCATGTAACTGGATTGATATCCGGTAACGCGATGCGGTGCAACGGTCCCTCCCAGAATACTTGCCCAGTTTCTCGCTACATCAACGGTCAACTCATCCTCATAATTACATGGATTTAAATAGTCCGGGCCGTCAGGTAAGCAGTCATCAGGTGAAGTGGGGTCATATTCTCCAGAGCGTATCCAGTTTGTTGGAAAGAAAGCATCATTGTCGCTTATTCCACTTAACCATCGTTTGGAACTATCGTCGAAGTTTAATGTGGCATCCAATAAGTCACTCGTTTTCCATTCCATTCCACCAATGGCGCCTTCAGGTAGATAGTATGACTGCTGATTGATCTGAACGGAAATGCCCCATTTTGGGATAATTTGCTCGTTGTCGGTCCCTGTGACCTCTGTACCATTAACCACACCAATAGTTCTATCGGAGGAAACTACCTCCAATAATTCTCCACCTTCGGATTCATAGCGATAGATGTCCCATGCTGCGGTATCAGCTCCGTTCGTAATAGATTCGTTGTAATCTCTGAAAACACACTCAAAGTATCCGTCAACAACATTCAATGGATCAACGACTTTAATATTGATAGGTCCTTTACCATAGTCATATACAGGCATATCCATAATTCCTTGAGAGAGAATCGTATTTCTTGATGATTCAGTCAGATCAACGATTCTTCCTCCATTACCAAAACCATCCATTCTTCTGATTAATGGCCCAGAACCATACTGAATGTTTTGAATAGTTCCATCTGATTCGGGGGCAGGGTTGTGTGGAATGGCGGGTACCGCTTTAATAGCACTTCCATCAGATCCAACCCGTGAAGAAATATAAGGTGTTTTTTGACCATCAATCGCCGCCGGATCATTAGGATCATACTTTTTATACTCATTGTGCGCGTAAGCAATCGCAATGTAATAGTATGTTTTATGGTTAATCAATCGCTTATCACCTTGAGCAAATTGGTCTTCTGTGATCAAAAAGGAATGACGAATCCCTTTATTTTCGGCATCGACTTTTGGAGTAGGAATAGAGAAGCCCAAGGCCTCATCAAACTCAAAGTTCGTAATATCAGCAATATCATTTTCTATATCACATTGAGCTACAATGCGGGCTTTAGACTTATCACGAATATCTGAAATTGTTGCTTGGTCGTCGATCATTTGAAAGATTTGATATCCTTCAAATACATAATTACGATCGGCAATTGTTTCTGGAATATTGATTTCATCTTCAACGTCGTAAAGTTCATTGTTGTTGTTGGAAGAAACAGGATTTGTCAACATCAGAACCAACTCATTCTCCAATTCTTGTATAGTCAATTGAGGAGCGAAAGGAGGCTCCAATATTCTAAAACAAGCATCAAATAGAGCTTGAGCTTTTGTATCAGCTCGCTTCATTGCTGCGACTGAGCTTAATGCATCCCCATCAGATCCACGACCGTAAACGATTCCAACCGTAATATTGTTTACTGCACCCGGCTTAAGTGTAAACGGCCCCGCCGATTGTACAAAACGTCTGTCATCTTCATCGTTTCCGTTTCCTGCACCATCTGTATCTACCTCGCTCCAGTTCCAGCCCATGTCTTGACCAGCTGTAGCCCAGTTCAAGGGGTCAGAATCCCCTGGGAACATATATGTTGATGGAATCGTAGTGGCTCCAGGTGAGTTCGGATATCCTGTTCCACCGTAAACCATTTGCTGACCATCTGCCCAGAATCCACTCATGTAATTGTAGAATTCAGGCGCATTGTCAGGGTCACTTACGGCATTTGGAGCACCATTCGTGTAGTAAGTAAACAAACGCATTCCGTAACGTTCATTGTCTATGAATCCATCGCCATAACCCACACCAATTCCAGGATAAACAATACCATTTCCGGCAATTGCTTCTGCTACTGTTGGAGTTGTCCAAATACCAGTAGTTGGATCGTACACCGGTCCCACGTTATCTATGCCATCGGCATCCTGATAAGGACCTTCAAAAAAATCACAACCTACAGCAGGTGGATTTTCTCCATAACCGAGTGCGCCGTTATCGTTATCATCAAAATTGTCTCCATTGTACATGTATCCTAAACCTCTCGATACATCACAGCCTGTAAAGTCATCACCTGCTCCTCCAATATCAGCATCGATATATTGTGCGAAATAGGTGTCTGTAAGCGTTTGAGTACCTCGATTGATCAATTCATAATTGTAAAATGTCATTCGGTTTACCTCGTCATTTGTGGCAAATGAAAAGGCTTGCGCTCTGATTTCCATTCCGATGGGTTCTCCGTTCGATTCACCATGAATATTACCAGCGTCGTTGAATACCCACCAGTGCGTTTCATCTCCATAAAGTGAAACGCGTCTATCAACACCACATTCAATATCGTCTCTTCCTAAGATATCATCGTAAAGTGGGTAATCTCCGTGATCCGGATTGTAATCTGAATCTGCTCCAGAAGGCCCATTTGGATTGTCATAGAACGGGGCCATCCATTTGTCATGTCCTTTGGAAATATCACCATGTGCAGGCCATGAATATATTCGATTGAGTACATCGTTAGAAGGTTGCGTTGCATTATCGCACTTATCAGTGGATGCATCCGGTCCTTTGCAGGATTCCCACCAAACAGAAAATTGAATAACCTCTGATTTGCGAATGGTATAGAAGCGATCGTATGCTAGACAATCATCAGGCGTAATCGTTGCTTGACCGTGGTCTCGAATCCCACCTGGGCCTAAGGGGACCGATGGATTATAATTACCTGAACCATCTGTGACGGCGAGTGGTCCGGCCCAGAAATCATTCGCATTGCGAAAGGTGAGTCCTGCCAACTTAAGATTCCCGCTGAGGTCTTTTCCTCCCATCCATAACGAACCAGCATAAATTACATTCAACCCTGATCCTGCTGGGATTTCATAGGCAGCTGTGTTTGTGGCGCGGTTTTGCCACATGCTACCTCCTTGTTCGATGAGCGCGTTGACGTCGTTAAAACTCATGGTGATTCGTGCGGTCGCCGGTGCGCACGTGGCACCTTTTGGTTGCGTGTTTGTGTCTTGAGATGGGCTGTCTTTCTCGCTTTTATAGGAAAGTGCGTAATCTGACCAAAAAAGTGAAAGGGCTCCCACCATGATTGCTACAGTTTGCTTTTTCATAGAGCTAGTATTTGAGTTGAACATGATAGGCCTAAACAGTCCGGATAGTGAATTTCAGATTTATTCTAACAACGTACCAGAAGGCTAGACTTAATACGAATTACATCATTCTTGCCGCCAAAAAACAGTGATTTTCAGCAGATTTATAGCGAAGTATACGCCTCTTTTTTTGAGGAGATTTATTTAAGTTGGGCGCTCAGATAATTTATCTGTAGTCTTTATTGATTGAACTAACCATGACCGTGTTTGCTTACAACACAGGTGAGAGAAGGCATAAAAAAAGCCCTTCCAACTGGAAGAGCTTTATACAATTAAGTATGATTTGTATTAGAATGGAAGATCGTCATCTTCTGCACTTTCTGTAGAGGCAGAAGGAGCTGCAGGAGCAGGTTCAGATCCAAGATTCATGTCAGATGGACCACCTTGTGGCATTCCTTGTCCAACTTTTTCAATTCTCCAGGCATCCAATGTGTTGAAATACTTTACTTCACCTTGTGGGCTAGTCCACTCACGACCACGTAAGTTGAATGAAACCTCCACTTGATCTTGTTCGTTAAAACCATCTAGCATGGAGCATTTATCTTGAACCGCTTGGAACAAAATATCTTGTGGATACATGCTTGATGCATCAGTGATTACAAATTCTCGCTTTGCGAATTTTTCTGTTACCTGAACAGTATCTTTGATCAACTTTACTGATCCTGTTAATTTGAACATAACTATTTAATCGTTTTGTTGTTGTTTGTTATTCTTATCCATTGTTAAAAGAGAGCAGGGTCATCCATGCTTCTTCCAATTTATTCTCTTGTAATAGCCCTTTGGCTTTTTTATGTAATTCTATTTCAAGTGAAGTAGCGTCGTCTTCTAAAGATACGAATAAATCACTCAATTCCAGTAACTTGAATTCGTTAACATCTGTTTCATTTGGTAATTCTTCAATACCTGCAAGCTGACCTAAATCATTCCCTGAGAGGTGCTTACTATTTCGAACGTCTTCCGGGAGATTATCAAAACCAATTCCTACTGAAGTAATTGGTTTGGTGATTTCGAACATTGCATTTTCATCTGCGCGACAGTACCAATTACCTCCCATGCGTGATACCAGGTCGATCTTCTGTTGGTCAATCATTTGATTTTCATCAAGTACATCTTCATGAATATGAATTTTTTGCACTTCACAGATGACAAGATTCCCAGCACCACCTTCAGTTCCAAGTTCTTTAACTTCAATGACTTTACATTCAAATTGTACAGGCGATTCAGCAACACGCTTTGGGCGAATGGTATCAGAATCCAGGGCGGTAAATCCAGCCTTTTCGAACTCACTTATATCAGGCGAAAAAGGAGAACTCGCCAAACTCATCTGCTGCACAATTGAGTGACTTACCACATTGATCACAACTTCAGGAACGACCTTGACATTGTTATAGGTGTCTTTTGTTGTATTCGTTCTACCACTGCGGGCAGGAGAGAAGATCATTATTGGAGGGTTCGCACTGAATACATTAAAGAAACTAAAAGGAGCCAAATTATCTTTGCCGTCAACATCTACAGTAGAAGCAAAAGCGATCGGTCTTGGACCAACAGCCCCCAACAAGTAGTGATGTAACTTCGGTACTGGAATTTCTTTTGGATCAATGCTAAACATATCGTTTTGTATATGAAGAGCACAAAGGTACGAGGAAATCTGTGCTATCGAATAAATGCGTATTAGGATTTATCCACAATTTTTGCAGAAAAGTGTTGACGTAAAAGAGCATGAAAAAAATTGTTTTGTTCTTTTTAGTTTAAAAGATTTCAATATCTTTGCACTCCATTTTAAAGTAAATGGCACAGGATTAAGCGTAATCCTTTGAAGGTTGAATTATTGCGGATATGGTGAAATTGGTAGACACGCTAGACTTAGGATCTAGTGCCGCGAGGCGTGGGGGTTCGACTCCCTCTATCCGCACAATATTGGATGGTGTCCCGTCCCGATAAAGTGAACATCGGGTTTGGATACCATTTTTTGTTTAGACAAGTTAATACACAGAAAAGATGAATGTAACGCGCGAAGACGTTGATGCTTTAAACGCTGTTTTGAAAGTGGAAGTAGCACCTGCCGATTATGAAGGGAAGGTGAATGATACGTTGAACACGTACCGTAAAACAGCTAAAATTCCTGGGTTTCGTCCAGGACATGTTCCTTTAGGTTTGATAAAGAAGCAGTATGGTAAAGCTGTATTATCAGAGGAGTTGAACAAAGTGGTTAATGAGTCACTACAAAAGTACATTGTAGATAACGAGCTTGATATTTTAGGAAATCCAATTCCAAAAGAAGGTGATTTCAAAGGTGATTTTGATAAGCCAGGTGATTTCGAATTTGAATATGAAATTGGTTTGGCTCCTGAAGTAAAAGTTTCACTTTCTGGAAAGAACAAGTACGATTATCATAAAGTTAAAATCGACAAGAAGCTCGTAGATAAGCAAATTGATGATCTGCGCCGTCGTTATGGTAAGTTGGTTTCTTCCGATGAGGTTGGTGCGTCTGACATGGTCATGGCACAATTCGTTGAGCTGAACGATGATGAAAGCATCAAAGAAGGAGGAATTCTTCATTCTTCTACTATTTCTATGGAGTTCGTAGAGAATAAGAAAGCAAATAAGGCACTTCTTGGAAAGAAAGTTGGCGATAAGTTGGTGGTGAACCCAGAGGATGTTTCCAGAGGCGGAAAGGACACAGCTGCTATGCTTGGGGTTTCTGAGGATGAACTAGAAGGATTGTCAGATAAGTTCCAGATTTCTATCACAGAAATTAAAGGAATGGAAATGGCTGAGTTGAATGAAGAGTTGTACGACAAATTATTCGGCGAAGGAGCGGTGAAGGATGAAAAAGAGTTGCGTGCACGAATCAAGTCTGACTTGGAAGGAATGTTTGGAAATGATTCTGATAAATTACTAACGCGTGCCGTTTATGAAGATTTATTGGATAAGACGAAAGTGGAATTGCCGGATAGTTTCTTGAAACGTTGGATTAAATTGTCAAACGAAAAGGAGATTACGGAAGAGCAAATCGAAGCTGAATATGATGGTTATGCCAAAGGATTGAAGTGGCAATTGATCCAAGGACAGATCTTCAAAGCGAACGAAATTAAATTGGAGAATGAAGAAGTAATTGCTTTTACGAAAGGATTGCTTGTGAACAATTATGCTCAGTACGGTATGCCAGCTCCAGGTGATGATGAGTTGACACAATCAGCAATGCAGGTATTGCAGAACAAAGACGAAGCAAACCGTATTTATGATATGTTGGCTGAGCAAAAGTTGACAACTTACTTCAAAGAAACAGTGAAGTTGAACGAAAAAGAAATCGCTTATGACGATTTCGTTGAGTTAGCTTCTAAATAATACGCTAATTAACTTACCTGCGCGAGTAGGTTTTAAGTTATTGACCCTCTGTTCTTCTGGACGGAGGGTTTTTTGTTTTCTGAGAAAATGAAAGACATAAGTATTTGTAAAGATTTGCTTTGATAAGCGTCAAATAGATTATGAAAACAAAGCTTACTTCTCAGGTATTTCTTTTTGTAGCCATTGCGTTCGCTTTTTCCGCGTGTAAAAAGGATACTGTTGAACTGGACATGAATAACTTAAATGACTACGTTGAGTTCAACAATAAATTGGTTTTAGATGATCTGATTTCTTGCGCTGGAGGAAACAACACAGAATTTATGGGAGATACTCAAAATCCTATTTCCGTGTTCTTTTATCCAGATGCTGGGGCAACAGATTTTCGCTATTTCGAAACAACTGATGTATCGGTAGATAAAAGCAATTATGCCAACTATACGCAAGTTGATTTAGGATTGACCCCTCTTTTCAATGGTACAATGATGAAATTCGATCATCCTGCAATAACAACTGAGCGCTGGGGAGTTGTCACCTATAGAACGGAAGGTAAGTTGCATATCTGTAACCCAGTGCGACTGAAGCCTTCATCAGCGCCGACATCTGATATTTCTTCGATTACGACAGTGACAGAAAATGGTACAACGCCCGCGTTTGACTGGACACCGGAAAATGAACCAAGCAACGTCATTTATTTTAGCATTGTGGCTGATAATGCGAATAATCTGATCTCGGGAGTATACACGTATGATAAGTTTTGGACATTTTATGATTTATCCAACGTCGTTCTAAACGTGTCGCCACCGAATCCATCACTAACATCCGGGGATTCGTATAACTACACTTTGATGGGCGTATCCGAAGATAATTGGGTGCACACCATGGCAATGCAGTCATTTGTGGCGACGCCGTAAAGAACTTGGCCAGTTGCTATTGAATTACTAGCTTCTTTGTGACCAGTCGATCATTGGTCTGAACGCTTAAAAAGTAAATTCCTGGCTCCAAGTTGATTATTGATAACTCTTCAAGTGTTGAAGTGTTTGTGCGATACTCAACAGTTTTTCCATCATTTGAGACAAGTTTTAAATCCGATCCAGCGGGAATTTTAGCATATACCTTTTCACTCGCAGGGTTGGGAAAGACCTCCACTGTGAACGCTTTTGTTTCTGTTATACCAACAATGTCTTGAGTGCAGTCCCCCGGCATATTTGTGTCCAACCATGCAATACGATTGTTGATCCAATCTTTCATGTATTGAATTTCGGCAGGGTAGGATTGTGGTATCGGTTGTGGTTCGTACCAGATTTGCTCACCAATGAAGTCATCCCACTTTGTGAAATTTCTCGCAATTGGATCCGTCAATAATGCAACGTGATTATCTATCCAGTTATTGATAGAGTCCAAGTGAAGAGGACCGTTTCTAAGTGTTTCCCAACGACAACGCAAGTGGTTTGTGAAGAGATCATCAGACATCAGCGCTTGCCACCACATTGGCATAGACTCTAAATCTTCACAAGCTGGTTGATTTTGAAGGTAAGTCCATCCGGTGTAATCACTACAACTGCAAACTTCAGAGAGTCCATACGTCTGGTCAAAATCCCAGATAGGTCCGGCTTTAAGCTTTCCTCCTTTGCTATCCTTGTCCTTGTGAATATAAGAGCTCAGTTTATAACCATCAGAGTTTTTACTGAATTCATTGATGATTAAAAAGTCCGTAAAACTCGTCATGTCGATGTACTCATTATAGCGTCTTCCCTGATTATTGGTATAGTTTGTCGCGAACAAACCTTCTTCAAAATCATCGATATAACTTTTGATATAACTGCTTTGCTGAGGTACTATATTCGTTGCCTTTGGATAATGGTATTGGAACATCATCAGGTTTGAACCCGACATAGCGTTATGATTGGAGAGGATTCCCTGTGGCATTTCATCCAGCCAATCAATGCGCAATATATAACCTCCGGTAACGTCGTCGCCAGTGATCTCCGTGGGCTCAAGTTTCGCGATGTCCACGCGGTCATCATCACGCTTGATTTTTTCGCAGAGTATATAAACACCGCGATAATCATTGTCAATGACCAATTCAACATAACGCCAATCCGACGCGTAATGACCGGCCCTTCTAGCCAAGTTGAAAGTGAAGGGAATCCTCAATTGACTTTTGTCGATCACCATACTGTGAAGAATCCAGTCCTCTTCGCCTCCCATACCAAGAAGGGAGGCTGAAGTGTCCTGACCAAGTGCTCCCCACAATTCAACGGAATACGATTTTTTTTCAAAGTCCTGCGTGGAGTTTCCACGTGTTTCGATTCCACAAGTACCATTGTAGTTATTGAACGGATCCGTTAGGTAATTTAACATTCCTGGCCCGTTATCTATAATTCCAATAGAGGCGTTGATTTTTGGGTCGTCCGGGATCGTTAGATCGTTGAACGTGGGGTTCCCTGTGTTAATTACAACTATGGGTAAGTTACTGTTTGTAAATGTTTGTGCATTTGACCAGAATGTGGTGGATGCAAATAGTAAGAATAGAATATGTTTCATAATTGCAGCTTTTGTGCGTTTTATCATAAAACAGACTCGTTAAAGAATACCCTACCCCCAATTTAAATTTTTTTCACATTTCTCTTGAATGCCTTATTCCCACTGATATGGAAACGCAACCGTAAGGAAGATTTTTTCACCACTAGTCAAGTTTTGACTCACTGTTGTAACTATCTCGACGCCTAAAAGTCTTACAGGTGTAGAAAGCAAACGAAGAAAATTCAGAAAACATGAAAAGAGTAATTGTATTATTAGTAGCGTGTATTTTAACAGCAAGTGCAAGTTGGGCAAAAGGGACACCAGATTTAGCGCAGGAAATTGAAAGCAAGATTTTTGTTGATTTGAGCAACATAGAGTTAAATCAATATTCGCCTGATTATGTAATGGTCAGTTTTAGAGTTATGAATGATGAAATAAAGATTCAGGAAATCAACGGTACAAGTCAAGAACTGAAAGATATCATCATCAAGGAATTGTACGAAATCCGTGTGGATTCTCCATATTCAGAGGATAAAACGTACACATATCGCTTCACTTTCGAGAAAATTTAAGCAAGTTATCAAAGTGAAAGGAAGGGCGCATCAGCGCCCTTTTTTAGTATGTACTCTGGAATAGTCCGAGAAAAATATGAATTCCCGAACCAATATATAGCCCTATTCCAAGACACGTATAAGATGAGATCTTTTTCCAATTATGGAATAAAAGGAAAGCTAAAACTGGAATTGAAATGAGCGCTGTGTTCCAATGTAAAAAATAGGCAAAGGATGTCGCAAAGCCGATGAAAAAGATGTTGTAATAATTTCGAACATTGAAGAGCAGTAATGAGGATAGACATGCAATGGACATTCCGGCAAATGCGCCTAAAGGGATCATATATCCGTAGTTGTCTGTGATCATAAGTGGTACGCACAACATAAGCATGGCATGTAGCGCATTCTGCTTTTTAAAAAGGAATAATGCAATAAGTGCATAGGGTAGAAGTATCATGACCGGAATTAGAAGTGGCGCAGCAAGTTGGATGTGTAATCCACTCATCAAATCTGATAGAACAGGATTTTCTAACAATAAATAAGCGTGTTCCTGGTGCTCAAAAAGTGTCACCATCCGATCCTCATTCGCAGAATGCACACCGACTTGAATGAGGATCATCAGGCGATAACTGATCATTGCGATCAGCCCAATGACGTAAGCTACATACGCATTGTTTATAATTGACTTTAAGGGGTAGTTTATGGATTGATTATGATACATAAAGGTGTATGATTCCTTATTCTGTTCTTTAAAAGACAGATTTTTAGCTATTTAATACTTGAGATTTTGGGAGAAAATAAATGAACTAAGGCGAGATAGTTTTCAGCATTTTCTGCTCGTCAACGATGTTTAGTTTAGAGGCAATAGGAACAGCCTCTAACGATCTGTGTGGTTTTAGTAAGTGCATAGTTTTAATTGGTGATTCTAAAAATGAAACGCTTGTAAAAACAAATGCGTTGGGTTGATCTGCAATTGTTCCTCAATTTATTATTGGGAAATCATCGATTCCATCCTTGCAACAATGCTGTCTGGATAGTACAGAGGGCCACGAATATGACGCTGGTCAATAGTATAAAGTGATTTGGGAGTTGTAGCTGCCTCAAATAATTCAATGCCATGCTCATATGGAATCGTTTCATCTTCTGTACTGTGTATAATCAATACTGGTTTTTGAAACGTCGGAATGCTTTTTTTAGCGCTGTACATTTCCCGCGTAAAAATGTATCCCAGAATGGGGACATGTTCATTTGCGATGGAACTATGGGAAGAGAAGGCACCTTCAATTATTACCCCGTCAATTATATCCTGATTTCGACTGGCAACAACTGCGGCCAGGTGTCCCCCGAGAGACTGTCCGTAGATTAATAACTTTTCGTATTCAATTTCAGAATGATTGATCAGGTAATCGAGTCCGTCATTTGCATCTGTCAACACATGTTTACGCGTGGCCTTACCTTCACTGAAGCCAAAACCGCTGTAATCAATCATAAAAACTTGATAACCGCGTTCCACAAAAGGAGTGGCCAATCCAAATTGATAGGCAATGTTCCCCGCATTTCCATGAAGAAAATACAATGTGGTACCGTTGTACGCAACGCGAGGAGTCATGAACCATGCGTTTATTTTGTCATTATTTCTATTCTCAAAAAAGATACTTTGGATGTTATATGGAAGATCGACCAGTTGTTGTTTGGAGTCAACGATGACTGGACTTTTATCTTCCGCAAATGTCAGTTTCAGTGTATCGTTATAATCTTCAACATATCGTTTGTAAGAACTATCATCATTAAGTTTTCCTGGGACAAGGAATAGTTTATTAAGCGCACACGACGAAATGAACGAAAACACTGTTATGAAGATCAGAAATAATCGAGGTAGGCGCATTCTATTTTAGTAGATCAACTAAATAACTCACATTATCGGTTTGAATCATATCCGGATTTTTACGAATCGCATCGACGTTTTCATCTTTTGATCGTACGCCCCAAATGGTGACAAAAACGTTGTGCTTGTGCGCTCTTGCAACATCATCAGTAGAGATGAATTCATTAGAAATCGATATGCCATCGTAATCATTGTTTAAGACAGTTGTCAATCCATCTTCAAAATTTTGAGGATAGTAGTACAGACGATAGTTTGGGCGTTTGGTGTGGATGATATCCAAAAATTCTGGACTCTGACTTTCGATATACACACTGTTTTCAAGATTGTACTTTTCAAAGAAAGAGATAATAGCATCTGAATAAGCGTCATAGTAGGACGCAAGATCATTGTTCCCAGGATACAACTTAACATCAAAGGTGAAGATATGGTCAGTGTAGTCTTCCAGAGCGGTAAAAATGCGTTTCAACGTAACGACGCGATATTCTGTAAAAGGGATATTGATGTATCTCGCTTCGGTAATTTCCGCCAGAGTCATTTCACTGACGATACCTGAAAGCGTAGTTCCCGGAGAAAGTTCTGAATCGTGAAAAGCAATAAGTACACTGTCCTTTGTCATTTGTACATCAATTTCGGTACCGTCGGCATCTAGGTTAATGCAATGCGCAATGGATTCCAAACTGTTGATTGGATAAACGTCTGAAACGCCCATCCCTCCATGTCCCATGGCGTAAATGACATCGTTGTTGATGTTGTCAATTGTAAAATTGGGCTTTTTACAAGAGGTAAAAAGGAAAAGTAATATTGCTATGTAGTAAACCTTTCTCAAAACACAATTCCAATAGATAAATAGCCCCAGTGGCGAAGTCGGGTAAATTTTTCCAGAATAGGAGAATACCCAGTTCGAAAGAATAGCCCTGAATGCTTCGGTTGATAGCGAAAGCCTGCAGCAACTATGCCGTGCATCGCAGTAGATCGTTGAATTTGAAGTGTGTTATCCGCACTAACCGTATTTGTGTAAGTTGTGCCGATATTGATTTCACCTTTAAAGGCGGATCCATAGGCAAAGTTAGCCGTGATAGGAAAGGCAAAGTCAGGGTTGAATTTGTTTTTAAAGTCTTTGAACTTATTCACAGCGACTCCCAATCTTATGCCAATTTGAAACCCAGATTTTCGGAAAGTGATACGCTCGTAATTCAATGAGCCTAATCCTCCAGCACCCAATGCTTCAATGTAAACAATATTATCACTCACTACTTCTTCCTCTTGGCCATGAGAAAACTCGCTGAACAATACCAGTTGAGTAAAAAGTAGAAATCTGAATAGCATTTGGGTCTCTAAAATAATGAAAAAGAAAAAACCGCAATCATCTTAACGATCATCGCGGCCTTTTCGTATAAAAGAGTTCTTTTTTACTCAAAAGTGATTTCGTACGGAAGCCTCATTTGAATGCCATAATACGATTCTACCACTTTTAATTTTTCATAGTATTTGAGCAATTCACCAGGAATTTTCGTTTGTGAAAGCTCGATGCTTGCATTGTTTTGCTCTGCAATTTGTTCGAGGATTTCCTCGATAGGATCTTTCTCTACGTTCGGATAGTAGAGTACCTTTTGCTCTTTAATACCCGCTTTGTCAGCAGCATGATTAATCGCATCTCGCAGGCCACCCAATTCATCAACAAGCCCAACGCTTTTAGCATCAACACCTGTCCATACACGACCACGAGCTACTACATCTACTTGTTCTTTTGTCATTCCGCGACCTTCTGCAACGCGTGTTTTGAATTGATCATAGATTTCATCTACATTCTTTTGAATGAGTGCCATTTCATCTTCTGTCAACTTACGATTCGTTGTCATGATCGCATGTTGATTCGTTTGCGCTCGATCAAAAGTGATACCTAATTTGTTCTCCAGCATTGCACCAGTGTATGGTATCACACCAAATACACCGATCGAACCAGTAATTGTTGTTGGCTCTGCAAAGATCGTTTCAGCGGGAGAAGCAATGTAATATCCACCGGAGGCGGCCACATTCCCCATGGAAACAATCACTTTCTTGGTTTCATTTGTCAATTTAACCTCTCTCCAAATTTCGTCACTAGCCAGAGCACTTCCTCCCGGGCTGTTAATTCTGAAGACAACCGTTTTAATTGATTCGTTTGCTCGAACGTCTCGGAAAAGTTCACAGATCTCATCAGACGTAAGGCCATCACCATTTTTTGAAATCCCCCCTTCGGCAAGGATAACAGCGATGTTAGGATCATCTGCTTTTACCAAGGTTTGATCTTGATAGAAGCGCTTTTTCGAAAACTTACTGAATGACAGTAGTTCCAAGTCATCTCCTTCTTTCGTGCCCGCTTTTTCAGCAAGTATATCGATTACTTCATCACGGTATTTGGAAGCATCCATAAGTTTGTATTCAACGGCTGTATTGACATCTTGTACAAGTGCATTCTCCGCAATTCTATCAAGTTCATTGGCACTTACACCACGAGCGGATGAAACGTCATTTTTGTATTCTGTCCAAAGTCCATTCAGGTAACGCTCGATTTGTAAACGAGATGAATCGCTCATATTTTCTCTAAAGAATGGTTCAACAGCGCTTTTAAAATCATTGTTACTACCGCGAATCACCTGCATTTCAATATCCAGCTTGTCCAAAGCATTTTTAAAGAAAGCTAGTTCAGCTCCCAATCCAAGGAAGTGAACAGTAGAGGTTGGAAAACCATAATTTTCTTCTGCGGCAGAAGCGATGTAGTATTCCATGGGAGAAACATATTCACCGCTATTGTAGGCAACAACAAATTTACCTGACTCTTCAAAGGCATCTAGCGCATCACGAATCTCTTTTGCCGTGGCAAATCCGCAGCTTAAATTTTCAATTTCAAGAAAAACTCCTTTGATTTTACTATCATCTTTAGCTGCTTCTAAACCATGAAGAATATCCGACACACCAGGAGTGGTCGTCATGGTAAATGATGCCGGGTCGAATTCGGAACTGCTCCTTTCGGCAATTTGACCGTTAAGCGTCATGTGTAATACGGTGTTATTCTTTACTTTCAAGGATGTGTCTTGGTCAAATCCACTGATAAAAGATCCAATAACTACCAACCAAATGATCAGTCCCAAAACTGATACAATCAATGCTGCCCAAAGACTTGGCCAGAAAATTCTTCCAAACGTTACTTTTCTATCAGACATATGTTTTAGTTTTAAGTAAAAGTACGGTGATCAACTGGTTATTTTACGCAATATGTATATGGATGGTAAAATGTTATTGATGAAGTGCTTTTTCGATCGGATAAATGATGTTGTAAGTATGCATTCCGCTGAAAAGTGTTGTCTTTTTAGACTGGTAAAAAATTCGTAAATTGCCAGAACTAAAACTAGAATTGCAAAAAACTATGAAATTCCTTTTCTCTCTTGTTGCGTTGTTATGTTTAAATGTGGCATTCGCGCAAAAATATTCCAAAGTCAAAATATATACCGATGCTGCCGGACTTGAAAAACTGGCAAGCATGGGGGTTCCTGTAGATCACGGTATTCGAAAAATGAATACTTTTCTGATCAGTGATTTTTCTGAGTATGAAATCCTTGCTATTGACGCAAGTGGCATCCCTTATGAGGTGGTTGTAGACGACGTTAAGAAGTACTATGCTTCACAGAATACAGCGCCTATTTTAAAGAACACGACGTGTGCCACTTCCAATGGAGCTTCAACTTTACCACCGGTTCCGGCAAATTTTGAAACGAGCGCGAGTTCTTATGCTGGCTTTTACAGATATCAGGAAATGCTAGATGAGCTGGATGATATGGCAGCTCAATATCCAAACTTAATTACGGTAAAGACTCCTATTTCTAATTTCATGACTTGGGAGAGTCGTCCGATTTATCATGTGAAAATTTCAGATAACCCATCGACAGATGAAGCTTCTGAACCTAAAGTTTTGTATTCTGCGATTCATCACGCAAGAGAACCAATGAGTATGTCTCAGACCATTTTCTACATGTGGTATTTGTTGGAGAATTATGCAACAAACGATGAGGTTCAATACCTTGTTGATAACACTGAGCTATACTTTGTACCGTGTATCAATCCTGATGGTTACGTTGAAAATGAAACTGAGGACCCGAATGGATTTGGGATGCATCGAAAAAATAAGCGTCCGATCGGATCCTCTAATCCTGGTGTAGATCTCAACAGAAATTATTCATACGGTTGGGGTACAACAGGGGTGGATTTTAGTCCAAATTCAGATACTTATCCAGGTGGACCGGATGACGGAAGCGATTACTCATTCTCGGAACCTGAATCACAGGCAATGCAGTGGTTGGTACAAAACATCAATTTCACTTCGGCATTCAATGCACATACACACGGTAACACACTATTGTTCCCGATTGGTACAACCTCGCAGGAGTTTGCGGATCATCATGACTATTTCACAGATCTTGCCGCTCATATGTGCTCTCAAAATGGTTATTTCCCACAAAAGAGTTCTGGTTTGTATCCTGCCTCAGGAGATTCAGATGATTACATGTACAAGGTGGACATTGGGGTTGGTGTAAAGGATACTGTCTTTGCAATGACTCCTGAAATTGGTACGGCGTTCTGGCCAAATCAAGCAGAGGTTATTCCTACATGTCAGGGAATGGTATTCCCAAATAAGGTATTGGCTCATATGGCTCATAGGTATCTCGTTACAGAAGAAACAGACCCAGGATCGATCTCTGCGATGTCAGGAGACTTTAATCATGATGTTCAGCGTTTAGGGCGCGAAGATGGCCCGGTGACTGTTTCTATTCAACCGTTAACGAATATTCAAACGATTGGGCCAGATGTAATTTATGACCTTAGTTTGCGCGAAACAGCTTCAGGTACGATATCGTTCGTTCTTGATCCGGCAATTCAATTTGGCGATGAAATTCGTTATGTTTTAGAGACGCAATATCCTTTATGGACGCAAAGAGATACAATTGTGAAGACGTACGGTTCTCTTCCAATCCAATTTTCTGATAACGGTTCAACTTCGGCAAACTGGACAGGAAGCTGGATTACCACTGGACAGCAATACGTCTCTCCGACGCGATCGTTTACCGATGGAAATGGAGACTATTCCAATGATGCTGACGAGGTATATGAGTTGAATCAAACAATTGATTTATCAAATGCAACTGAAGCAATGGTTTCGTTCTATGCAATGTGGGAAATCGAAGCTGATTATGATTACTGTCAGTTCCAGGTTTCTACTGATGGAGGGAATTCATGGGAAGGACAATGCGGTAATTATACTGTTGAAGGAGTGAACCAAGGATGGGGCGGCGGAGTTCAGCCTGATGGGGAACCTGTTTATGAGGGGACTCAATCTTCTTGGGTGCTAGAGGAAATCAGTTTGAGCGATTACATTGGACAGGTGATCAATGTGCGTTTCCAGTTGGAATCTGATGGTGGACTAACGATGGATGGTTTCTACTTCGATGACTTCCAGGTATCTTATTCTATTGATAATACAGATGGATTGACAGAATACTTCTTTGATGTTAAAACGTTCCCAAATCCGGCGAATAATGAGGTAGTCATCAGTACTTCTAAAGTCATTGCTCAAGGAGATGTTTCCGTTTATGATCAAACAGGTAAGTTGGTTATTCAAAAAGATATTGACTTTCAAACGAACAATGTGACTATTAATACATCTGATTTACTTCAAGGGATTTACACTGTACGAGTAAACGATAACGGTGTATTTGCGAAGCCGGTAAAATTGGCCATTGTGCATTAATCATTAAGATTATTTAAAGAAAGTGCTATCATTTGGTAGCACTTTTTTTGTTTACGGCACATACATTGATTAATTCAATATTTTTGAAATGATAAAAAGCCGTTTATGAAGAATATTTTAATGTTCACTTTGTGTTTGGTGGGATACTCACTTTCTGCACAGCAAGAAGCTTCTCCAAAATTAGTCGTAGGTATTGTCGTTGATCAGATGTGCTATGAGTACTTGTATAGATATTATGACAAATTTGGGGAAGGTGGTTTTAAGCTTCTAATGAAAGAGGGAACGAACTGCCGTAATACGAACTATAATTATATTCCAACATACACAGGGCCGGGACACGCGTCTATTTATACGGGAACAACGCCGAGTAATCATGGTATTGTAGCGAATGATTGGTATGACCGAAATATGCATCGAGGAATTAATTGTGTAACGGATTCGACGGTTGAAACAGTTGGATCATCTTCAATAAATGGACAATTTTCTCCTGTTAATTTAAAGTCAAACACAATCACGGATCAGTTGAAATTGACTTATCCAGATGCAAAAGTGATTTCCATGTCAATCAAGAATCGTGGGGCAATTTTACCAGGCGGGCATTTGAGCGATGGATCTTATTGGTTTGATTACCAAACGGGTTCTTTCATTACTAGTACTTTTTTTCAGGCCAGTTTGCCACAATGGGCGAAAGATTTTAACGCAAAGCGTTATCCAGAGAAATGTATGAAGAAAGAGATCTGGAAGACGTATTATCCAATAGAAGATTACACAGAAAGTGGCCCTGACGACAGACCTTATGAGCATTTGTTAGGGACCAAAACTTCACCAACGTTTCCTTATGATTTGGCGGCTATTTCTGGAGAAACAGTCAGCTATGGCATTTTCACTTCAACGCCATTTGCCAATACGTATTTAACAAATTTTGCATTGAACGCAATTGAAAACGAATCGCTTGGGCAGGATAATCAGACCGATATGCTCTGTGTGAGCTATTCTACGCCCGATATAGCTGGACATGCTTTTGGACCTTACTCAATTGAAATTGAGGACATGTACATCCGCTTGGATCTTGAGATTGAACGTTTGATAAAGGAACTAGAAACAAAAGTGGGTAAAAATGACTTTACCTTATTTCTTACCGCCGATCACGCTGTTGTACCGGTTCCACAATATCTAACAGATAAAAAATTGCCAGGAGGATATTTCTTCCTCCAAGAGCATATGCTCAAATTACAAGAGATTATCTCCCAAAAGTTTGGCGCGGACCTCATTGAAGCACAGGACAATTTGAATATTTATCTAAATCATGATTTGATTGCAGAAAATAATTTGGACGCTAAGGTGATTCGATCTTTTATTGCGGAACACATTCAATCCTGGGATGGAGTCAAGCGCGTATTTACGGCAGATCAACTCTATAATCCGGGAATAGATGACCAATGGATGGATATGGTGAGAAAAGGATATCACCATGCGGAAAGTGGAGACGTAATTTTCATTTTGGAGCCGGGTTATTTACCTAAAACAGTAGACTCAGAATCTGCCCGTAAGGGTACGAGTCATGGTTCTGCATTCAATTATGATACGCATGTGCCATTGCTTTGGTATGGGAAAGGGGTTCCAGCTCAAGAAATCTACCGTAACATCGAGATAACGGATATTTCCGCTACGTTGTCACATCTCTTGTACCTGCAAAATCCGAATTCATTGACAGGTAAGCCTATTCTGGAGCTACTGAAGTAATCGAGCAACGTAAGACAGAAGATGATTGGGTAGATGCAATGGCCTTGCGCCCAATCTTATAGCCAACACACCAGTGAATGGTCATGTCATCGTGCACAACTAATACATTTGACTTATCGCTATTTGGAACATTAGCACCAACAATAATGTCAGAGATGAGTTTTGACCCACGCATTCCTATCGGGTCAATACGATCTCCCTGCCGCCATGGTCGAATCTTGAGTTTTCCTTTGATTTTATCTCCGTCCAGATAAAGGATTTCCTTAGAGAAAACCATGGGTAAATCATTCACCGCTTCAACCGTTAAGTTGTATTGTTGTGCTTCCTGGTTCAATGGCAAAAATGAGAAATCGTTTTTTTCGCGGATGATCTCCTTGAAAAAAGGATTAGGTAAAAGTTGTACACGCTTACCTTTCTGGGAATTTATGAGCGCTTCACACTCTTGAGCGAGGCTCGCAGGCTGGTGCAATTGGCGCATGAATTCAATTTGTTCGAACCGATCCAGTGATGAGTACAATTCAACAGGTAGTGAAAGGGTTGTTTTTAATTCCTCAACAATCGGATTTATTTTTAGCTCAAGACTTCTTTGCTTGCGTTGAAAGTGTTCTACTAATATTAAGACGCTTTCTTCTAACTGTTCAACTTCATTTGATAAAAATGGTAAAATGCGATTCCGTAAAAGGTTTCGTCTATATTTTGAGTCCGCATTTGATTGATCTTCTCGCCATGAAAGTTCATGCGCATTGGCATATTCAATCAGTTTCACTTTTGTGAATTTCAGAAGTGGCCTGATGATTCCATTGTTTTCAAAAGGCATGCAAGCCAATCCCATGACGCCAGATTTTCGCCCAAGGTTTAAGAAGAACGTTTCAACCTGATCATTGGCATGATGCGCAAGAACTACTCGGTTGAGGTCGCTTAAATGAATAATTTCTTTAAACCAGGCATAGCGATATTCACGTGCTTTTTGCTGTAAATTCCCGCCTTTTTGTAGTTCTTTTTTCAGATCGATCGTACGCTTGTGAAAAGGGACTTTATGCTTTAAACAAAAGTCCTCAACAAATTTGGCATCCTCTTCAGATGCTTTTCCACGCAGTTGGTAATTGACATGTATAACCTTTATTGAAAAACCATTTTGCACCAGAAGGTGCACAAGGCAAATAGAATCAACACCACCACTACAGGCAACAAAAAAATCATTGGAGCGCAGCGCTTCTAATTCTGGTGTGATATGCAGCTCAGTCAATCGCATGCATCTGGTCAAGGATCCCCTGAATTTTTGTCTGGCATTCTTCGTATTCCTTCTCTGGTGAAGATTGAATGGTGATTGCACTTCCGACAGGGCAGGATAAGTACTTTTTTCGACGGTTATAGATAAGTGTTCGGATGATAACGTTAAAGTCGAAATCTCCATTCGGATCAATAAAACCAATAGATCCGGAATAAATTCCGCGTTTGAAATCTTCGTGTTTTTCAATCAATTCCATTGCACTGATTTTGGGAGCACCAGTCATAGAACCCATTGGAAATGTCGCTTGAAGAATGTCTTTGAAAGATGTTTCCGGTCGCAGCTGACATGAAATCGTTGAAATCATCTGGTGCACAGTTCGAAACGTATGTATCCCAAAGAGTTCCTCTACTTCTACGCTATTTTTCTCTGCAATACGAGAGAGGTCATTTCTAACGAGATCAACGATCATTACATTTTCAGATCGCTCCTTAGGATCGTTGAGAAGTGCTTTTTTGAAGGCTTCGTCCTCCTCAGTATTCGCGCCACGCCGATGTGTTCCCTTAATTGGAGAGGACCACAACTTTTTACCTTGTTTTCTCAAAAAACGCTCTGGACTTCCACAGAAAACGTCAAAGTCATCAATACTGAGAAAACCTGAATATGGCGCTTCTGTAATTCGATTTAGTTTAAAGTAAGCGCCTAAAGAATCGTTGATTTCTACGTTTTCTGCGAAGAATTCCTGACAGTAATTAATTTCATAGATGTTCCCATTTTGAATTTCCTCCTGCAGCAATCGAACATTTCTTAGATACGTTTTTCGGCTTATTCTAGGTTCCAAAAGATAAGGAAAAGCATCAAATTGATCAGCGCTTTCTTTCTTAAAGAAGTATTCAAGAAAGGCTAAACTTTTTTCATCTTCAATACCCTGAACAAAAGTGAACGCACCATTTTCCATTCGAACAACAGACGCGGGTACCCAAAAAATGGATGATGGAAAAGCATGATGATCCTGGTTAAGGGACGATAAGTTTTCCACTTGATTTTTGAGATCATAGCTCAACGCGCTGAAAATATAGCTTCCTCGATGCTCCTCAACGAATTGGTCAATTTTTTCAAGAGCCTCTGAATCTCCTGTTATAAGCTTGTTTCCTTCCCCAAAAGCAAGAATTGAGGTTCCGTCATTACTATTAAGATATGCAACTGGAAAAGTGAACATGGCGCGAATTTAAGCAAGATTATCGGATAGATAGAAACCGCTAAGCCCAGTCTTTTACTATCTTTCGGTCTTCGGAGATAATGGTATATCGCTTTCTTAAATTAATTATTGGTTTTGGAATCAGTCTGTTTTACAGAGAGATTCGTGTAAAGAACAGAGAGGCGTTGGATCATGATGGCCCTAAAATTATTTTAGCGAATCATCCCAATACATTGATGGACGCCTGGATGATAGGTCATGTTTGTCGTGAACCTATATTTTATATGGCAAAGGCGACCTTTTTCAATACCCGTTTTAAGATTTGGGTTTTACGGGGGTTAGGCCTGATTCCAATTAACCGTGCAACTGAATCGAAAACGAAACGCGTCTCCAACAATGATTCATTCGAGCATTGCTATCGCTTGCTGGAAAAGGGGAAGACACTGGTTATATTTCCTGAAGGAAATAGTTTTAATGAACGACAGCTGCGTATGCTTAAATCTGGAGCTGCAAGAATTGCGCTGGAGGTTGAAAAGCGGAATAAAGAGAAATCATTGAACCTACGCATTATTCCTGTTGGACTTGTGTATTCACAACCTGAGAAATTCAGAAGTTCCGTATTAGTCAATATTGGAGACCCTGTTGATGCTTCCCCATTAGTTAATGATTTTGAAAAGGATTCTTTGAAAACTGCTCGCGCATTAACGGACACTTTTCGCCAGCGCATGGAGGATTTATTGGTAGGGGCGACCTCTACGGAGCACGAAGTTCTGGTTGAAGATATCACACATATTCTATCCTCAGACTACGTGGCATCAGATGTTAAAGGCGTGGAAAAGGATGTCTCGTTATTGAAAAAGACGTTTGAAGGAATTAATCGAATACATCGTGAATCTCCTGAAAGAATGGGAGAATTGACAGACCTCGTTTACCGTATTAAGTACCAGTTGCAGAAGTATGAGATTAAGTCAGGTTTTCTGGATAGAAACTATAAACCTCGCATGTTCTTGCGCCAGCTTATTTTTTCTACGATTTTTCTCATATTGGGATTGCCACTTTACATGTTTGGTGTAGTGCATAATGTCCTTCAATATAAACTGGTGGACATTATCGTTTCCAGTACCATCAAAGATCGAGAGTATTTTGCGGCAGTTTCTGTACTTCTTAGCTTAGTCGTTTATCCGATCAGTTATTTTGGTTTTATCTGGTTGTTTGATTCCTTTGTTGAATTAACCTTTTTACTGAAACTAGTCTATTTCGCATGTATGCCTTTACTGGGACTGTTCGCATGGTTTTTTCATCATTATCTCAATCATGTATCTTTCAAGACAAACTATTTGTTTTTAATGACTACTCAAAAAGATGCCATGTTATCACTGGCAAAAGATCGTGAACGCTTGCGTGAAATTCTCGAACAGGATTAGCTATTTGAATCGTTTTCTCGCCTCATACGTTGAATGGAGACATACCAATACAAACCGATTCCGAAATTAATAAGCCCAAAAAACAGAAAGAAGAATAGGTCAAACAATGAATCTTTGTAAAGCACTCCGAAAAGAACGCTGACCAATACTCCTGGTGCGAGAAGACGCTGGGCTAAACTGGCGCTATTTACAAAATACAATAGATTGACTGCTGTGCACATTCCTGTTGCTATCAGCGTTGCTACGATTCCCATCAACAAAGTGTAATTTCCGTCGCCTGAAAAATTCAGTGCAACAGATAGCAATAAGCCTGCAAAAAGCAATAATACACTGGTGAAAATAAAAGGCTTCCTGAGCGGAATATACATGTGTGACTATGGTTTTTGATATTCCAAACTGATTTTCCCTGTCATTTTATAGATTTCAAGGAACGTATCCATTTTATTGAATAGATTCTCATAATGCTGAATCATCGTGTTCTGGTAGTTGTTTTGAAATGTTGTGAGATCAATGGAATTTAAACTACCCAACTCAAATCGCTTTTGAGCAAGCTCGAACGCTTTTTCAGCGTAGGAGAGATTTTCCTGGGAAATACTGACTAAATCCAGGCGCACCTTGTAAAGGTCAATTAAGTTTTCCAATGTATTAGAAAGCGTTTGTTCCATACTCTCAATATTGAGCTCGGCAATTTCTTCTTGAATTTTTGATACCTCCACGGCGCGTTTGCTTTTCCAATTGTTGAAAATTGTATAGCGCAAATTCAAGTTTCCATAGTAGGATAAGTTACTGGTCTGAGCGTCAAAGGCATTATCCTTAATCTCTCTGAACCATGACCATCCAGGTTGCACCCCAGCTTGAAAACTCAACGTTGGATAAAGGAAAGAGCGCGAAAAGGACGTATTGGTTTTTTGCAATTCGAGCGCAATAAATTGATTTTTAAGGTTGCGGTTATTGGCAAGCATTTCTTCCTGAGCACTGCTGTAATCGATATCGGCGAGTAAAATGTCAATTTTATCGGTTAGAATATATTCGGTTTCTAAAGATTCCGGTGTGTTCATTAAAATCTTAAGGTTACGCATGGCATTTTCATAAGAAACCTTCTGCATCAAATAATTTGTACTGTCGGTTAAGTACTGATTTCGAAACTGAAGCAGTTCCAGCGAGGATGAGGTGCTGTACTTCTCTTTGAGTTCATAATACTTAAACCGTTTTCTGGAGAGACTCATGATGTCTTCGAACAACTGCTTGCGATCATTTTGTAATTGAGCCGTGTAATATGCTTTCAAAACATCTTGAATGGTCGTTTCAATTATCGCAATGGCATTGTTGGCCGTTTGTTCTTCCAGTTGCTCCAGACGCTGCTTAGACATGCGCACCTGAAATCCGCTGAAAATATTCCAATCAAGCATTAGTGAAGGGTTAATGCTCTGGTTCAAAATAATTCCCGGTGTAAAGGTAAAAGGGTTATTTGTGTTGTCCTGAATGGTGTTATTTTGAGCAACGTTTAGGCTTACTGTAGGGAATAACCCTGCTTCTGACCAACTGTTGTTGCGAACGTTAATTTCGTGCTGTTTCTCAGAAATAAGAATCTGGTAATTATTCTCCAGTGCAATAAAAACTGCTTCTGAGGCCGTTAGTTCTTTTTGTCCAAAACAAATGAACGCAAAGAGCAGTGCGGTAAGTGAACTAATTGCTTTCAAAGTCATGTTTGTTTTGTTCTAATTTTAAGGCAGGTTCAATTGCTCGCTTATCCGCCCATTCTCCTGTCCAAATAAATTTAAAGAAGCGTTTTCTGGCATTCCAATAAAGAATGGCTGCAGGGTAAAAGAACAAGATAAACACCGTCCCAAATAGCACTCCGAAGGCAATGGACACTGCCATAGGAATAAGGAATTGTGCTTGCATGCTTGTTTCAGAAATAATCGGTAGTAGACCTGCAACTGTAGTGAGTGACGTCAAAATAATTGGTCTGAAGCGTGATGAAGCTGCACCCTTTGCAGCTGATTTTACATCTAAGCCTTCCTTAAGCAAATCATTGTATCGATCGAGAAAGACGATGGCGTCATTGATCAAGACTCCGAGTAAAGCAATCATTCCGAAAACGGATAAAATAGAGACGGGTATTCCCACTAAGCCGTGCCCTAGAATTGATCCTGAGACACCTGCTGGAATAACAAGCATAATCAAGAAGGAACTCGAAAGGCTGTTAAAGTGAAGGGTCAGAATAATGAACATGATAGCTATACCAATGAGGCTAATGTACATCATGGAGTTCCCTGTTTTTTGACTTCGCTCAAACTGACCCATGCGCTTTGTTTGAATGTCGGGATATGCTTGAACAATTTTCGGAATAATACTATCAGTAACGGTTTGGTTAATGTTCGCAACTTCATCTGGGTCCACACACTCAGCATCTACTTTTATGATGCGCTGCCCATCTCGACGCTTTAAGCTCTCCGGTGCCCTTCCCATACTAAAATTACAGATTTCTTTCAATGGAATAGCCAGGCCTTGCGGAGATTTGATCTTCATGTTTTCCAGGTCTGAAAGTGAGCTGCGTTCCTCTTTCGGATATCGCACCCAGATTTTAACTTCGTCTGTTCCTATGATGACGCGTTGGGCTTCCTGTCCGAAGAATCCTTGTCGAATTTGCGTAAGAATATCACCTTCCGATAAACCATAGATTTCAGCTTCAGGTCTGAGCTGTAGTTGAACTTCATTTTTACCGGGTGGCATATTATCCTTAATGTTGATAACCCCATCCAGTTTCGCTAGTTCTTTTTTAAACAGTTCTCGTGCACCTTCTAGACTTGATTCTTTCTGAGAGGTGAGTCCCACTTCAATTTCTTTTCCAAATCGATTGAATCCTCCGACATAAGTGTCTTGCGCCAGTCGACCAACGTCGCTGTTCTTGATTCTTTCAATAATGCGGTTCATCAATGTGTCTACAGGTGTCTTCGTATTTTCACCGTCATAGAACACGCTAAGCATCG
This sequence comes from Flavobacteriales bacterium UBA6051, assembly GCA_002427735.1. Classification (GTDB taxonomy): domain Bacteria; phylum Bacteroidota; class Bacteroidia; order Flavobacteriales_D; family Crocinitomicaceae; genus UBA4466. The sequence goes on from DIYP01000011.1 coordinate 30,609, forward strand.
AAGCGTGATTTCCTCCTTGACCGAGACTCTGTGCAAAACCTATATTGCTCGAGAAATAAGTCAGAAGATCGTCGCCGCTTTCTTCTTTAATTCTCGCGTTCTCTTCAAAAAGAATTTGCGTTGCCTTTTCAATAAATTCCTCGGACTTCATTTTGTTATCGCCAGGCTGATAGGCTGCTTCTACAGTGAAAAAGTCAGGCTGAATATCTGGGAAAAAAGTGAAGTTGATTATGCCCGCACTAAACATTCCTATTACACTAACTGTAAACAGAGTCGGGAAAAAGAAACTGACTGCGTACCAAGGGAATTTTTTAGTTCCAACGATTAAGGAAACAGCCGAGTCAAACCATTTGTCTCGGACATATTTTATACCTCTATCAGCTCCGCGACGAATATTCCCGTCAATAGGAGATTTGCTAAACCCGGTAAGGAAAACGATTATTCCGGAAATAATCAAACCAAATGGGAACAAGACTATTCCGAAGGATACTTCTTCTGGTATTAGAAGCACGCCAATGTACGCAATGACTAATCCTGCACCCATAAAGATGAGTCCCTTTGCAACACTAAATGGGGGCTTGTTAGGTTCGGATAGCACTTTCTTGTGACCAAGGTGAGCGGGAAGAATAATAAACGCCTCGAAAAGTGAAAAAGCAAGGCATGATATAACTACAAAGGCCATTTCGCGCATCATTTCCAGTCCTTCAACGAATAGAAGCATAGAAAAAGCAACAATGGTCGTAAGTACAGATGAGAAAACGGAAGAGAGAACTTCCATTGTTCCGTCTAACGCTGCCTTGTGTGCTGGTTTTCCGCGCTCATAATGGGTGTAAATATTCTCGGCAATTACGATACCGTCATCAACTAAGATTCCCACCACCAGAATCATTCCGAAAAGCGAAATCATATTGATCGACATTCCGTAGGCCATTCCAAAAATGAACATCCCAAGAAAGGAAAATGGAATACCAAACGCCACCCACGCAGAGAGGCGAAGGTTTAAGAAAAGTCCCAGAAATAAGAGTACGAGTATCAATCCCATTAACCCATTTTTGGTCAAAAGACTGATTCGCTCGTCCAGCATGCTGTTAAATTCATAGAAGATATTGAACTTGAACTCCGGATATTTTTCCTCGAATTTCTTCTGGTAGTCGTAGAGAACGTCCGTAATTTTAGCAATATCCTGATCTGTCGTTTTTTCGATCTGAAAAGAAACAGCAGGCTTTCCGTTATATTTTGCTTCCTGTGAAGCTTCTGAATATCCGAGTTGTACATCGGCAACATCGCCGATTGTAATTTGTTCACCGCTCGTTGTGGTCCGCACCTGAATGTTTTGAATGTCTTCTGCTGTAGTCCCTTTATTGTTGGACCGCACATTCATCTCTTCAAGCCCTCCACGTATAGTTCCTGCGGTAATATCAATATTCTTCGTACCAACCGCTAAGGCGATTTCCTGCATTGAGATATTGAAACGGATGAGGTCTTGTTCCCGCACATTAATGGTTAGCTCCTTTTCTGGAAAGCCATTTTTCTCGATTTGGGTAATTTCCTTTGTATTCAGGAGGTCCCGTTCAACCTGCGAGGCCAGATCAGTTAACTCAGTGATGCTGACGTTGTCATTTCTTGCTGAGATTCCCGCAAAGGCAACAACGCTGCCCATGCCGCCCGACTTTAATCGATTAACGATGGGTTGCTCAGCACCTTGAGGAAATGAATTAATTGAGTTTACGGCATTATCGACGTCACTCAAAAGTTCTTCCATATCGGTATCCGTATACCCTTTGATGGTAATTTGAGAGAAGTTTTCCGAAGAGGTAGAATTGATTTCTTCTATTCCATCGAGCCCTGTAATAGCCTGCTCTATTTTTATCGTAACACCTTCCTCCATTTCATCAGGTGAAGCACCTGGATAAAACACAGAAATAGAGATCATGTTCGGATCTAACTCAGGAAAGAATGACCTTTTAAGGGAGTAAATTGAGAACACACCGAACATGAGGATAATAACGATGGACGCATTCCCCCAAACCGGTCGATTAATGAAAAATTGAATGACTCTTTTCATGAGGATCAGTTATCGTGATATACCCTTGTAAGTGACCTTGTTGTCCGTTTTCTCGAGTGGTTCTAACAATACCTGCTGTCCATCGCGCAAACCTGTTACAAAAACGGAATCAGGAATGGAACCGACAATTACAATTTCCTGCGAGTTGACCTGGTCGTTTTCCAAAATATTCACTTTTCCATTTTTCACTGCGACTCTCGGAAGTGTCATCGTTGTTTTGACAGCTTCTTTATTGATGGAGACATTCACGTACATGCCGTTATAGATTTGCTCTCCATCATTGGCCTTAATCGAATAGTAAACATCAGCTGATTGCGTCTGTTGATTGATGACATCAGAAATTCGGATGATTTTCCCAGTTGCGACAAATTTTCCGGAAGCATCGTTGAAATTGGCTATACTGTTGTCCTTATAAAGCTCTAAATCCTCCATGGAAATTGGCACTTTAACTTCAAAGTCACCTGTCTTCGCAATTTTGGCAATTTGTCCTCCTGGATTAGCAATAGAACCTGGTTCCGCATATACTGCTATCACGGTCCCGTTAAATGGAGCAGCATACATGTATTTTTCCATTCGTGCTTCCTGACTCATGATGTTGTAATATTCTGCAAAGAAATTTCTACTAATCAAGAAGCCGCGTTCTTTGGCAGAATTAATAGTAGGCAACTCGGGCATTCTGCTATCTGGTTTTAAGGCATTCAAGAAGTTAACCCACTTATTCCGCTCAGAAGGAAAGTCAAGTTCCAAATCAGGAAGAGCATTTAATAAAATGTTTGATAGGGTCGATTTTCTGGCGCTCAATGCGTAGAAAGCTTCTTCATTGTTAACACGATAAAGAATTTGTCCTTTTCTGAAATTAACTCCCGGTTTTAGTGTAAGTGCTCCTTTCTCTAACTTACCTTGCACTTCAACTGAGACAATTACCTCTGAGTTCGGCAGAATTTGACCATAAGATGTTAATGTAAGACTGGCAATTTTATTCTTGACTTGTCGAACAGGTACATAGACAATTGTATCTTCTTCCTTCAGTTCTTTATTGTATTCCTTTTTGTTGGCAGAAAGTGCCATGTAAATCAATGCGGTTATGACCAGAAAGACCGCGAAAAGTATGATTTGGCTTCTCTTCATTAGTTTAGAATTCTAAATCCGATTTAAAGGTACAAATCCAATCCAGATGTGTTCAAAATATACGCTGATAAATCCAAAAAACGGGTTGAAGTGTCCAAATCAAGGATGAACAGAAAATAACCATAGTGTTAATAACTGTTGAAAAAAATGTTGATAACCAAAAAAAGTGCGAGTTAGTTCAGGTACGTCTTTCCCTAATTTTGTATGGGAGCTATCAAAATCAATTGTTAAGAAATGTTTGGTACTATTTTACGGAAAAAGGTAAGTGACAATAAGTTAGCCAATGTTTTTATCAATGGTATTTTCAATACGGTTGATAATGGCTTCCCTGTAGTTGCAGAATTTATCAATGAAGATCCTTCTTTTGTCGTTTCTCCCAATATTGGAGAAAAACAAAACTATGAATTCGCACTTATTGTTATTGTAGGAAACCTATCGTTTTTAGAGAGCTCTTTTGACCCTGAACAAGCAGATCGTGTAGAGCATCTGATTTACGAAAAGCTTGCCAGTGTATACGAGATGTCAGTCCCTGAATTCAAAGCATTGGTTAAAGATTATAAGAGCTTAATGTCCCGCTTGAATCATCCGTCAAAGAATATGATTTACGCTATGTCTAAGGCGATTTTTGATAAGTATACCTTGTACAATTTCCAAGACGAGTATTTTAAGCGAATGCAGGCGCCAAATCCCTTATTCCTAAAACGAATGGATGAAATCGTTGAGAATTTTATCTGGGATTGGGATGCGTTTTTCAAGCGCTATAAGCTTGACTAAGTCGAGCGCTTAATTCCGAAGGTAAACCACCTTTTTAGTTTCAAAGAATTCTTCCGAGAACATAGTGGCTATTGGGAAATATTGAATGGCTTTTTTAACCGTTGACATTTCTTCCGTAAGATCGCCGCCTTTTAGGTAAAGAATGCCATTTTTTAGTGCGTTTTTGTCCTCTTTAAGAAACTTACCCTTTGTCCATTTCAGAAATGCTGGCATTGATGTTACCGCTCGGCTTACAATAAAGTCAAATTGTTCTTTAATTTTTTCAGCTCGTTCGTGCTGCCCACGTACGTTTTTCAGTCCTAATTCAGAAGCTACCCCATCTACGACTTTGATCTTCTTTCCGATGGAATCCACAAGCAAGAATTCGCATTCAGGGAACAATATCGCCAATGGTATTCCGGGAAACCCTCCACCTGTTCCGATGTCTAAAATACGCGTTCCCGGATTGAACGCTATGACTTTAGCGATAGCCAATGAATGGAGAACATGACGTTCATAGAAATTATCTGTATCCTTCCTCGAGATCACATTGATTTTATCGTTCCAATCCAGATAAAGGGTTTTCAATTTTGCGAACTTCTCTCTCTGATCCTTGGTGATATCTGGGAAATACTGAAGTATTAGGTCGATGTCGCTCATCAGGGTTAAATGGTGTCTTTCGTTTTGGCCATCATGTTTGCCAGAAAATCGCGTGCACGAAATAACTGGGCTTTGACTGTGCCAAGCGGTAAGTCGAGTTCTTCAGAAATTTCTTCGTAGCTAAGCTCTTCAAAGTACCTTTTTTCGACAAGCAGTCGGTAGCGCGGTTTCAATTTACTAACCAATTCGCGCATGTGCATTACTTTTTGCTTATGCATGGCAGTTTCCTCTGGATTTCGCGAGTTGCTTTCCGCATCAATGAAAATGGTTTCGCCATCATCATTTTTGATTCCGGTATCCATTGAAGTAACTTTAATGCGCTTTTTCCGGATGAAATCGATGCAATTATTCGATGCGATTTTGAAGAGCCACGTTGAGAACGCATAGTTCGGAGAATATTGCTTCAAACGATTAAAGGCTTTACCAAAAGCTTCAATAGTCAAGTCATCAGCATCATCTGTATTATTAACCATCTTCAGCATCATATAGTAGATGGATTCGCGGTAACGCTCCATCAGTTCTGCATAAGCTGATTGATCACCATTTATCGCCGCATCTACCAGTTGAAGGTCTTTCTGAGCTTTATCCGATAAGTGACTTTTGTCTACCATTTATTCTTTTCTGTTTTATCTGTTGCATAAAACATGATGGGAGTTAGAATAGCATAAGCTATATCCAGCAGTGGTATAAATGCAATAAACTTTGATTCACGTAATTTCTTAAATGAACGACCTATGATAATCCACTTTACTGTCAAAAGCAGCAAGTAAATGGCAAGGGTGATCCAAATGAAATTAGAATCAAACAGTAAAATAACAAAGGAAACGGTCATCAATAACAGACTAAGTGGGTAGATTCCTAACATTAGCTTTTTAATAACCTGATATTTCTGAGCTGTGGTGTAATGACGTGCCTTTTGCTTCATCCAATGCGACCAGCTTTTGGCAGAATTGGAATAGCAAAAAGAGTCTTTTTCAATATTGATCGTATAGTTGCGTTTTTTTGCGGCTTCTTGGATAAACAAGTCGTCATCACCAGAAGAAAGTGAGTAATGAGATTTAAATCCTTTGGCATCATGAAAAGCCTTTTTAGTGTAGGCCATGTTTCGGCCAATCCCCATATAGGGCATTCCTGCTTTTGCCATGGAGAAATAATTCATTGCAATCCACGCTGTATCGAAACGAATGATCGCATTAATCATTCCTTTGCGCTTTCTGTATGGTCCGTATCCTAGTACGATTTGATGTTTGTTCGAAAAATGACAAGCCATACTCTTCAACCATTGGTCTCCCGTTGGTTTACAGTCTGCATCCGTGAACAATAATTGATCGTGCTTAGCCCCTTTAATACCAATCGTTAGAGGGAGTTTTTTTCCGTATTTCAGATGTTTATTGCGCTCTACCTTGATGCTGCGAAGGTTCGAGTACTGACGAGCATAGGTGTCAAGGATGTACTGCGAATCATCCATCGATTGATGATTGACAATAATAACTTCAAATTCAGGGTAGTCTTGTCCAAGAATAAAGGGCAAGTTTTTGAAAAGGTTTTCTGACTCGTTCCTAGCAGCTATAATGATTGTTACTGGTGGTGTATCGTCGGTTTTTGATTTGTCTTTATGGAAGGCGAGTCTGCTGTAAATGAAAAGTACAAAAATCAGTTGCAGAAAGACCATTAGGCAGAAGCCCAAGAACAAATATGTCGCTATCGAATAGTCAAAAACCGGTAAATAATCGTACATCCTTGTGCTTTGATACAAATATGGGATGCTTTGTCAAATACATTTATCTTTGTTGACTTTAATTATCAACAACTTTATGCACTTCGAGTTAGAAACTACTGACGAAAAATCAAAAGCAAGAACAGGTAAATTGCATACCGATCATGGCGTTATTGAAACACCAATCTTTATGCCGGTCGGGACTGTTGGTACAGTCAAAGGAGTGCATCAAACGGAGTTGGAGAAGGATGTAAAAGCGCAAATCATTTTAGGGAACACCTATCACCTTTATTTACGTCCGGGATTGGATATATTAGAAGGAGCTGGCGGACTGCATAAGTTTATTAATTGGAATAGACCAATGCTCACAGACAGCGGAGGATATCAAGTTTATTCGCTTTCAGGTTCAAGGAAAATTAAAGAAGAGGGAGTTACATTTCAGTCGCATGTCGACGGAAGCTATCACTTCTTTTCTCCTGAGCGAGCGATTGATATTCAGCGAACAATAGGTGCAGATATTATTATGGCTTTTGATGAGTGCACACCATATCCCTGTGGTTATGATTACGCTAAGCGCTCTATGCACATGACACATCGATGGTTAAAGCGTTGTTTCAATCAAATGGACAAGACAGAAGCTAAATACGGATATGAGCAAGCGCTATTTCCAATTGTTCAAGGTAGCACATATGATGATTTGAGAAAAGAATCGGCGGCTACCATAGCTTCACATGATGCGATTGGTAATGCCATAGGTGGATTATCAGTTGGAGAGCCAGATGAAGAATTGTATCGGACGACAGATCTTGTATGTTCCATTCTTCCTGAAGACAAGCCAAGGTATTTAATGGGAGTAGGAACACCAGCGAATATTCTTGAATGTATTTCACTTGGGGTCGATATGTTCGACTGCGTATTACCTTCAAGAAACGCTCGACACGGAATGCTCTTTACTTCAGAAGGTATAATTAATATCAAAAATAAGAAGTGGGAGGATGATTATTCACCGCTTGATCCAAATGGAACGTGTTATGTGGATAGCATGTATAGTAAAGCTTATTTACGCCACCTAGTTCGGACAAAAGAATATTTAGGAATTCAAATTGCGACGCTGCACAATTTATCTTTCTATTTGTGGTTAGTAGGAGAGGCAAGAAACCAAATTCAAGCTGGTACGTTTACTGCATGGAAGAATGCAATGCTTCCAAAGTTGAGCAATCGTTTATAGATGCTGAAAATAATTGATCGATATATCATCCGAAAGTTCTTAACGACTTTCTTTTTCATGCTGGCCGTGATCATGGTGCTAGCCATGGTATTTGATATGGCGGACAAACTGGGGGAGTTCATCGAGAATGACGCTTCTGCCTGGGAGGTTATTTACAATTATTATTTCAACTTCATTTTATTTTATGGGAACATGTTCTCATCCATGATCATTTTCGTCTCAGTTATATGGTTTACTGCGAAGATGGCCCAGGAAACGGAAATAATTCCTATTTGGAATAGTGGTAAGCCTTTCGCTCGATTTGTTCGCCCGTACATGATTGCTGCCACTATTTTGATGTTGATCTCATTGGTGATGAATCATTTTATTATTCCCAGATCGAATAAAGAGCGTCTTGCTTTCGAGGAAAAGTATTACCGGATGACCATGTCTGTTGTTGATTACCATGCGGAATTTCCAGGTCATCAGGTAGTTTATTTTCGTTCTTACACGGCTGAAACAGATTTGATCTATGATTTAGTGGTAGAGCAGTGGGATGACGAAAATAATCTGGTATCATTTGTAAAAGCCGGTACGGCAAATAACAAACGAGAGTCCAACGAATGGAAGCTTTATAATTATTATTTACGCGAAGTAGGGGACACCAATGATTACATTGAAAATGGCGCAGAACTAGATACTTCATTCCAATTCAGTATTGATGAAATGGCTACACGTGAGAACATTGCGGAAGCCATGACTTATTTTGAGTTAAAGGATTTTATTGAGCGTGAGCGTAAAAAAGGGTCGTCCATGGTGCCGATGTACGAAATCGAGCTCTATCAACGAACCTCTTATCCATTTGCGACCTATGTTTTGACCATTATCGGAATTGCTGTAGCAAGTCGTAAGAAGCGCGGTGGAATTGGAATTAATATCGCAATTGGACTGGCCATTATCTTCATTTACATATTTGCCATGAAGGTTACAACGGTGTCTGCCATGAACCTTGGTTTTCCGACGTACTTGGCTGTCTGGGTGCCGAATTTCCTCTTTGGTGGAGTGGCCTACTTACTCTACAGAAATGCTAAGCGCTGATGCTTTGTGTTTGTAAAAAAGTTCTTTAGGATTTTTTTATATCCTGTACCCACATCAATTTATCCAGATCTACTTTCATTCTGGCAAAACCGAAGCTCACTGTCACTGAATTGCCTTTCATTTCTTCAACAGTTCCAATTTGCTTCGTGGAAATAAGTTTGACCCTGGACCCCGCTTTTATTTTATCCCGTTGGAAGTCATCTTTGACTTTTCGCTGTTTGGTTTTCTTCTTGACCACAGGCTTTTTCTGCTGTTTCGCTTTTTTCTTCAGCGATTCAATCTTGGACTTTTCAACAGCGACGTATTTTCGAATTTCCTCAATTAAATTATCATTGATGGATTTTTTCCGCGTGTTAATGTTGTATCGATCAATATAAGAAGCCAATTTTTTCCCGTGCTGAATGAGTTTTTGATTCGCACCGGCGCTGTCCCTATATTGTTGTAGTTTTTGTTCGTATAACGCCTTTTTACTTTCGTATTCTTCGTAAGCTTTACTGGCGATGTCTTGCGCTTCAATATGCTCCTTGTTGAGTCGTTTTAGATAATTCTTTTCCTTTTGCAACTCGTTGAGGAGACGATCCATTTTTACTTTTTTATCGTCAAGTCTGCTCTTAGCTTCCTGGATTAGTTCATCTGGAATGCCATTGATTTTGGCCACTTCAAACGTGAAAGAGCTGCCTGGTTGTCCAGTTGAAAATGTATAGGTAGGTTCGAGTGTCTCGGTATTGAATAGCATACTGCCGTTGATGGCATTCTTTAGCCTGTCCGCTTTTAGTTTAATGTTATTGTAATGCGTAGTGATAACAGCATAGCTCTTTTTGTTATACAGTGCTTCAAAAATTACCTCTGCAAGAGCTCCTCCGAGTTCAGGGTCAGACCCAGTACCAAATTCATCGAGAAGCAATAGTGTTTTCCGGTTAGCAATTTGAAGAAACTCATTCATTCGTTTTAGACGATAGGAATAGGTGCTGAGTTCGTTTGCAATGGATTGATTGTCGCCAATATCACTTAGAATATTTTCAAAAAGGCACATCTTGCTATTCGGGTGAACAGGAACCAATAAGCCCGACTGAAGCATTAATTGCAAAAGTCCTATCGATTTCAATGTGATACTCTTTCCTCCAGCATTCGGTCCAGATATGACCATCATGCGCGAAAACTTATCCATTTTAACGTGCTGTGGGAGAGTGCGCTTCTTCTGTTCTTTATTATTCTTCCAAAGAATCGGATGATACGCGTCAATAAGCTCTAACTCGAGATCATCTTGAATTGAGGGTAGATTGCATTCTAAGGCAATTGCGAGGCGACACTTGGCGTTTATAAAATCAAATTCGGTAAGCACATTTTGATAAATAGAGATTAGCTCAATATGTGCGTGAAGCTCTGTCTTTAAAAGTTGAAGAATGCGGAATATTTCTTTCCGTTCATCATCAAGCAACAATTCCAACTCGTTGTTAAGTGCAATGTTGACTTGCGGTTCTATATAGGTCAAATTGCCTGTTTTGCTCGAGCCATGTACCGTCCCAGAAACCTTTCGCTTATAGTTAGAGAGAACGGTAAGTACACGTCGGTCACTAATAAATGTCTCACGCGTATCGCCTAAAACATTATCCTTTAACAGTCGTCTGATTTCTTTATCAAAGTTGCGATTGATTTGTTTTCTGACAACTTTTATCTTGGTTCTAATCTCAAATAATGCTTCCGATGCATCATCTTTTATTTTTCCGTGCTTGTCAAAGACCCGCTCTATGGCTTCAATAATCTCTTTTGTGTAATAAGCATCTTGTAGAATGGAAGAAAGATGCGGGTAATCTGCCTCTCGCTTATTAAAGAAATAAAGAAGAGCATTAACCATTTTTGAGGCATCATATATACGCAAGAAACCTTCAAGTTGAATAGAAGCATTTTTGATAGGAAGTAATCGAATTTCCTCCGTGAGCTCCTCAAATTCCATTCTCGGAAAAGCTTCACCTTCCGTTCTGATGGACTTCAATTCATGAACCTTGAGAAGTTCTGCCTTTACGTCTTTTGAGGACCGAATAGGAGATAGTTTTTGAAGTCGGTCGTGCGCAGTTGGTCCAATAGCATAATCACGCAGCCAGTTGCGAATAGTTGTAAATTCAAGGTCTTCTATTGTTTGCAGATCTACCGTCATCGCTGCAAAGATAATTACTTTGTAAGAGGAGTAGGAACGTTCAGTTCAATTGTACTTCGAATAGGGTTGTGGTCGGACAGTCGCTCAAGTGTTCCATCTGGGCGAAACATGGGCTGTTCTATTTTTGACGATAAAATGTTGATCCGCTTTGAAATGCTGGTCAGAATAAAATCAATCCATTTTGGTTTTCCTTTCGCATTGGTAAGGTCGTGGTCACTGAAGTTTGCCGTATTCTTTATTGCACCCTCAGGCGCTTTATTTTTACCTGAAAGAATTTTTACCAGATCATCATACGATTCAGAGTTGTATGAAATATTAAAGTCTCCAGCGTATACAACAGGTTTTTTATCATCTGAACGGAGCGCCAATAATTCTTTTAATTGTTGCTTTCGTATTAACATACCCTCTTTTCCGCCGCCCGCTTGTAAGTGCGTTCCAATCACCTCAAAAGATGTATTTGCCAGATCTATTTCGACAAATATTCCGCCTTTTCGAGCTAGTTTATCGGCCTTAATGGCTCTTTTAAAATAAATGGCTCGTTCCTGTTTTACGGGGTATTTGGAACAAATAAGCACACCCGATGGAACTCCAAAGAAACTTGTTTTCCCCTTTTTAGTGTAATATGGATATTTTGTCTTTATCGAATTGATAAGCCTTCGACGTGCTCTTCCGTGGAAAACTTCTTGTAATACCAGTATATCTGCATCCGAATGAACCAGATAGTGTGCAATACTGTCCACTCTTTTTAGCTGCCCATCCATTAAGAAACCTGGTCTCAGAAAAACATTCCATGAAAGAATATCTACCGTTTTATGCTGTGCAACACTGAAGTAACCGAGAAAAACGAATAGGAATAGAAACGAGCGTTTCATTATGCTCCTTTCTCAACTGTGCCATCAGCATGACTCGCAAATCGTCCTTTCGACCGATCATGTACTTGTCCGTAATCAGGCCATGGCCATCCTCCGAATTGAGTACTATGATAGTCTTCAAAGGCTTGTTGAATTTCTTGCCTCGTATTCATGACAAAAGGGCCATGCTGAACAACAGGTTCGTTTATTGGTCTCCCCTGAAGTACAAGCACTTTAATGTCTGATGAACTCGTGTTCTTGAGCGCCAGATCAACTTCAGGATCAACCTCTGCCGCATGATAGTGAGCAATTTTAGTTTCCGCAATGGTAAGTCCGTCACCTTCGTAAAAATATACGGTTCGGTTCATGCCATTCGTTGTTTTCGGAATTATAAAGCTGGCACCAGCCTGCATTTTAATATTAAAAATACCCACATGATTATTTTCATCTGAAGCCCATGAATTGGGAGGTGGGGCTGGCGCTTGTTCGTTTCCGAGATGACCAGCTATTAACTCAATATAGGTCATTTGTCCGTTGTTATCGGCATGCTCCATTTTCGGAATTGACTTATTCCAAAGCATTTTGAAGTGTGGCTCAACCATTTTATTCTTCTTAGGCAGATTCAGCCAAATCTGGAAAAGTTCCATTGGGTTGTCTTTGTCCTGATGGATAAGTGGGAACATTTCGGAGTGCTGAATTCCCTTTCCTGCAGTCATCCATTGTACGTCTCCATCACCATAGCGCCCTGCAGCCCCCATCGAATCAGCGTGATCTACCATTCCTTTTCGGACAACGGTAATTGTTTCAAAGCCTCTGTGCGGGTGCCCGGGAAATCCAGGTATTGTTTTCCCATGATACATTCGCCAACCATCCTTAAGCTCAAAATCAGAACCAATTCTTCTTCCTGCTAATGAGTCTACAGGCCCCATGTCGGCATTACCTTTTGGATAGTGATCTTCGTGGTGGACACAAAATAGGAAAGGGTCCGCTGTTTCCCATTGGAATCCAAGTGGTTTAACCCGAAGAATTGCTTTTTTCTTGTTCGCTTCGTCCATATCTTCATCTTTTGCGCCAGACATACCTAAAAAAGGAATGGCTAGTGCCGATGAGGCACCCAGCGCTAGTTTTCCAAGGAAATCTCTTCTGCCGTTTTTTCTTTTCATTTGCTTAATAAATACCCGGGTAAATATATGAAAAATAATTGAGGTTTTTATGCGTGTTTCCAATAACGTTCAAATCTATATCATTGTGTTAGGTTCATCACAGATTCTTTTTTTATCTGAATAGATTTCATAATTTTAAAGGGAACTAGAACACTTAAACAATTTGCATATGAAATCCTCTGTTTTTGCATTCGTTGCAGGAATGCTATTATTTACAGCAACTTCTTTTGCTCAATCCAAAGAACATTATGATAAAAAGCCTTACATAGAAGGTGAAATGCTCGTCCAAATTTTGGAAGAGGTCAACTTGTATGATATGGTTAAAACTGCACCAGCTGCTTACGATATGTACGTAGCTAAGGAGTTGTCGAGACCAATGCGTGTATGGTTGGTAAAGTTTGACGAATCCGTTGACGCAAGTGCCGTGCAGTATTGGTTTTACAACCAGCCTGGAGTAACGGTAGCTGACTATAATTACCATGTAGAAATGCGCTCAACTTTACCTGGAGACCCAAATTTGACGAACCAATGGCACCATGTTAACAATGGTGGAGGAGGAGCAACGGCAGATGCCGATATCGACTCTGATCTCGCATGGGATTTAACACAGGGTGGACAGACCGCAACAAATGATGATATCGTAGTTTGCATGGTTGAAGGAAGCGGTGGAAACCTTGATCATCAGGATTTAGCGCCAAATCGCTGGACGAATCAGGGAGAGATTCCAAATAATAATCAAGACGATGATAACAACGGTTATATAGACGATTACGAAGGGTGGAATACAGGATCAAATAATGACAATACTGGAACAGGTGGTCATGGTACCAGCTGTTTAGGAATGATTGGTGCCAAAGGAGATAACGGATTGAATGTTGTCGGCGCTAACTGGAACGTAAAGTTAATGGTGGTAAACATGAGTGGTGGTCTGTCTCAGTCCAACGTGATCGAAGCTTATACGTATCCATTGGTTTTAAGACAACAATGGAATAATTCCGGAGGTACAGAAGGGGCGTTTGTAGTTGCTACAAGTGCTTCATGGGGAATAGACGGAGCGAATCCGAATAATTATCCATTGTGGTGTCAATTCTATGATACTCTTGGTAGATATGGTATTTTAAATGTAGGTGCGACGACGAACCAAAATTTGGATGTTGATACTGCAGGAGACATGCCTACAGCTTGCTCAAGTGATTATATGATTGGCGTTGGAAGAACAGATGATAATGATAACACTGCTGGAGGGTATGGAGATCAAACCATCAATTTTGGAGCACCTGGTATTGACGTAGTAACAACAAGTGGTTCCACTGGAATTACAACTACTACGGGAACCTCATTTGCCTGTCCACTGACAGCAGGAGTCATTGGTCTAGCCTACTCGATTCCCTGTAATGATTTTATGGAACTGGTCGTCAGCGACCCGCAGGGAGCAGCTGATGCTGTTCTTGCTGCCTTAACTGATGGTGTAGATCCGAAATCTCAGTTGAGCACGCGTTTTATAACCGGTGGTAGATTAAACGCCAAGAATACCTTGGACGAGCTAATTGAAACTACTTGTAATATCAACGTTTGTAATTTTGATGTTATAGAAACAGTGGTTGAACCACCTTGCGCTGGGACAGACAATGGTAGTATTTCTGTTTCTGTCAGTGGAGGAGCTCCTGGTTATACCTATGACTGGGGATTGAATGGTGGCAATGTTTCATCGATATCTTCATTAGGTCCAGGTGTCTACTACGTTGATATCAATGACAACGCTGGTTGCGATACGCTTATGGAGTTCAATATTGATTATGCGGTTGATTTAGACGTACAGATTACAGGAACAAACGTTTCTTGTCCAGGCGCTGGAGACGGAATGGTTGTGGCGTCTGCATCAGGAAGTTCAGGTTACATGTATCAATGGACGAACGGACCCGCAAGCGATACATATTCATCGTTGGGAGCTGGAAGTTATACAGTTACCGTGACAGACGCCTTAGGTTGTACAGCTACTGAGAGTGTTTCAATCACTGAACCACCTGCTGTTTCTGTTGGGTTTACGTACAATGACAACTTCCTGAGTGTTTCTTTCTCGAATAGCTCGGTTGGTGGTCCTAGTAGCTGGGATTTTGGAGATGGAACAACAAGTTTCTTGTATAACCCTTCACACGTTTATTCGACGCCAGGTACTTACACGGTTTGTCTGTCTATCCTCGGTGCGTGTGATACCCTTACTGATTGTCAGCAGATAACTGTTACGCAAAATACGGCTTCATTGAATGAGCAAATACTTTCAGATGTTGATGTGTATCCAAATCCAACGAATGGAATGCTTTATTTCGCAATCAACAATGAAGATTTGAGCACGATTGAGATTGTTGATATGGTGGGGAAAGTAATTATCGAGAAAAAGGTATTATCAGAAATAACAGAAATTGACTTAAGAGATTACGCGAATGGAACTTATTTCTATCGTGTTAAAGATGCTTCGGGACAAGTTGTGATTAATGATCGCGCTATCCTGAACAATTAAATGTTTAATTAAATTTCACTACTTGCAGGCTCCCGATCGATTTGTTGATCGGGAGCTTTTTTTATTTTTGTTTGAACACGCAACAACAGAACGAATTATGGAAATTATCTCATTTAACGTAAATGGAATTCGAGCGATTACAAAGAAGAACTTTGTCGCGGATATGAAAGAGCTTGATGCAGATATTATCTGCTTGCAGGAAACGAAGGCAACAGTAGATCAGGTGATAGAAACTATTGGAGATCAATTAGAAGGATACACCGTTTATGCAAATGAGTCTAAAGCACGTAAGGGGTATTCTGGAACGGCTATTTTGTCAAAAGAGAAACCGCTAAATGTTTCTTACGACATGGGAGTTGAAAAACATGATCAGGAAGGACGCGTTATTTGTGCAGAGTATGCCGATTTTTATTTGGTCACTGTATACGTGCCTAATTCTGGAAATGATTTACGCCGCTTGGATTACCGACAAGAGTGGGACAGTGATTTTTTGAATTACTTAAAAGAGCTGGAGAAAACGAAACCAGTACTTGCTTGCGGTGATTTTAACGTAGCTCACAAAGAAGTTGATCTGGCCAGACCTAAACCGAACTATAATAAGTCGGCTGGTTTCATGCAGGAGGAAATTGATGGAATGGATGCGTATACTTCGAAGGGGCTTGTTGACACCTTCAGAGCAAAGAACGGAGATGAGGTTAAGTACTCATGGTGGAGTTATAGAGGAGGCGCAAGAGAGCGAAATGTAGGCTGGAGAATTGACTATTTTTTGGCTTCCGAATCAATCGTTGACCGCATTGAAACAGCATCTATTTTGAACGAAGTGCACGGGTCTGATCATTGTCCGGTTGCTGTAAAGTTTAACTAGCAGTCAAAAGTTTAGAATAAAAAAACCACAGCGTTTAACTGTGGTTTTCAAAATAGAATCACGATTCTATTAATTCTTTTTACCAGAACAGCACGAACCTGTTTTTCCGGATTTATCTGCTGAACAAGATGCAGCTGCGTTTTTCTTGTTCTTTCTTTTCTTCTTTTTCTTCTTCTTGTCTTTTTTGTCCTTTTCAACAGAAATGGAAGTTGACGCAGAAGGAGTTGCATATGCTACACTTAAAGTCCCTGCCATCATAGCTAAGGCCAAAGCAAATACGATCTTTTTCATACTTATCGAATTGAATTTACTCCAATGTATGGAAATTAGGTGAGTTCTCCCAATTTTGTAATGCGTCCCTTCACCTTATCACCAATTTTAACATTTATTTTAGCATCAAGCGGTAATATGACGTCAATGCGCGACCCAAACTTGATGAAACCGAACTCTTCACCAGTTGTCACTGTTTGGTTCGGTTGAATGTAATAACAAATTCTTCTTGCAACTGCTCCGGCTATTTGTCGAAAGAGTACCTCTTTACCATTTGCATGTTCGGTGACCATGGTTGTTCTTTCATTGTCAGTACTGCTCTTCGGGTGCCAGGCTACAAGGAAGAGTCCAGGGTGATACTTAACGTATTTAACAATCCCTGAGATCGGGTTGTAATTAGCATGAACGTTCAGTGGAGACATAAAAATCGAAATCTGAATACGTTTATCTTTGAAGTACTCCGTTTCCTCAATTTCTTCGATTACGACCACTTTTCCATCAGCAGGGCACGAGATATCGTTCCCTTCAAACTTGACGGTTCGTTTTGGAATCCGGAAGAATTGCACAACCAGATACATCATAACAAGCACTCCTAGTGTCAGCAGAAGAAATAGCCATAACCAACCGAGCCACTTGTACAGAAAGTAGTTGCCGACCTGTATCCCGCCAAGAATGAGTGCTGAGATTAGGATGATGAGGTATCCCTCACGATGAATAGTCATACTTTAGTTTTTGGTCAAAGGTAAATATAAACGTAAATAGACGACCAGCAGGCAAAAAATGGTGCTGCAAATAGTGTAGCGTCAAAGCGGTCGAGTATACCACCATGACCGGGAAGAATGTTTCCGGAGTCCTTTACTTGCATGTTACGTTTGAACAGCGATTCTAAGAGATCTCCCATAATTGCACATGGAGCAACAATAACAGCCGACAGTGCCCAGAAAACAACTCTTTCTGGATCGAAAAGATAACCTATCGCGAAACCAGCTGCAATAGTGAATAGAAAACCACCTATTGTTCCTTCCCAGGTTTTATTGGGTGAGATACGTTCGATAAGCTTCGTTTTTCCAAAGAATCTTCCTGATAAGTAGGCAAACGTGTCATTCATCCATATGAGAATGAACATTCCCGCAACAAGTGGGAAATAACTTGGGTCATTGGCTAATTCATGAACTTCTACATCAATAGTGTTTACCAAAACAATTAAATAAAACGGAACAATTACATAGAGCCAACCCAATGCCATTACTGAAGCATTAATCAAAGGATTTTTTTTCTTTCTCCAAAGTTCTGTAAGAATCACTATAAATAACAGCGGAATTATTGCTGTCATAAAAACTTCAGCCAAGTAATTTAAAAGCACTCCAACAAGTATCGAAAACAGTACAATACCGCCAGTTAGTCCAAGTTCCCAACTAACTTCTACGTGTTCATTTTTACTGAAAAGCTTGTAGAATTCTATCAAGCCGAGCATCATGAATAACATGAAAACACCAATAGCTAGTTCCGCTGAAAAGAAAAGAGGAATCAATACCAACGATATGAAAACAGCGCCGGTAAGTGTTCTCACAAGAATATTACTCATGCTCAGTATTTAGCAGTTCCACGGCTCTTTTTTCGTCCTCTTTGCGCACATTCAGATAAATATATCCAAAAGCGTTGTAAGAAGAATCCCGTTGATCAAAAAGCATCACAGGTATTTCATGATCTTCCAGGGTCAACTTTCGAATGCGAATCATGTATTCGTCAGTTGACTGGAAAACAGTCACCCAATCAGGCTCCCTGGTCAGTTTTGTTCTCAGGAGACTCCATTTCTTCAGAAGATTCCCTATCAATCCCATTATTCGTTTCGTCTTTTTCTTCAGACTTCTGGGAATCATTTTCAGAGGGGGAAACACTTTCAACCGCTTCTGGCGCTTTTACAGCTTCAGGTGCCTCGATTGTTGTTTCTTCTGCCTCAATTTCCGCTTTTAATTCTGTTTCCAAAGCGACTTCTTTATCCCAAGGTCTTTCACCAAAGATAGCAACTAAATCTTCTTTGAAAATCACTTCTTTTTCTAATAGCTTTTCTGCTAGCTGGCCAAGCTTATCCTGATTATCACGAAGTAATTGTAAAGCACGATCATACTGCGCTTCAATCATTTTACTAACTTCTTCATCGATCACACGAGCAGTGTCGTCAGAATAGGGTTTAGTAAACTGAGATTGACCTTGAGGGTCGTAATAAGAAATATTACCGATCTTATCATTGAGTCCGTAAATTGAAACCATTGCGTAGGCCTGTTTTGTCACTTTCTCCAGATCACTTAATGCACCTGTACTAATTTTTCCAAATGTTAATTCTTCAGCAGCACGACCTCCGAGTGCGCTACACATATCATCCAGGATTTGCTCCGTTGTAGTAATACTTCGTTCTTCCGGCAAATACCAAGCAGCTCCAAGTGAACGTCCACGAGGTACGATTGTCACTTTTACAAGTGGGTTAGCGTGTTCCAGTAACCAGGAAATAGTTGCATGTCCTGCTTCGTGGAAAGCAATAGAACGTTTCTCTTCCGCTGTAATAATCTTGTTCTTTTTCTCGAGTCCGCCAACAATTCTATCGACAGCATCAAGGAAGTCTTGTTTCTCAACACTCTTCTTATTGTGACGTGCAGCGATTAACGCAGCTTCATTACATAAGTTCGCAATATCGGCTCCTGAGAAGCCCGGTGTCTGCTTCGCAAGGAAATCCAGGTCAATGCCTTCTGCCAACTTCAATGGCTTTAAGTGAACTGCAAAAATCTCACGTCGCTCATTCAGGTCTGGCATATCAACAAAAATCTGTCGATCAAATCGTCCTGCTCTCGTCAACGCGTTATCCAGAACATCCGCACGGTTTGTCGCTGCAAGGATAATGACACCTGAATTTGTTCCAAAACCATCCATTTCTGTTAAGAGTTGGTTCAATGTATTCTCGCGTTCATCGTTTGATCCAAAGCTATTGTTCTTGCCACGTGCTCGACCAATTGCATCAATCTCATCAATAAAAATAATAGCTGGCGACTTTTCTTTTGCCTGCTTGAATAGGTCGCGTACACGTGACGCTCCGACACCGACAAACATTTCCACAAAATCTGATCCGGATAACGAGAAGAAAGGAACTTTTGCTTCACCAGCAACCGCCTTTGCTAACAATGTTTTACCAGTTCCCGGAGGGCCTACCAATAAGGCTCCTTTCGGAATTTTCGCTCCGAGTTCAGTGTACTTTTTAGGGTTTTTAAGGAATTCAACGATTTCTTGAATTTCTTCCTTAGCACCCTCTAGTCCTGCTACATCACCAAAGTTAACGTCGATTTCTTTTCCTTTTTCGTATACTTTCGCTTTCGACTTACCGATATTGAAAATTTGTCCACCGGCACCTCCACCGCCGCCGCCAGTCATGCGACGCATAACAAACATCCATATGGCAATGAGAATGACAATAGGCAAAATAAAGCTTAGAATACTGCCTAAATAATTGACCTCTTCCTTAGAGGAGTATGCAATAGGGTTTTTACCCTGCGCTTTTAAGTCAGTATTAATGGCTTTGAGCTCAGTTGAAAAAGTCGTAGCGTCAAGAATCTTTACAGAGAAAGAAATATCACCTCCCATGCTACTTCCGCGTTTCAAAGCATCACGCATCACTTTGTAATCTTCTCCCTTTGTACCTTTTACATGTTTTATTCCGTCAGGTGTCAATTGAAAATCGACTCGGACTTTATTAACCAATTGCACGTCTTCTACATGCCCCATTCGAGCAAGAGAGTAGAAAACTTCTTCCGTATTCACTGTAACATTGGATGCCGACGAAATAAATAATTGGAAAGCAATGATAGCCACCCCAATGATCGCATAAATCCAATAGATTGAAAACGGACTTTTCTTTTTGTTTTTATTATCTGCCATTCTAGTTTAATTAATTCAAGTTTGGAATATCTGTTCTTTTAGCGTCAGCCCATAAATCCTCAAGGTCATAAAAAGAGCGCGTTTCTTTATAGAAAACATGTGCTACCACGCTAACATAATCCATGAGCACCCATTCGCGATTACCTTTACCTTCAACCGCCCAGGGTTTTTCAGAAAGTTCTTTTCGTGTATGTCGGACGACAGAT
Organism: Flavobacteriales bacterium UBA6051; assembly: GCA_002427735.1. Classification (GTDB taxonomy): domain Bacteria; phylum Bacteroidota; class Bacteroidia; order Flavobacteriales_D; family Crocinitomicaceae; genus UBA4466. The sequence goes on from DIYP01000011.1 coordinate 51,189, forward strand.
GAACTGATTCCATCCACTTGGGTAGAAGAGTCACCGCTACAAATAACGAAGAAATCGCAAACGGCGTTCTCTATTTCACGCAAGTCGAGTACAACAATGTCTTTCGCCTTGTTTTCTTGCATTCCCTCTACGATGGTGTCGCATAAAACCTGCGAATCGTTGTCCTGAAGTTCTTTACTCATTTACTATTTTATATGCCTTACAAATCTAAGTGTATAATTTAAATAAAACCTTACATTTAGTTCCATCAATTGTTAAAAATTACGGATGGAAATCGGTCATAAAATCATTCACTTGACTGACGTTGATTCAACGAACAATTATGCTGCCAATTTGTTAAAACAGGGTATTATTGAATCGGGTACGGTAATTTTGGCAGATGAGCAGCATGCCGGAAGGGGACAGAGAGGTACGGAATGGTCTGTAAATCCTGGTGAAAACCTAACATTTTCGATTTTTTTGGACAACGTCAATCTGTCAGTAGATCGACAGTTTGTTTTGACACAGTTTATCTCTTGCTGTTTGACCCGATTACTAGAAAAAAATGGGCTGACTTGTAAAATCAAATGGCCGAATGATATTTATTTTAACGATAAAAAAATAGCCGGTGTTCTCATCGAGAACCAGCTTTCAGGCAAACGCGTGAAAAGTTCGATTATTGGAATAGGATTAAACCTTAATCAAGTTGGGTTTGACGGCTTTGTTGCAACTAGTACTTTATTGGAAACAGGTGTTCGAAGAATTCCGAAGGATGTATTACTCAGTTTTTGTAATGTTTTCAACGAAAACTGGAATGATTGGATGAAAGTGAGCAATGCGAGTGATAATGAGATTTATCTAAAACAATTGTATCAACTCAATGAACCCAGGGTTTATAAAGACACTTCAGGTCAGTTCGACGGTGTCATCCGAGGCGTAACTGATTCGGGACGTCTGGTTTTGCAAAAAGAGAATAGAGAAGTCAGCTATGACTTAAAAGAAATCGCGTTTATGCGCTGAAATGTTGTTTCAGTTTCTCCGACATATAGTTGAATAGATTCGTGAGTGGTTTTTCCACCATCATCTTCAAAAACATATTCACTTCACCATCAAAATGGATGTAACCTGAACTTCCAGTTTCATTTGGAGATATGAAAATGGTCAGCTTAAATGGGAAAGGTGATGACTTTCCTGATTTTAAAAACAGCTTAGAGTTACCTTCATGCCCATCTTGTATAAGCGAAATAACAACGCCTCCTTGCACTTTGAAAGAACATTCATCAGTCGATGACTTAAAATCTGAGATCTTATCTTGAGGTAAAAGATGAATCAGGTTGTTGGCATCTTTCAAGAATTCAACAATCTGATCGGGAGTGGCGCTGACCTCTACATGTGTGCTGTCTATCGTCATTTTAACCAATCATTTGGGTTGCTTTTCCATTGGCGAAGCGAACTCAAGTCTCCCTCAGAGATGAGATTACTATCCAATGCTTTTTGAAGCATGTAGTCGTAATTCGTTAAAGTACAGTAAGGGCATTTAGCATTTGTAAAATTATCATGCGCTAAATCAAAGCCATAACTAAAGATGGCAACCAACCCCTTCACTTCTAATCCTGCATCTCTCAATGCATCTACAGCCTTAAGACTACTGCCTCCAGTAGAAATCAGGTCTTCGATAACAACGACCTTCTGGCCTTCTTCGAAATAACCTTCAATTTGATTCCCCATACCATGCGCCTTAGCTGAACTGCGGACATAAATAAAAGGTATCCCAAGTTCTTGAGCAACCAATGCTCCTTGAGCAATTCCTCCTGTAGCAACTCCAGCAATTACATCTGGCTTTCCATAATGCTCCATCACACTTTCGGCATAGGCTTGACGAATGTACGTTCGAATTTGAGGATAAGATAGTGTAACTCTATTATCACAATAGATGGGAGATTTGATGCCTGAAGCCCAGGTGAAAGGATTCGTTGGACTCAGTTTAATTGCCTTGATTTGCAACAGGAACTCCGCTACTTTTAGTGCCTTATCTTCATTCAAAATCATAGGGGCAAATGTACGAGTTTTTTGTAGATCACTACTTTTTTTTCTCATAAATAGAGGTCAGTCGAACTAAAACGTTTAGTTCAAAAAAAGACGTTTTTTTTAATGAATAGATTGTAGGTAATGGTGGTTGAAGTATCTTTACGTTGAAAGGTCAAATGGATATGAAGATAACCCCTTTGAATAATCTAACGGTGCACTTACAGCGCTTGGTAAAAGGAAGACTCTGGCTAAAAGTAATCATCGGAATTTCACTTGGAGCCTTGACCGGGGTTTTATTAAATCCATCTTCTGGAATTTTTTCTCAAGATTTAAGTGAACGAATAGGCGGGTGGTTAGATTTACCAGGTCAAGTCTTTTTAAGACTCGTCCAAATGATAATGATACCGCTCATTTTTACATCTATTATTTCAGGAATTGTAAGCAATAGTGCGGAGAATCTTAAATCTATGGGACTGCGATTATTGCTTTACTTTCTGTTTACAACAACCGTCGCAATAACAATTGGTGTGTTACTCACCCTTATTATGGCACCTGGTGAACTGGTGTATGAAATGGGAGGCCTGCCGGGAGCTCAGGAAGTTCTGACTATTCCGGATGGAACACAATCTCTGAAAAGTCTACCTGAAATGATTGTAAGTCTTATTCCAGATAATCCACTTGAGGCAATGTTAACTGGAGAGATGCTCGGAATAGTCATTTTCACCATTATTGTTGGAATCGCTATTACACAGTTGAAAACAGATTATGCACAACCGATTATGCGCTTTTCTGAAGCAATTCAGAAGATTTGTATGATTATTATTGGGTGGGCAATGCTCATTGTTCCTTACGCAGTATTTGGTTTAATTGCCGCTCTATTATCGAGAATTGGAGTTGATATACTTGTGGGCTTGGGTTATTATATGTTGGTTGTTATTATAGGACTTTTCTGCTTATTAGTGTTTTACTTGGTTCTGCTAAAGATAATTACCGGGATGAGCCCCTGGCGTTTTTTGAAAGCTATTCGAGCGCCGCAGTTATTGGCGTTCTCCACGGCAAGTTCCGCTGCTGTGATGCCACTATCAATGAAAACTGCAGATCAGGAGTTGAATGTTTCTTCGAATATTAGCGATTTTGTTATTCCAGTTGGTGCGTCCATCAATATGGATGGGACTGCACTTTTTCAATGTGTCTCGGCAATCTTTTTAGCGCAGGTGTATGGAGTTGAGTTGGGTGTTATAGAATTAGTACTCATAACCTTTACTATTGTTGCTGCATCAATTGGAACACCTGCAATTCCTGGCGGAGGAGTCATTATTCTTGCCTCTGTCTTACAAAGCTCGGGGATTCCAACGGATGGTTTGATCGTGATTATTGGGATTGATCGAATTCTTGGAATGTTCAGAACGACAATTAATGTAACCGGTGACTTGGTCGCCTGCGTTGTCTTTGATAAATGGTTTAGTCGAAAACAAGAACCTGTTTTAGATGAAATAAGTACTACCTAAATCTAACCTGCATTCATATATTTATTGCCATGGCTGAAAAATTAGAACCCAAATCTTTGTATAAGGTCTTTATTGATCATAAACCAATGGTCTTCATGGATAAGGAGTCTTGTAAGGACGAAAAGTTTGTCAAATGGAAAGAACTGCCTAAATCTAAAAATGATCTGAAACCTTTACTGAAAGAATCTTCTCTAGACCAGCCCCTAATTATTCGCTGCGGAAATGTGGAAAAAGCCTTCAGCGAGTACTTTGAAGAATACAGTAAAATTACCGCAGCCGGAGGTATCGTCCAGCGAAAAAAGAAGTTTCTGGTCATCAAACGAAATGGACTTTGGGACATTCCAAAAGGAAAGGTAGAGAAAGGTGAAGATATTGAAGAAGGGGCAGTGCGTGAAATTGAGGAAGAATGTGGTATTGATGGTCCTGTAATTGAACGGTTTCTGACGAAAACCTATCATGTATTCAATCATAAAGGAAGTAAAGCAATTAAAACTACCTACTGGTATTTAATGAATTATGAGGGTGACAAAGAGACAACTCCTCAACTGAAGGAAGGAATCACTAAGGCCAAATGGATGACATTTGATGAAATGTTAGCCATTCGCGGAAACACGTACGGCTCAATCAACGAATTACTCGATGTGTTTGAGGCACAATTAGCTGATTAGTTTTTGTGCAGAACAGTTGCGCTTGCCTGGGCAGTCGGCATGATTACAATGTCATTGAGATTGACATGCGCAGGCCGTGTCGCTGCAAAATAAGCAGTCTCCGCTATATCAATAGCAATCAAAGGGTCGTAGCCTTTGTAAACTGAATCTGCTGCAGAAGTATCTCCTTTGAATCGTACAATAGAAAATTCTGTTTCTGCTGCTCCAGGAGCAATATTGGTCACCTTAATCCCATACTCAACAAGATCAATCCTCATTGCTTTGGACAAGGCGTCAACCGCATGTTTCGATGCACAATAGACATTTCCACCAGGGTAAACTTCCTTGCCTGCAATACTCCCAATGTTAATGATGTGTCCCTTTCCATTTTCTTTTAACATTGGAATGACCGCTTTTGATACATACAATAAGCCTTTTACATTCGTGTCGATCATGCGCTCCCAGTCATCAGTAATCCCTTTATCAATAGGTCCTTTACCAACGGCTAATCCAGCATTATTTATAAGTAGGCCAATCTTGTTTTTTACTTCTGGAGGCAAGCTGTCTAAGGAGACGCTGACTTCTTCCTGATTACGCACGTCAAAGCATAAAGTAATAACATGGATTCCGTGTTCTTCTGATAAACTATTTTTTAAGCTTTGAAGTCTCTCGTCCCGTCTTCCTGTAATGATTAAGTTCCACTGATTTTTGGCAAATATTTTGGCACAAGCTTCCCCGAAACCTGCGGTAGCTCCTGTAATTAAGGCATAATCATTCATATCTTGCTTTTTTTGGTTCATATATAATTAATCCGATCATCAGAAGCGCAATATAAGTAGGGACTCTATAGCGCACAATGGCACCTAATACCGGTGTCACCCAGCCTATGATCAAGGACAAACAAATAATAAATATTGCAATGGACCAGAGTACTCCTTTCTCTTTTGAAGAAAGCTTCTTTCTTTTGACAAAAGCGAAAATAACAAAAGCGAAAAGCGCAAGTGTCTCGAGCATTGCAGGGTATTTTAACCAACTTCCTGGATCAAATGGGAGTGGTCGAAATAAGCTATTAACGAGTGCTTCAGGAATGTTTATGATGAGCTGCATGAAAGAATCATTGATCATGGTTGTTTCGATGAAGCCATCGCTGTGGTCATTTATAAAATAAATAAACCATTTCTCACCATTAGGAACAAGGTGTACTTTCTTGGGGGCATCAATAGATCCGTGCATCAGAATCATTGCATCCATTTCCGTCGAAATACTAACTGAGTCCCCTTCAATTGTTAAATCAGCAATTTGTTCAGGTTGAAAAAAATAAAAGCAAGAATCACTCTCCGCATGTAAACCTCCCTTCCCCACATTTTTAAAATCATATTGTTTTCGGGAGAGTAAATGAACCACCTTCTGTCTCTGGTTTGGGAATAAAAAGGCTGGCGCAGAGACGAGTAAGAGCAGTGATGCGGAAGCTAAAAAGACGTTGAATTTTGGCAATATGCTGTAGATCGCGTAAAAAAGAATAGCTGGAATCAAACAGAATAGTACATATGGCTTAAATGCAAGTAGGAAGAGCGCTCCCAAGATGATGAATGACCATTTTTTCAATGGCAGTTCCTTACCTAAAATGCCTCTTACGAACAAACCAATTCCAATGAGCATTAAGGGTTCTTTAAGGATGCTTGAGGTCCAGAATAATACGCTAGGGAAGAGCAATAAGAGTAAAAAAAGTAATGGATCACTTAATTGGACATGTTTTTTTAATCCAAGGAATAGCTGTTTTAGTCCAAACAGTGAAAGTGCACACATGAACAGGATATGGATGGCAGTATTACCATTGCTCACAAAATGAATGACACTGTTGACGCGCATGACATTGCGGTTATCGCTAATAATGGCTTGCGCACCAGAATCCCAATGTGAAGTTTCGGAAAGGTATTTGGCGACAAGTGAAGATTGATCTCCTAACCCTGTTAGCAGTTGAAAGTAGTCGCTAGGTGAGGTGAAAAAAACATTATTTAAAATGGCACTTTCTTCCATAAAAGCCCCGGCATCCGCACTTAAAGATCCGTTTCCGTAAACAGCTGTGTAGATGTACAAGAAATAAAAACCAACCGCAACTTTCAAAGCATATGCTGCTGGCATCATCCATCGATTCATTCCATTCAGTTGAAGTTTAGGAACAAATCTGAATGCAACAAAAAAAATCACAAACAAGAATGCGGTATACAGCATTGAGCATTGAAAGTTTGCGTAAAAATAGTCATTTAGCCTTGGGGAATAAATGTCATATTGTCCAAATTAAAGGACACTTTGTCATAAAAAATGGGAAGTGTTGTCTCATTCATCGAATGGCATAATGATTGACCTTGGAAAGTAAAAAAAATCAAATAAAAAAATGAGAACAGGTCAGATTAATGTACAGACGGAGAATATTTTTCCAATCATTAAAAAGTTCTTGTATTCGGATCACGAGATCTTTCTAAGAGAGTTGGTTTCTAACGCTGTAGATGCTTCCCAAAAACTGAAGTTTTTATCATCGAATGGTGAGTTTAAAGGAGAGCTTGGTGAATTAAAAGTAGAGGTACTTCTCGATAAGGAGGCGAAAACACTTACAATTCGTGATCGCGGTATTGGAATGACGGACGCTGAAATTGATAAATATATCAATCAGATTGCATTTTCAGGAGCAGAAGAATTTGTTCAACAGTATAAAGGTAAGGAAGGGGCAGAGCAGATTATTGGCCATTTCGGACTCGGTTTTTATTCTGCTTTTATGGTCGCAGAAAAAGTTCAAATCAGGACATTGTCACGCACGGAAGGTGCAAAAGCGGTTCAATGGGAAAGTAACGGTTCGCCTGAGTATACAATTACGGAAATTGAAAAAGAAGACAGAGGTACCGATATTGTATTGTTCATCAACGAAGAATCAGTTGAGTTCTTGGAGAAAGTGAGAATTCAGGAAATTCTTGATAAGTATTGCAAGTTTCTACCGATACCTGTTTTCTTTGAAACGAAGACGGAGTATATCGACGATCCGAATGGGGAGCGCGACGAGAATGATAAGGTAAAACGTGTTGCAATTGAAGTTCCAAATCAAATCAACAATGTGTCTCCTGCGTGGACAAAAGCGCCAATCGATTTAAAAGAAGATGATTACAGTGCCTTCTATCGTGAGCTTTATCCTATGACGATGGAGTCTCCTCTTTTCCATATTCATCTGAATGTAGATTATCCATTCAACTTGACAGGAATTCTTTATTTCCCAAGGATTCAAGAGAATGTTGAAGTGCAGCGAAACAAGATTAACTTGTATTCAAATCAGGTGTTTATTACGGATAGTGTGGAAGAAATCGTTCCAGAATTCTTGACATTATTGCATGGAGTTATCGATTCTCCTGATATTCCTTTGAACGTTTCACGTTCTTACTTACAGAGCGATGGAAACGTGAAGAAGATATCTTCTCACATTACAAAAAAGGTAGTGGATAAGCTCGCTGAGATGTTTAAGAAAGACAGAGCAGATTACGAGTCAAAGTGGGAGGATTTGAAAATTTTTGTTCAATATGGAATGCTTTCGGATGAGAAGTTTGCTGAAAAGGCAAAGTCGATTGCTCTGGTAAAGAACACAGATGGCAAATATTACACGCTGGAAGAGTTTAAAGAGCAGGTAGCTACGTTGCAAACGGATAAGAATGATAAAGTGGTGATGTTATATTCTAACAATCCAGAAGAACAATTCGGTTTTGTGAAAAAGGCAAAAGATCGCGGTTATGAGGTTCTCGACATGGATGGCCCACTTGTGCCGCACTGGATTGCCAAATTGGAACAGGTTTTTGAGAATATTTCTTTTGCTCGTGTCGATGCGGATACATTGGATAAATTGATTCAAAAAGATGAGGAGATTCCTTCTAAATTGAGCAAGGAAGATGAAGATCAACTTAAACCTCTATTTGAAGAGGTGGTGGATAAAGAGAAGTTCACAGTTCAGTTTGAAAGTATGAATTCAGATGATGCACCCATTATTATAACGCAACCAGAGTTCATACGCCGTATGATGGAGCAGCAGAAAATGGGAGGAGGATTCTACGGAGCATTCCCTGAAATGCATAATTTGACAATTAATGCGAATCATGAGAAAATCAGTGAAATTCTGAATACGAAGACACCAAAATCTCGTGAGCGTAAAGTGAAGCAATTGACAGATATTGCTTTGCTTTCCCAAGGAATGCTTAAGGGAGAGGCTTTGAATGAGTTCATTGAGAGAAGTATTAATTTGGTATAAATGAATAAAGCGCCGGACTTAGTCCGGCGCTTTTGATAAAATTGGAATTGTGAATAAGTGGTTTTTTGCGCTGGGAGGTTTTTTTCTTTTTCGTGGAAGTCTTTTAGGTGCGTTGTTAGGTTTTGTTGTTGGAGCATTTGTCGATAATTATCGGCGAATTATGTCCAATGCACAAGCGCAGGCACAGCGAGAGGGGAGAGCTTTTACACCGGAAGATCTATTTCAATATTATCAACAACAGCGTTCGACAGCAAACGATGTCCCCACCATGCTCATGGCCTTATCTGCATCTGTAATGCGAGCGGATGGAAAGGTTCTAAAATCAGAGTTGAACTACGTGAAAGCATTTTTAAATCAGCAGTTCGGAGCACAATTTTCAGTGCAGCACCTTCAAACGTTAAAACGTTTTCTTGATTCCGGTGATATTCCCCTTCAGCGCATATGCCAGGATATACGCATGAGAATGCAGCCAGAGGTAAGGGTTCAGCTTTTGCATTATTTGTATGGTATCGCAAAAGCGGATGGACATGTAGCTCAGTCGGAGAGTAATGTAATTCAACGAATAGCTGACATGATGGGAGTGTCAAATGTCGATTTCGAGAGCGTTAAAAACATGTTCTATCGAAATGTCAATTCGGATTACAAAGTTCTTGGACTTGATTCAAATGCCACTGATGAAGAAGTAAAGAAGGCTTACAGGAAAATGGCTATTAAGTTTCACCCGGATAAAGTGGCACAAATGGGAGAAGAATACCAGAAAGGTGCCAAAGAAAAGTTCCAAAAAATTCAGGACGCTTACGAAGCGATTAAAAAAGAGCGCGGCATGAAATAAGTTGCGTTAGCTCTATTAATGTTGCTTAGAGCCTATAGCAAACATGGTTGGCTTCTTGGACAAATCGTAAGCTTTTGAACGCCACTCTTTGACTGACATAGTTCTTATAGAGGCACTGGGTAATGTCAAGTTGCTTGCAATACAGATTTGAGTAGGGTCAGCCAATTCGTTTAAGAGGTCATCCAAAACATGCATATTTCTAAAAGGTGTATCCATGAATAAATGTGTCGCTCCCGTACGTCTGGTGTCCGCCTCGTAATCCTTTAATTTTCGGATTCGCTCCTTGCGATCTTTTGGTAGATAACCGTGAAAAGAAAAATCTTGTCCTGAAAAACCACTTCCCATTAAAGCGAGTAAAATGGAAGAAGGACCGACCATTGGAGAAATACGCAAGTTCTTTTCATGTGCAATGGCAACAACCGCTGCGCCCGGGTCAGCAACTCCTGGGCAGCCTGCCTCGGAAAGTATACCTATGTCTTGACCATCCTGAGCTGGTTTTATGAAGTGTATTATTTCACTTGAATCCGTTCGTTTGTTGAGGACATAGAAGGTACTTTCGTCTATGGGAAACGTTCTGTCTAATTTTCGAAGAAATCGTCGGGCGGATTTAAGATCCTCCACAATAAAAACGCGCAACTTAGTTATCTGCGACTGCACATCATCTGGGATGATGTCATTGGTAGTCTCTCCGCCAAGCGTTGTAGGGACTAAGTAAATTGTTCCTGTAGGCATTAGCGAATTTTTTCTAAGATTATACTTGTCGCTTCGTCTAGCATGTTGTAGACATCAACAAATCCCTGGTCGCCTCCATAGTATGGGTCCGGAACATTCATATTTGCGCCAGGGTGGATTTCGTTCAAAATAAGTTTTAATTTACTTTCATCTTCATTCGTTCTTGCTAGGCGTAGCATATTTTGATAGTTGCTTTCGTCCATAGCATAAATAAGATCAAATGCGTCAAAATCTGATTGGACAAATTGTCGAGCACGTAATTCGTCAATTGAAACACCAAATTTTCGCGCAGTTTCTCGCATGCGCTTATCAGGAGCTTCTCCAATATGATAACTAGAAGTTCCTGCTGAGTCAACTTCCACAGAAAGCCCTGCTTCCGCAACTTTTTTTCGAAGTAAGCCATCTGCCATCGGGGACCTGCAAATGTTGCCGAGGCAAACCATTAGAATTTTCATAGAGCAAAAGTAAACATTGATAAAAGAAGTTGATGAAAATATTCGATGAAACAGGTGATATATGAGAGAATCTAAAGGTAAATATTCATTCTGAGCGACTTAATTTGATTTTTTATCCAACTATTTGGAATTGTGAGCGTTTATATAGTAGAGACTAATCCAATTTTATATGAGACAATTAAAAATAACAAAGCAGGTCACGAATCGGGAAACAGCATCACTCGATAAGTATCTGCAAGAGATTGGCCGCGTCGATTTGATTACTGCTGACGAAGAAGTGGAGTTGGCAAAGCGAATTCAGGCTGGGGATAAAGTGGCGTTGGAGAGATTAACTAAAGCAAATTTACGTTTTGTAGTTTCTGTTGCTAAACAGTATCAAAACCAAGGATTGTCCCTACCTGATTTGATCAATGAAGGTAACGTTGGTTTGATTAAAGCAGCAAAGCGTTTTGACGAAAAACGTGGATTCAAGTTTATTTCTTATGCCGTTTGGTGGATTCGTCAATCAATCTTACAAGCGTTAGCTGAGCAGGCGCGTATTGTACGACTTCCTTTGAACAAGATTGGGACGATTAACAAGATCAACCGAGCATTTTCCGAATTGGAGCAACAACTTGAGCGACCTCCATCTGCAGATGAGTTAGCTGAGTTTTTAGATGTTTCAGTAGCGGATGTTCGAAATTCGGTGCAAAACACTGGTCGCCATGTGTCTATGGATGCTCCGCTTGTAGAAGGAGATGATTCGTCATCTAGTATGTATGATGTCCTACCAAATGATGCGCTGCCAACACCAGAAAAAAATCTAATGGTCGATTCTTTGCGAAGAGAAATTGAACGTTCACTTTCAACACTCACCCTTCGTGAAGGGGACGTAGTACGATTGTACTTTGGTTTGAGTGGGGTACAACCAATGACATTGGAAGAAATCGGTGAACGATTTGATCTGACACGTGAAAGAGTAAGACAAATTAAAGAGAAGGCAATTCGTCGCCTGAAGCACACTTCCCGAAGCCGGATGTTAAAATCATACCTTGGTTAAGCGGGATCGACATTAAGGACGATTCGAATTGATTTATTGAAAGGAACGCTGTAGAAATCATCAACGATTTTTTGCACGCGTTCCTTTACTTTTTTATCGTTGGCATCTCGTTCAATTTTCAACGTGATCTTCTTCAGAAATAAATTGTTTATTCGTTTTACGATCGGGAATTCAGGACCTAATACGCGTTCCTTAAATGATTCACGCAGACTAGAAGCAAGTTCACTCGCTGCCTTATTCAAAACGTTTTCATCCCGATGTTTCAACGTGATATCCATGACCTTGTAATAAGGGGGGTAAAAGAAATTGGACCGCTCGATTATTTCACTTTTATAGAACCCAACAAAATCATGATCGATGACTTTTTGAATTACCCAATGGTCAGGATCTCCTGTTTGGATAATCACCTTGCCGCGCTTTTCTCTGCGTCCTGATCTTCCAGCAACTTGAGTCATTAGTTGAAAGGATCGCTCAAAAGCACGAAAATCAGCGCGGTTAAGAAGCATATCTGCATCGAGTATTCCCACTAGATTGACATTGTTAAAGTCCAATCCTTTCGTCACCATTTGTGTGCCGATTAAGATATCAATAGCCCCCTTATCGAACTCATTTAAGATAGTCGCATAACCATTTTTCGATCGAGTTGTGTCCAGGTCTAACCTTCTAACAACTTTGTCGGGGAACATTAGACTCAGCTCATCTTCAATTTTTTCCGTCCCAAAGCCAAGCATTTTAATTCGATTACTACCACATGCATTGCAGGTTCCAACCGGTGGAGTGCTGTAGCCACAATAATGACACTTGAGACTGTTGGTATGTTTATGATAAGTGAGCGAAACGTCACAGCTTGTGCATTTCGGAGTCCAATTGCAGACTTCGCACATCCATAAAGGTGTATATCCACGACGATTTTGAAACAGGATGACTTGTTCATTTAGATTCAGTGCGTCGCGCATATTATCCAGTAAAAAAGAGCTAAAGTGCGATTGCATGCTCTTTTGTTTACGCTCTTTACGGACATTGGCACAGAGAATTTCTGGCAACTGAACACTGCCGTAGCGATCGCTTAGCGAAACAAGTGCATATTTTCCTTCTTGCGCATTATAATAGCTTTCAATGGATGGAGTCGCAGAGCCAAGAACGATATGGGCTTTATGCAATGTTCCAAGCACAACTGCGCAATCTCGTGCGTTGTAACGAGGAGAGGGGTCGTATTGTTTGAAGCTCGACTCATGTTCCTCATCCACAATAATTAATCCAAGGTCCCGAAATGGGAGGAATATCGAAGAGCGAGCTCCTAGAATAATTCTGTAGCGATTGGGGTCATTATTCAATACATGATTCCAGATTTCCACGCGCTCATTCTGATTGAATTTTGAGTGATAAACACCAATCTGATCACCGAAGTAAGTGGACAGCCGCTGAATCAATTGAGTGGTAAGCGCAATTTCAGGCAATAAGAACAGAACTTGTTTTCCAAGGTCAAGATGTTCCTGAATCAACTGAACGTATATTTCAGTCTTTCCAGAGCCTGTTACTCCATGCAATAGCGCTACTTTGTTTTCATCAAAAGCTTTATTGACATCTTGAAGAGCAATATTTTGCGCATTTGACAGCGCCTTGAATTGTTCGCCTTCTTCGTCTGTGGAGCTGAGTCTTGAAATCTCTAATTTCTCTTGTTGTATGATGCCGTGCTTTTCTAATGTATTCAAGGAAGAGAGGGAGATGCCATTATCTACGAGTTCTTTTCGAATTACAGCTTCCATAGATCCGCTTTGATAATTGCCCTGGTGAACAAGGGCTAAGATGGCTTCCAGTTGTTTTTCCTTGCTCTTCGTCTGCTCAATGGAGGCGATAAATTCATTCAGGATTTCTTCATTCAGGAATTCGTCCGATAGGCGAACAAACATGGCCGTTTTCGGTGTGAATTTATCATTTAACTCCTCTAATGATAGTACGGCTTTTTTATCAATCAATGCCTTTACGATTGGCTGAATTGTCTTAATGCCAACCAACTCGGATATTTCTTTGAGATCAAGCACTTCGCGAACCTCCAGCGCCATGACAATATCTTTTTCTCTCTCAGTAAGTAACTTGTAGTCAAGATTGAAGTCAGGGTGCAGAACAATTTTGGTTTCACTGGCAAGTTTGAAGTTTGCTGGCAGTGCAGCATTCATAACATCACCGATTGGAGCCATATAATAATTGGAAATCCACTTCCAAAACGAATATTGCTGTCGTGTGATGATCGGTTGATCATCAAGGAGATACTCTACGTACTTCGCTTGATAGTTTTCAGGAACGTTCTCATGAATTGAGGAAATGATTCCTGTAATAAGTTTGGAGCGACCAAAAGGCACAACGACACGAGCCCCTTCAAAAATTAAGTCATTTAACTCATAGGGAACACGGTACGTGAATTCATTCCGTATAGGGACGGGCAGAATAATATCTACAAATAGCGTTTTCCTCTCAGGCATACGCTAAGTTAGTAACAAAACAAAAGTATGAGGAGTAATTAAGTACTAATTACAGAACCATGTTTCTGACGCATCTGCTGGATGATCGCTACAGAAGAATTTAGGTGCAGTAATACTTCCTGTACAAAGCTGCTGCGTAGAGCGCTTATCTAGACAGCGGTAATTGGAATTTCCTCCTGGATCAATGAATGGCTTGAATATCGTAATGGTCTTACGCGCAGAGAAAAGACCTACAACTCTATTACCATTCGTTGCAGTAAGATTGGTGAAAGTCGGTTTACTCTGAGCCAATGAAGTTGAAGGCTGATTTACTTGAATATAATTCACAAAATCTTCAGCTCCACCAGTAATGTATGTAGTAATTGAGTTTAAGGTACGCTTATCAACTAAAGGATCAGTTGAACAATTCTCTTCCATCAAATTGTAAAATGCAAGTCCATTTGCGCTAAACCCTTTACTTGTTCCAGGAACGACTTCTGACTCTCCAACAACCATGTCAAAAGAGCGAACAGATGGCGTATTACCGATCCATTCCGTGTACTCTACATTGAGCGTAACGTTAATCTGTTCAGCTGTTCCGCTTCCAACAGAAATAGCAGTTGATGCATAATCATTATTGACATCAATAAATCTAAATTTCTTAATAGAGCTCGTGAAGTCTGTTGTCATACCATTTACCAATGGTGTTCTTCCCGAAACTTCGAATTCTCCGCCATTGATCACAAGATCAAGCTGATATTCGGCATTGTCTACAAGTGGATTAGCAGATGAGGTCTTGAAATAATAAAGCTTTTGTTCTGGAGCATAGAAAATACCATTTTCATCTTTATTTGCAACCATGGTATCGGAAAGTGTAAAGGTACGAGCTAAAGCACCTCCAATGTATTCCTTTACTGTGCCCTCAACAGACGCAAAATAGTTTGAGTCAGGAATTCCTGCAATTTCCAATGCATCACCAGGGCCGATGAAAGCACGCGTTATTTTAATCATGTGCACTGAGTCAGATTGGTCAAGAAGGCCATAAACGACAGCCGTTTCTTCAAAATTTCCCGCGAGGTCAACGTCTTCATTACATGAACTGAATGTAAAAGCGACAATAACGGCGGAGAGAAGTGCAAATAATAAGTTTTTCATTTTCGTAAAGCGTATATAGCGTCGAATAAAGCTCGACGGCTTAAGTTTTTCAAAAATACAAATATTAATGAGTTGTGACCTTTCTAAACAATCAATGAGTACAGCAGTTTACTCAACAACACCTAATCTTTTACTTTATTCATCCCCATAGCACGAAGCATCCAGTTAGGGAGGTGTTTGCCTGGCTCTCGCTTTTGCAAGTGAATATACCAACCCAACTTCTTCATAATCGGAACTTTATGTGTTTCCACAAATTCAATCCATGTTCCATCTGGGTCTTCAATGTACGAAAAGCGTCCTCCAGCTTCTCCCATATCGAATGTATTAGAACTATCTACAGTAAAAGGGTAACCTTTTGATTCACATTCTTTTTGCAATGCATCCATCCCTTGAATATCAAAGCATAAATGAATGAATCCCCAATCACCCCAAAATCGATTTTCAAAAATTTTTCTGCACTCATCTCGCTCAAGAGATTGTACCAATTCTATTTTAGAAGGCCCTAATAACTTGGCAAATGGCCCGCGTCTTGGAGCACTGTGTTTAAGGAGAACACGTCTTACTTTTTTATTTCCTTGCGGTAAACCAGCAAGATCGTCAAATACACCCGTCTCGTCATATTCAACAGTTTCATAGCCTAAAATATCTTGGTATAAATCAATAGACTTGTCGATGTCACTCACACCAATGATTGTTCCGGCTACTGCTCCACAATGCGAAGGGTGCTTAGTGTCTTTAAACCAACCATCACCTTGCACAATGTTGAAAATATTACCATTCGGGTCTTCTGCAAAGAATGTCAATTCGCCATTTGGAGCTTTTGATAGTTCTCCAATGATTTTTGCCCCATTTGCTTTAAAATAGGCGTATGACTTTTCAACATCTCTTGATTTGATTTTACACGCATACAACCCGTAATCACCAAGTTGAATTGGAAACTCTGCTTTTTCAGTATTTCTTGAAGTGTATTGCCAGATTTCAAAACCGCCTCCGCCATCCATGCTTAAGGCAAGAGACGCTGTTCGTGATTGTACTTTGTCTCCTGTATAACGTGTCATGAGCGGTGCTTCAGCAGCATCTTCAAAAACACGAATGTTTACACCAAAAAACTTTCGATACCATTTCCAGATCTCTTGAACGTCTGGAACACCAATACCCATTTGCTGAATACCACAAATTATTTTTTCCATGTCATTTATTTAGAAGCCATGTTTTCAGGCTGCGCAAATATAGCATTTACTTAGCGTATTGCTCGGTCGTTAAACAGAACATATCCCATGCTGAATTGGAAAGCAATTGGCGTTTCCTGCTTCGGGAAATAATTAACCGTAAGCCTCAAAGGGCCAACAAAGCTATGGTAGATGATGGAAGATGATGCCATATAGGTTCCTCCTTTAAATAGTTCAGAAAACTCTTGGGTCCCATCATCGTTTTGGTTGATTTGGACAAATGGCTGATACGCATATGCGTCAACACGTATGTCGAATTTTCGTCTGATAGTGAAAATGGCGTTTACACCGGCTCCTACAAATTGAGGAGCTCTATATTCAGGTAAAAAATAGGTTTTAGCATCTGGAACTAGTGAAAACTCTGTGGTAGAAAGTAGTGTAGCTGTGTAATTAGCAAATAAGGGCTGACTATTATATACAAGCTGTCCGTGCAAACCCAAGTGAAAAAATGACTTATCCAGGATAAAGGATTGATAGTCTAAGCTTAAATTAACCCATGAATGATACTTCCAAATGTCGTAAGGTTGAGCAGAAGTTGAACCTGAAACACTATGCTCCCGACCATAATTATAGCGTGCTTTGAATCTAAAGAAATGTCCTGCAGATGCAAATTGACGTCTGTTTAAAGAGTTCTGCGTGATTGCCCAACTACCTGAAAAACCATCAAGAATTGTTCTATCTGCCGTATCCTTGTTTGTAAATTCTTGCGATTGATAGTACTGATCCTCGAGTTCATACCAGCGTGCATCGAACGTACTTTTTAACGTGTTTCCCAATGGGTGATCAACCGATACACCAGCATACATTTCGTTTTGAATCAGGAAAGACGGTTGAACATCTTCAAAAAAAGTAGCGAAACTTCTAAAGTAATCCCAGCGGTTGAGGACAAAGTAAGCACTTGTTGCAATTGGGTAGACGGCAGGAAACTCCAGCGTAAATTTTGCTTTTCCTGAACCATAGAATTTTCCAAAGTAGGACTCCAGATGTGTTTTTGTCATTACTTTACCAATCGTTTGGTAAGACAATCCAATATAACCTGTATTTACAGGGCGAGAAGAAAAGTGCCCGCCTACATTCAAACGAAACTCCTTAGCCTTATTGACATTTAACTCTAATTTATATGTACTGTCCTCCAACAACTTGAGGTTGGGGTAAATGAAGTCAATTTGAGGGGTAGCGCAAAGGCGGAAATAGCGCTTTGCAAGCTGCTGCTCAGAGAGTACCTCTGACTTTTTACGTTTCATAATAGAACGTCCTGCATATGACAGTTTTTGCTTATCTGATTCAACGGAAATAGCCGATACCGAAATTGGTACTACCGCTTTTCTGAATTCCAGTCGTTTTTTGTCCAAATCTGCCTTAGCTACTCGCCTCCCAATATGCATTTTGAGCGAGTCCATTTGGGCTATGGTCGCATCATAACCAGCTTGAATTGCTTGGGCTGCGGCAGCAAAATTAAACGTACCTACGCCAGTCTCTGGCTCTATGATAATACCTTCTTCACAAGGGAGACCATAGTCAGAGTAGGTAACTAGCATATTAGTCAATTGACTGATGATATCGTCCTCATCAGGTAACTCGGCATTATACGAAACATTGCTTCCAATAATGTAGTCTGGATTATACGTTTCATACATAATGTCTGCCGGGAAATTGTTGTAAAGTCCTCCGTCGAACATTAGAATATTGTCTATTCTAATCGACTTCAAATAAAAAGGATAAGTCATTGATGCTCGAATCGCTGCGTTGAGGTTTCCGTCTTTAAATATGATGCTTCGTTTTTCCGTAATATCAGATGCAACACATCGAAAAGGGACAAACAAACTATCAAAGTCATTATGATGGGATGCTGAAACAGATCCTAGAATTTTCATCATTTCATAATCAAGCAGCGAAGAAGAGATGAAATTGGTCGGTAGTGATTTTTTCAGAATACTATCCTGAGAGAAGGAGAGACCTATTAACCCAGCGTTGGGGTCGTCTTCTCTTAAAAGGAAATGTTGATTGGGTCGTACTTTTCCCGCAACCATTAATTGAAAATCGTCACTCATAATGTACGCCTCGATTGCCTCCGGACTATATCCCGCAGAATACAATCCTCCAACCAGAGCACCTGCTGAAGTTCCCGTCACGTAGTCAATGGGAATATCATTTTCTTCGAGTGCTTTCAATACGCCGATATGAGCCAGTCCAGTTGCACCACCACCGCTGAGCACAAGCCCGACCTTTTGTTGTGCAGTAGCATAGTTGCCAATCAATAGTGAACTAAACAGGAGAATATATAGACGAATTGCCCTCAAATTTGTTCTTTTGTACAAAAGTAAGAAAACCGTAGGTTTTAGGATTTATGCGGTTTTGGCATTGACTCAGTAACCTGAAGAGAAGCGAGTTATAATTGTATTATCATGGGAGAAAATAGAAAGTTGACAATTACAGTGAAGACCTTTTTTGGGTTGGAACAAGTATTGGTGGAAGAATTGGCAGAACTTGGGTTTTCGAAAACTACAGTTTTGAATCGTGCAGTACAATTAGAGGGGACTTGGCGGGATGTTTACTTTTTAAATTTGCATTTACGATGTGCCGTTTCTGTACTAGTAATGGTTAAATCGTTTAGAATTAACCGTGAGGGTGACTTGTATAAAGAAGCCTTAAAGATTGATTGGCCCAGTTTTTTCAGTCTGGATAAAACATTTGCGGTCAAAGGAGCAGTTTTCTCGGATTTGTTCAGGCATACGGGGTATCCTTACCTTGTCATTAAGGATGCGATTGCAGATACTTTTAGAAAGAAATTTGATGATCGGCCAAATGTAAATGTTAAATCGCCTCAGGTAATGTTTGATGTGTACATAAAGCACAAAGAGGTGACAATATCATTAAATACAAGTGGTGCGCCATTGTTTAAACGCGGTTATCGTGAAGGAGTTGGCGATGCACCTTTGAATGAAGCAGTAGCAGCAGGTTTGATACGCATGTCTGGCTGGGATAAGAAGTCGACGTTTGTAGATCCATTTTGTGGTTCAGGGACATTGCTTATTGAGGCAGCGCTAATGGCAGCAGGATTGCCAGCACAGCTGGAACGTCAACACTATGCGTTTAAAAACTTTGCAAATTTTGACGCCGATCTTTGGGAGAGTTTATTGAACGATATTCCAAAACGCGTTACAGAGTTACCCTGTGAAATTATTGGTTCTGATATGAGCGCGGAGATGGTGACAAAGGCAAGAAGAAATCTTCGCAGATTACCGATTGGAAGGTTTGTTAAGACAAGTGTTGATGCATTCTCTGAAGTAAAGAAACCTTCTGAGAGCGGGGTAATGATTTCGAATCCACCGTACGGAGAACGTATGGGAGAAGAGGTGGAGGAGATGTATGAGGAAATTGGTGATTGGATGAAGAGTGAAATGACCGGTTTCAACTGCTGGATAATTTCTTCAAACATGGAAGCATTTAAACGCTTGGGGCTTCGGCCGGATAAGAAAGTGCGCCTATACAACGGTGATCTTGAATGCTCGTTCCGAAAGTTTTCTGTTTACGAAGGGTCTAAAAAGGCGAAATACCAATCTTGAAATAATGAGATGTTTCTAAGCGCTTGCTGGCATTTCCAAATTTTCCACTTCGCTGGAAACGACTTTGAACAAAGGGTGCGTTTCTAAGCTATCTGTGTTGAGTAATTCGTGATAACGATTAAGATCTCTTCGTTCTAGTTTTTTCAGCAAATACTTGCGCTCTTCAGCGATTTGTTTGTCTGTAATTGTTATCGTGTGCTCGCGAAAGACATGACTAATTTTTTCACGTTTGAACTCGTATCCTCTTCGACGCCCTTCATGATAAATAATGCTTAGATAATAATGAATGCACTCAATAGGGTGTGGATGATCGTTGAATCGCGTAAGTTGGGGATTCAATGCACGCGTTGAAGTCTTTTGAAGCAGAACATGCTTCGCAAGTAAGGTTTCATGCCAAAGAGAAACGAGTGCTTTTCGATCAAGGTGTTTAGGGTGAACAGACCAAATTCTCATGGTGAAATAGCTTTTAGTTCAATGTTTTCAGTCAATTGATCATCAATTAATCTGTTCTTGCGACTGTATTTTCGTGCCAATTTATCGTTGGGAAGATCGCTTTTGAACCAAATGATTTGTTGACCAAAAGTTCCCTTCAGGCGTGTAAAGAATGACTCACGCTCTTTAATAGAAACAAAACCATTTTTCTTAGCTGAACTTGGGTCTATTTCTGGCTCGGTATGATCAAGCGTGGCAAGGGTATCAAAAACTACTGGTAATAACTCAACAGGAAGCTCATGCTTTTCAATAAATGTTTTCATCGAGTTTGCCTGAAAAGGATCAGTAGCAAGGGCAAGGCGCTCAAATCCTTGGGTTTTCCCCACTTGATACGAGAAGTATACATTTTCTGTGCTATGCTCTGCTAGCGTATCTACAAAAATCGAAGAAGTTGGTATACCCATTTCTTCTCCATAGAGTGCCATTATTTTGGCTTCTGAGTAGCCAGTGTAAACTGCACCACCAGAGTAGATTATGTTATTGGCATAACCATTGTCGTAGAGATATTTCGCCCAGAGAACACGCATTTGCATCGTTCTTTGCCAACTATTTCCGTCATGAGGAACGCCAGGGACTATAATAGCATCGTATGGTGCTTTATTTTGGGCTTCATCTAAGTAATCTTGAGGTTTCGGTCTGAATAAAATACAGCTCGAAAAAAGCAAGGGGATTCCGATTAGAAAAAAAAGATTTTTCATAACAATTAGATTTAATCTGCAGAGACTAGTACAGTCTTACAGTTCGTGAAAAATGTCCTGATGAAATTTTAACTAACCAATAATCTCGGCCAGTTCTTCTGCATTTGTAACCAGCTTGATATTCTCTGGGATTTGCTCTTTGTAACGCTGCGCTTGCCAGCCACTAATTACGACAACAGCGTCTCCAGTAAACTTACTGAGAATGTTAACGACCATAGAGAAATCCTTCTCTGTGATTTGTTTAATAAACGTTGTGGCAATTAGATCAGGTCGAACTCTTTCATTTGCAATGGACAAGTCTTTTACTGGCAAATTTTGGCCGAGATAAAAACATTCATAACCTGCTTTTTTCAGGAGGTAATGATAAAGCAAAAGGCTAAACTCATGCTCTTCGTCATCATGCAAAAAGAGCAGCGCAGACTTTTCCCCTGACGAAGTATCTTCAAGATTATCAATCTTAGACAGAAGGAAACTTCTATAAAGATTCGAGAAGAAATGCTCGTGAATAATGTCAAGACTATTTACCTGCCATAATTCTCCAATCTTATGAAGTAGAGGAGAAATTACGTTGGTATACATTGGCAACATTCCAAGATCTATGAAGACAGTGTTGAAAATTCTTCTTATTTCAACCTTATCAAAGTCCAGAATCGCAACAATTAGCTCATCTAATTCGGACTGATAGTTGTTTTCAGACTCTTGAATTATCTGACGTGCACGATCAATAATTTCAGTTTCTTGTAGTGCAGCAATCTTTGAAATCTTTAGCCCGTTATTGTATAACAAGTTGATATTCAGAATCTTTTTCAGGTCGTCTTCGCTATAGTATCGAATGTTCGTATCCGTTCTTTGAGGCGCTAAAAGTTTATAGCGTTGTTCCCAGATGCGAATCGTATGTGCCTTAATCTGCGTAAAGTTTTCAAGGTCTTTGATACTATATCTAACTTCCGTCATGTTTAGATTTTGATTCTTTTCGTTAAACAAAAATAGGGATAAAATCAATTTCTTCTAATTTTTTAGTGACTGATTGCAGCAATTATTTCATCTGAAAGAGGATCTGTTTTGGGAGCAAATACGGCTTGAAGTTCTCCATTCTCATTCACCAGGTATTTTTGAAAATTCCATTTGACTGAAGAGTCTTCGCTTCCGTTTTTTTCTTTATTTGTTAACCACTGGTAAAGTGGATGTTGATTCTTGCCTTTAACATCGATTTTTTCTGTCATCTGAAAGCTTACTCCATAATTCTTTTGACAGAATGAAGCTATTTCTTCATGACTTCCAGGTTCTTGTCCAAGGAATTGGTTGCAAGGAAGTCCAACAATCTGAACTTTGTCTCCATGCATTTCATGCAATTTTTGTAATGCTTCGTATTGAGGTGTAAATCCGCATTTCGACGCCGTGTTTACAAAAAGTATTTTTTTACCCTTGAATTCATTCAGGTCTAGTGCAGAACCATCCAAGGAAATAAGAGAAATATCATAAATAGATTCCACAGGAGGATTGGTTTTGGATGATTTTGAAAAAGACGACATTGTAATGAAACCAAGAACGATCAAGGATAGAAACAACGCTGTTTTTGTGATTCGTGTGATATACATAATACAATGATTTAAAAAAGGGATGCCTCCCAGGGAGGCATCCCATATTATAACAAGTAGCGCTTTACTTCTTCGAAAATTTGAATTGTTGTACACCATCAGCCCCAGAAAGTACTACGAAATATTGGCCTGATGTTAATGAAGAAACGTCTGCTGCAACAAACCCAGAATCTTCGATAGATCTAGATAAAAGTGTTCTGCCGTTAAGGTCAGAAATTTGCAACTTGTTATAGTTAGCGTTCTCGAACTCAATGTTCAACATATCTGTTGTTGGGTTCGGGAATACGTTAATTGATCCATTTTCAAGATCTGTAAGAGATGCTGTTGACACTGGAAGTGCAACTAGATCTCCTCCAGCTGGAAGTGCTACGTATAGTCCAAATGCAGGACCATTAGAATTCATTGTTGGATCCAAGAATCCTGATGCTACCACTACGATTGCTGCGTCATCCAACATCAATGTTGAAAGTGGAGCTTCGTAAGAAGCAACAGTAGTCATTCCTGACATATCTGTGATATCAAGAATATAGTCTGCTGTTGCCAATTCAAGGTATCCCGCAAAATCACCGTATGATGCATCATCAACGATTGTTCCTGCTCCAACTCCTGTTTCAACTACGTCAACCGTAGGTGCGTCAGTCGATCCATGGTGTACAAGAACGTCAGTATTACCAGCCATTGAAGCGGCTTCTCTTCCCATTGGATATACAGCAATGTCAAATGGAGTAGCAGGAGTATATCCTGTCGCACTTACAATTCCTTCAGCTACCAAAACATAAGTTTCACCGGCAGTCAAGGTGTAATCGAATGTAGCAATTGATTGTGCTTCAGATGTACTGTTTGAAGGTGCAATTCCGATTGTGAATTGTTGTGCAGCTGGAGCAGTAATAAATGGAGATGCTGTTCTGAATTCAAAGTCATCCAATAACAATGTATTATCCAACCAAACATCTACTACGTCCGCACCTGCGTCAGCAGAGTTGTGAATTACCTGAACGCGTGCTTCTGAAGCTGCTTGAGGAAGTGCAACAAGTGGACCTCCAGTTGGAAGCGCTACATACAATCCGAATGCTGGACCGTTTGAGTTCATTGAAGGATCTAAGAATCCAGACGCTACAACAACTGCTGCTGCTCCATCCAAATTAAGTGTAGAAAGAGGCGCTTCATACGTAGCTACTGTAGACATACCTGTCATGTCACGAACATCTAGTAAGTAATCAGCTGTTGGTAATTCAAGATATCCCGAGAAGTCACCATAAGAAGCATCGTCAACGATTGTTCCAGCACCCGCTCCGATTTCAACTACGTCTACCGTAGGAGCGTCAGTACATCCGTGGTGTACAAGAACGTCCGTGTTCGCCATGTTTGTTGCAGATTCGCGTCCCAATGCGTAAACAGCAATGTCAAATGGCGTTGCTGGAGAGTATCCCGACGCACTTACAATACCTTCCGCAACAAGTACGTAAGTTTCTCCTGCTGCTAGCGTGTAATCGAACGTTGCGATTGCTTGTCCTGAAGATGTACTGTTCGAAGGAGCAACACCAACCGTAAATTGCACTCCAGCCGGAGCATCAATAAATGGAGATGCTGTTCTGAAATCGAAATCATCCAATAATAGAGTGTTGTCCAACCAAACGTCGACAGTAGCTGCGCCTAAGTCAGCTGAATTGTGAATTACCTGCACACGTGCAGTCTGTGAAAATGCACTAAAACTCAGGGTACTTGCCAGAGCGATAATGCCTAATGTTAAACGTTTCATAATGTTTTGTTTAATGAGTTGATTAAAAGTTTAAACAAATGTAAGTTGTTTTGTTTGATATATCCAAAAAAAAATTAAACAAAAAAGTAATCTTTTTACATGATTTAATTTTAACTAACTGATTAACAGGTTGTTATTTGTTTAATAAAAATTAAAAATAGTTAAACAAAATATTTTTTATGAACAAAAAAAGCCCCAGTATTTGGGGCTCATATTGTGAAGGTAGTGATGTTTTGCTTCACTACCCGATTCGGGCAAATTGACTTGCTAGATACTGATTTACAGTAGTGTAATGATCAAATGAGAGAATTTTTTGGCTTTCGGTGCATTTTTAAGTTCTCTTGACTTTTCCAGTCCCTTCATGTACCAATTCATAGAGGCTTCTACATCTCCTCGTTTGATTGCTTCATTTCCCATTTCCTCATATAAATTCAAGTCATTGATGGGAAGTGTGTCGATAATTTCTGCTACTGCATTCACTTGTGCTAGTTGTTTAATATCTACAGGACAAATGTATACAGTGTTTATCTCAAGAAGATTAACCCATTATTATCAATTTTTAAACAAATAAAAAGCGGAAAGTTATTGATTGGTTTATTCGACTCTTGTGAATTGTTCAACCAGTTGAGAGTGTTGAGGAAATTGTTTGGTCAGTTCCGATCTTTTGGCAAGGTCAAAGTCTGCAAAATCGAAGCCTGGGGAAACCGTACAACTTACCAATGCAAATGAGTTTTGTTCCATTATTTGTGCGGCAAACCAATATCCGCCCGGCACAACAAATTGAGGTGTTTCCCCATTCAGCATATTATTCCCAATTATAATATGGCTGTGCTCACCTTTAGGGTTTATCATGTGAAGTTCGATAGGAGCGCCAATGTGAAAATGCCAGAATTCGTCCTGAGCAACTTTGTGAAATGCGGAAAAATTATCTGATGTCAACAGGAAATAGATCGCTGTTGAATAGTTTCGCTCACCATCAAATGACTTTCCAAGAACCGTTTGAGGAATAATTCCTTCGCTTCTATATGTTTCCCGGAAATAACCACCTTCTGGATGCGGTTCTAGTTTTAAATGTTCAATAATCTCTTCTAGCGTCATTCTTTAATACGTTGTAGGTCCAAATCATGAAAGTCAAAACTGAAATCAATGCTTGGTGAAATACCTTTCATTTCTATTCGTTGTGCTTTTCCCTTTTCATCAAGAGAGAAAATCGCGAAGGCGTCGCAATTCATTTCCTGATAATCCCATTTAATGGCAAAGGTATTCGCTTTATAGTAAAACATCTCTCCTGTTAGCTTCGGTGAACGTTTTGATGCAAAAATTAATTTATCATCTTTTTCGGAAACTGTGACTTCACCAAACCAATCGTCGCGATAAGTTCCTAGGTAGTCTTCAGAATTAATGTTCTCCTTACTTGCTTTTTTCACGGTTTTCCAAACCTCGTCGACAACTTCTTCTGCCATCTCTTCTATATCCTCAATCCAAGTACTCATCTCACCTATCAAGTCACGATTCTTAGCTTGAATCAATTGGTCTTTAATGGTGTTTGTTATTGCATAATAGCTATAACCTCCCGGAGCAGCATTTGTAAGTACTACCACACCTGCGTTTAATTCAGGGATTAAAAGTACCTGAGAGAGCATTCCAGGCATTCCACCAGTGTGACTTACAATGGTATACCCCATTTGATCAGTAAGTGACCAGCCAAGCCCATATGCCTTGTAATGTGTTCTATACCCGCCGTCCGGTGTAGCACTGAAATTCATCATCGTATGTGCTTTCCACATTTTGTGCTGGTTTTCTGACGATATAAGTGGAAGTCCAGAGATATCCTTTCCAGAGTTCAGATGCATGAGCATCCATTTACTTAAGTCATGAACACTTGAGTAGATGCCTCCGGCAGGACCAAAGAGCTTGTTGGGGTCTTGGTACTCGTTTAGCAACGTCAATTTTCCTCCTTCACTAGAATGTGGCTTAGCAACGTTGGAATTGTCTTTTAGTGTTTCCCTGTATCCAGCAGATCGGTTCATCTCAAGTGGCTGCATGATTCGCTGCTCAACAAATTGATCCCATGACATACCGCTCACACGAGCAACGACTTCACCTGCTGTGATATATAAGAGATTATTATAATCATACTTGGTGCGAAACTCAGATACTGGCTCCTGATATTGAAAACTTTTCACGACATCATCTACCGTAAAATTATGTCCATCAGGAATGAACATAAGGTCGCCTGCTCCAAGTCCCATTCCACTTCGATGCGTAACAAGATCCACAATTGTAAAGTGCTCAGTAACGTAGTCGTCATACATCTTAAATTCTGGAATGTGCGTTGTTACCTTGTCGTTCCATCCCAGTTTTCCCTCATCAACGAGCATTCCCAGTGCCATAGTTGTGAAGGCTTTACTATTCGAAGCAATTGAGAATAAGGTGTGTTCATTTACTTTTTCTCCGCTTTCTATGGATGTCACTCCGTATCCCTTCGAGTGAATTACCTTACCGTCAGCAATTACAGCAACAGCTAATCCCGCTTGAGGCATCAGTTCCATCGAGTGTTCAACAATGGAATCAACGTATGCCGAAGTGATTTCCTGAGCAAAAGTAGTCGATGCAGGGTAAAGAATACCAATTAAAGCGATGGAAAAGTAGTGGCGTCTCGTAAATCTAAAGGACTTCATTGATAAATGTTTTAGTGATGATTAACGACGCTGAAAGCTAATGCCAGCTTTGTTTCTAAATTGATTGAGGTCACATACAAGTACTCCGTCAGTTACTTTGGTTACAAATTCATCTGGTGTATTTTCCAGAAGCAAGCGGCTTGGGTTGTAGATCAATTCTTCCCGGAAATCTTCTTGTTGTCCTTCTTTTCCTTTCTCAAATAAAAGAATACCGGCAATGTCGGTTCCGTTGTGCTTATAGTGGTAGGTAATGCCTTCATTGATTGGAAAAGAACCAAGATTAACTTCATCTTCTTTTTCGTCAATACTTCCAATAGATACAGCATTTAACTCTTCCCAATCATCTCCGTGTCTTTCAGATAAAACAAGAAAATTATCACCATTTCGCTCATGTATTGCTAATAGATAAAAAGAACCATTAATAAATGAAATCAGCCCTGTTTCCATGACGTGGCGATCTTCGTCTTCCAGATAGCATTTTCCAGTATTACCATAACCAATGTTCTTGAATTTCCGAAGATTTGCCGGTTGAATGAGGAAGTGATCTTCCAGCATTTCTCCTTTTGGTGAATATCCTTTTACTGTCCACCCGAGTACATCTGTTTTCTTTCCTCTCCAGGAGAAATAAATCGTTTCCCCTTTGAATCCAGTATATTGCCATTGTCCATTCTTTTCTTCCTCTACATCTTTGGCGTCTACATATCCTAGTTCAAAAACAGTATGCTGTAAATTATGGTGCGTCATGAATGTGGCAATCTCATGGAACTCTTTTTCCTTCTTATTGTAAAAGCGGTATTGGTAAACCAATGCTTTTTCTGTCACTGCGGCGTTAATAAGTTCAAACTTATTATAGTCTAAATCGCCATCCATACGCTTCACTTTGATACCTACATCGAGAATTTTTGATTTGACATTTCCTCCACTGTTCATTTGATTGAATGAAGCCCGACCATTATCAACAAGGTCAAGGTGGTTAAGAAAATAGACATATCGCGTACCTTCGTTAAAGAGGTAATAAGGATTTCGAACTTTGGGGTTTAGCTTTTGATCCCAGGTGCCCTCATTCTTATCCCCAACCAATGTGAACCCAATTTGGTTTAGGATTTCTTTTGGGCTTCTACTCATTAACAAACATCCTTTTCCTTTCCACTCAATGATTTTAAAGTAAGGATGATCTTTTATGGGAATTCCAAAATTTTGCGCATTTGCGCCAAAGCAAATTAAAATGAAAATACTGAGAAATAGTTTTTGCATGGTTTTATTTTTTTGAGTGTTGAAAGATACAATGACCAGTAAAAAAGACGAAGACTTCATGGGGTTTAAAGCCAAGAACTTATCCACAGATTGTGGAAAGCGTTTACAATTGACAATCTAGCTGATCCAATATCTTGACGGAGTAAAATCCATGAAATTACTTATCTTTGCACAGCTTTTAAATGCATGCATAATAGCCTGAATATGGAAAGAATTGAACCTTACAAGCCGTCAAATAAAGTTAGAATTGTAACAGCAGCTTCCCTCTTTGATGGGCATGATGCAGCAATTAATATCATGCGTAGAATTATACAGTCTACTGGTTGTGAGGTTATTCACCTTGGACACGACCGTTCCGTAGAGGAGGTAGTGAACTGCGCTATTCAGGAAGACGCCCAAGCAATTGCAATGACCTCTTATCAAGGAGGGCATAACGAGTACTTTAAGTACATGCATGACCTGTTGAAAGAAAAAGGAGCTCCGCACATTAAAATATTCGGCGGTGGAGGGGGGACGATTCTACCTTCCGAAATCGAAGAGTTAGAAGCGTACGGTATTGAACGTATTTATCATCCTGACGATGGCCGTGCCATGGGGCTTCAAGGAATGATTAATGACCTTGTTCAGCGTGCAGATTTTCCCGTTGGAAAGAACCTTAACGGAGAAGTCAATCATATAAAAGAGAAGAGTGCCCCAAATATTGCCAGAGTTATTTCCGCTGCGGAAAATTTTGCTGATGAGTCAAAAGAAATTCTTCAGAAAGTACAAGATATGGCGAGTGCTGTTGATGTACCAGTTTTGGGAATTACCGGAACTGGTGGTGCAGGTAAATCTTCGTTGGTGGATGAGTTAGTACGTCGTTTCTTGATAGATTTTAAAGACAAAACGATTGCAGTTGTCTCCGTTGATCCATCCAAGAGGAAAACAGGCGGTGCGCTGTTGGGAGACCGAATCCGTATGAACTCAATCAAAAATGATAGAGTTTACATGCGTTCATTGGCAACTCGTCAATCTAATTTGGCACTTTCGAAACATGTTGCAGAAGCCATTAATATTTTGAAAGCTGCAGAGTATGACCTGATTATTTTAGAGACATCAGGGATTGGACAGTCGGATACGGAGATTCTTGATCATTCAGATATGTCCTTGTACGTTATGACTCCGGAGTACGGTGCAGCGACGCAGCTAGAGAAAATTGACATGCTTGATTTTGCCGATGTCATTGCATTAAATAAATTCGATAAACGAGGAGCGCTTGACGCTTTGAGAGATGTTCGAAAGCAATACCAGCGCAATCATCAGCTGTTTGATCAAAATGTCGATACGATGCCTGTTCACGGCACTATCGCTTCGCAGTTTAACGACCCGGGAATGAATACTTTGTACAAAGTGATCATGGATAAACTGGTGGAAAAGACGGGAGCAAAATTGGATTCTACGTTTGAGATAACCCAGGAAATGTCTGAGAAGATTTTTGTTATTCCTCCGGACAGAACTCGCTATCTATCAGAAATATCAGAGAATAACCGCGCATATGATAAATGGGTGGATGAGCAAATAAATGTTGCCGATAAACTTTGGGGATTACATACCTCTATTGAAACTATGAAAGCTTCAAATCTGGAGGACAGGGATCGGTTGGTGAAAGGTTTGACAGAAGCATTTGAGCAGGAAAAATTAAATTTTGATCCGAAAAACTGGGCTATTCTAGAGGCTTGGGAAGAGAAAAAGCAGTTGTACAAAAACCCTGAGTTTAAGTTTAAGGTTAGGGATAAGGAATTGACACTTCAGACGCACACTGAGTCACTTTCGCACTCTCAAATTCCGAAGGTTGCTACACCCAAATACACTGGATGGGGGGATATTTTGAAATGGTCTTTGCAAGAAAATGTACCAGGTGAATTTCCTTATACTGCCGGTTTATTTCCATTTAAGCGTGAAGGAGAAGATCCTACGAGAATGTTTGCAGGAGAAGGCGGTCCGGAAAGAACCAATAAGCGTTTCCATTATGTGAGTCTTGGGATGCCAGCAAAACGATTGTCTACAGCCTTTGATTCGGTAACACTTTATGGTAATGATCCTGATCTTCGCCCTGATATTTATGGTAAAATTGGAAACTCCGGTGTGTCAATTTGCTGTTTAGACGATGCCAAAAAACTTTATTCTGGTTTTGATTTAAGCAATCCGAAGACATCTGTTTCCATGACCATCAACGGTCCTGCGCCAATGTTGCTAGGTTTCTTCATGAATGCCGCGATTGATCAGAACTGTGAAAAATACATCAAGGAAAATGGACTCGAAGCTGAGATTGAGCAGAAGATTGTTGCTATTTATAAAGCAAAGGGAACTGAACGTCCACGCTACCAAGGAGATTTGCCGGAAGGGAACGATGGGCTTGGCTTGATGCTGTTAGGAGTTACAGGAGATCAAGTACTCCCAACAAAGGTGTACGAAGAGATTAAAGCGAAAACACTTACACAAGTTCGTGGTACGGTTCAGGCGGATATTTTGAAGGAGGATCAGGCACAAAATACGTGTATTTTTTCTACGGAATTTGCTTTACGCCTTATGGGCGACGTACAAGAGTATTTCATTGATAAGGGGGTTCGGAATTTTTATTCCGTATCTATTTCGGGGTACCATATTGCTGAAGCCGGCGCGAATCCGATAACGCAGTTAGCATTCACGTTGGCAAATGGGTTCACTTATGTAGAGTACTATCTGAGTCGTGGAATGGATATCAACGCGTTTGGTCCGAATTTATCATTCTTCTTCTCAAATGGTATCGACCCTGAATATGCAGTGATCGGTCGAGTGGCAAGAAGACTCTGGGCAAAAGCACTTGCTAAAAAGTACGGTGCAAATGCGCGTGCTCAAATGCTCAAGTATCACATCCAGACTTCAGGAAGATCACTGCATGCGCAAGAAATAGACTTCAACGATATCCGTACGACGTTGCAGGCACTTTACGCTATTTATGATAATTGTAACTCACTGCACACAAATGCATATGATGAGGCCATTACTACACCAACTGAAGAATCAGTGCGTCGAGCTATGGCTATTCAGTTAATCATTAACCGCGAATTAGGGTTGGCTAAGAATGAAAATCCATTGCAAGGGTCGTTCATTATTGAAGAATTGACAGATCTTGTTGAAGAGGCTGTATTAACTGAATTTGATAGAATTACGGAGCGTGGAGGTGTGTTGGGAGCTATGGAAACGATGTACCAGCGATCAAAGATACAAGAAGAGTCGCTATACTACGAGACACTAAAGCATACAGGTGAATTCCCGATTATTGGTGTGAATACATTCTTAAGTTCAAAAGGTTCCCCGACGATTTTACCGAAAGAGGTAATTCGAGCGACGGAGGAAGAGAAGCAGTATCAAATTAGTATGCTGAAAGAGTTGCATTCTTCATGGGCAGAGGAAGCCAGTAACGGTATTCGAAATGTTCAAAAGGCGGCCATTCAAAATGAAAATATGTTTGAACAGCTGATGGAAACATGTAAGTATGCATCACTCGGAGAGATCACCAAAGCATTGTTTGAGGTTGGTGGTCAGTACCGAAGAAATATGTAATTGATATCCGAGAGGGTGGAGAAAAAAAATGCACTTGTTGATAAGTCTGCCAACTAATTTGCTCTGTTTTTAATTCACGAAAGTTAACTTTGTGTTAACTGTGCTAAAGCAACTAAAACAAATTCTATTAACCAGTTGCATTTTATGGAATGCAATTGCATTTGGTCAATTCCATGACCGAAACGTCACAGGTATAACATCTTTAGAAGATGCTCAAGATTATGCAAGTCGCTACAGTGAAGTATCTTTTGGTTTGGTTAATTCAGAATTAGACGTTTTTTTATTCGACAATGTTGACACAAACGACATGGCAGCATCCGTCGGAAAGATCAATACCATTTATCGTCGCAGAACAAAATTTTTGAAGGACACAAGCATTACGATGCTGAACGTTCAGGTGATTGAGTTTAATCATGAGATCGTTTCACTGGATTCTGCCAATGCCGTCATTGAGGAAATTATCCGAAAGTATGAAGAAGGAACATCGTATTGGTATTTAATGAAAGAATATCAAAATGAATCCTGTCATTTCAGCGGTGGGCCGGCGCCTGCAGAGCTTTTGAAAGAACGCTTTGGGAATACAATGGAGGAACGAAAGAAGAACGATATTTTTAAATGGAGTTATTCCAATCGCCCGAATCTTCCGGTGGTTATCATTATTCATCAGGAAGCACATTCTGTTCCCGCTTTTTATGCCATTTCCTATAATGTTGCAGGCTAAGTAGTCTTGAACTAGGATTTCCTTACAGAACTGCCGCTCTTTGATTGGAGTTGATTATTTTCATATCATGAAAGCAATTGTTATCCTTTTCGCTTTTAGCATATACTTTGTTGTTAATGGACAGGAAAATTGTCCGATACTTCCTACTCCCGTAGAGTATCACTCTAATAGTGAGTTTCTTGAGATCTCGTTAACGACAAATTGTAACCTCAAGGAAATCCCACAAACTATTGCTCATTACTTCGAGCGTGAGTTCAAAAGAATAACCAGAGGTACACTGATCGAGTCAGGTTCAGAGGTAGGTATTCTTTTTAAAAAGGTATCCAACGAGCATGATGATGAATACGCAATTTTCATCGATGATGGCATTGAAATTCAGTACAGCTCGGAAGCTAGCTGTTTGTATGCAGTGCAGTCTTTCCTGCAATTGATTACCGATTCAGATGGACATGCAAAGGTTGAAAAATGCATGCTTCGCGATTATCCAAGGTTTTCTTGGCGGGGTTTGCATTTAGATGTCAGCCGACATTTCTTTTCAGTTGATGAAGTGAAGCGTTTTTTAGATTTAATGGCAATCTATAAATTCAATTCCTTTCATTGGCATCTCACCGATGATCAGGGATGGAGGATAGAAATAAAGAAGTATCCTCTTTTGACAGAAGTAGGGGCGTATAGAGATAGCACGGTTATTGGTCATTACAGTGATAGTCCGAGAAAGTATGAGCAGAGAAAGTATGGAGGGTTTTATACACAAGAAGAAATTAAAGAGGTCGTTGATTACGCTGGAAGTCTTTATATCAATGTAATTCCTGAGATTGAAATGCCAGGACATAGTCGTGCAGCATTAGCAGCGTATCCGCAGTATTCATGTACTGGAGAAGAACAACCAGTCCCTGGACTTTGGGGCGTTTTTGATGATATCTATTGTTCGAAGGAAGAGACGATTGTGTTTATGCAGGATGTTCTATCTGAGGTGTTAGAATTGTTTCCATCAGAGTATATTCATATAGGTGGAGACGAAGCTCCTAAAGTACGCTGGAAGAATTGCAATGATTGTAAGGCGGTTATGTTAGAGAATGACTTGGCAGACGAACATGAATTGCAGAGCTATTTTATTCACCGGATGGATAAGTTTTTGACCAAACATGGAAGAAGATTAATTGGTTGGGACGAAATATTGGAAGGAGGATTATCACCGAATGCGGCAGTGATGTCCTGGAGAGGAGAGCAAGGCGGAATTGAAGCAGCGAAGCAAGGACACTATGTGGTTATGTCTCCGACAACTTATTGTTATTTTGATTATTATCAGAGTAGTCATGATGCGGAACCACTTGCCATTGGAGGTTTCCTTCCTCTAGACAAAGCATATCGATACTCTCCTATTCCGAAAAACATGCCGGATGATGCGGTTCCCTTTGTCTTAGGGGGCCAGGCAAATCTTTGGACAGAATACATAGCTGATTTTGAACATTTGGAGTATATGGCTTATCCGCGTGCTATTGCATTGTCGCAAGGTCTTTGGTGTTCAGAAAAGCCATCTTATGAGGAGTTTCTGACGACGTATTTGAATCATCATGAAAGTCTATTACAGCACAATAAAGTGAATTATGCTCGATCAATTCATTATCCTAAGTTGCTTATTGAACGTGCTGATGAAGGGATTCAAATAGGTTTTTCGGGAGCTGTTCGAGAGAGTAAGTTTCACCTTGAGTTGCCCTCAAAATTGTCAGATACCAAAACCAAGATTATTGACGGGAATGATCGTATTTTCATTCCGAGAGGAGAAGGCCTGTATCAGGGAGGTTATTCGTTCGCGCTGAGTAATGAGGAGTTAAAAGATACGTTCAACTATTATATTGATGGCACCTCCGATCTGGGGATACCAATTGACCTGGTAACTCAACCACATCCTAAATTCAATAACAATGGTAGCTTGAATCTGGTCGATGGTATTCAAGGCGATTTACCGTGGAAGGGGAGTGAATGGTTAGGGTTTCGAGAGCCGATAATTGAAATGATTGCGGACCTTGAGAAGATAAGAATAGTGCATGCTGTTCAACTTGGTTTTCTAAAGGATAATGGTTCATGGATATACCTGCCAAAGAACATTGAGATCTATGTTTCCAATGATCAAAAAAAGTGGGAAAACGTTTTTATGGAAGCAATTGAGCCGAATGCCAATAGTGACCATCAATATAGTTTTTTCTTTGCGAGCGAAACGAGGTACTTAAAGATCGTTATTCATGCGATAGATAAAATTCCTGAAGGGTGGGACGGTGCCGGAACTGTACCTTGGACATTTATTGATGAATTGGAAATACTATACCCTGACGAATGGAAATAGAACTGTGTGCAGCATCATTAGAAGCGATTCAACTCGCAAAGCAATTCGAGTTCAATAGAATTGAGCTATGTCAAAACCTTGAACAAGGTGGTTTAACTCCTTCTCCTGGGTTGATTAACTATGCCTTAGCTTATGGAATAGAGACACATGTTCTTATTCGACCAAGACCAGGAGGTTTTCAATATAATTGGGATGAGGTGGAAATAATGTTGAGGGACATTCTTGTGTGTAAGTCCATGGAAGCTAAAGGTGTTGTGGTTGGAGTGCTGAATGAATTTGGAACTATTGATGAAAAGGCGATAGGTCTTATGGTAGAAAAAGCGGGGGATATGGATGTCACTTTTCACCGAGCTTTTGACGACACTTACAATTTTGAAAAATCGATAGATACACTTGTAAATTTAGGCGTGAAGAGGGTTTTGTCTTCCGGTCTTGGTTCCAATGTTCAGTTAGGAATGGAAAATTTGAAAGCCATGGTAGAGTATGCTAACGGACGAATAGAAATCATGGCAGGCGGCGGCGTGAACGCAAATAATATTGAACGATTGGTACAAGAGGTTAGACCAAACGCTATTCATTTTTCTGGTACGAAGAAGTATTTGCTGGATGAAGATTCAATGTTCTCCGAAACAGTTTTGAAAGTGAATAAAGAAAAAGTAGAAGGCTTGATCAATTTGATTCGATAATTTATTGATTTTCTATTCGTTGATTAATTATGAAACACGTTATTCTTTTTACCGTCTTATTTTTTGTTTCTTCTAGTTATGCTCAAAAGTGTAAGGATACTCCAGAGTTAAATCAGCAAATCGTCGCATTGACAAAGCAAAAGGTCAAGAAGAAAGTAGGAAGAGGGGAGTGCTGGGATCTTGCACAATACGTTTTGGATGAAACGAATGCAGAATGGGATAATTTTGAAGTCTACGGAAGACTGATAAAAACGAAAAAAGAATGCATTTACCCCGGAGACATTATTCAGTTCGAAAAAGTAAAACTGAAATGGGAGGACGGGAAGTATAGTTATCAGGAGTCTATGATGCATCATACAGCCATAGTTGTTGAAGTTATCAATCAAAGAGAACTAAAAATTGCACATCAAAATACGGCCGAGTTTGGCAAAAAAGTTGGTGTTTCTACCCTGATATTGGATCGGATTGTTTCAGGAAAGTTACTAATATACCGCCCTGTTAAAGGCGCCTAGATTCTATCCAGTACGTATTGAATCAACTCAAGCATGTGTGACTTATAACCGTCGGAAAAAGCTTTATTCGGTCGATTAGCGATGCCAAGACAAATAGTCGAGCAATTGTGCCCTAACGCTTTTCCTAAGGCAAAAAGAGCCGAGCTTTCCATTTCAAAGTTCACGATTCGATGTCCTTCAAAACTAAAATTACTCAAGGCTTCATTCAAAGAGGAAGTTTTATTCTCAAGGCGCAATTGTCGTCCTTGTGGACCGTAAAAACCACTACTCGTAACAGTTATTCCCAGATGTGTTTTATCCGACTTAAGCTTAGATTGTAATTCTTCGGATGCCTCTACGAGGTAAGGTATAACGCCAGATGGCAGTGGAACTTGTCGGATAATAGCATTTTGAATAGCTAATTCCTCTGCGCTGTTAAATGTCTTATAAAAGTGAGCCACATTATCTAATCCAAAAGCATGAGAACTCAGTATATATGAGTGCACAGGTATTTCCGGATGTAGGATACCACAAGTTCCTATGCGTATCAAATCCAATGAAGTCAAGGTAGATTTATCAGCCCTGTTTTTCAAATCAATGTTAACCAATGCATCTAATTCATTGATGGTAATATCAATGTTATCTGTACCGATACCTGTTGATAATGCCGTAATTCGCTTTCCATTATACATTCCGGTTTTACAGACAAATTCTCTGTGCTGTGAGCTATGTTCTACCTGATCGAAAAAAGAGGCGACTAAATCTACGCGATCTTGATCTCCAACCAGGATTATTTTTGTCGAAATGTTTTCTGGTGAAAGCCCAAGATGATACACCTGTCCTTTATCGTTTAGGACAAGCTCCGTTGGGGGATACTGCATTGCGTTGTTTTTTGGTTAGTTAAAAATACATTAATTAAAAACAAAAAAAGACACCATTCATGGAACGGTGTCTATACATTAATGTTAATAACTTGAGTTTACAAGCTCCCGAATACGCGCTTCAATAAGTCGGTTACGCGGGCAATAGGATCCTTTCGAATTTTGTTCTCTTCTTTTTCAACCATGTGAAAAAGACCTTGAATAGCACGTTCCGTGACATACTCATTCAAATCAGGGTTGAGTTTTTGTCCTCCCGTAAATGTCATTGCCGTGTTATATTTGTCGATAATTGGTGACCAATACTCTGTCAATTTCACTTTGGAAATCGCGGCTTCTACTTTTGGGCTAAACGCTGCAACCAATTTAGCATTCGTTTTTTCATTCAAAAAACGTGTAGCAGCACCATCTCCACCATTAAGAATGGCAAAACCATCTTGAATGCTCATATTAAGAATTGCATCTCTAAATATCGGTAATGCTTCTTTTGTTGCCTCTTCCGCAGCACGATTCAATGTAGTTTCGAATTTATCAACTTGATTGTCTAGTCCCCATTCAAGTGCTTTTTCTTTCACTTTAATAGCGTCCTGTGGAAATGGAAGGCGAATTTCACTGTTCTTTAGAAAACCATCAGTGATGGAAGTAAGATTAACTGAATTTTGAATTCCCACATTCAAAGCCTCTTTTAATCCAGAGATTACTTCTGAATTTGTGAGAGCTGGAGTACTCGACGTAGATCCACTGTCCGTTAAAACAATATCTGCGGCTTCTTCCAAAACTTCGCAAGATCCGGATGAGAGTGTTAATACACTAATTAGACCAATGGGAATAAGTAATTTTTTCATGTTTATATTTTACTGCGAGTAAACTTAATAACTATTTCGCGGAAAGGGCAAACTTAGTGCCATAAAACAAAAAAGGAAGCCGAAGCTTCCTTTTTAATGATTTATTTCAGCAGGTTTATAAAGCCTGAGAATGTCAGTTTTTCGTCTATGTAAGGTTTCTTGACCGTAGCTTTCCAGGTATAGGTTCCGGCCGGCATAATCTTTCCATTGTAAGTACCGTCCCATCCAACACTAGGGTCACGACTTTCCCAAATAACCTCTCCCCAACGGTCAAAGATAAATAGCTCGAAATCATAGATATCAATACCTGAAACGTGAGGTTGCCAGATTTGATTGAACTCATCATCGTCTGGGGTAAATGTGTTCGGTGCAAAGAAGTTTACATCGTCTATCACATTCATATACAACGTAACCGTATCTGTACAACCTAATTCCGTTGTAACAATTAAGGTAATCGGATATTCGCCAGCGACCCCATCAGGAAAGTCAAAGTACGGATTAGGCACAGTACTAGAGGTTGGAAGTGATCCAGGGCTGAAATACTGCCAGTCAATTACATCTGAAGAAGACTTATCTTGAAGCTGAATACCCAGGGTCTCAAAAATCGTTGTTGGATTTTGAGAGAAACCAAAATCGGCAGTAGGATTCGGAAGTACATTGATGATGTTAAACATCGTGTCCGTGTAGACACATCCATAAATCGATGTGACTGTCATAATAACATCATACGTTCCGACTTGATCATAGTACCACATGGTTGAGTCATCTTCCAACTCGAGCGCAACGTGCGTAGGATTGTTGTTAAACTCCCAGAAAGTAGTTGCGATTTCTCCAGCATTTGTTGAAGTATGATAGAATTCAAAGAAGTCAGGAACACATTTTTCTACTTGATCTGGAACTGCACTTGGTTCAATTGGGGTAGGGAAGTAAATCAATGTACACGCTGTATCTTCTGGTGAACCACATTGCTCTGATAGAATTACACAATATTCAGTATTTGTGAAATCAGGATTTACAGTAATGATAGCACCGGTGTCGATTTGAGTTCCGTTCTCATACCATGTCCACATGTAAGTAGATGAACCTCCTTGTCCTTGTGCTTCTAATTGAATCTCGTGCTCTGGACAAATCTGCGTATTTGGCGTTATAAAAGTGATATCCAATGGAGGTGGCTCATTAAGCACACCTGGAACGTCAATTGTACAACCATTTGCGTCAGTTATCGTACAAATTGATTGTCCAACACTCAGGTCCCAAGCCGATGTCGAATCAGATGAAGAGTTATCCCAAGAGTAAGAATATGGACCTGTTCCCTGAATGACATTTACCATGAGCATTCCGTCGCTTCCACTATTACAAGTTACATCCGATTGACCTGATATATTTCCAATCATTCCAGGTATTTCGGTGACGTTCACATTCACTATTCCCACACAGCCGATATCAGAAGTAATTGTACAAGTATAGGGGCCTGCCGAAAGTCCGGTAGCGGTTTGGGTCGTTTGAGCTCCTGGGTCGTCCCACTGATAAGTCAGGTTACCAATGACCGGAACCATTTCAGCAAAGGCTGTTCCATCGCTTCCGCCTGGGCAGGAAACAACAGTTGTAGAGCCTTGAAAAGCTGCAGGAGTATCACCAATAACAACGTTGTCCGAAGTTACACACCCAAAGCCATCGGTCATAAATACCGTATAAACTCCTGCTGCTAAACCAGTGGCGGTAGCGGTATTTGCCGGCACTGCAGGCCAGTCGTAAGTGTACGGACCGGTACCTCCAGGGTCGGGTATGGCGGTGGCTTCTCCAATACTGCTAGAACATATATCATCAGTTCCAACCGTGGAGACGGGGGTCCCATTAAGGACAACAATTGTGATATCCTCAGACTCATTCGCACACGCTGCTTCTGCCGTAACCGTATAAGTTGTCGTTGTTAATGGTGTTGCAATAGGGTTTGGAATATTGTTATTGTTAAGTCCAGCACCAACCCATGTATAGTTAATACTTGGTGCTCCAACAGCATTGGCGTTTAACTGGATATTCTCTCCAAGACAAATCGTGTCCTGAAGAGGAGTTGCAGTTAGCGTAATTCCACCTGCTCCAGGAATGGTAAAGGATGGCAGTTGTACTGCTGTTCCAACGCCACATACATTCATCCAAGCTTGAATGTCATATGTTCCCGGTGAGTAACTCGAGATATCAATAACAATTGTCGGGAAAACAACGGCATTGTATGGAGCTGGAAAGCTGGAGGCATCTGCTGTCGTCGTTGAATGTGTAAATACATTGGTAAAAGGTGTATTTGCACATGCAATTTCAATCATCATAGTGTACTGACATGCCCATCCAGGACTTCCTACCAGGTCCATAACCAAGTCTGTCCCAACAACATTCATCGAAGTAACTGTAATTCCTCCACAAGGAGTACACGCTTCGGTTGGTTTAACAAAACCAACACTCAAAGTAATGGCTAGTGCTAATAAACGTAGTGTCTTCATATTGTAAGTTGTGTCTATGGGGTAGACGTGAAGTAGACTCTTGAGGTTGTGCGCAGGAACTATTTTTTTTGTCCTTGCAATAGCATTTCAACTTTTTCTTCCAATTGCTCGATTCGGTTATTCAATGAATCGATTTC
The DNA here is from genome assembly GCA_002427735.1 of Flavobacteriales bacterium UBA6051. Lineage (GTDB taxonomy): Bacteria > Bacteroidota > Bacteroidia > Flavobacteriales_D > Crocinitomicaceae > UBA4466. The sequence continues at coordinate 91,764 of DIYP01000011.1, forward strand.
TTCTGACTGCTCCTGAACAGCCTTTATCAGCGGGATTACGAATTCAGAATAGCGAATCGAATAGTAACTTTCGTCGTTCTGAGGACGAACAATTCCGCTAAAATTTGTTCCCAGTTTTTGCAAGACATTTTCAACATCCTGAGCGATTAACCCTGAATAACGAATGCCTTTTTGACCTTCCGTTTTGTATTCGTAATTGACAGTTTTCAGTGAATTGATGAAATTTAAGCCTAGCTCATTTTCTTGAATATCTGTTTTCAGTCTTCCATCTGATAAAGTGCTCCAACCAACTTGCCCGCCTATGGAGACAACCGAAGAATTTCCAACAACAACAGTGTTATTCGCACTGACCAAAGCTCCGTAACCCAAAGCCATGGAATTCTGCAGATTACCAGTAGACATTTCTGCTTCAAAGCCAAGAAGGGTATTGTAGTTACCTGCACCCGCGTTTTGTGCAGTGAAGTTACCGACATATGTGTTAAAGCTACCGGTAGTATTGAAGTAACCTGCATGCGCTCCCAGAAAAGTGTTTTCCGATCCTGTGGTATTCAATGTTCCAGTTGTAACGCCCAAAAATGAATTATGCTCTCCTTCCGTATTAAACTGACCTGCATAAGCACCAATGAACGTATTTTCGTTTCCAATTGTATTGGCAAATCCAGCGCGATTTCCGACGAAGGTACTTTGATTTCCAGTAGTGTTCACATACCCCGTTTCTGTCCCTAAGAATGTATTTTGAGATCCTACTACATTTTGTTCACCGGCATCGTCTCCAAGAAAAGTATTGCTGCTCGAAGCCAAGTTGTTGATACCCGTGTTTTCACCTATATAAATGTTATTTCCTTCCGTTCGAAGAATACGTCTGTTACCAATCATATAGGCACTATCCAGAGGGATATTAATGTTTCCATTAACATCCAGACGTTGTAGCGGAGAGCTTGTTCCAATTCCTACAAACATACCGGCATTATAAATGTTGTTGTTGTCAACTACCCAATTAGATCCGTCCCAGAAAGACGTATTTCCAATAGCTGTTCCGGCTGGAAGAACAGAAGAATTAGAAGAATTGGCAAAAAGTGCATATGGAACACTGAGTAATTCTGTCACTCCAAAAGGTTGATAATTTGTTCCGCCAGTTAAGTCAGCTTCTATTTGAATGAACTTGGCACCATTGGACCAGTCTACAGATTGAATGTCAGAAATTACAGGAGTTCCACCGCCTACGCTCAAAGTAAAAAGTCCAAATTCATTCGTCCATACGAAATGAGTTTCCTGAAAAACGATTGATCCGGTAACAGATAGATTTCGGATAGAAATCCTTAATCCCAGTTGAGCATTTTCCAGAGGATTTCCCGTTGCGTTGCGCGCAACTGATTGATACTTAAATGCATTTGGTGCCTGTGTCCAACCGATTATTGGTAATAATATGAGAAAAACAAATACTAGTCGTTTCATAATAAGATTCATTAGTGCGTTTTTACAATGGGCCTCACAATGCGCTGATCAGTATCAGGAATAGTGAGTTCTAACAAATAATATCCTGCGCCCAATTCGGATAAGTCTAATGTATATTCTTTGGTTCCAGCTGAAAAAGTAAGCCGTTGTGATTCAATAACTTTTGATTGATAATCTAAAACACGCAGCTCGTATTCATTGGAGGTTTTTGAAAACAACAGGTTTAATTCCGTATGAAATGGGTTAGGGAATAAAGTGAATTCCAACGAAGGTCCAAGATCGCTAAGGTCCAACAAAGCTTCATAGTTTTGCTGGAAGCCTTGAGTAAGAAATCCGGATGGTTCCGAGAATGTCTCAGTTACAATTTCCCCTAAGGTCCAAGACAAACTTCCTTGTGCCGTATTCTGATAGTCGCCATCTGATGCAATAACTTCTTGTGCCCGTAGAGACAGGGTTGCCAGGCAGAGATAACAAGAAGTAATAACAAGGCGTAACATAGGCCGATTCAGTGTTTAACCAAATTACAACAAAATTGTTGTTTTCCTTTATTGATCACGCATAAATCTAAGTGATCGTTGGGAAAATGTTTTTTAATAAAAAGGGGAGCCGAAGCTCCCCTTTTAAACGGATGAATTATAACAATCACTTCAATATTGATACAGAACCTGAGAATACGGAACGATCATCAGTATATGGGCTCTTAACCGTAGCTTTCCATTGGTAAACTCCGGCTTGAACAAGTTTCCCATTGTGTGTACCGTCCCAAGCCACGTTTGGATCACGTGATTCCCAGATTACTTGTCCCCATCTGTTGAAAATGATGATTTCATAATCATAAATATCAATTCCCTCAATCATTGGCTTCCAGCTTTGGTTGTGTTCGTCACCATCTGGTGTGAACGCATTCGGAGCAAAGAAGAGGATATCCTCGATAACGTTAAAGTACAATGTTGTCGTATCAACGCAGCCACGCTCCGTTGTAACTACCAAAGTTACAGGGTAGTCCATAACCACGCCTTCTGGGAATTCAAAAATAGGATTCGTCGAAGTACTCTGCATTGGCTGTGATCCTGGGCTGAACCATTGCCAATCAACAACATCACTGGATGATTTATCTTGCATAAATACTGTCGTCTCAAAAATTGTCGCTGGGTTAGCAGAGAAGTTGAAGTCTGCCGTTGGAGAAGGAAGCACTTCAATGAGGTCGAACAGTGTATCTGTGTATACACATCCATATATAGAAGTAACTGTCATGGTGATATCATGGAAACCAATAGCTTCATAATAGTGTGATACTGAATCTGCACCTTGTTCTAATTCAACGTTCAAAACATGATCACCGAACTCCCAGAAAGTTGTCGCAATCTCACCAGCATTCGAAGACGTATTAAAGAATTCAAATGTATTTGGAACACATAACTCTTTTTCCGCTGGCTCCGCGCTTGGAACAATTGGTGTTGGGAAATAGATTAATACACACTCTTGATCTGTCGGTGAACCACATGCTTCTGATAGTTCAACACAATACTGAGTGTTTGTAACATCTGGGTCAACTGTAATGTCCGCTCCAGTACCGATTTGTGTTCCATTTTCAAACCATGTAAATGTGTACGCCGATGATCCTCCTGAACCAGTGGCAGACAATAAAATATCATCCTCAGGACAAATTTGGGTATCTGGTGTAATAGAGGTAATGTCAAGCGCAGCAGGCTCTGCCAAAACTCCTGAAACTGTTATTACACAACCATTAGCGTCTGTTACAGTAACCGTATGAGGTCCAACTGCAAGATCGTTAGCAATATTCGTTGTCGATGTCGAATTATCCCAAATGTAAGTGTAGGGAGCAGTGCCTTGTGTTACAGTAACTTCAATTACACCGTCACTTCCGCTATTACATGTAACATCTGACTGATTAGAGATGTTTCCAATCATTCCAGGGATTTCAGTTACGTCAAGCACAACCGTTCCAACACATCCAATATCAGATGTAATCGTACAAGTATACTGTCCAGCAGTCAAACCAGTCGCCGTTTGCGTAGTTTGCATTGCTGGGTCATCCCATTGATAAGTAATATTTCCAAGAACAGGCACCATTTCTGCAAACGCAGTTCCATCGTTACCTCCAGGACAGGAAACAACAGTTATAGATCCTTGGAACGCCGCAGGAGTATCCCCGATAGTCACGTTGTCAGTAGCAGTACAACCGATCGCATCTGTTACCTGAACTTGATATGTTCCCGCGAGAACGCCTGTCGTCGTTTGATTTGCGCTTCCAAGTGCTGGCCAGCTGTATGTGTAAGGTGCTACGCCACCTCCGGCAGTAGCGGTTACCTCTCCTGATCCAGAAGTACAAAGGTCGTCAGTCCCTGATGCAGTAACCGCAGGATTACTTACTGTAATCCAGCTAGTGTCTGAAATATTCACTCCGTTTCCACAGTTGTCTGCAGATCTAAGGAAGTAACCAATAGAATCAGAAGGTAAAGTAGGGTTAGGAGTAACAGTAAGAGATCCGGCATTGTAGGGATAAGCATTACCTTCTGTATCGAACCATTGAATATTTGCTTGAGGAATGAATTCATAACCTTCATTCGCAACATTCCATTGTGTGTTGTTTCTACCAGGTACGGTCAATGCATCTGTCCCCCCAGGTGAGTGAACACCATGAACAGCGTTTCCTGAATTCCATGTAGCACAAACTGTTTTATTTACAATATGCGTCTCTATATAATTTGTCGTTTCAAATATTTTAATCTGACTACTGTAAAGTTGACCTGTACAGCTAAACATAGGAACATTGTCCCAAGTAACTACAAATCTTCGGTTAGGAGCTGTACCATAAGTAGCATACGTAATTGTTCCACCAACTCCCGGATTAATATCCTGCCATGGACACATAATGGAATTAAAGGTCGTGTTAGCAGTTGGGTCAGGAACCGCGCTTGTTACCCATGAAGAATAACCATTCGCATTTGCAATATCAAAAGAAACCAGATTGTTAGAGCTAATTACTAATTGATTATACGTGTTACCGTAGAAGCAGAAATCAAAACCAATATTGACCACTCCGCTGAACGAATCATCCGTTAAGTTAACCGTATTTGGAGTTGCAAAAGGATCTGGATTATATGGGATTTGAGCCATCGTATAAGGTGCTCCAGTATTTCCCGCTCCAAGGTTACCACAATCATTTATTGTTATTTGATCTCCCAAACAAATTGTTGCATCATCCCCTAAGCAAATAGCTTGTTGGGCGTAAACGTTTGATAACCAAAACGTTGTGTAAATTATTAATGAAAATAAAGTTCTCTTAAACATACCTAGATTCAAATTTCTTAAGCATTAGACGCGGATCCTCCTGATAAGTTGCCCCAATTATACACTTTAATTAATTTATTTAGACCAATCTTGGATTCCTTTCATGTAGCGGATTTCCGTATAAGCTCGTTTCGAGGAGTTTACGAATCGAAATAATTATCAACATAGCTTTGCAATTTATAGTGTGGATTCAAAAAATATTTACATTTGTTGACTCAAATAAAACAACAGATAATGTCAAATAAATATCAAGCAGAGATCGACGCGTTTATGGACAAAGTGAAGTCTGTTCACGGTCATGAATCTGAGTTCCTTCAGGCTGTTCATGAAGTAGCTGAAGCAGTAATTCCTGTGATTGAAGAAACGCCGAGGTACAAAAAAGCGAAGATTTTAGATCGAATGGTTGAACCAGAGCGCGTAATCATGTTTAAAGTTCCATGGTTGGATGATAACGGTGATGTGCAGGTGAACCGTGGTTACCGAGTTGAGTTTAATTCAGCTATCGGGCCTTACAAAGGAGGTCTTCGTTTTCACCCTTCTGTAAACTTATCGATTCTTAAGTTTTTGGGGTTTGAGCAAATTTTCAAGAATTCACTTACGACTCTTCCAATGGGTGGGGGTAAAGGTGGTTCTGATTTTAACCCGAAAGGAAAATCAGACAACGAAGTGATGAAGTTCTGTCAGTCGTTCATGCTTGAGCTTTCGAAGCACATTGGACCTAATACAGATGTTCCTGCTGGTGATATTGGTGTAGGTGGTCGTGAGATTGGTTACATGTTTGGACAGTACAAACGAATTCGTAATGAATTTACTGGTGTATTGACTGGTAAAGGATTGAATTGGGGAGGATCATTAATTCGCCCTGAAGCGACAGGATACGGTACGGTATATTTCGCTAAAGAAATGTTGAACACGAAGGGAGATAGCTTCCAAGGTAAAACTGTTTCAATCTCTGGTTCTGGAAATGTTGCACAGTTTGCTTGTGAGAAAGTGACTGAATTAGGCGGAAAGGTTGTAACACTTTCAGATTCTTCAGGACACATTTATGATGCAGACGGAATTGATGCTGAGAAATTGGCATTTGTGATGGAGTTGAAGAATGTGAAACGTGGTCGTATTTCTGAGTATGTTGATAAGTACCCGTCTGCTACCTTCACTGCTGGAGAGCGTCCTTGGGGCGTTAAAGCTGATGTTGCTTTACCATGTGCAACTCAAAATGAGTTGAACGGAGAGGAAGCAGCGCAGTTAGTTTCCAATGGAGTTCAGGCCGTGGCGGAAGGCGCAAATATGCCTTGTACGCCTGAAGCGATCGAAGCATTGCAGTCCGCAGGGGTATTGTTCTCTCCTGGTAAGGCATCTAATGCAGGTGGAGTTGCAACTTCAGGATTGGAAATGTCACAAAACTCATTACGCTACAATTGGACGCGTGAAGAGGTAGATACTAAATTGCACGGAATCATGGTTTCTATCCATGAAGCATGCGTTAAGTATGGAAAAAATGATGATGGCACAATTGACTACGTAAAAGGAGCGAACATTGCCGGATTTGTGAAAGTTGCCGATGCAATGATTGATCAGGGATTGGTTTAATTCCATGATATAGAAATAAAAAAGCCTCTGTGAAATTACAGGGGCTTTTTTTGTGCTTGTATTCTTGATGATTTTTGCCGTTGAATTAAAACCGTAAAATTTCACAATGAATACCTCAAATTGTTAGATTTGTTTTAACTATAATAGAAGCTATGGCTGTTGCAACAAAAGATAAGAGAGCTATTAATTACAATAGAAAAGGGTTTGAAGATGCAGAACTTCTGTCCATATACAAGAAACTCTTAAAACCAAGACTTATTGAAGAGAAAATGTTGATTCTTCTTCGACAGGGAAAAATTTCTAAATGGTTTTCTGGTTGGGGCCAAGAAGCTATTTCTGTTGGAACAACTTATGCCATGGAGTCGGAGGAATATATTTTTCCGATGCACAGAAATCTTGGTGTTTTTACAACGCGCGGAATTCCACTGAATCGTCTTTTTGCTCAATTTCAGGGTAAGATGTCCGGTTTTACGAAAGGAAGAGATCGCTCATTTCACTTTGGGACGCAGGATTACAATATCGTTGGTATGATATCGCATTTAGGACCGCAGTTAGCATTGGCTGGAGGTGTTGGTTTAGCATCCAAGATTCGCGATGAAAAGAAGGCAACGCTTGTATTTACGGGAGATGGTGGAGCGAGTGAAGGTGATTTTCATGAAGCATTGAATGTTGCGTCCGTTTGGGATCTTCCTGTCATTTTTGCTGTTGAGAATAACTGTTGGGGGCTTTCGACTCCTTCCAATGAGCAGTTTCGTTGTAAGCAATTCATAGATAAAGGAATTGGTTACGGAATGGAGGCAGTTCAAGTGAATGGAAATAATATTTTGGACGTCATTACTGCACTCCGAAAGATAACGAAAGAAATGCGTAAGAACCCAAAGCCAGTTTTGTTGGAGCTTATGACGTTTCGAATGAGAGGACATGAAGAGGCTTCAGGAACGAAGTACTATCCTGAAGGTATTCAAGATGAATGGGAGGCATTCGATCCGATTACCAACTTTACTGACTTTTTAAAAGATGAGAACATTCTAACGGATGAAATCATCGAAGCATATACGAAAGAGATCAAAAAGGAAATTCAGGATGGATTGGATATTGCATTCGCTGAGGAGGCAATTATTCCAGCCGTTGATGCTGAATTAAATGACGTTTATGCTGACCATCAACAGGTGATTACTGAGGCGAAAGGACAAAAGACTGAGAAGCGCTTTGTTGATGCTGTCCAAGATGGTTTAAGACAATCCATGGAAAAGCATCCAGATTTGGTGATCATGGGACAAGATATTGCGGAGTATGGAGGGGTCTTTAAAGTAACAGAGGGATTCGTAGAGCAGTTTGGAAAAGATCGCGTTCGAAATACCCCAATCTGTGAATCTGCTATTGTCGGTGCCGGATTGGGACTTTCAATTGCCGGAATGAAAGCAGTAGTTGAAATGCAATTTGCCGATTTTGTCACCTGTGGCTTTAATCAAATTGTAAATAACCTGGCTAAAATGCATTGGCGTTGGGGGCAAAATGCCGATGTCGTTGTTAGGATGCCAACAGGAGCAGGTGCTGCTGCTGGTCCTTTTCACTCACAGAGTAATGAAGCATGGTTCTTTCATACACCAGGTTTGAAAATAGTATTCCCTTCATCACCTTATGAAGCGAAAGGACTGCTGACGGCTGCCATTGAAGACCCTAATCCGGTCATGGTGTTTGAGCATAAATTCTTATACCGAAGCATTCGTGAAGAAATTCCTGATGATTACTACACAGTTGAAATTGGAAAGGCGAATACGGTTGCTGAAGGAAGTGATCTTACCATTATCACCTATGGATTGGGTGTTCATTGGGCAAAGGAGTATGCCGAAAAGCATTCTGATGCAAGTATTGAAATTCTTGATTTAAGAACTTTGTTACCACTTGATACAGAAGCTATTTACGCAGCGGTAAGAAAGACAGGAAAAGTCATTGTTTTACATGAAGATTGTATGACAGGTGGAATAGGAGGAGAGATCGTCGCACTGATTTCAGAACACTGCTTCGAATCACTTGATGCTCCTGTTAAGCGTGTAGCATCACTCGATACGCCAGTTCCTTTCGCTGCAGATTTAGAGCAACAATTCCTGCCAAAGGAGCGTTTAGATGAAGCAATTGCAGCGATTCTAGAATACTAATAATTACTATTTAAAAAAAGAAAAAGGGCATCCTGAAAAGATGCCCTTTTTTATATTTAAAGTCTAAGTTGATTCGATTAGTAATCCTTAATAACCGTATAACCAGGATACTTTTTCTGATCAAATACAAACTTCGAATCGTTCACTGTTGGGTTAGCTGTATACTTTGTTAATCGATAAGTCATACGTGTACCATCTTTTGTTTTCATCAATACTTTTTTCAAATCATTTTTCGCTTTTGAAATGTATAAAATGATGGTGTGATAGTCGACTGACTTTGGATTCTTTGGATACAAATAAATGACATGAACTGCTTCGCCATTCATAGTCGTTTCTTTGTTGTACTTATTCTTGAAACCACTTTCCCAAATTGTCATTAATCGCTTAGGGTTGATAGACTCTTCATCTTCCTCATCAGCATCCGTTTCGTATACTGATTTTTCCTCTTTTACAATCGTCCAGGTCTTCAGTCCATTCGACATGATTGTATTGTCACCGAAAGAAGCATAATACTTGTCACCTTTTACCCATCCTTTACCCGTTTGACTTTCATCGATTCCGGTAGAGGAGTTCTTAACGTTAGAACTGAATTCTATATAAAACGAAGAATGACTTTTAATCTTAGCTGAAACTTTATCAAGAATTGCCTGTGCTTTTGCATCCTGTCCAAAAGACATAAAAGAAAGTGAAACAAAAGCCAATAGTGTAAATAAGAATTTCATGTTTAATTTATTTTTCATTGCCAATATCAGAAACTATGCCAAAGAAGTTCAGTTTTTATGAACTCGATTGAATACCTTCAATAGCGTTTCATTTTGAATATCGTGCGTACCAAGATAAGCACTTATTTTAAATCCAATGTTTTCATAATACGTGATTAATTCTTTCTGTCGAAGTTCGTCGAAAAATTCGTCGTTAGAGCCCATAAAGAAATGCTGTTCATCACAACTTAACAGATGCGCATTTACTTTTTCTTCTGGTGGAAAGTCACTTGCCCAAATAAACAAGGCTTCGAATTTCGGTTTTCCATGAATCGCCCAACGAATGGCAGTAGATCCTCCTTGTGAAAAACCAAGCAAATAACGCCGCTTGATAGGGTATTCAGATGAAATCTTTTCATCAAGCGCGTTCAGCCAATCTATGTTATCCTGAATATCCGTTTCTCGGAGTTCTTTGGTCATCCAGGAGGCGCCTACACGCCCAGATGCTCCCTTCAAATAGAAGCGATGCATTCCCTCAGGCGCAACAATCATTATATCGTCTGGAATCCCTCCGAATTTTCTGATGAAGTATTTGACGAGTTGACCATAGCCGTGCAAGACATAGAGTACTGTTTCAGCTTTAGCATGATTATTGATAAGCTCGAAGCGAAAAGTTTTGGAAAAATTAAAGCTCAATTCCATGGGAGGTGCAAATATAGGTGTATTCCCAAGTACTTGTTTTGAGACGATTGATAAATTGATATTTTTGTGCGCATGAAAAAACAGTTGTTCGTAGCCCTTTCCCTTTGCTTACTGGGGTTCGCACATCTTTCTTTTGGGCAATCGATTACTGTTTTGGATGCTATTACACAGCAGCGAGTTCCAGGTGCAAAAATCTTTTCTTTGAACCCTAAAGTACAACGACTTGCAAATACGCAAGGCTTGTTTGATTTGAATGATTTCAAGGGATGTGATTCTGTTTATATCTCTTATGCGACCTATCAGACAGCAGGATATACCTATAAAGAGATTGAAGCGATGGGCGCCGTTGAATTAACGGACAACGTACTCTCTATTCGCGAAATGAACGCTTCGGCGAATCGATGGGAAGAAAAAGTTTCCAAACAGTCAAGTTTGCAGGTTAGAATGAATCCTCGTCAAGTTGAGCGTCTCGGACCGCAAACATCCGCTGATCTGTTGGAACAATCAGGGTTAGTGTTTATTCAAAAGAGTCAATTTGCTGGTGGCTCTCCTCAGTTTAGAGGGTTTGGGACGAATAGAGTAATGATTGTTGTGGACGGAGTACGGATGAATAATGCCATCTTTCGTTCCGGTAATTTGCAAAACATTATTGCATTGGATGCAAACGCACTTGAGTCTGTAGATGTATTGTTTGGTCCAGGCTCGGTGCATTATGGAAGTGACGCTATAGGTGGGGTGATGGATTTTCGTACGAAAAAAGCATTATATTCTCCTGATTCCTCTAAATCATTTGTGAAATCAACACTGTTTTCGCGTTACTCTACAGCAAGTAATGAGTCGACATCTCACTTTGATATAAACGTAGGAACTCAAAAATGGGCATTTTTAACAACTGTTACCTACGCCCGTTTTGGGGACTTGAAGACCGGAAAACATGGCCCTAAAGAGTATTTACGTCCTACGTATCAAACAACCATCAACGGCATAGATACTACTTTGACAAACGATGATCCAAGGATACAAAGGTCTTCCGGCTACGCACAGTTGAATGGAATTCAAAAGATTCAATTTAAACCGAATAAACATTGGGAATTTCAGTATTCTCTAAACTTTTCTCAATCAACTGATGCTCCCCGCTATGATCGACTCATTCTTGACAATGATGACGACGGCGTGCTTGACAATGCCGAATGGTATTATGGTCCGCAAAAATGGATGATGCATCGGCTATCCATTTTGAATAAAGCCAAACGATCTTCAATATATGATGAAATGCGTTTGACATTTGCTTATCAAAAGTTTGAGGAGAGTAGAAACGATAGAAAAACAGGCAGCGATCTTATCAGACGTCAATTTGAAAAAGTAAATGCTTTTTCTGCGAACCTGGATTTTCGTAAACATTTCAGACCAAGAGTTCATTTATTTTATGGATTAGAAGGCGTTTTTAATCTGGTTGGTTCCAATGCGTATCGAGAGTCCATTGTTGATAATAGTAGAACAACTATTAATCCGAGATATCCAGATGGGTCTACCTGGCAGAGTTATTGCGCTTATTCAAGTGTTCGGTATGAAGTAAACGATCAGTTGTTACTTACGTTAGGTGCGAGGTATTCACAGTATCATATTCAGGCCTCATTTGATACCACGCTTTTTTCTTATCCTGTGATTTCAACGACTAATTCTGATAATTCGATCAATGGAAGTTTTGGGATCAATTATAATCCAGTGAAGCGCTTTCAGCTGTTTTTTAATGGCTCAACGGGCTATCGTGCTCCTAATATTGATGATATGGGGAAAGTTTTTGATTCTGAACCGGGATCAGTGGTCGTTCCAAATGTCGATCTGAAATCTGAGTATGCATATAACGCTGAGTTCGGTTTTGCTAAGTGGTTTAAAAAGGGAGCATATTTTGGTGCTACAATCTATTACACCTATTTAAACAATGCTTTGGCGCGATCAAATTATCTGTTTAATGGTCAGGACAGTATAATGTATGAAGGAGAGTTAAGTGAAGTCCTTGCCATTCAAAATGTAAGCAATGCCTACGTTTATGGTGTGCAAGGGTGGATGGAGATTCCGTTTGGGAAAGGCTTTAAGTTTTCTTCAACAATAAGCTACCAAAAAGGTTATGACTATAATGTGGATAGTGCAGCTTACTTTCCGAAAAATCATATTACACCGCTGTTTGGGAGAACTTCTATTCATTTTGAGAAAAAGCGATTTAACGTGGAGCTGTATGCACTGTATCATGGAAGTATGAGTATAGACGATTTTCCGTTGAATGAGCGCGGTGACCATGTTTATGCAGTTGATGCAAATGGGAATTCGTATACGCCTGCGTGGTATACCATTAACTTCAAGGGAAGTTACTTTTTTAATAAGCACATTTCAGTTAATGCGGGCGTAGAGAATATTACCAATCAGCTATACCGAACATTTGGTTCGGGTATTTCTGCTGCCGGAAGAAATTTCAGTATTTCTGTTAGAGCAACTTTTTAGTATTACTGATCGATTTCCGTATAGTATTTCTGTTGAGCTACGTTGTAAAACCATCTTCGGTCCACTACATCCGTGGGAGTAATCTCAGGATCAATTTCGTAAACAGCATTCGGGTCATTAATCACCACATCTTCAAGATCAGCTTTGTAAACTATTATATCTTTTGATAGTGAATACGTTCCGGGTTCGTATTGGACGCTGTACGCCTCGGTGTTATCAGTTCCTAAGCCATCAAAAATCTTGGTTTCAAAAACTTGACGAGGAATATCGCGCATAATACTAAAGAATCTTCGATACCCTGCATTACGAATTCGAAAGTCTACCAAAATATCTTTATAAGCTTCGGTACAAATGTTTTCGAATGTCACGCGAAGTTCTGCTTGTGGACTTGATGGAACTGGAATACCTTGTGTAATAGTTTCTTTTGTGCCGTCCATGTAGAAAATATAGTTGTAATTACCTATGTATCCCACCTCCGCACGTTTTGCGATGTTACCACTTTCAATGGCTTCTTGTATCGCTCTATCGACGAGGTTAACGGTAATAATTCTATCAACATTCTCATCTCCATTTAATTCTGCTTCATACACTTTATATGAGTACTCCTCCGTTGCAGGAATTTCTAACTGACTTTCGATGTGTCTTACAATGCGCTGTTCAACAGTCATTTCAACAGCAGGTTCTTCCGGAGATATAACTTCAGCATCAGTATCTGATATCGATTCAGTACAACCAATAATTAGACAAGCAAAAATGAATAGGTATGCATATTTCATAACAACAAATTTAAAGGTTCTCAGCAATATTTCTGTTATCTTCGACTCTATGGATGTAACTATTGAGTCTTCTTGGAAAAAGGCACTGCAGAATGAGTTTTCTCAGCCTTATTTTGAATCACTTGTTCAGTTTGTGAAACAGGAGTACAAGCAACACCCAAATGCGATTTTTCCAAAAGGATCACAAATTTTCAGAGCGTTCGATGCTTGTCCGTTTGATGATGTTAAAGTGGTAATCCTTGGGCAAGATCCATATCCTACTCCGGGCCATGCGCATGGATTGTGTTTTTCGGCAGAATCGCATGTAAAACCCTTGCCAAAGAGTTTAGGCAATATTTATAAAGAATTACATGATGATTTAGGCAATGATTTGAGGGCTACAGCTGATTTAAGTGATTGGGCACAACAAGGTGTTCTTTTATTAAATGCTGTTCTTACCGTAAGAAGTGGGCAGCCAGATAGTCACGCTGGTAAGGGATGGGAATTATTTACGGATGCAGTGATTCAGCGCTTGAATGAGAATAAACAAGGAGTGGTATATATGTTATGGGGAAGCAAGGCTCAGCGTAAAGCAGAGAATGTTAATGCCAATGCTAATCTCATCTTAACAGCACCGCACCCTTCACCACTTTCGGCTTACAGAGGTTTTTTTGGTTGTAAGCATTTTTCAAAGGCAAATGATTATCTGGCAAGTAATAGCCGTACGCCAATTCTTTGGTGATCACGATAGTGGGTTGTTCTTCCTATTGATTCCTTAATTCCTTTATCTTTGCGGCATGAAAATCCAAAACGATTTAGTACTTCGTGCGGCACGAGGTGAAGCGATTGAACGATATCCTGTTTGGTTAATGCGCCAAGCAGGTAGAATTTTACCTGAATACAGAGCGGTGAGAGGTTCGCTTTCTGGGTTTAAAGAGCTTGTTGAGACGCCAGAACGTGCAGCTGAAGTAACAATTCAACCTGTTGATATTCTTGGCGTTGACGCGGCTATTATCTTTTCTGATATTCTGGTAGTTCCTGAGGCTATGGGGCTTGAATATCAAATGATTGAAAAAAAGGGGCCTTGGTTCGAGAAAACGATTCGTTCGGAAGAAGGATTAAAATTTGCGCAAACGGAATTTGATGTTGAAGACCGTTTAGGATATGTCACGGAAGCCATTCGCATCACAAATAAGGAGTTAAATGGTCGCGTTCCTCTTATCGGTTTTGCTGGAGCACCATGGACAATATTTTGTTATATGACTGAAGGGCATGGGTCAAAAACATTCTCGGAAGCCCGTAAAATACTTTACACAAATCCGACTTTGGCACACGAGTTGCTTAGCCGTATTACCAAAGTGACAATTCAGTATCTGAAAGCTCAAATAAAGGCGGGTGCGCACATAGTACAAGTCTTTGATTCCTGGGCTGGAATTCTTGGAAAAGAACAGTATACTGAGTTTGGATTGAAATATATGGATCAAATTGCTGCGGCTATCAACGAGGTTCCGGTTACCTTGTTTGCTAAAGGGGCATACAATTCTGTTTCTGATCTGGCCGCGTTAGATTGTAATACGGTAGGCGTTGATTGGAACATGCAAATGTCTGAAGTTAGGGCGGCAATAGGGGAGAATAGAACGCTTCAGGGAAACCTCGATCCCTGCGTGCTATACTCTTCGCATCAGGAAGTTGAGCGCCAGACAAATAATATGTTGAATTCTTTCATAAGTCGTCGACATATTGTTAATTTGGGGCACGGTGTTTACCCTGACGTTGATCCGGAAAAGGTTAAAACATTTATTAAAACGGTAAAAAGTTATGAAATTCAGTACTAAAAGCACAATGAAGTTTATTACAACCATGGCCTTTGGAATGATGTCTGTACTTGCGTTCGGACAGAGCGAAGGTCAAAATCTTGTTCCAAATGGGAGTTTTGAGCAAGTTGGAAAGAAGCCAAAAAAGCTAGGATCAATTGAAAATGCCACTGGCTGGGTGTCGCCAACGGGAGTTCGTGCGGATTTATTTAGCGGATCGAAGGTTCCGGATATTGCAGTTCCAGAGAACGTATATGGTAAAGAATCGGCTTTGGATGGTAGCAACTATGCAGGTATTGTTGGTTTTTCTTACGGAAACAAATTGCCAAGATCATATGTGATGGCTCGTCTTGAGGCTCCTATGAAGAAAGGAATGAGATACTGCGTAAAATTCAATGTATCTCTGGCGGAAGCTTCGAAATATGCATCGAATAATATTGGCGCAAAATTGAGCAAGAAACCGTTTGGAACGGATTCAAAGGTATCAATCATTGAAGAGCCAAGTTTGCTGCACTTCAACAACGATCATAAGATCATGAGCGCACGTTACAACTGGACAGAAGTTTGTGGCTTGTATCAAGCTGAAGGTGGAGAAAAGTACATTACACTCGGTAACTTTCTTTCTGATGAGGAGACGAAGTCAACACGTATGAAAAAGGATCCTAAAGTAAAAGTGACGCAAACAATTGCTGCTTACTATTACTTGGATAATATTTCTGTTGTATTACTTGGTGATGATGAATCATGTTCTTGTCAAGCAGATGATGGTAGCAATGAGTATTCAAAAACAATCTATCAACGTGTATTCAAGGTAGACGAAGACATGACTGCTGAAGAAAAGATTGAGTTGCACCAAGTGTTCTTTGCGTTTGGTAAGCGCAAGATCACTGAGCAAGGAAAAGCGTCTTTGGACTTAATTGCAGCTGAGTTGACTGCAAACCCTGATTATAAATTAGAAATAGCGGGTCATACAAACGCTATGGAAGATTCTGTTGGTGCTGAAAACGATTATTTCGCTGATATGGATAACAAACGTATCGGTGCTGTGATGGAATACCTAAAAGGAAAGGGGATTGATGAAGGAAGAATGATTGTTTCGAGAAAAGGACACTCTATCCCTAATGAAGAATCAGAAGGTGAAGAAGATGAAGACTTGCGCATGGCGAAAGATCGTCGTGTGACTTTTAAAGTGAGAAAGTAATTCTTAATATATGCCGTGTGCGGAAATCACGGCGTTAGTTTTGAAATCGAATAGAACCTGTGAGGTATACCTTGCAGGTTTTTTTGTGTTCTGATTCTTACTTCCAACGCTGAATTGAATAATATGACTTCGACGGTATTATTAGATAAAGGCGGGGTTCACATGTCACTTGTAACAGAAATTGGTCATTCATATCAGTAGTGATTGATCATTGTTCTTTTTTGTTTTACTTTGACGCATTAATTTGAATAGATATTCCTGTGATTAAAATCACCATAGTTGAAGATGAGTTTTTTGCCGCAGAGCACCTGAAAGGTTTGTTCGAAGGGTTGGGGTACTCGGTTGTAGGCGTTCATCATAGTGGAGAAGATTTTTTACGTGAAACGAATTGGGATTTTGATATCGCCTTCGTAGATGTATTCTTATCTGAAGAGATGACAGGGTTGGATGTAGCTAAGCATATAGGTGATCGCCAATTACCATTTATCTTTCTCACTGCGAATAGGGATGGAGAAACGTTAACGAAGGCAGCTAGACTCAATCCGAGAGCGTATATTAGCAAACCATTTAATGTGAATGATGTTAAAGGTGCACTTGAGATTTTTGCTATTCAGCATGCTGTTTCAATTGAGGTAAAAGGGGCACATGGACGAGAAGAGGTGAATCCAAATGATATTCTATACATCAAATCAGATGGCGCTTATATTGAGATTATTACGCGAAAAAAGAAATACTTAGAGCGTAAGCTGCTTAAGGAAATAGAGTTGGAATTACCCAGGAATTTTGCGAGAACGCATCGGTCTTTTATCGTTAACAAGGATTACATAGATCAACGCGGTGCATCAGAGTTAAAAGTGGGTGATTACTTGATACCTGTTTCAAGAAACTACAAGGGATTTAGCTAAGCACCGAATTTAAACAAGTAGGTGCCATTTTCTGAAACTAAAGTGTAATCAATTCCCTTAATGCGCTTAACAAGTTGTTCAATTAACATAGTTCCCGTGCCTTCTTTTTTGTTCTTTTCGTGTCTGGAATTATCTGAATAACTGAATAAATAGAGGTCACCTTGCTTTTCAATAATTAGTTGAATAGTTGAACCTTTAGAATTACTATGTTCAAGTGTGTTGGAAAGCATCTCATTTAAAATAAGTCCAAAATAGACGATGCGCTCACTACGAACTTCTACTTTGTCAATGGATTTGTCAATAGAATGCTTAAGACCAATGTTCGAATAATGTTTGAGAATTTCTGTGAAGTACGTATCCAAATCAACAAACTCATTATGTACATCCACGTAAAGATACTTATGCAATGCGCTTATCGTTTGGATTTTACCTGACATACTTTTCACCGCATCAGTAGCCGAGTTTCCCATCCCTTTTTTGGTAAATTCAAGCATGGAAATGATCATCTGAAGGTTATTCTTGATACGATGGTTACTCTCTACAATCAGCATCTGATATTTATCGTTCATTAAATTTAGTTCAGTAACGGAGTCGTGTAATTTACGCTTAAGGCGTTTCTCTCTGAAAAAAATAAGTGTAACTATGGCAACGGCTAGAATAAGCACTGATATGAATAAAATCAGCTGACGGGTTTTATCTTTTTGCTCCTGCAAATCGATGGATTTCTGGAAGGCCTCCTCTTTAAATTTTTCTGTATCATAAACAACTCGGAATGTCGCCATTTGATTGGTATTCATAAGTTTGGCATGTGCCACTGTATACGCATGTGACGAATCTGCCCATTGCAGTTCCTTAAGGATGTCGTTCACTGATTTATATCGCATAGAAATAATGGCGCACAATTTACTCTTCATTGCATACCAGTCAGTGTTTTTGGTCTTCTCAAGCAAATCAGGATATATGGAATCTGCTTTATTGAAATTGCTCATGCTGACATGCAAATCAAGAATATTAATTTCTACGCCTATTTCATTTTGCCGATCTTCCAGCTCAGCGTATAACTCTCTTGCTCTATTGAGGTTTTTCAATGCAATGTCAAACTCCCTGCTTCTGTTTTGAGAAAAGCCGAGTTCGTTACGCAAGCTCGCCTCTTCTTCTTTGAGTTGCAATCGCGTGGATATTTCAATTCCTTTGGATACAAGATGGAGAACAGAATCACGTTGCTCTTCTTTGGGCATTGCTCCGTTTTCTGCATATAAGGCAGCCAGTCGCCCTAGTTTTTTTACATGAAGTTGGGGGTATTTTTCCGTATCCTTTAGTTGGTACAACAACTCGACTCCACGATCAAAGTTTTCTGTTATTCGAAATAACTCCGATTTGTCAATGCTTGCTTCAATGTATTCTTCCTGATAATTATTTTCCTTAGCGATTTTGATAATCTTGTCTAGTTCACCAATGGCCTCACCAAAAAGTGATATAGCCTTGTACTGCATAGCTTGGTCGTAGTGCCGCAGTATTTTCTTTTTGGGGTCATCCAATTCTTGAGATAGGGCGTTTAGCGAAAAGCAAAACAGGCCTATACCAATAAGAAGGATTTGTTTAATTCTCATTCTGTGACAAAGCTAAATATTATTAACTCAATATCACTTTTGAGAATAGACACATATCTTGTTTAATACTTATTCTTCAATTGTCGCAATTAGTTCGCCATAAATTAGAATTAAAATTTATTGCTCCTGAAGTTGAAGACGTGGTTGATCTGCCTGCTGTTTGCCACTGGTTTGAATTAGTTTCTTTTCTACTGGTTGATTGTATAGATCAGGCATAAAATAACGCCCTTTTTGACCTTCTCGTTTTTCAAGCTCAACTGCACGTTTTTCCGGATGTTGGGCGGCGTATGGATCATTGCGTTCAGCATAAATAGTCCAAGATACTTTTAAGCCTTCTGTGCCACCTCCTATAACAAACTTACCGTTAGAGATTTCCTCCTTAATGTAGAGTTGCGCGAAACCACCAACTGGCGTGAGATTATAGCTTGGGTTTTTATTGATGTCCTCGTAGTACTCAGGAAGTTCTACGATGGCTTCGCCGTTCGCATCAAAGACGGCATTTCCTCTGTAAATGTTAAGTACTTCATTTGATTCAGTAGAAAAATGACGCAAGAATTTGTTTTCAGGGTCTTTGGGGTGATCAATAATAAATGACTTAAAACCAGTTGCGCCAAGTTCACCGTTGGCCAAGACACCATAAGCTCCTGCAACTCCTCCTAGGTAGCGGTCTTCACCAACAACTCCCCAATATCCTGTTCCGGCTACGCCAACTCCATTTCCAATAGGGGCAATGGCGTCGAAGTTTTCACCATATATGGCATTCCCTTGGCTGTAATTTGTTTCTCCAACAGATCCGTTAAATCCAATCCCGTAAACACCGTGTCCGCCGTTCGTGCGCAAGTTGGAACCATATACGGCCGATTGTGATGTTGCCGTTGCTTGTACCTGACCAGAGACACCCCACGCTGCGCCATCTGAGTTACCGATAACTGCAGAAGCGATGTTCGATGTAGAATTTGTAGATGCTTGTACGGTGGAAAAAGTATTTGCAGCGTTCGTGGTATTAGCGATGATAGCAACCCCGGTATTCGTGTTTTGAGCGCGGAGTGCAATTGCGTTTGCAGAGGCAGTGCTAATCTCAACTTCTCCAGCATCTGCAGTAATGATTCTACCAGCTCCCGCACCACCTTGATCATAGGCTTCGTCTAGCGTATTACCACCGCCCGCGGGCAAAGTAACACTGTTACCACTGGAAATGGTCAGTACCTGTCCCGCTAATTGAAGTGATTGGATTTCATTAGATGGATCACTATCCGCATCATTAGGACTAGTAATGTACCCAGCATCATTCGCGAATGAGCTCACATTTGTAGGGGTATTTGTCAAATCGTTATAATTACCGCTAAATCCATTTCCTGCATAAAGTGCATATGGCACACTTAGTAATTCTGAAGTAGCTGAAATTGTATACGTTGTTCCGCCAGTCGGATCTGTTTCGGATCTCAAATAGTAAGGGCCTGCTGACCAGTCAATTGTCGAAAAGTTTCCAGCCACTGGAGTGCCATTACCTATTTCAACGGTAGCCAGACCATTTGCATTTGTCACTGGTGTATGCGTTTCTATGTAAACAGCTACGCCCGTTGGAGAAGTCTGCAGAATACTAATTTGCATTCCTACAGGTGTATTCGTAATCAGTGCGTCAGTTGAGTTCCTAACGACAGCCTGATAGGTCATCTTTTGTGGTGCTTGCGCAAGTGTTAATGTTGCGATGAACACGAAAAGGAAAGTTGCGAATAGATTTTTCATGGTTAATGCTTTATGATTTTAATCGATTTGAGTTGTTCTTCTTTTCTGAGCAGGTGAAGAAAGTATTTGCCTGCACTATGTTGGTTAAGGTTTATAAGTGTTTTTTCCTGAGTAATCTGATTCTCATTTATCAACTTGCCATTGACATCAAACAGGCGATAGTGCATGTCTGAAATATCATCTTGAATTTGCAGGATAACTGCTTCATTTGTCGGGTTAGGATAAAGTGAAGTAATGATTGTTTGCTCTTCAAGTCCTAGTTCTTCGAAAAACTCGTAGGGTTGCTGAACACCCTGGTTAATGGAACCATCAGTTCCGGAGGCACTTATGTAGTCAATTTGCCCAATCGAATAACTGACTGAACCGCCAGTTCCGGTTGCTTCGCCTCCAGCACTAACTGTATTACTTTGAGAAAGGCAAAGAGTTGATAAACTGCATGTTAATGCAATAAGAAAAGCGTTTTTCATGTAGTAGTTGTTAGTTGAATTAAAAGTACGAAAAATAATTAGTCTATATTTGACCAACCAGATATGATCGATCAATGATCCCTTTGACTTTTCCAGCGTTTAATGTTTACGGAGTTTTACTACTCTTTCTCTCCTTACAAGGACTGGTGTTTTGTTACTTACTCCTTAAGCGGTTTTATAAGCAGAAACATAACGCTGACTTATATCTGGCACTTATACTCTTGATTACCTGCTATCATCAGACGGCATACACTATCGGCTTTATGGATTGGTATGATACCTATCCTAATACAAAAATCAATTATTACTTAATTAATCTATCAATGGTACTTGCGCCATTGATTTATTTTTATCTCAAGTCTGTTACCTCGGCTTCTTTCAAGATCACTAAAAAACACTTGTGGCATTTTCTTCCATGGACCGTTTACGCTGTAATTAAGCTGATAATACTGGTTTATGATGCCATGCAGCCAGGATTTGATGATGTTCAAAATGGTTATTTG
This sequence comes from Flavobacteriales bacterium UBA6051, assembly GCA_002427735.1. Taxonomy (GTDB): domain Bacteria; phylum Bacteroidota; class Bacteroidia; order Flavobacteriales_D; family Crocinitomicaceae; genus UBA4466. The sequence continues at coordinate 113,186 of DIYP01000011.1, forward strand.
GTCGTAAATTTTGAATGGAAAATTTTAAACCCCTTATTATTCTTGCTGACAGTGATTCAGATGTTGGTTTATCTCAGCTTTTCATTTCAGTCTCTTTACTTATTTAAAGCCAAAGTCAATCATTTCTTTTCAAGTACACATCGCCTAGAGTTTAACTGGTTGCGTAATTTCCTGATCGTTTACAGTTTTCTTTATTTGTTCAACAGTGTGCAACAAGTCATAAATGAACTAATCATCGATTTGAGCTGGACACAAGAATGGTGGTATTTTTTGTTGTCTGGAATTGCCATCATCTATGTTGGAATCCGCGGATATTACACTGACGTTAGTGGATTAATAACAGTTGAGTTCGATGATTTTTCAGAGGATGCAGTAACCAATAAAGATCTTGAAAAAGAAGAATCTGATCCTGTTCCGCCTGCTATTCTCGATAAGAAAAAGGAGTTGGAAAACTATATTGCATTGAATCGTCCATATCTGAACCCTGAGCTGAATCTTATCAGTTTTGCCAAAGAACTACGATATTCACGTGAAGAACTTTCAGAGGTAATCAATAAAGGTTTTGAGATTAAATTCAATGATTTTATCAATGGTTATCGTGTGAGGGCGATTCAACAGATGATTTTAGAGGGGAGCCATGATAAATTATCCCTATTAGGCATGGCTTATGAATGTGGTTTTAATAGCAAAGCAACGTTTAATCGGGCATTTAAGAAAGAAATTGGTCTTTCTCCAACCGAATATTTAAATAGCTTAAAATCAAATCAATAAACTGTTTTGAGACGTCTCAATTCGTGGATGAGCCCCTGTTTTAACGAATTGAAACCATGATTTTTGGATGGTTGCAGACATTTGGAGTGTTAAACTAAAACACATCAAGTTATGCAATCAATTATTGAAAGAATTACCACAACGAAGTCCGCAAATAATCTCATGAGCGATGTCATGTTAGCCGTTCCGAGAATTACATGTGGACTCGCATTATGTTTTGAATTTGGCTCCTCAAAATTTGGGATGCCCTGGTCCGTATCTGATTCACTCCCACTTTTTCATGCTTCTGAGTGGTTTGCTGAGGACATTGATAAGTTCGGTGGAATATTTTCATTAGCCCCTGGTTTTTTCGCATGGATGGCGGCCGCTTCAGAGACTATTGGAGGACTCTTTTTGCTTCTTGGTTTACAGACGAGGATCGCCTCTTTTTTAATAATGTGTACAATGTTAGTAGCCATCTTTTTTCAAAAATGGAACGATGGTCTTTGGGCTATGCTTCCAGCTATGGGATTCTTATGGGTTTCGTTATACGCACTTATAAATGGCTCTGGACGTTTCGGACTTGACTTCGTTCTTCATAAATATTTGAAGACAAAACGAACACTGAAGACGCCTTTAAAAACACTCAACAAGATTTCTTCAATGTTCTTCATCTTGGCATTTACTTCGTTGATGTCAATGTATTCTATAGCGCAGGAAAAAGTAATAAGATTCGAAGTGGATATGAGTAAAGAGGAAGTCGTTTCTAGTGTTCAGCTGTTTGGGACAGAAGCGCCTTTAAGTGCTAATGAAGGTTATCCGTTAAGCGATCCGAACGGTGACGGTATTTATGAGGCTGAGGTGCGTTTTGAAACGGAAAACAAGTATGTGAGAGTTAAGTTTTCAAATGGAATTCAACGCGAACTTCAAGGGTATGATTCACGTGTTGTTTGGTTTGAAGATGATAAAGTGAATAAGCGTTTCATTTTCAATGAACATGAATACTATTCCAAAGAACAAATAGCTGGAATTACATATGATGAACAGGAAATTATAGAGGATGTGGCTGTGCTAAAAAAAATCGTTCAGTATATCCATCCCGCTATTTACACCTTTCGCGACTCAATCAGTCTTCAAGTTGATTTTCAAGCATTAGAAAAGAAAATGCTTGCTTCACCAGATTTGGTTAGCTGTTACAAAGCAATTTCTCAGTGCGTTGCACAAATAAAATGCAGCCATACTTTCACGAATCCATGGAATCAAAACCTGCGCATTAAGAAGGCGATTTTTTATCAACCAGATAAAGTGCCTTTTACATTTCAACGAATCGGTAAGCGTTTATTTATTGATAAAAACGTATCCGAAAATAAAATGTTGAAAAAAGGATTGGAGATTAAACGTATTAATGGAGTTCTTGTAGATACAATATTGACGCGATTGACAAGTTACGTGACGTCAGATGGCAACAATTACGAGAAGCGACTGGATCGGTTGTCATTGACTGGAAATGAAAAGTATTCATTCTTTGACATTTTTTATGCGCTTGAGTTTGGTTCAGCAACATCCTTTGAACTGGAACTATTCGATCTTGAGACAAATCAAGTGCTAACAACTGAGGTGAAACCTATCACAATAACAGATAGAAAGAGGAAGTTATCTCGGCTTTATGAGAACATAGAAGTGAGCCTCCGGGATGGTTGGAAGTTTGAGGTGCTGAACGAAAATACTGCGACACTTTCGATCAAATCCTTTGCGGTACAGCGTAATGAGTTTGATTGGAAGCAATTTATAGATGATGCCTTATCGGAAATAAACCAACGATCAATTAAAAATCTAATTATTGATCTGCGTGACAATGAAGGCGGACAGGGAGAAGTGGGTGAATACATTGTTCAGTACGTAATTCAGCGTCCGTTTGAAGCTCCAGCAATGATAGGTTCATCGCGCTATATGATTATACCGGAAGACATTAAACAATATATAGGTACTTGGGCAAAATTTCCTTATGATCTAACGAAAGCGATAGATCACTCAGAAAATGGCCGCCATTATTTCAAGGATAAGTACGTCGTGAAACAAAAAACCTACAAACCAAAGAGAAATGGTTTTAAAGGAAATGTTTACCTCATGATTAATTCTACGAATAGTTCAGCAACACATATTCTGGCCTCTTATGCCAAGCGAATCCCTGAAATAACATTGGTGGGACAGGCGACTGGAGGAAATCAGATGGGGACGAATGGAGCATTTATGTTTTTCCTTAATTTACCCAATACTGGCATTGTTGTCGATATTCCTATAATGAATATGGTCATTGATCCTCAGGGAGGAATGATTATCGATGGAGGAGTTCAACCTGATATTACAGTAGAAAAGACCGCAGAGGATATGTTGAGTGGTTTCGACCGAGAAATCAATACGGTGCTAGAGATGATTGACAAACAATGAAACAACGTCAATATCCTTTGTAAATTAGTCGTGTGATAGTCTTGGGAAATCATGTAGTAGAAGACAATAGCCAGCATCGCCGTATGGTAGACTATTGTATTGGATTGTTTCCTCAGTTACCATCGCGAAATGCTGTCAAGAAAGCACTCAAGAAAGGTGAGTTATTACTGAATGGGAAAACGGCAAATACAGGAACTTTTCTTAGTGAAGGTGATCGCATTGAATTACTGGAAAGTAACCGGAAGAAACCCAAGCAGTTTCCCATCGATGTGCCTATTGTTTTCGAAGATGATCACCTGGTTGTTGTTAATAAGCCGGCAGGTTTGGTTGTGAATGGGAATCGCTATCAAACCTTGGAAAATGCATTAGTGGATCGCTGCGAGCCTTCACAGGAGGCTGATCGCTTGGAGTGGGTCGTTCCGGTTCATCGCCTAGACGGCCCTACAAGTGGTTTAGTGATCTGCGCAAAAACGTTTACGGCAAGAATTGAGATGATGAAGCAATTTGAGACGCGAAAAGTTGAGAAGGTATATCATGCAATTCTTCAGGGAAAAGTAGAAGGTGATCATGTCATTAATAAAACAATTGACGGTGTAAATGCGATAAGTGAGCTCCGAGCCTTGGAAGTCGTTCCATCGCTACGAAATGGTCATGTCACTCTTGTTGAATTACGCCCAAAAACGGGAAGAACGCATCAATTGCGAGTTCACTGCTCAGGAATTGGTTTCCCGATTATAGGAGATACGCTATATGGTGAACAAGGAAATACCATGTTGCATAAAGGATTGTTTTTGACAGCTACGCATTTGCATTTTCAACACCCTCTAAGTCAAGTGGAACAAAAGATAGAAATTCCCGTTCCATATAAGTTCAGAAGCTTTATGAACAGGGAAAAAGAAAGGTTCGAACGTAAGTCTACTAGTTGACCTTGGAAAGAACGCCTTCGAAATAAGCACGTGCTCCTCGGTAATATTGACAGTCGCCAGTTTCATGCACCTCCACTGTGTTTCCGGAAAAAGTAAAGGTTAACTCGCATGATTCCAAGTCTCTGAAAATCCCTGTATCACCTTTACGCTTTGCGAATCCTTCTACGCTTCCTATATGTGCATTCGCACCAATAACGCTATAGTAAAAGGAAAAGAAACCTCCGCCAACTTCAGAAATCGTTAGGACGTCAGTTACCTCTTCTTCGTAATCATCTTCACCGCTAAAGAGTGTTATTTTATGAACGTCCTTGTAACGTCCGTGCTTAGCAGAGTAATCTTCTTCACTTAAATCAATCAATGTCGCCGTGAAATCTTCCTTTTCTTGTGCATCTTTTTGTTTCATCCAACGGCCTTCAATTTCACCATGTGATAGCTTAAATTCAAGGTAACCAGTAGTTTTGCCTTTGTATGATTCTGTTGCTTTTACCATGCCAGAAGAAGGGTCATATGTACCCTCAAGACTCAGTGTCTTTTGGTGTTTAGCATAGAAATAATTTCCGCTTACTGCCTCTCCTTGGATTTCTAAAGCCAGTACCACTTGACTTTCGTAGAGTCCTAGTTTTCCCTCATAAAGTCCCCAAATGATTTCCTCAGGCTCTTCTAGGGAGGATGGTGGAACAGACTCTTCTGCTATAGGTGCAATATCATCCTCAGGTTTTTCTTCTGGCTTTATTTCGGTTTTACAAGCGATTAATGCGAATAGACAAAGTAGTAATAGGCTCAATGATTTCAATCGAAGCATATGATGTAATTTCTTAATTTAGCTGAGGTCTAAATGTACAAATAAAGCTATGAAAAAGGTATTCGCATTATTGCTCCTTACGACAGTTCTGATGAGTTGCAAAATGATTGTTAATGATATCAAGAAGACAAATAAGGTGCGAAAAATAGCGCTGGAGCATTGCGAGTGCAAATTGGCTGAAGTGGACAAGAGTTATCGTGGTGGAAATTCAATCATGGAGATCACATTAAAAAAATGGTGGTCAACTGATCATCTGTTAACCGCTGAGAATGTTTTTACTGCGATTCAAGATAGTTTCCCTAAGATTTGCAATTTCGGAGAAGTGTCTATCGTATTTGAGCATGAAGGATTTGACGAGCGTTTCCTTTTTTATGGATGCGAGCACGAGCCGGAAACAGATACTGTTTTCTGGGATGTAGACGACGAACCTTCAGACACAGGGGAATATACCGATGATGATTGGGATAACTTTATGAATGAAGAAGATTCCTTAGCAGGAAACTAATGCTATTGCTTAGCGGTTTTTCAATTCGCCCAATGTTTTCTGGAACTGGTTAAGAATAGCATCATGATGAACATGCTTACCTTTTGACTGAATACTTCCATTTACAATAGTGCCCCATTGGTGACTGGCATCAGCAGTGTAAACAATAGAGGATGTCAGGTTTTCAGACGAGCAAACACTTAGGAGCGGAGTGGAAGCGTCCAATATTGAAGCATTGAAACGTTGCCCAACTGAAAAGTAATCATGGTGATAATTATTCATTGCTTTTCTTCCTGCTAATAATGCGGTTTGAATAGCAAACAGTCCGCTGTCTCCATGTTTTCCTGCAAAGGTATCCCTGTCATGTGAAATTAAACGTTGTCCGTAATCCAACAAACGAAGCTCTTCCAGAGGGTTGATACCAATGTGACTATCTGTACCAATACTCCAATTACCTCCCATTTTTTGATAGTCAATAAGTGGGAAAATTCCATCCCCTAAATTCCCTTCAGTTGTGGGACAAATAACGACATTTGCACCGCTTTTAGCGATAGCCGTAGTTTCTTCCTTCGTAAGGTGCGTAGCGTGAACGAGGTGAAAGCGATCGTTCAATTCAACGTTATCAACGAACCATTCTACAGGTCTTTTTCCGAGGAATGCTTTGCAATCTTCAATTTCTTTCAGTTGCTCTGCAATATGAATATGAAAAGGAATATCCTGCGGTCCGGACTTTGCAATTTCCGCAATATCAGATGGATCAACCCCGCGCATAGAGTGCATTCCCATGGCAATGTTTGCTCCATCGTAATCTTTACATACTTCTCTCGAAGCTTCTAAAAGAGCGAGGTACGTATCAATGTCCTTTGAAATAAAGCGTTTTTGGCCTTCTACTGGATCCTTTCCGAAACCACCTTTTTGGTAAAATATAGGTACAAGAGTAATGTTAATACCAGCTAATTTTGCGGCAGCGACCAACCTGCTTCCCATTTCGGCCAAGTTATCATAGTGTTGACCATTTTTGTCATGGTGCACATAGTGAAACTCTGCAACATGTGTATAACCGTGTCTAACCATTTCTGCATAAAGCATTGTCGCAATTCCTTCTAGTTGCTCGGGACTTACATTCAATGCAAGCTTATACATCGCCTCTCGCCAGGACCAGAAATTATCTGAAGTATGTTGAACATCATGAACCTCTGCCAGCCCCGCCATGGCATATTGAAAGGCATGCGAATGAGCATTTTGAAAACCGGGAAGTGCGTAGCCATTGATGAAATCACTTTTTTCTGTTGATTCGTTCGAAGTAATAGCTTGGATGATACCTTTTTCATCGACTTTTACCGAAGCGTTTTCAACCCACCCATCATTGAGTAGTAAGCCTTTGAATGAGAATGTTTTCATATTAGATTTCTTGTAATTTATGGATGAGGGCTTCAAAAGTTGGTTTTAATACAGCACGCATTTCGTTAGCTCGCTCCTCATGAAAATTTCGTTCTTCATCATCCATGTATAAGATTTTATTCATCTCTAATTGAAGCGCATGAATATTCTGTTCTGGTTTGCCGAAGTATCGTGTAATGTGTCCCCCTTTGAATGGAGTATTATGATTAACACCAAATTTCCCAGATGTTAATCCATGTAGGGCAGTTTCGATAAGTTCCGGATGGGCAGTGGTTTCATCATTGTTTCCAAGAATCATATCTGGAAATATTTCCTTTCTGATTGTCGGAACAAAATGTCGAATGGAATGGGCATCCCACAAAAGTGCTTTCCCAAAAGTGGCAAGGCGTTCATCCAATAAATCTTGAATCTTGTTGTAATACGGCCAGTAATATTCGGTCAACCGACGCTCTACTTCTTTTTGATCTGGTATGCGATCATCAGATATATATATTGACTTCCCAAAGAAGTCAGTAGTGGTAGTCAGTCCGGTTATAATTCTACCATCGTCGTATAGTGGCGCACTTTCAGGATCTCGATTTAAGTCAATTGCCCATCGGCTGTATTTCGCATGGATAATGGTAATCCCGAGTTCAGTGGCAAAATTATAAAGTTGATGCACGAACCAGTCTGTGTCATCTGGGGCAGCCATCATCTCTGGGACATAATCATTTCTGATTTCGTCAGGAAAATCTGTACCACAATGTGGTACGCTTAAAATGATAGGTACAATAGGCTGTTTAGGCTCTATTACAACGAATGGATCTGGCATAACTTGACTTTGAGCAAAAATACAAGAATCGCTGAGAAAGAATGAAAGAAAAGAAAGGGGTACAAGCGCTTCTTAGTTGTTAAGGTGTTGTTTTTGAGTTGTTTGTGTTGAAATTCCAGTTTTAAGACTAAAACGGTCAAAAAAATATTCACTGGCAAGTCCGGTAGGATAAATGAAAGCTAAACTTTGATCAAAATAATAGAGTGATAGCTGTGTATGCATAATAGTTTAAATGATAGATGAAGAAAAAAAAAGTGTAGACCAATGACCGATTATTGTCTTTAAAGCACTGTTTAATAAATAATGCACGCATAATAATAGATAGGCATCCAAATTCTCGCTAAAACGTTTTATTAGTAGAACCAACTTCTACAGCTATGAAACCAACACTCTACATTTTTACAATGTGCATGTTCGGGTTCGGACTTTTCGCACAGCATGAACACTCAGAAATTGAGCATCTTTTTGAAAACAAAAGTTTAGCTGATTTTGAACAACAATTGAATCTAACTCATGAGGACTATTCAAATCAGTTATTACTAGATTTTGTGGATAGGTCTTATCAAAATTTCCATGATTCCATACACGGAAGACTGCTCGCAGGGTTTCCCGTTAGGCCATTAAAATTTGAGTTAAGCTATGGTCGATTAGTAGATTCACTTAGCAATCAATTAGGGCAATTCAAACCTTCACCTTCCATTCCAGGTTCGCCAAAAGCAGCAGATGGTCCTTGTGTCAATATGGATTTTGAGACGGGTGACTTCACTGGTTGGACGCTCACAAGAGGAAACGTAACTGGAGCCACTCCCTACAGTTTTGCAGGTGAGTTCGCCGTCGGTCCTGGGCCTTATCACACAGTCTTTGGTGGAGGTCTTGATCCAGTGACAGGTATTCCACGTGTGAACCCATTGGGTGGGGCTTTTTCCGTTAGACTTGGAAATGGAGTAGGAGTAGGAGCAAGAGCCGCTCGCTTAAAGCAAACATTTATGGTAGATGCCAGCAATTACATGTTTACCTATAGCTATGCTGTCATTTTTGAATCACCAGCAGGTCATTCGCTAAACCAGTTGCCTTATTTTACTGTTCGCGTATTCGATTCACTGGGCAATAGTATCCCATGCGGAGAATACTCGGTAATTGCAGATGCAGCCAACGCACCGGACTACGAGACAACGACCTGGGGGGGAACAACAGTTCTTTTTAAAAATTGGGAGACGGTTTTCACCAACCTGAGTGCCTACATTGGACAGAATGTTACTGTTGAATTTACTTCGGGAGATTGTTCTTTAACTGGTCATTTTGGCTATGCGTATGTTGATGCCTCTTGTGGGGTAGATGAATTAACAGCTTCTAATGATATTATTTGTACTGGAGACTCTTCCATATTGACTGCTCCACCTGGTGCTGCAAGTTATCTTTGGAGCAATGGCAGTACAACTCAATCGACAACAGTGTATACAGGAGGAGTATACTCATGCACAATCACGCCTTTTCAAGGAGGAGGGTGCGACATTACCTTGGATATAACAATTACCGAGAATCCATCACCGGTTGCCAACTTTACAAGTGCCCTTACAGCTTGTGTTGGAGAGCAAATTGACTTCACCAATCTTTCCACTATTCCTTTACCAGGAATTATTTCGGGATACCGCTGGGATTTTGGAGATGGAAATGTAACACCCATTTCGACTGGCGCGATCATAGGCGTAACGAATACGAACGGAACTTACATAAATGCTGGACATTGGTATGACGCGCCTGGTGTCTACAATGTTGAATTGTATGTTGAATCTTCGGATGGATGCGCGGACTCAATGACAGTTCCTGTTACAATTCATGGACTGCCGCCGGTGGTCGCTGGTCCCGATCAAGTGGTTTGTGAAGGAGCGCAGGTAACACTTTCCGGTGCCGGAGCAGTGAATTATGTCTGGGATAATGGCATTACTAATGGAGTAGCGTTTACGCCGGCAGTTGGGACAATCACATACACCGTTACTGGTACAGATGCGAATGGTTGTGTGAATACCGATCAGGTGGATGTAACGGTAAACCCGCTCCCGAACGTTGATGCAGGTGCTGATCAAACAGTATGTGACGGAGATCAGGTAACATTGATCGGTTCAGGAATACCGGGTGCCGGAGCAGGAACATATGTTTGGGACAACGGTGTGACGAATGGAGTAGCATTTACCCCACCACTGGGTATAACAACATACACGGTAACCGGAACCGATGGGAATGGTTGTGTGAATACTGATCAGGTTGATGTAACAGTGAATGCATTGCCCAATGTAAATGCTGGTGTAGATCAAACAGTATGTGAAGGAACACAAGTTACGCTTTGGGGAGCTGGTGCAGTGAGCTATGTTTGGGATAATGGAGTAATAGATGGAGTCGCCTTTACGCCTATAGTTGGCACAACATATACGGTAACAGGCACTGACGGGAATGGTTGTATGAATACTGATCAAGTAGATGTTATTGTGAATCCATTGCCAAATGTGAATGCTAGTCCCGATCAAGTGATTTGTGAAGGAGCGCAGGTAACACTTTCCGGTGCAGGAGCAGTGAATTATGTCTGGGATAATGGCATTACTGATGGAGTTGCCTTTACGCCAGCAGTTGGGACAATCACATACACGGTTACTGGTACAGATGCGAATGGTTGTGTGAATACCGATCAGGTGGATGTAACGGTAAATCCGCTCCCTAACGTTGATGCAGGTGCTGATCAAACAGTATGTGACGGAAATCAGGTAACACTGATCGGTTCAGGGATACCGGGTGCTGGAGCGGGAACATATGTTTGGGACAACGGTGTGACGAATGGAGTAGCATTTACCCCACCACTGGGTACAACAACATATACCGTAACCGGAACTGATGGAAATGGTTGTGTGAACACTGATCAGGTTGATGTAACAGTGAATGCATTACCCAATGTAAATGCTGGTGTAGATCAAACAGTATGTGAAGGAACACAAGTTACGCTATGGGGAGCTGGTGCAGTGAGCTATGTTTGGGATAATGGAGTAATAGATGGAGTCGCCTTTACGCCTATAGTTGGCACAACAACATATACGGTAACAGGCACTGACGGGAATGGTTGTATGAATACTGATCAAGTAGATGTTATTGTGAATCCATTGCCAAATGTGAATGCTGGTCCCGATCAAGTGATTTGTGAAGGAGCGCAGGTAACACTTTCCGGTGCAGGAGCAGTGAATTATGTCTGGGATAATGGAGTAGTAGATGGAGTCGCCTTTACGCCAGCAGTTGGGACAATCACATACACGGTTACTGGTACAGATGCGAATGGTTGTGTGAACACCGATCAGGTCGATGTAACAGTAAACCCGCTCCCGAACGTTGATGCAGGTGCTGATCAAACAGTATGTGACGGAGATCAGGTAACACTGATAGGTTTAGGAATACCGGGTGCTGGAGCGGGAACATATGTTTGGGACAACGGTGTGACGAATGGAGTAGCATTTACCCCGCCACTGGGTATAACAACATACACGGTAACCGGAACTGATGGAAATGGTTGTGTGAATACTGATCAGGTTGATGTAACAGTGAATGCATTACCCAATGTAAATGCTGGTGTAGATCAAACAGTATGTGAAGGAACACAAGTTACGCTTTGGGGAGCTGGTGCAGTGAACTATGTTTGGGATAATGGAGTAATAGATGGAGTCGCCTTTACACCAGCAGTTGGCACAACAACATATACGGTAACAGGCACTGACGGGAATGGTTGTATGAATACTGATCAAGTAGATGTCACTGTGAATCCATTGCCAAATGTGAATGCTGGTCCCGATCAAGTGATTTGTGAAGGAGAGCAGGTAACACTTTCCGGTGCAGGAGCAGTGAATTATGTCTGGGATAATGGCATTACTGATGGAGTTGCCTTTACGCCAGCAGTTGGGACAATCACGTATACTGTTACTGGTACAGATGCGAATGGTTGTGTGAACACCGATCAGGTCGATGTAACAGTAAATCCGCTCCCGAACGTTGATGCAGGAGTTGATCAGCAATCGTGTGATGGCCAGTGGGTAACATTATCCGCAGTGGGGACGCAAAATATTTATTGGAATAATGGGGTTATCAACAATGTTGCATTTCAGCAAGCTATAGGCACGGTAGAGTATATTGTTACGGATTCGTTGACCACAGGCTGTACCGCTTCTGATACCGTTCTAGTGGAAGTTTTGGCAAATCCAATTGTAACAGGAAATGATGCAGAGGTTTGTGAAGGAGAAGGCGTTGTTCTGGAAGGACAGGGAGCGGTTGATTACAGCTGGTCGGGTGGCGTTATTGACGGAGTTGAATTCTTCCCAACGACCTCAGCTACCTATTTATTAACAGGGACGGATGCCAACGGATGTATCGGTTATGATGACGTATTTGTAAGAGTGTATTATGCTCCAGAAGTGGATTTTAAGATTCTAAATTTGTCATTGACGAGTATTAACCCTACAACTGGTTTTGACAATTTAACGATAGGGGCTAGTTCGTACGAATGGGATTTTGGAGATGGTTCTCCATTGAGTTATGAATTCGAGCCTGAACATACCTTCCCTTTGGATGAGAGCGGAGAATATGCAATAACGCTCACAGCATTTTCGGAAGAAGGATGCCCAGCTTCAAAAGTCAAGTATATTCATGTTTTTCCGGATTATTCAATATTTGTTCCGAATACCTTTACTCCAGATGGCAATAACTTCAACGAAGTATTTAAGCCAGTGATGAGAGGTTTTGATAAATATGATTTCACCATGTATATTTTTAACCGTTGGGGTGAAATAGTATTTGAATCACACGACATGGAAGTCGGGTGGGACGGATCTTTTGCGAATCAGAATTATGAAGTGCAGGATGGTGTTTATACCTGGAAAATTGTTGCCGGATTAGAGCATTCAAGTGATACCAAGGTATTCGTTGGACATGTTACAATTCTCAAGTAATGTACAGAAGCTAAAAGCGTTTTAATTGATCTGGCAGCTGCTCCATGGCTGTCAGTTCAAAGCCTAATTTAACATAGTTGAACCATTCTACGCGGCCTTCTTTCATATGAAGAACGAGGAGATTATGTCTACTCGGAATAAGCACAAGTTCGTTGTCAACAATCGCTTTTCCCGAAAAGTTTTTTTGTACCTCCTTTAAGGTTTGTCCAACGATGTTTAAGCTGCCCAAATCTTCATCCTGAAAACGAGATTTAATACCAATAAACACCTCATTGGTATCGCTGTAATAACCGATGTCTTCTCCGAAGCGATATACGGTTAATACAAGTCCCTGGAGATAATCTCCTTCGTTGATATGAGGCGGTCGCTTAGTGAAGAGTTTGAAACAATAGTAAAAACCATTCTGGTTTGGTTTCATTCGAAAGTCTGGTGGTCCACCAGCACCATTCAGGGCGCCACGTTTGACACGTTTAAATTCTTGGAGATCTATGGGGTATTCCATCAAAGAATCAAACGGATTGAGGCTTAACTCTTCCAATTGCTCGATTGAAACAGAGTCATTTTGCGACGCAGGAGACTGATTGGAAACTACTGTATCGGGAGCTGTGTAATTCTCAGTGCTTTCACCACAAGAAACTAAAAGGGTAAGAACAAAACATAGATATACCAGCGATCGCATTTGACTAAATTATATAAATTCTGCTACGTGTACTTTTGAATAATTGAAAGCGCCTGACGAACATATCCTCCGCCAAATAAATTAACATGAACAAGTATTGGGTACAATTGAAAAAGTGGTATACGATCCTTCCAATTTTTCTGAAGTGGAAACATTTCATTGTAGGCTTCAAAAAGTGTTTCGTCAAAACCACCGAACAAATGCATCATCGAAAGGTCAATTTCTCGATATCCGTAATAAACGGCTGGATCAATGAGTGCTGCATAACCAGAATCATCTACCAAAAAGTTTCCAGCCCATAAATCCCCGTGTAATAAAGCAGGATCTTCATCCAGGAGATATGTATGCATTTTACCACATAAGATTTCTATTTTTTGCAGAAATGAATGTCCAATACGACCGCTATCAAAAGCAAGTCTCGTTTGCGCTAAAATTCGATGTTGAGTGTAAAAATCGCAACCACTCAAAGTCCGCGCATTTTCTTGTTGAAGTGTTCCGATATAGTTATTGTGATCAAGTCCAAAAAAATCATGAGATTGTTTGTGCATAGTAGCGAGCTTTCTTCCAAAATCCTCCCAGAATGTGTGTTTACGCTCGGTGGATTCAATAAAAGAAAGCAATATAAAACTGGCACTATCTGTCGTCCCAGTCAACAGAACATCAGGAATAGTAAAGGATGTTTTCTCCTTCAGTAAGTTCAATCCGGAAGCTTCTTTTTCAAACATTCCGGGATACCTACTCAGCTCGTTCAACTTTAGACAAAACACACCGTCTGAGGTATTAATTCGGTAAACACGATTAATATCTCCTCCTGCCAATGGCTCCTGATCAAGAATCTGGAAGTTGTTTCCGAAATGCTGTTTAAGCCGCCTGTTTAAAGACTCCATTCTTAGAATAAAGATCCTTGCTGATCAGCGTTTGGATCATTTGGAATAGTCAAAGTGTATCCATATCTATCGTTCAATTTACGAATGAGATAGGCTGAGAGTAACGGGGATTCTACCTCGAGGTTCTGATGGATGAAAAATTGCAATTCACTCATGCCTTGATCTATCCAGTTACCAATGCGGTCCACCCAAGCGTCAAGTCGTTCATAATCGCTTTCGTGATTCGCACCTACCCACCTAACAAAAGGGCGTGGGGTGGTCATTCTCATGTGCATCATGTCCCTGCGACCTGCAGTGTCGACAAGCGTATTCGATATTCCTTTTGCTTCAAGAAGTTGAAATAACTCTTCTTTGACAGCAGTGTCTGAGAACCAATCAGGGTGACGAACCTCAATTGTAAGAGCTAGGTCCGTTGGCCAGATATCAATGAAATGCTTCAGTCGATCAAAATTTTTGGTTCCGAAACGTTCATTCATCTGAAGAAATATCGTTCCTAACTTATTTCCGAGACCGGATACGGCTAACAGATATTCGTTGAGTTTATCTTCGACATTATTGAGTTGTCGATAGTGCGAAATATCTTTAACTATTTTAGGAAAGAACTTGAAGTCGTCTGGAGTTTTGTCTCGCCATTTCTGAAATTGTTCCTCAGAGAAGATTCGGTAGAAAGTAGAATTCAATTCAATCGAATTGAACTGACTTGAATAATAGGTCAGCTCATCTTTTGTACCTCTTGGGTAAAAATTCTTCAGATCTTGCCGGTTCCACTTTGCGCAACCAATATAAATTTTAGGTTTCCCTTCAGAAATGCCATATTTATTAAATACCTCTTTCGTTTCGGGGTGATCTTTAGGCATGGTAAAGTCTATTTCTCCCGGATTAGGAACCTTTCCGAATTTCATAATTTGATATTTCAGCTAAAGTTAGTCATCGTACACCAATAAATTAAATAAACTTTCAGGGTATAAAAAAAGCCCCTCAATCATTTGAGGGGCTTTTTTTAAAGAAAGATTCTATCGTTTAATCATCCTTGTTGAGAATGTTGCTGTATTACTAATAACATTAATGGAGTATGCTCCGGAAGCCATATCACTAATGTCTATTCCAACTTTAGAATCTGAATGAACGATTTCGTACGATTGATAAACTAAACGTCCTGTAATATCTACCACATCAATTCTCACGTCTCCATCGAAGTCCTCGAATGAAACATAGAACTGACCGCTATTTGGATTAGGGTAGATGTTTACGCCCATTGGATTCTCCATTTCAGTAATTGAAACGACGCTTCCAACGAATACATCTAATGTAAACGTACAACCATTAGCATCTGTAACAGTAACCGTGTAGGTTGTGTTTCCTGCTAGGTTTGTTGGATCATCTGGATCATCATTATCACCAGTACCATCATTAGACCAGTCGAACGTGTAAGGAGGAGTACCTCCACCATACATCAAGTCAATTGATCCGTCGTTTCCAAATGCAGCTGATGTAGGTGTTGCCGTTGCCCATAAGTCAGAAGGACCAGAGATAGTTGCCGTTTCTAAAACAGCACATCCATTGGCATCTGCAACAACAACGGAAACAACACCTGGCGTTCCATTCGCCAAATCTTCAGGATCATCAAAATCACCCGTTCCATCATTGCTCCAGTCATATGTGTATGGACCTGCTCCACCACTTACAGTAATGTTTACGATACCGTTACCATCACCATAACACAGAATGTCAACGACATTGTCTATTGTGACCGTGAGCGGAGCAGTTGTATTCAAGGTAACAGTTTGTGTTGTCTGACAACCGTTTGCATCTTCTACTACAACATCGTAGTTACCAGCGGTCAGTCCAGTAAAGTTGCTACTCACTGAGAACGTTACACCATTATCAATACTGTAGAGATATGGTCCTGTTCCACCCGTGGCTGTTATAGAAATAGTTCCGTTGTTATTTCCACAAGATGGGTCAGTAGATGCAACGGAAGTGATTGATGGGCTTCCGGCGTCAACAAGAGCAACTGTCGTTGATACTTGACAACCAATTGCATCTTGAACTACAATGTCATAAGTGCCAGCGCCAAGCCCAGAGAAGTTATTTGCTCCTTGGAAAGTCACACCATTATCAATGCTATACTGTAACCCACCAGAACCTCCAGAGGCAGTAATAACAATCGTACCATTAATATTTCCACAGCTTGGGTTTGTCGTATTCACACCGCCTATCACAGGAGCTCCTGGATCAGTAAGTGTTACAATCTGTGTTGCTTGACATCCAACCGCGTCTTCTACTACTACAGTGAATGAACCTGCAATCAAACCGTTGAAGTTATTGTTCGTTTGGAATGTCACACCATTATCAATACTATATTGAAGTGTACCAGTTCCACCAGTTGCAGTGATGGTGATATCCCCATTGGCATTGCCACATGTAGGGTCAACTGTAGCAACTGAACCAATCGTTGGAGATGCGGTATTATTGATCGTCTCAGTTGTCGAAGCTTGACAACCATTTGCATCTTCCACAACAATGTTATAAGTGTTTGCCGTTAGGCCATTGAACGTATTACCTGCCTGGAAGGTCACACCATTATCAATACTGTACTGTAGTGCACCCGTACCTCCAGTAGCTGTGATGTCTATTGCTCCTGTTGGATTACCACAAGCAGCGTCCGTAACAGCCACATTTGTAATAGTTGGTGTAGGGGTAAGATTTAGAGTAACTGTCTGAGTTGTCTGACAACCATTTGCATCTTCTACTACAACGTCAAATGTTCCTGCGGCTAAGCCGTTAAATGTATTGCTTGCCTGGAATGTTATACCATTATCTATACTGTATTGTAGAGCTCCCGTTCCTCCGGATGCTGTAATGACAATAGAACCGTCATTTGCTGCACAAGAAGGATCGGTAGTCGCAATATTCGTAATAGAAACAGCGACTGGATCGTTTAACGTAACCGTTTGTGTTGTCTGACAACCATTCGCATCTTCTACTACAACGTCAAATGTTCCTGCGGCTAAGCCATTAAATGTATTACTTGCCTGGAAAGTGACACCATTATCAATACTGTACTGGAATGCTCCTGTTCCTCCAGAAGCAGTAATTGTAATGCTTCCATCCGTACCAGCGTTACATAATGGGTCGGTTGACGTTATGTTCGTAATCACAACTGCAGTTGGATCAGTGACCGTTGCAGTTGTAGTTGCTTGACATCCATTGGCATCTTCTACTACAACATCGTAGCTGCCAGCAGCCAATCCGCTAAATACATTACTTGCTTGGAATGTAACACCGTTGTCAACACTGTACTGAAGAGTTCCAGTTCCTCCAGAAGCTGTGATCGTAATGGATCCATCAGTGCCACCGTTACATGTTGGATCAACTACTGCAACATTCGCAATTATAATCGCTGTAGGTTCGCCTAAAGTAACCGTCTGAGTTGTTTGACAACCATTCGCGTCTTCCACAACAACATCATAAGTGCCAGCGCCAATTCCAGTAAAGGCGTTACCTGCCTGGAATGTAACTCCATTGTCCATGCTGTATTGGAGTGCACCAGTTCCGCCAGATGCAATTATGGTAATTGTTCCATCCGTTCCACCATTACAAGTAGGGTCTGTACTTGTGACATTGGTGATAGAAGGACCAGCAGAGTTTGATAAAGTAACAGTTTGCGTTGTTTGACACCCATTAGCATCCTCAACAACAACGTCATAAGATCCAGAACCAAGTCCTGTGAACGAGTTACCTGCTTGGAAGGTCACACCATTATCTATACTGTATTGTAATGCTCCTGTTCCGCCAGATGCGGTGATATCAATTGTACCATCATTTCCTGCACAGGATGGATCAACAGCGGTAATATTCGTTATAACGACAGATGTAGGGTCGTTTAACGTAACCGTTTGTGTTGTTTGACAACCATTCGCATCTTCTACTACAACAATGTATGTAGCAGCATTCAATCCAGTAAATGAATTACCTGCTTGGAACGTTCCGCCATTATCGATACTATATTGTAATGCTCCCGTTCCACCAGATGCCGTAACTGTAATAGTTCCGTCTGACAGTCCATTACATGTTGGATCTGTTGTGGAAATATTGGTTATCACCACGGCAGCAGGGTCGGTAATGGTTGCTGTGGTTGTTGCTTGACAACCGTTAGCATCTTCAACAACAATAGTGTATGTTCCGGCCGCCAAACCAGTAAATGAATTGCTCGCTTGGAAAGTCACACCATTATCAGTACTGTATTGTAGTGCTCCTGTACCTCCACTTGCTGTAATATCTAACGTTCCAGTACCTCCATTACATAATGGATCGGTTACAGCAACGTTTGTAATAACTACGGCAGGAGGGTCATTGAGTGTTGCCGTTGTAGTTGCCTGACAACTTCCTGCATCCTCAACAATAATATTATAAGTTCCTGCTCCAATGCCGTTAAAAGTATTACTAGCCTGGAATGTCACTCCATTGTCGATACTGTATTGCAGTGGTGCAGTTCCACCAGAAGCTGTAATCACAATTGAACCATCAGTACCACCGTTACAAGTTGGATCAACTGTAGCGACATTGGTGATCGTTGGTGCTCCAGCATTGTTCAATGTAGCTGTAGTTGTCGTTTGACAACCATTCGCATCCTCTACAACAATATTATAAGTGGCAGATGACA
Organism: Flavobacteriales bacterium UBA6051; assembly: GCA_002427735.1. Classification (GTDB taxonomy): domain Bacteria; phylum Bacteroidota; class Bacteroidia; order Flavobacteriales_D; family Crocinitomicaceae; genus UBA4466. The sequence goes on from DIYP01000011.1 coordinate 132,016, forward strand.
ATCCTGTAAATGAATTACTCGCCTGGAATGTTACACCGTTATCGATGCTGTATTGAATCATACCCGTTCCACCTGAAGCGGTAATGGTTATGGTTCCATCATTTCCTGCGCATGAAGGATCAACAGTTGCCACGTTTGTGATACTCACAACAGGAGGGTCCGTCAACGTAGCAGTGGTAGATGATTGACATCCATTAGCATCTTCAACGACGATGTTATAGGTTCCTGCGCCAAGACCGTTGAATGTATTACTCGCTTGGAATGTTACACCGTTATCAATACTATATTGAAGGGGTGCGGCACCACCCGATGCAGTAATTACAATGGATCCGTCTGTTCCACCGTTACACAATGGATCCGTCGTTGCCACATTTGTGATATTAACGGCAGGAGGATCTGTAAGCGTTGCAGTGCTTGTCACCTGACAACCATTAGCATCCTCAACAACGATGTTATAAGTTCCTGCGCCAAGACCAGTAAACGAATTACCTGCTTGGAAAGTAACACCATTATCAATGCTATACTGAAGTGGTGCAGTTCCACCTGAAGCCGTAATTGTAATTGTTCCATCAGTATCGCCATTACATGTTGGATCCGTGCTCGCAACACTTGTAATAACAACTGCCACAGGATCGGTCAATATTTCAGTACTTGTAACAGGACAGTTATTTGCGTCCTCTACAACAATATTGTATGTTCCTGCACCAAGTCCGTTAAAGGTATTACTCGCCTGGAATGTTACTCCATTATCAATGCTATATTGCAGCGGTGCAGTTCCGCCGGTAGCAGTGATTACAATGGAACCATCAGCGCCACCATTACATGTAGGGTCTGTGGTTGCAACAGCGGTGATAGAAGGCCCGGCTGAAGCTGTTAAGGTTACTGTAGATGTCACTTGACAACCAATAGCGTCTTCTACAACTATATCGTAGTTTCCGGCACCAAGACCGGTAAATGTATTACTAGCCTGGAAGGTCACACCGTTATCAATGCTGTATTGAAGTGTTCCTGTTCCTCCAGAGGCAGTAATTGTGATACTTCCATCGTTTCCAGCACAAGATGGATCGACCGTTGTAACATTGTCAATCGTTGCTGGGTCTCCAACAAATATAGTAATGGTGTCTTGCGTGCACCCTCCGGCGTTACACGCCTCAAAAATCACATAATAGCTTCCAGAAGTATAAACATGCGGCGGAGGGTTTTGTGCTGTAGAGAACGTTCCATCACCAAAATTCCACAACCATGATGTGGCTGGATCACCCGCGGTTGTTGCATCAGTAAATGTAACTGTAAGCGGAGTACAACCTGATGATGGAGCTGCATTTAAAACGGCCGTTGGTTCTGTAACTGAACAGTCAATTACTTCAACGAGATCCGTTTTTAGCATTGTTGCTGAACATCCTGTTGTTGCTGTACCAATACGAATATTGTCAATTGATAACAAGAACATGTCTGTTGAATTATTGACAAATGCAATGTATACCGTTTGACCTGCATAACTCGAAAGGTCAACACTACGAGTCGTAATGAATGCATTTTCTGCTGCTGTCGAGAATAGAACAGTTGCATAGTTACCCGCATTAGCTGGTAACTGCGTATTCGAGATTCTTACTTCATATCCATCAGGGAAGGTAGCGTCAAGTGCTTCGGCATCCCAGAATAAACGTTGATTTGCTGGTAATACACCTAGGGCTGACGTTATCATCCAGTCATCCGCTGCTCCCACAACGGTATGCCATGATGTAGAAACAGCTTCACCGTCTCCGTCATTATCCGCATCGATATTCAGCCATGCGGTTGCATTTGTTCCGGTCCATGGTGGATTCACAGCAGGAGCCGGTGTAAACGGATCGTTGCTAAAGCGCTGATATCCTGCCGGCCAACCCGTTTCGAATTGCTCGAGATAGAAGGTGTCGGCTGCATTGTACCCCGCCTGAGTAGTCGTCAGCTCAACGTAATACAAACCAGGTGCGGTATATGTGTGTGTTGTGAACTCAGTATTCCCTGAGGAAGTAACGGCAGTTCCATCACCATAATCCCATGTGTAGTCTACGTAGCCAGCTACGTCAGCCGTAAAGGTGACAGGATCTCCCATACAAACAGGGTTTGCCGGAGCCGCAGTAAATTCTGCACTTGGCGTCTCCAAGAATCCATAAGGTATAATCCACGTTGTTGTATCTCCGCGTCCACAGTCGTTCACAACGGCAATAGTTACCGTATCGGGACCAGGGGAAGTATATACCCGATCAATTGTCATTGGATCAGTAACTGAATTGATTACCGTACCATCGGCGAATGTAAACGACCATGCGGTAACCGAACTATACAATGCTGTATCTGAAATAGTAACGTATGTGGTATCACAGACTACATTTTCCGTATAACCAGTAACAAGGGGGAGTGGAGCATATTCTCCAAGCATGGGGATCAAGTCAAGGTCAATATCAAGTGCATAGTCAGCCAAAAGATTCTCGTATCCGAAATCTTCACTCCAAATATGATTCAAACCATTTCCTTGACCTTCTGCGGTAGCAGTGCTTGAGGCTACCAAAACTAGTTCATCTGTAAGTTCACCCGGGAACACCTCAATTCCAACATGGAATGTTGCTGTTGTTGGTGTTACAGCAGGAAATGGAATCCAGTATTCCTGGAAACTATTCGAACCACTTGCAGGCACACCAAGGGCTGTCGGCGAAATAGCACCGGAACCTCCCAATAATGCTCCCGGTTGTCCAAATCCATCATCATCATAAACTACCACTTGGAATACCATGTTGTCATTTGCATCACCGAGTTCAGCCAATCCTACGCGGATAGCTCCTACCTGAGTGACACCAACGTTTGGCGTTATGTATTGCTCGTAAGCTCCTTTCGTTCCTGAAGTAGAAGAATTAGATACATCAGGAACCATCAAAAGATGTTCACCTGCAGCTATACCACCATAAATGGTTGGAGTAGGAACGGGATTCTCCCAATATAAATCGAGTGTGTCACAATCTCCTGCAGGAGCGACAACTTCGATGTAGTCTACTTTTGTTTCTGTATCAGAACCATTAGGGCTATCAACAGTTAATGAAACCGTGTAAAGTCCAACATTCGAATAAGTTACAACTGGTGGAACTTGACCTGTAAAGGTAGCGTTGGCACCAACACATCCTGCACAAGTAACCGTTCCGCTTGCGCCAACGTCAAATACCCATGTCCAGTTAGTAATAATTGCTTGAGGTGTAGAAAGATCGGTGAAGTTTACGTTCGCAGGTGCTTGCCAGGTCGTAGGTGTACCTACAAAATCGGCTGTTGGTGGCTGCGCTCCGCACAATCCACCGCCATAAGCGACCCATGTGCCAAGGTAAGAGTCAATCATACAATGCATACGTCGTCCTTGCTGATCCGTAAATTGAGAGGAGCAGAAAGAGTAAGACATGTGATTGTTTACAGGTGCGTTGTTCCAAGGACCTGCGTCACAGGCTCCGTTCGGGTTAGAACTTGTACTACAATTGTATGAATAGGTATCATGTGGATTTGTATCCGAACACCAGTCTCCTTCACGGTCACCCTCGTCCAGGTATGGCCCACCAAGTGGAGTTGCTGCTCCTGAAGTATTACTTGATCCATTCGCGTTACGCACACGTTCGTAACAATTTGAACATTCTGATCTTTCATCAACACCGGCAAATGTATGCTCCAGACCAAAAGTATGCCCCATCTCATGAGCAAGTGTATGTGTACCTACGTTACAATTACCACGATTTAATACAATTCCACCAGTAGCACTTAATCCTCCCATTGGATCATATGGGAATCTGGCGTATCCACCAGGGCCCATTGAACCAACGACATAGATATTCACTACATCGGTAGGTGTAACATTATACGTTGTTTTTAACGAAACTTCTTCAGTATTCTCGTCGTGCGTGTAGTTTACAGCATCTTCGTAGAAGTTAGCTGGGTCAGCACAGAAAATAACATTGTGTGCAGCGAAGTCTGCATTCAGTTCGGCCATTAGATCATCAATACGCGTCTGATCGATATTGGAACTTGGACCACCATCCATCATGACGTGCCAAACGAGTTGAATGTACTTTTGCGTTGCGAAGGATGAAACGTCACGATTCGCCGCATTATCACAAGGTACTGTATATCCACAACTCGCATTTTTCGGACCTCCGGTAATGTACGGTCTTGGTGTGTAACACACACTTGAGATTTGTGGATCAGGTGGAACCATGAAGTCTACCTCATAGCCATCTACCGAAAGCAATTTCCCGTTTGATGAAAGTGGAATAAGTGAAGTGTCCGGAGGAGTTACTTTATTAGCAACATTTACTGATGCGCCTAAAGGTTGAGGGGCGGATGCTTTTTGGGCAAGTGCCTTTACTTTTCCAGGAGAGAGAGCGTTTGCAGGCGATAATTCTGTTTTTTGCGCCGAAACGTAGCCAGCGATACCTATTGTCGCAAGCAAAAGTAAGATTCTGTTCATAGCATGTTAGTTTCCAGTTACGAAACAGAAAGGCGGGGAAAATCTATAGAAATAAGTTGTTGACAGATTTAGTTAGCTTAGCCTTCGTAGTATAGTTTCGCAAAAGTTTTGAGTAAAAATAAGGCATTCGAATTAATATTCAGAGAATTATGTTGATAAATACTCAACATTGTGAGAAGAATTTCACTTCGCTGCTTTTAGTCCTTATGCTTTAGTTATTTATAGATATTGGGATTGATGTTTTTCGTGCGAATGTCTATTTTTAGAATATGGAAGAAAATTCAGACATTATGACGAGCTTCCATCAGTTATTGGGCAAGGTGTTTTATGCAGCTGCCATGGCGGATGGTGTGATCAAAGAAGAAGAAGTCTCTCGAATGAATGATTTAATAGTTGCTCAATGGGAACAGGATGCTCAAGTAATTGTTGATTCATTCTATTTATGTGTTAATCTCGGATATGACAAGCGGCAGATTTTATCTGAAATTGATGCCAAGAAAAGAGTTGATCCAGAGTTATTCTCTAAGCAAACGATCGAACGAATTGTAAAGACAGCGTATGACATCGCAAATGCGACTTCAGGGACGAATAAATCAGAAATTGTTTACATCAGTCAACTTCGAAATGCGCTTGAAAAGTAAGCTTATATATGATCAACTTTTCGTTGAATGTGGTTTTTGTAAAATTCGAAAACAAGACTGAACAATTGAAGAGCTAATATTCCAATATTGATTTCGTAACTGTATTCGGGGAGGAAGAATAACCCAGATACAATGGATGATAAGACAGCACAACGCAGGAAGTAATTAAAAATGATGAAACCTTTTTTACTTTCCGTAAAGACGTACTTGGCTGAGAATGAAATCATCAAGAGCAAAGAGAATCCAATGAAATAGAATGTCAGGGTTCGGACAATGGGAATGTAAAGCGAAACGGCAAGTAATAGAACTCCTGCCAAATTGTACAGGTCGTTTTTAAACCCCTTACTTTCTTGTGTTTCCGGGTGATCTTGATCTTCCATCATTTTCCAGAACAGATGTACTCAGCGGCACTATGGGATAATTCTCCCCAAAGTTCTTGGTAGTCAAAAGGAATTTGCACCCATTCTTTCATAGGTCGTCCTTTACCTGAGGGGTCGAAGAGTTGTGCGCCATCAAGAGCCATCGCTTTTGTATGATTATCTCCCGAGAGTTTAAAAACCATTGCATTCTGAAAAAAACAACAAAAGGCTTTTCCATTTACCTTGTAACAAGGTTTGCCGAATAATTTACTCTCTGCAGCATCCTTGACGAGTCGGGCAGCTTCATGATATGCTGTTTCTTCATTCCTCATGCAATCGAAGATACTAAAATAAGTTTCAATGTATTATTCGACCTGTGGCTTGCGACTTCCGGGGCCTGCCATGAGTTCAGATATGGCTCGGGTTTGCGGGAATTGGTCGAGAACAATTCTGAGAAATACAGTTATTGGAATTGACATGATTAAACCAGGAATCCCCCAAATGTAGCCCCACAACATGAGCATAACCAACACAGTTACTACGTTCACTGAAAAAGTTCTTCCCATCAAAACTGGCTCTACCAGTCCTCCGAAAACAACTTGAACCCCACTGATTACGAGAATAAATATGGCAAGTGTTCCGGTGGGATCTAATTCCACCAGAGCGAAGATACTTAGCAGGACAACTGAAATGATTGACCCGATGAACTGAACAAAGTTGATGAGAAAGGCAAACAGTCCCCAAAAAATAGGGAAGCTTACATCAAACAACAGGCAAGCAAGAAAGAAACCAATTCCAGTAAACAGACTCACCATGAATTTTACTTTGACAAATTTAATAATGTCCTTTTCGATGCGAACAAATGTTTTTATCGAAGCATGACTGTTTTTGAAAACTGCACGATTCAACACTTTTTCAAGATTGATTGACTCTAATAACAACAGAATTACGAAGAAAACAGTCATTAGTGTTGTCGATAGTGCTGAAGAAAGTGAGTTAAAGGTGGAGCCGAAGTTTTCCAAACCGCCATTTGGGAAATAATAATTAATCACTTTTTCATTCGGACCTCGTTCTATTCCGAAGAAGTCCTCTAGTCCAAGGATAAGGTCATTGATTTTGGTTTCGGCCTGCATGAAAAAGTCGTTGTCAGCAGAGAGGATTTCACTACTGGATAGAGCGATTAATTCTCCCGTTATTTTAAGCGAACCAAATATGATTGCAATGACCGTTGTGATAGCAAAGGCTCTATGAATATTCTTTCTTTTAAACCATCTCATCAGGGGAAGAAACAGCAATGTGATAAACATAGCAGCGATCAGTGGTATGAAAATGAAATCCAGAATTTTCAAAAGATAAAATACCAGTGGAATGACAATAAATAGAAGAAGTGTATTGGTCGATTTTCTGTCGCTCATTGGTAAATCGTGTTTGCTTTGTTGAAACTGGAAAAGCAAAGATATTATTTTGAAGCGAAATTAATTCTTGTTGAAATGTGATTGACTTATGGGGCTTTTTTCGTCTTAAAAATTCGGTAATTGTCGTTGTTATCTTGGAAGATCATCCCATTGAAATCAGAACTATCCGGTGAGGTCCAATGACTTGGTGTTGCGCGCCCTAGAAAAATTGAGTTGCCATCTGAATTCAGGTATAGTCCAACCGAACCGTCAGGCATAACGGAAAGTGCTGCGCCTTCAGTCCCATTGCCATGATCCAGGCCTAATACAGTGCGTAATTCTCCCTCGACATCCAGCAAGCCGTACCCGCTACGTTCCAGTCCCTGACTATCGTTGTATACCATTCCTGTTTCGGGTCCAATTCTATTACCAATTATTGGGTCTGGAACCGGGTCTCCAATGACAATTTTATCCCATCCATTTTCATCAAGAATAACAATGCCGTTTGCGTCATGATTATAGTTTTTGTACCATTTCATGTAGTTGCCTCCCATTCGTTTTCCCCACGTCAGCTTTATTCTAGAAGTATCCGTGCGAATTCTATTCTCAGCAAACGGAATCGGGGCTCCTATTAGAATTCGCTCGTTACCTTTGTTATCTTCTATAATGATTCCTTGTACTCTTATCACTTCCGGAACTTTCGAACCAGTTGGTTGGACAAATGCTGATGAGATCAACGCTATTATTAAAATTAGTAGAAGAGACACGAGTACTTGATTTCTCACCTTTAGTTTGGTCAGTTCCTTTTTTATTGCATCAATTTCTGACATTATTTGCTCCGTTATCTTGGTGAGAAGTGGTCCAATAGTATTTTCCATCCCTCTTTAGTTTTAATCCATACTAATGAGAAGATAGAGCGTGCTGTTTGTAGTGTTGCTCCTTGATAAAATGAGATGTTTGAATACCCACGTTGGAGTACCGTTGAATTGTTGATTACAGTGATTTGGATATTTTCAATCTTCCATTCATGAGCATTTTCAAATTTGCTCCAATAGGCAAGCAGATCGTCTTTTCCAACTACTTCAACCTTGTTGCCAATCATAGCGGCGCTATCCGAATAAAAGTAGCCAATTTCAGCGTACCTACCCTTGTTAAACTGAGCTTCCATTTGCCTATTTACTTCATGTATTTCTCGTATAATCTCCTGAGAAGATTTGACACTTAATTGTGCGAAAGAAAAATGACTTGCAACTAGTACGGATATGATTGAAAACAATTTCATGGAAGCATGTTGATTGATTTCAACCAGTTGATTTTGTCGTATGAATACCCCGAACAAATTTCATATTCAGGCGTCATCATTGAATGGTTACCTCGCTCATAAAGTTCTGCCGTAGCATTGAGCTCTTGAGAAATGTTCCCATAAAAATTCTGTAGTGATCGCATTGGGTTTACGCGTTGGTCATTCTCTCCATACTGCAAAAAGACAGGACTCATCAATAAATGCGCATTTTTCACTACACTATCATCCAACAGGTCTTGCTTATTGGGAGAGAGTGGAATGACATCGCTTGCCGGAGGTAAAAATGCTCGTCTGTATTTTGACTGCAAGAAACGAATCGTTTCAAAGTGTATTGTATCAATTTTTCCGGCAATAATCCCTTGGTAATAATTCTTCCAAATCATGAGTGAAGTAGCAATTTCTTCTTCTGACATTCCCAGATTTCTGCTGTAGTGATTTGTTGCATAAAGCTGTCCTTCCAAAGAGGTCATAATAGGTGCAGCCGTCGCATTAATAAATGCAACTTCATGTCCAAGATTTATTCCCATCATTAGCGCTAATCGACCGCCTTCACTTGGTCCATGCAGTCCAACTTTTTTAGAATCGACCTCTTCATGCGATTGTAGGAATTGGAATAACTGCTGATAGCGAAGTGCCTTTTCTTGAAATGTGTAGTTCTCAAAACTTTGCCCCTTGGATCTGCCAACGCTTTCTTTATCAAATGTCATCGCGACCATTCCATGTGATGCGAATAAGCGTGCTTCATATTGGAAATTTTCAATTTGAGATTGGCCGCCACCACCTGGTAATAATAAACAGGCAGATTTCTTCCCCTTTGTATTTGGTATGAAGATGTTGACAAAGATCGAGTCCTGATCGATCATTACCCAATCTTCTACAACTTTAAAACTGTGAGATCTTTGAAGCGTGACTGCTTCACCATTTCTGTTCTTAACAATCAATGTTTGAAAGCCCCCTTTTTCTTCATTCGAAAATACCGTTGTTTCGCCTGAAACACTCCAGAATTGATGTTTTCCAATTGGTTTTAAAGAGACCGTTTGCTCGGTGTATGGGGACATGAGGTGCAAGTAGCCATTTCTAACATAAGTTATTATTCGATTACCATTCTCATCCTTGAAATTCCCTGAATAATTGGACAGTTTTTGTGGTTCAATTGGTGATAACTGTTTCCATAACTTAATTTCTTGATGGAATCCTGTGAACTCAGTGGATAGTTTGATATGGTCATTGCTCACCTCATCAAAGACAAGCTCCCGATGATTCGACCGGGCGCTCACAGTTACAGAATTCCCTTTCTCGGCCTTTTTATCGAAACCAAATTTCTGTCTGAATTCATAGGGGAAAGAAATATATGTGCTATCATTTTTGACCTCCAACTTCATATACTCGTGACCGTGTGTTGTTGTCAGTTCGCCAATGTAGGTTTGAGCGATTGAACTAATCGAACTCAGAAGGAGTAAAAAACTCAAAATTATTTTCATAAGTATTTTGTTTATGCCCAACTATTTACTCCTTTTCAGGAGAGTTTTTAGTTGGCTTGTATAGCTTAAAGTAGATAGCTGTCATTATAAATCCACCGATTCCTTGTTCTACAAAATGCCATCCGGTATCCACCAGTGCATAGTTCAGCGAAAAGTCCCATCTTCCATAGAGGATTAAATAGAGTGGAAGTGTCGCTGCGAGTCCAAAAGTAGCACCAAACATGAATCCGCCTACAAATTGAGGGTTTTCTCCCATGTTAACCATGACAATAAATGCCATGATAAGGGTTAGGATGAGGTATCCTAAAGCGATGATACCAAGATTGAACTCCTCCGCTGGTCTCAATATTTCGGGAGAGTTTGAAATGTAGAAATCTTCCAGAATGAGGGCATTCCAGACCCCTCCCAAGGTGAACATAATAATGAACGCTATCACCGTAGCGATTAGAATTGCTTTTATTTTACTCATGTTTTACGTTTAAGTCATTAGCCAAACAACATTGACGATTTTCCATTGTCCGTTTATTTTTATCAGGTGCAAATAGTCGATCCATTTCTCAGCAGTGAGTTTTACAGTTGCCATATCCTTAAAAAGGTCGAGTAGCTCTATTTTTGTTCGACTTTTGTCGCTGAACTTTCCTTTTGAATTAAATATTTTGGCAAGTTCTACCATTTCAGACTTTCCGCTGGTGGTGATAAACTTTTTCGATGAACCGAACGATTTTGTTGTACGCTTAATTAACTCTGGATGAAGCACCTCTTCTAGCCAGTCAGGTTTGGTTTGATAGAAAGCTTGAATGTATTTTTCCGTAGTTGAAATAACAGCGGAAGAATCTTTGTTTTGAGCTTTTGAACTGAACAAAGTCAAACTGAAGATTACGAGCAAACAATATTTCATGTGAATTTAAATTGAACAGGGGTGAATTTCTCGAATTCCAGTCAATCATTTTCAATCATGCTATGAAGCTCTGCTTTTTTGAAGTGAATCAATGCTAAATTGAATTGAACCATTTAAGTTCAATAGTATTAAACCATAATTTTGTGATATGGTAATGGTGAGGAGAATTGATCAAAGATGGGTGGCAATGGTAAGCTGGCTTGTGATCGTTTTTATCAACTTTCTTCAACTTGTTTACGTAAAGTACTCAGTTCCTGGAAAGTTTGAGGTTCAAGATGTACTCTATTATCCACTAACCTCCTTAGTGATTGGCTGGCTTCTGATTTATTCACTTTTGCTACCCATATTTAAAAAAATCAGAACGCTTAAAATAGGGTTTCAGATTCCGTTATTCATTTTGCATGGATTAGTTTATACCTCCATTTACATTGTTTTTATTTTTTTCCAAATTTCCTGGTGGTCAGAGAATCTTGATATGACGTCTTTTTCTTCATCCGTCCATCGGTTTTTCTATACTGATTTTCACAATATTGCTAAAAACTACTTCTTTCTTTTAGCGATTTATTTGGCAGTCGAATTTGTAAATAAAAGATCAGAAACACTTTCCAGGCAAAAGGAACTCGAGTATCAATTGAAGGAAGTAAAACTTCAGGCAATTGAATCAAAGTTGCACCCACACTTCTTGTTTAATGCTCTGAATGGCATCATGTCTTTGATCATTGAAAATCCTAAAAAGGCCGAGAATGCTTTGGTTGAATTGAGTGATCTTTTACGGTTTACACTTGAAAGCAATTTACAGGATCCTGTAACGCTATCCTCAGAACTTGAGTTACTCGAAAAGTACGTCTCGATTGAAAAGATGCGCTATGAGGATCAATTGGAAGTAAGTATTTCGATTGAAGATGATGTAGATATTAATCGTCCTATAATACCACCGCTAATATTGCAACCAATTCTTGAGAATGCTATCGTTCATGGTTTCAAAGGGCTGAGTAGTACTTTACAAATTAAGGTAGCCGTAAGTAAGACAGGTATTCGTATAAAAAACAATGGATCACACTTGAAAGAGGATATTAATCATCACACCGGGTTGCGTATAGTTGAACAGCGCTTATCGTACCATTTCGATGAAGAAGTGGAGTTGAAACTTTTTCAATATGACGGATGGGTGATATGTGAATTAAATGGGCTTAATCTATGAGGGTACTTGTTGTTGAAGATGAAGGTGCTGCGCGCAGAAGAGTGGAAAGTATAATTGGCGAAAATTCGTCATTGCAACTGGTAGGTAGCGCCTCTTCTGGTGCTAGAGCAATTGAGTTGATTAATTCTGTTCGTGCAGACTTGTTATTGATGGATATTCAATTAAAAGATATGACTGCTTTCGAAGTTTTGAATAATGTAGAGCGCAATTATGCGGGTAACATCATTTTTATAACTGCTTACAATAATTTTGCGATCAAAGCTTTTGAAGTTTTTGCATTAGACTATGTGCTTAAGCCCTTCACCAAGGAACGCTTGTTGCAAGCAATAAATCGCTGCAGAAACGCGGGAAAATCTATAAAAAGTGAGGCTTATGCCGTTTTGGAGTCTCTCCATTTTCCTGATAAAGTATGTATTCCAGAAGGAAGAACTTCTCACCTTTTTGAAATGGATGAAATAGAATGGGTAAAGGCAGACGGCTATCATTGTGAAGTTCATACAATTGAAGGGAAAGTGCACCTGATTAGGATTCTTCTCAAAGATATTGATCGCTTATTGCCAAATCATTTTTTAAGAATATCTCGTTCAATTCTGGTGAATAAAACCCACGTGGTTTCTTTCAAAAAGGATAAAAATGAGACAAGCTTTTTGCTGAAGAACGGGAGAGAGTTTTTCGGTAAGACGCGATACTTGTAGTATTCTTTAAAGTAAACCAGTGAATCTCTTTTAGGACAATTTTGTTTTTGATTAGCACAAATCAATCTTTTTGTCCGCGTATGATTTTTCCATGACAATTCTAAATCATGCAATGAATAGTTTTATCCGGTTTTAATTTTTTGCACGAAACGTTGATGATTGTACCAGTTTATAGTACACGAGAAATCTGGGATAATTTCGTAAAGCCCGCATATGATATTTCAGATTATCTTCAAGAAGATGTCGAAGATTTTGTTATTGCTCGCATAGAAGACTACAAGCACCTTGTTAATCTTCCAACAGATCCGCACAGAAGAAGAGTGAATGAGGTTGTTTTCGTTACTCAGGGTTCTGTAGTTCGCGGTTCCAACTTGAATAAAATTACGATTGGGCCCGGGATGATTCACTTTAACCTTCAAGATAGTATTTCAACAGTTGATTCTTTTTCAGAAGATGTAAAGGGTTACTACTGTCATTTCAGTAAAGAAACGATCATTCGCTTATACCATCAGGAACATATGGCGAAAGAACTTTCCGAAATTGAGCGAATGATGATTGATGACAGTTTAAAACTTCCGAATGACGTTGCACTTAATGTTCAATCCATTTTTGAACGACTGGTGAATGAGTACACAGGTAAGCGGGATTTGAATTTGGTAGATGCTTATCTAGTAACGCTCTGTTATGAGGTAAAGTCTGTTTTTAATAATTCAGGAATTAATTGTTCGAGATCCAAATCCTACTTATTAGTTGAGAGGTTTAAGAAACTCATTGTGGAGCATATTTATCTTGAGCACGATGTTCAATTCTATGCGCATCGACTTGGTATTTCACCTAATCATTTGAACAAAGTCGTAAAATCAGTTACAGGAAAAACAGCGAATGGATTGATTTCGGATATGCTTCTTTTGGAGGCCAAGGTTTTGTTAAGACATACGCGACTTTCCATTTCAGAAGTATCTTATAAATTGGGCTTCACCGATCAATCCTATTTCGCTCGGTTCTTTAAGAAGCACAGTAATTCCACACCTTCTTTTTATAGAGATTTTGCGAGCAATGATTGAATAGTCCCTACCAAAAAATGAATAGTCCCGATCTTTTACTTGGTTGATGATCAACTTTGTCGAAAAAAAAGATGTTGGACTTTTTACTTGCATTACACTCTGTATTTAGATGGTTGGTTCTGCTTTCTATTTTGTATTGCATTTTTGCTTCAGTTCATGGGTTGATTCGCAAACGAAACTTCAATAAAACGGATAATGTACTGAGGTCTGTATCATCGGCTATAGCGCATACTCAGTTAATTATTGGTTTCATCGTTTATTTTAAAAGTCCAGTTGTTGAACTCTTTAGAAAGAATATATCTAAGCTCATTGGGAATCTGGATTACAGCTTCTTTGGAGTATATCATTTAGGCTTAATGTTGATAGCCATTGTTCTTGTGACGATTGGCGCTGCTAAGGCGAAAAGAAAAGAGAGTTCAAACGCAAAATTTAGATCGCTGCTGATCTGGTATAGCTTAGCGTTAGTCATCATTTTTATTGCCATTCCCTGGCCGGGCCATCCAATTATTGAGCGTCCGCTGCTCAGAAGCTTTTAAAATCTCAATTATGACAAATCCATCAAAGACAAATAACCGTCGATTTAAATTTTTTGCCTCAATAGAAGGAGTGAGCTTTTTACTTCTGATCGGTGTCGGGTTGCCACTCAAGCATGTTTGGGGTATTCCCGAATTCTCAAAAAACATGGGACTTATTCACGGAATAACTTTCGTGTTGTATTTGCTGGCCATTATTCAGAACAAGGTACTGTTTGATTGGAACATAGGAAAAACACTATTGGCCATCTTGCTGAGCATAGTGCCTTTCGGACCGTTCTATGTTGTTCGCAAGATGGTTCCTAAAATGAAAGGTTGACCATGAGACAATTGATATTTCCACTTTTGTTTGTCCTAGCTGCTTGTAATTCTAACGAGGAAAATAGAATCTATAGCGAATCTGAGTCAGAGCAGATCGGGAGACGAGTTTTTAATGAAAATTGCACCAGTTGTCATGGTTATGATGGAGAGTTGTGTGCCAATGGATCTCCGGACTTGACTAAAACAGAGTTTTCTCTTGAAGAAGTCAAGGAACAAGTGCTTAACGGGAAAAATACAATGCCAAGTTTTAGGGATCTTCTTTCTGCTGAAGAAGTAGATTCCGTGGCTTCTTATGTGATTAGTTTCAGTAATTATTGATGGATACATGAAGGTGTTTAAGTATATACGTAGTGCAAGGATCGCCAATGTTCGAAAAATTATCTGGGCACTATCAATAGCTGTTTTCCTAGTTGTAATCGCTCTTGATCGAATAGAGATAACCGCCAAGCTACCATTTGACCCACATTTGTTTGCATTGGTTAATGCATTTATAAATGGGACTGTATTTGTTTTACTGATTGCAGCCTACTTAGGAATTCGTAACGAAAAAAGAGCGCTGCATATTCGTCTGATGATGCTCTCCATATGTTTGTCTGCAATGTTTCTTGTTTTCTATGTTCTACATCACATTTTTACAGGAAGCACTTCCTACGGAGGAGAGGGACTTTTAAGACTGTTGTATTTTGTGCTGCTCATTTCTCATATTCTATTGGCGGCTGTTATTCTGCCTTTCATTCTTTTTACCGCGTATCGAGGTATTACGGAGGATTATCAAAAGCACAAGAAAATTGCCAGATATACCTTCCCGCTATGGCTGTATGTAGCGCTTTCGGGAGTTCTGGTCTATATTTTTATCTCACCTTATTACTAGTTTATGGATTATATAGAAGTTTTTAAGACGAACCTCGTGTCTATTACCGACGCAATGGAATTGAAGCATGTACTCAGAAGCATCGACAAGCGCCTCAATATTCATTTTGATTTGGATGATTGTGATAGAATCATGCGTGTCAAAGGACCTGCAATTAAAAATGAAACCATAGTTAGGGCGGCAATTGAAGTTGGGGTTTTTTGTGAAGTTTTGCCTGATTAGGCATTTTTTATAAAAGCCCCATTCTGAAGTCTCAAAACGGGGCTTTTTAGGATTGACTTACTAGTAACTAACTATAAACTAACTAACTAACTAACTAACTGACTACTAAACTTTGCGTTCAATCCTATCCACGCTAGTTTAGTTAACCCATAAGACGAGTATATCTTACGCGTATTTTTACTTATCGTTGTAATTCTCTTTACTATGATTACCAGGTACACGAATTTTCGTTAATGTTTTAAATCGATCACTCTGTGAACACTACTTCCTTTACGCGTTCTAACGTGCACATAATAAACCGCCTGAGCATTCAATGCTCTGAACGTCTCATATTCGCACGAGTTAAAGGTGATTCTTCCAAAAACGTCGTAAATAACACAATCCAATATTTCTTCTTCGCTATTAATGATTAGTTGACCGTTTACCAGACTTACAATTGGTGTTTCACTGGGACAGCCAGCATATATTATAGAAGAGTATTTAGCGGTACCGTCATAGTCTACCTGTTTTAGACGAAAATACCCTTCATTATAAGTTGAGTTTGTAATCCGATACTCATAGTATTTAGGAGATGTCGTTGTACCTGCACCAAAAACCTGTGCTACATCCTGAAAATTATAACCGTCCAGAGTATATTCAACAACGAAGTAATCATTGTTCAACTCTGAAGCTGTTTCCCAGATTAGTCTAGGCCAACCATCATCACATACGACCTCAAAATTGACTAATTCGACAGGTAAGGTATATGATACGCCTGCAATTCCACTAATATAGAATGAAGATTCAGCGCCTCCATTTCCGTCTACAACGAGGTAATATGTTTGACCAACGGTAGCTGTAAAGCAGTGGTTTTGATTGTTGTCTGTTCCTGCCGTGGTACTATAAATGGATGGAGCCGGGCATGATTCCAGAGTCCAATATTGCCCACCATTGGCCCCTGTACAGGGATCATTGTCACCATCGGTGTTAGGATCGGATACAACTACTGATTGTAGGTTATCTCCCAACCCGGAAATGTTAATGCACACCTCTGTTTCCTCGGCAACAAATTCAACCCAAATGTCATTGTTGTTTGCAAAATTCCAGTCGCAAGTGACTCCACCCGCAAAAGTGCCCAAATCATTCGCTCCCGGACCTGCCCAACCTGGCATTTGAGAACTTGGAGATGCACCTGTCGTTGTTGTACAAATAGGACTTCCGTCCCAAACAATAGCGTTTACACAATCGTCACCGACTCCATTCATGTCATCTACAGTTGGATCACCGAACCTTAACTCTATCGCATCGATGCACGGCTCGAAACTTGTAGATTCTGAAAATATTACGGTCCAAACTCCATCGGCGTTAACTCCATTAAATACGGAAGTCAAGTCGATCTGGGTTCCCGAAGGAAAGGTTGCCGCAAAAGTACCGCTAGACCCTGAAGCCCCTAGGTCTTGGCCAGACTCTTGTGGCATATTTGCAGTATTTGGACTCGTTAGGCAGCCGTTCGAAGAAGTAAGTATAAAGTCTACTGTTTCATCTTCGTCCGTTGATAAGCCTCCATCATATATTCCGGTACACGTTCCATCGGGTGCACTAACGTAAACATTTACGTTATTCATATTGGACCCGCTGCCTGCGCAATCACTGAACGTTAAGTGAATCTGAGTTAAAGCGTTTAACGAAGAAAGCGACCCCACACCTGTTACAGGCACATTGAAACTAATTAGCCCATTGGATGAACAATTTCCGTTCGCTCCAGTTAAATCGATCGGTGTTATCAATCCAGTGGCGGCGAACTGTTGTCCGTTTCCCAAAAATGGGACTACCAATAGACTGATTAAGAAGATGACACGCATAACATGGAATTTTTATTCTTCCACGAATGTAAGGAGCTATACGTGCTTAATGTTAAGTTAACAAGTAGGGATTAACCATAGTTATTTTTAGTAACCACTGTAGTTAACCATAGCTGATCTCAAGTGCTAATTCCTTTGTTTCTAGCGAAATCTTCAAGATCTTTTTTACCATTAAGTCCCAGCTTGGCTTCTATGTTCTTCTTGTGAGTAATAACAGTATCACGCGATATAAAAAGTTTCTCTGCAATGACTGAATAACTGGATTCAATATTCCTTAAAACTTCCAATTCACGTTCTGACAAAGACGAAATACTCCTTTCATTACCCATTCGAGTTCGAAGTTCTTCTAGCCGTTCCTTGAGGTTTTCATTCTCCTGAATATATGCGTCGATTTTCGTTTGAGTTCTGTTCTGCTCAGAAACAAGTGAAGTTCGTATGTCAAGTAACCATTCGTAACCAAATGAAATCAATATAATGGCCAAAATCATGTGGCAAATCATAGCAGCCGCAGAAAGTAGATCGTAATGTGTTACTTCGAATAATGGCGAAAATGTCAATTGAATGCCGACCAATGCAACAGAAAGAATTATACTAACGGTCAGTAAGGAAGTCCTCATGCCTTTTTTCGAATTACTCTGAAAAATAATGGCGAAACCAAGTAAAAGATATGTTGCCGTTGAGTACACCAAATCAATGTAATTCACAATAGCTCCGCTGTCCTTTTCATTTTTCCAGGCAAATGAATAAACCATTACAAGTATTATGTTTGATGCCAATACGATCAAGGCCCAACGCATCCTATTTCGAAAAAATGCCAGTTCGCCTGGTATTCTCTCAAATGCACTACTGAAAAATGGCAATGAAGCAATGAAAAAGGCATTGTTGTAAGCCGAAAACGTTTTTATAATCAGCGATGACTCACCGGGCTTCATTAACCCTGTGAATCTATATGCGTCCATAAATACCCACATTAGAAAAGCCCCGGCAAGTAGTAAAAGTCCTATATCTTTCCGATGAATAGCATCAATACTCACGATTCTTCTCCAAAGAGAAATCAGAAAGAAAGAAGCACATCCACAAATGACCAAGTGAATCAATCGAAAGGATTCAATTTTACTCAACTCGAATAGTTCCAACTCAAACATACTTTGAAGTTAAAAATTTTATCCGCTCGATTGTTAATCAAAGCTTGGTGATCTGCATCGTTAGTCAGGTTTCAAACTAGTTTTCAATAACCATCTCGCCTCTTGCCGGATAGCCCGAGGTGATAATGTACTCTACGGCTTTTGCAAAAGATGGCAAATAAGGGTGTCCCCATGGACTGCTTCCAATACTGGTTGAGTTGAGCAAATGAGCTCAGGGTAATTATCTGGATGTCAATTTCGAGGAGTGCAGAATTCACATATCGAATTGAAATTAACCCAAATTCGCTTATTGAATAATCCCAGAAGACAAATACCGATCTCCTCTGTCACATACGATAAATACTACACATCCACTTTCAATCTCATTTATAACTTGTAAAGCAGCGTAATACGCTCCTCCACTGCTAATTCCAGCAAATATCCCCTCTTCTTTTGCTAGTAATCTGGCATGAGTTTCTGCATTGCTTTGCTCAACATCAATTGTTTGATCTACGAAATCAGCGCTGAATATTCGAGGTATCATTTCGTTGCTCCACTTTCTAATTCCCGGAATTTTGGCTCCCTCTGCCGGCTGGGCTCCCACAATTTTTGTCCCTGACGATTTTTCTTTTAAAAATCTGGACACCCCCATAATCGTTCCTGTCGTGCCCATTGCCGAAACGAAATGTGTGACCTTACCATGGGTGCCATTCCAAATTTCCGGCCCGGTTGACTGATAGTGTGCTTGCCAATTGTTCGGATTGTCAAACTGATTCAAGATTTTATACCCTTTCTCATTAGCTAGCTTTAGCGCAAAACTCCTTGAGTATTCAATACCCTTCTCAGCTGGGGTTAGAATTACATCGGCCCCGTAAGCTTTCATGGTTAAAATCCTCTCCTGCGTTGAGTTTTCTGGCATCACAATGGAAATATTGATTCCCATCAGGTTTCCAACCATAGACAAAGCGATACCTGTATTCCCACTTGTTGCTTCAATTACTGTGTCTCCGTTTTGAAGATTTCCTGCGCGCATTTCCTGCAGGATCATGTTATAGGCAGCTCGATCCTTAACACTACCTCCCGGATTAACACCTTCTAATTTTGCCAGGAGTTGAACATTCGGCTTACCGGATTTTAATTCAATCAGAGGAGTGTTTCCTATGGTATCAAGTAAATGCATCATTTTCGTTCGATTGTCGGTTTGTAATAAACTTTAGAGTTGGGTTCGATACTAGTGGTTAGCCAAACATTACCGCCCACAATGCTGTTTTTGCCAACTACTGTTTCTCCACCGAGAACAGTAGCACCTGCGTAAAGAATTACATTGTCTTCTATTGTTGGATGTCGTTTGGCCGTGTGGTTCGCATCTTTTGGGTTCAATCCTCCAATAGTCACATTTTGATACATGGAAACGTTGTCGCCAATTTCACTTGTTTCACCAATAACAATACCGGTACCATGATCAATAAAAAAAGATTCACCTATTCGGGCTCCAGGATGAATGTCAATTCCGGTAAGGGAATGAGCATTTTCGGTAATCATCCTTGGAATCAATGCGATGTTCAGGTTGTAAAACAAGTGCGCAATACGATACGCCGCAATTGCATAAAACCCGGGATATGTCAGAATAATCTCATGCTTGCTTTTTGCCGCCGGATCACCTCTAAAAATAGCTTCAATGTCCTTATCAAGTTTCTTTTTTTCTCCCGGAATCCTCTCAATGAATGTTTTCACGGTATCACGATAATCTGTTTCTTTTCGGATGATATTATTACTTAGAAGTGTTAGTAAGTCTTCCTTCAGGAAATCCAGATCGAAATCATCTTCGTTAACAACCCCAAGCCGTATTGGGTAAAGTTCATCAAGAATTACGTTAAATAATTTTGCGGCCTTTTTGTTGTACATGTCTTAAAATTTTAAAATCCATTTACACCATTGACTGTGGTGTATTTCAATACATTCTTCTTCTCCGGGTGAATACGCGCAAATGCGGATTGAACAGCCAGAGTCCCTTCGTGGAATCCGCATAGAATGAGTTTCAACTTGTTTTCGTACGTGTTAACGTCTCCAATAGCGTAGATTCCAGGAATATTGGTAGAATAATCGAGTATGTCAACTTGAATAGCATTCTTCGCAATATCGAGTCCCCAGGAGGCAATAGGTCCCAGCGCAGGCTTAAGTCCGAACAGTGGAATCAGATGATCTGTTTCTTTGATAATCTCGCCTTCTGTTTTATGCTTTATCACCACGTGTTCCAGTTTTTCAAACCCTCTGACACCAATCACCTCAGCCTCCGTTATCAGTTTTATTTTACCGATATCTGCCAAATCCATTACACGTTGTACAGAATCTAGGTGACCGCGGAAAGAAGATCGTCTATGTACAAGAGATATCTCCGTTGCGATATTGTTATCAGCCAAGTAAATAGCCCAATCTAAAGCGGAATCGCCTCCGCCGGCAATAACTACATGCTTGTCTTGATACATTTGCGGATCTTTGATGATATATTCAATCCCTTTGTCTTCAAACTGAGCGAGATTTTCAATAGGTGGCTTTCTTGGTTCAAAAACGCCCAAGCCTCCAGCGATCATGATTACAGGAGCTTTGTGAGTAGTACCTTTGTTAGTCGTGACAATGAACTGCTCATCCTCTGTTTTATCTATTGTTACTGCTGACTCACCAAGTGTAAAGCCTGGTTGAAAGGGGTTAATCTGCTCCATCAAGTTGTCGATAAGATCACCTGCAAGTATTGAAGGAAATCCAGGGATATCATAGATCGGCTTCTTTGGATAAATCTCCGAACACTGTCCGCCTGGTTGTGGTAATGAGTCGATTAAATGGCAACGGAGCTTGAGTAATCCGGCTTCGAAAACCGTAAAAAGTCCAACGGGACCTGCCCCGATAATAATTATGTCTGTTTGTATCATTTCTGTTCTATTAATTGTTGCGTTATTTCATTTAACTCTTTTACTTTTTGCTGGAAGTCACCTTTACCCCCCCCC
>DIYP01000011.1:153526-270914 GCA_002427735.1 Flavobacteriales bacterium UBA6051
CCCCCCCCCTTTCTAATCTGGTTAAGGTTTAGGGCCAAGTCATCCACCTCATCGGGAAGAGCACTTTCCAAATTCGGTGGTTTCTTGTTCAATTTCTGTTCTAAAACTTTTCATTTTTTACTAATTAAAAAAGGGGCTCCATAGAAATGAAGGCCCCTTTTTGATTGTGTAATTTTAACTATGAAACTAACAAATCAATCGCCTTCGATAATCGAGGTGACAACACAGGCTCGTACTTATTTTGATATGACTTTTCATTGTTTTTTAGACCTTATGACCACAGTATTAATTCTGCACATTCCACCAGCAAAATGAAGAACACGTTTCTTACGCTGAGAATCAACTTGCCAAAATATATTTATACTCTCATTTTCTTAAAGATACAGGTGTTTGCTCTTCATTTCTTAATATTAATCCGTTACAAAGTTAAAATACTCTATAGGTTAACTAGGGTATTTGTTGGTGAAAATTTTAAAATACCTATGGTTACCCACTTCACTATGCGCTCTAAAATTCACGTCAAATAATTGATATTCAGTGTCTATAGAAGACTTTTGTGATTAGTTAAATATGTGACATATTCTTCGTGAAACACCATGAATTATTAATAGTGAACACAGTGATTTTCTTCGAAATCCCGAAAAATAGGTTAGCCTCTTTACCTAATTCAGCAAAGGCAATCGTTCTTATAGTATTGAAGATTTATCCGATATATATAGGATGAGTCAGTTGCTGCTTAAATGGGAACTGTTCGGTCTATAGGCTCTTCCAGTGAGATAAAGGTTTCAGTCCTTGTTATACCTTTAATCTCCTGAATCTTTGTATTTAAAATCTGCATTAAATGATCATTGTCTTTGGCATAGAGTTTTACAAACAACCCGTACACCCCGGTCGTATAATGGGCTTCTACAACTTCATCAATTCGCTGCAGTTTTGTGACAATGTCTTTGTAATGACTATTTCTATCCATGAATATTCCAACAAATGCGCATGTATGGTAGCCCAATCTCTTTTCATCCAGATTAACATTGTACCCTTTAATGATACCGGATTTTTTGATTTTAGCAAGTCGTTGATGAATTGCAGCGCTAGTCATGCCCACATAGGAAGCAATGTCAGTAACTTTCATTCGAGCATCTCGAATCAGATACTTCAGTATTTTTCTGTCTGTATGGTCAATTGATGGATTCATATTCAATTGTTATCATTTTGGAATAATATCACAACGAAGCAGGTTACTTTTGATTCTATAGGAGATTCGTACTTCAACTAATCATTTTTAAGTGACAGGACTAAAATAATTAATTAATTTTTAATTATTAAAGTAATGATGGTTATTTAATAATATTTAACCGTTTCAAATGCGTAATGAAATATAATATATAAATAATTTTGCTCTAAAATTTACAAAATGAAAACAGTAACTACATCTCGAAGCCTGGCTTACGAATCTATTTTAAACGACGCAAAGCAGTTATTTGAAAATGAATTAAAAGACCGATTGAACCTTGTAAAAGTTAATGCACCTCTTTTTGTTCAGAAAAGTTCTGGACTAAATGATGACCTGAATGGTATCGAGAATCCTGTTTCGTTTAAATTGAATAATGAGAAATTCGAAATTGTCCATTCTCTTGCGAAGTGGAAGCGATGGTATTTAGGAGAGCTGGATGCACCAACTGGTAGCGGAATTGTAGCTGATATGAAGGCGATCCGTGCAGATGAGACAATTAGTCCTATTCACTCACATCTTGTAGATCAGTGGGATTGGGAAAAGGTAATTTCGAAATCCGAACGAACTCTTGAAACACTTGTAGAGCACGGATTGAAGGTCTTTGACACTCTAAAATATACGGAGAGAACGATAGCATTGCGAAGGGGAGAATATCCTGTTTTACCGAATGAAATCAAGGTTTTACATAGCGAGGACCTCTTGCAAATGTTTCCTGAACTATCCGCAAAAGAACGTGAAGATGCAGCCGCTGAGTTGTACGGAGCTGTTTTGCTAATTGGAATCGGAGGAACGCTGTCTTCTGGAGAAGTTCACGACCTAAGAGCTCCTGATTACGATGATTGGTCTACTCCAGATGAAAAAGGAAGACCAGGTCTCAACGCTGATATAATCGTGTGGGACTCTGTTCGGGAGTTAAGTCTCGAGATCTCCTCAATGGGTGTACGTGTTGACGAAGCAGCATTGGTGCATCAACTGTCGCTTTTAGACCTAGAGGATCGAATAAGACTTCCTTTTCACCAAGCACTATTAAATGGTGAATTACCCTATACAATTGGCGGAGGCATCGGACAGAGCAGAGTGGCAATGTTCGTAAACAAAAAAAAGACGATCCAGGAGGTTCAATCAATAATCAATTAGAAATGAAACTTAAATACGAAACGGAAGAAAAGCTTCAATCCCTCCTGGAGAACATTCGGCAAAACAGCGACAAAATGCTGGGGTATCCGTTGAATAAGAAGTTTGATTATTCAGCGTTATATCCATTTCTCAGTTATACCATAAACAATGCTGGTGACCCGTACGAACTTTCTTCGCTTGGTACAAATACAATGGAAATCGAACGATCAGTTCTGAACTTTTTTGCAACACTTTTCAATGCACCGGAAAAGAACTGGTGGGGATATGTGAACCACGGCGGATCCGAAGGAAACCTATATGGATTGTATTTGGCTCGTGAGTGCTTTCCTAATGGAATTGTTTACTACTGTGAAAGTGCGCACTACTCTGCACAGAAGAATATTCGATTGTTGAACCTACCTTCCGTGGTGATTAAATCGCAACCGAATGGAGAAATTGACTACGATGATCTGGAGTATTCATTGAGAGTTAACCGCCATAAACCCGCTATAATTTTTGCAACTGCAGGTACAACTATGACAGAGGCACGTGATAGCGTAGACAACATTCAGGATATTCTGAGAGAGCTTCGAATCTCTAACAAGTATATTCATGTTGACGCTGCGCTATCCGGAATGATATACCCTTTTCTTGAGAATCGCCCAAGGTTTGCATTCGAGACAGGAATTGACAGTATCTCTGTAAGCGGTCATAAGTTTTTGGGGTCACCATTACCTTGCGGGGTGGTGATCGCAAAGAAAAGCAACCGAGACAAAATCGCACAGAAGATTCCTTATATCGATAGTGTTGACGCAACCATTGCTGGGTCAAGAAATGGTATAACACCATTAATTCTGTGGTATGCGATTCAAATAATCAAGGAAGAAGGACCGCAAAAATATGTTGAGAGTTGTATACGAACTGCAGAATATGCAGAGGCTCGGCTAAGAGAAGAAGGCATTGCAGCATGGAGAAACCCTGATGCAATAACAGTAGTCTTTCCAAAACCAGAACCTGCGATTTGTAAGAAGTGGCAACTGGCAGTTCAGGAAGACATTGCTCATTTAATTGCAATGCCAGACGTTACAAAGGAGAAAATTGATGCTTTCGTAAATGACTTAATTGTGGAGACAGCTACCGTTACAGCATGAGAGGTACTGATTTTTGAATTTTTACAAGAGATAGCCGGACTTTAAAATTTTATTCTAACCTTTACGGTTCTGAAAGTTATGATTAACAGAATGGCGACATATTTTACGTTTGATTTTTTTCCGATTTCAACTCGGGAGTAGTCGTCTTATAAATAAAACTTTAGAAGCCTGCTCTCATTGAAGCAGGCTTTTTTTTTGAATTTGAATTATGAACATGATGTATACACACGGGTATTTATTTTTTATCACTGATCACAGTGATTAGGGAGATTTGTGTTTATGAATTAATAGACCTCTCCCGAAAAGGAGAGGTTTTTTTTTGAGTTAAAATGAAGAACAGAGAAAGAATAGCAATTCAGGGTATTAAGGGGGCTTTCCATGAGGAGGCAGCTAGAAAGTTATTTGGACATGAGATAGAAATCGTTGAGTGCTTGGAGTTTCAAGACGAAATAAAAGCTCTTGAATCAAGAATGGCAGATTACGCTGTTATGGCCATTGAAAATACAATTTCCGGAACTATCCTAAACAATTATGAACTAATCAGGAAGTCGGGAGTCTCTATCATTGGAGAAACCACCATCCGGATCAGGCAACATTTAGGTGGGGTCCCAGGTGCAACGTTAGAAAATCTGCGAGAGGTGAAGTCGCATTATATGGCACTTAATCAATGTCGAAATTTCTTCAATAAATATCCACAAATCAAACTGGTGGAGAGTCAAGATACAGCGCTGTCAATTAAAGATGTAGCACTGGAAAATCATAAATCTTCCGCCGCTATTGGAAGCGAGCTAGCCATAAAGGAATACGGATTGGAGTTGATTGCAAAAGATCTTCAAGCGAATGACTCGAACTACACACGTTTTGGAGTGTTACAATTGAAAAAGTATCAAGATGTCGGAAACAAGTTGAGTTTATCCATGATACTGAAGCACGAGAGTGGGACATTGGCAAAGACGCTAAACAAGCTACATCAACTCGAAGTGAACCTCACGAAAATTGAGTCTGTTCCAATTGTTGGAGAACCTTTCCGCTATCGATTTTACCTGGATCTGATCATTCCAAATGAATACAGTTTTGGAAAAACCATTGAATCAATTAATCCTCTTACAGACGAATTGAAGGTATTGGGAAGGTATAAAAGTGAACCATTAAAAAAGACATCATGAAACAAGCGGAAAGAATGGACAACATTGGGGAGTACTACTTCTCAAAAAAGATGAAAGAGATAAAAGAACTAATCGAAGGGGGGAATCCCATTATTAATTTAGGGATTGGTAACCCCGATCTTTCTCCACCTGTTGCGGCTATTGACAAGTTAAGAATGACTGCTCTTTTTGGGAAAGCCAACCAATATCAGAGTTATCGAGGTATTGATGAGTTAAGGGAAAGCATATCGGATTGGTCCGAAACGATTTATGACATATCGTTAGATCCGTCATCCGAAATTCTTCCGTTAATTGGGTCAAAGGAAGGGATTCTTCACATCACACAGGCTTTTGTAAATCCTGATGAAGAAGTCTTGGTTCCGAACCCGGGATACCCATCATACCGTTCAATTTCATCAATGCTTGGCGCAGCTATTGTGGAATACTCAATAGGACCAACGGAACACAACTTTGTCGAGGATATAGCAACGAAGATCAGTTCTGAAACAAAAATTATTTGGTTGAATTTTCCTCACATGCCAACCGGTGTAATGCCAACTAAGGAAGAAATTCAGGTCGTGGTAAATCTAGCTCGAAAGCATCGAATTCTGGTTGTAAATGACAATCCATATAGTACTATTCTGCGAAACGACTTTTTTAGCATTTTCCAATTAGAAGGAGCCAAAGAAGTCTGTTTGGAAATGAATTCATTGAGCAAGTCGCATAACATGGCTGGCTGGAGAGTTGGTTGGCTATCTGGTAGGAAAGAACTGGTTGACATCGTATTAAAAGCGAAAAGCAATGTTGATTCAGGAATGTACTGGTCAATACAACAGGGAGCAGCTGAAGCACTGAAGGAATCGATTCCCTGGATTACGAGCTTAAATCATGAATATTCAAAACGGCTCTACTCGATGTGGAAATTACTGGACGAAATAGGCTGTACATATTCTAAAGATGCAAGTGGAATGTTTGTTTGGGCAAAAATTCCCGAAGGTTATGAAGATGGAGACCAACTGGCTGATGAACTTCTTTACGAATCGGGAATTTTTGTAGCACCCGGTCACATATTTGGTTCAAATGGTATCGAATACATCAGGTGCTCACTTTGCGTGCCTCAGGAAGAAATAAAAAAAGCAGTAAAACGAATACAAAATATAAAAAATGGGAAGAAAGCAAGAATGGTCACTATTACCGGATAATCAACCGTTAATAATAGCAGGACCTTGTAGTGCCGAATCAGAAAATCAAGTGATTGAGACGGCAAAAAGACTAAAAGAAGATCATCGTGTGAATGTATATCGGGCGGGTGTCTGGAAGCCGAGGACCCGTCCCGGGAGTTTTGAAGGTCATGGAAGCATTGCATTGGAATGGTTGAAATCTGTTAAATCGGAGGTTGGCCTTCCGGTAACAATAGAAGTTGCAAATGTCAAGCACGTGTATGAAAGCTTGAAGGCAGGAATTGATATATTATGGATTGGTGCGCGTACAACTGCCAATCCTTTCGCCGTTCAGGAAATAGCCGATGCCCTGAAAGGAGTGGATGTTCCTGTCATGGTAAAGAATCCGGTGAACCCAGATGTCGCACTTTGGATGGGAGCGATTGAGCGTCTTCAAAAGAGCGGAATCTCTAATATCGGAGCCATTCACCGCGGTGTAAGTCAATTCAAAGAATCTACTTATCGTAATAAACCTGAATGGCAAATGGCTATTCGATTAAGAGAGAATATGCCAGACATCCCATTGATAAATGACCCAAGCCACATTACGGGTAATAGAGAGTTGGTATACAGTATCGCGCAAACTGCTCTAGATCTGAATTTTGATGGATTGATGATTGAAACGCACCCGGATCCCGATAATGCCTGGAGTGATGCGGCTCAACAAGTTACACCGCAGCAACTGAAACTAATTCTGGATAGATTAATTATTCGTAAAGAAGTAGCACCGGAAGAGGTTGCTAAAAATATTGATGAATTACGAGAATCAATTAATTATATCGACGATCAAATCCTGGAACTGCTCAAATACAGAATGAACGTTTCGGAAGATATAGCGCTGTTTAAGCAAGCCAATAACCTGACCATTTTTCAGGAAGACCGATGGAACGAATTGCTTAGAAAAAACAAGGTAAAGGGCTCTGAACTTGGTATGAAAGCAACTTTTATTTCGAAAATCTATCATGCAATTCATCAGGAGTCCATTGATCGTCAGAGCAAAATAATTAACAATGAAATTAAAGTATAAAAATACAGAAGTAGTGATTTGCTCGTCGGAATTGAAAGGGTCTATTGAAACACTTTTCGAGCATCCTAAAGCAGTTTATCTGGTCGACGAGAATGTATATGACTTGTATCCTGATCTCTATTCCCAAGTTGTTGAGCGCATCATTAAGGTAAAAGCCAGTGAATCCTCAAAAAGTTTAAGAAATGTCGAAGCAATTATCGAAACCCTCATCGAGAAAGAACTGGACCGCTCCGCATTTCTTGTGGGAGTGGGAGGAGGTGTTGTTTGCGACCTAACGGGTTTTGTTGCTTCCATCTACAAGAGGGGAGTTAAGTTTGCTCTCGTTCCAACGACCCTTTTAGCCCAGGTTGATGCATCCATTGGTGGTAAGAATGGTGTAAACGCTGCTCACGCAAAAAATATGATTGGAACAATCATACAGCCCGAATTTATATGGATCAATATAAGGTTCTTACTTTCCTTATCAGATCAGGAATTTAATAGTGGCTTGGCAGAAGTTGTTAAGCATGCATGCATCAAATCTAAGGCGTACTTCAAGTTTCTGGAAGAAAACATTCATTCAATCAAAAAACGAAGTCTCACTCAACTCGAATTTATCATTTGCCAATCTGTGGCCATAAAATCCAATGTGGTTGAGAGTGATGAAATAGAATCAGGTCCTCGCAAAGTTCTGAATTTTGGTCATACCTATGGACACGCAATTGAAGTGTCTACTGGAATTCCGCATGGTTACGCTGTAAGTTTGGGAATGGTACTAGCGAACGAAATCGGGCATGCAATGTTCGATCTGAATGAAGCTGTGGGCACAAGAGTTCAACGACTTCTTGAAGCCATTGAATTACCCGTAGCAATTGACCATTTTAATAAGGAAGAACTAATTGCTGCCATTTACGCTGATAAGAAGCGAAATGGAAATGTCATTGACTTTGTGATCTTAAAGGATATTGGTTCGGCACAAATCCAAAAAATTGATCTATGTGCGCTCAAGTAACCATCTCCCCGTTTAAATATCACGGACAAATTGCAGTACCAAGATCGAAAAGCTACTTGCAAAGAGCAATTGCCGTTGCATCTTTGATTCCAGCAGAAACTACTATCAAAGGATTTACCGAGAGTAATGATGTTTTGGTGGCATTGGGTATCGCCAATTCCTTTGGGGCGAAATTCAGCATTCAGAACAATGAAGTAAAGATTCAAGGCATTTCACGTGCACCAATTGACGACCTGGATATCTATTGTGGCGAAGCTGGATTGAGCACACGAATGTTTAGTCCCATAGCTTCAGTGTTGTCTAAAAATGTAACCGTTATCGGTGAAGGTTCTATTCTAAACCGTCCCATGGATATGGTGATTGACGGTTTGGAACAACTTGGAGCAAAGGTTCGCTCAAATACTAAGAGACTTCCGCTTAAGATTCAAGGAGGAATTAACTCAGGCGATATCACAATTGACGGTTCTGAGAGTTCCCAGTTTTTAACCGGATTACTAATTGGACTTTCATTTTTAGCGGAACCCAGCACTATAAAGGTTAGCAACCTCAAGAGTGCACCGTATGTGCAAATGACTCTGGATGTTCTGAACGAATTCGGAATTAAAGTTGAGCAATTAGAATATGAAACGTTCAAAACGCAGCCGAAGAAACAAGAATTCAAACCAAAATATACATATCATGTAGAGGGTGATTGGAGCGGAGCATCATTTCACATTGTAGGGGCATCAATTTCGGGAGAAATTGAACTCATGGGATTGAATTTAGCATCTTCTCAAGCCGACATAAAGATACTGGAAGCGGTTGAGCAGGCTGGAGCTATTGTCGAGTGCACCCAAACCAATTCTTTGAAGATAAAAAAGGGGAGACTAAAGGCATTTCATTTCGATGCGACCGATTGCCCAGACTTGTTTCCGCCATTAGCAGCGCTAGCTGCCGCGTGCTCAGGAACCTCGGCAATCATCGGAACAAGACGGTTATTACATAAAGAGAGCAATCGCGCAGTCACGATCAAAGAAGAACTTGAAAAACTCGGTATTACGGTCGAACTTGATGACAACGTAATGAAGATTGCGGGCGGACAAATTAATGGAGGGACAGTTTCTTCCAGTAATGATCATCGTATCGCAATGATGGCAGGGATTCTGGCTTCTGTTTCCGAAACACCTATAACAATTGAAAATGCCACAGCGGTGAACAAGTCTTACCCAGCATTTTATGGTGATCTTGTGCTTTGTCGCTAACTCTGGGATGTAGGGGAGGGATAATAAAAAAAGCCTCTCAAATGAGAGGCTTTAATGTATGTTGGCGGTCCGGACGGGACTTTCAATGTTTTTATAACTAGCTCTTTAAGAGTGTTTTGTGTCGCAGTCAATTATTTAGCTCTCCGAAGTGCTCTCTTTTAATCAACTATTAATTGCTGTGTTTTGAAAGAACAATAACACTTAAAGATACTGATAATCATATGATTTGACAAGAATTGCTCTTAGTTAATTGATGAGTTGTTCTGCTAGTTAATGGGCATGTACATATCCATTCTTTTAAGTACGAATTCCTCGAACGTTGAGTATACATCAATTTCAACATTTTGATAACACTTATATTTGATAAGGTTGTTCGTAACACCTTGGTTTTTTTCTTCTGGATTTACAATTATTATTTTCTTCAACTTTGGAGAAACCTTTTCCATTAACCGATTGAAAGTATCCTCATTTCCTTTCCATCCTATTAAATACAATTCTTCAACTTCTTTTAATGTAAATTCCAGTTTATTATGGTGCTCATAAGGCATTACGAATTCGTCTTTATCCCTGTAAGGTAAAAGCAGTGCAGGATAGAAGCGATCAATTGAATTCATGATTTCTATGTTATCCTTATTCAGAGTCATTCGTCCAATTCCATTTTTGTTTAAAGACATTTCTAGTCCCCACGAGTTTTCGACAATGTTTTCTTTGTATGTACCAAGAAGGCTGAAGTTAATATCTGCTAAGTCGTATCCTTCATTATATAGATGTCTGGACAGATAATCCAACTTTTGCTTATTGATTTCTTCTGATTTGAATTTCCAGCCCCAATTCACGGAGCCATGAAATTTAAAGAATAAGAAAGGATTGCTGTAATCCGTGTAATCAGTCATTGAAGAGAATTTCAAATCGAATACCTCCGATAAGCTATTGTCCAGTATGGTGTCATAATTAAAAGTGCTAACAATAGATTTCTCACCAGGGTTTAGAGACTGAAATTGCTGAAGCTTGTTCGCAAAAAGAGTATACAAGTTTTTCCTTCCAAAATGATGATTTACATGCTGAGATACGTCGGACAACAGATGCTGAAGGTAGTATTGAATGTTAACATGTCTTCGTAAAAGACTCGGGTTCCGAACTTTTTTGATTTGTTGCCATTCGTTTTCTAAATAAGCCTCTATATCTCTACCCGCTGCTTCGTATCCAGGAAGTGATAGCTTAACCCCCGGATAAGCATTACAATAATCATTAAAATCCTCATCAAAAATTCGATCTCCAGTAGGAGGCTTTAAAGGAGAATTGTTTAGCACTGCAGCTTCAGATCCAAACGTACAAAATGCTGATGCGCCGGCACCGAAGATGAACATTCTTTTATATCGAGCGTCCATGGTTCTATTTGACGAATCAAATTTCCCTTCTCCCCCTAATCGGTCATTGTTTTGAGCGGGGTACGAATTTTTAATAGTATTGAAATCAGCTATTTCAATACCGATTGTTCGATAGTGTTCGGCTGTTCTTTTTTCAGCTGGTAAGTTTTTGTATTCATTTCCTTTCGTTCCAGGAACGATAAAAAGACCATTTGGAATATCAGGATGAGATACTGCAAAACCAACGTATACAACGCCATAGTACGTGACGAAATACCTTAAACCATCATTCCATTCAAAAGGATATTGCATTTCTCGAAAATTAGTGGATCATGAATATACTATAGATTCACATCTTTTTTACGATTATTCTGCATCAGAATTAAATGAAAATGAAAAGAAAAGCAATAAAATTTGAAGGAGAAGGGAAGGAACTAATTAATGCACTTCGAGAGCGTTTAACCTATCGCAATTACAGCAAACACACGGTAACAAACTACGTGAAAGAATTGAACCATTTGTGCGTTCATTTCAATTCTGATCCTCGAGATATTACAGAAGATCAAATACATGAATACTTGTATCACTTATCAACGAATGAAAGATTCGGACCGAACAAGATTTCTTTAGCAATGGCAAGCTTCGTTCATTTCTATTGGAATGTGGTAAAGACACCTGAGAAGGTAAAGAAACTTAGACCTCCTAAGATGCCGAGGCGTGTACCTTTAGTAATTACGCCAGGACAAGTTTATGAGATCATCGAAGGTTTGGATAAGCTTCGGGATAAAGTGTTGATACAGCTTTTGTATTCAACTGGAATTCGCGTGAGCGAATGTGTGATGATTCGTTTGCATGACATCAATAAAGAACGTAAGGTACTTCGGGTTGAGAAAGGGAAAGGAAAGAAAACCCGATATGTTCCCTTAAGCCCTATGATGCTGGAGCAATTAGAGCTCTATTGTGAGCATTATGAACCTAGAGATTATTTGTTCTACCGTAGAGGTAGAAAATATGATATGCCAATGAATAGGGTGACTATAAACAGGGTTGTGCGAAAAGCAAAGACGATTTTGAATACAAACGCAGAAATAACCCCTCACACGTTAAGGCATTCTTTTGCAACAACATTGGTGGAAGAAGGGGAGAACCTGGTTAAGATTCAAAAGATATTAGGGCATAAAAGCTTGATGACAACAGTGCATTATACTAAATCGGCGAAGCCGGAATTAAATTCATGTGTTAACCCATTGGATAAGGTGTATCAGGAGAGGAAATTAGAGAATACAGTTTTCGATCTCAGCGCGATCTAACCCCATGTAAGAACAGAACTCATTGATTGAAATGAGTTGGTGGTTCTCTTTGTTTAAATGCTTCTTGATGCGTTGGATGAGGTAACGTGAATAACGTTCACTTTTACCAGTGATTATCATAATATCTTTCGGGTAAATAACAACTCGTTTCATACACTATCTATACTTCATCCATGCTTTTGATATACATCAAAGATACTGCCGTTGTAGGTGGATTCAATAGGCTATTTTACACCAAATCGGCATATAGTTTATTGATCGGAAATGGAAATTTTGACGCTTGTTTTTGTTTGTGAAAGTTTGTCTTGCATGCTGGTGAAATGGTCGACCAAGGAACAGACCTGAAATGGATAACAACAAGCATTATGGCAAGACAAAAAGGAATAATCAAGTTGACAGGAAAGATCGGAGATCTATCCTTCTACAAGTCGAAAGATGGTTACTTGGCTAGAGAAAAGGGAGGTGTTGAAGCCGACCGAATAAAGAACGATCCTGCATTTGAGCGTACACGTGAAAACGGACGTGAGTTTGGATCTTCTGCAGGTTCAGGAAAGTTGTTGAGAGACACGATCCGAACAATGATGCAGAATGCATCGGATAGCCGTGTGACTTCTCGCTTGACCAAAGTGATGACGCAAATCAAGAATTTGGATGGAACCAGTGCACGTGGAGAACGAAATGTAGGTGTGGGGATTACTGCACCGGAAGCAAAGGCACTGTTAAAAGGATTCAATTTCAATGATAAGGCGATCCTTGGGTCAATCCTATTTAACGCTTACGATGTGGATGCTGGAACGGGTGTAATCACTTTGAACGGACTTGTTCCGATCAATGAAGTAAATACTCCATCAGGAGCAACGCATATCACGTTACGTGGAGCCTGGGCGAAAGTAGATTTCGCAACAGGTGAAGCAACAATGGAAGAAACCAATGCGGTCAACCTTCCGATTGATGCTACCTCGACAAACGTTGTGTTAACTCCGGTGGCCACTCCAACGGGAACAGGATCAGACACGGATTTATATCTGTTGATGATTGAGTTTTTCCAGGAAGTGAACGGAAACCAATACACATTGAAGAATGGAGCTTACAATGCGCTGAGTGTGGTTGATGTCCAATAAATTGAAGCAATGAAAGACAGAAAATTTAAAGACAAAATGAAGTCGATCTTCAAAAGATGTGGACAAGACACACCGCCATTCTTTAAGAAGCTACGCCTGATTGGATTGAGCGTTGCGGCTGTCGGAACAACACTAATTAGTGCACCGATAGCACTTCCAGCGATAGTAACCACAATAGCAGGTTACCTCATCGTAGGAGGAACAGTTGCAACTGCTGTAAGTCAGGCTGCAATCGGTGAAGGCTCCGATTGTGAAGAGAAATGAATGTTTAACACTGTAAAACGAAGTAACATGTCAGAAGCAGTAAAAACAGAAGTGTTGGACGTACGCTTGAAAGCGTGCAGAAAACCTCGATTTAAGGCAGGTTCTGAGTTGTCGGGAAAAGTAAATCGCGTTGTGATTACACTTGACCAGACAATGGATGAAGATCTAGACAAAGAGTGTTTAGATGTCGACCTTAAATGGGAAGTAGAAGCTGAATTGTCGAACTGTGAGTAGTTTGATTTGAAGTTGTGTTTGACGCCCTCTAACGATTGTTGGAGGGCGTTTTTTGTTGCAGACGCACGCACCACTGATACAAACCAATGAACATTTGCCTGCGATTACCACACGTTTCTGCAATGGCTTTTTGAGCAAAGGACTGTTTGTGCCGTTCGACTTTTGCAGGCGGAAGTAGGCTAAGACGTTGCTTAACAACTGCAGGGTTAACGCCCCATGGAAATTCATTTTGTTGTTTCGGTTTCCTCATACTTGATAATATTTACAAGCACAACTGCTGCTGTACTTTGCGTAAGCAACTACTAGCACGAAAGGTGTGATGAACCACAAGGTTTTTGGAAATAAATACTACCCTTGGGTGGAGATTTTTTGCAAAACCCGAAGGGCTTGACCTTGGGGAGCAAGCACCTTTGGACTATCTTAGATGAAAGCAAAGGAAGCATTCGGCTAAGCTTTGCTAACTTCCAATTAAATTAAACAAGATAATGATGGAATTAAAAGAGCTATTGCCCAGTATAATTGCTGTGGTCGGTTTAGTTTGGGGAACTATATCTCAACTTCGAATTAATAGGCACAAACAGAAGTTAGATGAAGAATCAGAAAAAGTTAGAAATCTGGAGAAACTTATTTCTGAGAATAAACGAGATTTATATGAGCGGGTGTTCTCCTATTTTTTTGATATCATAAAAGATCAGAAGAATAATAATGAGATGGATATCGAGCAAATGGGACAGGAGATAATTGATATTAAAAAGGAATGTTTGATATACTCACCTACCCCAATCGTAAAGCAATTAGTTAAGTGGCAAGAACTTTCAATTAAAGATAATATTGCCGCATTCAAAGAGTATTTAAAACTTCTGCATATGATACGGGTAGATCTAGGTCATGACGATAAGTTAACGGATAATGATATAGTCGGATGTTTCATGAGTGATCCAAAGGATAAGAAACAATTTTTGGAATTGATTAATCAGAATCTGGAAAAACAGCCTTGAGCCAGTGTAGGGATAAAAAGGGTAGCATGTAGTTTACGGAGTGCTTCTCTTTTTGCGCGCGCGAGCCGATCTGCGAGTTGTACTAGGGTGGAAGTCTAAAGATATAGCTAGAGCTTGTCGAATTGCTATTTAGCGACCTATGTAGAAGAACGGCTACCGGAGTATTCGAGGATAGACGGGTGAACTACACAAGCGGTGGCGCGAGTTTTTGATGTGGGTGGACACTGCCGGAGGGAGAAGGTGGGCAAAAACCGTGACACAAAGCGCAGCCCGACGTGCTTAGCAGGCGAGCCAAATATTTAGGGCTGGTGGGCTTTGGCTTCGTTTCAACCTTTGGTTGGTACGATGCCGAAGAACAGAGTAAGCCCGACTGAGCCACGCCCACAGGGTGTTTAGCAAAACAAAGCACTCTTACGGCTTTATCAAAGCGGTAAGACAGTGCTGGTAAAAACAAGTACGGTGCAACAACTGCAAATAATAACGCGAACCGCTTCGTATTATGCTTGTTTTTATGTTTTGATAAACAAACCGAGGACGGAGTGAAGACCGCTTTTCCTTCAATCGGAATTGGTTTACATCAACTTAGTCTTAATATAATTGATTTCGTTAAACGGAATTCTAATGGATTCAAATC
This sequence comes from Flavobacteriales bacterium UBA6051, assembly GCA_002427735.1. Lineage (GTDB taxonomy): Bacteria > Bacteroidota > Bacteroidia > Flavobacteriales_D > Crocinitomicaceae > UBA4466. Next base: position 168,577 of record DIYP01000011.1, read on the forward strand.
CGCCAAACTGCTCTTCGGGACCATCTTTAAAGTCATATGCAACAAAAATTTCAGCACCCTCTTCTTCCAAATGTTTAGTCATGGATTCAATAATATTACATGCTTTAATGAGCGGTTCTTTATGAATCAACTCGACGTTTCGTTTGATTTCCTTCAAGTTGTGAGACATTTCATGGATTAACGGAATTACTGAAAAATGAGGTTTCATTTTTTCAAGATCACCTTTAACCGTAGACCAACTGTTATACTCAGCCAATAGCCGTTCACGATTAAATGTAACATTCAAATTTCCAGAGCGCGATTTCCCTTTGTTATACGACACAGAGAAGCTGACATTATCGATAGGAAGACCTACGTGCTGAGCATAATTTCTGAGTTTATAGAAAAACCGGTAAGCAAAACTACGATCAAAGAATATAGAGGTGATTTTTTGAAACTCAAAATATTCGGGTGATTTATCTCCATAAGTACGTTTGATAAAGGTTTCTGCGTGATCTAAAAAAGTACGCATGGAACCAAGATAGTTCAAAAACAATCGGTTTGAATTGAGAAATAATTCTGCTTGGTCATATGGCTTGATCCCATTCCAAGATTCGGATTTTGCAGCGTAATCTTGTAAAGTAGAATTGAGAAGCTGAATAAAGTCGGATTCGTTCGCTAGAACGAAGTTTAACAGACGTTGAAGATTCGACAAATCACTAATTTGAGTAATTGCGGTGCTAATACAATCGAATTGGTTTTCAGTTAATATATCCGCCAACTCAACTTTAATTTCTTCCTGAGGAGAATCAAATATTAATCCTAGACGATACTCTTTCATTCTATTAGTGTTTCGCTGAATGCATTAAGTTCCCGACGAATTCGTTTAAACGCATTTTTTCTTTCCTTTTTTACAATTTCAATTCCCTGAGAAATCAAACTTGGCATATTATGCTCAAGCATTTGTTTCCTAGAATCTTCTATTGATTCGAGAACATGGGCATCCTGTTCCTGTTTGATTTCCTTCATTTCTTTGGACATTGAGTGAACTGCATTTAACCTATCTTTTATGTATAAGTAATCATCTTTCGACAATTGTTCACTCGTAGTACCATCTCGTAGAATATCTATGTATAACCCACATTGCCTGTGCTTTTCAATGTTTTGATAGAAGTCAACTTTAGAAAGGAAAGATTTTGTTTTAGATTTCATCCAGTTCAGAAATGCATTCTCCATTTCGGGAGTGAATTGCAATTTAAGAACCTTATTTCGAAAAATTTCATCCTGAATTATACTCAAGAAGAATGGTAGAACATCATCAAATATCTCATGCATACAATCAACAAAAAATCCAATGTAATGTCTAGTGTCATGGTGCTTAAAGACGTAATCCAGTTCAGAAATCTCAGTGGCTAAGGGAAAACCTAGTTCCATTAATTGTGCAACGAGTGCTTTTGTTCTTTCCTCAAACGCTGTAACTAAAATAGCCGAAGCCGTAGGAAAATCTCCATTTGAAGCAAGTATTTCTGCAGCTCGAAGTTTCTGTTCGGCATTGTTGTCTAGTTCTCGAATTTTTTCAGCGAGGTTGTTCATTGCGTTTACATTTTTTGATTCAATATCCACTAAATAAACTTTAGAATTCTTATGATGATGTATAAGGTTGATTTAATTTCTGATATACATGCGTGGTTCATGACAATAAAGTTAATTACAAGAAATGTGTGAACAAATTCTATCGAAATTATGCGTATTTGTTGCAACAATAAGCAAATAAAATTGAGTAGAAATACCTGTTGACATTAGGTGGTAGGCTTTGTAAATTGCATGATTAATAACACTTTAAGTAAATGCTATTCAAATGAAAAGAGTTTTTCTATACCTATTTATGATGTCATCAATAATTGTCTATGGACAAGATATAAAGCTGGTGACTTGGAATGTACAGTCTGGTGAAGCAACTCCAGATACAATTGCTGAGCAGTTAACCAATGATTTTTCTGCAGTTGATATTTTTTGCCTCTTAGAAGTGCCGAGCAATTCCATAGAGAAATATTCCAACGCTATCGCGGAAGGAGAATCTATTAATTACGCTCATACTTATGCTGAATCTGGTGGAGAAGATAGAATGATAATTGTATACAACGAAGACAAATTCAAGCTAGACTCGACATGGGAATTGACTGATATGAGATTAGTGACATATCGTCCAATGTTGGTAGCGCAGTTTAGTGATAAGGACAATGGTAAGACAATTTATGTAGGTGTTAACCATCTTGCTAGAGGGTGTGATTATTGTAGACAAGCACAGTCTAGGGCATTATATAGCTGGCTTGGTCAATATCCTCAAAAGAAGAGTCCAGTTTTTTTAGTCGGTGATTATAACTACGATTGGGACATTAAAAAAGGAGATAAAAAGCATAACAAGGGTTATGACATTCTAACAAATAAAGGACGTGCAAAGTGGCTTAGACCTTCAGAACTTGTAACGACACAATGCAGTTCAAAAAATGGATCCGCATGTAGATTTAATTCTGTATTGGATTTCGTCTTTGTAAACAAAATAGCACAAGAGGTGTTTAGCTCTATGAGTTCTGAGATAGTTGTCCGTAATGGTGACTTTCCTCCTAGCGAACATACAGCTGACCATCGACCAATTCTTGCTGAGTTTTCTTATTAATAGTCTTGATTTTTGAAGATAACTGATAAAATACATCGTTACTCCATTAGTGAGCGGGCGATAGATGGACTATGTCGATTAAGGGTTTTTTGCAATGATAATAATGAGATAGTTGCATTGGTCACTTCCGTTGGAAATATGAATACGGGTAAATCAATAACTAACGCGATTGAATATGTCATTGGTGGATTAGTTGATTCCGGAGACTTACCCGTTGAGACAATCTTTATTGAGCATTATGAGAAGGACTATCTAGGAAAGGATTCGTTTACTTTAGTTAAGTTGAATCAGAATGGGAGTCCTGCCTGGAAGGGGATTGCCGAGGGAAAAGCAATAGAGTTGTTGAGTTGTACTAAAGCAGAGTTTTCAGAGCCTACTTTGAATAATGAACGCTTATTGAATGATTTGGCAGTCTTGAATCGAAATATTCTCCCAGCTCGAGACTATGATTATTCGGAGTTTAATGATAAACTCAAGAGGTATATTGAGATTGAAAAGGAAAGTATTTCTAAGCGTTCAATCCTGGACTTAATTGAGAAGGGCGCTAAGGAAACAGCATTTTTGAAGCTACTTGGAGAAGACTTATCTGTTTTTGGAGAGGTTCATGCGCACCCTGAAGATGACTACATCGTTTTCCCCGAATTTCCGATTGGAGATGGATTTGTCGATTTCCTAATTCTTACAAGCGTTTCATATATGGACGTGGTGTTGGTAGAAATTAAAGGGGCTGATTTTAATATGTTTAATCAAGGACATTATGACAAACCAGCGCGGAACATTGAGATTGCTTGTGATCAAATTAGGAAAAGATTAAGGTATATTATGGATGACTTGGCAAGCTTCCGAAAACACATTCATAATATTCGCGAACGTGTTGAAGCTGGTGAGTCCATTCATAACTCTTTTATTGGACCGAGTGACCATTTGGAAGTTAGCTCTGATAAAGACATTAGAATTCACACGGTGGTTATTGGTGGAAGAACAGTAAATGACATAGAAGAAGCTAAGAAAAGGCATGAATACACGTCAAATCAAAAGATGAATCTTCGTTTGGAGTCTTGGGATACATGGGTGCGAAAATTAAAGCGTGATTAGAGTCTTTTATCACCAACGTTTTTCTCAAATGTGATCAGATTAAACATAGAACGTAATCTTGACCTAACTCGATTACCATATAGTTTTTCCAATTCATCAGCGTTCAGGTTAGTTGTAGCGTGTGTTATGATTCCGTAATGCATTAGAAGGTCGTATCGATAAAGAAGGATTTCACTGATGGTATTGCACTCTGTTCCGTAGTACTTTGTATTATTCTCCGCTCCCAGATCATCAAAGCAAAAGATCTTATGTTGTTTTCCGTATTTGTGAATGACCATGAATCCGTCCAGGTTAAATTCTGATGCAATGTCTCGAGTGGATTTCATCACATATCGTGTTGCTGGATCATGCAGAGTGCGAATCAAAGTCATCAATGATGTTTTACCACAACCGATCGGACCGTTGAGAAGAATTCCTTTGCTCAAGTCTAATCCTTGTTCTGCACACGCTTCTTGATCTCCGATTGCATAAACCATGAGTTTGTAGAGTATGTCCCGATCTGAATTGTACAGCTTGAATTGATCTCCGAATTTCTGTTTGCCTAATGCTGTGATGTAGTTACAACATTTCCGAAAGTTGTAGTGGCGAACGTTATCGATGATTTCAAATGGTGGTGGTATATTGATACTTGGTTTCATGTGTTTCGATGTTGTTCTTCTATTAGAGAGGGATTGAATAGTCTTTGTTTTGTTCTGTGTGAAGTCTGTCATTTTGTTGAGGATTGAATTTTGAGGATCGCTTTACCCAATTTCTTGCTGCAGCTTTCCAGTTTTTCATTTTCGATTTACCACCAACTAACCATCCGTTTGATTCAAAGTGATTGTGAAATTGTTCGGCTTGATCGTGAGTAGATTTCAATTCCAAAAAGAACTCTTTAACCTCATCCAATGAAGGGGGAGTAAATCTTGATTTACCCTTTCCTTGTTTATTAGGTTTAGTATGTTTCTTATTGTTTATAGTGTTTATAGAAGGTCGCACGAGAGTTACAGGAGTATTATCAGTACTCTTATCAGCAGTTATATTACTACTCTTATCAGTAGTTGTATCAAAAGTGTACAAGTTGACAAGGCTTCCTTTCATCGGGTTATGTGAAGGCATATACTTGATATACCCCCACTCGTCCAATTGCTTTAAACATTTTGTGTAAGTGTTTGCTGATCCAATTTTGGAAATGGTCATTAGTTCTGATCTGCAAATAGAAATTGGGTTCTGAAACTTTGATCTGTTCCACGAATGAAAAAGTCCATAGTACATGCTGATGTGCCATGGACTTAATCGGGAATCTTCGTAGAGCATTTCGGAGATCCTTTCAAGATGTTTGATGTAGTTAACCCTGGACATCGATTGGTTTGTTGCGCATGTTTTGTTCTAAAATCCTCTCAATTTGCTGTTTGTCATAGAAAAGGACACCACCTACTTTGGAGTAGGGAATAGTACCGTTCACACGAAGATTTTGTAATGTGCCTGGGGAGATTCCCAACATGCGTTGTACCTGATGCGACTTGATCCACTTTCTTTCTTCTTTGGGTGGAACTGGTTTGTCGACTTTCTTGTCTAACCATTGTTTGATGAGGTCTAGTAGTTCCCACTTGAACTGCTCTAGATCATCGGGTGTAATAATTTCTGATGCCATACGATTTGATTTTTGTGTTCGTAGGCAAAGTTGAAGTGGTTTGATTTCATTTATTCCCTAGATGTGCACAGGTGGGGAAAGATTTTTTTGAAATTAATTGGCTGAAAGTTGGGTTTTGGTTTTCTCGAACTCCATGTATAGAGCGAGTTGATGGTAACATAGTTCTGCGTATGGACGAAGTGCATCAGTTGTATGCTTAATTTCAAATTTCTCAGCTTCTCTTAATAGATCATAATACACTTGTCCCCAATCGAAGTCTATTTTTTCCGGTACTTCCATTAGTTCGGAAACTAATTCGAGTAGTTGTAAATGATGTTTTTCCGTGTCCAATCCGACTTTATCTAATCCGGAAGTGAGTTGTGTGTGCTTTAAATCTTGTTGAATGAGGGTGATGATTAGTTCTTTGTTGGACATGTTAAACTTTTTTAGTTTAGAAAATCAAAATTATAGTTCGTATTTCGGTACTAAGGTAATTACTTTCTGGAAAAATCCAAAATTGGATTCCAGAAATTCTAAACTAAGGGTAGAGAATCCTAAATTTGGGTTACGATAATTCAGAGTTATGACCGAATTAGGACAGTATTTATCTAAGAAGTCAGCAAGTAAAGCTGAGATTTCTAAAAAGACAGGGATAAGTAAATCACGTATGAGTGAGTTGACACTTAATCCATCAACTCAATTAAGAGCCAGGGAACTTTATTTGATTGCCCTCGCTCTTGACGTTGATCCTTGTGAAATGATCAAGGAGATTTTCAAAGATGAGAAGTTGGTAGGATAAAAAAGGTGGCATCATCCCTTGCCACCTCTTTTTTGTTTCCTCGTTTTACTGAGTATCGCTTCTGCAAGTGTGTGATTCTACCTTACTCGGACAAGCCGCGTAAGTTGGGATTGTGCATTAGCATTTTCTTTTTAAGAGTACACTTCCATACTCTTTTTGTTATCAAATTCCTTACTCAAGTCAACGTTCTTCCATTTCGTGAACATATACTTTTGAACAGAAACAAAATCTTTGATTGCGGAAATGTCTATGGAAGCATCCCTGAATTCCTGCATTGAGCTTGCTCCTCTAAATATACATAATATGCGCCACTTGAATGAACTATCCACGTATGGACAGAATAAAAGATCTGAAACTAAATGAACAATTTCAGAAGATTTCTGTCTTCTTTCAAGCGGGGTATTTTTGATGTATTCAGCGATATAAGATTGGACTTGGGGTCTAAGAGTGCTATATTTTGTTGAGTTACGCATATAATAAAGTAATACAACGATTGAAAAGTAATTCAACAATCCCAACTCAATTTTTTGTGTCTCGGAATCATTTGGTTTAAGGCCAAGATATTTGCTTAATAAGTCCTCATTCAATCTGTAGTTTTTGCCCAAATCAACAAGAACTGAGAGTAAGTATAACGACTCTAATTTGGAATAACTGTTGGGAGCATTTTTGCTTAAGATAAATGTTGACTCATCGTATATCTTTTTATGAATTCTGTCAATTGCGCCCAGCCCTAGGATTCTTTTTTGTTGATCATTGCCTTGCGGATCTCTAATTTTTACTAGGTGTCCGGTAAACTTTAACACTCTTGAGAGTATATGACAAATCTTAATTGTAGAGTTGACACGCGGTGCAACGGAGTAAATGAAAAAAGTGAAATCCAAAAAGTGTTCTATATAGCGTACTACTCTGTTTTGTAGCTCTAGTTTTGTTTTCAACTTTTTATGATCTAATTCTTCAGTAAGAAAACTACTAAGTTCATCCAGATACAATTTTTCTATAGAGACTAGAGCCTTTTCTATTTTCCGGTTGAGAATCGCCAAACTGTAATTTAGGACATCCTTATAATCAACATTTGATTCGACAATGATCGTTTTGTAATCAGTTATTAATTGTTTAGAGTTTGCAGTTATTTTTAGAGTGTTACTTTGGAGTGGCAATCGCTCTTCATCTGGCACATCGCTTTGAGTGTTTTCAAATGAAATTCTTAGATTCTGATCTAGTAGCCTTGTTATCTTATCCTTTGCAATAGTTATTTCTGTAATTATAGGCTTGGCATAAGGTTTTGTCTTGTGGTCATTAAAACCTAATTTGAAGCTTTTCATTAAGTGCGAGATCTGATTGATCACCTCATCTTTAACTGTCTCGTCATCGAAAAAAAGAAAGTAGTCGTCCACGTATCTGAAAAGGGCATAATTATCTTTATGAATAATTCCTTTTTGTTCCAATTTTTTCTCTGTTATTGAGTCTATCTCCTGTAGGATTATTTCGGCAAATATTCTAGAGAATTCTGGTCCGATTACAATACCGTTTGTTTCTCCATAATTGGTGTATTGGATGAACTTATCGAATTTTCCGGAAAAGGTTTGTTTAGAATCCCATACGTTCTCTTTCACGGACTTTAGTCCTAATACAGCCCAGGTTATTGAGTGGGTATAAATACTATCAAAACATTTTGAGATATCAAATGTCAAAAGTTGCTTAAACTTTTTCTCCGATCTATGAAAAACATAATCTTCGTAAAATCTGTAAATGTTGGGGTATTGCTTATAAGTGAAGAAAGTTTTAAGGCTTTCATATTCTTTCCCATCAATTTCAAGAAAGTCATCTTTCGTACCTTTCAGTGACTGATGAAGTTTGTCATTGAAAAATGTGAATTTTGCAATTGAATGGGGTCGTCTGATTGAATAATTACTTTTTGAGCAATAATATAAGATCAAGTTTTTATACCGATCGTAAAAATTGACTAGAACAAGCTGATTCAAAGGATGTATCAAAGCCAGCTCTCTAAACGAGCTTTCTTTATGTTTAATTCTGTAGGAAAACGGAATGGTTCGATCATTGGGATTGTTTAAATCGGCTCCGAATAAAATTTTGAGAATGCAATCTAATCCCACTTTTTCGGCACCTTCTAGCTCGGTATCTTCGGTAATTGAATGCCCGTTATATTCGAGTTTGTTATTAACCAAGAGTTTATGATAGTACCTATTTGAAAACATTATTGGGGTTTCAAACGGATGTGCATCTGAAAGTACAGCGCGCTCTTTTGGGAACTTAATATTTACTTTTCTTTTAGACATCGTACCAAATAGATTTAATTAAGTCGAATTTCGAAATCAATTCGTTCCCCTGCTTTCGACTGTAGTACTGCATTTCTTTCTGAGACATATTAAATGAATAGAAGTTGTCATGGCGGTTGAAAAAACCGTTTTTAAAGTTGATTTTTTCTTTCACGAAAAGCCTTAATTTTTGAGTTTCTCGTGCATCTCCTAAATGTGGTTCTAGCAGATTAAATACCATTCGAATAAATCGATCCTGAATTACGTTTAATGAATTGTAATTACTTCTTCCATCAAGGCTTAATTGAGAATTTGAATAATAGATACCGGCTTTAATGGTTCTTTTGCTATGATTCAAATGATAATTTCCTGCTAAAAATTTTAGTCGATCGAGAAGTAGCTTCTTAGCATATTTATGATTGTGTTTTGAAGCTTCGTTGAATTCTAGAATTGCTGCTTCAATTCGTCGAATGTACCTATCAATCTTTTCGTCGGACATCTCTATTTTGACCTCGGTATTATCATCGGTTCTTTTGATATCGAATTTATACCCCAAAAAGGTAAGATCATCTTGAAAATTGCCTATTCTTGCTTTATGTAGAGATAAAACTTTGGTCTTGTCAGAAGATTCATTAAGCTCTAAGGACTGAGCTTGAACAATCTTCTTCATTTCCATTAAATAATTAGGAATTTCACTTATTGTTTCCGGTACGAAAACAGCGATTATATCATCGACATATCGTGCATAGTAAACAAGACCATCCATTTTTTTTATTGAGGCATCAACCTCCTTCATGTAAACCTCTGATAAATAGGCGCTAATTCCAACCCCTTTGGGTATTCCTTTTCCTAAAGGTATTTGCGATGTGTCTTTTATCCTGTCAAACTCGAATAACGTGCGTTTGATTAGGTTTAAAGACTCGTGCGATAATACCTTGTTTTCTTGGAGTTTTTCAAGCAATCTATCATGGGGAATGTTATCATAGAAAGACCTAATATCAGTTCTAACTACAATCTTATTGTAGCCATCCTCTATTATCCTAAACAATTGCGAGATTATTTTGTTTCTGGAAGCTTGCTTTACTTTAAAGGTTTTATTGACATTGCGCATTAGCTGTTTCATCGCAAAAAATGCCGCAGGATTATTATCTGGAATTCTATACGCATTATGCCGAGTTACAAACTCTAGGTTAAAGTGGAATGCCGTGTTTTCAACCCTTGCCGAAATATCATTAAATGCATTTATCCGTATTAGGGCTTTTTGTTGGTTGATCTCATCTAATATATCCGCATAATGTTCTAACCTTTCTTGGGATAGGATGCCTTCGCTGGCATTTTGTTCTTCGCGTTTTTCTCGAGCGATTCGTTTGAACTCTTCGTGTTTCTCATAATAGGCTTCAGGAAGAAAGTTTTTTTTAATATTCCCTTTCCTGTTCTCAATTAGAAAGATCCGCTCAAAATTGTGGCTAGAAAATGATTGATCAAGCATCTTAACTGTTTACTATTGTATTTAACGTGTAAATGAAGTAGGCTGGGTATTGTTCAAGGCGAGCACTAATTATTGATCTGTATCTCCTTAGGTCGCTGATCAAATTCCTATAATCTGAAGAAAATGATGGAAAGTTCTCGGATAAGCTTTGAGCTATTATTCGATCAGAAAATCCAACCTCATAAAATGCGATACTAAGATGGTCAGGTAAACCGTATTTTACAATTTTCTGCAAACTTTCTAATCGTTCGATAAGTTCAATGAACTCATCTTCCGTATCAACAAAAGAAACAACTTCCCTTATCGCGCCAATAATTAATGGAGCATTATATGTAAAAGAATTCTCGCATATATCAACTATAGACTCCAATGTTAATCTTTGCTCCCTTAATCCAGCTTGAATCTTCACATTGCGCGAGGTCAACTCATTAAATATAGTTTCGTAGCTCGACCCTTGTATCCATTTTTCTGCGACCAAATATGCTGCACCGTCGATAGTTAGTTTTTTAATTTTCTGGGCGGTCATTTTGGAGTATACAATTGGCCAAATCTTAAGCAATAGACCCTCACCTGTTGTTTCCGAATCTAGTTCTTCTATGTTTTCAGTAGTCCAACTTTCAATGTCCAAAGAATCTTGTACACCTAATAATGTTCTGCCGAATGATGCTCTTTTACTAATATCATTTGCTTTCTCCAGAAGGTTTGATAGAACTAGCATGAATAGTTCTTGGAGTTGATTCTTGTCTTGTTCACTGGCTAAATGATAGGCGAGCGTTGTACCTACAAGGTTGGCAATTTCTTCATCGCTGTTTTCCAATTCCTCTGCATGATTCCAGTGAGCCATTAAATAGCTTTCAATTGCTGAGATTATTTGAATTTTGAATTGAAATTGATTCATTATTCGACTTATCGAATACTCATCTTTATCTTCTTTTTTTACGAATGAATTTGCAAATTCATTCAAACTATCTTCTCCATTATAGTATTCCGTAACTAGTTGAATGGTATCAAGCGGCGTTTCATATTTTCTTTGGTCACTGTATATAGGGGCAAAGACTTTCAATAAAGTGCTTCCACAAGGTTCCGATTTGTTATCATCAAGAAGCTCTTTTGCGAACTCCCATCGCCAAGATCCTTGCCAGCTATCCTTTTGATCAAATATTAGTCGGTCAGTAAAAACGATACTTCCTTCAGTATGAATGCCAGATCTACCAGCGCGACCAATAAGATTGTGAAAGTCTCGAGTGGAAATTCTCTGTTGTGCTTGATAAAAGCTTGGAACGAACAAATATTTAATTGGCAAGTTAACCCCTTGCGCCAGGGTAGAGGTGCAAATGACAAATTTGATTAAACTGTTTTGCATTGCATATTCGATCGAGTGCCTGATGCCCTCTGGCGTGTTACCACTGTGAGCAAAAACACCTAGACTGCTGCTAAGCGCGATTGAACTATCTTCTCCGAAATGGTCTGACTGTAGTTGAGTAATTTTAGTTACTTCGTCTTGATTGGACAGATTCAAGATATGTTGAAAATCGACATCGCGTGATTTCAAATCTAAAATGTACTCGTAGTAAGATTTAACAATTAGTTTTGATCCACAAAATATAGCAATAGGTCCATTTCTAATAAGTTTTGTGGCTAGAAATATTGCTATGCTTTTGGCATCAGACTTATCCGGAAAAAATCGCTCCTTAGATTCTCTAGGGCGAAGAGGTAAAGACTCCTGAACAAGAACTTTTGGCACGAAGTACTCTTCTTGATCAGGATCATCTGGTTTTACGAATCGAAGTTGACCTCTGTCTCCAGACCAATTGACAAAAGCTATTGTTCGATATGTTGGTAATAGTGCTTTTCCCTGAACAACCTCTCGATCATTTTGAATTAGCCATTCACCAATAGTCTCTGCGTTACTTATTACCGCAGAAATAAGAACAACTTGGGTATTCTCGGATACCTGACCCTTCAATGATGATAGTAAAAGTTCGTAAGTTACTCCTCTAATTCCATTATCAAATTGATGTCCTTCGTCGTATATAATTAAGCCAATTTCATTTGCAACATCAGGAGAAAGTCTAAGTATGTATAGGAACTTTTCGGGTGTAAGTATTAAAACTAGTTTGTTCGTCTCTGGTTCAAATTCTTCAAACAAGTCAAAATCATCTTGTAAACTATCTGATGGAACATCTATATCAACATTTTCGCCCTTAAATGCTTCTTCCAAATCATTTTTGATTTCTGAACATAGAGAGCGAAATGGCGCAATTACAAGAGCAATATCAGAACGCCCGGATAAAAAACTACTTCTAATAATTAGTTCGGTAGATTTAGTCTTTCCCGCACTAGTAGGCATTTGAATTATTGAGGACTTACCGTCATAAACCCCGTGTTTACCAAGAAGCTTTTGAGATGGCCAAAACTCTTTAATAAAAGAGCTTTTTTGAAGTGCGTCCTTCCATAGATCAATATTTAGATCAGAGTAATCTTTTAAGTTAGTCCATGAAGAATTTTCAAACTTTTTTGTTACCACCGATTTAATCATGTCAGCCACAAGCAACTCCCTATCGCTCCCATGAGAATAGATTTGATTTGATAGCCCTTGAATGAGTTGAATTACTTCGTTTTCTCCTTGACCACTTAAATAGTACTCTTTGATTAGAGCTGCCAATTGAGAATATTGTTGATCGTAGACTGTTTCTGAATTAAACTCAAGAGGGCTCTCAGGAGCGGATAACAATAGCCATTTTAGGAGTTGTATTAAATTTTGGGGTTCTAGGGTAATTTGAGACTCTTGAAATTCCTTTTTTATGAGAACTATGGAGCTTCCAGGAAAGCCAGCCAGGTAATACGCAACCGAGCCTAACAATAAAAAATATTCATCAAATTCTTGACTCGTGCGTGAATCGACATAAGCATCAAAATATTGAGCCACGAATAATAGGTTGTCACGATATTCATTTATAACCTCTTCTCGAGATTCTGCCGTATGGGCACGATTGTAGTCGCCTAGAATTGATATCGTCAACGACAGTAGCTTAGCCGGACTTTGAGTCATTTGGATATGGTCGATTACTGGAACCGAATACTCATACATTTTAGCTTTAGAGCGTGTAGCACCTAGAAGCAGTTTTGCGTTTGTTTCAGGCTTCATCGGCGGCAAGATTATAGAGTTGATGAACTAAATTCATAAAGTCGTCCGCTTTAATAGTAACCAGGAACAAATTTTCTTTGAAAGGATGTCCACTCGCGTCCGTATCCTGAATAGTGGCTTCATCGAACACTGTTGAACAAAAAAGAGCCGCTGCACCGTACTTTTGAGTATAGGGTAAATCTGTAGGGTTTTGAAACCGTTGAACAAGTTGAGCAGTTGCCATTTTACCTTTGTCTAACAATCTCTGCTTCATTGCGCTCAATGATTCAGCTTTGCGGATCTCATCTTTTAAAGAATCATCTATGGCATCTTGTAGTCTAGGATCACAATTATTTCCAGAGAACTGTGCTTTGACTTCCAATGTTGCCAAGATATCACGAGGTGTTTTGTTACCATCGAATAACTTAAAGCCAATTATATCTGACCCTTTTGTAGATTCATCCCTAATGGTTTTATTCCCGTAACGTGTTCGCGGTACAACAAAGTCGAGACAGTATTCCAAATAATCTGACACGAGAATTTCTGCGAAGTCTCCTGAGCGAATTGCAGGTCCAAATCCACGTGCATCGGTAGGTAGTTTGAGTTGCTTAAGAAACTCTGTTCTGCTTAAGCCCGTTCCCTCTCTTAATCGATCAATTTCATCATCAAAGCAATAGTGATTTCTAAAGTGCTTCGCCCAATCGGACATCATTGAAGTTTCAGTCAACTGTGGATTGAATTCCAATATTGGAATGTCCTTTCCATCCACAGTATGCACGGTATTCGTAACTGATAACCAGTTGATATGTTCAAGAGACCACGGCATTTTATCTATTTTCCTCGTAAGGCCATTAAGTCAGAAGGCTTATTGTGTTCACAATATACTTCAAGACCGAATTTTACTATTAAAGCTACAATAGTTGCAGCAATCATTTTTACACCTATTCCCAAATTAGCGAGTGCTGTTACAACAGTTGATCTAATGTAACCTTTGCTTAGAACTAGTTTCATTCCATTGTTAAACCACGTTTTGTAAATTTCGCTTTCAGGGTCACAAAGAGAGTTGTAAATTACTCGTTTAACCGAGCCAAAAACAGTTTTACCTACTTCCTCATCTTTAATTTTTTGTTCTGGACTTGGCAAAGCTTTTCGCTCAGCCGAAGGCAATTGTTTTGTAGAGTATTCATGAACTTCAAAAATTAAGTACTTAGTTTGATCAGGAACGGATTTACCAAGGGTGGAATAAATCTCAGATTCGTTTTGAGACATCATCAATAAAAGAACCTCCTGTTCAATTTCTTCTTCAGTAAAGGATTCACTTGGTTTTTTCTTTAGAGAATAGAGTGATACTTCCTGATTAAAGCGTTCGATAATTTCGGTTTTGAATATCCGACGAGTGCGCAAAGACTTAATGACTGTTTCATTTAAGAGTACTTCCCGAATAAGTGGTTTTGCCTTTTCTATATCTTCCTTTCGTAGATAGCAAATTGCAAGTAATGCAGTAGCTTCTAAATGTAATCGTGTCTGATTAGATACAACTGTTCTATTTGAAGATAAGCCCGTGATTGCAAAATCAATTTCTCCAAGCTCTAGACCAAGCTCATAAAGCTTGTTTTTTGACTGAACTAATCTGGCGACGTGACCTGTTGGTCTTAGCAATTCTTGAATGTCTACAACGAGAGATTTTGCGGCAACCAAATTACGTTTTGTAATTGCCATTTGAAGTTTGGGTTCAAGTATCTTTAGACGTTGCCTTTGTTTCTCAGTTAATTTGGGTGGTCTTGGCATGATTTGATTAAAGATCAAATTTAATCAACTGTAAAGATGTTGTCAATGCGTACTTCTACTCAAATTCACTACGCAAAAGTTGCAACAAATACCTGAAATAAAAAATCACACCTGTGACCCAATTGTGAAAAAAGTCTACTTAAAATCCTCGCTTTCTTCCAATTTCTTATCGAAGGTATTCGCCAATGAATTCAAGTATCTTGCTCGTTCTCCTTTACGTAATTGAATGTCTCGGAATGTGCTGTACACGTCTTTTAACTTCACGTCAAATATTTCCTCAAAGAGTAAACAGATTTCCTTGACACTAGAATTACCGTTTTCGATTGATCCAGTATATTGAAGTGCATAGATCAGTTCTACCAATGACGCTTTTGAAGCAGTCCATTTGATCTTGGTAGGAGCGAGGTTTTCGATCTTCTCACGGAGCGGTTTGATCAGGAATTTGTAGAATAAATCCTTTGCGACAATCTTGGCCGCCAAATGATCGTAGGGTGTGGTGAACTCCCGATCATGAAACGCATCGGTGTTTTGATGAGGTAAAGGAGCGCGAAACGCATCACGCACGAAATATTGTTTGTCCAGGTGCGTGTATCGGTTCTGATAATAATAAACGAACTCAAGGTTCTCCTTAATGAATAGAGTAAAGTGCCGTTTCTTCTCCGTAATACAATGTTCAATTTCTTCTTCGGTGTACGCAATGCGCTTGGCTTCAATATCGAATATGTGACGGTAGAAGATAAGGTGTCCATTTATCTGTGGTTTAATATGTTTGAAAAACTCTATCTCGTCTTCTTCTCTTTCAAATCCTCTTTCTTGGACAGCCTTGCGCAACAACTGCATTGTTCGTGAGATGAGTTGAATGGCATGACTAGCTCTATTACTCACATTGTTTTCAGAATACTGCAACCGCTCAAGTTCTTCATATAACTGTTTTGCGGTTGCTTTGTAATATTCCATTGAGTAACAAATTTTTGAATGAGGTAGACAATTGGCAATTCGTTACCCAATCATCCTGTGTAAAGCAAACTTAGAACAATACTACGTAAAGTATTTACGATGTTCTTTTTTGCTGTACTGAATTGGTGTTTCCGTGTAACTTTCCTTTGAGAATCTGCATATCATCGCTGACCTTTCTATCAAGTACTTTAGCATAGATTTGAGTAGTAGATAACTTGGAGTGACCGAGCATGCGAGATACCGTTTCAATTGGAACACCGTTCGATAACGTAATGGTAGTTGCAAATGTATGGCGTGCAATATGAGTGGTAAGATGCTTCTTTATTCCGCAAAGATCCGCAACTTCTTTTAAATACGCATTGTAGCGTTGATTACTGTTTACCGGAAGTAGTTTATTGTATTCTGTGCAGTATTCATGTTCTTCATATCGTTGAACTATTTCTAACGCAATTGGAAGTAATGGAACACTTTCACGCTCCTTACTTTTCTCACGATATGTGGTAAGCCAGTATTCGCCATCAATTCCTACTGTGAGATCATCTCGTTTGAATTTATGTACTTCTGAATAGGCAAATCCTGTATAACAGCAAAACACGAATACATCTCGTACTTCGGAAAGCCTGGGGATTTCAATTTCTGTATTTATAAGGTTCTCAATTTCGGTTTGAGTGAGTACTATTCTTTCTGGACTTTTGTAACTGCATTTGAATTGAGCAAATGGATTGGCTAGAATCCATTCTAATTCAACGGCAATATTCATAATACGTTTGAGGTTTTTAATGTATTTGAATGCTGTGTTAGATTGTAGTCCATCTTTCGTGAGCAAATAGTGTTCAAACTCGGTTACAAACTTGTACTTGAGTTCTTCTAGTGGAAGATCTTCTTTCCGGTATCTATGCTTCATAAAATCAACTACCTTGTTTTTAGTGATAGTATATTTGAGTAGGGTAGCGGATGAGGTTAATCCGGATTCTACTTTTTCTTCCATTTTCTTGTTGTGGTAGTCGAATGCATCATAGAGTGTTTTGAGGTTGGCTTTTTCATCCTTTCCTAAGTATTTGTTCTTTAGCTCAACTGGAGTAATGTGTTTGTTTGATGCCAGGGAGAGTACAAATAGCTTTTTAAGATTTGTTTCAATAGCATCTAGATTGGAGTTGATTAGAAACTCATTAGGTGTTCCAGATTTCAATCTTTGCTTTGGAGTGTTCCAATGTTTCAAATTGATCTTGTGCGGTGTAGATAGTTCTGATCGTTTACCATCGATACTAATACGGACGTAAATTGGTGTGATTCCGTTCTTTGTTCGTTGCTTGTACGGGTAGATCCGTAGGTGAAGTTTTTGATGTGTGTTCATATTGCTTGTTTTAAAATTGCTCTCCTTTTAGGAGTGGTTTTCGTACTATTTGTATCGTTCCTGAAAACACAACACAATTCTAAAGCCTTGCTACGTAAGGTTTTTACGTTTTGCGGAGAGCAGTTTTGAAAATCCCGTCTGCTCGCCAGAATGCTCTCCGATTTGTTCATTTTTTATAGAATTATTTCAATTCAAATGAAACCAAGAAAAATGATTGACTGCTTGAAACCCAATGGTAATGGGTTAAAACGAAAAAAGCTTCCCTAAAAGAGAAGCTTTTTAAACATTGTTGGCGGTCCGGACGGGACTCGAACCCGCGACCCCATGCGTGACAGGCATGTATTCTAACCAACTGAACTACCGGACCAAGTTTCTCGCCTTTTGGCTGTGACAACAGTCACATTTAGAGAACTTGTTACTCGCTTTTCGTTCAAAGCGTGGGCAAATATAATCCAAATTTTCTTTTCTGTGCAAGTTGCGGTGAAAAAAAGTGGAAAAAAAATCTATCGAATAAATCGAAGTTCTTGAATACAAAAAGAGCCAGTCTTGCAACTGGCTCTTCTCTCGATAATTATATGATTATTTCTTTACAAAACGGATAACTTTTCCGCTATCAATCTGAACGAAATAAATTCCATTTTCCAACTGGGAAATATTAATTTCTTCACTGTCGGATTTTATATCCGTGATCATTTTTACAACTTGACCATTGATATTGGTAATTGTAATACTGCTTGCCGAAGGATTGATTCCATCTAATGTTAGACTTGTTTCAGCAGGGTTCGGATACAATGTGAACTGATCTCCTCCTGTTTCGTCCAAACCGCTCGTGCAGCTTGAAGCAGGATCAATAACGATTGAGTACCAATCGATGACTTCGGATGTAGAGGCTGTTGGGATACCACCTACATACACATCCACGGTGATTGCAAGGTTGTGTGTACCCACGTCAGAAGCGTCAGGTGTTCCTTGAATAACAACACATCCTGCCTCTCCACCAGCAAATGAGCATCCTCCAAGTGTAGATGAGCAAGCGTATGTCAAGTTGCCTGAAGCAGGAAGCCCTTGAAAATCAACAATTACAATGCTGTCGAAAGCAACAGTAGTAGGGAACCCAGGGATGAGTTCAACCAAAGTATCAACAGGAACAACGTTTGTAATGATTTCCTCATATGGCATACCTTCACAACCTGAGACGAATCCAGTTGCGCTGTCAGGGTAAATACCTGGAGATGTGTATTGAGGATCTGGTGTACATTGTGCATTGGCTGCTGCAATATTTAAAAGCACTGCACATGTTAATAGTAGAAGTTTCTTCATATTGGTTAATTTAAAATGATTCTCGGCTAATTTACAACTTTTTAAGACGTCATTAATGCATGATTAACATGTAGTTGTAAGCATGCAACTGTGAGTTGTTCTCCGAAGACTAGATTTAATCTTCGTCAGATTGTCAGAATATTAAGTTCTGAGAGCTCCATATTTGAAGGACATTTCAAATGTAAATTAATGTAAATTTGGTTTTTTTGGGGTGCTTTTGAAACTTGATTCGTCTAGCTTTGTGATACCTCATATTTATTGTAATGAAGTATCTATCCTATCTCATAGCTTTTTTGTTTATCTGGCTTAAAGCGACTGTCAGTTTTGCTAACGATGCTGGGCGGATTGAGTTATCCATGCGATTGATTGGTCATGAACTGATGCTTTCGCTAGATGACAGTACCTCACGTGTGCTACCTGTTCAATTAATAGACGGTAGATACTGCATAAGTTTTGATAGGGAGTTTGGCTTTAGTCCCGATGACTTGGTTGAGATTGTGGATCGGACGATGCTAACGAACAAAGTTTCCGACGCTTATCGTGTTGAGGTTGAAAACTGTGATAGTAGTGATGTTGTTTATAGTTATCAGGTCGGTGGTAATATAGATTTGGATATGATGCCATGTTCGGTTCGCTTCGTTCCTGAAGGTTGTTACGTTGTTTATATTACATTGCTCTCAATAAATTCATCCAATCAAGCAAATGGGAGTGATGCAACAAATGATTCCCAAAGCGACCAAAGTTTCTCCGTTTATCTGTTCATTTTTGTTGGCTTGCTCGTTTTGTTATTGGCGATAAATCGAATTTTGAAAAAGAGACACAGCAATGATCCTAATGTAACGGCGATAGGGAATTATCTCTTTTATCAGCGCACAATGGAGCTGGAACTCGCTGATGAGAAAATAGAGTTGACAAGCAAAGAGGCTGACTTACTTTTTTTACTGCATTCTTCAGTGAATGAAACACTCGAGCGAGAGACGATTTTAAAGGCAGTTTGGGGAGATGAGGGTGATTATATTGGGCGAACATTGGATGTGTTTATATCCAAACTCCGTAAGAAGCTTGCAGAAGATTCCCGTATTCGCATTATCAATATACGAGGAGTAGGGTACAAGTTGGTGGTAGACGAATAAGCTCTATTAAATTCTGGAGATCCGCTTTAAAATGATCATTTCTCCTTGTATGATTTTCACAAAGTACACCCCTTGAGAATAATTGGATAAGTTCACCTCTACTTGACTTGAACTTGTTTTGGTAGTGCTAAGAATTCTTCCAGACTCGTCTATTAGCTCAATGGTTTTCTGTTCATTATTGTCTTGATCAAAAGAAATAATGGTGAATTGTTGTCCGGGATTTGGATAAATTCGAACATATAATTCGTCGTTCGAGATGTTGCTCAACCCGCTGGTGCCAAACAAGAGTGCCTGATGTGCATTAATACGACCGTAACCATAGTAATTATCAAAACCTGCTAAGTCCTCACTGCTGTTTCCGACTTGGTCTTCAGCCGTGTTGCGAATAATTGTTCGTATTTCGTCTGGTGTTCGACCCGGATTTTGAGCTTTCAGTAACGTGCTTAAACCAGCAACTAGGGGCGTAGCCTGGGATGTTCCTCCCCAATAAGAATCATAGTTGGTATTGGAAGTGTGACTGAGTCCATAAATGTAATTTCCAGGGGCTACAACATCGATGTGTGATCCGAAACAACTTCCACTTGAAGCACTCCAAAAGAAAGGAGATGTTCGCTCGTCGTTAGGGTTGGTAGCTCCCACGGCAATTGTATTTTGAAAGCCAGCAGGATAATAAGTCACATTGTTGTCTTCATTCATCATGCAAGCAACGATCGTAACGCCATTATTGTAGGCATAATTTACAGCATCTTCAAGCGTCGTGGAGAAGCCGGAACCTCCAACCGACATGTTGAGGACATCAGCACCGTTATCCACGGCATAATAAATGGCATCTGCCCACCAAGAGTAGAAACCTGAGTTATTTTGATCTAATATTTTACAGGCCATGACTTGACAATTCCAATCAACTCCGGCATATCCAATAGAGTTGTTTCCATTGGCAGCCGAGATTCCCCCCACGTTCGTTCCGTGACCGTGATCGTCATTCGGATCGTTATCATTATTAGCGAAATCCCACCCGGCAGAATCATCAATATAGCCGTTGTTATCATCATCACTTCCGTTTGGGGTGTCAGCACCATTGGTCCAAATTCTGCCAGCAAATTCAGGGTGATCCATTTTTAATCCTGAATCAAGAACGCCTAAAACGATTGATTGATCACCTTGTTCGATATCCCATGCCAATTCCATGTCAATATCGGCATCAGCGGAAGCTGGTGAAAGAGAAAAAGTACCGTCGTTTAATAATCCGTACTGTCTGGAAAAGTAGGTGTCGTTTGGGATGGTCTGTTGAATGCCACCCCCGTGTCCAATGTAGTTTGGTTCAACGTACCTGAATAGACCTGTTTCCGTGTATTGTGCTATCAGATTTGAAATGTCTTGTTGGTCTTGAAACTTCAGTAAGAAAGTATGTTTCGTGTGTCGATTACCCGTAAGAATAACACTTTCTAGATTGAATTGAAGATTGAGTTCATCGATGCGCTTTTGGTTAAACTCAAATTGTTCTAGTGCAGATTCAACATCAAAAATTATATCATCATTGAATTGTACAATGATTTGATCGTTTGCGAATTCAAGTTCTTGTGCACTGACTTGATAAGTGGTTGTCAAAGCCAATAAAATAGTTATGAAATTTCTCATTATCTCGGTAAATATTACGGTTAACCTTTATGGAAGAAATGTACTAAATATTATTTGAATTCAACCTGATTTGGACGCTATTGCGCCAATTGAAAAGTTTAACATTTAGTTGTTGCCTAAAACTTTTTATTCACAAGAGATTGTTTGTATATTGCGCGTGCTTAAATGCCTTACTACGAGAAAATTAACAAACTTTTCTTCTAAGTTGCTTACTGTCAGTGTCTTTTGAAAAAGTTTGTCTTGGTGTTGAGTCATTGAATTTATATTGATCAAATTAACTAAAATGAGACTATTACTCGCTGTATTGTTGTCTGTTGTGACAACTTTTTCATTTGCTCAAAGCATCACAATTACAAGTCCTAATGGAGGAGAAATTCTTCAGGGATGTACCCCTTTCACCATCACTTGGACGGAAACTGGTACGAGTAATTTTTATGACATCGATTACTCTCCCAATGGAGGTGTTACATGGGTGTCTGTAGCGACTGCTGTGAACACAACTTCTGGAACTTATTCGTGGACAGTTCCAAACATTGCTTCGAATAACTTCATGATTCGTGTGATTGACAACAACGTACCGTCTACGAATGATCAGAGTGATGCAGTGTTTACTGTAGAGGCTCCGTTGTTATTGAATTCACCAAATGGAGGAGAGTATACTACTGCATTCAGTACGATGCCAATTGTTTTCAGTGCCAACAACACATCGGATGATTATTTAATCGAGTACTCATTGGACAATGGGGCAACTTGGTCGACAATTGTCAATAACTCTACGATCACTACTGGTCTCTACAATTGGTCTGTACCGAATGTGAACTCAACAAATGCATTGATTCAGATTACAGATGTGAACAATTCATGTATGACAGATCAAAGTGATGCGGTCTTTACAATTGAGTCTTCTATTGATGTGACGCAACCAAACGGCGGCGAGGTTTGGCAGTCGAATATCAGACAGTTTCCGGGAGGATTAGAGCAAGACATTATCATCAATAATTCTTCACAAGAATATGTCTATGAAGGCAACACCATTTTTGATCATGGTGGTGCATCAGGTAACTATCCTTCTGGTTCTGTAAATTATACAAAAACGTTAATGTCTGCTATTCCAGGTAAACCTGTCAGTCTTAACTTTACACAGTTTGATTTATATTACTATTCCTCAAGTCAACCGACACGTAACCACCACGTATATATCTATGATGGGCCTTCTACAAATGATCCGTTAATCGGGGATTTTGTTCAGAATAATAATCCAGGAACAGTAACGTCGACGCATCCAACAGGGGCTTTAACGGTTCGTTGGACGACTTCTAGTTATGGTGGTTTCTCTGATTTAGGATTCCGTGCAGATGTTTCGATTATAGGTCTTTATGATCATCCTTATCAGGAAATAACTTGGGATCGAGTAGGTACATCTAACATCTATAATATCGAGTACTCTATTGATAATGGCGTGGGTTGGAAGCCCATTATTAGTAACTATTCGAATCCAGGAAATATCTATCGATGGCATGTCCCTAATGATCCAACAACACAAGCATTGGTAAGAGTTATAGACGCAGATAACGGAAATATCATTGATCAGAGTGATGCAACCTTTACTATAGACCAGGCTGTACCACACTTATATTATCCGAATGGCGGCGAGAAGTTATTGGCTGGTTTGGCTTATGCAATTACCTGGGAAGAAGGTTTATTTGCCGGCTCTTCGGTTGTATTGGAATACTCAAACGATAATGGCGCTACCTGGAATCTTATTCACGGTGGAACGCCAAATGATGGTTCGTTCAGTTGGACCATACCTGACGATCCAAGTACACAAGTTTTGGTTCGGGCAAGTGAATTAGGAAACCTGTCCGTGAATGATGTTTCAGATGCGGTTTGTACCATTGCTCCTCGAGTTGAGATAACATCTCCAGTTGGGGGCGAAATGATTAATGGTTGTGAGACCCTTACCATTGAATGGTGTGCAGGTGGAACTTCTGGTGAGTACCGATTGGAATATTCAGAAGATGGCGGATCTACTTGGAATTTGATTGTTGACAATCATCCGCTTTCGGGAACAAATGTTTCATACGATTGGTTAATTGCTAACGTCAACTCCTCACAATTGGTTTTACGTGTTTCTGACGCACAAACATTGGGATACAATGATGTAACTCCTGCTTTAACAGTGAGTACTACACAATATTTGGATTTAACATCACCCAACGGTGGAGAGTCGTTAGTATTTGGAACAGTATTCCCAATTACCTATGTAGCTTCAGGTCCTGTAACGAATGTAGATTTAAGTTACTCAACAGATAATGGGGCTACTTGGACCTTGTTAGCGAACAATACTTCAGGAGGCGTTTACAACTGGAACGTACCTAACTTATCAAGTAACACAGCTCTTATACGAGCTGTTGCAGATGGTAATACATGTATCTCTGATCAGAGTGCAGCAGTATTTGATATCGTAAGTGAGATTACGGTTGTAGTACCTAATGGGGGTGAGAACTGGCAGAGTGTTATTCGTCAGTTCCCTAATGGAGTAGATCAGGATATCGAGATCGACAGTGATCGTATTGAGTACGTTTATACAGAGCAACGTTTGTATGACCATGGCGGTCCAACGGGTAACTACTCTTCAGGAACAGTTGATTATGAGGTAACACTTCAACCAGCGATCTTGGATCACATGGTTCAGTTAGACTTCTCCGTATTTGATTTGTATTATTATTCTTCAAGTCAACCTTCTCGTAATCACCACTTATATATCTATGATGGACCATCTACGAGTGATCCATTGATCGGTGATTATGTACAGAACAATAGTCCTGGTACTGTTACATCAACGCACCCAACAGGAGCATTGACTTTACGCTGGGTAACTTCTAACTATGGAGGTTTCTCTGATCAAGGATTCTTAGCGAACTTAACAACAGTTGATCCTTATACATTGGCTTACGAGACGATCGAATGGGATGTAACAGGAACGAGTGGTGTGTATGACTTGGAGTACTCAGTGAATAACGGAGCAAGCTGGATTCCAATTGTTTCGAGCTATACATCAGCTATAGGAGAGTACCGTTGGCATGTACCTAACAACCCAACGACAGATGCATTGTTTAGAGTAATTGATGCAGCGAATGGAAACATTTTGGATCAGAGTGATGCGACCTTTAATATTGACAAGGCAGATCCAAAGTTGTTTACACCTAATGGAGGTGAGCAGTTATTGGCCGGTTTAGGTTACTCTGTTACTTGGGAACCAGGTTTGTTTGTAGTATCAACAGTTCAATTGGATTACTCTTTGGATAATGGAGCAACGTGGAACGTTATCACAACAGGAACGAACAACGATGGCGCGCATACGTGGATCGTACCAGATGCACCAACGAATCAGGCTTTGGTTCGTGTAAGTGAGTTTGGTAACACAGCGGTGAATGACATCAGTGATGCGAACTTTGATATTCTTTCCTACATTACTTTAACCTCACCATTAGGAGGAGAGAGTGTGAATGGTTGTGAGACGTTGACGATTAACTGGTTGGCAGGTCAGACATCAGGCGAGTACTTATTGGAGTACAGTGAAGATGCTGGAACAACTTGGAATACGATCGATGCTAACTACACTGCTTCAGGAACTAATTTATCATACAACTGGGTATTACCGAACTTATCATCGAACCAGTTTAGAGTTCGTGTAAGTGATGCACAGTTTACTGCGAAAACGGACCAGACAATGGATATGACCATTGGTTCTACACAGTATGTACAATTGATGACACCGAATGGAGGTGATAACTTAGTGGCATTCACATTGAATCCAGTTATATATGCTACGTCGGGACCTGTTTCAAACGTTAACTTGACATATTCGACGGATAATGGAGCAACATGGTCAACAATCGTAAATAACACTTCTGGAGGAAGCTACAACTGGACAATTCCTAACATTAGTTCAAACACTGCTTTGGTTCGTGTTATGGATGCAAGCAATTCTTGTAACTACGATATTAGTGATGCACCAATCAATTTGATTAGTGAGATCGCAATTACTCAACCAAATGGCGGTGAAAATTGGAAGTCTAATATCCGTCAGTTCCCTAATGGAGTAGATCAGGATATCGAGATCGACAGTGATCGTATTGAGTACGTTTATACAGAGCAACGTTTGTTTGATCATGGCGGTCCAACGGGTAACTACTCTTCAGGAACAGTTGATTATGAGGTAACACTTCAACCAGCGATCTTGGATCACATGGTTCAGTTAGACTTCTCACAGTTTGATCTATATTTTTATTCATCAAGCCAACCTACACGTAATCACCACTTATATATCTATGATGGACCTACTACGGATGACCAGTTGATAGGTGATTACATGCAGAACAATAACCCGGGAACAGTAACTTCAACGCACCCGACAGGAGCATTGACATTACGTTGGAGAACTTCGAACTACGGTGGCTTCTCCGATTTAGGATTCTTAGCGAACTTAACAACGGTTGATCCATATTCTCATCCGTATAAGGAAATTACGTGGGATATTACAGGAACAAGTGGTATTTATGACTTGGAGTACTCTGTGAATAACGGAGCTAGCTGGATTCCAATTATCTCGAACTACGCATCGGCTTCTGGAGAATACTGGTGGCACGTACCAAATAATCCAACGACTGAGGCACTTGTACGTGTGACGGATGCAGCGAATGGAAACATTTTGGATCAGAGTGATGCGACCTTTAATATTGATCAAGCAGATCCAAAACTATTCACACCAAACGGTGGAGAGGAATGGTTCTCGCAGGCTGGTTATGCCATTACCTGGGAGCCTGGATTGTTTGTTGAGTCTGCAATTAGAATCGAATATACATTGGATAATGGTCAATCCTGGAATCCGATTGTAAACGGTACAAACAACGATGGAGCATATACTTGGGTTCCACCGATCTTTACGCAGTCTTATCCTGAATCTAAGATTAGAATCAGTGAGTTTACGTCTGGTATTTTTGATGAATCAGATACGCTATTTACGCTATCTCCAGCAATTCAAATTTACTCTCCAAACGGATCTCCTGCAATCGATTCACTTAGAGGGTGTACAGAAACGACAATTATCTACAAGGCAGGTGGAACAACTGAAAACTACTTAATGCAGTACTCTGCTGATGGCGGTTTGACTTGGGTAGATATAGAATCAAGTTACTTCTCTGATTCTCTTATCACGAACTATGACTGGGTAATTCCGAACTTGTACTCGGATGAATTCTTGATCAAAGTATCCGATGCAGGTGATTTAACGAAGTTTGATGTAACCGATTATCCGTATAACATTAGACAGCCAATTACAATCATTACACCGAATACAGCTGGTAACTTGTCCGTAGGCTCTACATACACCATAACTTGGGAAAGTGATGGGGCATCGAATTTCTACGATTTGTATTACTCCACTGATGCGGGTGCTTCTTGGACAACGATTGCGTTGAACCAAAACATTACAAACAACGAGTACGATTGGTTAATTCCAAACGATGTTTCTACTCAGGTACTGGTAAGAGTTGTTGATAATATTGATAACTGTAAAGAAGATGTTTCAGATAACTTAATGAGCATTATTGTCGGGAACTCTCCAATTGTCGTGACAAGTCCTAATGGCGGCGAGGATTGGGTAGCTTGTGGCGATAGCTTGATTACATGGACATCGATTGGTACTTCAGGCTTCTTCGATATTGAATACTCAGTTAACGGTGGAGCTACTTGGACATCGATTGTGACGAACTATGCAACTGCTACAAATGAATACTTGTGGAGTTTGCCGGCGGTAAATGAGAATCAAGTGCTGATTAGAGTTACGGATGCGAATGACTTGACACGTACGGATATGAGTGACGGGTTCTTCAGCTTGATCCCTGTTGTTCCGGCAAATATTACTGCAAGCGGACCATTGACATTCTGTAACGGAAGCACGGTAACGTTGACATCATCAAGTCCTACAGGTAACCTGTGGTCACCAAATGGTGAGACAACGCAGTCTATTGTGGTTTCTACAACTGGAACATATAGTGTTCAGGTGACTTCTGGAGGTTGTTCGGCAACTTCATCAGATGTAGATGTCGTGGTGAATCCAATTCCGAACACGCCAATTACTGGAGGTGATTCGCAAGTAGCGGTCGGTGCGACAATTAACTTAACTGCATCTACAATCGCTGGAGCGACCTACTCTTGGACAGGTCCTTCAGGATTTACGAGTAACCAGCAAAATCCAACAATTACGAATGCTGACCTTACGAATTCTGGTACATACAGTGTGACGGTTGAAGTGAACGGTTGTTCAAGCTTACCAAATACATGGGATGTAACAGTTGGTAATACGGCGGCAGTGGCTGGTTCTATTTATACAGAATCCGGATCGCAGGTGCTAGGTGTGAGCGTGACTGCAACAGGTTTCTCAACGCAGACAACCATTACGCCAAATGATGGTTCTTATGAGCTCTTCCTTGAGAACAACGAAGCATACTCAGTATTACCATCTAAGAATAATGATGTGGTAACAAGTAATGGAGTAACAACACTTGACTTGATTCTTATGCAGCGTCATATCTTAAGTGTTGATCCGTTGAACTCACCATACAAGTTGATGGCAGCAGACGTTGATTTCTCGAATACGATTACAACGCTTGATATTGTGTTGGCACAGTCGTTAATTCTTCAGAATACGACTTCTTATCCAAACGGTAGATTGTGGAGCTTCATTGATTCGGATGCCACGTTTGTTGACCCAATGAATCCATTCCCTTATGTGGAAACAAGAGATTACGCAAATGTTAGTGATTTGCTGAACCAAGACTTTATTGCAATGAAGTTAGGTGATGTGAATAACAGCTGGAATCCTCTTATAGCAAAAGACAATGATAATGTTGAGCATATCGTTGTACTTGGTGATGTTTCCGGTCAAATGAATTCAATTGTGAAGGTGCCAGTATTCTTCGAGTATGATGAATCATTGGCAGGATTCCAGATGACAATGGATTGGGATCCGAAAGCACTTGAGTTTGTTGCTGTTGAAAGTGGATTAGTTAATCCTGTTCTCGGTGGAGTGAATATGGTGAAAGGACAAGTGCCAATGAGCTGGTATTGTCAAGACCCATCTGGAATCAGCGTTGATGGAAAAGTGGCCTTTGAGATGGTGTTCAGAATCAAAAATGAACCAAACAAGTTCACTGATTTAGAAGTTAATTCTGAGATTGTGAATGCAGAGGTATACAGTTCAGCACTTAAAGTCAGATCTGTAGGATCCAGAGGAGGAAAAGTTGAGCTGGAAGGTCAGGCTGTTGTAGGAATGGATGTTCGTCCAAACCCATTCAGCAGTGAATTAGAATTGAGCTTCGAGCTGGCAACAGCACAGGACGTTCAGGTAATCATGATTGACGCTCTTGGAAAGGAGATTGCTTCTAAGAAAGCGAACTTCAATGAAGGTGAGCAGACGATTATGCTGACTGATTGGCTGGTTCCTGCCGGAAAACTTGCACCTGGAATGTACTGGGTATCTGTGGAGACAGGCAATGAGAAATACATCAGAAAGGTTGTTAAGCTGTAATTGGTAGAATGACCTTATTGAATAACATACTTAGGCTTAGTTGCCTTATCATGATTAGCACGTGTGCCATTGGACAACTCGAATGGAGTAGTCCAATGCTCACTGCTGATAGTGGTGATGTTATAGGTGTTGACATTAATGTCGTTGACTACGAAGGTTTGATTTCTTCACAAGGAACAGTGGAATTTGACCCTGAGGTACTTGAATACCTTTATGTGGATAGCTTGGCATTGCCGAGTATTTCCGGAGCTAGTTTCGGTGAAACTGAAATCGCTAATGGATTGTTAAGTTTTTCCTGGTTCGAGTCCGACCTAACAGGTAAGTCAATCCCGGATGGTGATGCGGCGTTTCGTATATTCTTTAATGTGATTGGCGATCCCGGGGATATGTCAATGATCGATTTTGTTAATCAACCGGTTCCCGGAGAGTTCGTGGATACAACTTTTACACCTGTTGGTTTTACCTTTGTGCAAGGTCGCGTTATTGTCAATGGCGGGGATTTGTCAATCGATAATTTAGAGAATTCC
Organism: Flavobacteriales bacterium UBA6051; assembly: GCA_002427735.1. GTDB lineage: Bacteria > Bacteroidota > Bacteroidia > Flavobacteriales_D > Crocinitomicaceae > UBA4466. The sequence continues at coordinate 197,942 of DIYP01000011.1, forward strand.
CCAAAGTATAATGTTTATCCAAACCCTGCGTCAGATTACTTATTCATTGAAGGTAAAATGCCTGTGAGCGAAGTAGCTATTTATGACATGAAGGGAGCACTGGTTCAAGAGAAAAAATGGGATGCATTTTCGGCGAAGATTGATTTGCCCGATTTGCATCCAGGAATTTACATGGTGCGAGTTAAAACAAATTCGCGAAGATTTTATAATCAATTAATTCAGATTCAATGATCGGAATTAGACATATGATTTTAGCCCTATTGGCATTAGTGACATTTAGTGGTAATGCTCAAGTAGAGCTTTATGCTGATACTGTTGTAGGGGATGTTGGGAATCAGGTGGTTGTACCTGTTAGAGTGAATAATTTCACTGACCTAATTAGTATGCAAGGAACAGTGCATTTTGATCCTACAGTGGCGAGTTATGCTGGTGTTGAGCAATTTGCGTTGCCTGGATTATCACTAGGAAGCTTTGGAACTACGCAATCAGCTCTTGGGAACATCACTTTTTCGTGGTTTGATGGAGATTTATCTGGAGAGAATTTAGCCAATGGAGACGTTGTTTTTGCACTTAGATTGGACCTGATTGGTTCTCCAGGAGATAGCAGTTTTATATGGTTTGATGACTCTCCGACACCTTTAGAGTTCGTGAATGATTTGTTCACGATACAACCATATGCTGTTGATACAGGATTGGTAATTGTTGATGGACAGCCAGCTGTTTCAGGTCTCACATTGTGGGCAGATTCTGTTGTAGCAAATCAGAATGATACTGTTCTAATGCCTATACGCGTGAAAGACTTTGAAATCATTCGCGGAGTGCAAGGGACGATTGGCTTTGACCCTGCAGTTGCAGATTATATTAATGTAGAACAGTTTGGTGTTCCAGGTATGTCATCGGCCAATTTTGGTGAGACACAAGTAGATATGGGGAACCTCATGTTTTCGTGGAATTCGCCAACACAAAGTGGTGAGAATTTACCGGATTCCGCCATACTGTTTTCTATTCGCTATCATGTCATAGGACCGGGAGGTTCGGATACTGATATTTCTTTCTTGGGAGCACCAACACCAATGGAGATAGTTGATAGTAATCTAACGATTTTGAATCCTTATCTGGAGGCCGGTCATATCGATGTGGCAGCTGATACAAACGCTGTTTTCGCCTTATTGATAGATACAGTTGTCGGTATGCAAACACAACCAGTGAACGTGCCAATCCGCGCATGGGCTTTTAATGATATTTTATCGATGCAAGGAACATTCTCGTTCGATACCAGTGTAATTAGTTATTCTTCAGTGACCAATTTTAACCTACCTGACCTGAGCATGGCTAATTTTGGGACAACACAAGTTAATGACGGGCGTCTAAGTTTCTCATGGTTTGATCTGGATTTGCTAGGTGAGAACTTTGCCGATTCCGCCATACTTTTTGAGATCGTATTCAATTGTGACGGAAACATTGGCGATTTTGGAGAGGTAATCCTTACGTCAGATCTCACACCAATAGAAGTGGTAGAGGTCGGTAACTTGGTAATTCCTTATTGGATTGACAGTGGGGGAGTGTTAATTGATTCTCTCGGTGCCTTTATAAATGCTAATGATCCGCTTGATTTGACGTATTGTGCAGGAGATTCTATTGGATTGATCTATCAAACGAGCATTTCGCCTTCGTCAGGAAATATATTTACGCTTGAGTTGTCAGATGAAACAGGGAGTTTCGCCAGTCCGGTAGCTATTGGAACGTTGGCGAGTACATTGGATAGTGCACTCATCTCGGGAATTATACCGAATGGGACACCTTATGGAACGGGTTATAAACTCAGGGTTAATTCCAGTCTCCCCACCTTACTCGGCAATGAAACCAGTGCAAACATCACCATAGAATACTATGAAGATTCGGTTGCTTCTGTTATTTGTTTCGGCGACAGCTTATTCGTTGGAGGTAATTGGCAGGATACGCCTGGATTCTATGCAGACACGTTAGCATCAGTAAACGGTTGTGATAGTGTAATTGTAACCAACTTGTCTTTCACATCTGCCATCGCGGATTCCGTGTACTTGGATATCTGTCAGGGAGACAGTGTGTTTTTACAAGGTGATTGGCAAATGGCCGCAGGCTGGTATGTTGATTCGCTTGTCGCCCAATCTGGCTGTGACAGTTTAATTCGAACGAATGTCACAGTATTTAACGTCTTCAATACACCTATTTCTGCTTCCATTTGTGCCGAAGACAGTATTTTTCTGGAGAACGCCTGGCAAAATAGTGCTGGTGTTTACGTAGACTCATTACTTACCATAAATGGCTGTGATAGTTTAATAACTACCACGTTGAGTTTATACCCTTCGGATACGGTAAACCTGACCTTGGAAGTTTGTGCCGGTGATAGTGCATTGTTAGGCGGCAGTTATCAGACTGTTTCAGGTTCGTACACTGATACATACACTAGCATATTTGGTTGTGACAGCACCGTAATAACTGCGATGACAGTACTACCTTTAAATGAAACATTTGATACGGTCGCCGTTTGTTTTGGTGATAGCTTGTTTACTGGAGGCGCTTGGCAGACCTTGTCAGGTGACTACATAGATTCATTATTAGCTATCAACGGTTGCGATAGTCTGCATCGTATAAATCTGACTATCAAAGATGAAATCAGGGATACGTTATATACTTCCATTTGTCAAGGTGATAGTCTTTTTGTTCAGGGAGATTGGCAGCAGTTTGCAGGACCATACACTGATTCATTGATTGCCGCAGATGGTTGTGATAGTGTCGTCGTCACCCAGTTGTCAGTGATTAATGAAGTAACAACATTTGATGCTCTAACGATTTGTGATGGAGATAGTTTGCTCATTCATGGTATTTATCAGTCCATGGCTGGCACCTATGTAGATACCTTGTTGTCACAAGCCGGCTGTGATAGTATTGCCACCTTTGACCTGTCTGTAGAGGTTCATCCGCTCTATACTGACGCAGTGCAAATTTGTGTTGGTGATAGTGCGTTCCTTGGTGGAATGTGGCAAATGACATCGGGAGTTTATACGGATACTTTCCCTTCTAATCTTGGTTGTGATAGTATTATTCAGACGACACTGAATGTAATCAATACCATTCAAACTTTTGAAACGGCATCCATCTGTTTAGGTGATAGTGTATTCTTAGAGAATAATTGGCAGACGACGGCCGGTGTTTATGATGACACCTTGGTGGCAGCGGCTGGTTGCGATAGTATTGTAACAACAACGCTTACCGTTTTATTACCAAGCGCCGGTTCTGATAATCTCACTATTTGTAGTGGGGATAGTGTCATGATCGGAGGAATTTATCAATCCGTCGGAGGCAATTATCCAGATACACTAATAGCAGTCAATGGTTGTGATAGCATTGTTGATGTTTTACTTACCGTCAACCCGACTTATTTTATCGAAGATTCTATAGGTATATGTCAAGGGGATAGTGTATTCCTGGAAGGGGCTTATCAAACAACCTCTGGATTCTATACAGATTCGTATTCAACTATTTTTGGGTGTGATAGTATTATTGAGACTGAGCTGGTTGTAAGTCCAGTGACGATGACCAATTTGAGTGTCACTATTTGTAGTGGCGACAGTGCTCTGATCCATGGGATTTATCAAAGCACGGCGGGAAATTATCTCGATACACTTGCCTCAGTTGCGGGTTGTGATAGCATTATCGATGTCCTTTTGAATGTCGATCCATCCTACTTTATTCAAAATTCTCTGACCATTTGTCAAGGAGACAGTGCACTACTGGACGGAGCTTATCAAACAACTTCTGGTGTGTATACTGATTTTGATTTAACTGTGCTAGGTTGTGATAGCATTATTGAAACGACATTGACTGTAACGCCTGCACCCGTATTTAATGAAACCATATCAATCTGTGACGGCGATAGTGTTCTGGTGAATGGAACCTATCTTAGTCTTGCAGGAACATACAGCGACACGTTATCCGCAGTCAATGGTTGTGACAGTATCGCAGAAACTTTGATTGTTGTGAACCCTACCTATTTGATCCCAGAATCGCTTACGATTTGTCAAGGAGATAGCGCATTGCTAGGGGGGACGTATCAATTGACTTCAGGTGTTTATCAGGATGTATTGGCAACGACATTAGGTTGTGACAGTATTATAGAGACAACGTTAACAGTTACTCCGGCTCCTGTTTATTTCGAATCAATTACCATATGCCAAGGTGATAGTGCTATGATTAATGGCGTTTATGAGAATACGTCAGGAACATATCCGAATACTTATCAAGCGGTGAATGGCTGCGACAGTATTGTGGAAACCACATTGACGGTAAATCCTGCACCGACCTATTTTAATACGATTGAGATTTGTCAGGGAGATAGTGCACTGGTAAATGGTAACTATGAGAATACAGCTGGTTCTTATGTTGCAACGTTAACAGCAGCAAATGGTTGTGATAGTATTAGCGATATCACACTTATTGTTAACCCTACATATTTCAGTCAGGATGCACTAACTATTTGTCAAGGAGATAGTGTCTTGCTGGAGGGGATGTATCAAATGACTTCAGGAACTTATACAGATACTGTGTTTACCGTGTCTGGCTGTGATAGCATTATAGAAACCATGTTGACGGTGGACCCTGCAATAACCGGAACAGATGATATCACCATTTGTGATGGCGATAGTGTACTTGTGAATGGTATCTATTTAAGTTCGGCAGGATCTTATGTAGACACTGTACAAGCTGCTAATGGGTGTGATAGCATTGTAACAACAAATATTTCAGTTACTGTTATTGATAATTCTGTCACCGTCAATTCTCCAACACTTACGGCCAATTATGCCGGAGCACAATCGTACCAGTGGATTAATTGCGATTCAGGGAATAACATTGGGAATGGAACGGCTCAATCATATACGGCGGTCTCCAATGGTTCATATCAAGTGCAGATAACCGATCAAGGCTGCGAAGTGCTTTCTGAATGTGAAAACATCAATGATGTATCGCTGGATGAATTTGATCTCACCAAGGTGTTAATCTATCCAAATCCTACGCCTGGATTGTTGACCGTAGAGCATGAGTATCCAGACGCCAATATGATCCTTAGAGATATGTATGGAAAAGAGTTATTGTTCGATCAGGTGGATGTGAAGTTTACCATTTCACTGGAAGAGTATCCTGTGGGTGTTTACTTCCTGGAATTAGAAGGGCACACGTTTAAGATTGTGAAACAATAATAAGATTCTTTACTGATAAGATGGAAGTCCTTCAATCTTGAGGGACTTTTTTATTGGATGTTGTTTAACGTTTTCTACTGTGTTTAAAGAAATAGTGCACGATTTAAAGATAGGTTCAATCTTTTTCGGCTTTTTCTTTTTCATAAGAGGCACATTTTTGTTCTATCGCCTCTTCCAGTTCCTCTCCTTGAATTTTACTTTTAAAAAAGTAATTACACGCCTTTTCTTCATCTTCTAGCTCCAGATAACATACGCCAATGTTGTAAAAGAGCCATGGGTGCGTATCGCCAAGTTCTTCCAAATCTTGAAGAACTTTTAAAGCTTCTGCATACTTCCCAATTTTCACCAATGCGCTGCCATAATCATAGACTTCAGAAAACACATCGCGTTCCATTTCCTCACCATCCTTTGTCAGTACTAATTGTTCAAGACCGATTAACAGTGAATTATCAACGTTCAATTCTTCCCTGACGAGTTGAACATATTTATAGATGGCTGATTCATTTTCGCCTCTTTCTGTATCCTTTAAAAATGTTTTTAGCTGAGTCTCAAGGTTTGACCGCGATTGTTTATACAAAGAGTCTACTTGCTGCATACTCCAGTCGGCCGAGTTTAACCGCTTGCTTAGTTTTCTTCTTTCAATTTCTACCAAATCAAAGTAGAGGTTGATCAGACAAAGCGTGTTCTTATTCTTTTCAAGTAGGTAAAAACTTTCTTCTAAGTTGATAAGTGTTTTTACATGATAATCGACCGCGCTTTCAGACTGATTTCTATCCAAATAGATGAATGCTTCAAAATTATACAGTTCTGAAAGTGTTGTAACACTGTGGTAGCTGTAAAGTGATGACGTGCTCACCGAAAAATAATCTGTACCATTGATTTGATGCATTAACACGCGCTCTTCACTCCACGGGATGAGTTTGTTTTTAAATATTGGATTAATCTGTTCCAAACCATTATAGTTAAGGAGCACACCGTTTTGATCAAAATACTCCGCGTATTTTTCTTGCTTTTTACTTCGACTCAGGAGTTCATTGTTCTTCCAGAAAAACGCGTTAAATGGTTGAGAAATGATTTTATCATAGTCTGAGAAAAGAGATGCCTGATGATCGTAATAAGGCAAATCAAATGTAAAATCAGGTGCGTAAAAAAGCATAGCTCCACTTGAATTGATATGCCGCTGAGAGGATCGGTGAGTATATAAAAAGTCGTAGTGGAACTGAATATTTTGTAGATTATTCTTCTCATCCTGATTGTCAAAGTTGTACGTGAGATAGAAGTTGAGTGAGTCAATTCTGTCCGAGGCGTTAAGTTCTACAAATGGCATTTGCTTCAACTCGGTCTTCTTAAACTCCATTCGAACGATTCGACGTTCACTTTTCTGAATCCAAACAATAGCTTCGAACAAATACTCAGAAGTTTTTTCGTTAGAAGGAATGAAGTGCAACTTATGTAAGCCATTCTCAACTGATAAGAATTTAATCGTGTAGTGTTTTTTCAACTTACGTTTAGAATAGTGAAGCGGGTTATCGGGGAGTTGATTGTATTTAGACTTGAAAAGTGAATAGTTTGATAGGACGTTTGTAGTATTTAAACTGACGAAAAAATTATTGTTGTGCATGCTCATACCAATACGCCCATTTTTCAAGTCCATTTGGCGAATACCACTAGCGTTAATTTCAGCATTATAGTATGCTTCAATCAATTCAACGGGTGTCCCCTGTGCATTGCTTTCAAGAGAAAAGTACGCCTTGCTGTTAAAAGAGGTGTTTTTCGATAGATTTTCTTTAGCGTCAATGAATAAATCCAACAATTCATTTTTAGATCCAATAACGACCATTTCCTCTATTTGCTGATAGCTATGCTTGAGCGCAAGTCGTGGGTTTAATCGAAAGTATATCGCCGGGACACGTATTTCCTTGTAGAGCGAATGAGAAATGATAAGGGTATCGGATTCAGTACAGGCCATCTCAAAATAGCCATCTTCGTTTGTTAAAGTTCCCCGATTCGTATGTAAAATTCTCAGTTTAGCGTAAGGCACGGGCTCTCCCGTAACCTTATCGTAAAGGCTTCCAGTAATTAATTCCTGAGCATCGAGAGAGTGCTGAAAGAATAGAATAACTGTTAGAAGCAGAAGGAATCGCATGATTAAAAGATAAGGTTTTGAAAGAAAAAGAAGTGGGACAAAACTGCTAAAAATGGGATCGGATGTTCTGATTTATTCAGTAGGGCGGTTGGTTGAGTTTTCAGGAAAATAAAATGTTTAATCTTTTTTAAATAAAGTTAAACATTTTCTATTTTAGAAGAAATAAATGATACATGAAAACATTTTTAGTCATTGGAGGTTCTTCTGGAATTGGATTGAGAACATGTGAATTGCTCCGTGAAAATGGACACCACGTTATCGCAACGTACAATACCAATCATATGGAAGTTCCAGGTATTGAGTTCTATCAATACGACGTGAAAAAGCGCGAAAAGCTTCCTTTTCTTCCAGATTCTCTTGATGGATTGGTTTATGCACCTGGGAGCATTCAACTAAAGCCTTTCAAACGGTTAGGGACTGACGACATTCTTGAGGATATTGAATTACAGGTTCTTGGATTCACTCATGTTCTTCAGGAGACCCTTTCGCTATTGGGAAAATCAAATGATGCCTCTGTTGTGGCCTATTCAAGTGTAGCCGTGCAAACAGGGTTTAATTTTCACAGTCAAGTGGGCATTACAAAGGGAGCGTTGGAAGGATTGATTCGCTCATTGGCTGCTGAACTCTCTCCTAAGATCCGTGTAAACGGTATCGCTCCATCACTCACTGATACTCCGCTCGCCGATCAATTGCTCAATTCTGAGGCGAAACGCCAGGCGAATGCTGACCGACACCCGATGAAGCGAATAGGCACTACAGACGATATCGCAAAAGCAACGATGTTTCTGCTTTCAGAGGCCTCCTCCTGGATAACCGGGCAAATCATTCCTGTTGATGGAGGAATATCAGTACTAAAAAAATAAAGGGAATGAAGAGTTCTAGAATTTCTGAAGTAGCGGTTGATCGGGTCATTGAAATGGCGTGGGAGGATCGGACACCTTTTGAGGCGATTGAGTATCAATTTGGTTTATCTGAAAGAGAAGTCATACAATTAATGCGATTTGAGCTGGCTCCGAAAAGCTTTAAACGTTGGAGAAAAAGAGTGAACAGTGGGGTTAGTTCGAAACATTTGAAATTGCGTTCCAGTGAAATCAAACGTTTTAAATCGTCTAGACAGCGCATCATTTCTCAAAATCGGATTAGTAAACGATGAATTTTCCAACTGACATAGAATCCATTTTTGAGCAAGTTGATCGAGTAAACCCGATAAAATATGGAAGGACGCGGAACTTTAAGAATGGGGCCGTTAGTTATCTTTCTCCCTATATCTCGCGTGGAGTTATTTCTACCAGGATTGTTATGCGCAACCTTATTGAGAAAGGGTATCATCTGGAAAATGCTGAAAAGTTCTTTCAAGAGTTGGCCTGGAGGGATTATTGGCAGCGAAAATGGCAAGCACTGGGCGAGAAACTGAACAGCAATTTGAAGAATGGACAGTACACGCCAGTACATGAAAAAATACCAGTGGCTGCGTTAACGAGTTCTACTGGCATTGATTCAATCGATGATTCGCTGGAGCATCTATATTCTTCCGGGTATATGCATAATCATATGCGCATGTATGTCGCTTCTATCATCTGTCATGTTGCTAAATCAGATTGGAGAATGCCTGCAAAATGGATGTATTATCATTTGTTAGACGCAGATTGGGCGAGCAACGCACTGAGTTGGCAATGGGTTGCTGGGACCTCTCGAAATAAGATTTATATTGCAAACCAGGAGAATATCAATAAGTACTGGTCAGATGATCAAAGAGGAACCTTTCTGGATGTGAGCTATAATGCGTTACCACCAGTGGAAATTCCTGAAAGTCTGTCGAAAGTTACTTTGCCTGAATTCAAAACAGCGCTACCGTCGCAACGAACAATTATAACGGATCAATCATTACCAACGTTGATTTACACGGTGTATAACTTGGACCCGTTTTGGCAAGAAGAACTTGAAGCAAACCGTATTCTTCTGTTAGAACCATCCATGTTCGAGCGTTATCCGATGTCTGAAAAGGTGATGGACTTTATTTATGCGCTGTCGGAGAATATACAAGGGATTCAATTATTTGTGGGGAGCTTTAATGAGCTGAAAGAAAGACTTGGTAATTCTACCGTTCATTTTAAAGAGCATCCACTCAATGGTCATTTCGAGGGTGAATTGCATGAGCGTGATTGGATGTTCCCTGAAGTGACTGAGGCAAAAGGTTCGTTTTTTCAGTTTTGGAAAGAATGCAGGAAATTTTTCCCATGACAAAGCCTAAAAGAAATATAGTTTGGTTGAAGCGCGACCTGAGGACACAAGATCACCTTCCTTTGCATAGTGCTGAGATGAGCGGAGAGCCATATATTATTATTTACCTTTTTGAGCCCGCTTTTATCGCATATCCAGACACCTCGACGAGACATCTTCAGTTCATTTATGGCTCTATTCTTCAAATGAATCAAGTTTTGAAAGATGCTGGAAGGAAGATTGATATATTCTATGGCAATGCAAAGGAGGTTTTTCAATACTTACTGGAACAGTTTAGTGTAAGTGAGGTCTGGAGTTATCAAGAGAGCGGTACTGCTACAACATGGGAAAGAGATAAGCAAGTGGCCCAATTGTTTGCTTCATTGAATTGTGAATGGGTAGAATATCAGCGAGATGGAGTAGAGCGGGGAAGAAGAAACAGAAAAGCTTGGGAGAAGCAATGGTTCAAGGCTATTCAAACACCAATAATTCAGAATGCTTATCGTTCCATAAAAAGCACCCCAATTGACCATCCGTTTCAAATTCCGTTAGAACTTCTGTCTCAACTGAAAAGCTACAATGATCACTACCAGCCTGCAGGAGAAAAGTATGCGTGGAGCTATTTAAAATCCTTTGTTTCAGGGAGAGGGAGAACATATGATCGTCATATTTCTAAACCGTTGGAAAGTAGAAAGAGTTGCGGAAGAATATCGCCGTACTTGGCCTGGGGGAATATTTCCATACGACAAGCATACCAGTTTGTTAGAAGTCATGATAGCTATAACCAGAGTAAGAGAGCCATGAATGGGTTTCTAACCAGGTTGGTCTGGCACTGTCATTTTATTCAAAAGTTTGAAATGGAGTGCGAATACGAAAAGGTGTGTATCAACCGTGGTTATGAGTTACTTGAATATGATAAAGACAGCACTAAAATTGAAGCATGGGAAAATGGACAAACTGGATATCCGCTTGTCGATGCAAGTATGCGATGTTTAAGGGAAACCGGTTGGATTAATTTCAGAATGCGTTCCATGTTAGTTTCCTTTTTCTGTCATCACCTAGGACAGAACTGGAAAGACGGTGTTTATTTTCTTGCCAGACAATTTTTGGATTATGAGCCGGGCATTCATTATCCGCAGTTTCAAATGCAAGCGGGAACTACTGGAATCAATTTGATCCGAATCTATAATCCAGTCAAACAATCTAAAGAGCATGATCCAAACGGTGTGTTTATCAAAAAATGGCTCCCAGAGTTGCAGCAAGTGAATACAGAACACATTCACGAACCATGGAAAATGACAGCGATGGAACAAGCTTTTTGTTCTGTGGAGATTGGGAAAGACTATGCTAAGCCTTTAATTGATATTACCGTTACTGGACGTGTTGCAAGGGAAACACTCTGGGGGCATCGAAACCACCCAAAAGTTCGCTTGGAAAAGCAACGCCTATTGGAAAAGCATACGAATGCGAATCGCGCAGCTTTCAAGAAAGGGCAGCATGATTAGTTAGCGCTTAATCACACGTGCTCGCGCCGACTTTCTATCACTCGTACTGATTTCAACGATATAAACTCCTGGTTTTTCGTTCAATACAAATTTGACTTGATCTGTTGAACCAAAAGATTCATCCATAATAACTTGTCCAAGTGCGTTAAAGACCTTTAAGACAGTATTGTCAAATACATTTCCAAGTTGAATAACGACATTTCCAGAGGTTGGGTTTGGATAAATGCTAAAGGCAGGACCAAAGTCATTTGTCTCAACACTTAAATCATTAATAACAATACAATCAGATGTATCAGAACATGTTCCATTATCGATAATGACAGCATATGTACCATTACCTGTTGGCGTATAGGATTGATTTGTCTCACCATTTATGATTGCATTTGCTGTTCCACAGTTTTCGATCCATTGATAATTGTATCCCGAAGCATCAGCATTAATGGTGTAATCGCTTCCATTTGACGTGGTAGTCGTATTAACATCAATTGGTGTAATGATGATATCCTGTGTCTGTGTAATAGAGTTTCCATTGCCATCATCATAGGTCCATGTTATAGTTGTTGTTCCGCTCGCGGTAATTGGAAAAGAAACATCTGGTGTGCCTGTGATTGCACCTTCGCAGTTATCCGTAGCAGTTGGAGCTGTTGGTGTTACTTCACATTCACTATTGATATCAGGTAAGATTGCCAAATCAGCTGTCGGAGCCGTTGCATCGGTAATCACAACATCTTGTGTTTGCGAAGATGTATTTCCATTCCCGTCATCGTAGGTCCAGATAATAGTTGTTGTTCCCTGAGCAGTAATTGGCAGAGTAGCATTGTGCGTTCCAACAATAGTTCCAGAACAATTGTCGCTTGCCGTAGGCGGTGTTAAGCTTGTTACTTCGCATTCGGCTGTTACACTTGACAGTGTTGCAATATTGGCGACCGGTGGCATCATATCATTCACAATTATATTCTGTGTTTGCGTTGAGGTACTCCCGTTTCCATCATCATAAGTCCAGGTAACCACAGTCGTTCCTTGATTCGTAATAGGGAATGTAACATTTGGAGTTCCACTATACGTTCCCAAACAGTTAGTCGCTGTCGGGGAAGAAGGTGCAGAAACAGAACAACTACCCGTTAAATCTGGAAGTGAGGTAAGATCTGGAGCGGGCGGAGTAGAATTGCAGATTTCAGTAATAATTACTAATCCATTACTCCCGTTTTCTCCTTGCATATGTATGGTACCTGAAGTTAAAGTGGGATCTGTATAACTACTTCCGCCACCACCGCCAGCTCCTGCACCGCCACCACCACCGTAGTAGCCTCCGCCTCCGCCTCCGCCGGCATAAGTTGTACTGCTGCGTCCTCCAATTCCAAGAACTCCAGGCATTCCGTCATCAATGATGGAAGGAACGAGACTGATTCCTCCAGCACCGCCAGCTATCTGTGAACCTCCTTTACCTGTAGCAGGAGAATTAGGATCAACACCATACTCGCCATTAGCACCGATTAAATCACCGCCGTCACCACCTTTATCACCTGTGGGATAATCGTCGCCACCGCCACCGCCACCGCCGGCAACTACAACTCGATTACTCAGTGCCGTTCCGCCTATTCGAATGTCTGAGGCTCCACCACCACTTGCACCACAATAATATCCATCTCCACCACCATTAAAACCACCTGCGAAAGGACTTGCTGAAACACAGTTTCCATCTAGACCAGCTCCTCCAACAAAAATATTAATCGTTTGACCAGGAGTGACAGTGAGTGTAGTTTGAACCCTACCTCCGTAGCCTCCAATTTTCGTTCCGAGTCCACCGTCTCCTCCTTTTGCGCCGTACATATCAACAGTAAGCTCATTAATCCCAACCGGAACTACAAATGTTTGCATTCCACCTGTATAATTAAACGTGGTAGTTTGTGCACTAACAGTGTAACTGATAAATAGAATGACAAACTTAATAGAAACGAGTTTTAATGTTTTCATAGTACGAGAATTGGTCGAGCTAAAATAGGCAATACTGGGTAATTTTACTCAACGCGATAATCGGCTATTGTACGACTGGTTATAAACTCAATAGATTTAGTCAGTCTTATTGATCGAGTGGTACTATGGTCTGACGTTGACCGAACCTTTATGCCTAAATAGTTTAGGTTAGTTCAAATCGTGGTGCTATTCTGTTAACTCATAGTTTTGAATAAACCAAATGCTAGTGCTAGCCATACTAGCCCCTTGATTAGGAAGAATAAAAACGCTCCCCACCCAAAGCGCCGAATCCATTTTTTCAAGCGTGTTGATTCTCTCATTTTGATGGCGCGAATCTACAGATGAACACATTTTTTGAGCAAAACTAGTGGTAGTTTAAGCATGGATTAGCTATAAAATACCCTTTTTATGGTATCGAATTTTAGCGAAATACCTTGTTTGTGGTATTGAGTTGTGAAGCTCTTTGAATCTATATTTGCTTCGTTATTTAAAATTAGTCTAAATAAAAATAATAAACATGAAACATCTTTTACTCTGGACTTTTGGTTTCGCCAGTTTTGCTTTCGGACAAGTTTCTGATTCCGTATCACTGCAGTCAGGATATACAAATGAATCCTATTATAGTTTTGCAAATGGCGAGGTCTCAAACGTTGACAATTACGATTGGGATTTAGCATTTGAAACGAGTTCTTTTGGTTCTGCGGTTCGTTTAAATAGAAAGCGCGCCAAATTATGGGTTTCTCCAGCGCAGGTATCCGATTGGTCGACAACGTTAGATACGAATGGAATGGCTGCTGGTTGGGATCAATTAGTTAACGGTTATGAATTCTGGAGTCAGGGCGCTTTAAACATGGCTGCTCAAGGAAGTCAGACAGACCTGGGGTGGGGAGAGTATAATACAGTTACCCATGTTGTGGAAGGGTCGCGCATTTTTGTTCTAGAGCTATCGAATGGAAATTACAAGAAATTGATGATCGAAGAACTTGCCTCCGGAACGTATCAATTTGTGTTTGCGGACCTTGACAATGCCAATGAAGTTAATGCTTCACTAGCAAAGTCAACTTATGCTACAAAGAACTTTGGGTACTACAATCTTGAAACTGAGATGGAGGTCGATCGAGAGCCTGCAGCATCTGATTGGGATCTTGTTTTCACAAATTACGTCTTGGAACTTGGTCCTGGTTATTACGCTGGAGTTACTTCAGCATTGCATAACGCTGGTGATTCAACATCGGAAGTGTCTGGAGTGCCAGTTGCTACTAGTATGTATAACACATTCGATCAAGAAATCAACACAATTGGGTATGATTGGAAAACATTCAATATGTCGACATATACCTACGACATTGTAACGGACCTTTCCTACTTCGTTTCTACTTCTTCCGGAGATGTATGGAAAATTGTTTTCACTGGATTTGGTGGAAGTTCTGACGGGAAGATCTACTTCACGAAAGAACAAGTAGAATTCGCAGGAGTGCCAACATATGCAGGAGCAAATCTTGACATTCACCCAAATCCAGCTGGGAATAGTGTAAAGATCAACTATGCGAATACCATTAAGTCCATTCAATTGGTAAACATGAACGGGCAAGTAGTTTATTCATCCAATGAAAATGGATTCGGTAATGCATCTATCGATGTTTCTCAACTTCAAAATGGAGTATACTTTTTGAACGTAACAGGAACTGCCGGTGATGTAGCTGTCAAGAAATTGGTGGTTCAGCATTAATACCGCTTGGATTACTTGAGCACTTTTCCTCAAAATTGAGCTTTACGCATTAAAACCGGATATGAATGAGTCAATGTGATCACTATAAAGAATTACACAAAAACGCTTCAGGTAGCGTGGGATATTGTTATGAATGTGCTCAGTACCATCTGAGAATTAAGGGATTGCTTACCATTCTTGAAGAGGGGTATTTGACAGGAATTGAGAATCACCTCCAAACCATTCAATCTGATCTTGAAGAGACGCAAGATGTCAGCGATGTTAATGTAGGTATCCAGATTAAGCTTTCGAGTAGCACCTATTTGTGTCTTTCATATGCAGAACTAGTGGAAGCGGTAGACTTAATCCATATGGCGCAGTATATGAAGAAGGTAAACGAATTAGTAGAACAATGAAATATGCGTTGGCTATAGTTTGCTTGTTTTTTTTGGTTTGCGCACATGGCCAAGCCGAGGTGCTTGTTGAGTCCTTAGATGGAGAAGCTATTCCAGGTGCCCGTGTTCAGTTATTTTCTATAGATGCCAGTCAAGGAAAGTTTCAATTGATTACCGATGATTTCGGGAAGGTCACTTTGCCCAGTGCTGATGGATTATTCTTAATAGATGTCCGATACTTAGGCTTTGAAGTTTATGCGGATACCGTTGAATTATCTTCTTCTATTATAGTTCGCATGACGCCGATTCAGATGATAGAGGAAATGGTTGTTACTGCTCAGAATCGTGCTACAAGCATTGAAAACGCTGTCCAGAAAATTACTGTGCTTACTGCCGAGCAAGTCCAGCGATCCGGTTCAAACAACTTGGCAGATATTTTGAACTACCAAACGGGAATACGATTGTCCAATGATCAAGTGCTCGGTAGTTTCGTGGATCTGGGGGGTGTTTCAGGTCAGAATGTAAAAATTCTTATCGACGGAGTTCCCGTAATTGGTCGTTTAAGTGGAAGTATTGACCTGAGTCAGATTAACTTAAATAATGTAGAGCGCATTGAGATAGTAGAAGGTCCTCTCTCGGTAAATTATGGTACGAATGCTCTGGCAGGTACGGTGAACATCATCACAAAAAAGAAAAGCACCAGAGGGTTTTCCGTTGAACTAAATCCTTATTACGAAACCATTGGGAATTATAATCTATCTGGAGCTATCGGCTATACGCAAAACGGGCACTCCATTCAATTAGATGTTGGGCGAAACTTCTTTGATGGATGGCGAGATGGAGACCCCTTTGTAGATTTCCCGAGGGAAACACTCGCAGATACTAACCGAGTGAGAACTTGGAAACCAAAGGAACAATACTTTGGAGGTCTGCGTTATTTATATGCGGCTGAGAAATGGGAAGGTTCCGTTTATGGAAAGTACTTTGACGAATTAATTGTTAATCGAGGAAAGCCATCAGCGCCCTATTTCGAGACGGCTTTCGATGATTATTACCATACGGCTAGAATGGATGTTGGTGGAACTTCCAAGCTTCATTTCGAGAAAAGTAAACTTAGTTTTCTTCTGGCCTATAATGATTTCAGGCGAACAAAGAATACCTACGTAAAGGATTTGACAACACTAAACGAAGTGTTATCCGCTACGGATGGTGCGCAAGATACTTCTCGTTTTACACAGATTACAGGACGCCTGATTTTTGTCGGTGATATCGGGAAGACATTGACGTATCAAGTGGGGGCTGACATTAATCATTCAGGAGGGCAGGGAAGAAGAATTGAAAACGGCTTCCGAGAGATTGGAGACTATGCCGGATTTGTTACGCTTGATTGGAAAGTTATGGATTCCTTGACAATTAAGCCGGGTGTAAGATATTCTTACAATACTGCTTTTCAATCTCCACTTGTACCTTCATTGAATATCCTTTATCGGATTAAGAAATTGTCTTTTAGAGCATCTGTAGCGAGTGGATTTCGAGCACCTGACTTGAAAGAGTTGTACATGGACTTTGTCGATATTAACCATAACATCACTGGAAACAAAGATTTGAGAGCAGAGTCCAGTTGGAATTATTCATTCTATGTCAACTGGATAAAGCCAGGCCGCAAAAATTCGCTCATCAAATTTGAATATGGCGCTTACTATAACGATATCAAGGGTTTAATAACGTTGGGCGTTTTAGAAGGGGGAGAAGCGGGAGCATTTACCTATGTAAATATTGGCGAATACAGTGCTATAGGTCAGCAATTTTCATTTATCTACCGAACAAAACGCTTGAGGGCAAATGTTAATGCAACTTATATTGGACGCTATGATCCTGACTCTGAATTATCCTCTGAGATTAACTCCTACAGATTTTCTCCGGAAGTGGGGACGCAACTTGGATATGACTTTATTCTAAATCGTCTTCATGGGAATATCTTTTATAAATTCAATGGTGCGCTGCAGAACTTTTCAGTAAACGGCGATGGAATTGTTCAGTCTTCACGTCAAGCTTCTTATAGTATCCTCGACGCCAGTGTTACAGCGGATTTTTTGAAAGATCGGAATCTGTCTTTGACTATCGGAGCCAAGAACCTTTTGAACGTCACGGATATAAATGTAACAGGGCAATCACAAGGAGGTGTTCACACCGGTGGATCATCAAGTGTTAATGCAGGAAGAGGAACTTCTGTTTTCCTCTCATTAAAGTATCAATTAAGTATCAACATAGGTAAAGATGAAAAGTAACCTTTTATTCATAGTACTAGCGGTCGTATTGACATCATGCTACAAGGAAGAAATTCCCATTCCTCCTCATGAGCCTGGAGATGCAGTGGAAGTACAAGTAGAAATGGGACAAGATTATCGCAATCAATTATTTTACAGTCTTTCAGAAAATGCAATTATAAGTGCTAATCTAAAAAACGACTGGGATATTGCTTTTGAATCAGATGCAGCGGGTGGACGTATCATATTGAACACATCTAAAGGAATGGGAGTTCATCAAAGTACCCAGGCATTTGATGCCATTATGAGTGATGCCGGTCTGAGTTGGAGTTGGGATGCTCACAGCGGAAATTTGGATTCCACAGCCTTTGGTGACTGGCAAGCAGATAACTATTTATATGTGGTTGATTTGGGATATGATCATTTAGGAGATCATCAGGGATATAAAAAAATCCGGATTACCGGAATGACATCGACAGATTATACGATTGAGTATGGTGATATTTCAGATGCAGTGTCGCAAACCTTCAACATCACTAAGAATACAGAGACGTTATTCACTTATTTCAAATTTGATCAGGGTATTGTAAGTATAGCTCCACCGAATGAAGAGTGGGATTTATTGTTTGGTCAGTACACACATTTGTTTGCTGATCCTTTGACACCTTATGTAGTAACGGGTGTATTACTCAACCGCTACAATACGTCAGCGGTAAGTATTGATTCTAAACCTTTTAATGAAGTCACTTACGACGACGCACTAAGTCTGACTTACGCAAATAATATAGATTACATAGGATACAATTGGAAATGGTACGATTATGAAAATGGAATCTTTATCATCGATCCATCAACAACCTACATCATCCGCACCAGTCAAGATGAATACTATAAACTTCACTTTGTAGATTTCTACAATAGTCTCGGAGAAAAGGGTGCGCCAAAAATGGAGATTCAAAAACTTTAAATAAACACAATTATCAAATCAAGAAAAATGAAAAAGTACATTGCAATTTTTACCCTCGCAATACTGCCACTTTCGGGCAGTGTTTTTGGACAGTCAAAAATGGAAAAAGATAAGGCTGCCATTAAAAGTATGTGCGGATGTTATGAAGTTGGGTTCAACTTTATTGAAACATTTGAGTATTCCAACGATTCAACATATGTTCCTTCAACGGAGAAGCACTCAGGTGCTCTGGAATGGGCAGGATTGGTTGAGGATAAGGACGGAAAGATTTCAATTCAACATTTATTGATTGTAGGTTCTGAAGATAAGCCAATGATCATTAAGCACTGGCGTCAGGACTGGTTGTATGAAAACACGGAATTTTACTCTTACAATGGAGACAATGTGTGGAACTATAAAACGATGTCTGCAGAAGATGTAAAAGGACAATGGACGCAAAAAGTATATCAGGTAGATGACAGTCCTCGATATGAAGGGAGTGCTACTTGGGTGCACGTTGATGGTAAGAGTTTTTGGGAAAATACAACTGATGCACCCCTTCCGCGTAGAGAGTATACACAAAGAAGTGATTACAACGTAACAGTTCGTGGAAATCGACATGAAATCATTAAGGATGGTTGGATTCATGATCAGGATAATAAAAAAGTTTACCGTGAAAGCGGAAAAGACCAACTGATTGCAGAAGAGAAAGGCTATAACACGTATGTTCGCGTGAAAGAGTCAAAGTGCCAGGCTGCGATCGATTGGTGGAAGGAAAACGGAGCTTTCTGGGCAAACGTTCGCCAAAGTTGGGACGGTATATACGGTCGCGGTAAAAATCTTGAACTTTCGGATAAAGTAGAAGGCAAGAGCATTTATGAAGTCCTTTTTGACATGGAGACAGATACAAAGAAGAAGAAAATTGATAAATTCTTGACAGGTTATGTAATGTAACGTCTTTTATTTATGAATATGGTTGAAAACCTTCAGGATATTCCTGGAGGTTTTTTTGTTAGTAACAATCAATCAGAATCTGTCCTTGATACTATTAGATGGATTGAGCCATATAGGATTATTACGTTATTGCTGTATTGTCTTCACTGTTTTTCGGCTCGAGCCTGGTTCCTATCAAACCTGACTAAAACAAAAAAGACTCAATAGAGATCGAGCCAATAATGCCGGTAAAGTGTACAATTTATTCTTTAGAGATCCATTTTATTAATTCTTTCGGATCAACAATTGACCATGAGTGCGGATGTCTTTGCCCATTATTTCTAAAGCCTTTGTTCGCGGTTTTAATGAGTTGTAGATTATTCCATCCGTTTGCTTTTACAATGTTGGCAAAACGAAT
The DNA here is from genome assembly GCA_002427735.1 of Flavobacteriales bacterium UBA6051. GTDB lineage: Bacteria > Bacteroidota > Bacteroidia > Flavobacteriales_D > Crocinitomicaceae > UBA4466. The sequence goes on from DIYP01000011.1 coordinate 217,691, forward strand.
CAGTTGGTAGGAATCCGTTTCTTCGAACTCAAAACCTCTGTTTTCCTTCCACCATAGAGAGTCTGGTTCAGTGTAAATTCTCAAGTCCACCTCTTTTAATCGTTTGATGTTTTCAAAATTCATTGCCGAGTAATTGAATGGAGAAACTTCAGCAATTCGATGAACAAGTGAATCATTTGCCTTTAAGGCATCTTTAAAATAAGTGGTAATGTATTCAGCTTCTGCAATACTGACCTCATGAGATAGTGAATCAACATCTGTGACGTTGTTAAAAAGCTCCACTAAATCGAGTGGTGAGTCAACTACGAACACTTTTTGAGGTTTGAAGCCATGATTTGTTTCAATCAGATGGTTACTCCACAATGCGCTGACTATTCCACCGCTTGAAAATCCACCAATAATTACTTTTTCAGGAGATAAATCGTGATGTTTAATCAAATTATCCAGTGTATTGGTTAAATGAATTTTGTCCTCTTTCGAAAGAAAAAGATGATGATTGAAGTTCATCAACAATACGGATACATTTGCTCCTGAACAGACGGGGAGAATATGAAAGCTTTCCTGAGTTGATATGGCATTACCTCCTAAATCAGGAAATAAAATGAGCAGTGAACTTTGGTCGTTGTTCGTTTTGTGGAGCTCGAACTCCTCTTCAATAACTTTCTGGATTTGTATGGGGTTGGACGTTGTGTTCATTTTATATTCGGAGCATCCCCAAATAAGAAATGGTACTACCAGTAGCGCGGCTTTATTCATAAGTGCTTTTTCGTATTACTCAGAGGAATAGAAAAGGTTCATTTAATTGGGCTAAGCTTAGCTAAAACAAAAAAGGTCCAACTTTCGTTGAACCTTTATTTGTGAACCGGGCGCAACGAAGTTCGAACCATAAATAGACCTATTCGTTGAAAGATCGTTGTTGATTTACCTTTTCTAATTTCTTAAGGATCAATTTCTTTTCATTTTCCTTGTTGACAAACTCCAGAGCCTTATGTAAGTATTCGATTTCTTTATCAATCTTATTACTCATGCGAAAAAATTCCGCCAGCATACAGAAAAAGTGGTGGTTCTTTTTTAAATCTAGTTTATATGCCTCTTGAATTGCTTGGTCAACTGAAGTTGCCTGAGCAAGGGCATACGTGCGGTTTAATGCAATGATTGGCGAATATTCAATAGTGAGCAGTTTGTTATACAGCTGCAAAATGTGATCCCATTTTTTTTGATCCTCTAAGGTATGCCAATAGGCAATTGCCGCTTCAATATGATACTTAGAGACAATATTCCCTGCAGAAGAAAATGTAAGGTATTTTTCACCTTTTTCAATCAGTCCTTTATCCCATTTTTTTTTGTCCTGTTCGTGATAGAGTAGATCACCATTTTCTCCAGATGTTCTTGCATTTAATCGCGAAGCATGAAAACACATCAATGCTATCAACGCATAGATTTTTTGTTTTGGAAAATCTTTTTGTCTAGATAGGAAGAGGCAGAGCCGCATGGCTTCCCAACATATGTCATGGCGAATGTTTGCTTCATTTACACTGCTATAATACCCTTCGTTAAATAACAAATAAAGCACCCTTAGAACACTGTCAAGTCTGAAGATGTAGTCCTTTGATGTAAGGCTCATTTCAATTCGTCCCTTATCTTTTATGGCCTTTTTTGCACGATATAATTTCTTATTGATGTTTTCTTTATTAGATAAAAGAGCCTTTGCAATTTCTTCAATACTAAAACCACATAGAACGCGTAATGCAAGACAAAGTTGCGACTCTTTCTTGAGCTCAGGGTCACAGAGTACGAATATCATTTGAAGCTGACTGTCTTCAATTATTTTGTCAGTTATTTCTATGGCTTCGGTTTGTTGAGCTTTGGCACCAAGTTCAGGCGCGATCTTTTCATTATAGATTTTTTTTCGTCGATAATGCTCGTTTAATTGATTTTGTGCGACTTTTCTGAGCCATGCTTTAGGGTATTGCGGAATGCCTTTGTGAGACCAGGCTTTCATGGCTTTTAAAAAAGTGTCGGATACAATATCTTCGGCAAGTTGCAGGTCGTTTAAGCCATAAAAATTACTGAGTACAGCAATCAAATTACTGTACTCAGCTTTAAAAATTTCGGACAGTTGTTGGTTGTCCATGCCTACATTCCATCAAAAACCATAATGTCTCTGACTTCAACTTTGCCTCCGTTGGTTAGTCCGGGACAACCTTTTGCAAGTTCTGTGGCTTCTTCAATAGAATCAGCAGAAACTACAATGAAACCACCGACAATCTCTTTAGCTTCTGCGTATGGTCCGTCTGTCACTGAACCATCTGCATGCATTGTTTTGCCTTCAAAACCTAGAGCGTCTCCTGGGTTTTTAAGTTTACCTTGCGCCTCAATTCCTCCTATCCAATCCTGCCAGGCTTTTACTTCTAGTTGGATTTGTTCAGGAGTTGGGTTGAAATCAGGGTTTGGCTCGCTGTGGAACAGCATCATAAAATCTCTCATGTCTTTTCGTTTTAAATTAATGTGTATTTATATATGTAATGATTGAGTCCTTGAGAATAGGACAGTATTGTGATTTTTTTTTTTGATTAAATTAATAATAAAGCAATTAAGCAGGAAGTCCGGTCATCTTGATAGGAGCGGATTTTTGATAAACTCTTTCAAACAAAAAAAGACCTTAGTTTCCACTAAAGTCTTTTAGATGTGAGCCCGCTAGGATTCGAACCTAGGACCGCCTCCTTAGAAGGGAGGTGCTCTATCCAGCTGAGCTACGAGCCCATATCACCCTGTAAAATCAGGAAGATTAGGACGGCAAAAATAAACAAAATTCTAAATAGACTCCTTGATTTATCCCATAAAATCAATAGAAATTCAAATTTCCTGCTGATCAATCAGTTTTTCCATGGTAACTCCAGAACTGATTGCGTCGAGCCAGGTTGATAAATTAAAATATTCAAGCGGACGCGCTTCTTTCTCTAATTGTGTCGCAATACTAGCAAGTGTTTGAGCTTCCTTTTCAAAAGCTTGTTTTTTTGATGAATCATAAGGATCCTTCAGATGTCTCCGTGCAAACTTGAGAAACGAGTCAACATAATCGTTCATTCTATCGTGCTTTTTGAAAAAGCGATTTGTCGAACTAATTAATGAATCAATCAAGGTGAAATTACCAAGACTGTAATGAATAACGATGTTCTTTATCTTGTTGTAGCACTGCGTTGTGATACGAATATTCGACATCTCGGATGAATTCAAAACAGTATTCAGATGTCCAAGCGCCTCTTTGTACTTCCCTGATGCAATTTTCGCTGTTGCAAAGTTAGAGAGCAATGTCATTTTCAAGTTACTATCCAGGAAGGGATCAGCTTTCTTCATCAAGTCCGCAATCTTGACGGTTTTCTTTTCGGCGTCCGCGAATTTGCCATTGAACAATTCCGAATCAAGTTGAATATTCTGAAGTGTTAGTTCAAGCAAGTAGTTAACAAAAGCTCCTTTATGATCGTTGGGTATATCCTTAAGTGCCTTCTTGATCTGCGCCAGTTCTTCATTGAACTGTTCTCGCATATCGAAGTAAGATAAAGCCGTAAGCAAAAGGCGTGCATGCAGAATCCAAAGAACGGGCGGATAGGCTCCTTCGGTGGATTCGAATATATCCATTACGCGCTTGCGGTGATAATAAGTTTTGACACCATTTCCTTTCAAATAGTAATAGTGCCCCCAAATGGCATGAAAATTAATCTGACCGTCATCCGATAGGTTGCGTGGGGGCGAGGTTAGAATAGGATGGTTCACTAAGGCTTCCAATTGTTCGTTACCATCTTCTCCCATCATACCTACGTTAGCAAGAAAGAAAGAACGCATGCGAAGAATTAGCTGGTCAAGTTCACCTTCCAATCTGTTTTTTTCTCTTGCCGCAACAATTTCTGGGTGCGATTCGCTTAGAAATGTATCAATTCGGCTTCTGTCAGTTTCACACAGTGTATTGACTTGTTCCAAGATCGCGAGCCGGTCAATCGCGATAAAATCCTCATGCAAAATAGCTGTCTCTTTTGTTTTGGCAATTAGGTCGTTCGCTTGACTTGTTAGTCCTTTCAAAATCAAGATCGTGATGTAGTTGATCATTGATTGAATGCGCATTCCCTGAGTGCTCACAGAAGAATACTGAAGTAACGATCGCATAATGACATCGTTCAGTTGATTCTTGAGTTGAGAGATATTCTTGGTATTGGTTTTCCGATGGATACTCTTAACAAGTTGTTGGTGGTCGTACTGTGTCATACGGTCCAATTCGTCGAAAAGAATGATGTAATTGCTCTTCTCACCAGTGCTATTGATTTTGGCAAAAAGCTTAAAACTGCGTTTCTCAGATTTTGTCAACGATTTTACAAGGTAAAACAGTTGTTCAGACTTTTTCATTTGCATGGAGTATGTAGCCGTATTAAGAATGAGCGAAATTAAGGAATGGATAATCAACTCAAGACGTACTTTCAGGTTTTTTTAGGAAGTAAAATGGCGTTGGATTTGTGAGAAAAAGCACATTAATTTTCTTGATTGTTAAATTTACAAACTCCTTATGATTACTGGGAAAAACGGTTTAGTAAGCCCTTTCTTCGGGTGTTAATTTTTCTCTTTGAACGTTTGATTATTGTGATTTTTTTTTCTTGACGCCGGGCTATTTCTTCACAACATTTGCCTGACTTTTTAAATGATTCTGATTCAGAGTCTTGTTAGTACGACTTACATAACTACACCATGAAAATTAATTCTTTACGAAACTTCTTAGTACTCGGAATAATGCTTTTTTCTGTCAGTGCTCTTTACAGTCAGTCGACTGTATACCTCAGTGATGAGCGCGAACAGGCTCCTATGACTCACTACTCATTCAAAGATTACGAGGATGGTTCCAGAGTCGGTTATTTTAATCTAATGGGAAGTTTTTCTCTGAAAGATCTTCACAGAATAGAGCAGCACTTCATCAACAACAAAAGCGTTGTTCGCATTTCGATAATGGAAAAGAATGCGGCCAGCCTTGAGCATCGGGTATTTATTAAAACGAACGGTAAGTTTGCTACAAAAGAATGGCTACTTGAGGAGCTCGAGAATTTATTTGCGAATGGTAAATACGGGCAATTATGATTTTCAAGGTTCAACTTCTTAGTCTTGTTTTATTCGCAACAGCGTTTTGCTTTGGACAAGCGAATAATAATCCATGTAACAATGCTCCTTTACTTACAGTTGGAACATCATGCTCTAACTCTACAGTAACGATAGATGGCAGCGATAACTATCAGCAAAATGGAAATAATTTTGGAGCGCCGTCTTGTGGAGCGCTGAATAATGCTCCTGACGTATGGTACGCTTTTCAGGCACCGGCAAGTGGAAGTGTAGATATTTTGACCGCTGCGGGGACCATAACTGATGCAGTTATGGAAGTATACTCGGCCAATTGCTCGGGTTCTTACACATCAATCGGTTGTAATGATGATTTTATAGGAGCCATGCCTCAATTAAATTTAACTGGATTGACAGCTGGAGATACTTATTACATTCGTTTGTGGGAGTATAATGGAGGAACAGGGAATTTTGATATTTGTGTTACTACGACTGTTGCGGCAACGGGTAATGACACGGATCCCTGTAACAATGCTACTCCCTTAACAGTGAGTACAACATGTAATACTTCTGTTGTTGATTTAAGCGGCGCGACATATGAGGCGAATGCGACCAATTTCGGTACTCCTTCATGTGGTCCTTTGTCCTCAGAACCGGAAGTATGGTTTTCTTTTCAAGCTCCAGCGAGTGGAATTGCCGATGTTCAAACGTTCGCAGGAACTGTCACAGATGCTGTGATGGAAGTGTATTCATCGGATTGTGCTGGAACCTTCACTTCCATTGGCTGTAATGATGATTTCGTCGGAACTATGCCGCAGTTAAATTTAACTGGGTTAACCCCTGGACAAACTTATTACGTTCGTTTGTGGGACTATGGCGGGGGAAATGGAACATTTGATATCTGTGTTACGGAGCCGACGCCACCTTCTAATGATTCTGATCCTTGTAATAATGCAACGCCTCTGACCGTTGGGACAACATGTAATACATCCGTTGTTGATTTGAATGGAGCGACATATGAAGCGAATGCAACCAACTTTGGTGCGCCTTCATGTGGAGGTTTAAATGGAACGGAACCAGAAGTGTGGTTTTCATTTCAAGCACCTGCATCGGGAGCTGTCGATATTGAAACATTCGCAGTTACCATTTTTGATGCGGTAATGGAGGTGTATTCATCGGATTGTGCTGGAACCTTCACTTCGATTGGTTGTAATGATGATTTCGTTGGGACAATGCCCGGTTTGAACCTTCAGGGGTTGACACCGGGAGATACATATTATGTTCGATTATGGGAAATCTCTGGAGGAGCAGGGACATTTGATATTTGTATTACAGAAGATATTCAAGCTACCGGGCCTTGTACACAGGGAGGAGCAAATGTGACGTGCGGGACAGCAGATCCATTCTGTACAGGAACGGTTTATTCTTATTGTAATACTACTGGACAAGCTGATGCATTTGGTGTGGGAGTAGCGTGTACAAATTTTGATCAGTCTGGCTCTTCTTTTGCTGATGAGTTGTTTACTTCTCCGAATCCGGCGTATTATTATTTGGAAGTTCAAACGGCAGGAGACCTACATATTTTTATGGAGCAAAATGACACTACAGGTTTTCCGATAGACGTGGATTTCATTATGTGGGGACCGTTCGCCTCAACAAGTGCAGCATGTACTTCGGTAACAACTGACGAAACTGCTAATCTTGTCGATTGCAGTTATTCTGGCGCCGCGACGGAAGAAGCTAACATTTTTGGCGCTTCCACAGGAGATGTCTACATGCTGATGATCACCAACTTTTCAGACGAACTGGGAACCTTTACTTTTTCACAAACGGGTGGAAATGGAGCGACGGATTGTTCTATCGTCGTTTTGCCGGTTGAGTTTGGAGAGTTGAGTGCTAAAGTGTCCAGTGGCGCTGTTGAATTGAATTGGAACACGATTACGGAAACTAACAATGATTATTTCGTCGTTGAGCGAAAAACAGAAAATGATGACTTTCAGCCAATAGGAAAAGTAGATGGTAATGGCAATTCGCTGGAAGAAATCAATTATCGATTTGTGGATGCATCTCCGATGAGAGATGAGGTAAATTACTATCGCATCAAGCAAGTTGACTTCGATGGTGCAATTTCTTATTCGAATATCAGAGCACTTCAGGTGAAAAGCGAGTTGTTTAAAGCCTATCCAAATCCTACAACAGATGTTTTCTTCGTGAATGTGGGTGAGCAGAAAGCAGTAAAAGTATTCTTGTCAGATGTTCAGGGGAATGTTGTTTTAGAAAGTCAATTCGTGAATGTTGCTGATCGTATTCAGGTGAATTGTCAGGCACTCAACCAAGGAGTATATATATTGAATCTGGAGGCTGAAGGGCTTCCAGTTCATAAACAAATGATTGTCGTTAAATAACGATACGAATGCTTATACCATGTCATAAATCGGTTAAAATAGTCGGTAGTTAGTCAGTTAGGTAGTAGTTAACATGGTATTTGAGAGCCCTTCTTTTGGAAGGGCTTTTTTGTGCAATAAAAGCTTAATGAATAAAAAAAGCCTCAAACTAAAGTTCAAGGCTTCTTTAAGTCGGGGTGGCAGGATTACTTCCCTTTGGTCAGTGCTTTCGTCGCTAAACTCCTTAGGTCGAACAGTTTCTCATCCTGCATAAATGAAAAAAGCCTCAAACAGAAGTTTAAGGCTTTAAGTCGGGGTGGCAGGATTCGAACCTGCGACCTCCTGCTCCCAAAGCAGGCGCGATAACCGGGCTACGCTACACCCCGATATTGTATAAATACAATCCGGTTATTTCAACTTTCGATCAATCACTTTTGATCAAAGGCGAGTGCAAAAATAAGGATTTGTTTTAATAAACAATCAATTTTTTGACCGATTTTGGTTTTTTTTTGTGCACTTGCTACTTGGGTCTAGATGGGTACAAATAGTCGCTTATATCTCAATTACTTACAGGAGTTGTTTGGACCTTGCTCAGCTATGGATGAATCGTGATTATTGTTCGTAAAGGTTGATGCGATTCAATTTTTCGTGACAACTGTACGAAAGGCTGCGCTGAATTTCGGAAATACATATGTCGTCATAGAACTTTCCGGGGAAGTAAGCAATTGGTTTGATTTCAACCAGGTCATTTTTGAAAAAGGGAAAGTTACCAGTAAGCATTTGTATATCGGGCTTATCAAGAAGTTCAATGTTGCACATATGGGCACCATTAAGCCATAATTCAACTTCTTTTATACGAGCATTGTTGTAATACGCTTTTTCTGATTTAGAAAAGCCGTTGATAATACTCACTTGAAAGTTTCGCATGATAGTATCCTCTTTGGCAATAAACTTATCTAATGATTTTTGGTAATTAGCTTCCCAAAACTCCGAGTCATTATAGAATTTGATGGCAATTGTTATGCTATCCTCTTTTTCGAATACAAAAGTGCTATTGTAGTTTGCATCTAATGCATTTTTAAAAGGATAAGCTGATCCTTGTTTGTCAACACTAACATCAAAACTCAACCACTCGACAAAGGACATATCTGCTTCAGTGCAACAACGCCCCCACATTTTATCACTCCACCGCTCTACGTCATGACTGGAGTGGTAGTATTGGATTATTGTTTTAATTGAAGCACTTTCATCAAACAAACCAACTTGCTTCATCGCTACTTCATCAATTTCCGCCACATATCTTTCAACAGCCATTGTAACAACAGAATCTGAAGATTGAATTGCTGAAGCAGCGGTTGATTGAGTTGAAGGGGAGGGGGTGTTTTCCACTTTTGGGGCTTCTTCAGAGCACGCGAACAAGAACCCAAGATGTAGTGCAAATAAAAGATAAAGTGACTTTTTCATTTAACGTTGAATATACGGTAAAAATGAAGAAGATAAGTATAAACCTACTCTTGCCTTGCTCGAATCAATTCGCAGCTCTTTCCAGTCGATCATTAATAGACTTTCCTAGATCTGTATCTGGAAGTCTTTCAGCGATAATAATGTCAAGACCTTCATTGTCAAGTAGGTGTAGCGATTCATACAGTCGAGCAGCGGCTTCCTTGAAATCACCTTCTTTGGATAAAACGATATTGCTCTTTATCGAAGGTTGTGAGATTTCTTTAGAAAATGAAAGAACACCAATCTTTTTGTTCTTATGCTTTGCCAACAATGCATCTACTGAATCCGTGAGATACAATTTTGTTCGAGGAGCATAGTGCTTTGCCAACATGCCTGGTGCATCTGGAGCACTTTCTTTTTTGTTCCGTACTGAGATCTTTCCAACTACTTTTTCTATGTCTTCAACAGAGATCGCGCCCAATCGATAGAGTACAGGTTCATCATCTTCAAACCCAACAATAGTCGATTCAATACCGTTTTCACAAGGACCGCCCTGAAGAACCATTTGAAGCGTATCGGAGAAATATGCTTCAACATGCTCTGCACTGGTAGGACTGATTCGATTGAAGGGATTAGCGCTCGGTGCAGCCAGTGGGAAGTCCAACTTCGACAACAGTTCGCGCGTAACAGGGTGATTGGGCATTCTTATTCCAACAGTACTTTTTCCCGCAGTAACTACATCAGGTATAACTTCTGATTTTTCAAGAACCAAAGTAAGTGATCCCGGCCAAAAAGTTTGTGCCAGTCGTTTAGCCTTTTCAGGTATGATTTTGGCAATCTTGTCTAGCTGATCAATGGAATGAATATGAACTATAAGTGGGTTAAACAGTGGTCGCTGTTTGACTTCAAATATTTTACGAATCGCCTCTTCACTGTATATATTTCCTGCTAATCCATAAACGGTTTCCGTAGGAATTGCAACGAGATCGTTGTTCCTTAAAATGGCTACAGCCTTTTCAATATTGGAAGAAATAATGCCCTTATCCATTCGTACATTGACTTCCAGTATTAAGTAGGAAGCGGGTGCAAAGATAAGGTATAATTTACTTCATTAGTGCACTATCCTTTTATCCAGGAACCGACCATCTTTCGAATTATTTGGTCTTCGGATTTCACTTTAATCTCAATAAAAACAGTTTCTTTTGAGTCTATCGATTCTATGTATTCAAGAACGGACTGTGAAAGTGTGTTCCCGTCGCCTGAAAAGGTAATTTCCTGATGGCTGAAATTCCATCCTACAACGTCAAATGCGAAATTGAGTTGTGTTCCCGGAGCATATTTTACTTGAATTTCATTTGAATTGGAAGTATTCATTCCAGACATTTCGTCTCCCCAGTAGAGAGAGGGCTGAGGTAAGTTTTTAATTGAAAAGTCTCGACTATTCACTACGCTTCCATTTGAAATAAACAGGATTTTAGCGTACTTCTCTTTTGACTTGGTTCGTACCGTATAGGCATTCTCATCAGACTTCTGAATATTACAGTTAACCGTCTCGATTTCATATTGGTCAACATCGATATCATTGAATGCCACCGTATTCTCAAACCCTCGATAGATGATTGCCTCCGTTTTGCTTGGTTCTATGTCAGATGTCTGTGAAAAGGCGCCTGAGCTTAAAAGCATTAATCCTGAAAATAGTAAGTAATTCATATGTCTAAATTTAGTGAGTTAATAATTGTTGTAGTTTCTTTTCAATACTTAGAATCCGAAGAATTGAAAAAGTAACAGCTCGTATGGGGCAAAGCCTTCTTCTGTGATTGTCAACTATTGAGACTTCCAACCATTCTTTTCATCCGACCGTTTGAATTTATGTCTAACCTACACAACTATGAAAAGTCTATCTACAATCATTGCGTCATTCGCCCTTCTATTTTCTTGCTCACACTTATTAGCTCAAGATACATTAAAGACCTTTATTTTCGGGCATAGCCTTATTAACCATGAATTCCAAGTGAATATAACGCCCAGTCAAGAAACTTCGGTTCCTCATTGGTTCCATTTTTTGGCAGAGGAAGCTGGTTATGAATATGCCGTAAGTGGACAGTATGGATTTATTCCACAACACGCTAATCTTCCACCAATCGCTCAATGGGTATTTGATTCGGTCGCATCAGCATGGGATTCAGATAATTACCCATTTAGTCAGGCAGATTTTGACAATATTCTGATTACTCCTGGTAATTTCATTCAATGGCAAGGACCGTCTGTTGATTATTTCAATGATACACAATCACCACTTGATTATACATCGCAGATTTTTAATTGGGTGAATCAGCAAGAGGATTCGATGACTTTCTATGTTTATGAAAACTGGCCGGATATGGCACCATATCTTTCTCAAGGTTTTCCACCATCCCAGCAGGAATGGCAGAATTACAATGATTATCTGAATGGCGATTTCCATGATTGGTTCCTAGAATATCATGACTCTTTGATCTTGGCTCATCCGGATCACTGTGTCCGAATGATTCCTGTTGGACCAGTAATCAGTGATTTACTTATGCAAGCTCCTTTTGATCAAATCGCAATTGATACATTATATGAGGATGATGCACCTCATGGAAGACCAACGGTGTACTTTTTAGCGGCTTTAGCAACTTATATGGCCATGTATGAAGAACCTGCCCCGTCATCTTATCAGGTGCCAGACATTATTGACCCCATTGTTGCGAGCAACTATCAGCAGGCCGTTGATTTTATCTGGAATGCGCTGTTGAACTTTGACGATCTTTCACCGGAAAATCGTGTGTTTTGCGAAGATGTCACAGCATCCATTGAAAAAAATGAATCGACTATTCGGATCTATCCGAATCCTATGGAAACAGTTTTGAATATCGTTTCTTCTGCTCCTGTTTCGAAGTATGAGATGGTCGACGCATTTGGCAGATCGGTACTGCAAGGTAATCAAAGCCTTATCGACGTTTCCTCACTGCCTTCTGGGGTCTATTTGTGTAAGGTAACCCTTGAGAATGGTCAGGCCTTTATCGAGAAGGTGTTCAAGCAGTAACGAATAATATCGGAACACTTATCTGCGCACTTTAAAGCGCATAAGCTCTTTGAACCGGCCATTCGTCGTCGTATCCTTTTTCTAAGTTTAATGATGCTACTTCATCATCAGTAGCGAGACAATTGTCAAGAAGTGTTGTTATTAACTCTTGATCCATATCTTGACCGATGAAAACAATTTCATTCTTTCGATCCCCGAATGTGGTATGCCAGTCAGACTCGATAATTTCTTGATTCTCGACAAATGCGAAGTATTGGCTTCTACTTTCAAAAGGCATACTGCTCCACCATACTCCGGCACTGTCCGCTTTTAATGATCCACCAGCTTGTCCCCAAACGAGTGCCTGTCCCGGACGAGATGCCAGCCAAAACATTCCTTTACTTCGGATAACATTATCAGGGAAACGGAGTCTGACAAAATCCCAGAATCGAGCTGGGTCAAAAGGTTTACGAGATCGGTATACGAAAGAACCAATTCCGTATTCTTCTGTTTCCGGAGTGTGTTCTTCTTTGTTTAATTCTTCAATCCAACCAGCACTTTGCTCTGCTTCTTCAAAGTCGAACATCCCCGTATTAAGAATCTCATTCGGACTTACTTTACTATATGTAGATTCAATAATTTTCGCAGAAGGATTTAGTTTGTTAATGGCCGCTTTCAGCACTCCAAGATCATCTTCAGAAACCAGATCAGTTTTATTGAGAATAATGACATTGGCGAATTCAATTTGATCCGTAAGCAAGTTCACAATAGTTCTATGATCTCCTTCGATATCGGTCATATCTCTATCCATTAACGTTTCTGGACTACCGAAGTCTTTGAAGAAATTAAATGCGTCAACAACGGTTACCATCGTATCTACATAACTGAACTGTGAAAGGTCTATTCCATTTTCTTCATCCACAAACGTAAATGTCTGCGCTACAGGAATAGGTTCACTGATTCCTGTACTTTCGATCAGCAAATAATCGAAACGATTTTCTTTGGCCAATCGCTCCACTTCAACCATAAGATCTTCTCTCAGGGTGCAGCAAATGCATCCATTACTCATCTCTACAAGTTTCTCTTCAGTGCGAGAAAGGACGTTCTCATTCTTAACAAGATCCGCATCAATATTTACTTCGCTCATGTCATTGACAATCACTGCCACTTTTAATCCCTCTTTGTTGTGCAAGACATGATTTAGGAGTGTTGTTTTTCCGGCGCCTAAGAAACCGCTTAGAACTGTTACAGGAAGTCTATTTGTCATCATTAAATTCTTTTATACCAGTTGATAATATTTGCTAAGTGTTGCTCGCCGTACATCTCAATGAATTTTTGCGTTTCAGCGTGCTCTTGATTTTCGTAAATAGCAAGTCTCTGTTGCGCAAACTCTGGCGTTAGGTTGATTTTGCAATCATTGGTAATACAGTTCACCCATTGTTCAAAAGATTGAGGAATCATGTAAGTGAGTTTAGTAAATTAAAAAATCGTTTGTATCAATTCGAAGCAAAAGTCGACGGTTTCCGTTTTCTTCAATGCTCGGACTCCGATGAACGGCAGCTCTGGTATTTTCCTTAGGGTATATAGCACCTTTGAGTAGAACTATGGAGCCTGTTTCGGCTTGTTTTATCTTACTCTCATCTTTAATAATACATCCATCTTCTTCAAGCGCGTTTAGCGCATTTCGATCTATATTATCTTCGGTGAGCCAAAGAGTGCCCGGACCTGCATATGTGCACAATAATCGTAAATCATTAATGTCTGTATGGAATTTACGGCACATATCCGAATCTACAACTGACAGAAGCACGCGAAAAGAATCAGAATCCGTTACCTTACCAAAGCGGCGAATGATCGATTCAAAGTCTTGGTAAATAGCATTGTATGAATTTTTACCCAGCAAGTTTTTTAGTTCGGCTAGTATAGTCTGTATATCTCCGCTTGACCTGAACTCAAAACCTTCATTCAAAAGGGCTGAAATGTTCTCTTGAAGATGGTGAATATTTCTGTTTTGAATGACAATATTTACATCACTTTGATGAATTGAATTCAAAATATCAGGAGTCTGCCCGATTTGCCAATTCTTTACTGCTATTTCTTGTTCCATTTGTTTCTAATCTTTTTTAGAGTAGCGCCTCACAGTGAGGTGAGGCGCTACGTGCACTAAAACTATTGACGATGAAACCAAATCGTCAACTTGCTACCTAACCTATCATCGTTAAAGTCTTTTTCTCTTTGTAACTTACTTTGTTTCAATACGCTGTTATTCAATTAAGCGGAAGAATTCATTTCTGCGTTCAATATCATTGAATACTCCTCCGAATTCAATGGTCGTGGTTGAGCTATCTTTGTCTTTTATGCCTCTTGACGAAACGCATAAGTGCTTTCCATGCACAACTACTATAACATCATCTGTACCCAAAATTTCCTGCAAGTCTGCTAAAATCTGCAGGCATAATCTTTCTTGAACCTGCGGACGATGCGCATAATAGTCCACCAGTCGATTAATTTTGGATAACCCGATAACTCGGTCTTTTGGGATATAGCCTATATGTGCATGTCCCGTTATTGGTAGGAAGTGATGCTCACATGCAGAGTCAATGTTAATGTTCTGTTCAACAAGTAACTTGCTGTAGCCATACTTATTCTCAAATGTTGATATTTTCGGCTTATTAGCTGGGTTCAGACCGTAAAACAACTCTTTCACATACATTTTTGCAAAGCGATGAGGTGTACCAGAGAGACTATCATCTGATAAGTCTAAGCCAAGAATATCCATGATAGAACCAAAATGTGCTTCAATTTCTTGAATCTTCATTTCGTCAGATTTCTCAAAGGCATCTAGTCTTAGGGGAGTTTCAACACTTGTCCCTATGTGGTCATCGCCAATAATATCTATTCTATTGTCTAGCATGTACTATTTATTGGTTTGTGCAACATTCTTCTTCTTCTTTACACATACAATACTTTCTATTGTATATGTGCAAGCCGATGAGTAATAATGCCGGTAAATACCCCAATGTTTGTGGAATTCTGATTCCATCAATGCGCTCATTGACAATGACTGCAACCAGCAATAGCCATGAAGCCCAAAGGGCCAATTTCATCCAGTTTTTGCTTGTTTTTTGCGTGGACCAAAGAATGGCTAAAAAGGAGATACTTAAAAAGAAGTAGTCCAAAACTAACCACCAACTTGGAACTCCAGCTTCCGCACTACAGCATGTTTCTGTACACGCTTGGATTACAAAAATAAAGGGGGTAACAAAACAGTGTATCAAGCAAAGTGTACTTGCTATGGCGCCAAGCGCATCCGATTTTTTTGTTAATGCAAACATAGATTATGAGTTGTTATCGCAACTTAGTTGCAAAACTACATAAAAAGCTTGTTATTGCAACGCTTTTGCATTAATTTTATACCATGGGAGTGATCCGAAAAACGAAGTCTGTAAATACAATTCTTGAAATTTTTGACAAGAATGAGCATGCAATATCTGTGGTTGAACTCGTAGATCAATTGAGTCATGCGATGAATAAAACGACTATTTATCGCATTTTGGAGCGATTGGATCAAGATGCTGTCTTGCACTCATTTCTTGGGAAAAATGGGGTGAAGTGGTATGCGAAATGCAATAATTGCACATCTGACCATCACCACGATGTTCATCCGCATTTTCAGTGTGTTCAATGCGGTAAAACGGATTGTATGGATATGGATGTGAGAATGCCCAACACTCCGAATCGTCAGATTGAAAGTGTTCAGGTGCTATATACAGGAACTTGTGAAGATTGTATGTAGCCAGATTCACTAAAGTGTAAGTCCACCAATTACTTCAGTTTCTCCTTTACCTATTCTTTTGATAACTTCTAGTTCGCTCATGCCTGCAAACTTGTCCGCAAAGTTTTTGACCCTGGTAATACTTTGGTTTTCATAGATTTTAATAAACCGATCACTGTCATCATTCACTAAATAAAGTGTATAAAACCGGTGGGAGTCATATGCCGTTGACGATCGGTGAGTTGCATCAACGGACAGCGCACGTTTTTCTAAAATAGTATCTGTTGAAATCTTTAACCGATTGAAGTTTTTTAGATAATACCAGCTGCCCATACGATAGCCGAGAAAGGATTCATAACTCCTGACTTTTCCGTTATTTGTATCAATTTCAATTCCTCTATAATCTGCTATGTAGGCTGCAATAGGAATGCAGATTAGAATCAGCGGTAAGGCATAAAAGAGCATATCCTGAATAATGAATACGACGGAAACCAAAAGAATGAACATCATGAGAAACCAACCTCCAATCATTCCTCCTCTTGAAAATTGGGCGCCGTGAGAAACTCTGATAATTCCATTTGACAGTTCAGAATGCTTTAAAAATGTTTTTACTGCCAGTAATTTCTTCTCCTGTTCCATGTTTAGATTCTTTATTCCCAAGGTCCATTTTGTGTAACTGGGGTAAAGCGAATACCATCATAACGGAAAAGTCCACCCCAACCACCAAACCAAAATCGGTTTTCCTTATCTCTGAAAATGCTCAAAACGATTGAATTCAATCCGTCTTCCTTGTAGTAATGACTGAATTCCTCTCCATCGTATTTGTAGACCCCATTGTTCTCTGCCGCAAACCAAATGTCGCCGTTGGTGTCCTCATAGAAACCTCCAACTTCGCTCCCTTTTGTTACGCCATCTTGCGTATAGTTTAAGAATTTCTCTCCATCATATTTAGAAACACCCCCGTGAAATGTACCGATCCAAATAGCTCCTTTACTGTCGGCCATTAACTCAGCTATAGTATTATCGCACAAGCCATCTTCTGTCGTAACATGCGTAAAGCTATCACCATCAAATTGGCAGATTCCGTAGCCATCTGTCCCCAACCACAAATTTCCTTCATGACCTTCAATAATGGCGGTTATGCGATTTTCCGAATAGATAATATTGGGTTCTTTTATTGAAGACTTCGGAACAGTTATATTTTCAAAGTTCTGTCCGTCGAAACTACTTAAGCCTTCGTTGTGTCCTATCCAAATGATATCGTCTGAATCAATGTGGAGACTCCAAATTTCGCTGTTCTCTAATCCATTCTTTTCGGTGAATATGGTAAATGATTTCCCGTCGTATTTGTTGAGCCCGTTTCCAGTAGCGAACCAAATATTTCCTGCTTGATCTTCGCAGATACCAGTTACTCGACTTCCGCTAAAGCCTTCTTTTTCGCCAATATACTGAAGAGAGTCTCCATTATACATCATTAAGTCGTACACGTTAGTTCCAAACCAAAGATTTCCTGCTTTGTCCTGATAAATCTCTCGAAGGTGTTGGCACAATTGTCCATCAATAAAGAAAAGCGGGTCATTTGGGCCTTCCTTTTGAGCAAACGTCAAAAAAATCGGAGCATTGCTTTCTGCTTGGGAATCAACTTGTCCAAAGCAATAGGGGAGTGCAGATAAACAAACCAAGACGTATAGTGCATGTACGGTATTGATTTTCTTTATCATGTTGTTTTTAAGAATCATGAGAACCCTCATTAGCCAGAATTCTCCAATTTCTGTCGGTAAGTTATAAATAGATTTTCAACTTTCTGTTTTCGCCACAGAACTTTGTGTCTTGATAAAGCTTACTACAAACTCTCTAGATATTGAAGCACCAAGGTTATACCTTCTTCATCTTTCAGTGTGGTGCCTATAAATGGCATTTTTCCATGTGTTAGTGCGTTGGATATTTTGTCTTTTTCATAAATGATTCCAGTTTGATCCACAGGAAGTTCATATCGAAAGTCTATATCCACTTGTGCGGGAATATCCCAACCTTTTGGGTTGTGGCAATGAGCACAATTCATATCTAAATAAGCTCTTCCTCTTTCACTGATTGAAGCTAAAGGGTCGTTATAATCAACAATTTGAGTGACTTGATTAACTGGAAAACTATTTAATATCCCCAGCGATTGTAGGTGATCGAGTTGATTTAGAATGTTTCCGTCTCTTTCAACCGATCGGTTTAGATTTCTTAATGATGGTCCGATTGGAAAAATAGATGAATTAACCTGGTGGCATGCCATGCATTCATTCTCAGTAGGAATATGGTAATTGGTTGATCGATTCGTTCCGTTTTGATCTATCCAGTTTACCTGTGTATCTGAACCATTCAATTCCAGAGTAGCATCGGTTTGAGCTTCATTCCAGATATAGGTTGCCGCGTTCCATGTATTGCTTTCTTTGATCAAAAGCCGAGATTCAATAATCCGTTTTCCCAAAGATGGATCGGATGCGTCATGATAATAGTAGAATGTTTTAACCAAGATGGTTCCATCCGGGAAATCGATAGAACCATCAGCTAATCTTGTTAGTTGTGTTCCTGATGGAACTTTAATCAATCGCTGCTTCTGGGAATAATCTGTGAATAAAACGGAGCTTAACTCTAATAGTTGGAATTCAATAGCCGGAACAAGCTCATTTACGGCACCTTGATAGATGCCGTAAGTGGAAAGGTTATGTTCAAAAGTGATCGTTTTCGGAAAATTAAAGTCGGGAATTTCTACCGTATTAATGTAGTGTTCGTCTTTCTTACATGCGGAAGTTATAAGTAATATTAACCCCAGTGTAACAACGCTATAATTCTTTAATTTTGCCATTCAATCCTGTTTAAATTCGTTGTTGAATTTGTTTTTAAGGTGCATGAAACGCATTACTCAACACCGCAAGATATGGCGATCTATGAATTATTAACAGGACAAATGTCCCTAATTGCTATAAGGAAACTTCTTGTCTAATTCTGGATAATGTTCTTCGGGTAACTCCTAGGTAAGTTGCGATATGCTCAATATTTGCTTTTTGCAATATGACGGCTTGCTCATCCAGTAGTCGCCGGTACTTGTCTTTGGCAGATTCATGATTTAACACAGAAGCGTACTCTTCCATGTTAATGTATTCGCGCTCAGCAACCAATCTGCCTATATTGAGCCAAGTCATGCTTGTGCTGTATAGCTTCTGCAATTTATCGTAATCGATGACGATAAGGTTCGTTTTTTCTAATGCTATTATAGAAAGTGATGAAGGTTCTTGAAGTATAAAACTTCTGTATGAACTTACCAGGTTATTTTCAGTTCGAAAGCAAGCGGTTATTTCTTCTGCTTTATCATTTACATAAAACGTCCTCAAGCTGCCGTGGGTAACAAAAGCAATCTGTTTACAAACTTTTCCTTCTTGGATTAAAAAATCTCCCTTATTGAGATCTACTTCATAGAAATGATGCCTTGAATCTTCGAACTCTCTATCAGAAATCGGGGTCAAGGCTTGTAAGAATGTTTTGAGCTGATTCATGTAGTTTTTTGGTATTCAAATTGAAGTGAATACCTGACTAAAGATATCGCTTTTTTTTCTTTGATGGAGAGAGAGGGATTATCAAACTGTTCAGCAGAGCTGAAGTTTGATTGGGCTCCGCTTCACTCCGGCTCGAACCCGAGGGTTCTCATCCCATCTCTACAAACAAAAAAAAGGATCACCTTTCGGTAATCCTCTTTGTTGAGCGGGGAGAAGGGGACTGTTTTCGAACCCAATTATTGAGGAATTGGAACGCTTAGATAAGTTGAATCAATTTTTCAAAAATTAGTTCTTGATGAATCGGCGCATTCCTTGTCCAGACGTACCGTAGACATGCACGAAGTACACACCTACCGGAAGGCTTTCTACATTTAAAATTGCTTCATTGTTCGAGAACTCAGAGCGCAATAAAATACGCCCCTCAGTTGTCATAACTTCAAGTTTGTCTACATCAAATCCTTCAATTTGAATTGTAAGAACGTCAGTTGCCGGGTTCGGATTCAATTGAATTGAACTGCTCAGCTCATCCAATGAAACCTGCGCGATTGTAACTTGCTCACAAATCGTATCCGTTCCGCAGTCGTTGTACACGTATTGACATACATCATACGTGTCATTCACTGAATACGTATGTGTGAGGTTCTCACCTGTAATTACGGTGCCATCTCCGAAATCGTAGACAGTTGAATCGGCATCTGCTGCGGAAGAGGTCACATCCAAATCCACTGTGTTCAAGTTAGAAGTAAATCCAGCAACAGGCGTATTCGTAAACGTCACAGTACTTGTCAAGCTATCTGCACATCCAACGGAATCTTGCACAACAATTTGATAGGCCCCATCCATTGTGACTTGAATCACTTCCGTAGAATCCCCGTTCGACCAATTGTAAGTATAGGGGTACGCACTGGAAATTGTTGGTGTGATTGTAACTGTATCTCCACTACAAGCTTGTTCTACTTGTGGATTGATTCCGAGGGAGAAGTTGCTTAACTGAATTGTTACTGTATCTGTTCCTACACAACCTACAGAATCAGTTACCAATACCCAGTGCACCGAAGTACCAGGAGTTGTAACATTAAAGGTTTGTGTTGTTGTCAAAGAATCTGACCAGAACCAAGTAGTCATCGGATCAGAGTTACCTGCATCCAAAACGATATTGGGACCACAAACAGTCGTATCGGCACCTAGATCAACTGTCACAGCAGGAACCGCAATAGCACTTACAGGAGTTCTTACAGAAGAACATGCAGCTGCTCCGAATACCAATTCACCGTTGAACATTCGCCCGTTGTTCGCTCCACTAAATGAACCGCACAATCCTGCTCCAGTGAATATTTGAATATCTCCATTTGTGAACGTAGTTGTTCCGTTTGTATAATCAGCATTATATTCTGCATAGATGGCAACCGTCTGACCTGGCGCCAAAGCAATTGGATTCGTTAGCGTGATGTAGGATGACAAAGCACCTGGACCTCCAGAAACAACGTTATAGTTTCCTTCCAGCGTCCATGCACCTGCATTTGTCTCATTTCCAGCATAGGAACTGCCGAGGATATAGTGTATATTCACTGGAACATTAATTCCCGAACCAGCATCACAATTTACTGCAATTTGAGTTATTGATGAACCACTCGCCGATACTACATCGAACATGGCGCCTCCTGTACATCCATTTCCTCCTGCCAAGGTTGTCTGTAATGAGGCTGCATTCGTCGTATATTGAAGAAAGTATGTTGCTTGAGTACTTACTGAAGGAACAGTAAAGGAATTACCAGAACCAACCTGAGTTCCTCCAGTCAATGAATCAAACCATAGGTAAGACACATTATATCCTGTTAAGGCAGTAAGCGTGGCAGTATCTGTTCCACAGTCATACGATCCAAAGCCGACTGGTTCGAATGGAACAAAACTCGCTGAGCCAAGAATTGTGTCATTTACCTGGTTCGTATCTGTCGATAATGTTATCCAACCCTGGAGGTTCACTGCACCTCCAGCATACGTGTTGATGGT
The DNA here is from genome assembly GCA_002427735.1 of Flavobacteriales bacterium UBA6051. Classification (GTDB taxonomy): domain Bacteria; phylum Bacteroidota; class Bacteroidia; order Flavobacteriales_D; family Crocinitomicaceae; genus UBA4466. The sequence goes on from DIYP01000011.1 coordinate 238,985, forward strand.
ACCTACAAGCACCGTATCAATTCCTCCGTAGTTCAATGGACCTGTGTAGGTTGCATTTAAATTAGCAATAATATCTCCTGAAACGTCAACTCCAATGGAGGCATTCGTAATATCCTGTGTACCAATATTAGAAACTACCAGATATATTTGAGTCAAACTATCACCGCAATTCTGGTTAACTGGAATCACTTCTGAAGCAACGGCATCATCGGTTACTGGTGTGTATTCATCCGCACCCATATCAACTGCAAGGCCTTGAGGACGAATTTCTCCGTCGATATCGTTACTGATATTAGAAATTGCTACACCGCCATCATTACCATTTGGACCTAATCTCCTTAAATTTGAAGCGCCCAAGAAGTCTGGCTGAATCTCTACGGAATTTGAATTGGCTCCTGCATTGGCTGCTTGCCACATTGGAAGATCGGCGTAGGTTGATACAGCTATTCGAGCGAAATTAGCGTTGGATGTTGGTGTCCAATATAAGTTGTAATCAACGACTATGGTCCCTATTGCTTCATCAGATTCAAAAGCAAAATTGTTTGTACTTTGGAAGATATTGTTACGAATGTCCAAGTTCGTGAAATTACCGATTCGAATCCCAGAATTCCCCCAAGAAGTGTTATGCCAAATATCCATGTTGTTCACATCGTTGAAGTACATTCCATAATCTGTCTGACTCTTCGCGATATTGTTAGCAACCAATGACTGCCCAACTACTGGTCCGTCAAAGTTACCATCAGAAATATAAATGCCGAAATCATTTGCGTATACCTCATTTCGACTGATGTTAAAGTTGGCTACATTAAATAAGGCAATACCATCTCCTCCTGTCGCTTTGGTCTCTGCAAAGTAATTGTTTGTAATGCTAATCGTATCTTGAGCATCAGCATAAATTCCATAATCATCCATTAATGTTATGCTATTGTTCGCAATAACGGTTCCTTTCGTCCATTCGCTGAATGTGTTACTGCCTTCTATGTGAATACCCATCTCTCCTCCAAGAATCGTATTATTTGAGAAGGTGTTATATCCGTTTCCAAGACCTGGTACGAAATCGCTAGTTGGAGAACCTGAAATCATAACTCCAATAAGATCATTCACGCCATTCGTTACTTCATCCATTAATATCCTGCAACTATCTACAACATTATTGGTTGCGTCATTCCAGTAACCAACTCCAGCGCCATCAGTTGTGGCTGTTGTTTCAATAGTGAGATTCTTCCAAGTAATGTAATCTGCACCGTCATGACCAATCGTAGCCCATTGAGCTCCACTGGCTGCGGCAGTTACCGTTGTAGTAGTTGCGTCACCACCATCAAAAGTGATCGTATTAACAGCGCTTGCTCCTGTAACTTCTGTCAAAGTGAGCAGCTCATTATATACACCCGGAGCAATATTGAATACTAGAGGACCTGAAACTCCACATGTATTCAAAGCGTTAATAGCTTCATTTATGGTGGCGAAATCGGGAGATACACCCCCAATGGAGTACGTTCCAGCTAATGCGGTACAAGCGTTAATTTCTAACGTATCATTGCTGGGGTTCGCATCCGAAACGCCATTTGGGTTGTTTGTCCAAAATTTAAGCGTACTAAATCCTGAGGGAAAATTGTACGATCCAATATTCAAACTCCCAGAAGGCGTTCCCGCAGGAATAGTTGGTCCAGCATAAACATATGAAGGCTGAGGTGTCCCATTTATTTCCCAAACAATATCGAAAGCTGTTAAATCATTTGTGCCAAAGTTTTGCACCGTAACGTCCACATTTGATAATCCCGCCACAAGTGGAATGGTTGGTGTGTCCAAGGAGATTACCCCGGCATTGTCGTTAACCAGTAGTTCAGGAATAAACTCATAGTAATCATTATCCGCTAAGGTACCGCCATTACTATTGTGGTTAAACGTGTTTGTACCGAATTGAACTGCTGTAGTAGCGTTCAATTGAACTCCAACGGTCGCTGTAAGTGCCGTAGAGTTTGAGTACTGATCAACGATATAAATGTTATTGGTTGTTTCTTCTAAAACAATAGCATAATAATTAAAGATGTTGACTGGATTCCCCATTTCAAAGGAATACCATTTGATCCATAACTGACGATTGGGTGCGGTTCCGTACACTCGCGTAAGCACCTCATCATTAGTGCCAGTTGGAGCTGCAGCAGTAAACTCGTCCCAGAAACCGCAAATTGTACTATCCGGTAGGTTAGCAGATGGCAAGTTATCGTTCACCGATGGCAGTAATACTGAGCCAACATCAAAAGTCACCAAGCCGTTCAAACTCGCTTTGAACTGAATTACCGGGTTCCCGTAAAAGTTAAACGCAAATGGAATCGTTTGAATGGGTGACCAAGAATTCACCGCTTGCGAAGCGTTTTGAATTATAGTCCAACCAGCATTACCTATGGCATCGCCTTCTGTGTTTACACCTCCTGGATTCCCAGTATCTGCGCTACTATTTGTGTTGTATGTCCATTGTGCTAACACACTCACACTGAGAAGTAGCATTGCAGTTGACAAAAGTATTTTCATAAAATTCTATTTGATTGTTTCTGTAAATTAAAATGTTAAATCGGCTATTTCCCTAACACATATCGATCGTTAATGCATGCTTAACAAGAAGGTAAGATAATAGCCCCGAGTCCTTTCTCGGGGCTTTGGGCAACTTGTATGCAGAAGGTACTATTGTTTTACTACGCGAACCGCTTTGTTAACGTTCTCGCCATTCAGAGTGATCAGATACACTCCCGACTTTTCTGATACCAAATCAATAGTAAACTCTTGCTCATTTACTTTTCCTTTACGAATCACTCTACCGTCCATTGTGTAAACACTGTATTGAGCTTCTCCATTTTTACTCATCTGGATAGTATATATTCCGCTGGATGGATTAGGAAAAACAAGAACTGGGTTTTGCTCGATTTCATTCAATCCAATAGTGCCATCCACTTTTCCTCCAACAATCATTGGATGTGTTACTGCTGTTGACGGCGTAATTGCACCACAAAAAGACTTTGAGAATTGAGAGTTTAACTGTGCATTCGTCCTATTTTGATATTGAGCATCAACGCAAGCAGAAGGAACACTAAATGCGCATGCATTAGCGGAAGTAATTGGCACATGACTTCCATCTTGTTCGTCATAATATGCTGTTGCGTTCGTGAAAGGTCCAAAATTTAATGTTACAACTTGCGGTGCCAGGAAGAACTCTGCATCTTCCTTCTCTCCATCAATCAAAGGGAATCCTTTTTGTGTTACTTCATCCAAAATAATCTCTGCATTCATAGCAATATTGTTGCTTGAATTTGCAAACGTGATATTTCCTTGAAGTTTTACTTCGGACTGAGTAGGCTCAACAGATAACATTCCGACACCAAACCCGAATCCTCCAGACTCTAAATGTTCAGTTGGACAGTTAATCCAGATATCTACCCCCTCATTATTAAAGGTTCCTCCATCCATAGTTACCTGAGCATTTCGTGGCATCATTACTCCAACAGCATTTCCACTGAAGCCTTCCACTGTGTTGTTGTTCAAGTTCCAACGATGTGTGTTGTGGAAGAAATCCATATCAATACCTATTACTTCAGGTTCACCGAACACATAATTTGGTGCTGGGTTGGTACCGTAGTTTTCAATACCCGTGCGGCAGTTATAGCCGATAATTCGAGAGTTCTGAATCGTTACGTTTGTCGTATGATTATGCTCAAATCCAACACGACCTATATTCCAAAGCGTTAGACTGTCCATCACAAAGTTCAACTGATCCTTGTATACGTCTGGAAGGTCATTCATCCAATCGTTCGGGTCCGTCGCAGATGGATCATCCTTTCTGTGGAACTCCGTGTGCGTATAATAGGTTTGAACACCACGAGCAAAATTGTATGCTGTATTATTACTGAACGGTCTTGGTTGTAAGTACCAAACATCTAACACAAAATTAGGGTACTGCGCCTTCCAATTTGTCAATGCTTGATTTAAAGCAGGAAACTCGTTTGCAGGAACGTGGGCGTCAATATCACCACGGGCAGTTCCCAAACCTCTCTCAACCAGACCTTCTGTCCAGAAAACATAGGCATGTCCTGTACAACCAGAAACTACATTGCCTCGCACGGTAGTACCAGTGCTATGGAACCAAAATCCATCTCCTTGCCAGGCAAAATCTTGACGCTCTTCTCTAAAGTCTACAAGAGATTGAGTTGTATTCCCGGATGTATAAGAGCTTCGCGGTCTTGGCTCAAACATTATTGGATTGGTCGAATTTACCGTTCGTATAGCAATATTTTCAATAAATGATCCTGTTTCGTTTCCTGCCTCTGTATTAAAGGCGCCTCCTACAACATTGTAACTCACGTTACGAACAAAATCGACACGCGATGAGTGGTTTACATACCCCCAACCTGGATCGGTATTTACTACACATCCTTCGACCCTAGCCGGATTAGGAAGTGGAGTAATTGGTTTAGCAGGAAAAACAGAAGTGTTCATCCCACCGCGATGAAAGTGAAAAGAGTAACGTCCACGCGGATTTTTTCCTCCGTTGATTACTGGTTCTCCTGTATTTTGATTTGCGTCGAGATCGGAAAAATCCCAGTCATCAAGAATTATTGATTTATCTGTTCTACCCAAGTTGTTCGCCTCAACATATCGCACATCTACATTCAAATTATGCATAAACATAATGTGACCACGTGGTTTTTGGAAATCTCCACTCAATGAGGTTACGCTAGTGTTCTCAGATGAAATGACCACATTTCGACTTAAGTTGGCAACATGTACGTCTAAGTCTGGAGCCTGAGCCGGCGCTTTATGGTCACGCACTAACGCTGGAGTAAAAGATACTGTACTTCCTGAAACTGCTGTAATGGTAACTACCTCATCACTGGCAATTTCATCCACACTATTAATCGAGGCATTGGTAATTGGATCCGTGCCTGCCACTACTAATTGATCTCCTACTTCCCATCCTTGAGGTGCGCTGCTAAGAATAAATTCCGTTGCCCCCGCTGAAGGATGTGTTTGCAGTGTTAACCAACTCGTTTTGTCCTGTCCGTGCATCGTTGTTGGTCCCATAAGAACTGCCCCAGGCGCAAAGCGATCTGGATCTTCAGTACTCGTTGTTCCGCCGCGTTCTGCAAAAACTAGACTTGCTATTACACCTTGCGATACCTTGTTATTGGCGGTTCCCATCTCCAGGGTCCCCATCATTCCGCTGAATAAATATTCAGTACGAAGTTCTGAATTGGCCGTAGTTGAAAATTCAAGTTTACCACCATCAGCAATTCTGACGGATTTCATTTCTTGTGAAATCAATCCGTCTACAGTAACTGTAATACCAGAAGGGATTAAAACGCGACTGTCGTCAGGGGGCAAGGTACCTCCCCAGGTTCCAGTGGATGACCAATTTCCACTTTGCGTGGCAGTATACGTTGCAGTTCCAGCGACCTGCATGGGTGTTTGTGCATAGAGCCCCAAAGAAAGCAGAGACATCCATAACATCAGGAATAAATTAATGGTTTGTTTTTTTTTCATATTTCATTGTTTTCCTGTTAAACAAGCTTGGTAAGAATTACCCTACCGTATTTTGAAGAAAAAAATCTGGAGAGTTCTCCTCTCAGATTTTTTGTAGACCAATTTGACCATTTAGCAGCGGTCATTTTAACAGTTAAAAATGAAAATAATCTTGTTAAACCAAAAATGCCCACCAAATGGTGGGCATTTTTCAAGGAGCGTAGAGAGAGAGGGATTAGTTCCGCTGCGCTACATGCTTTCGTCGCAGGTTCCTCAGGTCGAACCCGAGGGTTCTCATCCTAAACTTTGATCCATTAAAAAAGAGTCCTCACTCTGAAGACTCTTCTATATACTTTTAGCTTGCGGAGAGAGGGTGATTAGTTCCGCTGTGCTACATGCTTTAGTCGTATGCTCCTCAGGTCGAACCAGGTTCTCATCCCATCTCCACAAACAAAAAAAGGATCACCTTTCGGTAATCCTCTTTGTTGAGCGGAGAGAGAGGGATTCGAACCCTCGTTACAGTTACCCGTAAACTTCCTTAGCAGGGAAGCGCTTTCAGCCACTCAGCCACCTCTCCTCAATTCCTCAACGGAACGTCCGATAATATCGGCAGGCAAACTTAGTAAAAGCTTGGAGTTACTACAACATTTTGAAGAAAAAAAAGGGTATCTTTTGCTTAATTTGATAGAAATGAGAAGCATCGCTACTTTCTTTTGGGTTTGTTGTTGGACAACTTTGTCTTTCGCACAGCATTATACAGAGTCTTTTTTTCCTGATATGCAGTTTCGATCTTCTTTGGACACGCTGTCCTATGAAGAAGCGTCAAAGATTATTTCAAGACATAAAAGCGATTTCTCTCAACCCTTGTATACGTTTGGTTCTGAGAATCCTGAAGATTGGGAACTGATTACGGAGTCATTTTTTAATTATCCAGAAATAGTGCGACCGTGCATGAATCAATTGGATATTAATGGTGATGGCGAGCTAGACCTTATTTTGTCTTTTTTAGGTGGGAACGAATACTCGTTTATAGGCATTTACTTCAGGACAGAGCAAGGTTATAAGAACATTTTTACAGACAACACCGTCTTTTTTGGGAGATATACGAATGGAGATCTTTGCTTAAGAAAGCCCGCTTGCTGCGATGCTCCGGCTAATCAATATTATCGATATAGCTTAAAAGCTAAAGAGAAGTTAAGTGTTGAAGATGCTTTATCCATTTCAACTTGGAAAGTGAGAAGACAGATACAGGAAGATATTATTTTTCAGAATGATGAATGGGAAGTCACAAAAGATACATTGTACACGTATCGAAATCAGGGAAGTGAGGAGAGCCTTGGTTTTTTCTTACCAGGAGCTCAAAGACGAATAATTTATTTAGAAGAGGATGATCAAAAAGAACTATTCTTTTGTGAGATCATTGGAGAGTTTACAGGTAGATGGCAACTCATTCATGGACATGCTTTCATGTGGTTGACAAAGGATAAAGTCAGTCCTTATGACAATTAATACAACTCTACGGATGGATGATCAATCGTTTATGGAGACTTACCTTTTCGTTTTCGACTTTGAGTAAATAGGCACCAGCAATAACCGCTTCTGTATTGACTATTACTTTTTCATCCGTTGACAATCGATCTATCCTTCGAACTATTCGGCCAAATGCATCTATGAGTTGAATGTCGTAAGTTCCTTCAATTCCGCTGAAGTCAATAACAAAGAAATCTTTGGAAGGGTTCGGGTAAACGCGTAATTTTTCGGTCAGTTGCTCTTCCAAACTAGCTGTTTGTATTGTGATTTCCACATTTGTCGAGCATCCTGTGCTATCCGTTATGCTAACCTCATAGGTTCCACCGCACAAATCAAAGGCAGAAGGTCCCGTTTGCATCATTGGGTCATCCCAAACGATTGTATAATCATTCGGATCGCCTTGAATTACAATGTGCGCCTCACCGCTGCATGATCCAGCATCTGGAGTGAGAAATGTTGCGTAAGAAAGTGCATTGGGCTCTGGCACAAACAAACAGTAATCATCAACTTCACCTAAAGCATCCGTAACTGTAACACAATAGGCTCCTGCAGCAAGTCCGGTAACCGTTGCGGTTGTTTGACTGCCTGCATTTGCGTCCCACTGAAATTGGTAAGGTGCTTGCCCATCGTTAGGGACAATAGTCGCTGTTCCATCTGAAAAGCCATGGCATGAAACGCCATCAACAACAGGGTAGAGGGCAAGGCCATTGCTCGTTGGATAAGTCACTACAGCTTTCAGAGCTACAGGTAAATGATCTGACATATAATAAAGCGCACGCACAACTGAATCAGGGTATTGGGTATTTGTCGGACCAGCTAACAAGTTGGTGTTGAAGTGGTTTCCGTCGTTTCCGATAGCGTCATACGAATTGGACAAATACCGAAGGCTGTCTGAACCATTCATTACGTTTTGGGAAACAAGAATTTGATCAAAGCGATCGTCGGAACCACCTTTACTACCACAATCATAGTTCAATGAAGACCGCGTAGATTGTGTATGAATCTCGGAAAAGCTTCCATTATTATTCCAGTTGCCAGGGCTGTTAATTGGATCTTGTAAAGCGACAGGACCAGTGATCATTTGCTGATAACCTTGCTCAGAAGAAGTGTAGACGTTGAGGTCTCCGCATACGAAATGGTTACGATCTGATGGGCGCAATGCAATGTAGTCCATTAATAGTTGCGTCTGTTCAGCTCTGATGGCAGCATTTGAACTTGAATTTCCAGCTTTAAGATGACACATGTATACTTCGATGAACGTTGTATCGAAGTACACTCCAAGGTTTGGGTCGATAACGTAAAGTACGTAGTGGTTAATATCACGAGAGCTCGTGATTATTTTATCCTGCCACTGCAATGTCAGTTTGTCTGTGTTGTAGTATAGCATGTTGTGCAGTCCAGAGCCTGAATTGTTCAATTCAAAATTGGCCGCTGCATAATTACTGGCTCCATAAACATTGAGTGATCTTGTCAGAATACTATCGGCTCCTGCCTCCGTCTGAATTTCACATGCTACAAAGATGTCCGGCTTCGAATATTGCAATATTTTACGCAGTGTATCCGCTCTGTTAGGCACAACGGTATTTGTACCACAATCATCCCTGCCATTTGGGAAATTTAATAGGTTATAGGCAATAATATTGATAGTGTCTGTTTGCGCAAAAGAAGAGAAGGACAGACTAAGAAATAGGAGTAGTATAAAACGCATGTTGCAAAGATACACTTAAATCATCGGAGCGCCATTTACGATCTCCGTAATAAATCTGGATACTTCAAGAATTAGGAGTAGTAACCAGAACAGATGAAGGGGAGAATGGACGCGCTTGATTTGCGTGGATAAAGTCATCAGACCATAGGCCGCAACAAAATATAAAGACGCCGGTGAGGCAATTCCTATCGTAAGTAGAATCAAAAAGCCAACAAACATTGCAAAATTGACCCAATTGCGCTGCTGAATTACGGTAATGATTCCAAATGAAAGCAACGAAATGAGAAAAAGTAAGCTAAAAACACGCGGCCATATACTTTTTGACAAGGTTACCAGGCTTTCAAATGAAAGGATGGTCTCCCAATAGATTTGATTCATCAATATACCAAACAAGCCAATTAAGACAATAATAATGGCAGGTGTGCGATGATGCCAGTTTTTATAAGCGAATTGAAGAGATACGGCAAAGAGTACCGCTTCGTTCATCGGATATGGAAGGATGAACGCTCCTTTGTCAAAATACATACTTACGGCGTAGAGCATGTAGGTCAAGCCTACAAGAAAAATAAGCCGTGTTTCGCGTGTCATGATTTATTTGCGAGTGCTTCCTCTACGTATTGGAAAGTAGATAGAATTTCAGGCTTACCGTTCACGACAGCAATATCATGCTCAAAATGAGCACTTGGCATTCCGTCTTCTGTTACGATTGTCCAATTGTCATCTAGTTGAACCACTTTTTCTGTGCCCATGTTGATCATCGGTTCAATCGCAATTGTGAGTCCATCCTGAATCTTTTTTCCTCTACCTCTTCGGCCATAATTGGGGACTTGTGGTTCTTCATGAAGTGTTCGTCCCAGTCCATGTCCTACAAGATCGCGTACCACTCCATAACCATGTTTCTCAGCATGTTGTTGAATAGCAAAACCAATATCTCCGATGCGGTTTCCTGCTTTTGCTTCCTCAATGCCAAGGTAAAGGCACTCAAGTGTCACTTTTAGTAGCTGCTTAACTTCAGGTTTTACCTCACCAATTTGAAATGTGTAAGCATGATCACCATAATACTCTTTCCAGACAGCTCCGCAGTCTACCGATACGACATCTCCTTCTTTAAACGGAATATCAGAAGGAAGTCCATGGACCACCTGATCATTGACGGAAACAAGCACTGTACTTGGGCAATCATAAAGTCCTTTAAACCCAGGGACAGCGCCTTGCGAACGAATGTAGTCTTCAGCCAAAATATCCAATTCCTTTCCGGTGACTCCGGGGCCAATAACCTTCGCTATTTCTCCAAGCGTTCTGCTCACTACCAAAGCCGCTTCACGCATGATTTCAATTTCTTCCGCTGTCTTGTATTTGATCATATTTTGATTCAGAAAATTCAATGGACATCAAAGATAGTGCTTTATCCACAAAAAAGCCCCTTATCAAATGACAAGGGGCTCATAAGTATGATAGAAAGTCTTAAGACAATACTTCTTTCACTTTATCAGCTGCTTCTTGAAGCAATACAACTGATTGAACATCTAATCCTGAATCATCAATTAGTTTCTTCGCTTCTTCAGCATTTGTACCTTGAAGACGAACGATCAATGGCACAGGGAAAGAACCGTAGTTCTTATAAGCGTCAACAACACCTTGTGCAACACGGTCACAGCGAACAATTCCTCCAAAAATGTTGATCAGAATTGCCTTCACGTTCTCATCTTTCAAGATAATGTTGAAAGCTTTTTCAACGCGCTCAGCGTCTGCAGTACCACCTACATCAAGGAAGTTGGCTGGATTTCCACCAGACAATTTGATGATATCCATAGTTGCCATTGCAAGACCTGCACCGTTTACCATACATCCAACGTTTCCGTCAAGTTTCACGAAGTTCAATCCTGCTTCATCCGCTTCAACTTCCGTTGGGTCTTCTTCCGTCTTATCACGCATTTCCGCATAATCTTTGTGGCGGAACAATCCATTTCCATCCAACGTTACCTTAGAGTCTACCGCAATGATTTTGTCATCAGAAGTTTTTAAAACCGGGTTGATCTCAAACATGGAAGCATCACATCCTTCGTACGCAGCGTAAAGTGCGGCAACGAATTTTGTCATTTGCTTAAATGCCTGACCTGAAAGACCAAGATTGAAGGCAATTTTTCTAGCTTGGAAACCTTGCAGTCCAACACGTGGATCAATTTCTTCTTTAAAAATTAGGTGAGGAGTCTCTTCTGCAACAGACTCAATGTCCATTCCTCCTTCAGTAGAATACATGATAATGTTACGTCCTTTCTCACGGTCAAGAAGAACAGACATGTAGAATTCAGATGGTTCACTGTCACCAGGGTAATAAACATCCTGAGCGATCAATACCTTATTTACACACTTACCAACACCATTTGTTTGAGCAGTGACAAGGTGGCCTCCAAGGATACCATTCACCTTTTCTTCAACTTGATCAATACCTTTTGCTAAAACAACTCCGTGAGAACCTGTTTCTTCAACTGTTCCTTTTCCACGACCACCGGCATGAATTTGTGCTTTGATTACATACCATTCAGTACCTGTTTCAGCGGTTAATTCTTTTGCTGCAGCTACAGCATCCTCAACTTTGTCAACTACCTTTCCTTCTTGGATAGCAACGCCAAAGCTTTTCAATATTGATTTTCCTTGATATTCGTGTAAGTTCATGTGTCTCTCAATTTTGTCTCGTAAAAGTAAGAGAAATATGAAAAAATAAACTGCTAAACCGAATGGAATTTGAGATTTTTTTCAACACCTAAAAAGGTGTAGAAAAGGAAGTTAAAATACCCTATGATTAATAGATGAATCATGTGTGATTTGAATGCTTCGCAATACATGCTATTGACTTACGAATTAAATTCGAAGAGTCATTGATTTAATATTGTTGCATTAAGCTTATATTTAGGCAAATAGCAAAAGAAACCACTTGGATAAACTGAATAAAGGAAGTTATTTTGGAGAAGGGAAGCAGTGTGTTGAATTTGGTGGTCTGATCATTTCAGATACGCAATATGCGGGAGCACGAAAAATTCCATGGCACTATCATGAAAACCCCTATTTCGCATTGGTCACTAATGGCGCTTTTACTGAACAGAATAAAAAAGAGTCGATTATCTGTGAATCCGGAAGTCTGCTTTTTCACAACTGGGAAGAGGTACATGCGAACAACATACACACTGAATTATCCGGGAGCTTACATGTAGAAATTTTGCCGGAATGGGCACAGCGGTTTGAGATAGATTTAAAATCTGTCCAAGGAAACTTTGAGATCAATGACCCACAAACGAAAGCTGATTTTTATACCATTCGGAAAGAGTTTTTATTAAACGATAATAGCAGTCAACTTGCAATAGATGGAATACTCTTACAGGTTTTTTCTCGTATGCTCAGAAAAGGAGAGGAATCAATCAGCCGTGTTCCAGATTGGGCTTTAAAGGCCAGGGATATGATTTATCAAAACCAAGGTAAACAACTGTCTGCGGAAGAAATTTCCAAAGAGGTCAATGTTCATCCAGTTACATTATCCAAGTCTTTTAATAGGTTTTTTGGAATGTCGATGGGCAAGTTTCAGAGAGGTGTACAAGCGGCAAGAGCCGCAGAATTGATTCAATCTGGCAACTATTCATTGCTTGATATAGCACATGAAATTGGTTGTTACGATCAAAGCCATTTCAATCGTATTTTCAAAGAGTTTTATTCGATTACACCGGGAGAATTTCAAAAAATAGTACAGCGCTAATTTCATACAAGTGATGCTATTTTGTCCTATGTTCAAAGGAATGTCCGACTTATCTTTGTACTAATCATTTAAAATCACTGGAAATGAAATCACTGTTTTATCAATTTGCTTTTTGTCGATGTCTGCTATTGTTGTTTAGTCTGCTATGTCTTAAAAGTAGTTTGTTCGCTCAGTTTAATATTCAATTGGAGGGGCAAGATCAGTTTCCATCTGGTATCACAGGATTAACACCTGTAGTAGATAAGCTTGATAGAGACTATGTATATGTAGCTGCGAATGAAGACGGCTTAAAAATATATGATGTTGTTATGGCGACACCTGTGCTGGTGCAAAGCTTGGATACAATTGCTCTTGGAGCGAGGGTAATGAGTGTTACACAGCGAGATACCTTACTCTATGTCTGCATTGGAACCCATTTTGGAACAGGCCAATCTGATCCTCCTGGAATTACCATTGTTGATGTCGCTGACCCACTAAGTCCAATCGTTTTGGATTCATGGACGGGAAACCCTGCTCATGGTACCGGAATAGTGCGTGTTCTGGGAGATTATGCCTATGTAGGTGGTATGTACGAGGGGCTGATTGTTCTCAATATTTCTGATCCAAATAACATCAGTTTTGTTTCACAGCTTATCCCTCCAATTGATTTCCCACATCCGAACAATACGCAGGAAAAGGTTAACGCGAGGGGAATGGATGTAGTTGATTCCTTGGTTTATTTGTGTTATGACCAAGGAGGAGTTCGTGTCATTAACTGCGCAGACATTAATAATCCAGTTGAAATTGAGATGTGGGCGAACCCTGTCACTTTCGATCCAATGGAATGGCCGCGAGCTTATAACAATATTATTGTCGATGATACTGTTGCCTATGTTGCTGTGGATTACTGTGGATTGGAAATATTAGACATCAGAGATCCATACAATATCAGCATGATTACACATTATAATCCGCATGATTGTCCTGTTAATGGTTTATGGTGGGGAGCGCCTATTCATACGAATGAGATGGTTTTACAAAAGGAGTGCAACGCGCTATTCATCTCAACGGGAAAAAGTGATTTACTCGTCATGGATATTGCAGATCCTTATGCACCCATTGCAATTGATTCTTTTGGGACAGTTTTAGATACTGCTGCCACTTGGGGGATTGATATGAATGATGAGCACATTTATTTAACGTATACCTATATTCCAACTTGGGTGCCGTCCATTCTTGTCCCATTTTATTCCGAATGGAATGGTGTAAAGAAGTTGGCATATGATAAGTGCGGTTTAGGGCAAATTAATATGAGCAATGAATCGTCTATCGTTTATCCGAACCCATCTTCTGGAATATTGAATGTTAGTTCAGATGCACCTTATCGATATCGACTCATCGATTTATCTGGTAAGTTAACCATGCGAGGAAATGGCGCCTCAAATAATCAGATAGACCTTTCATTAGTTGAAAAAGGTACGTATATTTTGACACTTGAATATGCGGAACAAGTTGTTCGGCATAAGATTGTTTTAGAATGATAAGGTTATTTCTGGTACTTGGTATACTCCTTTCGATAGGTTGTGCAGAAGCGCAAAGTCTGCTCATTCAAGATGATCAAGAGAACTCTATTAACGGAGATACCATTTTTGTTGAAATGGATATCAATGATTTATCTGTGGAGGTGTATGCTGGCCTGAAGAATACGGGCGCAAATGCTATCGATGTTAACGTAACGCGCTTTGAAGAGAATGTTCTTTCGAATACCAGTAGCTATTTTTGCTGGGGAGTGTGCACGGGGGTAACAACATCGGGTGATTTTCCGGTTGTTACACCTTCCGGTAGTGTGAATTTTCAATCTGGCGCGTCAGTGCCCTCCAACGATGCAGGTTTTACTCTACACTATGATCCAAATTTTCAACTTGGAACGAGTCTTTTTAGAATAAAGTTTTTTGATATTACCAATCCAGACGATTCGAGTCATGTATACATTTCCATAACCTCAAAAGACTATGTTTCTCTTTCTGAAATTGAAGGGGATGACTTTGTTATTTACCCGAATCCAGCGAAAGGTGTTCTCTACTTTTCAGAAGTAAGAGCATATGCCTTGCTAAATATAAAGGGCGAATTGATTCGAAATGGAAAGGGAAATAAACTACTTCTAACCGAAATAAGGCCAGGTGTTTATTTCCTGCAGACTAAGAAGGGGAGTACCAAAGTGACCATTTACTAAGAACGATTCGTTCTCCAGCCACTGGTAATTTCTCTGGAGGCAAATTCCTCGCTATTTCTTTCCTTGATAGAATCCCAAATTTGATTCATACCATGTGTAAGAGCTTCATGTTCTTCCTCCATGGCTGTGTGCATTATCGTTGGGTCCTCAAAATAAGTACGAACGAAGTTTGTATCAAAATCTCCAGAAACAAACGCTTCATGTTTCAACACATACTTACCAAAGTCAAGTGTTGTTTTTAAACCTGAAATTTGGTACTCGTCAATGGCCTTAATCGTTCTTCGAATAGCTGTTTCTCGGTCTTTCCCCCAAACAACAAGTTTTGCAATCATTGGATCATAATAAATCGGAATATCCATTCCTTCTACAAATGCGTCGTCAACGCGAACACTTTGGCCAGAAGGGATTCTGTAACGCTCCAAATTTCCAATATCTGGTGTAAATCCATTCAGCGTGTCTTCTGCATATACGCGCACTTCCATTGCGTGACCATGGATTGATAGTTCTTCCTGCTTTTTAGGTAGCTCTTCTCCACGAGCAACGCGAATTTGCCATTCAACCAAATCAAGTCCAGTGATTTCCTCGGTCACAGGATGTTCTACCTGTAATCGTGTATTCATCTCTAGGAAATAGAAGTTGAGATCGCCATCCAATAAGAACTCAACGGTCCCAGCACCTTCGTAGTTACAGGCTTTGCAAACAGCGATTGCGGCCGCACCCATTTGATCACGAAGTTCAGGTGTAAGAATTGAACTTGGTGCTTCTTCAACTACTTTTTGGTGTCTTCGTTGAATTGAACATTCGCGCTCAAATAAATGAACAGTGTTTCCCTTACTATCTGCAAATACTTGAATTTCTATGTGCCTTGGCTTTGTGACAAATTTCTCAACAAAACAGGCGTCATTTCCAAATGAAGAACGCGCTTCATTCTGAGCTAGACGCATTTGCTCTTCTAAATCTTCAGAACGTTCTACAAGGCGCATTCCTTTTCCACCACCTCCTGCAGAAGCTTTTATTAAGACCGGGTAACCAATCTGATCAGCAATAGATTTTGCCTCAGCAACGTCAGAAATTGCTTTGTCAATTCCAGGAACAAGCGGTACGTCATAACTTTTTACAGCCTGCTTAGCGCTCAGTTTGTCTCCCATAACTTCCATCGCTTCCGGAGATGGACCAATAAAGGTGATTCCAGCTTTTGTTACTTTTCGAGCGAATTCTGCATTTTCTGAAAGGAATCCATATCCTGGATGAATCCCATCTACTCCAAGGTTCTTACAATGCTCAAGGATAACATCTTGCTTTAGGTAACTCTCAGCAGAAGGACTTTCACCAACGTAAACCGCTTCATCAGCTTCGAGTACATGTGGTGCATTTTTATCTGCGTCTGAATAAATGGCCACACTGGCGATATCCATTTTCTTCAACGTTCGGATTACACGTCGCGCAATTTCTCCTCGGTTTGCAATAAGAACTTTCTTCATATCGGAAATTTAGAATACATTCAAAACTTAGCCGACGAAGTTACCAAATTTTGGACATTTATGGCAGGTCCTCTGGATTTGCCTGAGGTTCTTCTGTTTTAGCATTGTTCGCTTTCAAAGATTCGGGCACTGGTACTTGTTTTCGCTTACGTTTGACAGGGTAGCGTTTGTTCTTTTTCTTGCGGAAGATGTCAAGGAAATATTGGACCGCTTTGAAATCTTTGACGGTATGGAAGTCTTCGTTGTATGATAGACCTGCTCCTTGCGTAAAGGATCCTTGTTCCTCGTTTTGAATAATTGTACGGTCATTCGATTCGTTGAAAATATTCACACGGAAAGTTCCACTTTCATTAAGTAAATATTCGAGTTGAACGTCACCGATCAGGGAATTCTCATTGTGGTCTTCATCAACTCTTCGGTTTTCAACTCCGAAGCTTCCAGATAGAATCAATCGATCATCTAGAAAACCTTTCGATACACCAAATTCATAAATATCGTCTCCGGTCAATTGATCAGAGTCCATGTTCACATTTAGCGTGTAATCATCCGACACTTTGGAAAGAATTGCATTGATTTGATTTGTGACAAGATCAATGGCGGCACTTCCCACAGCCAGCTCTGTACCGGCCATTGGTTGGAAGCGTTTCCAAAGTAGGAGGGAGAAGAACTGTCTTCTCAATTCATCTGGATCGCTTTTGATTCTTGTAATTACCGCTTTGGCTGCTTCATTCGCTTTAGGGGCTTTTAAATCAAACCCAATGGCAGGTTTTACCAAAGATTCCGTCAAATCAAGGTAACAAAGAACTTCCTGATGAGCACCGCTACCAGATCCAAATTGATCATTGGTCGCAGCGGCAATATTCGCATTGACTTTATAGTATGTTTTGAGATTCAATACAGCATTGTATGGGTCCCCGGTCCAACTAATGCTTCCACCATTTTCAATGTAGAATTTTTCTTTAATAGGTCCCATAGCAAAGTCATACACACCGTCAGTTACTGTGTAAATACCATTCATTGTGACATCACCGATGTTATTGAGGGCAATATCAATATCACCCTTACCGTGGGCGGTAATTTCATCTTCAAGGTCTTCATTGAAAATAATTTTGACTTGAGCAGAAGGTGTCACGTGAAAGTTCAGATCTAGATCTACACCGGTAAAGTCAATTTTAGGCTCATCCAATTGATCCAAAGTATCCTTATCAACAAAGATGATGAAGCTTTCCTCTTCAATATCTCCCATTCCATACATTGGAATTTCTATTTCCGTACCGTCGCGGGTTTCTAGATCAACAGTTACTTCGAGATTGTCTGTATATCCAAAGACGTCAATGATGCCACGGGCATATCCGGTTCCATAATAAATATCTCCAGGCTCGTACTTTGAATTAAGTACTAAGAATTTATCCAATGGTTGGACAATCCAGGGCTGAGTGGGATCACGATTAATGGCGTCGTCCTCTAAATCGAACATGAGGTCAAAGTTGAAATCTTCAAAATTGTCATGATAAATCGACCCAATAAGCATTCCTGCATTTCCTTCTTCATCGAAAACTGGAATTCCATTGATATAGAATCCATATTCATCGGCTTCAATTGGGCCTTCCAGTCCGAAGTGCGTACCTAGTAGATCTACCATTGCAGATCCGGCTACGAGTTTTACAGTTCCGTCCAGAATTGGCTTATCCGGTGTTCCTGTTACTTTCAATGTTCCATTCAATAAGCCTTTGATCTCGGAAAGCACATCTGGGTCGAAGAAGGCATTGGTAAATTGAATGTCTGTATACTCGAAGAAAAGGTTAAAATCTAGGTTATCCTTTTTCAACTTAGGATAATAGTCTCCAATAAAATCAAATGTTTGATTCCCTTTATAGATTAAGTCACCTTGCAAAGCAATGCTCTGCGTTCGCTTGATCCATTCTGATTTCACATTGATGTCGCCGACCAGCTGATTCCGTGTTTTGAACTCCAGAATGTTTGCATCTCCCACGTATTTTAAATCGTTGAAAGGGTTAGATACATATCCCCAGGCATTTAGTTTTCCTTCCAGCGGCACGTCTGAAACGAAGTTGGAAATTTCATCCAATTCGAATTCCTTAACATTAAAGTTAAGTCGATGATCATTGCTTTTTGAGAGTGTTCCTTCAAGTTCAATGGTCTGTTGATTCCTTTTTAATTCAAAGTTATTGACTTGAATCGTATCATTATGCCATTGCACATTGGATGCATGACTAATTTCCCATCGATGCTCCTGAACAAAGAAATGCGAAGGGTCAAGTACGAAATCAAAATGATCTTTATCGAGCACGTTTGTTTCCCAGGTAATGGCTGAAGCTGTAGAGGTGTTTTGTTCCCAAACCAGATCAGTATGAAGCAAGTTATCTGCTCCTCGAGACTGAAGATAAATATCATTGAACTGAATGGAATCGTTGAAAACAAATGTGTTGATATGGTAATCAGCCAGAATACTTTGAGAAGTCATTACTTGGTGCATATCTACACCTTGAAAAGCCATTTTTTTATAAATAATCGAATCTGATTCAATATCTGCGATTAGGTCTTCGCGCTCCGCAAAGTAGTGCCCCTTAACCTTGGTTCCAGATGCAATTCTGAGATCTGGAAAGAAAATGGCCATGAAGTCATCCGATTGGTTGAATTGAAAATCGAATGAAAAATGATCCTTTTTTTCACTATCTCTTTCTGCTAACTCAGTTGAATAGTAATTAGGGAATACGCGACTCAGTTGATGATTTAGATCATTCAAAATGTAGTTTACATCAAGCTTTCCGGTAATGTTACCACTGGCAATGTCGCTGACTACGGTAAACTTATCAGTTTCTGCCCCTCTTTCAATGTCTAGACGCAGCGATGGAATAGTAAATGTTTTTCCCTTTTCATACAAGGAGAATTCATCCATATGTATAAACCCGCGAAAGCTATTTGGGTTTTTTCCATAAAGGTCAATGGTGAAAACGGAACTTAGCTGCGATGACTGTTCTGTTATATTCAACTGCTCAAGCATTGCGTTTTCGATGTTCACAGTGAACAAAAGATGCGGTTCTCCATGGAAATCAATCATCCCATCATAGGTCATGTCAAGGTTATCGTCTTTAACATCTATTTTTCCTACAAACCTTTCTTTTGCCAAGGATCCCTCCAGTACCGTAATTCTTTTGTAGGGGTAGCCCAAATAATCGAATCGGTTCACGTTACCACTGATAGATGTGAATTCTACATCTGCGATAGAAAAGGCTTCTCCAGATAATGAAAACACGCCGTCAACATAACCAAGTGTATTGTCTTGTAAGAATTTTCCGAGGTTAAAATGTTCTACTTTAACGTCATAGTCACCAGAGCCAGATTTCTCGAATAAATAGGAGTTGTTGGCCGGGTTTTCCGTGAACATTACCCCGTTATCCATGCGTACGTCTCCCAATTCAGTTTTTACAATATCAGAAGCAATAACAAATTGTGAGTAAAAACCGTCAAGCCTTACTTCCCTTGCCTCAAAGAACCCGAGTCGCAGTAATTGATCATTGACTTTAATGTATTTTTCAGGACTAATATCTGGTAAACGTATCTCCCTTAATTCTCTGAGGTCGATGTATGCATAATTAATCTTCTCATGGAAGAACCCGAGTTTCATTTTCCGATAGTCAGGAATGTCGAAAGTTCCCTTCAGGGAAGTTTTGTCTTTGATGCTCAGCGAGAAATCTTTCAAACGCAAGTTTTTAACCTCCTTTTCCAATCCTGTCGTCAGTGATATGGTATCCGTCATTCCCTTGAGAATAGGAGCAAACAATGAGCCTTCTGTGAGGGCGATGGTACTTTTATCAATCTTTGCGTCAAACTTTACACTGTCCACAAAGGTTTTAAAATCGGTAAAACCACTTGAAAGCATATTGAATTTAGCAGCTTCAACCGTTGCCCCCGGAGAGTTGATCTCAACATCTGAAAGAAAGATACCATTCTCGGAGACATTAACATTTGAAAAAAGACGTTCGAGTCGAAAGCCAGATTTCTCATTACAGGAAACACGCTGAATCGTTCCTGAGTACGTGCGGTTTTCAATCTTGAAGTCCGTTACTTCGGTGTTTATGTCAGAAGCTGCAATGTGAAAGTAGTCGACACCATAATCTGTTCTTTCTTTTCGATTATCATCATACTTAAATGTTGATTCAGTGACCTGAACAACATCGGCAATTAGTGAAAAGGGTCTTTTTTTCTTTTTCTGCGGAGTGAAGTACTCCCGTATAAACTGATAATTGAAAACACCATTCGTATCTCTTGAAATGGCAATGTCTACTTTTTTTATTTCGACTTCCCCTAAATGAAAATGACGCTTTTTTAGGTCGTAGTCGTCAAGTTCTGCAAAAATACTCTGAGCGGCCAAAATAGTATCGCCCATCTGATCTTCAATCAGTACCCCTTTTAATTCGACCTTATCCAAAAAGATTATGGATACTTTGTCAATTTTTATTTCAGCTCCTAATTCTTCTGAGAGGTATGCTGTTAGCTCGTTTGCGAGATAAGTTTGAAACGTAGATGATCGAATAGCGAATGACAAAAAAATGATGAGAATGAGCGTCCACTCGAAAAGCCCTCCAAGCGTTTTTGCTACTATTTTCATTAATTTCGTCATCCAGTACAAAGCTTACGTAAGTTGACACAAAAAGATACGATTATATTGGGGATAGAATCTTCGTGTGACGATACCTCTGCTGCCATCCTCAAAAATGGCACCATTTTGTCTAACGTGATTGCAGGACAAAAAGTACATGAGGAGTATGGAGGAGTTGTTCCAGAACTAGCGAGCAGAGCACATTTACAAAATATTGTACCCGTCATAGAAGCAGCCATTCGTAAAGCAGATATTACGATTCAAGATATTGATGCTATCGCATTTACGAAAGGCCCCGGATTACTGGGCTCTCTTGTTGTGGGAACATCTTTTGCCAAAACGTTGGCATTGGCGCTTGACGTGCCTCTGATTGATGTAAACCACATGTATGGTCATGTACTGGCACATTTTATTGCAGATGAAGAGCGCAGCAAACCTAAGTTTCCTTTCCTATGTCTAACCGTTTCAGGGGGGCACACACAAATTGTGTTGGTTAAAAACTATTTAGATATGCAAATCATTGGTTCAACCATTGATGATGCTGCGGGTGAAGCCTTTGATAAAACGGCCAAAATTCTCGGGTTTACTTATCCTGGAGGTCCGTTAATAGATCAATATGCCGAAAAAGGTGACGCTGCACGATTTAGTTTTTCAAAACCACGTGTTGGAGGGTATGATTACAGCTTTAGTGGGTTAAAAACGGCTATTCTTTATTTCATTAGAAAAGAAGAAGAGAAAAACCCTCAATTTATTCAAGATAACTTGCACGATCTATGTGCTTCTATCCAAAAGACCATTATCGATATTTTGATGAAAAAGCTAGTTGCAGCATCAAAAGAATTGGGTATTAGTGAAATCGCAATTGCAGGTGGTGTTTCAGCGAATAGTGGTTTGAGATCAAGACTGAAGGAGTTAGGGATTTCGTACGGCTGGAATACATATATCCCTCGTTTTGAGTATTGTACAGATAACGCCGCAATGATTGCTATTACAGGTAAATTTATGTTCGATAAACAACTGTTTACCGATCAATCGGTGACTGCGCAGGCAAGGGTGCCTTTCGGTATCTCCTGGAAGTAATTTTTTTGATTCTCGCAATACTTTGTTCATTTTGAGGTAAGTAAAGAAATTTTTATTATCTTCTTAGTCCAAAATCTCAGACTTATGCAAGTATCACTCAAGCCTGAGTTGATCGAAAAGGAACTGATTCAGTCTCTTTCTTTCAACTCAAAGACACAAGTGCGCCAACATCCAGACTTAAAGGCGCAAATCAAAAAAGCCACACGACTCGGTAATGCTTACAGAAGTAAAGTCTCAATCTTCTTCGAAGATGATGAAGGGATTAAGCGTGTGGATACAACTATTTGGGCACATGGAGCAAAATACATCTGTCTCAAGGGAGGTGTTTGGATTCCTATCAGTAGGATTATAGAAATTAAATCTTGATAGCTGGTTATAATCGCTATACCAAAGAATTTCGATGGTAATATTATTTTGGGATTTCAAGGATAAAATCAAATCCTCGTCCCGATATTGATTCCTATTGAGTAGATTTGACTTCTACAATTGGGACGAAATGTATCGAAATTTACTATCCTTTCTTTTTTTGTTTGTCAGCGCACAATTACTTGCGCAGGATAAAGTTGAGTGGACTTATTCCTATAACTCATCCGCTAATCATATAGAAATAAAGGCGGTAATTGCAGAAGGTTGGCATTTATACAGTCAGCAAATCGACAATGAAATAGGACCTATTCCTACGGCATTTGAATTTCAAAGAAACCCACATGTAAAGTTTGTTGGTGAAACTGTCGAGCCAGAATCGATAAAGGCTTATGATCCTAATTTTGAAGGAGATCTTAATTTCTTCAAAGATCAGGTCGTTTTCAAACAAAAAATAAAAATTGATCAACCCACAGAGGTGATCGGTGTAGTGACTTACATGGTATGTAATGATGTAATGTGCATGCCACCAACAGACGAATTATTTACAATTAGAATCGAATAAATGACGCGGATGAAATATTTGAAGTCTTTGACTTTAGTGGTGTTTGTGCTGGGAGCATGGTTGAACAGTTGGTCTCAGCTAGAATTTCCAGAGGATAAAGTAAACTGGAAATTTACTTTAGAGCAGGATGGAGAAGACGCTGTGGTAGTCGGAACAATTACCATGGTAGAACATTGGCACATTTATGCAGCGAATTTACCGGAAGGCGTTTTTGTGATTCCTACCACTGTTGACTTAGAGAAGTCCTCAAAGTTTAAAACCGTGGGAGGAGTGATAGAACCAGAACCTATTTTTGAACACGATGAAGTGGCTGATGAGGACTTGTATTATCACTCACATACCATTAAGCTGAAGAGAAAAATCAAAGTTCTTTCGGAAGATGACTTTACATTGAAAGGTACTTTCGGTTTTCAGACATGCGACGATACTCATTGTTTGCCGCCGCATACCGCTGAATTTTCTTTGAAGGTGAAGGGAGTAAAAGATGATGAAGGTAGCGAGGATGAGGTTGATCCGGATGAAAATATTGAAGAACAGGCGGATAGCACTGATGTAAATACCAATGCTTCCAATGATGAAGCATCGAATGGCGAGTCGGAAGGTGATGAGCCGAGTTCAACGGAAAATGCTGATAATAAGAACTCTGAAGATGAAGATTCCAATTCAATTTGGATGATTTTCTTCTTATCATTTGCCAGTGGGCTAGCCGCGTTGCTTACACCATGTGTATTCCCAATGATCCCAATGACGGTTAGCTTTTTTACGAAGCAGAGTAAATCCAAAGCACAAGGTATTAGGAACGCTATTATTTATGGTGTATCTATTATTGTTATCTATATTCTACTCGGAACAGTTGTGACCGCTGTCTTTGGTGCAGAAGTCTTGAATGAAATGTCGACAAACCCGACGTTTAATATTGTTTTCTTCCTGATCCTGGTAGTTTTTGCCATTTCTTTCATGGGAGCTTTCGAAATACGTATGCCAAGTTCGTGGGTGAATAAAGCAGACAGTAAGGCAGATAAAGGAGGGCTAATCGGAATCTTCTTTATGGCACTTGCGCTGGCGCTTGTATCGTTCTCTTGTACTGGGCCAATTGTCGGAACGTTACTCGTTCAGGCGGCTTCTGAAGGTGGAATTGCACCGTTTGTTGGGATGTTTGGATTCTCATTGGCACTAGCACTTCCTTTTGGTTTATTTGCTGCCTTCCCAGGCTGGATGAATACGCTTCCAAAATCGGGAGGGTGGTTGAACACCGTAAAAGTTGTTCTTGGATTCTTGGAGTTGGCTTTGGCCTTTAAATTCTTGTCAAACGCCGATTTGGCAATTCAGGGACACTATCTTGAACGAGAGCTATTTTTGGCAATCTGGATAGGTGTATTTTTTGTACTTGCTATGTATCTTTTCGGAATGTTCCGTTTACCACATGATAGTCCATTAGAAAAGCTATCGGTGGGTAGAGCAATGCTCGGTACGACAACGATTATATTTGTGTTATATATGCTACCTGGCTTATGGGGAGCACCATTAAAGCTAATCAGTGCATTCCCTCCACCAATGCATTACAGTGAATCTCCAATGGGAGTTGGAGGTGGAGGAGGAAGCGCAGGTGCTTCTGATCATGGCCCGGAGGGTACCCATCTTGGGCCTCAGAATATTTGGGTTTTCCACGACTACGACAAAGCTTTGGCTTACGCAAAAGAAGTCGGTAAACCACTGTTTGTTGATTTCACAGGACATAATTGTGTGAATTGCCGAAAGATGGAACAAAGCGTTTGGGGTGAACCTGGAGTTATTGATATTCTTAAGAATGATGTGGTCGTAGTATCACTGTACGTAGATGAACGCACGGAGCTTCCAAAGTCGGAGCAAAAAGAGGTGACCTATGCTGGCGGTCGAACCAAGTTTATTAAGACAGTAGGTGACAAATGGATGATAAAACAAATCACTGAATATGAGGCAACGGCGCAGCCTTATTATGTCATGCAAAACGTTGATGGTGAGGATATCTCTAAAGGACCTGCGACTTATCAAGATCATAGCGTGCCTGCCGATTTTAAAAGTTGGTTAGATGAGAGTCTAAAGAATCAATAGAAGAAATAGTTGAAGTAATCCCCTGATCAAATTCTGATCAGGGGATTTTTTTTAGCTTTACTTTCATGAATAATTTCCTAATAACTCCCATCGAATATCTTAAGGGTGTTGGGCCCCAAAAAGCGGAGTTGTTACGAAAGGAAATAGGAATTTATTCTTTCAAGGACCTTCTCGAATACTACCCCTATCGTTATGTTGACAGGTCTCGGTTTCACAAGGTTAACGAATTACTTGAGGTAAACGGTTTTGCCCAATTGAAAGGCCGAATTGTCGCTATTCAAGAAGTGGGTTCGCCAAGAAATAAACGTCTTACTGCCAAGTTTCAAGATGAAACTGGAATGATTGATTTAGTTTGGTTTAAAGGTGCTCGATGGATTAAGTCAACCCTTAAGGTAAATCAGGAGATACAGATTTACGGAAAGCCGACACAATACAAAGGTCGCTGGAATATTCCGCATCCGGAAATCTCTAAGGTGGCTCAGGGCAGTGCACAAGGTTTTCAACCTGTATATTCCAGTACAGAACGTCTCTCTGCAGCTGGGATGAATTCCAAAGGGATTGAGAAATTGGTCAGAAATCTTTTGGAGAACTTAAGCGGACAAGTCGAGGAGTTTCTACCTGAAAAATTAACTGTTGAGCATCGACTGCTAACGCGAGAACGAGCAATTAAAATGGTGCACAATCCTACATCCGAATTGGATGCTCAGCAGGCGCGTTTTAGATTGAAGTTTGAAGAGCTTTTTTTTCTGCAAATGGAACTGTTGGTGCGTAAGAAAATTACGATGCAAAAATCCAAGGGTTATATGCTAGAGTCCGTGGGGCAACTATTTACAGACTTCTACGAAAAGCATATTCCCTTTGATTTAACTGGAGCGCAAAAAAGGGTGTTGAAGGAAATTCGAAGAGATTTAAAAACAGGTCATCATATGAATCGTCTGTTACAGGGTGATGTTGGAAGTGGCAAAACCCTGGTGGCACTCCTGTCAATGTTGTTGGCGATTGGGAATGATTACCAGGCAGCGCTTATTGCACCAACAGAAATCTTAGCTATTCAGCATTATGAGACAATTTCTGAAATGTTGGAACCATTGAATGTGAAGGTGGCCTTGTTGACTGGTTCGACCAAAAAGAAAGAACGAGTGCCATTGCACGACCAGTTACAGAACGGTGAAATAAATTTATTGATAGGAACACACGCGTTGTTGGAGCCAACGGTTGTCTTTAAGAATCTGGGACTGGTCGTAATTGATGAACAACATCGTTTTGGGGTTGCGCAACGAGCACGTATGTGGAGAAAGAATAAACTTCCACCTCATGTATTGATCATGACCGCTACTCCAATTCCCAGAACACTTGCCATGACGTTTTACGGGGATCTTGATGTCTCAGTAATTGATGAATTACCACCTGGTAGAAAGCCTATTACCACTATGCATAAGTACGATGCAAGTCGTTTGCGTATGTTTGGCTTTTTGAAAGAAGAAATTGCTAAAGGTCGCCAGGTTTACATTGTTTATCCATTGATTCAAGAGTCTGAAAAATTAGATTTTAACAATCTCATGGACGGGTATGAGGCTATCAGTCGAGCATTTCCTTTGCCTAATTATCGTGTAAGCATTGTGCATGGTAAAATGAAGCCCGAAGATAAGGAGTTTGAAATGAACAGATTTGCAAAAGGAGAAACACAAATCATGGTAGCTACTACGGTGATTGAAGTAGGTGTTAATGTTCCTAACGCTAGTGTAATGGTCATCGAAAGTGCCGAACGGTTTGGATTATCCCAACTGCATCAGTTACGGGGAAGGGTAGGGCGAGGAGCCGAAAAGTCCTATTGCATTTTGATGACTGGTGATAAACTTTCCCCTGATACGATTAAGCGAATGGAAACCATGGTTAGGACAAACGACGGTTTTGAAATTGCAGAGGTCGATTTACAATTGCGCGGACCGGGAGATTTGTTGGGTACGCAGCAAAGCGGAATGTTGGATCTTAAGATTGCCAATTTGTCGAAAGATGGACCGGTTGTCGGAATGGCTAGAGATTGCGCAAAGCAATTGTTAAAGGATGATCCAACCGTAGAGCTTCCAGAGAATAAAGGGGTTCGCGTAAGATTGAGCGAAATGCTTAGTGACCGTCCTAATTGGGGGCGAATCGCCTGAAAACTAATTTCGGTTCAATTTATGTAGTTTTGAGCAAAACAGTTTTATGAGGTTACTTGTATTGGTGAGCTGCTTGTTTTCATTTGCAGCCAATGGTCAGATAATAAGTGGTGAATTGAAAGATGAAGGACGAAAACTTGTATCTACAGCTAATTTTATCGTTGAAGGCACTGCTAACGGATACGCTAAGTACGAGGTTGCGGTTAATAGAGAAGGAGAAGTTACAAGTGTTCGACTAATTGAAACTGATATCAAAAGTACGCCTACAAAGATGAAGCTACGTGATTATGCCATGAAACTAGTGTTCGAAAAAGGGACGTATTACCCTAAATTCCATCACGCGGTTGTACGACTTACAAGCGTAAAATCACTGTAAATTTCTTAGTTGTAGATCTTCTTTACGCTCTCAGCGTGAATTTCCATGATTTTCTTTCGTTTCAGCTTTAAGGTGGGTGTTAGTTCACCACCTTCAACCGACAACTCATCTGGTAAAAGTTCAAAGCGCTTTATCTTTTCCCAGTTTCCAAACTCTTCGTTAAAAACGTCAAGCTCGCGCTGGATTCGATCTTTTACTTCAGTCGAATTGATGATCGAAGCATTCGAGCCATCGCCGAGGTCATGCCCTTTACGCTTAGCCCATTCTCGCAAGAATTCATAGGATGGTACAATTAAAGCAGCTGGGAATTTTTCTCCCTCGCCTATTACCATGATCTGTTCAATGAAACGCGATTCTTTGAATTTATTCTCCATCGCTTGAGGCACGATATATTTACCTCCAGATGTTTTAAAGATTTCTTTCTTACGATCAGTGATTTTCAAAAACGTCCCTTCCTGAAATTCTCCGATATCTCCCGTATGAAACCATCCATCTTTGATTACTTCAGCTGTTTTATCCGGAAGTTGGTAATACCCCATCATAACGTTTGGTCCTTTTACAAGGATTTCACCGTCTTCTGCAATTTTGACTTCAACACCATCAATCAACGGTCCTACTGTACCTATACGAATGCCTTTATCAAAACAGTTCACAGAGACTACAGGCGACGTTTCGGTCAGGCCATATCCTTCAAGGATTGGAATATCCGCAGCTAGGAAAATTCTTGCCAGACGAGGTTGCAGAGCGGCACTACCAGAGGCAATAGCGCGTACATTTCCTCCCAATGCTTCTTGCCACTTAGAGAAAATAAGTTTTCGTGCAATTTTTAGTTTAAAATTATAGAACCCTGAACGTCCTTCAACTTTGTAGTCCTCAGCTAATTCCACTGCCCAAAAGAAAAGCTTTCGCTTGATTCCTGAAAGTTCATCACCTTTTGCCATGATTTTATCAAATACCTTCTCAATGAGGCGAGGAACAGCGGTGAATACGTCAGGCTTTACTTCTCGAATGTTGTCTCCAATTGTATCGAGAGACTCCGCAAAATGAATTGAACAGCCAAGATACATATAGAGATAATGAAGCATTCGCTCATAGATATGACAAACCGGAAGAAAAGTTAGAACTTTTGAGTTGCTATCTGCGGGAATTGGGTCAACACAGGCATCTACGTTGGATAAGATATTTCTATGCGATAACATTACACCTTTCGGGTTTCCTGTGGTTCCTGAGGTGTAAATAATCGTTGCTAAATCCTCGTAATTCACCTTTTCCATGCGCTCTTTCACTGCAGATTCCTCAACGGATTCATGTTTGTCAGCTATTGCCAACCAATGTTCAGCCCCATCTACATTTTCCATTGTAAAGATGTGTTCTAGAGATGGTGTCTCCTTTTGAACATTTTGAATTTTAGCAAAAAGCTCAGCATCACTTACGACACAAAGTTTGATTCCGGCGTCGTTAAAAATATAGCGATAATCACTTTCAGAAATATTTGGGTAAAAAGGAACAACAATGGCTCCTGCCTGCTGAATAGCAATGTCCATTACATTCCACTCGTAGCGCGTATTTGAAACAAGTCCTATTTTATCTCCAGCTTCCACGCCAATAGCTAATAAACCTCTCGAGATTTTCATCGCTAGATTTAGAAAGTCTTGGGTTGAAACACCCTCCCAAGAATCCCCTTTTTTACTTACGAACATACGCTCGTTTGGGTGAGAATTCAATTGGTGGTAAGGAATGTCGAAAAGTCTTTTTGCTTGAATCATGGTAAATGCTTGTGTGTTACTACGAATGTATGAAAAAAAGATCAGTCAAAAAGCCTCAAAAAATATTCGATGAATGACACGGAATATTAGTTCAAAGAGCCCTTACGATAATCGGCTGTTACAATATATATAGGTAAGCGTTATTTGTGTGTTCTTAGTGTAACATTATCAGGTCATTCTTTGTTTTAACTGTGTGACCTAAACAGATTTTGAGAAGACGCGAGTACAATATCATTGTGAATGAACATGCCGATGGCCTGTACGGCTACGCTATTCGTTTTCTCCGCAATAAGGAGGATGCAGCAGATATTGTTCAGGATGTATTCGAAAAATTATGGATTCATCGAAGGAAAGTTGAATTTGCGAAAGCAAAGTCTTGGATGTTTACAACAGCGCATAATGCGATGATTAATTTTTCGAATCGTAAGGGGAGAGTGGTATTGTCCGATGAAATGCAAACGTATGATTCGCGAACGATTGTTCCTAATTCATTTGAATCGAATCAAGTTGTGGATAGGGCTGTAAGTATTCTTCCACCCATCCAAAAGAGTGTCATCTTGCTGAGAGATTTGGAAGGCTATTCGTATAAGGAGATAGCTGAAATTCTTGACCTCTCTGATTCTCAGGTGAAGGTATATCTGTTTAGAGCACGAAAAAAGATTAAAAAGCAGTTAAAAGGAATGGTAGAGCTGGTATGAGTAATCCATCATTTTCAAATATTGACTTATGGTTGTTTGAACTCGCAGAGGGGAATTTGACTCCTGCGCAAATTGAACAATTGGAGTTGTTCCTGTTGCAACATCCGGAGTTGGATGTCGATCGGGATGTTTGGGAGATGGCAAAGGTTGCGCCGGTTGCGACTAAATTTGCCGAGCAGGGTTCACTCAGAAAGAAAAGACCAGTTGGTTGGTATGCGATAGGGGCAACATCAGCTGTTGCGATAGTGGCAGTGCTTTGGCTCATCTTCCCATTTGAAAATGTAGTTCAACAACAATCATCGCGTGTGGATACGAAATTCACAGGAGCAAGAGTGCTTGTGATGAATGGTGATGCAGATGGAGTTCAAACCACGGCAACATCTGACGAGAATTTTTCTTCACAAGGTCTTTTAGATGTCACCGCGTCGCTGCCTGATTTATCACAATCTCATAGCAATACTGCTGCTTCGCAGTCGTCGAATACACATTTTATTGCAGAAAGTAATTCGAATCGAACGTTCGGGGTATCAGTTGAACCAATAAGTCAACAATTGGGAAGTCAGGGTTCAGTGAATGTGAACGGGGTTGATGCACAATCAAATGCTGTCAATACTCAGGTTGCTTCTGGAACAAACGGGACGAATTCTTCATTGAATAGAGAATCGTTTGAGGTTGTCAATGAAATGATACCAATGGCAATTCAAAGACCAATAGCGATCGCTGAAAATAGAGAGCCACTGGATCAGTTGTCTTTTGATCAAGTCAATGTTACTTCTCATCTACAAACAAATGATCAGGCAATTGCCGAATCAAATAGAGGTAAAAGCGACAACGGCAATTATGGAATGGCAACTTCCGACTATAAGGTTTCTTTCAAGTCTCGCCTAAACAGTGTAGGAAGAAAAATTCAGCGAATGATGGATAACCCGGTTGCACTGAAAAACTTCAGAGATCCATATTATCACGTTCCAGGGATGTTGCCAAACGATTTAAACTTTAGTGCTACGGGAACAATGCTTTCAACTCGTGTTCAAGCTGCATCTCGTTTACAATGGCATGGACAGGTGAATGAGCAGTTGCAAAGTCAATTGGCAATCGATGGTTATGCTTACGCATTGCGCGGTGGGATAGGATTGCAGGTGAATCATACCTTGTATAACAACGGAGGAGTTAATGTGGCAAGTGCAGCCGTAACTTATTCTCCAAAGCTGTCAATTTCCAGGGTGATTTCCGTTGAGCCATCTGTTCGTTTCAAAATGGGGAATAAATCATTGACCCAGTCTAAAATGGAAGGAGTAGAACGAGTAGAGATTCAACGGGGTAATGATTTTGATTTTTATCCTGAAGGAGGGATTATTGGTAAGCAAATGTGGTACCATGATCTTGGTGTAGGATTGATGGTAAATACAGAGTGGTTCTTCGTTGGAGCTCAGCTGGATAATCTATTTAGACATCGTGACAATATCTATGCGCAGAATTTTGAGAATCCGCGAAGAGCAGGTCATCATTTTGTAGCAACTATTGGAACTGACTGGGTTTCTCGTAAAGAAAACCTAAGCCTTTCTCCTTATTTAGTTTATCAGAATAATGAACGTTTATCAGAGGCTTGGCTTGGTGCTAATTTTAGATGGAACTGGTTCACCCTCGGAGGTGGAATATCATCGAATATGGAACCTGCAGGTTCGATTGGTTTGAAATTTGATCATTTCGCATTGACATACAATGCGGATTATGTAGAGAGTGCGATGACAGGGCGCAGTGCTTTGTCGCATCAATTAACGTTGAGATTTGTTAGTAAGCCCAGCCGTTTTGGGCGAAGATTGTTAAATCTGTAAGAGTATGATGAAGAAGATATATTTATTAGTGGTGATGGGAATATTGAGTTTTTCTGCTTCAGCGCAGGACCCTCAATTTACACAGTTTTATGCGAACCCGATTTATTTGAATCCGGCGTTTGCAGGCTCACATGGATGTCCACGTTTTTCGTTGAACTATAGAAATCAGTGGCCTAGCCTTTC
>DIYP01000005.1 GCA_002427735.1 Flavobacteriales bacterium UBA6051
ATTATCATCCCGAATGGATAATAGTCTGTCCATGCAACCTGCTGATCCGTAGTTACTACCGTATATTCCATTACACTTACCTGTGTTATCTCCTCATACATACGAGCATCTCCAACCACATAGCGCACATTGCCGAGGTGGTCAGAAAGCTCATAGAACTTTCTTCCTATAACTCTTGTAAACGAAACTTCCTGAGATGCAACAACCGTAGTGTAAGGTTGAGAAGGTAATGAGGAGAGCAACTCAAATCCAGTTGATGCTGGGATTGTCAAAGGCTGAGAAGTTGGAACATTGTAATTAGTTATCCATGATGCATATTCATCAACTTCCTCTTCTGTTGGAACGTACATAATTTGATCTATTCCTCTTCTTACCTCATTGTACTGATAAGTACCCTCTGGCGTTGTATACTCAAATACTTGGGTCGTGCGATTATAATAAATTACCTGTTTCTCAGAACCATCTTGTGTTCCTACTGACGCATTTTCCTCATAAATTCCATTCTGACTGTAGAACAAATCTGAGTCAGGTGTGAAATCCACTGAGGCCTTTCCATAAGTTCCCGAATAATCATCAGGCCTAACAAAGGTTGTGTTTGTCAGAATTTGAGTATGGTCCCCGTTCAAACTAAACACGTTCAATTCAACCATCCTATGTGCAAACCCTGAAATACTTAGTCCTCTATTGTAGTAAACCAATTCAGTCGCATCATTAGACAATTGAAGTTCTCCCAAGCCCGTCTCATCACCAGTTTCAATTCTTGTCATGAAAACAGGTGCAGAGACACTAGTTGGCGTAATTTCCACGTAAACAAGTTCCATTTCCCCCAAACAGGCTTCTGGATCTGGAGCTGGAACATAACGAGTCATGTACAATAGATTTCTATTGTTAATGTTGTCTTCAAGTAATGCCATATGAGCACCGTAAACATAATCATCGGCTAGAAGAATATTCTCGTCTGTTACCAATCCTTTTTGTAAAGCACTCCATCCATCTGCGTTCATATCAATTTCATGCAATACTGGATGTTGATCCTCATTCAAGTGCACCAAATGATAATTGCCAGTAGATGAAGGCATACGACCTACAATTGGCTTAGATTCGATATACGGAATTGTAATATTTTCTGTCCCCTTTATTAACTCGTCATCAGTATTGAAAATGAGGGTTGCAGTTTGGTCTCCCAAATAATTCTCAGCTATAGTGGCGTACATATCAAGAGTTCCGTCTGTCTGTTCACCAATGGCAACTCCGTTCTTTGTCTTACCATAGTAACTAACCGCAGTTCCCTCGTCGGTAAATGTATACGTATCATTAACATTATCATAGTCAAATGATGTATGCCTTATCTCACAATCACAGAGTGTTACATCATCGAACGTACTGGTCTTTAAAAAAGGAGAAATCCAATTTGTTAGTTCAGATATAACGG
The DNA here is from genome assembly GCA_002427735.1 of Flavobacteriales bacterium UBA6051. GTDB lineage: Bacteria > Bacteroidota > Bacteroidia > Flavobacteriales_D > Crocinitomicaceae > UBA4466. The sequence goes on from DIYP01000005.1 coordinate 1,433, forward strand.
CTGTACCATTTTCATCATAGTAGTATAAAGGCGCTCCTCCAGCGTTGAACTCCCAAGTTTGAAGAACAATCTCATGTGCATCCATCCCCAAACGTGAAGCACCATATATTGGCCGTTCAGTCAAAGACAATTCCGCCTGATAGTCAAATGAGGACCCGACAGGTGCATCATCAATTCGAATTTGATAAACTCCCATTGTATTACCATCAGCATCCACCACGTATCTTGTATAATGAATGGTTTCATCTGGATTTGATAAATCAGCGATGTGTGTTTTTCCAATTCTTAAGCCCATAGGGTCATAATAAAATGACGTCAGTTCTTCAATTGGCGTACCACTCATGTAAGAACGCGTTTTCTTAACCTGTTTAACCTTATTGTCAACAGTCCATTCTATGTCCAGAGTAACATCCCAGATTTGACCTCCGCCTATGTCATAGTATTCCTGTCCAATATCTTTAATCAAGTTTCCTGTCTCGTCATACTCATATGAATGAGTTCCTACCAAATCAGTATTGCCTCCACCTCCAGATAAAAGCTCCTGAACCTCATGAAGTTTATTCGTCTCACGCTTATCACCTAATGGCAAACCGTAATTAACCTCGGCCGTTCCTAAAGAAGTCTTGTATGCATAGGCCAAATCATCCATTTGATTTCCAGACTCATCATTTCTTGTCAGCGTTTGAAGGTTGCCATTTCTATCGAAACTATACGTAGCATTAAAGCGATTATCAAGATTCAATTGAGGAGTCCCGCCTACAACAGTATATGACGTTACACTTTTGATGCGTTGTAAATTATCATAACTATAGGCCATCGTCATACTCTCGCTTGTAGAACTGCTACCTGTAGCTGTTTTCCAGTTCCAAGAACTAATGTTTCCATTGAACAAATCTTTGGCTCCATAAACATTTCCCTGATCGATATCGGCAAATGGATTTCCTGCATCATTTCGGACGAAGTCACCTTCATAATAACCTAAACTCATACCAAAGGCATCCGATAGATATTCATCACTTCCAGGATCAACAACACCTCCAATAATCAAGGAACTTGCAGTCGTTTGTTCTAAGATCCCATTCGGGTCATTAATCGATTTTAGCCATCCCTGAATTGTGTAAATGAAATCGGTCTTTTGAATATTATCTTCGCCAATAAGCAGACTTCTCAAAGGTCCATGATCATAATAATCATACTCGCCATCTCGATCCCAGATATAGCCGTCCCTTGACGTTTTGACGTTTAGCAAGCGGTTATCGGCATCATAATCATATCGATGGAAATACTTATCTTCTCGATATTCATTGTAACTAACTTCAAGAACATTTCCACTGATCAAATCATATTCATAACGGATATAATTTCTACCAATGATCGGATCCTCCTGAATAAGCCATTGCACATTTCCATGGACATCATAACTGAAATACGTGCGATAATTGTCCTCTTCTGTAAGGTCATCACCATCTTCATCTCTTATGATATAGGAAATTCTATTCTGTAAATAGTTCTGCGATTCGCCGTAATAATCAACTGATGTTAGCTCATTATAAACAGTTCGAATGACCTGCACATTTCCTGAAGCCGGGAAAGTATTATCGTTGGCATATACCTGATTTATTGATGCAAATACGTTAGCGAAGTCCAGTAATCCAGTTCCATTATCGCTCTCGCCAGCTTCTAGTACTCGACCTAACTCGTCATACTTCATATACGAAAACTTGTTATCCGCTGCCTGTCTCGAATTCTGCGAGAATCTGAGTCTTTGTAAGGCGTCATAAATGAACTTTGTCTCTCCACCATCGGGAGTATTCTGACTCTTTAATTGGTTTAGTGCATTGTATTCATATGTAGTAGCCAAACGATGATCCGGAACCCATTTACTTGGTAACGGCGCGCCTAAATCTAATCGATATGCTTTAATCTCCTCAATTTCTATCTGAGAAAGAAATTCGACTCCCTCAGGTGGAACTGTTTTTGTTAAGTTTCCAGCTCTGTCATAATAGTAAAGCATGTACTGCTCTTGATTGATTCCATAACTGATTTTCATTTTATCTGCTACCGCATCTGGTCCAGAGCAATTCATTTGATAAGCAGCTTGTATAGTCGCTGCCTGGCTACTAATGCATTGAGACAATTGATCCTGTAAAAAATCAGCAGCTTCTGCTACCTCTTCAGCTAATAAATCGTCGTATTCCTGTTCAGGAGAAGTTTCTTCTTCATACTCTACATTTCGGAATACAAAACTAAACTGTAATGGTGTTGCTTCGTTCGTCCCTATGACAACTCCAGTCCACTCATCTGTGCAACCCAAAGCGTCGGTAACAGTTACCATATAAGTTCCTCCTGATAAATTATTTACCGTTTCGCTACCTGTACTATAACCAGGGGATTCATAGCTTCCCGGCGATATCTCCTCCTGCCAGGTATATATATATGGTGCTGTTCCAATACTTGACAAAGACACTGTTGCCTCACAGTCGTTAACAGTAACGCCGGCTATTGATAGCGGGTCAGGAACCAATAAGGTCTGAGATGCACTCTCAGTGCATCCCGTCTCAGAATCCGTCACTGTAATAGTATATGTCCCATCTGTTACGTCTTCCAAAATCGGTGAGTCTAAGCTACTTGCTCCACCCCAATCATAATTAAATAAACCGCTTCCTCCAGTTATAATAGCCTCGATATCCCCTGTATTATCAGCACAATTAATCGGATTCGTTGAGAAACTGATCACAATAGGATCTGGTTGAACTACATCAAAAGAATAAATCGCCGTACATCCACTAGTCAAACCAGTTACCGTAACTGTATATGATCCAGATGGTAGATTTTGAACTTGACCAGTTTGTCCAGTGCTGAATACGTAGCTATAGGACTCAACCAGATCAGATGTTGTTGCATTAATAGTAATCTCTGAAGTAGATCCAGTACAAACATCGGTTCCGGTGTGTGATACAGAAATTGTAGCACTATTCACCATACCAACAGCCGTAATAACACATCCATCCACTGAAACTTCTGCTTGGTACATCCCTGGAGAAACTCCTGTATAAGTTGCACTGGTGCTCAGTACTGTTAATGGATCGCTTATCGCCGTCCAATTCACATAATCTATTGTACCGCTAGTTGTCGATACATTTATGCTTCCCGTTCCTGAACTACATGAAGATGAAGTACTACTAATTACCAATTCTGGGCCTGTATACGTTACTTCGGCATTTCCAACAAAAGAACATTCCGGATAATCAGCGTAGGCAATTGTATAAATTACTGTTCCTTCGCCAAGTCCTGTCAAGGTGTAAGTTGGACTTGTTTGTTCAGTCGACCCATTCACAGTATAACCGGCCGTTTGAAGATCAAGTGGGATACTCAACTCAAGTTCTCCTGTCAAAGCTCCGGGGCAATCAATTCCAACCAGCTGGGCAACACCTTCGGCTTCTGGAAGCTCCAAAAAAGTAACAGTTTCACTTGCAACAGCAATTGTTCCGCAGAAAATATCCGTTACGGTTAACGTATACGTACCCGAAGAGTTTACGGACAAATTAGGGTCCGTCCCTACAACAGAAACTCCGTCACTCCAAGAATAAGTGTACGTAGATGTGCCAAACGTATTCGACAAAACACTTTCAAGAAGAATGTTGCCTGGACCACACAAATGTGTTGATTCACTCAAAATAGATACTTCAAGTGCTCCCTGAACATTAATTAACTCTGTAGTTTCGGAAGTACATGCACCATTTACTACGTTCAAGGTTACTTCATTAGCTCCTTCAAGTGTAAACGTATGCGCCAATGCATCACCTGGAAGTGTGGCTACTGATATCTCATTTGTAAATTCCCATATGTAATTAACGGGATCCGAAGAACCTGGTGTAAACGTATAAACCATAGGGTCACATGCATCAGGCGTAACAGTAAAGTCTGAATCTATTAACTGATAGATTGTAACATCCTCCGAATGACTAATTGGTGGGCATCCATAGCTAGTGGTTGTAAGCGTCACCGTATACGTTTCACTCACCCCTCCAGAAAACGTAGGACTATACATGTGACTTATCAAATACCCAACTGCATCTTCGGATCCATCAGTTGTAAAATCCCAACTGTACGTATCAACCCAATCTGGTAGGTTTGCAGGCACAAACAACTCTCCCTCACAAAGATTAGTAACATCGAAAACAGGAGGAATTTGTCCCGAATAAACATATAAATCTGTCGTTGAACTGCATCCTCCTTCCACTACTGTGAGACTAACAAGGTATTCTCCTGGACTCGCATAAGTGTGCAATGGATTTTGAAGAGTACTTGTATTTCCGTCGCCGAAATCCCAATTATAAGTACCAGTGGTAGCCGGACCCGAAAACGATACGTCGTTTGTAATACAATCTCCCACCCAGGCAAAATCTGACTCTGGAATTCCAGTAACTGTCACCTCAATGAAGTGTGCGCAGCCTCCATCATTTTCGTCCTGAACGGTAACCACATATACTCCATTACTCGGGTATGTATAACTTGGTGAGGGATCGGTCGACTGACTTCCATCTCCGAAACCCCACAATGGATCTGTAATTCCGAGCGCAGCTAAATCTGCGGAAAAATCATAGGTTCCACATCCCTGATCAACTTCCGTAATTCCACCACTCAAAGCACCATCAACTACAATTGATGTAGTAAGCGTTAAAGGCACCGCTATACAGTCTTGAAGACTTGTGTTGTAAAAAGTGATTGTAGCAGTAACAACTCCACATACACTTGAGCCATAAACATGACTCCCAACTGAAATGTTTCCAACAGGTGGAACATCTACCGGGTTAACTGTCCATGTTGTTTGATCTGGAGTCGCATCTCCAAACTCCAACGTTTCTAGAAGTACACGTTGAAACTTTCCAACATTTGAGCTTAAGTAGAATTCACCACTCACCTCGTCATATTCAAAGCTGAAATCTGAGGCGGAACACTGCGCATGCGCACGCATTAGTCCGAACATGGAAAATAGTAATAGTAATATGTAAGATGAGCGTCTCATATGTGGAAGTTGTTAATTTATTCTATTGCTCTAATGCTGAAACTCTTTCAAGAAGACTTTGAACTTGTTCTTCAAGTGTACTAATGCGCGCGTCCTGCGCTTCGTTTTCAATGACTAACTCTTTCACTACTTCAAGCGAAAAAACTGACAATGCGTTATAATCAACAGTCAAAACCTGCTGTGTCAAATTCTTACCATTTGGATCCTTACCAATTGTCTGATCATAAACCTTTACAGCCTGTGGGAAAATACTTTGTACCTCCTGCGCCAGAACACCATAATGTCTTGTATCATGCGGATCACTCTTATAACAGTAAGAATATGTCTTTAATCCCTTAAAATTTTCTCTCATTTGACCAGGTGTTATTGTATTGCCTGTGAGTTGAATATTTCTTTTAAGCGTAGAATCCGAAATAATTGAACCTCCATTAGAGATAATATCGCCGTATACTTCAAGGTTCGCAGAAGTAACACTACTTCCAATGTGCACTGGCATTCCATTCCAAAACTGAAGGTCAAGGGACGACCCGTTGAAATTGATCTCATTTCCATGACCAGTGGTAACTGTTCCTCCCAAAGTAGTTGCCATTCCTCCAAAAGTCAAACTGCCTGGTGCAGGGTTATCTGGAACTGCTGGTTGATCGTAGATTGTATGTATTTGCAAGGGGTAAACTCCAAGACTTGGTGTACTACTTGGGTCTGGGTTTCCATTAATCAAAACTGATCCCGACGTCACTCCATCATCATAATAAATGTTTCCTGTAACCATGGTATTCTCATTCCAAAGACTTCCTGACCCCTGACCAAACTGCTTCCATTCTCCTGGAGCAGGATCCATATCGAAATACCAATAGCCGTAGTCCGCACCGGAATTTGTTACAAAAACTAGCATTCCATCTTCACCAGCAATCATATTAGGTGGAGCCATGGTTCCTCCAGCTTCTATAACTGATTTATCAACACGTGGAACCAGCATACCCTTTTCAGCTGCTACAACATCGAGCATTGCATTTTTCGATGGAGGAACCTGATCAGGTGCAATCGAAACCCCCTGCGGTGTATTCTGTGCTCTTGTGATTAAACTCAATCCCAAAAGGATGGCCATCAAACTTAACTTCTCTATCTTTTTCATTATGTGATTGTTTATTGCGTGTCTATGTATTAATTACTCGTTGTTATTTCCGGAGATTGAATCTCATTTAATTCCAAACATGGTTCTGGATCATTTGGTATTACAGGAGGGCTTAATGGGTCCATACCTTCACATTGAGGAGGAATCCCGTAGGGAATAAATGTCCCTGTCTGAACTCTTGCCAGCTTCTCTTCTATATGCAGTGCAGGATCAAATAACTCAGTAACACGTTCATTAGTAGTACAGATGACCGTTCCATTGATCACGTTACATGTATTAACTATTGACCAGGGATAAGCACCCGTACATGGTGGGCCTCCAGGGACAATACAATCTGCTTTTAGTTGATTTACATAATCTCCGCAAGAATTTACAGCTTCTTGGACCATAGCATCAACTTGTGCTTCAGAAACATAATTGCCTGGTGATGATCCATCCACACATGCCACAACTTCATAGCAGTTCGCTTCGAGCATTTGTAAAATTTGACTTTTGAAATAGTCTGCTCGTTCAGCGCAACTCTCCTCTGCTTCTAAGAAAACATCATCAATCATTGTAAACATTTCGCTGCATGTATATGGAGTTAAACTAGCGTCAAGAGAGATATCGCTACAATCTCCTGTAACGTACTCAACTGCGTTTTCAACAAGTTTATAGAATGAATATCTCTGACTAGAGTTCCAGTTGTGATGACCACCATCATCACAATAGTTAGCATTACAAAATGGTACTGTAAGTCCAGAAAAATCGTGATAACACTGACTCAACTCAAGTGACGGAACCGATGAAATCTCTGGATAGGTCGGTTCATCAAAGTTCGGTGTTGAATTCAAATAATCATTTGGATTTGTTGTAGAAGATGTTGGTACTTGAAGTGCAGGATTGTATTCATAATACTTGAACATCCAAACCGGACTTTTGCAATTAGAGTACATCAGCTGAGCTGGCGTAACTGGAACCATAGCATCATTTAATGGGTCCGTATCACCAAAATCTTCGAATTCTGTAGCATATACAGGAACTGTTGGGATATAAGTTGCCAGATCTTGTTTCAAAATAGGGTCGTTCACTTCTCCCAATCCTGTGAAGGTCGGTGTTAATTCCGTACTTGGCGCATCAATGATTGCTGCAAATTTATAACCCGCACATTCCATAAAGGTGCTTGGAATATTGAATTGCAAAGCCATTTTAGATGCTCCAGAACTTCCTGTACCTACTCCTTCCAAGTCATCTGAAAGATTTTTCATCTTAATGGAAATAATGAAGCTTACTAGTTGATCTAAAATACTTGGGTCGCCGTCTGCACTGTCAGGGTCATCATATTGATCACCGGCGGTATCGTCACCAGGTGCTGCGTCACCGTCCTCAACTTGATCCTCATTTGTATCATCATAGATATTAAATGATGCTCCATTATTCCTTTTCAGTTCGTAATACGCTTTGACGCTCGCATACCAACATTCATAAAGGTCATCGCAAACATAATATGGACCATACAAATCTTCTGTGGCATAAGTCGGAATTCCTCCAACGGGTGTATCGTATACAGGGGACATCACTCCAGGTGAAGACTCATACTCCCATGTTGATCCGCTTAGTACTGCGTTCCCTGTGAAGTATTGGTCAGTAAGCATATGATATGCCATAACATCCATGTCAGTAGTGAATGGCAATGCCATTGGAGATGATGTAATTCCAAACCCTGCCGAAGCAGAAACCCAATCCGCCTCATAGGTTGGAATTAACCCAGGATCTTCACCTGCCGTTATAAGTGGCTCTACAATAATTTCCTCATACAACTGTCTGAACAATTCGGAGAACTCTACATCGGCCACTGTAAGTGTCCCATTCTGAATCTTGTCATCAATTGTCTCACAAAGTGGATACTTCTCAGGAGCAGGAATTGCTACCCCTAAATTTTCACAGCACGCCGCAGAGAATACAAGCTGGCTCGGATCAGTCCCTAATCCAGGATCTCCCGGGTCTACCAAACCAAACTCAATTGTATAATCTGGGTTGAAAATATAATCCTCTGGAAAATCATACTCAGTTTCAAGACTTAAAAAGTAAGGTGTATCAAAAGCTGATTGATAACCCGGTGAGTCAAAAGTTCCTGTCGCACTTGCATGCGCCGCTTCCAAATTTGTAATCAGCTCATCCAACATCAAGTTAAAATCATCTAACGCCTCTTCGCTTGTCGCTCCAGCCATCCAGTCAGCAACAAGGTCAACTAATGGGCCTAAATATTGCTGGCTTTCGGAGACATCGGTTACCTGCTCAATATCGATTCCAGCCGAAACTATTTTCTGAATCTTCCAGTTGCCGACAGGCAAAGTCACAATGTTTCCATTGCTGAAATCAACCCCAGCTGGAATTGATGTAGCACTCCAATTGAACTCTGTGCCGGGTATTGGAGCGGTACATACGTATTGCGATAAGTCCGTAAATACGTCTGATACAATCGTATAACCGTTTGCAATATTTGTAATGATGAACTGAAGCGTAAACTCACAGTCTCCAGCATCACAACCGTTTCCAAAGCCAGAATTACAATCCGTAAAGTAATCAATGGTAATATCAGTTGATTCTCCGAGGGCAATTACCTTTGAGCTAATAATTTTCTGATCTGCATAAGTATTTACAGTGGTTTCATTTAATACTGTCATGCTCAGCTCACCATTGTCACCTGGATTGTCGATTTCTTCCAAATTCGTAGGGACGGTGCTACTCATAGCAGTAGCGATTGTAACACCCTCAATCGTCGAATAAGCAATTGAAGCTGTTCCGTTTGGATCAATCGTAACCGTTTTCAAAATGTTTTCAGCTTGTGGAGCTTCATCCCCGAAAATGGCAATCAACTCATCTTCGGATGGAGTGGCATATAAAATTTTACTTGTTCTTCCAGAACCAATTGCGTGAACACTACCAGCACTTGATGACTCAACAACTCTACCTGAACCATCTGGTAAATATATACTTCGCATATATGGATATCCTTCAGCATCTGGTATCGTTTGTTCCGGATTATTGGAAGAATAGTAAGAAAACTCTGATGTCGTTTGTTCTGCCTGATCAGGGTTATCAATATTAGAATCGTCATCGTAATCAGCAGCAGTGTATAGCCCCCCGGAAGAATTCAAGAAAAATTGATCCTCATATCCGTCAAGTCCTCCATTCGAAACCGGAACGGGTAATGTACTTAATGAGGGACGTCCAAGATAGTCCATCACCGTCTGCGAAATCAATGACTTTCCTGTTGTTGAAGAATATGCTTGTGATTGAATTGGCTGAAGAAGATTATTTGCATACACCATCCCCTCACCGGTCTTTTTCTCTTCTAGTATGACTCTATTATACATCCAGTTTTTCTGATCATCAGGATCTTGTAGAAAGAAGAAAAAAGGATATGGACTTGCTAGATTCAGATCAATTGTTTGATCCGTTGTTTCCAGTCCCTCCCAAGTTAAGTCATCCGACCATCTGCCCCAATTGCGCGCATCGGAAAAACCTCCTTCAAAATAGCTGCCAATTGGTCTTACACGCCAGATATAAAAACCAGTTCCTTCTGCTACAGTAATAGTAACAGACTTGTCTCCACGTGTTGTTTCGATTTTCAAGGCTTCATCCCAGTCTACGATTGCCTTAATTGCTTCTTCGGTAAGGTTAGCTGGATCAATATTTTCAAGCTTCAGTAACTGCAATTCATAATTCGGGAAGTTATATGGTGAAGTCCATTGAAAGGTTTGAATTCTCGAACTCAAAGGTCCTGACCCGAAGCTTACAACATCTGGACCTGAGGCCAGTGTAAGTGATCCTCCATCAGTTCTTACGTCAACTCCATAATCACAGTAATAATTTAATGTGAGCATTCTACGTTGCTCGATATAATTTTCTATTTGCGCGTCCTCTGGAGCTGTAACCGAGGGATTTATAGTTGTTACAACATTATCTACATCGACTTTAATGGTTTCGATATCAGCATTTGAAACTGGATTTGTTAAATCGATATTGATCAAGCCTCTTGCCTCCTCAGAATTGATTGTAATAGAATGAGATTCAACGTTTACGGGAAGTCCTCCATTCAATGTTGTGAATGTTAAATCCACAGTGAATTCATCTAGAACCATTGCGTCTCCACCAAGCTGGAATAAGTCATCGATGTCGAGTAAAATCTGTGCTCTTGCGTTAAGCACTTTTTTTCTTAACGGGTCAATCGTCGGGTTATCAACAAGTGGCATGACCATTGCCGCTCCACTTGTAAGTGCTGGACCCGTCAGTTGATCCGAAATTACCTGATTATCCACCTGAGCAGTTGCCAGATGCACCATTAAAACAAGTGATAGTAATGAAAGAAACTTCTTCATCTTTATTCTTTAATTAATTGATATCCTTTATACTTCGCTTTTAGCTCACCATTCGATTCTAAAAACATGTTTGTTAGCTCAGCAGGAAACTTGTACGAACTATTGAAGTCCAGTTTATCCACCGTAATACTCATTCTTCGAATTTTATAAGCTCTGGAATAAGTTGTGATCGTTTTGCTAAGGTCTCCGGATTTTGAATCGAAATAATAAATGAGTTCATCTCCCGCGAATCCTTTCACATTAATATCGCTGGCATCTAGAACGATCTTGCGGATTCCCTTAGTCGCGTCTTCAGAACATTCTGTCACCTTACATCGTTCAATAATTCCTTTCTGATTTTTAATAAATGTTTGAACGGAAGTAGGGTTCACCTCTTCGCTCGGGTTTCGTGTAATAATGATCTTCTTCTGACCATCCAATACTGTAAACACATACTTCTTGTCCATGTACGATTTCATCTCATTGGAAAGAACGTGGACCTGATCCTCTGAGATGTAATACTTAACACTCATATCCACAGCCTTAATACTTGGATCCCAATAATCAATTTGCTGACGGTAGCTCATATGATATACTCTTCCAAAGCGAGGTTTCGCCCTGAACTCCATTCGCTTATTATAGGCCAGAACTTCTGCTAAACACCCGGAATCTCCTTGGGAGAAACCCGTATTCGCCAAAATGAACAATGCTATGATGCAAATAACTCCCTTAATCATTTCTCAATGTTTTTGGCATATTAACTTGCTGTTCTTTGACCGTTTTTCTACCTCTTTCCGTTTCAATCACTGTTCGAACCAATTGTCCTTCGGAATCGTACTCAAAGATGGTCGCAAAATGCTGATCACCAATTTGTGCTGCAACTTTAAGGTCCACAGGGTTGTAAACAGTCATAGAGACTGCTGCTTCAAGTGGATGGAAGCATGCGTCATCTATTAGCAAAGCTTGTGAAGCAGAGAGATCGAAATGAAACTCCGGATATATTTCCATGCCAACTGCATTCGTTCCCCAGTCTGTTATGTCCGTTCGAAGAAGTACCCATTCACCTACCTTGGCAATCTTCTTTAGTGGATATGACTCGCCTTCCAACATCAGTTTTGGATTGCCAGGAATTACATCAGTAAACAATGGATCATCTGCTCCACTATCGGTTAATCGCACCCAAATTTTGAATCTACCACCGTGATCATACAAACGCTGAGTAAGTTTAATTGGCTTAGAACTTACCTTATTATCCGTCATCGAAACATAGTCAAGCGACTGAGCACCGGTATGTCCTTTCTTGACACTTGCACCTGGTAAAACAGTCTCATAGTCCTCAAAGAGGATAGTTTCATATTCTGCATTTATACCTGAAATCGTTGGTAGGATATTGTTATATCCGAAATGAACCGAACTATAAACTCCAAGAAGGTTTACTTCTTCAAGTGGCTGTCCATGTGGAGAGAATTTAGTTGCATACGAAGGACTTTGCCAACTTGGATTAAGCAAACTCAAATCCACGTTTCCTCCGGATCCACTTGCTCCCCAATTGAAGAATGCGAAGTTCTTAATCGTTCCGGCATTGTACACTCTACTATCTGGGTCTAGATTAGCGGAAGTTCTATCTCCAATAAATGTATACGACCCAACAGGATAATAAAATGCGTTCATCTGAGCCAACTCGGCTGCATCCACGTCGGCATCGTACAACATGAATTCTTGCTTTATAGTGCTCATTTCAGCGTCAATCGTTCCTCCATTTGCAAAGTCACTTATGAAATCATCGAATCTATTTTTCCTAAACTCGACAGCTTGCGCAGAAACGATTCCTTCAATTGGTTCCGTATATGGTCGCCATTCGTCGTCACCAGTGAACTGGTTCATTGGGTTTTCCATGTGCGTTGAAATAGATCCCATAGACGCAGTTAACAAGTTGAAATAATCAGGATCAACGCTCTTTTTACCCATTGTTTCATATACCCATGGGGCAGGAATTTTCATAGAGTAATAAACGTTCTCGTCTGTTTCATACTCTCTATAGTTCCCAGAATTGGGCGAATCATAAGCAGTTGAAACTTTGGTAATTAATGGCGTACCATCTAAATCACTGTAAGCAACATTTTCTGTAACCGTAGTTATTCCATCCGCATAGGATAGCGCCTTCTTCAATTTCGTCGTCTTGCGAATAACCCTGCTGGTTACGTGTTGACTCAGTTCGGTTTCCTCATAACCAATGCTTGCTCCAAAGCCGAAAGTCATTACAGGAGGCCATTGAATCAGGAAGTTCAAATCAAGCTCAATATTAAAGTCAAATGTTCTGTCTTCAATTCTGCCGGCATGCATTGCTACATCTTCTTCTTCACCAAGGTTCTTTGCTTGTCTTCTTAGTACGAGGTCTCCTGATTCAACAGAACCAGAAATAACGTCGTTATCATCATCTGAATAAGTATTCTCGGCCTTGGCGTATATTGCCGCGTTCTGTGGGTTCACCAGGTAGTCAGAATAATTTCCATTGTAGGTGTAAGATCGAGCCAACAATCCATGTTTATCGTCCACAGTGAACAGATAACCTTGAAGTAGCCAGGCCATATCCTGTGAGTAGTTAAAGAGTCCTAACGGGATAGAAAACTTCGCCTTCTTGTAATAATCACGAATATTATTGTTGTCAGTATTCTGCAGCTCTGTTTGTTCTACCGTGACCGTAGGGTGATCCTTACACGTCAGATACTCACTAATGACAAAACCGGCGCTACTTCTTCCGCTATGAATATTTTTTATGACGACACGTGAATGACCAACAGAAGCCTGTGGCAATAAATGCTCACCAAGGGGCCCTTCTGCCCAGGATTTATCCCTTCCAGCAAGTAACTTATTCCAGGTACTTTGCTTGTATTTGTCTAAGATATCGACGAGTGCGCTCTCTATTCGTGATGGACCAGGTTCATTGGTTGCAACACCACTGGATTTTCCACTCTTGGTTTCATAGATGTACTCTGAGCCATATAGAGATGCTTCTCCGTTTTCAATTCCTGGATTGTACATCAGCAATCTCTTCACTCGAATTCCACCACCTCTCTTTGCGTCCGGTACAACGAGTTTAAAATGAGACATTGATGGCTTAAAGTAGTTCCCAATATTTGACTTGGACGGAATATTTACTGCTAACGTGGCAGTCCCCATCTTGGTTCTCATACCCCATCTATCTGGATTACTTCCATTGGGATTTTTGAGTAAATAATTCTTAATTTCCTTTATCTCATCACTATAAGTTACTTCACCACTACCATTAGTAGTAGGACTTCCATCATAAGCCATTGCGATAAGATCCTCATCCAAATCGGCTTGCTTAGTAGAATAACTGAAGTGATCGTTCACATCCATTGCCATATTGGACATAGACTTGGCCTGCTCATAGGTGATTCTTCTTGGAGTCAGGTATTTTTGATCTCCTTTTTCACCTCCCAGGCTGAAATAAATCTTATTTCCTCCTTCAAGGCCTACTTTGTTTACAGGACAATATCCTTCCACATAATCGTCAGCCTTCCCGACACCAAAATTGGTCGTATTATCAGTATAATTCACCAAGAATTTGAAGTACAACATTTTCTTCTTCCAATGATTCTGATCACCATCAAAAATTTCATAATTGCTGCTATTGACCTGAGCTAGGGTTACACCATCAAAATACTGACTTGCCAGACGAACATAATAATCCTTGACGGCCACTGCATCTAAAGGATCAACTCCAACATCTTCAAGGTTGATGTAATACTTATTCTCATCGTACTTATAGCCATTTTCGTTTAGGCCATTGTTATCAATACTAACCATTGTTGTCGCTAGCTTATCTTGTACATGCGTGTAATCTTTCTGCTCGTATTGAATTTGAATCTCTCCGCCTGAGGGCAATGTAATTTTCTTAAGTGCCCAGGCTGCCGGGTCGAAATCATCGGGTAACTCTCCCTGATACGACCAACTACGCCGTTCTTTTCGCTGGTTCTCTGAAATGTCTAAATCCTGATAATTCCCCCAACTATCTAGATAGCCCTCACGATAATCCGGATTTTCATTTAACCCCTGATATTCTGTAAACAGACTACCATATCTTGACAAAACTGCCGGGTCAATATCAGAAAGGTCTGGGTAGTTGTACTCAAATTTGTACGGAGCAATTCTAGCCTTACTTAGACCTTCTGTATCCGTCCAAACTTTTTTCAGCGTTAGTTTTCCTGAAAGCGGTGAGTTAACCTGATACATTGCGCTGTTCGGGATACCTTTACACAACTCGTATGAGTATTCAAAATGAGTGGTTGAGACTGGTAATGTCATTCGTTCTTTAGAGAACAATACTATCTTTTCGAGTTTATCCAGTTGGTTCGTACCTGCCTCTCCTTGAGCGGCTTTATCAAGCCCACTGGCTGTTGGATCTGCAGAGTCCATCCCGTCATATCGATCACTTCCAGAACCGTTTACATAAGACAAGAACGTTGTTTTATCTGATCCAAATAGACCAAGATTGTCAGCAAGTTCTTCGAACTCAGAAGAGGTTGTTTTGTTCGTGATGAAACAAGCGATATGCGTTTTCGTTTCGATCGTCTTCATGTAAGCAACCTCTTTCTCACCTGTCGAGAACTGCCCCATCTGGTCATAATTATGGGTCATTCGGCCTCTGTTATAATAAACTCCCGTATAAGGTGCTCTGTGTCGGTACATTTCGCCATCGACACTGTATTTTTTTCGATAAGTAAACTTGGTCCACCCTCCGTAGTCTCTTTCGTCTGGTCCATTAGCGTTTATATCTATGTAGTCTGGAGAGACAATTTGTGTTAGCAAGTAACTGGTAGCATAGGGTTCGCTGTTCTCTTCTCCCACAACTACTTGATTCTTCAAAATATCTTCGGAATAGACCAAATCATTTGTGACCGTTACTGGCTCAATATTTCCCATCGCCGATCGCTGCGAACTGGTAAAGTCCCTCTTCAATTGCAGCGATGTTGAAGCCAATCCGACGGAAAGACTCTTTTCATTCTTAGCAACCACCGAAACGCCATAGATGTACTTACTTCCATTTGGTTTTGTGACCTTAATCTCGCGAATGAAGTTTGGACTGGTTTCATTGTTGACTTCTTCTGATTCGGTCATCTTGTCAAGCAGGTTAGTTGCGCCGTTCATATTGTACTCGATGTAAGAACTTGCACCCTGTCTAAATTCTGGATCCGGTTCATTTGCTCCAGAATCCCAAAACAATCCATAATCCCCAAATTCAACATCCCCAATCTTTTTATTTTGATTTTCAAACTTCATGGAACGCACTCCATCTGGAAAATAGCGAAGACAGGTACCTGGATCATTCATAAATTGGAAGAATGGGACGTCATTATCCTGATTGAAAACTTCCTTATTTAACTCCTGACGATTCTTCTCTTTCCAATTGTCAACTTGTGTTCTATGCCATCCAAATCCGACATCCAGCCCCACTGCTATTGTTTGTCCAACGGCAAATTCAACCCCAATGTTCTGAATGATTTCTCTGTTTGTTAAACCAGTCTGATAATAATGTGGAATTGTAGCGTGATGCAGTCTAAATCCACCTCCAACTCCTTCACCGGAAACTGAAAATGCATCGGCTCCTCCAAATGGAATCCCTAGGCTACGAGTTGTCTTCTTAAAGTTGGTCTCATTCTCAATAAAGTAATCTCCAGAAACATTGTTGCTCATATCTTCCAGATCATCCATCTCTTCCCATTTGGGTGTGTGCATATAACCGTTCACCAACAACTCTGTCTCGGGCTCATTGATTAAAACATTTGCATTACCCGAGTATCCTAATTCAACACCAACAGCATAGACTTCGACTCCAATGGAACCTGAGAAGTTGAACGATTTTCCATATGTCTTTGTCATTGAAAGACCCGGATATTGCAACCGCGCAGTTGGAGAAATGGCCATAGGAGGATGCTTCATTGACATACCGGCAGACACACGATAATTTCCATACGAACCAGAAATTTTATTGAGCTTATTAGTTCTGGAAAGTTGTTTGTCAATTTTATCAGGCATCTCACAGTCAGTTGCCGCACCTCTATCCTTCAATTTCTGACTTCTTTTTTTCGTGTAGCGACTGATTATCGCCTGCGGATTAACGGTGAATCCAAAAGTTGTATTGCCCGCCGCAAAATTCATATTCAATGAAGCCATTCCTTTATGTCCAACAGAGAACCCCTGAGATTTCAATATTCCCGTGTAATTGTTGTAGCGAACACTTTGAGAATAGCCGAGCTCAACTTGAAAGCCATTCATATCGGTCGAACCAAAAGCCGGGTTCGCAGTAGAATTTAGTTCCTTGTTCTTACTGAATGCTTTCATGTCCTTTCTTTGCTGAGCTTCATCCTGTGAAACAATCTCCAGGTTAATATTCTCAACAGCAGAAACAGTCCAATTAGGAACCATTTTATTGTATTTCTTTACCGAAACATTCTCAAACTCATCAGGATACCCAACCTTACCGCGGTTGATCGCACCTGCATTCATTGTCCAGCCGTAACCAACCCATGAAGCTTCTTCTTCCGGAGTAGCACCGCTATGGTAGGACAAAGACATGGCATACCCTCCACCATCAGCTCCAGGAATGTTGAGCACAGGAAGATTGTAGGTAAAGTTTCCTGTGAACGGATCAACCATATTCGTCGTCGAAACTGGTTCAAAGCTGGTGAATTCAGGAGAAGCCGGACCAGAGGTCAATGCATTTGCATATGTCGGATAGAATATTTCCCCTAAAAGGCTGAACACCAAAAACAGGGCAGTCCCTCTAAAAAACAATGGATATTTTCGAAACAATTTCATCTTCTTTTAAGCTTTTATCTTTGGTACAGGTACTAGGTTTTCCATATTAAATGCGAACGAATTCTTTCCTGAGTTAAAGATTTCGTCATCAATGGTAAACTTGAATTTTTTGAGTTCTTTTAATTCGTTTAGGTCTTCTGCCGGGCTGAATACGATGTTGAATGTTCGGTGATACGACAAGCCATAGACATTCTCCATTTCGCAAAGGACAGCTTTCCATTCTCTTCCATTTGCCGCAAGCGTTAGATGCTCTTTCATTCCGAAATTCAAATTCCTTGCACGCTCATCGAACTCTTCATAATTGAGCACGCCTACCTTTGTAATGTCAAACATCTCCTTTGCGTCATCAGCCGGACCAATCGTTAGTAAAAAGGCAAGATTATTCTCATAGAATTGCATAATACTATCCATTTGCTGCTCGGTCCATTGCCCCTCTTCTTGTAACTCCTGATATGCCAGGTACTCCGCCGGTAGATACTTGATATCGAATTCCAAATCCCCTACTCTTTTTACATGATGATATCCATTACCCTCATCCTCATGCCAAGTATAAAACTCACTCACGGTCAGTTCTTGTTTACCGCAGGATGAGACGAGAAGAATCATCACCAAAAAGCTATGTATGAATAACTTACTGCCCTTCATAGTTCAAATTCAATTGCGCTAATACTTCATCTGTTATATCCCATTCAGCATTCTTATACAGGACATAATTTCCTTCATTTCTTCCCATGATCACGTCGTAACCATTCTCAATTCCGTATTTGTCCACAAAGCTCAGTACCTGATTCACTACTTCACTGGTCATTTTTTGATCCTCTAACTCAGCATTCGCATCTAACCCCTGAGTGAACTCTACATAGTTGTTACGCATGGCGATTATTCTCTTCTCCTGACGAATCATTTCTTCCTTTGACAAAAAGGCAGAATCGGCATAGTAATCCTGCAATGCCATTTTGATTTCATTCGAAAGACTATCATTCAGATTGTTCCATTCCACCATTTTATTTTCATAATCTTGCTGAGCATCCATCATCCCTTGATAATCGTTGACCAGACGTTTAAAGTCAACGACTCCTATTCTCGGTGTAGCCTGATAATTAAGGATTGTCATAACCAGGGTGACTAATACCACCACTGCAATTCCATACTGTAGAAGATTCTTCATTCTTAAATAATTATAAATTGTCCTTTGAGCGTAATAATTGTTCCTCCATTGTCTAGTTTCACTTCATAGTGGTGCAATCCGTCTGGCACCCCTGTCGAGTTCCAAATCGCTGAAGCCGAAGTCCCAACACTTGCTCCAGAAGCGTCGAAAATATCAATGGACAGAACCGTAAAATCGATTGGTGCATCTACAGTGAAGTCGTCTCCAACATTGAGTGTCAAACGATCAGAAAGAACTATTTTGACATCATCAGTACACTCTGCAAATGATGACTCTGGTGTAGAATTAATATCCAAAATACTAGTTGGTCCTCCGGGAACAGCAGACTCCAAAGAGTAAAGAGACTCTGCCAATGGTAACTGAACACCGCCTTTGTTGAAGAAAATGCTCTCGTCAACAATATTTCCGGCGCCATCCACATCAAAAATAATCTCACCGCTCTCCACACAAGCTCCTCCATCAACAGTGATTGTATATGTTCCAGCAACCGGTGAAGGTGTAAACAATCCGCTACCGTCATCGGGATCCAACGGGTCATCACCAACAGTACTTGGATCACCTAAACCGCCTCCAGTACTGCCACCACCAGGGCTTGTAACTGTCACTGTAACATCATCTCCGCCACCGCCTGTGGTACTTCCATCATCACCAAAGTCACTCCAGTCTATTACAAATCCAGCATTGGCCAGTGCATAAGGAGTCCCGCCAAAATCATCCCATGTCGTTTGGACAAAAGATGTATTCGGTGTTTGAGTAGAAGTCCCTAAAACAATTGGTCCTGTCTTTTGCCAGAACATATCAAGTGGGTCCTGTGTCTCATACTGGGCGATGTGTTGATAGTCTCCATCCAGTACCTCATTGTAATGGAATGTTATTGTAGAATTGTTGACCAAGTTTGGTTCAATTTCATGATAAAAGAAGGTGTTCACAGATTGAACGTCAGCTGCAAGTTCAATCAGATTATCATACGCCGGGTCATAGTTCACCAACCGCGATTTTGTCGCATTATTGATATCAGGACTTATCTCAATTGGTCTATATCGAATCGTTCCTAAAGATGATCCGAGTGGATAGATGTAATCACCGCTTCCCAACAACATTTCTCGTGAAAGACCTCCTCCAGGAAGATTGCTACTCACGAATCCATCTGTTCTCGTAATAATTGTAGGATCATTGTTTACAACATACATGACATTATCACGCGTAGACAATTCATTAAGCGTGAGATCCATAGAATTCAGTGCGTAGGCATCAACAAACATTTCTTTTTTGCCTTGACCATTCAGTTCCAAGTCATAGTACTTTGTTGGAGAAATCCCTCGAATTCGCTGATAACTTCCGATTAATCTCTCTGTTCCAAATGAAAGTGAAGTCTCAAAGAAGTCATTCAAACCATTGTTAATCCAATCCTTGGTAACTGCGATGAAGCTTTCATTAATAAATGTTCCCAAATCAAGTTGACCTCCTACATCTACAACTTCATTCAGAACACTTCCATATATGTTAAGATGGGTTTCTTCCGTACTCGTTCCAACATATACATAGGTGTTCACACCGTAATTATTATAACTGATTCCATCGACGTGAAGACAATTTTCTGCTGGCCCAATTTCTACTTCATATTCCCCACATAATTCACCTTGAGCATTAAACACATCCATCGATACCAGCACAGGCTCAGACTGCACGGTAAAGAAAGGCGTAGAACAATTTGTACAATTCAACCCACTGGTAGCGTCCCAAACAAAGCTCCCTTCTCCGTAAGCATCAAGAACAACAACATCTCCGACACAGAGTCCTGTTAGGTTGTCAGGTTGAATTGTAACATTGAAATTACAGTCCTTCGCACAGTATTTTTTCAATGTATTGATCGTAATTTCCGAGCAGTGCTTTCCAAGCGTTCTATCTAAAGCCGTATGATACGCTTTAACTGTATAGGCGGTAGGGATATCATCGTTCTGTATACTTGTCAATAAGAAAGTAGGATCGTTACAATCGTAACAAGAAAGTCCAATCTGAGGTGACCATGAATAAAATAGTCCTGGGTTCAATGTTATTTGTGGAACATCACAAGGACTATAATGAACTGGGTTTGTTCCATTGCTTGTCACAACATCTCCGATCTGGCAAGGATCAACAGGACATTCGCCAACAATCACATCAAAAGTATAACTGAAACAGGCTTCCTCGTTTACGCCTGTTCCATATACGGCAGGGTCTTCAAACAGGTAAACAGTTACGGTCGCATTCGTACCATCACTTGTAAACGTTGTTGTCAGACAATCCGTGCAAGACAGAGAGCCTGTGGTTGTCTCCCATCGAGCAAAGTTTGCTAAACCAGCTACAGAGAATTCGCGAGTTTCTCCTGGACAGATTTCTGAAAGCGACCCGTCCTGATTATAAACCTTGTCAATTGGGAACTCCGTTTCAGGATTAGGGTATTGTGAAATAGGCGGACATCCTCTACTACAAGAAAATGAAGTTACGATATTTTTAAAGCCTAGCTCTTCATTAGCGGAATTCATTAACAAATGTCGCATTCCGGCTGGTCTAGTAGCGGTATGCTTCAACGTTCCATTCACATAGATTTCTATGTTAGAGCCAGATAATCCTATTCTGATGCGTGCCTCATCGTTAACAGATGTTACAAACACTCCTGAACCTGGGGCGAACACCATGGTATACCCGAGAGGGTTGGTAGCATCAAGTGAATTAGGGTAGAATGCCAAAATAGGCAGATTCGCACCGCTGAAAACGTCCTGTACCAAATTATAATCTTTCAATGTCAGAACATTCAGAGGGATAGGACTATCGGCAACTGAAGAGCTCATTTTAGGCTGGAACTCAATCCAACCATCTTCACTATCAAAAATGAAATTATCAGACTTGGCCACCGCCCATGAAGCGGGATCTACATTTGTTCGTGATACAGAGTATGAATTAGGGGTTACATCGTATTTAGAAACATCTGATAGCTGAGCCTCAACACCAAGATAAATCTCCCGACTAAACGGGAAAGATTGCAATGGACCATTTACAAATCCAGATAATAAATAAACTCCTGGGTTCAGTGGATTCCCATTAACATCAGTGGAAATGGCCACGGCCACATTATCATTTAACACTCCACTCGCTATTTGCTGACCAGAAGATTGTTCAGTGATCGAATAATTAGAAGTAGAACCATTGAGAAGTCCAAATGGATTTACCTTAACGGATAATGTTCCATTGCTACCGTTACAGGAAGTATGCTGATCGGCAGTAGCAATTACACGGAATCGTCTCAAAGGACCTCGAATGAGTCGAACTCTTATGCGTAGTTCATTTCCTTGTGCAATTCCAACTCCTACTTTATACTCATACTCTGACGGTAATGAAATAGATGATAGCGTTTCTCCAGAGGCGATCAGATTCAATTTACCATCTTCTACTTTCATGGAGAACTCCTCCAATCTTCTTAAAATCACAAATTCTGTGCTTAAGACACCATTCTCAATTGTGAAGAGTCGTCGATTATCAATATAGAATCCGTGTCTTAAATTGGCATAACCGGAAACGTTCGTGGAAGGAGAAGCAAATCCAACAAACATTTCACTATTTGCTCTTCTTCTAACAAATGATAACTCCGTATTCAACCCCTCATGGGTGTAGAGTTCTAAAGATCCAACACCATCTTCCACCGGTGCCGAAATAGTCTCTCCGCTAGCAACCAAATTTGATTGATTTTCAAAGCTGAAATCACCCTGTACTTGAACTTCTCGAGAGAATAACCGATTGCCTTCGGAGTCAAAAACCGTAACATAGTACGTTCCAGATTCCAAATTGTCAAACGAGTAGGTTTTGGAAGTTTCATTACCCTGATAAAATTCAGCTTCTGTAATCGATAGGCCAAGGTCATTCGTTAATACCTTATACGTTTCTTTCAAATGTGGAATAGGGTCTTCAGAAATGAAATAATGGAATGGTCCTGTTACACCTGCTATCGAGTTAATGTCAACATCAACTTTCCCTGTTTCGGCACTTATATCCCATGAAGGAATTACAATTGCCGGGTAGTTGGTAGAATAATTGACTTTATCGAGCGTTCCTTGCTTGCGGACCAATCCTACAATAGTAATATCTCCGCTTTGAGCATATTTCGAACTATACACCTCTTTTCCGTTCACATACCAAACGGCTGCCCCTGATTTGTATAAAATATTTAGTGCATCCTTGTCCAGATAATCCAAAGTCAGAACAACATCTCCGTTATCAATGATTTGCAAATTGTCCTTTGAAATAAGAAACCCTGACATTAGATCATGCACTCTACGAATCGACAAAGAAGCATCTGCAAAACCGAACGCCTTCTTACCTCCATTCTCCTTTTCAATAACGTATTCGACCCAACTGGTAGAATTGTACGTGAATGGAGAGCCAAGCCTAGCGGAGCCCCACTTATTGCCAGAAGAATTATTCGACAATTCAGAACCAATTGCCTCTGACTGGTAAAAATCGTCCCAAACCACATCGGTTCCGAGAGAATACATTCGGGAAGTCTTGTTACCCTGTGCATCGAAGATCGTTACGTAATTGGGACCTTCAACAAATGTTTCATAAGTACATGATGTTTTACACTCGGGATCACCGATTCTTTCCCATACATATTTGTACGGAGGGAACCCTCCCGTAATCTGCAAGTCAATACGCTTATTAATATTATCAATCGTAGGATTTACGCAAAACGGTGTCGTTTGATAACTACACTCTACATCTGCAAAAACAGCGTTTTCAGAAGTCAATTTTGCTCGGATTTGAAGATCCTCTTTCAGGCTCACAACTACTGAGTATTTCTCCACGCCATCGACGTAGTACTTTAGGAGATCTTCTACCCGTTCCAATTTAACTGACGTTCCTGAATTATACGGGACGGTTACTTTGCCTTGAGGTGAAAACAATCTTATCTTATTGTTCTTCCCAAAGCTGAACCCGTAAACGATTTGTCCAGAACCAATATCTGGATCATTTATTGGCGCATATCCAATGGACTTACGATTACCACTGTTATTTGCATACGTATAGGTAAAGTAGCCTGAATGCACATTCGCTTGCCCTTTACCAAATAAGATTTGATTGGAATAAGCCAATCCAATTCCCTTTGAGCCTAACTCCTTTGAAAGAATTGCACCGTTTAGTTCAGCATTCTTTACTGCGTTCCACTCAATTGCATATTCAGTTTGTCCAAAAGAACTTGCACTGAACAGTGTTAAAGCGAGAATCGTTAAAATAATTGGATAACGCATACTTCTTAATTAATAATGAATTCCTTGGGTGCACCGGATGACCCGACTATATTGACAATTGAATACATCTCCTCATCTTCGAACAAGCCAATGCAGAATGTTATCACATCGGTCATCTCATCAAGATGAAATGTAGAAAAGGAAGAGGGGTCATCTTCCTCCATATTGTAGACTCCATAAAAAACTGAAATCGTATCACCATCAATAATGTTGAAATGGTTAACCTCCAGCTCAGCAAGATTATCCAGATTTGTATTTACTGCAAAAGAGGTTTGGACTTCGCTATTCGCTGTTATAACCGTATCTCTAGTAACGCTAGATTGCTGTCCAAACAACGCAAAAACAATACACGCAAATAGGAAAGAAAGGAAGTAATTCCCTGTCAATTTTAACGAGAGTAACATAAAGTCAGATCAGTTTTAGTTTACATAACCAGTTACCCCACCCAAAACACTGTTGTAAAGGCGAATAGCTAGTACTTTCTAAGGCAATTTTATGAAAAACGAATAGAAAAAAACCACGTAGTTTTACGTGGTAAGGTCAAAAAAAATACGGGTATTTATACCCTTTTTTAAATGTCAAAACACTGTAAATCAATGATTTAAATAATTTTTCAGGAGTCCCCATTTTTCCTACCTTAATAATCTAGATTGTAGTGTGTAAATTTCAGCATCCGTGATACTCCCATTCAATTAAAAACTTATGTGAGAGTCAATACTTCAATCAAGATTCAAACAGTGCTTTCTCTAATTTGAGAACATCGCAACAGTATGAAGTACTTTTTATGATTAGACCTAATCTCAAAAACCACATTTCAACCCAAGTAAATCCTGCAACTAGAAAAACAGGTATTTATACTATTGAGATTACCCTTGAATGTTTCTATGTTTGAAATAAACAGGAGCGCATGAGATGCTGGGCGAACAATCAAAATGGAAAGAGGTGCCAAAATAAAACTAAAGGGCGCCGTTTTTATTGTCACACTCTTGGACATAAAGAGGGAGCTAAAAGAAAATTTCGACGTCTTTTATTCATAACTATTCCAGCTGTAGCAAGTTCCTACATTGGTATATATCTATTCTTTTACAATTCGAAAACAGAAACCGAAAAACCATTGAGTTATGCCGAAAAGTTAGATGCGGAACAGGAATTGGATACCGTGGAAATAGCTCCGCACTCCGATTTAGAATCACAGGTCGAGGCAGACTCTCTTACGAATGCTGTAGTCACTAATTCATTGAAACACGAAAGTACTAAAGCTACCCTTGAAATTGTTAAGATATCCAGCCCACAAACAGGGTTGCTGGAATTACAATTGCTTAATCCTTCCGAAGGTGTCATTTTGCTCTCGGATATTCAGTTTAATGATACACTCAGTTCTACCTCAGCGAACTTCTTTAGAAATAACACAAAAGTATATAGGCGGATTATTAGCACTGGTGAAGTGAAGAATGATGTGAGTGAGAATACCACTTTCGCATTTAAACGTCCAATAGCAATTGCTCAAGAAATTGCACCTAAGAGCGGTGATCGATTTTCAATTGAATTGCAACTAGAAAACTCGTTAGTGAGACAAAGTTTTATTTACAACGGCACAATTACACTCTATTACAATGGAACAGATAGTTTGGTTTCACAACCGATTTCCTTTAAAATCAAATGAGCGTATGCGACGAACGATCTTTTATTTCCTATTGCTAGTAACTACTCCAATTGTCTGTGGTCAGAAAGATCTTTCCTATGAAGAAATAACAGCAGAATTAGAGAAAACCATTGAGTCGGATGTATTTCCATATATGCTGGGAGTGATGAGTCCTGAGGAGCGTCAATTATTTCAAGAAATAGAAATTCAATTCACAGATGGTTTCTCCATCTCTCCTGTAAGTGATATTGACGAAGGAAAACGTGTAATAATAGTAGATCGAGGGTTTCTCTACTTACTATATCGTGTTTCAGAAGCTGGGTTCTATTCTGCACGAAGAGATGAACAAGAGCAATTTTTAGAGTATTTATCAGCCATTTATAAGTCCCTCAAGGCAGAAGGAAAAACTCTGAATGCAAAGTATCTAAAGAGAACTGTAAAACCTTATTGGCGATGGATGGGGACGGATTTTTCCCTTAGCGAAGAAAATACTGAGCTCTTTAAGCGGTTTCGTAAGAAAAATATGAAGCACATTCTTACGTACGTTTTAGCTCACGAATTCGGTCATCATTATTTAGGGCAACAGGTGAATTCAAAAGAAAAAAAGATTGCTTTGAGTGAGTTTGCCGCCGATAGCTATGGTGTGGAATTAACTTATCGCTCAGGTAGATTTTTGATGCCCTCTAAAGAACTATGGGACTTCTATATTATGATGGAAACTATTGAGAATGAACGAAAAAGTAAGGTGACAAATGAAAGTGCTCTATGTCGAAGTGCACGAATGAGAGGTTTCGTTTCATTGGCGTTGCGCGACACTGAAGCAATGCGGCACCTGCAAAAAGAACTTAAACTAATCCGTAAGGAGGCAGAGCATTTTTTGACATTAGGCGATTGTGACCGAACGCTCTTTGATTCTGAAATGAAGGAAGTTGAAAAAGAGTTTAATACTATTGAAGCATTTCGAAGGAACACAGATTCCTTATGCGAAACAGGTGATTTTCAATCAATACATAGGGAATATATACAATTAGAAAATAGTTTTTGTTCTCAAGTCATTACCAAATTTCGAAAAGCGTCTGTCCTGCACAATTTACTGATGCGTTTAACAGACGAATATGAACAGTATGATTTAGCCATCGAAATGACCAATCAAATTATCCCACTGAGCAATGAATGGGGCAATTATTGGGTCAGTCGATTTTATTGGATTCGAGCAAATGCCCACTGGTACGGTAGTTGGCTCGTAAACTATGAAAAGCGAGATTTGTTATCGGCCAAAGAAGATTATCAACAATGTTTGAGGTATAATGACACGGACGTAAATGCTCATATGCAAATGTATTTTATAAGCTCTTTTGAAGAGGATGTAGACCAAGCAATCGAACATTTACAAATGGTTCCAAAATGTGGAAGCAACAGAGATAATCCAGAGATACAACAAGGTATTTCTATGTTAATTCAATTATTAGAATTGAATCCTGAAAAAGTATTTGCAGCAGCCCGAAAATCATGCGAGCAAGGAAAAAGAAGTTACGGAGATGAGGATTGATTAATATGTCAACTGATTAGCAAAAAAGCATAAATACTTATGATACCCTCCAAAAACACGTGTTTATACGCATATGCACCAGGTTTAAATACCTGATTATTAGAAATTTAACCCTATTTTTTTGGATTAAATTCACCTTCTATTTAAATTGAATAGAGTATTAATCATTTAAATCTTTTGCCATGAAAAAAATCTTAGCAACATCATTGATCTTAGCTACGGTAGCCATTTCCTTTGCGTTTGCAAACAATGCAACACCCATTGAAGGAACAGACGATTCATCCAAAATTCCACCTTGCAGAGCGCAATTTTTACCATGCCCAGGTGGTGGATTTTATCAAAAGTGTACGCGTAATGGTGGAATTCAAACACCATATTGCGATCAGTTTGAATTAACAGTTTGCAGCGTAATTGGTCCATGCAGATAGTTCAATCTATTAAAACTATGCTTTTATCAAACATAAAAGCTGAGGAGACTCTGTTCAAGAGTCTCCTTTTTCTATTTCTTATTTTACAGGCATGTAGCTCTGAAGAAGTAACTGATGCGACCATTTTTGATGCATGCACAGACTGTACAACAAGCATTGCACGCAACGTTGAAAGCAATTCGTTTTCACATAGTATCACATTTTATTGTCCCGATAATTATGGTAAATTCAATACTGATGTCCCTCCAAAAGTAGATGGTCATATAATGTACTTTCTTACTGACCTGAATTATATCCTGCGATACAATCTCGACCAAAAGGATTCCATTTTAAAACCTTCAGAAGAATGCCAGTTACCAGATATTTTTCCATTTATCGCTGATTACAAAATACTTGGTGATGGATCTTTTCTGATGACTTCACGATGTGACACAAATACTATTGTGCACTACAACAGGGAACGAGAAACGCTGGATACATTGATGATTGGCGAAGGCTATGTCTGGAGCCCAATGCCTTTTGTTGGTTTGACATTCAGTACTGTAGACGATGAGCAAATTCTTCCGTTCGTTAAGGTAGATGATTTCAACTCGGGTAATTTTTTAGGTCTGTTTGATGCATCATTCAATTATAAAAAAGGGTTGGGAAATTCACGAAAGTATGATCAAAAAATGTATGCCCCGTATTACGATACACCCATTATATCTCAAATTAGCAAACAGACATTTTTTGCCACTTACAGCTCGCGAAATACTGTCGTAAAATGTAACATCAAAGATGATTTCGAAATCGAAATTGAGTCGAGTTACTGTTTCCCAGATCTTAATTGTGCGTGCGAAACGATGAGTATACCACAAGAAAAATTGGGTGATTTTGATTTTCTCTCAGAAAAATACACGACTTCATGTTATACTCTTCGCCTCTTGTCAAACAACAAATTTATTTACCGAATGGGGAAGAAATGCCAACCAATCACTGACCCTATTACGCGAAAGCTCAATTTAACGATAGATGCTCCTTGGGTTTTAGATATCATGAATATTCAATTCAACGAAATTACACGCATAAATTTCGCCTCCAGGCAATACATATATACATCAGGATTCTGTTATGACGATCTCATCTTTCTACAGAAATATTCTACTGATTCACAAATAATTACATTTCATGGCTACTGATCTCATAAAGCTTCTGGCAAACATCGCGCTAATATTAATTGTGTTTTCCGCATGCACATCAAACTCGGACAACAACGAGAATACTCAACAGGAGATGCTTAACTCTGAAACTGCCTTGATTCAGACATATACACACTGGGATGATTTAGTTTATTACATAAACAAAGAGCTCGCAAATGATTACAGTGCAAAAGAAGTTGATACGCTTATGATCATCCCCATGAATTCTTGTGCTTCCTGCGTGAGTTATTCAATAAATGCGCTTTGTTCAAATACTTTCAATGGAGCGCTCATTATCGGAGGAAAGTTAAAGCATCACCCAGAGTACAAAGATCATTTGCGAGAACTTCATGAAAAGCGTTTTTTTTATCACGATTCTACTTATCTAATGAACTCTTACAACCTTGGAATTGGTGGTCCAGTTATTCTTTTCAAACAAAAAGAACAAGTGGAATATATTCATCTTACCTATGGAAACTGGCCAGATGTGATACCTCTTCTTGGTTGGAAGGAACCTTCAGATAAAGCATCTACGGAAGAACTTTAGTAACGTACTATTTACCTTCTCTTATCCGCTACTCTTCCAACTTATCGGAATAAGATTTATATTTACGTATAGCTTTTTAGAGTGCAGTATACAGAGGTTCTTATTAATATTCGTAAAATAATTCGATCCATTAATTTGGAGAGTAAACGAATTCAAAAAGAATACGGAATCAGTATTCCGCAGTACCTATGTCTTAATTTTTTAAATTCTAAGGAAGATTATCGAGCGACGGCCAAAGAGATCGGTGGCCATCTTAACCTGAATGCCAGTACGATAAGCGGAATTATTTCCAGACTTGAGAAAAAGGGATATTTAGCGAAATTACCCAATCAATCTGATAAGCGCTCTACTTACATTTACCTGACTGCTCTTGGTGAGAAAATGGTTACATCAATGCCTGATTTGCTGCATGAAAAATTGACGGCAAAACTAAAGTCGCTTTCTGAGGGAGATCTTGAAAATCTTAAGGAAGCCATGGACCTGCTTGTCGGACTTATGGGGGTTGAAGGAGTTGATGCTTCTCCGATGATTACGCCTGGGGAAAATATTATTCAGCAATAAGTTTTTGCATTGACTTAATACTCCTTTTCGGTAACCTGAGCGTTCCCATGCTCATCCAATGATTTGATTTCTCCGTTAGCTTTGTTCGGAAATAATCGTGAAAACACCCAAGCTGTGGTCATTGAAATTGCAAACGATGGTGCAAGTACGTCCAATTTTTCAAAATAAGGGCCAATTCCTTCCATTTCCTGCACAACAAATTTGAAGAAAGGAACACATAAGAAACCTGCAACCATAGCTGCAATTGCTCCTTTTTCTGACAGTCCCTTCCAAAAAAGAGACAGTATGATCACCGGACAGAAGGAGGCGGCAATTCCCGACCAACCGAAAATAACAAGCCAGAAGACGGTATGATTAGGTGAAACAACAGCTATAATCATCGCGATAGCCAAGGCAATTAAAGCCATAGTTAGCGTCACCCAACGTGAAATCTTGCCCAAATCATTATCCTTTAAATCCGGGCGAAAGATCTTTTGATAAAAATCGCGGGTAATTGCACTTGAAGCTATAACCAGTAAAGAATCTATGGTTGACATAATTGCCGAGAGCACAATAGCTACATAAATCGCCACCAGTACATAGGGTAAGAAATTCTCCGTAAGCATGCTTAGAACGTTTTCTGCTCCATTCCCAAGAATTCCTTCAGGATCCTGCCCAGATTGGGTAAAAAAGATTCTTCCTAAAACACCGATCGTTACAGCAGCGGCGTCCGTGAGTAATGTGAAGACTACAGCGACCCATTTCCCCTTATCAATCTCCTTTTCATCTTTGATTGACATGAATCGGACATAGACTTGGGGGGACCCCAAAAAGCCCAATCCAATCATCGCAAAACCAAGCATGGTAGCAATGTTCATCCAGGCATCGTCACTGGTTCCCCAAATGTTGGTTAAAGCAGGATCAATAGCGTTTAAACTGCTAACAATACCACTTCCTCCATCCATACTGAACCACACAACGATTGGAAGTAGCACTAAACCCAAGAACATCAAAATCCCTTGGAACAAATCCGACCAAACAGCAGCAACAAAGCCACCAATAAAGATGTAGGATAAGACTATAAAAAACCCAAGAATCGCTCCCCAGTAGTAATTCATTCCCATCATGGATTCAAAAGCCTTCCCTGTCACATCAATTTGGGAACTGACGTAAATGACCACAAACACCGAAAGAATAGTGGCTGCCAAAATCCGCAGTGTTTTTTTAGTGCTTTTAAAATGACTTTCGAGATAATCCGGAACGGTGATTGATCCATACGCATCGGATTTCCGCTTAAATCGCTTAGCCATGAACCACCAAGATATAGCGACTCCTAAAACTTCACCTACAACCACCCAATAAGCAGACAATCCTGATAATGCTCCCATACCCGTAAGTCCAATCAGGAGCCATCCTGACTCCCCTGTAGCCCTTGCTGAAAAAGCCACTGCCCAGTAGCCCAATCGCTTACCACCAACGTAAAAATCGCTCATGCTTTTCACACGACGTGATGCCACAATTCCGATAAGAAATAACACAGCTACATAGAGCCCAAGAACGACAAACTTGGCAATATCCATCCGCTACTTTTCTGTAGTTAATGCATTCTCAAAAAGTTCATCGTGCTCTTCAACAAAAGATTCCAACAATCGGAAGAAGTTCAGAATGTCCTCTTCTTTATTCTGTGCGTTGATCGTAACAAGACGAATGAACTCATCCCCATTAAATGAACCATATCCTACCAGCAACTCAGAATGTTCATATAATGCGGTACAAATTGTTTTCGCCGGAATTCCTTTGTAGTTGAAACAAACAGAAATCGATTCATCGTAACTATAAAGTGTGTAATCGGTATTATTTCGAAGATAATTTCTTGCAACGTCGGCAAGGTAAAACTGGTGGTCAACAATCTCCTCTAACCCTTTCGTACCAACACTTTTCCATAGTGCCCAAAACTTTAAAGCATCATTTCTTCTTCCACATTGCAATGAAGTCTTTCCAAGATTAAACTCATCATGATCTGTCTGATAGAGATAACTTGCATCATTAGAAAACGAGTCATATAAATGTTGTTTATTCTTTGCAACAATGATGGAACAGGAAAGTGGTGTTCCAATCATTTTATGCGCATTAAAACTAAATGAATCAACCAATTCAATTCCATCAATTAAATGCTTGTACTTATCACTGAACAAAACCGAACCACAATAAGCACCGTCTACATGTAACCAAATCCCATAATTGTTGCAGATCTGACGCACTTTCCGAATTGGATCAAAGGCCCCCATCACCGTTGTTCCAGCTGTCAAATTTACCATGATCGGTGCGTATCCGTTCTTCACATCTTCTTCGATCATCTTTTCCAGATCAACGGTGTCCATTTGTCCATGCTTATCACTTCCAACATATCTCACCTGGTCACGACCAATTCCCGAGAATGCTGCGTTCTTCGGAATGCTGTAATGCGATTCTCTTGAAGTATATACGGTCATTTTTTGACTCACACCATTTTTACGAATGTCTCGATCGAATGCATCACGCGCCATAACCATGGACATATAATTAGTCATTGATCCACCTGGTGCAAAAGTTCCGTCCGCCGAACTATCCCATCCAATCAAATTACAAACCTCTCGAAGTGTTACTTTCTCAACACCAACTTGCGGTCCGGCAGCTTTGTAGGTATACATACTATTGTTGAGTATGACCGCTAGTAAATCCCCTAGTACCGCCTTTTCATTTCTTCCTCCAAAAAGCTGATTGAAAAATGCGTTTGTTGCCGTTCGGGGTGTCTTTAGAACCAAATCTTTCAATGCTTCCTCAAACATTTCATCGGAAATACCTTGCTTGCTCAAGCTGAGGTCCAGACGCTGGTATAACTCATCAGAAGGTACAAATTCTGCAACGGGATTGTTCTTTTCATCCTCTATTAAATCTCTAACGATTTTATCAAACCGATCTAAAGTATTTTGCATACAAACTAATTATTCAAATGATTGGAATTTCTATAAAAATATGACGTAAAACGAAGACATACAGGCCCTTTTTTCGCCATTCTGAGATAAAATTACTAGATTTATATCATATTTCATGCTGATAGAAGGTAAAGTTATCAATATTTACTTTCAGTAGAAACAAAGCCAATTTATGCAGAAAATCACAACAATTGAAGCGCTAATAGAGTGTTTTGATGATGCTGAACCTTCGGAACAGGTTAGCGTGCTTAAAAACATGAATATCCCCATTTCTGAGTTCGAAAAATATGCAACTTGGCAAGAAGACTGTTACACCAGAAACTGCATTGCACGTAAAGATGGTTTTGAGTTCATCTTACTTTGCTGGAGTAAGGGTGCCTCTACCCCTATACATGGACATGCTGGCCAAAACTGCTGGGTTTATCAGGTATCCGGAGAAGTACGTGAACGGCGATACAATGAAACTCCTCATGGCTTCGAAGTAACCAACGAAGCAATATTAAACGAGGGGCGAATTACTTACATGCATGACCGCATGGGGTATCACACGCTGGAAAACATTTCAAATGATGTCTCAATGACATTGCATGTCTATGCCAATCCAATAGACCGTTGTAAAGTGTACAATGAAGATATAGCCGCCTTTGAAGTCAAAGAAATGGAATACGACAGTATTGAAGGCGAAGTTGTGCGGCGGACGGGTAGTTAAACCTATCATCTGCAGTTTCATTATGAGAGACTTTAATTGCGCTCAAATGCTTGGTATGATTGAAATTTCTCTTTCTTGTCTATTTGCTGAACTAAAGTTCGGGTATTAAAGGACAAAAAAACCAGTCCATTTTTTTCGAAACAGGTATAACTACCCTGTAAAAATTTCCATACCACGGGTTTTTACGTATACCGTGTGTTCCATAAATCCATAAATTCGCCGCTTCTAAACTAGACTGGGAACTATCAAATACGTCGTATGGACTTTGGAAAACAGGACACCGTTTTGAACGAAGAGCAGTACACTGTACTAGGGCTTCTTCTTCACGAATTTACTCAGAAAGAGATTGCTTTATTACTCACTCGAGCAGAGAAAGATATCAGGGGGATACTTGAAACATTAAAAATTGATTGGGAAGTAAGCTCACTCAAAGCTTTAAAACGTAAAGCTTTGAATAGTGGCTTATTTGATTGACAACCTACTCTTTATTAACGTTCAATTCTCAGTTTGGATACGTAGCCAGACTCAAGGATTTTTAACACATAAAGTCCAGGTTTCAAGTGCTCAACTGATAAATAATTCGATTTTGCTTCTTCCTTTGATACTAAGGTTCCGTCAAGAGCATAGATGTGAATTGTTCCGACCTTTTCTTTTCCTGGAATAATAATAGAAGAAGATGCGGGATTAGGGTACACTGGATGAGACTTTTCGGAAAGATTTTCAATTAAGTCGGCTGTAGAAAAATCGTATCTCCACAAATCGTTTCGGACATTGAGTTGATTATCCTCGCCTGCGCCTGCATATATTGTGTCATTGTGAACAAACATAAACGGCGCCCAACGCCCATCAGCAGGAAAACTTGTCAACGTACTCCAGGAATCAGTTACTGGATCATACTCTCTAAAATCATCGAAACGCGCAAAATTAATTTCATCTTCACCAGCTAAATAATAGACCTTCCCTAATCTGGCAACTGCATTACCCGCTGACCTTCCAGCTCCTGTGAAATCACTCTTAACTTCCCATGAATCCGTATCAGCGTTATAAGCATACCAATCATCGTGCATTGTGTCCAGATGATGTCCGGTTCCAACATAAATCACATTACCAACCGTTGCTCCAGCACCGTGATGTCGAAGACTCATAAAGTCCGTCTTTTGTGTCCAGGTATCTGTGGTCGCATTGTATTCATACCAGTCATCTAAGTCTGCAAAATTACCATCCTGTTGACCTTGGCCAATATATACACGATCTCCCACGACTGAAAAAGCAGGATGAACCCGTCCGATTGCAGGGCCGGATGTTTTTTGTGTCCATCCACCTGATGCAGGATCAAATTCCCAAATTTCCATATTTGCAGAACTGCCATTAAAACCACAAGAGATATATCCTTTTCCATTAATAGCAAACCCAATGGCAAAATTCCTACCACCTCCAGGAAAATCGGGTAATTGCGTCCAAGTGTCTGCATAAATATCATATTTGTAAAAATCAGCTAATCCACTACCCGTTGCAACGTAAGCAGAATCACCAAGTACGAAACTGCATGCATGATGTCGACCAGGTCCGGGAATACTGGACAACTGAGTCCACGTTCCTTGTGAATAACCTACTGTAACCAGGAAAGAAATGAAGAAAAAGAAGCTACTGATTTTCATAGTCTGATGAGTTATAGTTCGAGTCTAAAGATAGTTCATTTTTTTCAAGGCCATTTCAGATAGAAAACTATTGCAAAAAACATCTAAAAAGTCGCTAAAACACGGGTTTTTACGTATAAAAAACACAACTCAAACAAGTAGTTTTGAAACTCAACCAAATTGCTATCATAATGGCCGTAAAAGTCAAAATCAGCCGAAAAGTAAAATACCTGGACGAAACCACTTTTTTAAGATTAATCGATGATTTCATTAATGACTCCTATGCAGGAAGGCGGACAAAGAAAAATGGAACCCGAATTAGCAGTGGAACCATTAAAAACTACGACTACCTAAAAAAGAACTTGATAGAATTCTGCGGTCAAAGTTCATTTGAAGTCAAACTCTTTGTCGTCAACAATCTCACTCAAACAGAAAAGGAACGGGCAAAACGCTACTATAAAAAATTCTACAAATCGTTTACCGCCTACATGTATGATAAAAAGAAGTATTATGACAACTACGTAGGGCTCATTATAAAATGTTTACGCAGCTTTTTTAATTACCTGGAAACCGAACGCAATATATCCGTAGGCACCTATCACAGATCATTTTTTGTACCCAGTGAAGAAATCCCCATCATTGCGTTAAACCATGAACAATTGAACTATATCATCTATAACGAGGATTTTGATCAGGCTGCCCGGGAAAACGGACTTGAGAAAGTCAAAGACATCTTTGTATTCGGATGTACCGTGGCGCTCAGAGTATCAGACCTTCTAAAACTATCGCGTAAGAACTTACTTGTTCAAGGAGATCGATACTATATAAGTGTCAAATCTCAAAAAACCAATACCCATACTTCCATTAAACTTCCGGATTACGCGGTAGAAATCATCCAAAAATATCACAAGCGGCAACGTACATTACTACCTTCCATTAGCAGCGCTTGGTTTAACACACGGCTAAAAGATCTGGCTCAGTTAATTCCTGATAATTTTGAAATGGTCAAGACACGTGAAAGAAGAGGGAAACAGGTCATTGTATACAAAGACCCAAAACGTAGAATACACTATAAGCTATCTGACCATATAAGCACGCATACCATGCGCAAAACCGCTATAACAACAATGCTCTGTCTTGGTATGCCAGAGCATTTAGTAAGAAAAATATCTGGACATGCCGCCAATAGTCATGAGTTCTTCCGCTATGTTCAGTTATCCCAATCTTTCATCGATGATGAAACGGACAAAGTATTTGAACAAATCAAAAGCTCTTAAATTTCAAATCCCGTCATAATAACCACTTTCCAGTGCATATTTTACTAAACCAACTGTCGTTTTGACGTTTAGTTTTTCTTTCAGGTTCTTTCTATGCCCCTCAACTGTGCGAGCGCTGATTCCCAGCTTGTCAGCAATTTCCATCGTTGACATTTCGTTGGTTAGCATATCCAATATTTGCCACTCTCTTCGAGTTAGACTATCTTGCATGACCGCCCGATTTCTTCTTCGTACACCAGTGCTCAAAATCATCTGAGCAATCTCATTGCTGTAGTATGTTTCTCCACTAGATACAGTTTTGATGGCTTTCACCAGTTCTTCCGTACCTGAACTCTTAAGGATCACGCCGCGAACTCCTCCTCGAATTGCCTGCTTGATGAAACCAGCTTCATCGGAAGAGCAAAGTGCAATGACAGGCGTTCCATTTCGCCTTTCCTTTAGTGTTTTAATGACCGAAATACCATTTGTCTTGGGCATTTTTACGTCGAGAATGATGATGTCGAAACGATACTTACTAATCGTGTCGAGCACCTGAGCTCCATTCTCTGCCTCATGCAATTGAACGGATATCTCACTTTGATCATCGAGCATGGAGTGAATCCCATTTCGGATCATGATGTGATCATCAGCTACTAATACGTTAATCAAGTTTTTCATTTTCTCTTTAACTTTGGTTGTTATTTTATAAGCTACATTTTTGTTTATCTGTGATAGTCGAAAGCTACAACGCTATCACGTATTCTTTTTATGGTCTACTAGTTTCGCTTGAACACTTTTTTTTCTCTTTTATACATGACCAAAATAGAGTCACGTTCTATTCTCTTTAGTGTAATTTCATTGAACATTTCTTCACCTTCTCTCAACATTAGTTGAATACCATCTACTTTGAGTATTGCCAAAGGATTTCTCGACTCTGTTTTTCGAATCATACCAAAATATTGAATCGGAGGCCATTGTGTTTCAATACGCTTAGGTCTCGGATTATTCCTGACTACGGGAGGTCGCGCATTTTCCACAGGAATGGCGATGGGGACTTTGGTTTCTCCAAAAGGATCTCTATAATTTGCATTGAGCTTAAAAGTGTCGCGTTCAACATTGGGAACAACACTTGCTACGTTCACAGTAGGAGGTACCGCCTCTTCCTCACCAAATAAGCTTCCTTTCACGCGAAAGAACACTTGATACCAAATGATACCAACCACTGCCAAAAGCACGTATGTAAGTGTTTTGTTCTTCATTAATTCACTGTGAACTGATTAAATCCTGATGGAAATGACACGTTCCCCGCCTCATCTTCATTGGTTACACGCCAATAATAAGTCCCTGAACCCGCTTGTGGAACATCAAAATCAAATGAGTAACTAGCGCCAGTGATATATGCCGACTCAATAATAGTCGCGAAACCAATATCTGTGGATATTTCGATATAGGATTGAGTAGGTGACTGAACAACTCCAGCATCGGTTCCATTGTTCCAAGTAAACTGCACCGTTCCCAACGATTCAAAACCTTGATTCTGAGGGGAACCCAGAATTGGAATTGCCGGTGTAGTTGTGTCAACAGCAAAAGTGAAAGTACTCAGTCCCGTTTGATTTCCATTCACATATGCCCTGACACCCCAGATATAAAAGCCCTCCTCAAGAATAACTTGAGATGTATACCCCGATGTCGAAAAACCATTGTCTTGATCGACTTCATTCCCAGCGGCAAAATCTGTTCCTTCACGGATAGAAATCTCGTAGGAATCTGCACCGGACACATCGCTCCAATCAAAACTATTCCCAGACATCGAATTAATGTAACTTCCATCATCTGGATCGTTTAAAACTACGGTTGATCCATTCCCTGAAGAAGTAACTCCAACATAGAATTTTATGGGTCCCAACTCCGTGGAAGAATAACCGGCATTGAGTCCTTGAAGTTTTAGTTCATACTCGTTAGAATCGAGGGAGTAGTAAAAATCCGTAACGCTAACTATCGTGTCCAACAAATAAGCACTGACGCCATTAAAGCTTGGTGAAACAACTGTCAAGTGATATTTGGAAGCACCATCCATCTCATCCCACTTGAAGTGGACCGGATTAATATCGACTGTATCGCTAGCCATAGGTAAAATAAGTACAGGAGTATCACCGCTAATATCTTCGGCAATGATTTCTTTGCAGCTGACTGTAGTTATAAGTAGAGCGATACTTGCTATAATGAATGTTCTCATCGTAAGTAGTTTTGTATTAGTAATGTTGTATAGAGATGCTTCTCATCTTCCAATGAGTAGCGCTTATATTCAAACTTCAGATTCAATACCTTGGCTAGGTTAAATTCGCGCTCCAATGCATAAATGAACTCGAGTGTTCTCGAATAATTACCTCGCAATACAATGCGATGCGTATTGATTTCAAAATCCGGATGTTTAAAGTTCAGTACTTCATCAATTTGATGCACAGAGAGTCCTTTTCCTTTTTGAGCAAAAAAATTAAGAAAGCCTTGTTGAACCCTTTCGACCGTGCTATTCTCTTCTCCCAAATAACGATTCAACTGGGCAATTTCTAATTGTTTGGATCGAATTTCCTGGTCCGCGCTGGAAGCACGAAGTAGTTTATCTTGTAATTCGTTTCTGTAATTACGTGTTTCAATTGAAATACTAAATGCTCTTTTATAGGCAACGGCAATCAGTAGAACCGCCAATATTGCCAGGGCATAGTTCTTTTGCTTATAACTGTATTTATCGAAAAAAGTCACGCCGTTAATGTTATTGTAAGAATGAAATCAGATCTGTTGCCTTCCGTTTTCATGTAGTTAATTAGCTCTATTCCTTTCACCCATTCGAAACGGTCCATGCGCTCAATCCAATCATCCAAAATCTCATTTCCTGCAGTATTCCCAGAGATCCGAATTGCCGTTTCATCAATCTCTACCTTCCGCTTATTCTTCATCTTGCCCTCAACCGGAAACATCTCCAACTCTTGTAAGTTGATTTTTTCCGGAACGGTTCGCCCAATTTCATCGAGATAGTACGTCAAGAAACGCGTTGAAGTAACTCCAGCACTCATAACTAACTGCTCTTTCCGTATTTTCTCTTGATCAAGTCGATCCAACAGTGATAAATTATCGTTACTCATCGAAAGATCCAGTTCCAGTTGCGCTACCTTATCATTCAACTGATTCTGATAGAAGTAATTGATGACCAGCGCCAAGAAAATCACCGTCAATAGAGCAAGTCCATAAGTTCGAAATTGGCTGAATTGTCTATAATTCGTTTGAGCCGCGCTATGTACTTCCTCTTGTGAAGAAGTAAATTGTTCATCTCCTTTTTGTAATCTGTGAAAGAGGACTTTTGCAATTAGTTGATCCGCAGTTAAATGCTTGCCCTCCCATAAAACCTTATCTTTTCCTTCCTCTAATCGTTGGAAGGATTTCAACATTCCTTCTTCCTTTACAAGTTGATAGTCAAGGGCAAAATCAATAGATTCATTGAGCATGAACAGGCAAGAAAGTCCTCCACTAACTCCTAACAGGTGCACCTTCTTTTCTTCAATTACCTCCAGATGCTTTTCAATGAGTGCTCTTCTAAAAAAAGACGCAGCCAGAGAAACACCGTCATCGTAGGTAGAAAAGATGAAATCTTCTGGGTCACCATTAATGACTAAATCGTCTTGGTAATTTGAAAGATTATCAGCCATTCGAGAGAGCACTCCACTACCGGTCACATGTAAATGATACGCCGCTGACTTACCAAAATGAGCAACTACCTCATCGATTGAATCAAAGTGCTTTGGAGGATCTATTTGATCTTTCGCCGCTTTTTTAGTTGTATACTTCAGCGCCAATATTTCTGCTTCATTTCCCTTGAAACGAAGGAAAATGATCACCAGAGATCGAGGAGTCCATATGTTGTTGAACAATTGCATCAATAGGTTACTGTTGGTCTGATTAGAATGTGCAACTTCGATTTCTTCTTTGACTTACTTCGACTGCTGAAAACCCACTTTAGAATGGGGATTTTTGCCAGGATGGGAAGTCCACTTCCTGAATCATTTTTTGTCTTTTCTTCCAGCCCTCCCAAAAGAATCATTTCTCCATTTTTTACGCGAATCATCGATTCAAATGTGCGCGTCGTAACATTGGGAGGAGCATTTTTAGCAACGGTTCCTCCAAAAGCATCCTGCTGGACATTAATTGTCAACGTTACATACTCGTCAGCGCTTACAAAAGGTTTTATATTGACGGAAAGGTTGGCATCTATTGACTTCCACTGCTGCGATTGCAAGACTCCCTGATTGGTGACTGAAGTTTGAACATTTACCTGAGTTTCCTGATAGTACGTTGTCTCACCAATAGAAATATTCGCTTCATGCCCGTTTAGCGTTGAAATCTTCGGAGTACTCTCAATATCGATGATGTTATTATCCTCAAGCGCACTCAACGAAACGTAAAAATTCTCGGTAACAAGTCCCAGGTTGACCAGTCCAAAACCATTTATGGCATTTAGCATATTGTTAATTGATCCAGCCCCAAGCGTCATATTCAATCCGCCATCGGTCAGTCCTCCTGTCGTTTGCACTGGCTGATCTGCAAGTCCTGCACTGACCCCAGTATTGTAACTTGCACCTTTTTCAGAATACAATAACATCACATCGATTTGCACCATGGGTACGACAACATCAATTGAAGAGATAAAGGATTTCAATTGAGCAATCTTTCGCTTACTACCGGTTAAAATAAGACCGTTCAACTCATCAAATTCAAGTACTTCAATTCCCTCCAACATATCTTTAGGAATAGAGACCTTAACCGATTCAATTGTGCGATTGTCAAGACGCACCAGTTCGGTGGTTCTGAGTCCGTCCATTTTATTTTCCCCAATAATGTAGATGCCGTCATTCTCTTTGATGCTGAATGTTGTTCCTTCAAAAACTTTCTCCACCAACTCATCAAATCGAATATCTTCCAAATCTAGATTGGCTTTCCCCTGAACATCGGAATACAAAATATAATGCACACCAGTTTCATCAGCGGCTGCTTGTATTAATTCAGCCAATTCAACATTTCGAGCAAATACATCTAATGTTCCAACTTCATTCTTTTCCAGAATAAAATCACCACTTGCATGGTTCGATGTATAATTCTTCCCGTTACGTTTACCGTTACTACCATTTGGGTTATTCGGTTGCTGATCCGATAGCTTTGTGCCTTTGCCAAACTTGTAGTATTCATCTTCCGCTGTGAGATTTAATTGGTTAGACTGTGCGAACATATCCAGCACTTGATCATATGGTCTATTGAGGAAATATGCATTAACAACCTGTCCTCTGACCTGAGGATCAATGACGAAATTCTTTCCAGTTGCACGCGTTAGTTCCTCAGCAACCATCCAAAGCGTATCATTTTTTAGATTCATGGATAAGAACTTGTTCGCTGGATTGTAGGTCACATCCATTTTCTTTGGAGGCTCAGGAATTGGTGGTGCTTCCTTACGCACCCCTATGGAGATAATACTTCCGATAAACTCATATTCGATTTCAAAGTTCAGGTATAGAAATACAAGCATATCTTTTACCTGAGCATCATAGAAATTATAGGAGATTCGCTGATCCAGTGCTGGATCTATACTGATGTTCAAGTTATTTTCTAACGCCACCGAATTCACAAGCTCTGATAGCTGCAAACTGCTCACGTTTAATTGAAGCTTATTGTTCAGCCCTTCATGATCATTGGATAAGCTGTCCAATACTTCGCGTAGCGTAGACTCAGAATACTGCTGTGCAAAACTACATACAGCTGTACTCAATAGAAACGCGGTTAATAATATTCCTTTCTTCATCAATATCCTGATAATAAAGGGTACACTTCCTCCAATGAGGTGGTCCCATCAATTAATACTTCATAAGCCCTGGTCGCCAGGTTTTTTATGTCTCTTTCACTTAATAATGTCTCGATGTCGTGTCGATTGCCCTTGATAGCTTCAGCAAGTGTCTGATCAATTGGAATGACTTCGTACAATGCTAATCGTCCCTTGTAGCCTGTATAATGACATTCATCGCACCCTACCGGAACCATTTGTTTTTCTGGGATGCTGAACGATGAATTTCCCATAGGCCAATCTTTATTCTCCAGTGGTTTCTCCGTTTTACAATTATTACACAACTTCCGCACGAGTCGCTGCGCAACCGATGTATTGATCGTATTCGCAAGCAGAAATGGTGGAACGTCCATATCGATCAATCTGGAAATAGTACCCCAAGCAGAATTCGTATGAATTGTTGATAGGACAAGATGACCCGTTAACGCAGCTCGAATTGCCATCTGTGCTGTTTCACCATCACGAATCTCACCCAGCATAATCACGTCAGGATCTTGCC
This sequence comes from Flavobacteriales bacterium UBA6051, assembly GCA_002427735.1. Taxonomy (GTDB): domain Bacteria; phylum Bacteroidota; class Bacteroidia; order Flavobacteriales_D; family Crocinitomicaceae; genus UBA4466. The sequence goes on from DIYP01000005.1 coordinate 44,071, forward strand.
GCAAAAATGAACGCAAAGCACTGGCGAACGTTAATCCAATCGACTCTTTTAGCTGAACCTGATTAATCCCGTCAAGTGTGTATTCTACAGGATCTTCAACAGTAACAATATTCCGTTTCTCCTGATTGAGCACTTTCAACGTTGCATACAGCGTAGTCGTCTTTCCAGATCCTGTAGGGCCGCTGATCAAAATGATCCCATTTGGCTTCCGAATTCCCTCGAGATAATTCCTTTTTTCAGCATCAGAAAATCCGACTTTGTCCAGACTTATAGATGAGGCATCATGACCTAGGATTCTTAGTACGATCTTTTCACCGTGCAGCGTTGGCAGAATGGAAACACGAATATCAAAATCCTCATACTGGATTCTTCCATCTTGTGGCAATCGTTTCTCCGAAATATCAAGATTAGAGCGAATTTTAATCTTGTTTACCAACTCGGGATAATCTGCTTTATCAATGGAGTAACGTTGAATCAGGTTGCCATCAATCCGAATGCGAACACGCGCTTTCTCACCGAATATTTCAATATGAATATCACTACTCCCAAGCTTGTTTGCTTCCTGTATCAGACGATCTACAAAATCCGTTCGCGCATCAAAACTAATTTTCTCGTCATCCCCATTGGTGTTTCTATAATAGCGCCCAAGATTGCGCTGAATTTGCTCTGATTCACAAGGAATTAACTCTACACTTTGTCCAAGCAGGGCTTCCAATTCTTCCTTTGCAAGTCCTTGATCTTTGGTCTTATCAATATAAAAGACCATGCTGTTTTCTCCTTGCGTTTTTGGTAAAACGCGGTAGTGCCAGGCAAGGTCTGAACGAATCAGTTGCTGCAATTCAGGCGATATGTTCATTTCCATTGTTTCCATTATGCGCCTAGATAAGATTGAATTTGTTCTTGAAAAAGTAGGAATGCTATTCCCACCGCGGCCATATATCCGGCATACGGAACTGTTTTTTGTCGCCGAATCATTGAGACGATCATATGCATTACGAGCGTCATGCAGGTACCCAGTGTAAAAAACAGCAGGTATTCCCTGAAATCAAAAAGAGGAATTATGGCTAGGAGAAACAAAATATCGCCCAGACTAAAGTACCCGTTAGTTATCTGTACAAATCTCCCTTCTTTCAGCGAGAGGTAAGCAGTTAGAGCAACCATAGTGGCAATTAAAAAGATCAACGAGTACATCATTTCCTTCCATACCCACTCTGGATTTACAAGCACAGCGCCAACACATAACAAAGGAAACAGTATCCAGTGAAGCCCTCTGAAACGCACATCCTGATAAAAACACAGAACCAATAACGCTATGAATAAATACAAATACATTAGTCTGGTTGAACTTCTTTTAATACACCTTCCTGATCGATTTCCCAGATGTTCTTTTTACCATCACCATTAAAATCAACAACAGCTTCAGCCTTCGCCTTAAAACCATTTGGAGTTGCCTCCAGAATACTCACCTCATAGTTTGCAGTACCGCCTGCATTCACCAACTTGTGGGGGATATAATTAATTGTTGTAAGATCCGATGCGTACTTGGAGTATTGCAAAAAGTAGGCGTACTGAAGATTGTGCACCATCTTTAACTCCTGCTGTGCCTCCAGACTTTTAGTGCGTGATGCAACACCTGCTTGATTCGGCACTACCAGCATAATCAAGATCCCCATAATAGCAAGTACAATAAGAATCTCTGCAAGTGAGAATGCATCTATAAATCCTTTCTGAGGTCGTTTTTTAAATCGTATCATTTAATTACATTACTTAAATTGAACATCGGTAAGTACATGGCTACCATAATTACTCCGACTACCAAACCGATAATCACAATGATTGCTGGCTCTATAATCGTTCCGATCAACTTGGTTTTAAATTCTATATCTTCCTGGTATTGCTTCGACAGACGAGCGAAGGTTTTATCCAATTGGTTTGTTTCCTCTGCGATTTTAGTCAGCGAAACCAATCGCTGGTCGAATATGGCGTATTTAGACAGTCCACTGTGAAAAGAACCTCCTTTTACAATATCACCTTTGATGTTTGATAAAGCCGATTCAACGGGGTAAAACCCGATCATTTCTTCAACCAACGAAAGTGAAGAAACCAATGGTGTTTTAGACGCTAGTAATAAGGACAAACTCTGACAAGTTCTGGCTAAATAAATCTTGCGCATCAAGGCTCCAAAGACTGGCATTCGTAGCACTACTTTAGAGGTAATATTTCGAAACCATTCTTCCTTTCGTTGAGAGTATCCATACACTACTATCGCAAGGATTACAAGCGAAAAATACAGCAAGAATGTTGAGAAGTGCTTTGATATTCCAATGATTTTCTGGGTGAGCATGGGAAGTTCCTGACCGAATTGTTTAAAGACATCCTCAAACATTGGCACGACGCTATTCAGCATGAAGTAGAGTACTCCGATAGTAATAAGAATAACAAATGAAGGGTATGTAAATACGCTGATAAGTTGACGACGCAGCTTTACCTTGTTTGTAAAGTATTCGGAAAGGTGTTCAAGGATAATCTGAAGTCGACCAGTTTCTTCACCAATACGAATACTCTGGTATTCATACGCTGTGAAATGTCCTGATTTCTGTAGGGATTCCGAAAGAGAATTTCCTCCTACCAGATCCTCTCGAATCTGCTCTAATATGGCCAGCACTTTTTTGTTCGACTGTTCTTCAATGAGTATAGAAAGCGTGCGTTGAATATCGATTCCACTATCCAGAAGGTTACTGAATTCCTTATAGAATTCCTCCTTCGCTTTATCAGAAAACTTCTTCCCTAGCGAAACTTCTTTTTGCCATATGTTTTGCTTCTCACTCACTGTAATCGGTCAAAAAATGCGTTTACTTTGCCATCGATGGCCGTTTGATAATGGTAGCTCAAGTCCATTGGAACTTCTTTCCATGGAAAAAGCATGTGGAATACTACTTCTTCATTCTTCTCTTCCTGATAAATGCGTTCCGCTTCAACTTCGAGATTGAACCAATCAGCATTGGAACGGCGGTGCAATTGATCGTCAATTATCTTATAAGCTGCTTCCTTCCCATCCTCAAACATCGTTAGCTCACCGTTTCCAAAATTGATAGAGTCCGCATGGTAGAAATCACTCCAAATTACCGACCTCACAGAACGCCAATGATTTAATTCTGCATGCACGTCTGTAGAAACCTTCAGTTGCTCATTAAAGCGATTTACAGAATTGGAAATAATGGCGATGAGTACGCTCATAATAGCGAGCACTACCGTTACTTCAAACAGCGTGAAAGCCTTAATGATATGTTTGTTCGTACTATTCAATTTTCAATTGATGTTGCTGCCAAATTTGCTTCTCATTGAGTGCGGAACATGTAATAATCTGTAATGAATCGTTTAATTCATCCTGTTCAATAATAACTTCAACTCCCTCGATATCAAACTCCTGCTGTCCATTGTGCAGCTGTTCCCACAGTGCTGATTGGATTTCCGTTTGAAGGCGTACTTCCTCATAGCTAGTCGTTACCATGGTTGATCGAATAAAAATCAATGATACGACACCAAAACATAAGGCTATAACCGAAACTGCTATAACAACCTCAGCTAAACTTGAAGCTTGTATTTTTCTTCTTAAAAGCATGTTAATAGCATTGGTTGATCACTCAATTCCTCGTCCTTTAGCCAGTTCGGCATCACAAACTCATCTGGAAGTTGTTTTGATGAAATCGTTGCATCGCACAAATAACCACTGTACTGTCCTCCCCCTATTTTAAGCGCTAGTTTATCGGTGTAAAGACTTCCAATGATTTTGCCTCTTAGTTCCGTTTCTCCTTGATTATAGACAAGCCCTCCTACAACGGCTTGATTGATTTTTAGATATACCGGATTTCTAAAATCCCGTCTCTCAGAAGTCAATAAAATGCCTCCAAGGATGTGGGCATTCTTATCTATCAAAACCTGACTTCGAACACCGCTTAAATCTCTTTTTCTTTCTGTTAGAATAAGAGCGGAAGGATACGCTAACCAAACATCTTCTTCACAACTGATTTGACGCTCAGCTATCGCCTGGACACACCCTCTAAACCCTTTCTCAAATCGAATAACCGGAGCCATCAATATCACATGATTCAAAGCTGCCGTTGCCGACACATAGATAGAATCAAATGAATGCAACACAATGTTTCCTTCAATTGAATGATCAATATGCAAAGGGTCTACAGTGGTCAAAACCCTTGTTTGTTCTGTAAATTTGAACGACGTATCATTCGTGAAGGGCTCAATTTTCTCAGAAAATGCCAATACATCTTCCAATGATAAACTTGCAATGTTTAAGTTAAGTTCGGGTAAATGCCGATCACTTTCTTTCAACGTTCCATGTAAAAGTCGTGTCCCCTCGAAATGTTTACCAGCAATATGTCCACGCTCAAATCCGCGTTTTGAAAGGTATGCGTTTCCTTCAATGAGTGTTTTACCACAAAGTTTGACAACTTGTTTTCGATTAGGCATGTACAATGCTGGCAACTTGCGCTCCATTTGAAAAGCAACCAAAGCAGATTTTTCAACAGATCTATTTCCATGATGAGTAGTGGATACTACAGCGCGAAAAGCTCCCCAATTTTTAACCACTATAACACTTGTATCCCCAGATGGGTGTAGGATGTGCTTTTCACCTACATGTTGCATGGAAGCCCCAAAACGCAACCCGAAATAATTATTGAAGAGCATGTGTTCACTCAGCTCATAGTTCATTTCGAGACGCTTATTAGCACTAGAAATAAAGAGCACTCCAGAGCAAATCAGTCCAATCAACAAAAGAAAGGAAATTGCATACCCCATAGCGGAAGATTGAATATGTCCCCTGTTATCCAATCTCATTGCTTCTCAGGATCAGTATTTTCTTTTGCCTTTTTCTTCTTGCGTTCCGACTTTTCCTTATCGGATTTCTCCCTTGCCTTTTTCTCACGTTTTTCCTTTGGCTCTTTCTCCGACTTCTCTTTCCTGGAAAAAATTCGCTTGAAAAAAGGTGTTTTCTCTTCTGGTTCGGCCTTCTCTTCTTTCTTCTCCTTATTCTTCTCTTCCTTAACCAGCTCTTCACCGTATTTGTATCGCTTGAGATCAGTCAATTTGCCATCTTCATACGATCGCACGTCACCGTGTAACTTGCCATTTTTATAATCTTCTCTAGCGCTGACCTTACCTTGCTCATCAAAAAGAGTAATTCGTTCCTTATTTCCTTTTGTTTGAATCAAACTATCGGCAACTCGGCGTTCACTACTCCAACGTTTGAGTGTAATTGTTTCCACAACCTGACCACTTTCATCATACATATTTTGATCACCACGCATGACACCATTCTTCCAAGATTCAGAGCGTCGTAAGGTCCCATCCTCTCTCCAATAAAGCCACTCTCCTGATTTTAACCCTTTCGAAAAACGACCGCGCTGAGCCAGTTGCTTACTTTCATAAAAGCCCTCAAATACGCCGTGCAAAAGAACACCCGAAGAAGCTCCTTGAGTTGAAAGTACATGTTGAGCCTTATACCAATGATAGAATTTGTTCTTACGATAAAACCAAACACCATGCTTGTCATCGTCCAAAATCTTGAATTGAAATTGCTGATTATCCTGCTTCAGCGATCGATTTAGATAGAAGTCCTTTAGTTCTTTTTGCGCGTTCACATTAGCGCATAGAAAGCTAAGGACAAGAAGTAAAGCTACACCTCCTCTCATAGTTAACTTTGGTTTTTAAAATTGAATGCGCTGCCAAACCTATCGCAGCCACATTCTTCTACGGATCACCTTTACAGGCTTGAGCTGATACAAAAAAAGTAATTCTGATCGAGGTAAACAATACGGGTTTTTACGTGGTTTTTTGCGTATTTATACCTGATTTGACCGTAAAAATGCTTTATGCCAATTTTTAAACGTAAACAGGGAGCAATCTAACTATCTGAATTATAGATTCTTAACGTGTTATTACGTATCTCAAGAACTTAGAACTGAATCATGACAGAATGCTGATAGAATATGCGAAAACACCTAAAAGCATTCTCATCCCCTTTGTATACGTGCTAAATAGCAGTTTTTCAGCCGTTAGAATCTGTTTGACTTGGGGAAAATATGATATAAGCATAAAGTGCTCAACTTTGGCTTAACACAAGCTGAACGAAAAGATCATGATCGAAAAAACGAAATAATTGTGCTAAGCGGTTCATATACCACGTGACTTGCATTTCTATGAATAAAAGATTGACTAAATTGCTTCTCTCAATTAAGAATTATGAAAATTAAACTAACGCTCACCGCACTCCTATGCTCAGGACTTGCAATCGCTCAGAATAATATGAAAGAAACTCCCCAAGCAAAAAAAATTGAAAAGAAGCTTACTGTGCACGGCGACACCCGCGTAGATAATTACTTCTGGATGCGCCTCTCCGATGAGCAAAAGGAAGCAAAAAATCCAGATGATCAAACACAGGATGTGCTTGACTACCTAAATGCAGAGAATGACTATCTCGACGTCCAACTGAAGCACACTGAAGCATTTCAAGAAAACCTTTTCAACGAAATGGTTGGGCGCATTAAACAGGATGATGCTTCTGTGCCATACATGAAGAACGGCTACATGTACTACGTACGTTATGAAAAGGGAGCAGACTATGCATTTTATTGTCGTAAAAAAGGCGGAGATAGTGGTAAAGAAGAAATTATGCTAAACGGCCCTAAAATGGCAGAAGGTACTTCCTACTTCGCAATCAGCGGTCGTAGTGTCAGTCCTGACAACAAACTGATTGCCTATGGTGTTGATCTGGTTTCTCGACGTGAATACACAATACATGTGAAGAATCTGGAGACAGGAGAATTATTGAAAGATAAAATTACCAACACCGAAGGAGGAGCAGTATGGGCAAATGATAATAAGACCTTTTTTTACGTTAAAAAAGACCCTGTAACATTGCGTTCTTTTCAAATTTATAAGCATGTATTAGGGACTGATCAAAAAGAGGATAAACTGGTTTTTGAAGAAAAAGATGAAACGTTCGGATGCTTCGTCTATAAGACCAAATCCAATGATTATATCATGATCGGCTCTTATCAAACTCTTTCAAGTGAATACCGATTCCTGGATGCGAATGATCCAAATGGAAAATGGAAGGTAATTCAACCAAGAGAACGCAATCATGAATATTCAGTAAGTCATTATGGCGACCATTTTTACATTGTAACAAATGACGGAAATGCGCAGAATTTTAAACTAATGCGTACTCCTGTATCAAAAACAGAAAAGGAGAACTGGACAGAAGTCGTGGCTCACCGAAAAGACGTATTGCTGGAGGATATCGATATTTTCAAATCGTATTACGTGCTTTCTGAACGCAAAAATGGTCTCAATATGTTACGTATTATTCCTTGGGGGAGCTCACCCGATCAGGGCTCTTACATTCAATTCGACGATCCGGCTTATACAGCGTATACAAGCACAAATCTGGAATTCAACACCGACGTATTGCGTTACGGATATACATCTCTTACAACGCCTAATACTATTTATGACTTTAACATGAAAACGGGTGAACGCGTTATCAAAAAACGATCAGAAGTACTGGATAAAGATTTTGCTCCCGATAAATATGCTTCTGAACGTATTTTCGCTACAGCTCGTGATGGAGTCAAGGTGCCGATCTCAATCGTTTACAAAAAAGGAACAAAGCTTGACGGATCCGCGCCGTTACTGCTTTATGCTTACGGCTCTTATGGTTCAAGTATGGACGCTTATTTTAGTTCGTCTAGATTGAGTTTATTGAATCGTGGTTTCATTTTCGCCATCGCTCATATTCGAGGTGGACAAGAAATGGGACGTCACTGGTATGAGGACGGAAAACTCTTGAAGAAGAAAAACACATTTTACGATTTTATCGATTGCGGAAAATTCTTAACCGAGAAGAATTATACTTCTCCTGAACACCTGTATGCCATGGGAGGCAGTGCCGGTGGTTTATTAATGGGGGCGATCATTAACATGGAACCTAAATTATGGAATGGTGTCATTGCCGCTGTTCCTTTCGTCGATGTTGTTTCTACAATGCTAGATGAATCAATTCCCTTGACCACAGGTGAATTCGATGAGTGGGGAAATCCAAAAAATGAAGAATACTACCATTACATGAAATCTTATTCTCCCTATGACAATGTTCAAAAAATGGATTACCCGAACTTACTTATTACGACCGGTTATTGGGATAGTCAGGTTCAATATTGGGAACCAGCTAAGTGGATTGCTAAACTTCGGGAGTACAAAACTGACAATAATATGTTATTGATGAAATGTAATATGGATGTTGGACATGGCGGGGCTTCCGGCCGATTCGAGAGACTAAAAGAAGTAGCATTGGAGTATGCATTTTTGTTAAATCTTGAAGGAATTTCAGAATAAGATTAAACCTTTACTCAATTCATCAGTCTAAAGAACGTTCTTATAAAAACAATTACCATGAAGAAGAGTTTAATTATCGCCCAAAGCCTGTGCCTATCACTGTTTTCGTTCGCAGCAGATGACCAACCTCAGAACGCTGGTGAAAACCTTGATTTAAATGCCGTTCTCAATTTGTTTGAAAAATCGAAATCTGTAGAGGATTTTGAAAATCAATTAAATTCTGAAAAAAATGACGTAAACAACCTTGATCTTAACGAGGATGGGTTTGTAGATTACATTCGTGTAATTGATTATGCTGACGGAAACACTCATTCACTTACGCTTCAAGTTCCTTATAGCGATCAGGAAGCTCAAGACGTTGCAGTTATCCTAATCGAGGAAGAAGGTGATGAAAGTTCAATCCAAATTGTTGGAGATGAAGACCTTTATGGAAAAGATGTTATTGTTGAGCCAGGAGACGAAAAAAACAATACGGTTGTTAATGTATACAATTGGACACCCGTACGACACATTTATGGACCTCGTTACGTAGTATGGGTTTCTCCATGGAGATTTGGTCGTTATCCAACCTGGTATAGACCATGGAAACCTCGTCCATGGAGCGTTTTTCATGCAAGAGTTAGACGTTATCATATTCCTTGTCGTCGTGTAAGTTTCTACCGTTGTGGAAGAGCGCGTACATTCTATCATAGACATCGTGTCTTTTCGCATACTTACCATAAAAATCATGGCCATGGTCATGCACACGGAAAGAGTGCATCGAACAATCCAGGAGCTGGAAATGCAAAAGTGACATCACCGAATGTAAATAAGGCCAAAAAGACAACCAGAACGAATCCTGCTCCGGCCAGACAAGGCAATACGGTTCGAAGACCTTCAACCAACACGCGTAGCACTGCTCCAAGAAGCAATAGAACGCAGCAAGGAAATACAGTAAACCGTTCTGCAGGAAAACCAACAAAACGCCCAGGTGGCACAAAAAAAACTGGAACGGTTAACCGAAATTCTGGAAATACTGTGAAAAAAACGGGCGGAGCTGGACGAGGAGGAAGACGTTAATTTTCTCAGGCGTGCTATTTCGTTGAAATTTCCGTTTCTTTGCAGCTCGAAATGAAGGAAATGGCACATAAATCCGGCTTCGTAAATATCGTGGGTAGCCCTAATGTTGGAAAATCCACACTGATGAATCGTCTTGTAGGTGAGAAGTTATCTATTGTAACATCCAAAGCACAGACAACGCGGCATCGTATTCTGGGAATTGTTAATGACGAGGAACATCAGATTGTTTTTTCAGATACTCCTGGTGTTGTCAACTCTGCCTATAAGCTTCACGATAACATGATGGACTATGTGAATACTTCTATCAGTGATGCTGACGTGCTAATTTTCGTGACAGATCCAAAGGAAACAGAGATGAACCATAAAGAGACGTTGGAGAAAATTCAACGCGTGAAGGTTCCGGTATTGTGCCTCATTAATAAAATGGATCTTTCTGACCAAGATGCGATACGAGAGAAATTGGAGTATTGGCAGACACGATTACCTGACGCAAAGATCTTCCCTATCTCCGCTCTGCATGGGTTTGGAATCGATGGTGTTTGGGAAGAAATCCGCAGAAATATTCCAGAAAGTCCACCTTATTTTGACAAAGACGCTATCACAGACCGTCCAATGCGTTTCTTCATCTCGGAAATCATTCGTGAAAAAATCTTCATTCACTGCAAAAAAGAAATTCCATACGCTTGCCAGGTAGAAATTGAAGAATATAAAGAAGAAGCAGACATAACCCGCATTCGGGCATTGGTGATTGTAGAGCGTAACTCTCAAAAAGGCATTATTATAGGAAAGGGTGGAGAAATGTTGAAACGAATTGGTCGTGAAGCCCGTAAAGAAATGGAAAAGTTTATTGATCAGAAAGTTTTCCTCGAGACCTTTGTGAAGGTAGATAAGGACTGGAGAGGATCTGAACAAAAGCTCAAGAAGTACGGATATTAACGAGGTATAATGAATGAAGCGTTTACTTCATTCGTCCAGAAAAAAAACGCATGAGCAATATTGTCGCTATAGTAGGAAGACCAAATGTGGGTAAATCGACACTATTTAATCGATTGACAGAATCCCGCAGAGCCATTGTCAAAGAAGTCAGTGGTGTTACGCGTGATCGATTATACGGTAGAGGAGAATGGAACGGGATCGACTTTTCAGTCATTGACACTGGCGGTTACGTGAAAGGCTCTGACGATATTTTTGAAGGCGAAATTCGTAAACAAGTCGAAATTGCCATTGAAGAAGCTAACGTCATCATCTTTATGGTAGATGTAATGACTGGTATCGTTGACCTTGATGAAATGGTGGCCAAGTTGCTTCGGAAGTCAAACAAGAAGATCTTTATCGCCGCAAACAAAGTAGATAATACGGAGCGCGTCGGACTTTCCTCTGAATTCTGGTCATTTGGACTCGGAGAAGTTTTTGATGTTTCTGCAACGAATGGCGGTGGGACCGGTGAACTATTGGATGAACTCGTAAAAGAATTTGATAAAGAAGATGAATCTGTTAGGGATGGTGAAGAACTTCCACATATCGCAATCGTAGGGAAACCGAATGTGGGTAAGTCTTCACTTGTAAACGCATTGACTGGAGAAGAACGCAACATTGTTACGAACATTTCTGGTACTACCAGAGATTCTATCAATACGCGCTATACAGCTTTTGGATTCGACTTTATGATGGTAGATACCGCAGGAATTCGGAAGAAGGCCAAAGTTCATGAGGATATCGAATATTATTCTGTGCTCAGGTCTATTCGTGCTATCGAAAATTCGGATGTATGTATTTTCATGATTGATGCGGAAGAGGGTTTGCAAAAACAAGACCTGAACATCTTTTACATCATTGAAAAGAATTCGAAAGGGGTTGTCGTACTTGTTAATAAGTGGGACCTTATTGAAAAGGATCACAAAACAATGCAAGAATTCGAAGATAAAGTGAGAGAAGCGCTCGCTCCATTTAAAGACGTTCCAATTATCTTCACATCTACAATCACTAAGCAAAGAATTCACAAGGCATTGGAAACTGCAATGGATGTTTACGAAAACCGCGTGCAGAAAATTCCTACATCGCAATTGAATGAAGTGATGCTTGAAATTATTCAAGCGACTCCACCTCCTTCTGTCAAGGGGAAATACGTAAAGATTAAATACGTTCAACAATTACCAACACACGCGCCGTCGTTTGCATTTTTCTGCAACTTGCCGCAGTATATTCCTGATAGCTATAAACGCTTCGTAGAGAATAGACTTAGGGAGGAATTCAATTTTACCGGTGTACCAATAAAAATTTTCTTCCGAAAAAAATAGATGTCATTCGTTAAACTATTTGAGGTTAAATCGAATTGGCAAAGTCATATAGACAGGTACTTTCGTTCCTGCATTCTCCCCTGGTATCCATGCAGGCATTTGTTGAATGATACGCTTCACCTCAGCATCAAAATTTTTAGATCCTGGGACAGACCTTAAGATTTCCAAGCGTGTAATTGACCCTTCTTTTTCCACTACAAAGCGAACATAAACATTACCTTGAATGTTATTGTTACGCTCATATTCAGGATATTTGAGTTGTGATTTCACAAAGGTGAAAAGCGCATCCATACCACCTGGATACTCGGGCATTTTTTCCGCAAATTGATATACTTTATCATCGGATGTTTCTGAAACCGGTTCTTGAACTATTCCTATTCCACCAGCAACTGGTACATCAATATCACCTTGAATTACTGTTTGTACTTCTCCCAATTCTTCTATCGAAACATTTTCCGGTTCACAGGACACCTTTCCTAATGAATCTACGATATCAAGAGAATCTTTTACGGCTAGGCTGTCCGGTGGTTGAACCACTTCAATTGCTGGTGGGACATTAATTGCTCCCTCCTGTTCTTGCGCGCAAGCTGTCAAGCTTAAACAAACAAGTGCTAAAACCAAAAATGGATTCTGCGTCTTGCGTTTTTTAAGTTCTTCAATTAAAATCGGAATATCTTCATGATGAAAATCAAACTGATCACGACGCATTCTTCCGCATACTTCGTCATTTGGATTCGATAGAATATATGTGATAATTTCTGCGCGGTTCATTGTGGTAAAGTCCATGACACCTTTATCGCAAACGTCGCAGTGTCGGGAAACCAATCCAATTTTCATTTGCTCCCAATCCTCATGACAAGGTTCTTTAATCTCAAGCTTCATACTCACTGTTTTTCAACAGTACACCCGATTCAGTGATTTGTTCAAACATTAGAAAAAGGCGCGAACTTCCATTCCTCCAGAGTGAATCGCCTTATTATCTTCCGACTTTCTTCCGTTGTATTGCACAGAAAGCTGCAAGTTTTTAGAAATGGATCGCTGATATCCAATGTTCCAAGTATAGTTGACACCTGGCTTCAGTCCTTCAAGCATCTCAAAGCCCAACGCCGAATTCTGAACTCCATCATAGACAATTCGAAGCACACTGAATGTTGCTTGCAAACTTCCTTTTTCTACTTGATTATACTTTAACGATGTTCCTATTTCATAAACCTGTGAACGTTCTCCTCCAGCGTCTGGATGATTCCGCTTTTCGGAAACTCTTCCATCGAGGGTTATTCTAAATTTAGTATTGGGTTGATAGATAAGACTTGGTTCTATGAAATAGTAATCCAGGGCAAAATCGCGACCGGCTGTATAATCAGCTTCCGATGTTTTCTCACCAATTTTAGCGGAAGATTTAATGGTAAACTTACGCTTAATATTCCACCGGAAAGAAAGTTCATGAAAGAGGTTTGAACGGGAATCAAAACCACTGGCCAAAAGTGTTTTACTGCGCACCGCTTGATAGGTGTAATCTGCTCCGAAAACGCTCGAAATTCGATTAAAGAAGAGTGTGTTCCTTAGATTGGAACTCGTAGAAATCAAATTGGTATCTGCAACTCGCGTTACGAAAGGATTAAATGCCTCGGCTCCATCAAAGTAATTTGTTCTGCGTTGAATCCTTCCACGTGCCTGATTGGAAAAACGTGACAGGAATTTCAGAATGCCTGTTTTAGAAGCCCAAATACGTTCAGGTCGCCAATAAATAGATTGATTGTATTCATTCGAATATGTTCTGACGTACTCATTGCTTGGTGTGAAAACACGAATGTAACTGGCTTGATCTGCGAACTGGGCAATTTCAAACTCATTGAGGTCTTTCACACCATCACCGTTGTAATCAATCCATGTATAAATTCCCTGCCCATCATTCACTTGAATATATAAGAACTCTCTTTTTAATTCCAGTCCTGATCCTACCTCATAAAAGGTATTCAACGTTAGTGCACCGTTTAAAGCACGTAATTCATGCTCAATTCGACCAAGCAAGCTATTCTCAGGTGCTTGAGCTGCTAAGACACTATCAATGATTTTCAACTCACGATAACTCGTTACAAAGTTTAATTTTTGATTCTTCCATTCCGTAATTCCAATCTCCCCACCAATGGATCTAGCTTTCGCAATTGGAATCAAACGCGTACTATCTGATCTTCTGTCGTACCGCTCACGATAGAAAATTTTATAGTGATTTTTGATGGAGTCGCTGTTTGCAAGATAGAACTGATAATCAAAGAACTGATAGCTCGATGGTCTCAAAAAGCCATCTCGAAACTGATTGAGTTCATGATCGTCTTTATAACCAATTTTCAACCAACCAATATTCTGCGAGAACTCCGATCTGTGTCGAATAAATTCGTTGCTTTCTGTTGTTCGGCTGGAAAGATAACTGGCGTCCCAAACACCATTAAAACCTTTTTGATTCCATTTTCCATCAAACTTCCCCCGTAACCCTTCATAATCACCGCCGATAATATAATGTTGCGCCTCGACATTTAAATTCCCATGCTTGCGATTCATAAAGTTTGTGCTCAAACTGGACGCTACCTGATTTCCAGTATACCCTTTATTACGGGTATTCCAATCACGATCAAACTCAACCGTACGATACTGTTCAATTGGTGTAAAAAACTTATCGCGCCCTTCAATTTCCATTTTTGTTCGCAAAATCCATTTCGGGATGGAATCTCTTGAAAGCGGAACGTCTCCGACAAGTTTCACGACTCCAGCAAAGCTGTTATCATCTTTTGAATCAAACCGCGAAAACGTATTAATATCATTCTTAGAGTACGCCAATTCAGTTTCGAGATTTAGCCGTTTTGCTAATTGAATATTTACTCCAGCTGAAACCATTTGTCGTTGCTTTGGCGTAATGATCAATCGTGATGGAGCATGATCTCCCTGCGATACTCCAGCTACTGGAGCTACCCATTTAAATACTTTCCCAAGCGCATTGAAATTCTCTAAAACATAGTCGCCATTTCCAGCTCCTACAAACTCAAATGTTGCACGAAAATAGGCCGAGTCTGGATTGACAGAATAAACCAATACTGAATCATATGTGATCATTCCTATTGTCGAATCGACCATCATGTACAGGTTTTGATTTTCAAAGTAACCAACCGAATCAATGCTCGAAGTGCGCGCAAGGCTCAGTGTATCACCAATTTCAGACAGCAACTTCTTTTGATTGTTGGACAACTCCTGTTGCAGGCTTTGATTTTTGGCATCCTGTTCAGAGTAACCGTTTAGCCAGAATTTCAACTTTCGTGATGTATAGGTCGTAGATGTTTGCACTAGTGAACGAGCGTAATTCTGATCTGAATACTGGAACTCTACAACGATTCTCGAATCCTTGGTGATTTGGTTGCGCGAAGTAAATATAACTTCAGCCGTATTGTAGTTAATGACATAATCGAATTCTTGTCCTCGTTCTAATAAGCGACCATCAATATACACTCGTTCAGTTCCGGAAAGCACAATGATGAATGGTTCATTCTCACTACCCAGCAGGCGGTAAGGACCCTGATTACCTTCCGTTCCCTGAATAATTTGTCGTTGAAACTTACCACGTGAAAGGGCTCCACTGACCTGAGTATTCCAGACTTTAGCCGTATCATCAGTCCAACGATAATTAATGGTCAAACCTTGCGCTCGTTTCTTATACTTCATAAAGTAACCGGTTGGTTTCTCCAACCAGAAATCACCAGCAATCATCTTGAAGCGATCATTGTAAATTTGAATGAAGACCTGATCAAACTCTTGTAACTTATTCGTGTTTCCATCGGGCTGAATGGGCAAATTATCATCGGATACCGATGCTAAGAGCTTTAAGTTTGGCGCTATTTGTCCAGATAATTCAAGGTTTAATGAAGAATTGACGCCTAGATCCTGATTATTTCCGAATGAAATTCCACGGGAAATACTTCCGGATTTATGCAAACTGGTCCCTCCAAAAACATCAGTAGAAGAACTGAATGAACTAATTAGAAAACGCTCCCTAAAACCTTTCTCTTTCGAATAAATCATACTGGTATCACGTTTAGCGTACACTTTTGATAAATCCATAGGAAGAACCCTGTAGGAGGCTGTTAGTTTACCTGAGCAAGACGTTCGTAAAACCAGGCGAGAGCTCGCATAATCCAGTTCGTATTCATCCCTCGATAAGAGGTCTGAACCGCATTTTAGTTCAAAAGAATTTGGATAGATACTCAAAGAATCAAGCTGTATTGTATCCTGCCCTAACGAAAGTTCCTGGGTGCGAAAATTAGACGTCTGTGTCAGCCCGAAAAATGGAATAACAAGTAGTAGAAAGCACAATATTCGATCGCCGAAAGCAGACATGATTACGAATGTACAACGAAGAAGGGAGATAATATAGTGTGTTAGAACAAAGACGGGCAATTATCAGCTTACATAAGGGCCGTTACTTCAATAGCTAAAGAAGGTTAAATTTTATCCTTGGCTGCCGAAATGGTTTAGTTTTGTCGGTAACACAAAATGAATGAAGTATTTTATCCTTTGTATAAGTTTGGTTTTTGCCTTTGATGGTATTTCTCAGGACAACTGGGAAAGCAGAGCCGATACTTTGCTGATAAATGCTAAAGCACAATTGGGTGTTCCTTATAAGTGGGGAACGAGCAACCCGAATATAAGTTTCGACTGTTCCGGCTTCACAGCTTATGTTTACAAATCAATAGATGCTCCAAACTCACGAAGTTCAAAGGCGTACGCCACACTTGGCAAACAGGTTCCGTTAGCTGAATGCCGAAAAGGCGATTGTATTGTCTTTTCAGGAACGGCACCGGGAAGTAAAACTCCCGGCCATGTTGGTATTGTTACATATCACTCAGAGGATACTTTACAATTCATTCACTGCTCTAGTTCCAAGAAACATTTTGGCGTAGTCATTACCGACTATTATTCATCCAACTATCCCAAACGCTTTTTACAGGTGCGGCGACTTATTGAATAATAACCTAACGATTACTACCTCAAATAATCTATAAACGAAAACTTAACACTTATGACTTCTATTCGCTCATTTTTCATTGTACTTAGCTTCGTTTCTGCATTACCTTTCATGTCATTTGCACAAGAAAAAATTGGCTACGTAAATTCTCAAGAGCTATTATTGACACTTCCTGAAAGGGCACATATCCAAGCCAAATTAGAGCAATTTGGATCATTATTGGAAGAACAATTCAAAAGAATGACCACCGAATATGAAAAGAGAATTGCCGAATATCAAAATCTACCTCCAGATACTCCAGAAGCTATTCGAACATCCAAAGCAAATGGAATCAGTGATCTTGAAAAAAACATTACTGAATTTCAGCAAGGTTCGGAGAAAGCAATCCTTGAACATGAAAAAGAGCTTTTGAAACCTTTGATTGATAAAGTTCAAAATGCCATCAATGCTGTAGCCAAAAGAGAAAAATACGTGCATGTTTTCGATACTGCATCGGCACTTGTTTATCCAGAAAAAAGTGATTTTACAGAGCTCGTAAAACAGGAGTTAAGTCAGTAAATGGCTTTAAATACGCTGTTAAAAAAAGTTAAGCTCCCCCTGCAGACAAGCGGATTCCTTTACATTCGTTAAAATCGTTGTCTACGTGCGAAAGATTCGAGTAAATTTCATTCTTGTTCTTCTTATTGCCGCTCTGCTTGCTCTGCTTGTTGTGCAAGCCATTCAAACGGCTCAAGTCTATGATCGTAAATCTACCGAGTTCGCTGAGCGGTTTTCTACAACACTGGATCGTATAGCACTTCGACATGAGAAGGCTGAAGACATTCGCCGATATATGTTGCTTGCAGATAATGACTTTAGCGGTCAGTACAAAGATGTATTAAAACAAGAGTTCCAAAATCTGCTGTCTGCGCAAGAGTCGATTTCCATTCAGGATACAGCGATATTTGAAAATGGGGAATTGGAAAACTACCTCATCATTAAAGGAAAAACATATGATTCTATTTCTGGTCTTTCCGCCGAACAGCGCGTACTTGCTCGAGATGTCCGTCAATTGAAAGATCTATTTCAAAACAACGCAGGTCAGCATCTAAATAATGATTCGTTACAAGTTGCAATCCAATTAGACCAGCGAGTCATTCAACAAATCTTTAAAAAAGCACGCTTTGTCAATCAAATGATGATTGATGCTTTCCGAAACAATGTATATGAGGAACCTTCTGAACGGCTTGATATAACTTTCCTCGACTCTGTTTTAAGCCATGAACTTGGAGCGAGCAAGCTGCCTTCTGGATTTATGTTTATGATCACGGATGAGTTCAACAATCCCATTGAGTATGCAATGGCACCCGATTATTATAGATTGGATTTAGACTCTTCGAAAGCGCATACAACGCGACTTTTCCCTAGTAATCCTTTAGATGAGAATCTGTTTTTACACATTGTTTTCCCTGAACAAAACTCGTTTGTCTTGATGGAGATGTGGGCACCGCTTACCGTGAATGCTCTATTGGTGATCCTTATCATTGTAGCGATGGTTATCATGTTCAAAACCATTCTTACACAAAAGAAACTATCAGAGATGAAAAATGACTTTATCTCTAATATGACGCATGAGTTCAAAACTCCAATTTCGACAATTTCACTTGCATGCGAAGCGATGACTGACTCTGATATGGTCACGGATCAAAATGATTCATCCAAGCCATTTATCAAAATGATCAACGATGAGAACAAACGACTCAGCATTTTAGTTGAACGAATACTTCAAAGCGCTACACTTGATCGCGGAGAATTGCGTCTTCAACAAGAACGAGTGCTCCTCAACGAAGTAATTCATGAAATTGCTCAAAAAGCTCAATTTAGAGTTACAGGAAATAGCGGCGCTATCAATGTGGACATTCCAACCGAACTTATTTATGTAAATGCGGATCGAATGCATTTAATCAATACCATCTCTAACCTTGTTGACAATGCCATTAAATACAGCACTACCAGTCCTAAAGTGAACATTTCACTCAAACAACAAGGAAAAGCATTGGCATTAACGATTGCTGATTCGGGTATTGGAATAAAAAAAGAACACTTGAACAAAATATTTGACAAGTTGTACCGTGTTCCTACAGGAAATATTCACAATGTGAAAGGATTTGGACTCGGACTTAGCTATGTGAAAGCTATCGTCGAACTCCATGGATGGGAAATACAAGTAAAAAGCAAACCAGAACAAGGTTCAGAATTTATACTATTAATCAAAGATTCATATGGAAAAGGAAATTAGAATTCTACTCGCAGAAGATGATCTTAACCTCGGGCAACTGTTACACACCTTTTTAAAGTCGAAAGGCTTCAGCGTTTCTCTAGCTCAAAATGGAAAGATTGCTTTCGAGAAGTTCAACAAGAATACTTATGATTTTTGCGTGTTTGATGTAATGATGCCCGAAATGGATGGCTTCACATTGGCAAAGGAAATTCGTGAAATCGATAAGCAAATTCCAATTCTATTCCTTACTGCTAAATCCATGAAAGACGATAAGCTGGAAGGGTTCTCTCTCGGCGCGGATGACTATTTAACAAAGCCATTTGCTATGGAAGAATTACTTGCCAGAATTAACGCTATTTTGCGCAGAACGGATATTTCTACGGAAGAAGTATCTGAAGAAGACTTGTACATTGGGTCCATTAAATATGAACCTGAATTTCGTTTGCTTCATTTGAAGGATGAGGTGAAGAAGTTAACAACAAAAGAGAATCAGCTACTACAGCTTCTTGTAAAGAATAAAAATGATATCCTTGATCGAAATGCTACGCTACGTGCTATTTGGGGAGACGACAATTACTTCAACGGTCGAAGCATGGACGTATATATCGCGAAGCTCAGAAAAGTATTGAAAGCAGATGAAAGCGTTGAAATAATGAACGTACATGGTAAAGGGTTTAAACTGGTAATAAAATAAGTGCCACTTTCTTTATTGGGCGCGTTTTGCATTTCATCTTACGTCATCGCATCCTCTAACTTTTCGTATTTTTAGCGCGTTTAACCATGGCTATGCGAACACTAAAAGCAATGAATTTTAGTGAACTGTTCGCTAATTATTCTGAATGCAAAAGAAATTTATTTCCAACCTTGCGTTGATGGTTCTTCTCAATTTGCTGGTAAAACCGCTGGCAATTTTTGGGATTGATGCAACTGTTCAGAACAGGGTAGGAGCCGAAGCCTACGGAATTTACTTCTCACTGCTTAATTTTTCCGTTTTATTCAACATTCTGCTCGATTTTGGAATCAATAATTTCACAACAAAAAACATTGCCCAATCCCCAAGCGTAGCGACCAAATACTTGGGGCGTGTCTTAACGTTTAGGTTTGTTTTATTCTTCTTTTATGCCATTGTTTCATATTCCATAGCCTTTGCTCTTGGATGGAATTCTTATGAGCTTTATTTATTGAGTTTTCTCGTTCTCAACCAATTCATCATAACGCTTATCGCATATATCCGAAGTTATTTTGGCGGGCTTTTACTATTTAAAACCGATGCCTTCATTGGTGTCTTAGATCGTTTACTTCTTATCCTACTCTGTGGTGCGGTATTATTCTTACCTGTCACTGATGTTCCCTTCAAAATTGAATGGTTCATTTGGATTCAAACCATCTGCTATGCCCTTGCATTTATCATTGCGCTTATTCTCTTATTTGCAAAAATTGGGGTGCCCAAACTAAAGTATCGCCCGGTCTTCTCTTATGCAATTATCCGTAAAAGCTTCCCCTATGCGTTACTCATTTTGTTGATGATGATTTATACAAGGGTGGATTCTGTCATGATCGAACGCATACATCAAGAAGGGAAACTGCAAGCTGGCTATTACGCACAAGGGTTTCGATTGCTCAGTGCACTTTTCATGTTCGCTATGTTATTTTCCAATCTTTTATTTCCACTGTTTTCCAAAATGTTTGCAAAACGTCAGGATGTAATTCCTTTGCTGTCAACTTCGGCCAAACTGCTCGTGGGAACATCTATCATGATTGCCCTTGTTTGTTTTTTCAATAGCGAATTCATTCTTGGTTTAATCTACGAAGCTGATGTGGTGCACAGTAACACTTCTTTTCAACTATTGATGTTCAGTTTTATTGGAATGTGTTCAACCGTCATTTTTGGAACATTGCTCACTGCAAAAGGTGCCCTACGATTTTTAAACATTGTCTCAGCCATTGGAATTGTGGTCAACATTATCATCAACTTTTATCTCATTCCTTTATATGGAGCGACAGGTGCGGCTGTTGCAACGCTCATGACACAATCTACCGTATCACTTATTCAGTTCGTTTATTGCATGCGCATACTTAAATTGGATTTTTCGTTCATTGTGGTTGGGCAATTTTTACTATTCATCAGCGTCATATTTGGGCTCTCTTACTTTGTTCGGGCGGAGTCTATAACAGTATTGGCGGCAATTCTGATGATCTCTTTTCTATCCATGTTTCTCTTTAAACTAATTGATCTAAAAGCGCTTTCCGCGACACTCAAAAAAGCTCCTAAAGAAGAAATCGAGACTCAATAAAATAAATTGGATTATTCTCAGTTATAAGACTCGGTTAGAAATCTTAACTTCGCGCTACTTAAAAAACCAGAAATGAGTGAAAACAAGGATGTGTTTGAAGGTGTCAGAAAGACCCTAATTCAAACACTTTACGATAAAAAGCTACCCGTTCTTCTTTTTCCAACAATAGCAGGTTTGATTGCTTTGGTTATTTCAATGTTCTTAACACCTATGTTTAAGTCTACTGCGATTGTATTCCCTGCAGCCACAAGTACGGTGTCTTTCTCAGAGCAGCGAAATGCAAAAGCTTCTTCTATGGATTTCGGAGAAGAAGAGCAAGCGGAGCAATTGGTGCAGATTCTTAAATCATCTCGTATTCGCAATATCATTGTAGAACGGTTCGACCTCATGAATCACTATGAAATTGATGCCAACGATGAGAACAAATACTACAAACTTGGAAAGGCCTGGGAGAACCACATTCAGTTCGCCAGAACGCGCTATGGGTCAATTCAAATTGATGTGTGGGATCGCGATCGTGAACTGGCAGCAGAAATTGCTAATAAAATTGTTGATCTAATTGACACGGTTAAAAACGACATGGTTCGTGAACGTACAGTACCAGCTTTTGACATCAACAAGCGAAAGCGTGACATGCTGGAGAAAGAAAAAGACGGCTTAACTGCCCAATTGGACAGCTTGTCAACATTGGGGGTTGTTCCTACAGAGAGTCGTGCGAATTTATTTCAGGCATATAACGACGCAAAAAATCCTACGGACAAAGCTTTCTTTAAAGAGCAAATTGATGTTAACTTAAAGTACGGAGCGACGTATGACGGATTGGTTATGCTTCGTGATGAGCGAATTGTAAAACTCACGAAGTTTGAAGACGCTTATGAACAGGCAGAATCCGATGCGAACACCTTGTTCAACCATAAGTTCGTCGTTGAACCAGCCGTAGTTGCTGATAAGAAAGACAAGCCGAAACGCGCCATTATTACCATTCTCAGTGGTATCGGTGCTTTTGTGTTTATCGTCTTCCTCATTTTGATTAGAGAGCGACTAGCTGAATTGAAGCGAAATAGTCAGACTTCGAAAGCATAACTCCCGCATGAAGGTGCTAAAACAATACGGGTTTTTCCTTGGGTTCGGACTTTTCTACCTGGTAATTTCTACGTATTTGATTTGGCATGATTTGGCTTACATGACCCTAGCTCCATTTGGGTTATTGGCTATCTATTTTGCAGTTTTTTATACAGAGCATACCTTTCTAGGGTTGGCTTTTCTCACTCCCCTTTCAATCAACATTGAAGAGTATACACAAAGTATTGGGCTATTTATTCCTACCGAGCCCATTCTTTTAGGGCTTATGGTGATGTTGCTGATGCAACAGCTCATCAAAAATCAAATTGATCGGGAGGTCTGGAAAAATCCCATAATATGGGCCGTATGCTTTTATATTTTCTGGATTTTCGTTACTTCCGTAACCAGCACTTCGCCGGAGGTTTCCTTCAAATTTTTGTTGGCGAAACTATGGTTTATCATACCTATTTTATTCTTTGGCACCTCCGTTTTTGCAAAACCTAAAAACGTTCGGGCTTTCATCTGGTTGTTTTGCATTGCAATGTGTATTGCCATCATGTATACAATTACTGTTCATGCGAGCTATGGTTTCGGAGAAAAGGAAGGGCACTGGGTTATGTGGCCATTTTTCAAAGATCACACTATCTATGGATCTACCGTTGGCTTTTCTGTACCACTCGTTTTTGCATTGTACTTCTCTAAAAAACATGCACCGCTCATTCAAGGCGTCTTAATTTTGATGATCACCATCACCTTACTTGGCCTGTATTTCTCTTATACACGTGCAGCATGGCTGAGTGTATTCGCCTCATTATTTGTGCTGCTTTTCATTAAGCTAAAAATCAAATTCAGCGTATTGGCCACAATAGGAGTCTTAGCAGGAACAGCCCTGTTTTTTTCCTGGGATAATATTCAAATGGAACTCGAGCGAAATAAGTACGAGCACACGACTGAGGAATTTGGAGAAAAGCTACAAAGTGCAACAAATGTAACCACTGATGCCTCAAATCTTGAACGCTTGAACCGATGGGCCTGTGCCATAGAGATGTTTAAACAACGACCAGTATTCGGATTCGGTCCTGGGACATATGCATTTGAATACGCCCGCTTTCAAGATCCTGAGAATTTAACGATCATTTCGACCAACTTTGGTGACATGGGTAACGCGCACAGTGAATACCTTGGACCACTTTCAGAAATGGGACTACTTGGAATGCTAGCGATGCTGGGAATCGTTGCGATGATCTTTTACAAAGGTATTACCTTATATATCAAGTGGCCAGCGGAGGATAAGGAAATGCGAACCTTGATTCTTGCTATGATCTTAGCACTTGTAACGTATTTCGTTCATGGTATCTTGAATAACTATTTGGATACAGATAAAGCTGCGGTACCTATATGGACTTTTTGTGCTTCATTTATTGGTCTTGAGATTCTCCTCAAACGTAAAACCGTTCAGTAACGTTTTATTCGTTCCAACTTTATTTTAGTTTTGTCTACTTGACATTTTTCTAAACCAACACTTAACAGATGTATATCCAACGCGTTTTTAACCCGATCAACGCCATTCGTTTTTCCTATATCCCTATTATCATATTTGCCCTTTACTCGCTAACAGTTGTAAAATTGTTCACCTGGCATCATTATGAGTGGCTGAAAATTCCTTGGGTCCCACTTACATTGATCGGTATTGCCGTGGCATTTTATGTAGGATTTAAGAATAACTCTGCCTATGACAGAACATGGGAAGCGCGCAAGATTTGGGGAGGCATTGTTAATTCAAGCAGAAGTTGGGGTTCAATGGTGAAAGGTTTTGTAACGGACGAATTTGCGTTGGATAGCGTTCCCAATGAAGAAGTTGAGGCCATTCGAAAAAGGTTAATTTATCGGCACATTGCATGGTTATACCGTTTAAAACGACAACTCAGGGCACTCAAGCCTTGGGAACATGATGTTAGGTTGAATAGACGCTATCGCAAGTACATTGCTGAGCTATTTCCAAATGATGATCCGGAAACTGAGCTAAAAAAACTCATGTCCAGTGAAGAAGCTGATCAATTGTTAAAATCAAAAAATGCTTGTACTCAATTAATCGATATGCAATCAGAGGATCTTCGTGAATTGAAACGACGTGGACTTATCGATGATTTCCGACATATGGAGCTTCAAAAAATGCTCACAGAATTCTATACTTTACAAGGAAAATGCGAGCGAATTAAGAATTTCCCATTACCGAGGCATTATGCATCATTAAGTGTATACTTCGTCTATATATTTATTTTTCTACTTCCAATGGGATTGCTGTCTGCTTTTTCTGACGCAAGCCTGAATAGTTATATGATCTGGAGTGTTATTCCATTTTCAACATTGATTTCATGGGTTTTTTGGATGATGGAAAGTGCAGGGGATTATGCTGAAAATCCTTTTGAAGGGTTAGCATTTGATACGCCTATGGATTCGCTCACAAGAACCATTGAAATTGATTTACGCGAAATGCTAGGTGAGACAGATTTACCTGCACCAATTGGACCAAAAGACGGGTTCGTAATGTAATTTGACTAGTTATTATGCGACAAAAGGTTTCTCTATTTTGGTTTCGCCGAGATTTGCGTCTAAAGGACAATCATGGTCTTTTAAAAGCATTGGAAGGAGACCATCCCGTTCTGCCCGTTTTTATTTTTGATACTGAGATTATTCAGGAACTTCCGTCAGATGACCCTCGTATAAATTTTATTTACGATAGCTTAAAAGAGATCTCGGACTTTTTAAAATCGCACTCCAGTAGTCTTTGTATTAAACGTGGTGTCCCGACAGATATATGGAAAGAACTCATTGATGAATTTGATGTGCAATCGGTTTACACTAACGAAGATTACGAGCCCTATGCAATCGATCGGGATAAAAACATTGAGACATTGTTGACTACTGCAAAAATACCTTTCCATAGTTTCAAGGATCAGGTTCTTTTTGCCAAACACGATGTGCTCAAGAACGATGGTACGCCTTACACTGTTTACACTCCCTATAAAAATAAGTGGCTGGAGCATTTGAGCATAGAAGGCATTCCCACTTATCAGAGTGAGGAAAATTTCAACTACGCTAAAATAGATCTTGCCTTTCCTGAATTGTCTGATTTGGGATTCAAGCGCTCAGCTATTTTGGTGAAGAGTTTTAAGGTTGATGACTTAGCAGATTACGCAGAGGTCCGCAACTTTCCTGCTAAGGATAAAACAAGCTACTTATCCCCTCATCTGCGTTTTGGAACGGTCAGTGTTCGAGATATTCTTCGACAAGTTCAAAACAATGCTGTCTTTACCAGTGAACTCGTTTGGCGCGAGTTTTTCATGCAGATCCTGTTTCATTTTCCATATGTCGTTCATGGAAATTTCAGGAAAAAATATGATGGCATTCGTTGGATTAATGATCAGCAGCAATTTGAAAAATGGAAGCAAGGTCAAACGGGTTACCCCATCGTTGATGCTGGAATGCGCGAACTGAACGCGACGGGATATATGCATAATCGCGTTAGGATGGTCGTCGCTAGCTTTTTGTGTAAACACTTACTTATTGATTGGCGTTGGGGAGAAGCTTACTTTGCGGAGAAACTATTGGATTTCGAGCTTTCTTCGAATAATGGTAACTGGCAATGGGCGGCAGGAACAGGCTGTGATGCAGCACCCTACTTCCGTGTGTTTAACCCGACTGAACAGGTCAAAAAATTTGATTCTCAGCTAGCTTACATTCGTAAGTGGGTACCAGAATTAGATTCTTTTGACTACCCTACCCCAATAGTTGAGCACAAATCTGCACGACTAAGGGCTATTGAAGAATACAAGAAGGGAATCGAGCGGTCTGAAGCAAATTAAATCATCGACTCACCCACAACGATGGGTTTAGACAAGTAACGGAACTCCCAACAACTTTATGAATTTCAAAGTGGGCAATCGATATGTTTTGCTTATCATCAGTTAGCAATGACCCAATTACTTTCTTTGTACTCACCTTGCTACCTACGCTTACATAGGTATCTTTTAAGTTGCTATAAACAGTTCTGTAGTTACCATGCTTAATGATTACTACTTTTCCCGCACCTGGGATATTTAAAACACTTGTTACCTCTCCCTCAAAAACCGCTCTGACCTGCGCATTTTTTGGCGTACTTATGTCAATTCCACGATTATTGGTGTAAACATTTTTGAGTGTTGGATGCGGATTTTTTCCAAACTTCTCAGTGATACTACCTTTATTTACCGGCCAAGGTAAGCGCCCTTTGTTTCCTTCAAACGATGCACTAAGTTTCGCTGCTTCCTTTGTTTCCGCAAACGTTGGAGCACTAACAGCAGCAGGGGGTTCAGCTGCCGTCGTTCCAGCAGCTTTTCTCCGTGCTTCCTCAGCCTTACGACGCCGTGCCTCTGCTTCGGCAATCTCTTTTTTAATAGCTGCAGCAATTTTTGCCTTCAGATTTGCACGCTTGCGCTCTTCTTCCTTCAGGCGTGTCATTAATAATTCTTCCTCCTGCTTAAAACGCTTATATACTTCTTCCTGTTTTTTGCGATCTTCTTCAATGGCCGCTTTCTCCTTACTTTTTTCGCCAAGCATTAGCTTCTTGTACTCCTTCTCTTTTTCAATTGCGACAATCTCTTCCTTAATAATAGCCTGATTCTGGCGAATCGCTAAAAATTGCTTTTGTTGAATTTCAGAAATTCGTTGTAGATACTTTGCGCGTTTGAGTGCTTCATAGTAACTGTCAGCAGAAAATAAATACATCATCTTTCCGTACTTATTTCTGTTTTTATAAGCGTATACGAGTAACTGTTTGTATTGTGCTTTTAAACGATCAATTTTGTCGTGTAGCTCTGTAATTTGCTGTCCTTTTTTCTGAACATTCAGTTCTGCACCACGGATTTGGTTATCATAGTTTTTCAGCAATTGCTCTCGATACGAAATTTGATTTTCTATTACTTTCAATTCATTCAGCGACGCCTCTGTATTTGACTTCGATTTATCCAACAATAGTTTTGTATCCGAGATTTTTCGCTCCAGCCGTTCTTGTTCTCTTTTTAACTTCTCACTGGTAGATTGCGCCACGATTGACGAGGAAATACAAACAAATGCTATGACCAGAAGATTACTTACACTTCTCATAGCTTTCTGGAATTACAAAGTGTATTTGCGTTGGTTCATTGACACGTGTCTTGCGGTAATCGAAATTAACTTCTATGACCTGTTTTGGTGTATAGATAGTTACATCAACAAGCTTAGGGAGCATGTATCCATTGATCAGCTCGCGTTCGACATAATCAATTTGAATCATTGTTGAGTCTTCTGGACTAATAATCTGCGTCGAAGCCAGATTACTCAAGTCTTTATTCAAATGATAATAGGTGATAATCTCTCGTTTATCCTTTCGCTCATTTCGCTTAATATCTCTTTTTTTATGAGAGCAGATGGTATATGCTGAGGGATCATTGACCCTGAAGTATTTTTCTTCCGGATTAAAACCTACTGGTTTACCAAACAACAACTCCTCCACATTTTCATAGTCGAAATCAACACCAAATCGCTGTTTAAAGTAATTGAGGTCCTCTCCTATAAAACACTTATCACGCTTGTTAGATATTTTTACCGAATCAGGCGTAACTAAAGCATTTATGATCGGGATTCTGGCGTATGTGATTAATGCATTTACAGCACTATCATTGACCATTCTAACTGATGTCTTAAAGGAAACATTCTGCGCAGAATCTTTATACTTTGTGGATACTTTGGAATAAAAGTAATCGAAGGAAACATTCGATAAGCTATCCAAAGCTGCCAGTAACTCTGTATCTTTTTGTTTCGGCAATTCTTCATCATCCAATGCATTACGCGCGCTCGAGCATGCCGTCAAAACAATCGCAATTACAAAGAGAAAACTGTATTTAATGAAGTGGCTCATAGAACTGTCGATCAGCTATTTTCTTATCTAAATTTTTATTTCTTGAGCCCATATCCTTGGCTTTCTTCCACCATGATATGGCTTCTTCTACATCGCCTAATTTAAAATGCGCATCCCCAAGATGATCCAAAACTAACACGTCCTGATTATTGAGACCAAATGCCTCTTTGAAAAGTTCCAACGCTTGATTGTAGTTTCCTTTTTGAAATAAAACCCAGCCATACGTGTCTTTAAATTGGGATTGTCCAGGAGCAGTATTTACCGCCTGTTTTGCTAATGATTCAGCCAATTCAAGATCAATTTTTGCCAGCGCGAGACGATAAGCAAAGTTGCTTTTTAACAGCATACTTTGAGGGTCAAGTTCAATGGCTTTTTGATACGCTTTTTTTCCTTCGCTATAATCCTTTAAACCAAAATGAGCTTCGCCCATTTGTCCAAAGAACTCTGCTTCCATGGGTTTATCATTGATGACCAGTTCACGACCAACTGATAAAACATCAAGCGCCTCATCATGCTTTTGAAGCTGGTTGGCACTAACACCGTTTAACAAATAAACCGTTGTGATCGTTGGAAACAATTCCAGGCATTCTTTACTATGATCATAAAGGGTTTCGAAGTCACCCGACTGATACTCCATGATCAACACCTGATTCCATATCGGGTACTTTGTTTTATCAAATTCAAGTGCTTTTGTGTAAGCTGCAAGCGCCTCTTCCTCTTTCTCAGCCCGCAACATATAATCTCCTTTAATGGAATAAGCCTTTGCATCGTTAGGATACGAATCAACAAGAATATCAACCAATTCATACACTTGCGGATCAATCTTAAAGCTCGATTCCTGAATACTGAGAAGCACGTTCATTTTTGTATCCAGATTTACACCTTCACCGAGAAATGCTTTCTTCAGCGCAGCATATGATTTTTGCTGATCCCCTTTTTGACGATAAACATCCGCCAACGCCAAGTGAGCACGACCGTTATTTGGATCATTCGCAACCAGTTCCTCTAACATACTGATCGCTTTTTCTTCATCCCCAGACTGAAAATAATGATCTACCAAAGTTGCTAATAGCTGCAGGCTTTCCGGATAAACTTTTCGTGCAATGTCAATCTCTTCCAACGCCTTGTCCGTTTCTTTTATTTGCATGTACAGCGCATATTTTTGAATGGACAACTCAGGATTTACACCCACTTGATCTTCTGTTTTGTTCAGCGCCTCAATAGCTCCAGGGTAGTCACCTGCCTCTTGCAATGCACCGGCGTAACCATACTGCCAATCGACATTCCTTGGTTCAATGTCTACGAGTATCTTGAAGTTTTCTACAGATTTATCAAAGTTTTTCTGCTCATAGTACATATAGGCCAACTCCTGAATATACCAGGTGTTACCAGGATCAATTTCCGCTGCTTTCAGAATGTACTCAGCTGATTTTTCAGTATCTCCTTGTAGTAGCGACAATTGGGAGAGTGCGTAATAAACAGCATCATCATCTTGGCGAATCAGCAGGCATTCTTCGAACTTCTGGATAGCCTCATCCATTCGTCCCTTTGCCTTTAGGCGCAGCCCTTCATGGAATTTTTCGATGTACGGATAATCTGTCGCACTAACTTTACCACTGGATTGATTCGCCTGTGTTGCTGACTTCGGTGTGCCGCATGCAGCCACCAATAATCCAATGGCCAAACTATATATAATTCTCTTACTCATCAATTGATGTATAATCTCCTAAGCTCAAATCCCGCGCCAAACCATTGTACTTCGCATTCGACCCAATCATGGAATTTTCAAGAACAGCATTTGTGATTTCAGTAGAATGCTGGATGATTGAATTAGAGATCACACTACTTCTAATTTTGGTTCCGGCTCCAATTGAAGCATAGGGTCCAACGATAGCATTCTCCAACTCCACCCCTTCACCGATAAAGCACGGTTCAATAATTACAGAATCATTTTGAACAACCGAAGAAGCTATTGTAGTTCGGCCCTTTGCTTGTTCATTCTTCAATACTTGCTGATTAGTTTCAACGGTAACCTTTTTATTACCGCAGTCCATCCATTGATCAACCTGACCCGTTTTGAATACCTTCCCTTTTGCCATCATACCTTTGATACCATCATTGATCTGATATTCTCCGCCGTTGATAATGTTATTATCCAACACATTTTGCAGTTCCGCCTTAAGTTCACCCACCTCCTTGAAATAGTAGATTCCTATTACTGCAAGATCACTTACAAACTGAGCAGGTTTCTCTACTAATTCAATAATCTCATGGCGCTCATTAAGTTTTACTACACCGTAGGCTTCCGGGCGTTCAACTTGTTTTACCCAAATCACAGCGTCAGCTGCTGGGTCCAATTGAAACTCCGCTTGTATCAGCGTATCGGCATATGCAATCACCGCCGGTCCGGACAATGATTCCTTTGCACACATAATCGCATGACCCGTACCCAATGGTTCATCTTGGCGATAGATGGATGCTTTGGCACCAAGTCCTGTAGCAAGTTCTGTTAGGCTTTCTACTACATCATCTCCAAAAAAAGCGGGGTCTCCCAGTATGAAAGCTACTTCTTCGATTGGCTCAGCTACTACTTCCGCAATATCTCTCACCAGTCGATGTACAATAGGCTGACCTGCAACGGGTACTAATGGTTTCGGAACTGTCAATGTATGTGGTCTCAAGCGGCTACCTCGGCCTGCCATTGGAACTATAATCTTCATAATCTCTTTTTATGGTGTTACTTTACACCTGTACTACCAAATCCTCCAGCACCTCTGTCTGTATTTGACAACTCTACCGCTTCTTCCCAGGCTGCTTGCTCAACCTTGGCAAAAACCAGTTGCGCTATTCGCTCCCCATCTTCAATGATGAAAGACTCATTCGATAGATTAATTAAAATCACACCAACCTCTCCACGATAATCTGCATCAATTGTTCCCGGAGCATTCAAGACACTTATTCCTTTCTTTAGGGCCAATCCACTTCGCGGTCGTACCTGACATTCATAACCAACAGGAATTTCCATAAAAAGCCCTGTTTTCACTAAAGTTCTTTCGAGTGGCTTTAATTCGATTGGTGCATCGATATTTGCACGTACGTCAAGTCCTGCCGAAGCTTCTGTCTCGTAAGAAGGAAGTGCATGTTTTGATTGATTAATAACTTTAACTTGCATGCTGTGTTTTAAGCTATCAAAATTAACGAAAATCGTTGCGTATCAGAAGTGAAAAACAGCCGTTTCGCGAGAAGTTACTAACGGTCGCTGGTTAATTGTTTCGAAGGCGAGGGCTTTTCAATGAACCATACTATGAATGCATAAAACGCGATAAGTGCATTATGGAAAAAGAACTTTTTCCATGAAAAGATTCCTGGATCAAGATTCACAAAGAACGCTACAAGGAACAGAAAAATCGCCAATCCAAAGTAGAGTCCAAACTTTCTGAGGTTGTAATCAATCCGGTAGTATTTCTGCCCCAGTAGATAAGATGCTACCATTTGCGCTCCATAAACGATCAATGTGGCCCACGCGGCCGCCCAATAGCTGTAGTAAGGAATAAAGAGGAGGTTGATAAGTATTGTAATTGTCGCTCCGCCAATGGCGATATACGCACCAAATTTCGTTTGTCCACTTAGCTTATACCAAATGGACTGATTGAAATAAATCCCCAAAAAGACATTGGCAATAAGTAAGATCGGTACAACACCAAGTCCCTCCCAATAGGCTTCATTTCGGATAAAGTGCTTAAAAATATCAATGTTCAATGCCACTCCAAGAAACACGATGCAAACTGCCGCAATGAAATAATTCATGATTTTCACATACAGCTTATTTCTATCCTCCCCCTTCGAATGGGAGAAGAAAAATGGCTCGGCAGCATACCGGTATGCCTGTAGAAAAATAGTCACAATCATTGCCAACTTATAACATGCGCTATATATACCGAGTTCAGCCAACGACTTATCAAGCGAATACCCTCCTCGATTGTGCAATACATGCTTCAGCATTACCCGATCTAATGTTTCATTGATGATTCCTGCAAAACCGGCAATAACGAGGGGCAAGGCGTACTTAAGCATTTCTCGGGCCAGCTCTTTGTTGTATGCCCACTTTATGCGTAAAAAGTCTTCATAGGTCCCAAGAATCTTTATGGCAGAAGAAAGCAAATTAGCAATGAGAATAAACAAAACGCCTTCTTCGGGACGATCTTTATCGAAAACTACCAAGAGGAAAAATAAGTTGAGCCCAATATTGACCAGAATCGCAGAGAAGTGAATAATTGAAAATTTACGTGCATTCTGCTCAGATCTTAGTTTTGCCATTGGCAATGCAGTGATCGCATCGATGGCAACAATGACCCCCAGAAGAATAATGTACTCATTATGATCTGGATAAGACATTGCATTGGCCAGGCTCTGATTGAACAGAAGCAATACCAGAAGAAAAATGACATTAAAGCCTATGACGGTGAGAAAACTATTGGCAAAGACCTCTTTTTTATTCTCTTTATCATTGAAGAATTTAAAATAAGAGGTCTCCATTCCAAAGGTCAACAGCACCATCAAAAATGCCACCACCGCGTACAACTCAGACACGACTCCGTAATCTGCCGGATTGGCAAATGCCTTCGTGTAAAGAGGAACGAGAAAATAATTGAGCAGCCTACCTACAATTGTTGGTAAACCATAAATGGCCGTTTGGCCCAATAAGCTTTTCAGCGGATTACTCAAACTAGCTTCTGAAATTAGCCTTACGCTTCTCTAAAAACGCAGTTGTCCCTTCTTTGAAATCAGCTGTCCCAAAACACTTTCCGAACTCTTCGATTTCCACATCGTATCCATTTACTCCATCTTCAAAACCAGCATTGACAGCACGAATTGCAGATGCAATTGCAGATGCCGAATTGTTCAATATTTTAGCAGCAATTTCCTCAGCCTTATTGATCAGTTCTTCTTGCTCAACAACATAATTGACCAACCCCCATTTTAGTGCTTCTTCAGCCTTCATCATTCCTGCTGTAAAAACAAGTTCATTGGCCTTTCCGCGACCTACGAGTTGTGCCAATCGCTGTGTTCCTCCATAACCAGGAATAACACCCAAACTAACCTCAGGTAATCCCATCCGGGCATTTGAGGAAGCGACTCTTATGTGAGCACACATGGCCAATTCTAAACCTCCGCCTAATGCGAAGCCATTTACAGCTGCTATTACTGGTGTCGACAAATTTTCTACAAAACTGAACAACGTCTTTTGACCATTCATGGCTAGCTCACCGCCTTGCGCAATTGAAAAATCGGCAAACTCCTTGATATCAGCCCCTGCTACGAAGGATTTTTCACCAGAACCAGTAAGAATGATCACACCAACTCCACTATCTTCATCGCCTGATTTCAAGGCTTCATGCAATTCCTGAATCGTCTCTTTGTTGAGGGCGTTCAATTGATTTGGACGATTAATAGTAATCGTTAAAACGTGTCCCTTATTCTCTGTTAATATGTTGTTGTACATTTTCTTAAGTTCTTTTGGAGGTAAATATACTGTTTAGTATCGGAGTCCCGATTCAGACAATTTAAAGATATCAAGATTGAAAAATGGAAATCTGCTATTTTCATATCTTCGCGCTATACCCAAAAGTGTGCGAGATCTGACCAAATTGTTAAAGAACCCTCTGATTCTGTTCGGAATTATAATGATTTCTTACAGTTTTTATTCTACTTTCTCGTCTGAACTCAATTATGTAATACGATCTGATGGTCGCGGATATTATGCCTATCTACCAGCTTTAATCATTTTTAACGATTCAAGTTTCCAATCAGCAACTCAAGCAGAAAACGAATACCATGGAAAGGAATTAAACCCATTACACCTCATTAAATCTCAAGATGGAGGGATTCATAATAAATACTTTCCCGGGGTAGCGGTTCTGCAATCGCCGTTTTTTCTTTTAGCTACAGCTGTCTCGTGGTTAGCAGGACAACCAGTAGACGGATATTCAGATATTTATAGCGGCTTCTTTTATTTCGGAAGCCTTGTTTATGCGTTGCTTGGTTTGTGGCTTTTTTCAAAAGTCTTATTCCGATTATTCCCGGATTATCGTGATCAAATCCGATGGCTAGTTCCATTGCTTTATATGGCAACACCTCTCTTTCATTATTCGGTGCACACACCGAGTTTTGGTCATCTTTATTCTTTCTTTCTTTTCTCTTGGTTTTCACTGACCGTGCTTCAATTAAAAGAGCATTTTACGCACATCCGTTTACTTCGACTTGGTGCAATCTTCGGACTAATTATCTTGATTCGCCCAACCAATGCACTTATCTTACTTTCTCTACCTCTTTTACTTGGTAGTTTTGATCAGTTAAAACACTTCTTAACAAGACTTTGGAGTAAATCAATCCTGCATGGAATAGTTGGATTTTTCGCAATATTCAGTTTATTGTTACTTATATGGAAGTGGGAATCGGGCGACTGGATTGTCTGGTCATATAGCGGTGAAGGGTTTACTTTCTGGCGACCACACTTAATTAGTAATCTTTTTAGTTATCGCATCGGGATATTCGTTCACACTCCAGTACTCATACTGATGGTGATCGCTTGTCTTTTCTTGGTAAAAAAAGCTCCGTTTCAAACTACTTTCTGGTTCGTTTATTTTTTATTGAACGCCTGGGTCATTTCATCATGGTGGTGCTGGGACTACGAATCTCCGTTTGGAAATCGTCCATTTACGGAACATTTTATATTTCTCTGTATCCCGCTCGTTCCATTCCTCTCAAAAAAACGTGTGTTCGCCCTTTCATCATTGATATTATTTGCCTCTATCGGCATACTTCGACTTTGGTCCTTCAGTAGCGGATATATGACTAATCAGCGTTTTACTTCTTCGAACTACTTTAGCAGTTTAATGGTATGGAAGTCTGAGAATTTCGATCGGTGGAACTATACGCTTTCCTGCAAGCCTTTTGGAGAATGTGTTGAATCAGCTGTGCTACTCAAAAAGGGAAATGACGTACTTCATTTTGATGACGAGTTCATTTTAACTGTATCTACAAATTTGCCCAAACCGCGTACAAACGAGCGTTACTATTATGAAGTATCGCTTAACAAACAAGTGATTGAGACCCCAATCTCTGACATTTTCCTTGTCGTTGATGCTTTCGAAGAAAAGACAGGTAAGCGCTTTTATGCTTCGACCGAATTGTTCAATGATCGTTACGAGGGAGAAAAGGATTGGACATCACTGACTTTTCAGGGAACAATCCATGATAACTTTCAGGAATATGATTTTGTGAAAATCTATATTTACAATCCTAAACATCGGAAACTAGCCTTGAAAAACGTGAAAATGACGCTTGGAAAATACAAGAGCTAACCCTTGCGAATACGCTTGTATAATTTGATGAGTACCATCAGCCCTATTCCTACAGCAAAAAAGCCAACAGTTCCCCAAATCCAGTTAAGCTGATTCTTTAATGTTACGAGAAAAACAATGGCCACCAATGCAAGTGTTGCCAACTCGTTCCAGAGCCTTAAATGACCTGACTTCCATTTAAACACACCCCTTTTCATGTTGAACATGATCCGCTGACATCTAAAATGATACACTAGAAGCAATGCAACAAAACCAAGTTTTATGTGCATCCAACCTGCAATTGCATAGTACCCCCAATTCAAAACAAGCATCCATGTCCCGAAGACAATTGTGAGAATCATGGCCGGAGTTGTGATAATCCACCACAAACGCTTTTCCATAATTTCAAACTGGTCAGAAAGGATTTTCTTTGCCTCACCTTCCCGTTGCTGCGCTTCTGTATGATAGATGAATAGGCGGACAATATAGAACAACCCCGCAAACCAACTTACGACAAAAATGATGTGAAGTGCCTTGACGGTATTGAAATCCATAGTGCAAAGATAGTTATTTCACCATGGATAAATTACTCAGGAAAAAAGTGAATAACGGTGTGCGATAGCAACTGCTTCAGATCTGTTCTTTACGAGCAACTTACTGTAAATCCGTCTGAGATGTGTCTTCACTGTTGATTTGGAAACAAACAAACTTTGCGCAATCTCTTCATCTGAACGCCCAAGTGCCAGATAACCCAATACTTCCATTTCTCGCTTTGACAAAGACAATAACTCTGGTGGTAACTCAACCTGCGTGGCCGAATTAAAAACTTCACTCAACAACCGTTCTTTTTCATCCACCGTGAGCTGCAAACGATCCAACTCTTCCGAAAGGTTTTGATTCAGTGAATCTACTTCATTCTTTTGCTTTTGTATCAGTCGATTTTGACCTTCCAGTAATTCTGACTTTCGCTTCTTCCCGCGAAACAAAACAATAAGAATTAAAGAGAGTAATGCTAGTATTATCACTCCAACGATCAAATAAAGAATCTTGGATTGTGTCTCTTGGAGCTTTCGCTCGCTTCGCAATTGTTCTAACTCTTGTTCCTGAATTATTCTGCGGTTCTTTTCGTAGTTGTATTTACCCTCCATTTCAGCAACCGCATAAATATTTGCTTCATTCACTAATGAATCATCATATAATGCGCTGATGCTTAACGATTCATAAGCCATTTTGAAATCACCTTTCAAGGCTTCAATTTCCGCTTTATTCGCATACGCATCTCTTAACACCTTTAAGGTTCCTTGCTCCCGAGGAAGGTCAATTACCGCTGCATTAAATAAGTGAGCAGAATCAAGGTCATTGGTTGCGATGAAAAACGAAGAAAGATTGTTTAAAAGATTGGCTTCTACTGAAACTTCGGTCGATTTATCCCGAAGTGCATACGCTTTGAATAGTACAGCCCTAGCTTTTCCATATTCTTCCATGGAAATATACACCCTTCCCAGATTGCTGTATCGACGTGCCAGCTTCGTAGAATCTCCCAATTCCGTGTTGATTTCTATTGCCTTAAGGTAGACGTCAACAGCCTTATCATAGGCTCCAAGATTGAAATACGAAATTCCCATATTAGCATTCGTGGCAGCTATGCCACTGTAATCTTCTAGTTTTTCTTTGACT
Source organism: Flavobacteriales bacterium UBA6051 (assembly GCA_002427735.1). GTDB lineage: Bacteria > Bacteroidota > Bacteroidia > Flavobacteriales_D > Crocinitomicaceae > UBA4466. The sequence continues at coordinate 81,427 of DIYP01000005.1, forward strand.
TTTAATGAGCGTTCATAATAACTCAATGCACGTTCATAATTCTTCTGAAGATCATATAAAGCCCCTAAATTGTTCAGGTAAAATGCTTGTCCAAGTAAATCGCCTGACTCTTCCATAATCTCAAGTGCCTTCAGGAAATTTTTCGCAGCAAGGTCATACTGCCCATGATCGACATATGCTTTTCCAAGATTATTGTAAGAGAGAGATAAATCGCGTTTATCTTCCCAGTTATCTTTATAAGTAAGGCAGAGAGAAATTTGCTCTATAGCACGACTGTAATTCCCCAACATCCGATTTAGCTCTCCTGCTTGATCTAAAAAATATGTTACGTGAAATGTGTCATTTGCATCCAATGCCACCGGAATCATTTTCTCAGAAATTTCAAGTCCTTCGACTTGATTAGCAAAGAATAAAGAATCCACCAAAACTTTGGAAGAAGTCAATTCTTCTTGCTGTCCAAAGACAGAAAAAGCGATCAGAAAGCTAAAAAAAAGTAGTATTTGACGCCGCACGAAATGAGTTTTATTGATCAGATCAGTCGTAAAAACCTAAGATACTCTTTTTCAAAACACCATGAACATCGAAGAATACTAACAATTGATTATCAACTGATTAGTTTTCAACACCCTCCAAAAGGATGACAAAAATCGTTCAAAAGAACGACAAGCGGCGGTTTCTAATTGGGCAATTTTGCTTCACAAAGTTTCATACATAACACTAATTAAAACACCAACATGATGAAAACACTAAAAACAACACTTTTAATCATTCTGTCATTCATATTCTCGGCCCAGAGCTTTGCCTTTGAACATGAACTGACTTCTATTTGTAAACATCCCTCAAAAGATATTCTGTACGTGGCGGGAGAATTCAACACTATTATTTTATTGGATGCAAATTCTGGAAAAATCATTGATCAAATTGATGTTTCATTTCCTGTAGTTGACATGCAATTCAACAAGGACGGATCTCAATTGCTTGTTGAAAGTGATGATCGCAAAGTGCATTTCATTCATCCGGAAACTGGCGAAGAAAGTAAAGCCATTATGGGTGAGAAATTTATTTTTTCTGCTGATAGTCCATACTTCTTAAATGTATCATGGATAAAATCTTCCGTTACGGTTTATGATGCAACAAACGGGCGCATTCTACATACAATTAAAGCCAAAGAACCACTCAGTGCAGGGTTTAATGCAGATTTTAGCAAAGTTCTCATCCTTGGGCGCAGCTACGAAATTGCAAAAGAGAAATCACTGATTACGGTAAAAGTAGAAGAAGCGGATGGTTATAATCCATTTAATAAAGCTTACATCGAGCAACAAAATGATGGAGAAGGTTGCGATTTTTTAGTTTATGACCTTGCAAGCGAAGAGATTAGTCAACAATTCGTACTTCCCTATGATACACATGATAATTTCGACTTGACGATCAGTGCATACGGTGACAAGTATTTTGTAGGGGCGTGGGACATTCTCCTTCAAATTTCCAACGATGGATCAACCCTTCCAATCGAACCAACTGAAGCCAGCTTTACCTATGCTTCCGAAGTTAGTTCAGACGGTAAATATTTATTTCTAGCAACTAATCAGGAGGGGAATATTTTGGATTGTGAGACAGGTAAAGTACAGCGTTTTAATGTTGCTCAGGATTTCTTCGCACCAACGGCGGCTGACCTGACAAGGGCAGGTGAAAAAATGTATCTGCTTTCACAGGATTATACCATTATTACTCTTGACAATTATGGTGTCGAGATGAAACGCTTTCAAATAAAAGAAGGACTGGCAAATGGGTTTGGCGTATACTATTACAATGGGAACGATGAAGGTGAAGACCGAAATGCCGAAGCAGCAATCATCAATAAAGTGCGTGCTGAGCATAGCTGGGAGGCTATCAACCTCGACGAAACAGAAGAAAGTGAATATGCGCATATCGGAAGCTTTGATAGTAAAGAGAAAGCAGAAGCATTTATTGAGACATTGGATGAAAATGATTTGAACTATAAGGTGGTGTTCTCACCACTTCCGAAATCAAAGTAGGTGTAACAACCTACCTACTGCTACAAGGGGATGCCAAAACTGGTGTCCCTTTGTTTTTATTCTAACAATAAAATCAAACTCCGCCACCTGCGAACTGTAGCCGTTTTACTATCTTTGCCGTCTTAATATTTTAGTATGAGTCAAATTCAACTTTCTGATCAGGAAATTCAGCGCAGAGAGACGTTGGAGAAGTTACGCGAGATGGGAATCAACCCCTATCCTGCTGCATTATATCCGGTTACGGATCTTGCCGCTGACCTTAAATCGAAATTTGAAGAAGGTAAACAGGTATGCCTTGCTGGGCGAATGATGTCCCAACGTGATATGGGTAAGGCTTCGTTTGCTGAATTACAAGACTCAAGTGGTCGCATTCAATTGTATTTTAACCGCGATGAAATATGTCCAGGTGAGGACAAAACACAATACAACCGTGTATTCAAAAAGTTGCTTGATCTCGGCGATTTTCTCGGTATCAAAGGAGAGGTATTCAAGACACAAGTAGGAGAAATTTCAGTGAATGTAAAAGAGTTTACACTGTTGAGTAAATCATTGAAACCACTTCCACTACCCAAAACAGATGCTGATGGAAATGTGCACGATGCCTTTACAGATCCTGAGTTGCGGTATCGTCAACGCTACACTGATTTGGTTGTCAATCCACAAGTGAAAGAGGTATTCGTGAAACGTACGAAGCTATTTACTGCCATGCGTAATTTCTTCAATGACGCGGGCTATATGGAAGTGGAGACACCTATTTTGCAATCAATTCCAGGGGGTGCTGCAGCAAGGCCATTCATTACACACCACAATGCATTGGATATTCCATTGTACCTGAGAATTGCGAATGAGTTATACTTAAAGCGCCTGATCGTCGGTGGTTTTGACGGAGTTTATGAGTTCTCTAAAAACTTCCGTAATGAAGGAATGGACCGAACGCACAACCCTGAGTTTACGGCGATGGAGATTTACGTCTCCTACAAAGATTATAACTGGATGATGGAGTTTACTGAAAATCTTCTGGAACACTGTGCAACTGCGGTAAATGGAACAACAGAAGCAACTTTTGGTGAACATAAAATTGACTTCAAAGCTCCTTATAAGCGCGTTACAATGCGCCAATCTATTATTGATTTCACAGGCTTTGACATTAAAGGCAAGTCTGAGGAAGAATTGAGAACGGCGTGCAAAGACATGAACATTGAAGTGGACGAAACAATGGGTGTCGGTAAACTTATCGATGAGATTTTTGGAGAGAAGTGCGAAGGAAATTATATCCAACCTACATTCATTACAGACTATCCAAAAGAAATGTCACCATTGTGTAAAGAGCACCGTGATGATCCATCGTTAACTGAGCGTTTTGAGTTAATGGTTTGCGGAAAAGAAATCGCGAACGCTTACTCCGAGTTGAACGACCCAATCGACCAACGGGAACGTTTCGAAGAGCAGGTAAAACTTGGTGACAAAGGAGATGATGAAGCTATGTTTATTGACCAAGACTTCTTGCGTTCTCTGGAATACGGTATGCCTCCAACGTCAGGACTTGGAATTGGTATGGATCGTTTGATTATGTTCCTTACGAACAACCCGTCTATTCAAGAAGTATTGTTCTTCCCACAAATGAAACCAGAGAAGTGGGACATTAAATCTGGACCTGAATTGACTGAAAATGAGCAGTTGATTTTTACCATTCTCGAGAAAGAACAATCAATGGATCTAAACGTTTTAAAAGAGCAAGTCGGTTTATCCAACAAGCAGTGGGATAAGGGAGTGAAAGGATTGGCGAAACATGGACTGACTAAAGTAACGAAGACAGATGATGCCTTAACAATTGAGGTTGTAGAAGCATAAAATAATCAGACTTAATATGTACTGAAAAGCATCTCGAAAGGGGGTGCTTTTCTTATTTAGAATTATGCCGAATGATTACTCATCTCGCTTTTCAACAAATGAAAATTTTCCAAATAAAAGCTCTCTTTTTTCTTTAGATAAACTAATCTCATGGTCGTCTTCCATTCGAATCATTCCGCCCATAGCTCTTGAGACATGAGTAATATTATTGATATTTATTATATAGGATCTATTGATTCTAAAAAAGCACGGATCTTTCAAAATCTCTTCAATGAGATTCAACCGTTTCGATAAATAAAGATCCTTTTTTTCTTTCAAATATATTCGAGTATAAGAACCGTCGGCTTTGGCATAAAGAATATCTTCCTTTCTGATAAAATCATAACCTTGAGGGACAGGAATTGCCAGCTTTGATTTATCCAATCTACTTTCATCATTTAAACGTTTGATCGTATTTAGTTGATCTATTGTAAATTCAGGTTGATTCCGTTTTATGAACTTGTTTACAGCTTGAACGAGCCTATCTGCGATAATCGGCTTTAATAAATAATCGATTGCTGAAACGTCAAAGGCTTTAAGGGCGTATTCATTATACGCAGTAGAAAATATGACTGAAAAGGAAGGATTAGGAATAAACTTAAACAAATCAAATCCGGTATACTCAGGCATTTCTATGTCTAAAAACACCAATTCAGGATTGAACTCGTGAATTATTTTTACCGCTTTTGGTACAGATTCGGCCTCCAGAATTTTATTGTTCCCTGAAATGAAATTTTCTAGCAACAACCTCAAAGTTTCCCTTGCTGCAGCTTCATCATCAACTATTAATATCTTCATTTTTCTATCGGTACTTCAATAATGACTTTGGTTCCTCTGTCTAAATCAATAACTTGAACTCGACCACCTTTTATGAGGGAAACCCGATTATAATTAGCCTTATTTGCAAAGGATTTATGCACTTTTTCTAATTCTTTATTCATCCCTGATTTATAACTTCTCCCTACTCCGTTATCTAAAATTGTAATGCGTAACACATCTCGCTCTTCCTCTAGATTAATAGAGAGATTTCCTTTTCTATCATTCAAGTGATTAAGGCCATGAATGATGGCATTCTCAACATAAGGCTGAATTATTAAAGGAGGAATTTGCATCTGAAAAACAGAATCCGATATAGAATCAATATTTACTTGATATTCAAATTCGCGAATATGCCGCCTTTGTTCAAGTTGTATATACTTTTCGCAGATTGTTAACTCCTCTCGAATGGTTATTGATTCTTTTTTAGATATGTCCAAGGTATTCCGAATAAACTCTGCAAATTCACCAATGGCATTGCTAGCTTGAATTCTATCTTCTCTTAAAATCATTGATTGAATGCTTGTCAATACATTAAAGATGAAATGAGGTTTCATTTGCGCGTTGATTTTAGAAATACGCGCTTGAACAATTTCATTTTCCATTCTTTGCCTGTTACGGATAGACTTTATTCGCTTCTGAAAAAACAAAACAACTAGAATCAATACCAACAATGAAAGTCCGAAATAAAAAAATTTCGTTTCGTACCAAAAAGGAAGAATTTCAAACCGAACTGTTTTATATAAAGAATCGCCAATGGGTCTGTCAATCCTAACGACAATGGTATATTCTCCAGAAGATAAACCGCTCAACTGTAATCTTGTATTACTTTCCCCTTTGGCCCAATCACCTCCGTTTATTTGATATGAGATTGACGTTTCTGGACTCAACATCTCGTCAAAATAATTGAACTTCAACAGGATCGAATGATTCCCCGGAGGAATGATCATTCGCTCTTGGCCTGATAATAATTCACCTTTCAAAATCAAGTCAATTGGAAAATCCGAAATGGGAAACTCTTTTGAGATGGCAGTAATGGGAACCTTATGAAGGTCCTTACGGTAAACAATAAATAAATTTTGCTGATCCGAAGTAAACTCAATTAATTCTTCGTGCTTAAATCGAATTAAACCGACATAAGAATAACATCCATCCAAAGACAAAAAGTGAATGATACCTTCTCCATAAATAAAAACTCCTCGGTCATTAACACACAATTTCTGACAATGACCATTATTCAAACAATGATATAATAATTCAAACCTTTCATTTTGGGCTGAATACTTCCATACTTCTCCAAATCGGGTAAGTAAATACACACTGTTCTTGTAAACCTGGAGGTCAGAATATTCTCTGCTTTGAACTTCTTCTGGAATGCTAACATTACTGGAAGCTACAACCTTAGAATTTTGTAGTCCAATAAATCGGTCCAATTTTTCTGAAATCCATAAAGGAGATAAATTTTGTTTAAACCGCACAGATGATTGTACTGTTTTCAAATGCTCCTTCATAAAAGAATTTTCAGCTTCAAAGGGCTCCATTAAATCTGTTGTCAGTTCCACCCCATGCCATGAAGAAAAAACGAATAGATTACCAATCTTCAATATTCGATCAACCTTTGGTGCCAAGTTGCTACTTCTGTATAATTTACCGCCCTCAAAAAGACTATTCCCATTCAGGTGTGAAATGTAAATTTTATCGTTATCGGCAAACAAAGCATCGATCTTACAACCTACATCAAAAGTTGATTTTTTATCTAAATTATCTAATGCAAATAGTTCTCCTTTTACATTACCAACATAGTTCTTACCTGTAGTTGAATCAGAAAAAAAGGCTGAGATGATTGACTCAGAAGGGAAGTGTTTAATTCTGATGTTCGGTATAACTTTGATTCCATCTCCTAAGGTTGCAACCCAAACCTTTCCCTGTTCATCCAGAATAATATCTGAAATTGAATTCTCCTTAAAAAGGACTTCTGCATCAAGAGGATCTTTCGTATTTATCAGAATGGCTCCACTATTAGTTGAAATCCAAATTCTCGACTCATCGAGAATCTTAAAATAATGCAGGTTAGATGATTCAGGCAAATACTTTTTATAGTCCAGAAGAAAACTTTCATTCAAAAAGATCTTACCATCAACTGCAACGTAACTGCGCCCCTCTTTTTGCACCAATTTATAGATACGAGATCCATTCGCATTTTGTTTAAGGGTTCGAATACTACTCGCATTTACTACGCAAGAATCTTCAAAAACTTTGCTTAAACCTAAGAATAAGGTGTCGTTTACAATCTGTGCTCCTGATCCACTTCCTATTTGATGCCAATTCAGATCTTCTTTTAAGGTTTTAATCTGAAAACGTTTGGTTAGATTATTCGAACTGAAATACAAATAATCCTCAAAAAACACATATGATTGAATTGGGTTAGAAAAGACATCTCTCAAATTCAAATACAACTGTAAACCATTGTCAGATATCTTATACAGCTGATTCTTAAAGTTTAAAACATAGAGACTCCCATCAGGCCCTATTTGAAACTCTGTAAAACTATTCTTAACTGCTCTCTCATCTTTAAAAATTGTTGTTTTCCCTTGATCAATTTTCACTATTCCGTTCTCTGTCGCAGCATAAATACAATGATTATATTCTATCAAATTATAAACCGTATTGCTACCTATTTGCTTGTCTTTGTACACATAATGGGAAGGGTTTTGACCATACACTGTGATTCCATGCAAAGCGAAGGTTAAAAGCAAAATAAGCGTCCGTAACATAATCGGTACAAAAATGGTCATTTAAACTGCATCGTTCTACTCTATTTAATCACATAAATCCGCTCCAACCGAAAAAAGCTGGAGCGGACAAGACCATATAAGTAAAGAAACAAAGTAAGGTAATTACAGATTCATATAAGTCAAATCTACAATGTACACTCTACTGAACCATCCCTTTTCCATTGAATATCTTGATTTCTTATATACTGCAACCGCCACAGCTTGTTGATAATTACCATTTGAATCGGGACCATGAGGCACACCAATTGGAACCACTTCTTTCACAGTCCAATCGTCAAGAATATTTTTCTCTTCTCCTAAAGAGTTGATTACTGATCTTCCCTTTAACCCTAATTGAGAAAACCCTGATGGATTAAACATATTTACATTAGGCCCTTCATAATCTACACCAGAAGAAACATATTCTCCCTCACCACCAACTGCCATGTATTGATTTCCGCCAAATTCAACTAACGTCATTGTTTTCACATAGTCAGAAGGACTCTTGAACGTTTCAGCATTGGCGACAGTTCTTTCAGACTGGAATGTGATGTTATGAACATCGTCAATTTTAGCTGAAGAGAACATTACCTGTTCCGACCAACCTGTTACGGCATACATGATTTTATTTTCTGCATCATATTCCATATCAATAAAAGCTTGTTCTTCTTCCGTGAACCTTCCTTGAGCTACTACTGATTTCGAAGTACCTCCCTTTCCATGTTGAGTAACTATATCTAAATCAACAACCAGATAGTCATTATAGTTTTCCTGATCATATTCAAGTCGATGAAACCCAATAAACAAATGCCGATCACTTACCGCTTCCATTTCAAATGCATCCGACAAAACATCACCTCCAACGCTAATATCATAAGGACTTCGGGTAAGGTCACTTTCATAGATTTCCGAGAAATAATACTCCTTTTCTGTAAAATCGCAAAGTAATACACCTAATGCATCTTTAATATTTTCTCTGCTGTAAGCATATAAAATTGCAATTCTCCCGTCAGGAGTTTCAGCCACTTCCAAAAAATTAGCATCCCAAAATTCTTGATGATCATTTCGGTTAAAAACAACCTTGGCAGTTAAACTTTCATTCAAAAAGGCCACGTATTCCATACCACAAACAACCACCCAATCATCATGCAGAACTTTAACTTCATTCACCGTGTTCTTGTATCCAAAATCAAACAAGTCGTTCATGTTATGTGACGAATACATTCCATGTTGATCTTCATGATAAACCCGATAAACCTCAGGATATTTCTGTCCATCCTTTTCAACCATCGCCGCAACAACAACATCCCCTTTGCTATTTACATCCATGCCCATACTCATATGATGAGTCGTCATATCCTCATCAAATGGAGATGCAAACCCTTTCGAAAAAATGAAATTTTTATCAATTTCACCTCCGAGCTGGGCATAACCTAAAAAAGATTGAAACAGCATGTAAATAATCAGAACTTTTGGAACTCTATTTTTCATTTTGATTTTTGTTTCAAATGTATCTCCATGCATAATACGCGTAAGTAGCATCTCATCAAATCACGCTTGTTTTTCACGAATCACTCTCTATAGTTTATAAAAGCATGTTGGACCTGTCTTGCTCTCAACTTTTAAGTTTTTCATAAGTGTGCCTGTGAGAACGAAACACACTTTGATGAAGTTAAAAGCAGGATTCATGAATTATGAAATTTACGGCGCGTGTGAAGCCATAAATTTGTCGGAAGTACCATTCAAAAGAATCTAAATTTTAATGAAAATGAAAAAAACAATTACGATACTGACAACATTTCTGTTATCGGTAACTCTCAATGCCCAAACGACTTTCCAGCAAGAGTTTGAGTTAGATTATACACGATCTTTCGGTGGCTTGGGGATAGATCTCGCCGCTGACATGTCTGTTGACGGAGAAGGAAATCAATATCTACTTGGTAGGTACGCAGGTGATTTTAATTCTGGATCTAATAACCCAAATGTTCCTGCCGTCTCAGATAATGCAATGGGATCGTACCGATTATTTCTACAAAAAGTAGGGACGGATAATCTCATACAATGGACCAAACTAGTTACAACCGTAAATTCTAATACGAATGTTTCGCCGGGTAAAATTGCTTTTGATTCAGATAATAATGCCTACGTATTTTTCTCTGGAAGAAGAAATGAAGTAATTATTGATCCAAATGGAGACAGCATCAATATACAAGTTACGGATTCTCCTGCTACTACTCCAAATGATCTGTTTCTTTGGAAAATAACTCCAGATGGTAGCACCGCTTGGGTAAAAACATTTGGTGGAGATTATACAGACTACGCCAGATCAATTACCGTTGACGAAAATGACGATCTTATCATTGTAGGAACATTTCGATTTACTGCCAATTTTCAACCGGACTTAGGTCCTCACATACCAAATGTTGGAAGTGGAGGATTTCTCATGACTTCTGGAGATTTTTCTTCAGCTGGATTCAATGGTTTTGTTGTGAAACTTGATTCGGATGGACAAACTATCTGGGCGCAAAATATTGAAGGAAATGGTATAGATGAGGTTACCGATGTTGCTACCGGAAATGGAAATATTTTTATTACTGGATGGACTTGGAGCAGTAATTTCCAATTCCCTAATGTTTCTGGGACACATGCAAGCATCAATCGAGATGGATTTGCGGGAATTCTATCATCAGGTGGTCAGGGACTTGGCGTACAATACTTTTCAGGTTCTGGAAACGACGGTTGTTATGAAGTTGTTGTTGATGAAGATGCGAACTCATATGTGGCTGTAAATACAGAAAGTTCACAATTAACTTTTGGAGGAGCAACACATACCCTAAACTATGGTCTATCGGAGGCTCTTATTGTAAAATTTGATGATATCGGAAGCTACCTTTGGCATCACCCTATTATGAGCGACGGCAATGACCGAATTGCGGATCTCACAATTGGTTTGGATCAAAGCCTTTATGTAACTGGACGAATAGAATCTATTTCAAACCCTCAAGGCGGTGCAACTTACGGAACCCTGGCAGCAGCAGGTTCGCATGATATGTATGTTGCTAATATATCGAGTGACGGGGTAGTAAATCGCTTCTCAATTACGGGAGGTCCCGGGATAGAGGAGATTGAAGACATAGAATTTCATTCTAATGGAACCATGTACCTCTATGGAACAGCAGAAGAAAATGTTCCATTTACCTTGTGGGGAACAGATACAATAGATCTTGCTGTTAATGGTGCTGACCGCGACATATTTATCGCTCGGGGCTGGGATTGCAATGCAGATATTACACCTGAAGTTTCTTTGATTGGAGATTCACTTATTAGCGATATTCAAATAGGAGCAGGTTTTGAATGGATTTTTGATGACGGAAACACCATAACAACCTACCCTAGTTCAGGAGAACCAATTCTGGTAAATCCTACTGATTCAGGAGCATACGCGCTGATAATTTCTTACTATGGTTGCCCATCAGACACTTCTAACTTTGTTGTATTCGACGCAAATACCGGAGGTAACGTTGGATTAAATGAACTAAACAACATACAAATCTCAGTTTACCCAAACCCATCAAATGGAATAATTACAGTTGACGGAAATATTCTGATAAATCGCCTGGAAATTGTAGATATTACAGGAAAGACAGTCGCACATTCTAGTAGCAATAAAGCTGATCTATCTTCATTGCAGACAGGAAGTTATTTTGTAAAAGTATATCACAATAACACAACTTCAGTGAAAAAGATTATCAAGAAGTGATTTAAATCTCCCTCAATTGAAACCGGAAAAATGGGACGTTAAATCTGAACCGGAACTGACCGAAAATGGGCAGTTGATTATATTGAGTCATAGACTGAATAAGTAATTATAAAACTAAGAAGCACCTTTTAAAAGAGGTGCTTTTTTACGTTTTCAGATTTTCTATTGGTTTGAATATGGTTTCATTAATGAGCTCACGCTTGACCATTTCGAAGCAAAATAAAGCGGTATCTTTAGGAAAAGATTTTAGCCAATCAACACCTTGTCTTTGAATCAATGAATAAATATGAATACATATCCAGTGCAAGGAAAAAGGGCAGAATTACACAGAAAGAGCTCTCAGAGCAGACAGGAATTTCTTTAAGAACTATTCAACGCATCGAGAGTGGAGAAGTAAACCCAAGGCCTTTTACCATAAAAAGAATTGAAGAAGTATTAGGAATAACCGAAAATCCTGTGAACATGAAAAAAGAGGACGCGAATAACTACTACGTTATTTTCAAATGGCTATTCGCTTCGTCACTATTCTTACCCGTTTTATATTCATTTATAGCGTTGGCTTATTGGAAAAGATTAGAAAAACAGATTAGACATCCCTTGAGAGGTTTGATATATTTTAATCTTTTTTCAGCCTGCATTGCTCTACCTGTTCTCGTAGTTGTGACGGCAATGATCTTGAGAAGCTTTAATGTACCTACAACCATTCGATTTTTACCGATCTATGTTCCAATTTATTGGTTCTTTGCCACTATCAATTTACTCGGAACTTTACGTGTTTTACATCTAAAACACACCAAAAAGTCTACATTTTAGCTTTTGATTATCAAAAACTTAAGCGCTTGACGCTTAAATGACGTTCAAATGACGCCCCACATTTTGTCATTGTTCCAATGAGTGTTTTGTCCTTTGTGAAAAAGGAAAATCATGTCTCGAATAATAATAGCCTTAGCCATAATTTTTGTTCATTCTTCCGTGGATTGCCAACAAATCATTTCCGAAAACGGAGATTCGTTAGATGTACAAGAGGGTACGCTCAGTTTACCTGAAAATAGAATGAGTGAAACCACAAATACCGTTACACTTTCATATCAGGTTGCCACATCTAAAAATTCAGAAAACGGAAACGTAGCAATATTCATGTTGGCCGGTGGTCCGGGTGGATCATGGCTACAAACCGCTTCTTTACAAGAGCGATTCGATGAAATACGAATGTACCAGCAGTTTGCCGACGTGGTAATCTATGATCAAAGAGGAGCCGGTAAATCAATCCCAAACCTTGATTGTAAAGACGTTATTCTTAACAAGAAAATCGATCATCTTGACTCAAAATCGGTAGCGTATACAAAACGTGAACTAGCTACTGAATGTCGAGATCATTGGCTTAATATGGGGGTTGACCTTTCAGCTTACAATACGGCAGAAAGCACAGAAGACCTCGAAGATTTGCGGCAACATCTAGGGTATGATCAACTGGTATTAGTGGGAGGCAGTTACGGCTCACATTTGGGCTTGAATTACATTAAAAAATACCCTGACAAAGTAAAGTGTGCAATATTCCATGGTATCGAAGGACCTGATCACACTTTAGACATGCCCAGTCAGGTTTTGAACGCTTATAAAAGAATCGCAACGGCCACCGAAAGCAGCGCATACTATTCACTAAAGTTAAAGGGGAAAACATTTCTGGAATTACATGAGCACTACTTGAAGAGCTTGAAACACTCTTTTGATGAATCTTCCAAACGGCTCATTGCTAATTTTATTTTTAGGTATAAAGCTGGAGACAGGAACAATCTTTCGAGATGGGCTGACAACCTCCTCAATCTCTACGAAGGAGAATCTGGATTGAGCCAATCGGTCAAAAATTATCTAACAAATATTATAGCTCCGCACGCTATGAACAATGTAATGGACTTCTCATCATGGGCCACTCCAGAAAGAATTGCCCAAATCAGAATTGACAGCGGCAACTATATTTTAGGGCCCATTAATAACATTTACTTCGATAAAGATTCCATTTGGCCAGTGAACGATCTTGGAAATGAATTTAGAGGTCCAATGTCATCTCAGGTGCCAGTGCTACTTATTCATGGAACATGGGATATATCAACTCCTATCGAGAATGCTTTAGAGATGCACGAACAGCTTTCAAACAGCAAACTAATTGTGGTTAAGCATGGGTCACATGATGCTTATTACGAATTACTTGAAGAGTGGAGTCCCATGAAGCAAAGGATCAATGATTTCTTGAATGATAAATATGAAAAAGAGTACAATGAAACAACCTTAAAACTGGAATTTCCCGAGGTGTTCGATGAACGACAAATTGCTTTTTGGGATGCAGTAATTGAAGGAGATGTTTCCAAGGTCAGCAAGATTATAGAGGAAGACATAGATATTAATCTACTTGATACGCGCACAAAGAAAACCGGAAGAACTGCCTTGAACTGGGCCGCATGGTATGGGAATCTGGAAATGATAGAATTGTTATTAAGGTATGGTGCACAAATTAACCTTGCCAACAAAAGCGGATATACACCTATACACCACGCCATTGAAAACTGCAAGTTCGATGCTGTTCATTTACTCTTGGAAAGGGGAGCTGATCTAAGCATTCCCTCTTTGAAAGGAGTCTATCCAAAAGAAACAGCGCAGGAATCATGTCCAGAAGTAAATAGTCTAATTCAAGAATAATCTATCCTAAGAAAATGAGCATTAAACGAATATTCGATAAGTCAATAATAGCTGTCAACTTTATACTGTTAATCATAATGATTAGCGGGTGCAATTCAACTTCACATGTATCAGGTACACATGATTCATATTCTATCGCATCTCAAATATTAGGAGAAAACAGAGAATTAGTGGTAAGAAAACCAAGAGGATACAAAACAGGTGGGCAGGAAAAATACCCTGTCATCTATGTTTTCGGCGGAAACTCCTTGAATTATTCCATCTACAAGGACCTTGACTTACTCATAAGGACAGGACATTGCATACCAGCAATTATTGTTGGAATACCGAATATTAATCAAAAAACCAGACAGAGGGATTTAACACCACCATTTTTAAAACAAGACCTGGATGATAAGAATTCTCCCTTGGGTGAAGCAGATAAATATTTAGCGTTTGTGAAGACAGAAATCATTTCTTTTATCGATTCGAACTATCACGTCTCTAACGATAGAATCGCCGTTGGACATTCCCGCGAGGGATTGATGGTCATGTACTCCCTGATGTTTATGCCAGATCTTTTTAATAGTCATTTGGCATTAAGCCCAGCACTTTGGCGCGAAAAAAGCCTTTTCGTTGAGAAGTTCTCAGATTTCGTTCAAGAAAGTGACACCCTTCCCTCTCAAATAGTGATGACAATTGGTGATTTGGAAGTAGACAAAATGAAAAGTGCATTCGATAAAACAGTTCAAGTACTAGAAAACAACTCGTCAAAGGTGAACTACAAAAAACTATTCTTTCCGGACGCCAATCATGCACAAAACCCATTTTTAACTGCTCCAATTGGTTTAAATTGGATACTTGATAAAAGACAGTAGGCAACGTGTTGAAAATAGACGACTCTTTCAGTATTTATTTTCTCTTGATTAAGGCATTTGAGTCGTAACGATAATAATCTGTGCTTCTTATTTCGCGTTTAGTCGTGAGTGACATCTTCATGTCCTTAGGAATACTTACATTTCAAGGCAAAGAATCACTATTACAATGCAAAAATTAGCCGTTTTATCATTTGCCCTTGGCTTATTTATAACTTCAAATAATGCCATCGCACAAGATTTCGTCAACTCCGATAGTCTGCTCAAAATTTGGAATAATTCTCAAAAACACGATACTACAAGATTAGTCAGCCTTGAAAAAGCCATAAAGGGATATTTTTTGAACGTAAATCTTGACTCGGCAAAGTTGCTGTCAAACCAAATGCTCTCGTTTTCTAAAAAAAACAAAGACGATCTTTATCAAGGAAAGGCATATAACCTTCTCGGAGAAATTGAAGCGAGAACGGACGATCTCAATAAGTCAATTGAACTATTTAAAAAAGCGCTGGACTTTGGAAGGAAATCCAAAGATCCATTATTGACCTCAGGGGCTTTAAACAACCTCGGACTCGTAAATGAGTGGATCGGTAATTTCTATGTTGCAATTGATTACTATAGCGAATCCATCAAAATTAATATGGCGGATAGCGTTAAAAATGTAAAATATATCGCTAAAACAACCATGAATATTGGAGATCTGTTCTACAGTCTGAAAGATTTCGATAAGTCGCTTACCTACTTTCGCAGAGCTGAGCGAAGTCTGAAAAATGCCCCAGATGATCTTACCGGAGAAAAAGAACTTTCGCTGGCTTATATCTGGTACAACATTGGTAACATATTAATGATTCAGGGGCATGCCGACCAATCATTGTCATATTATCTGGATGGTAAGAAGTTTTTTGAAAAATGGGGTGATGAACCAGGCTTAACAACAACGTATATTGGAATCGGGGATGTACACCGTACATTCGGAAGGTATGATGAAGCACTTGAAAATTACTTTCTAGCATTGGCTATTGATGAAAAGTATGGCAATCCTGATGGCTCGGCAGCATCATGCGCAAATATAAGTGCGTGCTATATTGATCTGAACGATTATAAGAATGCACGAAAGTATGCCAATCGGGCACTAAAGCTGGCCATCGAAGAAAATATGTTGACTCCAAAAATTGCTGCATTAGAACTCTTAGTAGAAATTAACAAACATGAAGGAAACTATAAAGCAGCTTTCCAAAGATTAGAGGAATTGGAAGGCCTTCGCGATGAACTAAAAAGTGCCGAAATAAACGAAGAAGTTTTAATGGTTGAAGCACAGTTTAAATATGAACAAAAGAGTTACCTGGATAGCCTTAAGATAGTGCGTGAAAATGAGCAAACTGAGCGGGAACATAAAGCAGATCTTGCTGATCAGGAAGCTAAAAAACGTCTTGCCTATTGGATCGGAGGAGCTGTTTTGATAATTGCGTTGTTACTTGCCTTTAGTTACTTCCAAAAAAGAAAAAGAAACCAGGAACTAGAAGAGAAAAACGCCATTATTGCCGCTGCTCTTGAGGAAAAAGGAATCCTACTGAGAGAAATTAGTCATCGTGTGAAGAACAATATGCAAATGATTTCTGGATTACTGCATTTAAAGGCCAAAAACACTACTGACCCGAAAGTTCAGGCAGCATTACGCGACAGCCAGTCAAGAGTTGATTCCATGGGCCTTATTCATCAAAAGATGTACCTCAATGATAATTTTGATACCATCGACATTACGGAATATACGAGAGACATTGTTCGCGTACTTATTGATTGTTCGACCTCTCCAGAAGTGTACAACTGCACCATTAATGGAAATAATATCCTTATCAGCCTTGAAAAAGGACAAGCTGTGGCTTTTGTTATTCACGAACTCATCACAAATAGCCTAAAACATGCTTGGGTAGAAGAAGATAAAACCAGAGAAATCAACCTAAGCTATACGGTGCAGGAAAAACACATTCAATTGCATTATCAGGATAATGGAAAAGGACTGAACAACGGCGTAGATTTATCTAAGAGTAAAACACTTGGCCTAAAATTGTTGCATTCTTTTGCGAAACGACAATTAGGTGGAGAGATCAATTACTTTACTGGTGATCATGGCGGAGCTAATTTTGTAATTCTTATTAAAAAATAACTCTGTCCTTGGCCGATTTAAAAGTAAAAAAGGAAGCCTAACGAATAGTGCTTCCTTTACCTAACTTAATCTACTCGCTATTACAGCTTCTCTAATTTCAATACACGGGTCTCATTACCTTCTTTGATATAGACAAGGTATAACCCACTATTAAGGCCACTTAGATCTAGTTGAAGTTGTGAACCACTGAATGTTTCGGCCTGCAGCACTACCTTACCTGCTAAGTCTACCAGTTGAACATTCATTTGACTCACCTGCTTTTCAAATTCTAGTGTTACAGTTTTATTTGTTGGATTCGGATACATTCGAATGGTATTCTCTGTCATTTCATGCACACTCAACGAACTATAGTAGTGCTCATCCGAGAAGCCTGTGCAACCATTCGCGAAGGTTACTTCTACCCAGTAGTTTCCAGTCTGATTCGCTATATAATTCTGACTTGTTGCACCTGGAATGGGATTTCCTTCAAAGTACCATTGATACGATACACCGGCGGTTGCAAATAACGTATCTTCATCTGCGGTAATGGACACAATTGGTGTAGCAAGCATTTCAACATTAACAACTTGCGATATACAGGTTTCATTTTCACCAAACAAAACATGTGAAGTATACCTTCCAGCCTCTATGAATGTCGCGCCATCTAAATCGCTAATATGTTCAGGTGAATTAATGGCATTCCCATTTAACGAAGAAAGCTGTTCTTCCACATTATTTCCACAGCCAAAGACTGAATTATCATTGCGTTTTATTAACGTTGTATACTCTCCGGTGGAAACTAAATCTACACCGCTTAATCCCATCAGAACAGGACGTGTTGTATCATTAAAGTTTCCGGTTCCTAGTTGACCAAGTGTATTATTACCTGTCATGTATAATTTGTTGTCACTACTGAGAAAAGCACTATGAGCCGCGCCACCTTCTGCATGGATGATATTCTGCAAGTCAGACACCTCCGGGGTAAGTCGATTGTTTAAATCTCCCAATCCTAATTGCCCAGAACCATTACTGCCCCATACAAGCAAATCTCCGGCAGCATCAATGGCAAAACTATGATACTCACCTGCTCCTACAGATACAGCGTTACTAATACCTACAACCTGCACGGGTGTGGATGAACTTATCATTGTTCCTTCTCCTAATTGGCCATAATCATTGTTCCCAACGGTCCATACCGTACCGTCATTTTTCAATATGACGAAGTGTTCTTTACCTCCGGCGATGGAGTCAGTGTTGTTCAAAACAGTATTCTGGAAAGGAAACGTTATCACTGCAGTATTGCCCGTTCCTAACTGTCCCTGCGTATTGCTTCCCCAAACATATACATCGCCAGCATTTGTCACGGCCATACTACTCGATTTTGATGTCGCAACGGTCTTAATATTGGTCATCGTAGGAACAGCTTGAGGCACGTTCACAGAGGTATATGTTCCATCTCCTAATTGACCAGAACTATTCTCTCCCCAGGAATACAATTCTTCCGCATTCGATATACCAAGTACAAAACCGTAGCCAGCGGAAAGCTCATCAAACTGAACGTTTGTTGCAGCTACTAAAGGTTCGCCACTGTTTAAGTTATTTCCATTTCCAAAAGAACCTGTTGCATTTTGCCCAAAAGACCATACATCGCCATTTCCTCCAGAAGTTATGCCCAGTGCGTAGTCACCTGAATCATACGCGACATAAGCCGTATCATTGGCACCAGCGATCGGATTTCCATCCACATACCATTGGTTCCCATACGACGAATTACTGACCAGTATTACAGAATCACCTTCACAAAAAGTAGCAGTTGATAATGGATCAATCGAAGGCTCAGTTAACACATTCATCAAGATATAATCGTCATAGGGTTGTGTGCACAATGTGGTCGTATTGTAGCCGACAAATGTAACCTCATCCATATCTGAAAGTACTGATGATACATAGGTGTTTGTTGCTCCCATTGGTCCGGTAGAAATACCATTTAGGAAGAACTCATACTGATCTGCGCCTGCCGCAGTAAATGTTACGGGAGTTCCGTCACAAATCATAGCGGAAGGACTCACATCGAGACTAAGGTCCATGGTATTAACGGTGAAGATGAATACATCGGGATTTGAAGGACAATCGCCGTTCAAACCTGTTACAGAAATGATGTATCCATCTTCTAACGCATCAGTGTCGAATGAACCCGCACTTCCAACCTGTTGCGTTATACCGTTAAGATCAAATTGATACTCCATAGCACCAGATGAAGAAATATTCACTAAATCATTAAGGCAAATCGTTGTTCCCGGTGTGACCAAAGAAGAAATCGTAGGATAATTAAATACTGTAAATTCAAAACTATTTTGACTTGGACTCACGCATCCGTTGGTTTCACCAAGAACAGTCACAACATCACCGTTATTCAATGAGGAATTGAAGCTACTAACTCCAGAAAAAGGCCCCGCAGGTACATTGTTTACTTCAAACTGATAATTGATCGCACCAAAGGCTTCAACATCTGTGTTCTCGCCAACACATATGGAAGTATCTCCATTATTGGTAAGGTAAACTACCGGGTATGCATAAACAGTGAACATCAGGTTATTTGAGTTCCCCATACATCCGAGACTTGAACCAATTACTGAAATATTGTCTCCATTGGTTAGTCCTGTTGTAGTAAATATAGGATTCGCCGTAGCTGATCCTTGAGATGCGCCATTTACAAAAAATTCATAGTCTGTCGCTCCCGAGGCAGTAAAATCAACGTTATCACCGATACAAATCTCTTGATTAGGATCTGAACTGGACAAAGAAACCACCGGAGTCGGATTCACCACAATTGCATTCATAGTGTCACGATCAGTGCAGCCCTGACCAGTTGCAACTTCAACCGCAACTTCATCACCATCTACAAGGCCATTCAACGTTATTGTATTGTTTACCGAAGGGGCACCTTGTGATACTCCATTAATGAAAAATGCATAAATGTCTCCTCCAGCACCAGTATAGGTTACGGCCTCTCCTGCGCATATTGTATTGTTGGGATCAGAAGAACTGATAGATGCGGTAGGGCTAGTGTTAATAAGAATCGCCATCGTAGTCGTATCAAAACAATTATTTGTTTCACCCACTACCTCTAGATCAAAAAGACCAGAAGGAAATCCTGATGAATTCAGTGTGTTTAGTGATGCAGAAGGTCCTTGTGATGTCCCATCAACGAAAAATTCATAGTTGTTTGCACCACCAGCCGTATAATCAACGACATCGCTCTCACAATAGACATTATTGATATCTGTGCTTGTCAATGACACATTTGGAATGGGATTTACGGTTGTCGTAATTCCGGTAGATGATGAAGGACATCCTAACAATGATCCAGAAACAGAAACTGTTTGACCGTTCAATAAACCCGATGTACTAAAGGTGTTATTCGCCGACATTGATCCCTGCGGAGTTGCTCCCACAAAAAACTGGTACATATCAGCTCCTGCACCCGTAAAAATGACATTTTCATTGGCACAAATCGTATTATCCAAATCGGAGCTAGTTAACGTTATTACAGGGATTGGGTTAACAGCAATGTTCATCACTAAACTCGTATCCGTACATCCGTTTCCGCCTATCCCAATTACTTGCACCTGATTGTTTCCGATGGTCAGTGAAGGATTGCTCAAGGTAGTGAGTACTGAAGGGCCCTGCACAGAAGTCCCATTTACGTAAAACTCATATGATCCGGCATTCGCTCCCGTGAACTCGATCGCATCTCCATCACAAATAGTATTGTCTAAATCGCTAGAAAAGAAGTTCACAACAGGATTATTGAGAACAGTGAAGGTTTCTGACGCATCTATAATGCAAGTATTTGATTCACCCTGCACTGTTATTGTTTGCCCATCTATCAACGTTTGAGTAGTTAATATCGCTACGGTAGAAGGTCCCTGCACACTTGAGCCATCGATAAAAAATTCGTAATTCGTTGCACCGGAAGCCGTGAAAATCACTTCCGTTCCAAAACAAATGGTATTGTCCCCGTCATCGTTATTTATCAACGTCGTTGTTGGTGACGTTAGTACGGTCATATTGATAGGCATTGCCTGCGAAGAACATGCTCCTAAAACACCTGTTACGCTGATAATATCTCCATCATTCAATCCTGTTGTTATTAGAGCAGGATTTGTTCCTAACTGAGCAGAACTTCCATTGACAAAAAACTCGTACAAAGGAGCGCCTGATGCAGTGAACGTTACCTGATCTCCCGAACAAATTGAGTTATCCAGATCTGAAGAAGTCATGCTCACCGAAGGCGAAGGGTTGACAATGTAGGTATAGCTCTCTGGCGCCATCATTTGACATGTTGTAGCATTAACGCCTAGCATGGTTATCGTATCATTGGCCGTTAATGCAGCCGTTGTATAGCTTGTTATTCCAGAAAGTGTCTGAACGACGACGCCATTTATATAAAACTCGTATTGATCTGCACCAGATCCGGTAAATGTAACTGACTCTCCATCACAAATGACATTCCCAGACACTGATGATGTTAGTGTTGTTGTAGGAAGCGGATCTACGGTAAAGGTCATAGAAAGTGTATCCCGGCATCCCAACGTATCGCGAACAACAGCATAAATCACATCACTATTGTTCAATGTGTCTGTTCCAAAGACATTGATCGTATCTGCAAAACCTGTGACACTGGATGAGTTGATAAAAAACTGATATTCATATGAGGGTTCAGCTGGATTTGCTGCCACAAAACCTACGCTATCCGAATCACAAATTGTCTGATCCAAGTCAGAGCTCGTAAAATTGAACGTTGGAATGTCATGTACCGTATATCCAAGAGCGGGCATGGTATCGCTTACACACCCTTCCTCATACGCCAAAACACTCACGGTATCTTCATCTACCAGAACACTTGTTGTATAGAGCGTATCATTCTTGGAAGGCGTGTTCAATGAAACACCATTCAGAAAAAACTCAAAAAGAGCACTATCCGAATAACTGGAAGCTTCAAATGTAACCTCAGTGCCCGCACATATAGCACCATCTAAATCGGTTGTTGTCAAAACAATTGACGGATTATAAATTTCTATTTGGAATGTTGTATCGTCGCTACACTGATTAACGGTGTTGGTTGTCTCCAGTTTCACAGTGATTGTTCCGGCATAGGTGAAGACATGTTGAGTGGTATCAACCTCGTATGTTACATAAATGCTATCTTGAGGTGGAGGTGACGGTTGCCAGTAGCCAGTCGACCCATCTCCGAAATACCATTTTGATGTGAGATCGTCCAGATTCCCTGTTTCTACTGTCGAAAGGTTCGTGAAAACTGTGGTATCACCCAAGCAAAACGGTCCATCTACTGTGAGGTTCGCTATCGTCGCCGGAGTTTGATCAAAAATCCATCCTGGATTCGATACACTATCTATGGAATGAAATGTAGTAATTGCAACCCCTCCACTGGCATCAATTTGCTCCAGTGTCAAGGCCTGACAAGAAAAGCTATTTGTAGTGGCCGTTAAGTTTGCCAGATTATTGGTCGCGGAGGTATCAGTAGACCCTAGGTAAATTGCCTGTGCGCAATTACTGAATAGGATGAGGCTATCGTTTACCGTTTGAGTCTTCCCTGCTTCTAGATATACTTCAGATCCGGGTAATATCCGCAGCTTATTGAAGCTATTATCACCATTGACAATCTGTTGAACCGTATTTGGATAATTCTGAAAGTTCAGTGTTACATCGTAAAAGGTATGGCCGTATGATTTAAGACCATTCAGATAACGCTGCGTTTCCGCCAAATACTTTACTGTATCACCTATATAGATATGAGAAGTTCCGGCGTTCAATACCAAACCTGTATCTCTGAGTGTGTTAAATTCTCTGACAACTTCAATCGTCGAATTTCCTAAATCCAACTGCCGAGCATCTAGACTGGTGGTCGTGTCATTGACAGAACTAAACCAGCCCGTCCGAACAGTATTGTTCAGTGTATTTAACTGTCCCTTAAGCAATGAAATAGTTGACGAGTCACTCATGTACAGGTCATCAACAAACTGCACAACATCTCCATTATTCAAGGGCGAAATAGTTAGTGATGCGTCGGTCTCAGCGCCATTCACAGTTAACGTACCTGGCCTATTCATAATGAGTGTTGGTATATAGCTCGACCTGCCTACAAACAAGTCTGCGTGTAATATTATATCTCCATATGCATACATCGACGAATCCATAACTAAAGATTGGTTCCCTATTATTCCTGTCCAGTCCATGGAGAGGAAGAAAGCAGTATCATCTATCGTGACAGTTTGACCGGAAAGGCTAAAAGAATTAGCATCAAAAAATACTTGTTGCAGTGAATCAGGAATACAGCCATTCGGCAGACCACCTGAAACATACGACCAATGAGCGCCGTCATTCCAGTTTCCACTATTCCCGATCCAAAACATACTTCCTCCTACGATAGGTGTCCAACCTGAAGCATTTGTAAGTGTTTCGTTAATGACTTCGTAGAGTGGCCCCGCCAATGCATCAACATCCGTAATGTCTACTGACGATAAAAGAAGTTGCGGAAATCCCGTCTTTTCAATCATGGCATTTCCTCCAACACCCGTTGTTGTGATCATCATTGGCGCAACGCAAGACCCATTTGCGATCAAAGAATCTGCACGCAGCGTCATTGTATTTTCAATTTTCAATTGACTGGATTGCACAAGGTCAAGTAAACCAAAGTCATTGGTGCCGTAGCATTCGAAATCCAGAGCGGAAGAAGATATCACAGTATCGTAGCTAAGGTTTCCACCATAGAACTGGGCGAGTGTTGCGTTATCCCCCAACATAATGGTTGATCCACCACCGGTCCATGTCAAGTTTGTTCCGTCAACATCCCAATAACCATTGCTAATATTTAGCAAGGCATTGGTTACCGTAATCGCTCTGATTGAAGGAAGATTTGCATGAAACTCCAGGCAAGTAAGTGTATCATCGCTGAGGTCAATTCCTCCCATGTCTACATACAGGGTATTGTTACCAATATTAAAATTGTCAGTAGTACTGACATCATTCCCGATTATGCGAAAACTCTGATTCCAGATAGTTCCGAGAGAACTAATGACTTCACCTGGGGAAGCTGCATTCAGTGTAATTTCTCCCCAAGTTCCAGTGAATAAAACACTACTTGCATTTCCCAAAAGTGACCCGGTTATTTCGAAAGTAATGGGAGCTGGCGAATCAAAGGTAAACTGGTTAGAAACCAGTGAAAAATCGAAGTCCAAAACATTGATATTGGCATTCATAGTGACAACACCAGCTACGGTAAGTCCTGAGTTATCATCAAAAATAGCGTTATCAGAAGCCGATGGAACTGACACTCCAGCTGGCCCTCCTGATGACAAAGACCAATGATTTATATCATTCCAATTCCCGGTTCCTCCAATCCAAAAATGATCAACGGCGAACGTGGTAAACGCAGTGCTAAAAAAGAACAGTAGTGCTAATATTTTGCTCATAACAATATCGTAGGTTTGCGTCGAACATATACAAATCTCATGACCCAAATAAAAAAATGTCGTGAGCCGCAGTTTTTTGTCCTTGTTTGACTCCTTGATCATTTTACCTGTCTTTTTTCAGCACTTTTTCGCGAAGTGTAATCCGCTTGAATCAGCTGGCTTTCGAAGCGAAATACGATTTCTGAAACACGCTTGATTTTTAATCATGAACCTCAAGTTTTTTTCATCTGTTTTAGGTGAGAAAAGTAGGTGATTTTGTCGTTGGCAGACAAAAAACTGCGGCTCACGACATTTTTTTTGCGTGACCTCCTTTAATGGCTAAGTTCGATCGCATAACGCTTTCACAAACCTATATGATGGAACGATTTAACCTTAACAAATTACTACTGATTCTCTGCCTGCTGAGCACAACAGTTTCAGCTCAGGATATAGAAACGGAACATCAACTTATCCAACCAGATATTACGGATGCTGAACTAAATTGGATCACACTTCCTAAGGAATTTATTCCAGCTGACAATTTCAACGGATATGTGCACAAGGCCACCGGCACAATTGTTTACATGAAATATATAGAGCATGTGCTCATGAAAGATATGGCAGCAGGTATGACGGAAGAGTTTTATAAAAGAAAAGGACTAACTCCCATTCGGCAAGATGAGCTCATCACGCATTCTGGGATGGCCGGAATAAGTTATAAAGCAAAATACCAAGTAGATTCCGGAGAACGCATTCGTCATACCGTATTTATTGATAACGAAGACAACACTTTGTGGATTCATGTTACATATCCCATTGAATTCGAAAAAATCATAGAGCCAGAAGTTCTGAAAAGCATTGCTTCCATTGACCTAACGAAAACCATAAAAAAATGAGATTCGGAAAAAAACTACTAGCAGGAACGCTTTTGATGCTGGCTGGAACAACCCTGGCTCAGCAAACGATCAATCACAGTATGACCTTTGATTCTGGAAATCGGTATATGTGGGGAAGTACTAATGGCTCATTTAGTCTCGATTATGACGACGTATTCTTTAGCGAGGATGTGGACGAAGAGGAAAGTGAAGGACCAGTAGTAAATCTATTCGGGTTCGGCGAATTTGGTCTTGAAGCAACCGCTGAAATGGAGGCCGAAATGAAAGGTAAGGTTCATTTAGAAGGTTTTGAAAATGGAACTATTCGAGTGAACTACCCCATTACAGCCAGTCTAACTTTTCCCAACAATAACTCCTACGATCAGGGAGATTGGGTAACCATATCGACGAATTACACGGTTAACAATGGTTATTACATTTCCTCAAATTTTTCAAACAGCGGCTCACGCTATAACTTCAGTATACCTTTTGATATTCGAGCTTCACTGGGAATAGAAGTGTTACTTGGTTTTACAAGCTTTACGCATGACCTATTGTCCGGTGAAATAAATCAAGGATCAGGTAGTCCTTTCCCTCCAGGCTCCATTTTTTTTCCTGGAGGCAGTGGATTTGGGAACAATTCATTTGATCCAAATCACGTCTATGGTGAGCTCGACATTGCCCGCGTAACAAATCAAGGTCTTTGGGTTGGAACGGGTTCGGTCAATGGAAATAATCTTAATCCAAGCAGTTCTTCGTTACCAATTTTAGGCATTGGAAGTGGATTAAGCTCCTTCCCTCTTCCCACACCATATGATCTTGCCACTCGCCCAAGTAATGAACAATCTGTACTAAACGATGTAGGAATTACACAACTTGAAGCTGCCTTGCCAGATGTCAATCTTGGAACTACAAGCTTAGTGGGTAGGAATCTGGTAAATTCGGGCTCCGATAAATATTTTGACATAGACATTGAGGTTACTCAGTTTTTATCACAGGTTACTCCATCTCCTTATAGCGATATTCTCGAAAACCTTGAAGGCTCTCATACAGTCGACGGAATTCCACCTATGTCTGGAGATATAGCTGAAATAGATTGGACATTATTCAGTACTGTATTAGATCTCCGAAGAAGACTTTACCAAGATTTTGAATTCCGTCCAAGGGTTTATGCATATTTTACCTTTCCCGTTGCAGTTGAATGGACAGAGTTTCAACCGGGTGTTGGAACTGTAAACTCAGGAAACAGCAGATACCCGTCTGTTCAATTGGGAAATCAATTGCGCTATAAATACCCATGCTATTACGAAGAAATGGAAATCAGCGTCCGCTATTCCATCAACGGCCGTTTCTACAATCATACATATGACAGAATGCCCATTGACTTAGATATGGAAGCATTACATGTTGACGTTGATCTTCCCTCAATCGTACTAATCCCTGAAATATCGATTGACGCGTGTGTTGACGTTCCTTATCCATGCGGTACTTTTTTAGACCCCCAAATTTGTTATGAGGAAGTCTGCCCTACTGAAGATGGAGAGCCATTAATCATTGTAGAAGAAGTATCCCATAACTTGCCGAATTTTGAAATTGGACCAGAGTGGACTCATTCTGAAAATATTGGTTCCTATGCCGGAGCAGTTCAAGAAGATTGGGTGGATAGAAATTGGACATTAGGCGGATTCAGTGTAATTCAAAGGGGTTCTTTCACCATGGAGGCAAGTCCAATTACAATTTCTAACACTTCAACTGACGTTTCCTGCTACGGCGCTGGAGATGGTTCGATCAACGTTACAATTAACGCGGTCAACCATGCTTCACCGTATACTTATAATTGGTCAAATGGCTCAACCGTTCAGGATCCAAATGGTTTGGATGGCGGTCCACATCAACTTATGGCACAGGATGCAAATGGCTGTGAATTATTTACGGGAGCAACCATTTCAGAACCGCCATTATTAGAAGTCAGCTATTCAAAAGTCGACAAACCATGTGGTGGCGGACCAGATGTAGGAAGTATAGATGTTAGCGTTTTTGGCGGAACACCTCCATATGCTTACAGCTGGAATACAGGAGCAACAAGTGAAGACCTGTCAGGACTTGGAGCAGGTACGTACACATTAACCGTTACTGACGCCAGAAACTGTAATCAAATAGTGACAGTTACCATTGATGAGCCTATTACCCTTGGACACAATGCGTTGGTCAGCAATGTTAACTGTCTAAACGGAAATGATGGGGCTATTGATGTAACTTCATTTGGCGGATCTTTACCATATAGCTACAGCTGGTCGAGTGGTCAAAACTCTGAAGATATTTCTGGTCTTATAGCTGGAACATATACATTGACTTTAACAGATGCCAAAGGTTGTACAGATATTGTCGCTCATACTGTAACTGAACCGCCAACGGCTGTTGCTTTGACATCTGCGCCAATTGATGTTTCTTGTTTTGGTGGTAATGACGGTGGAGTAGATATTACTACCTCTGGAGGTACCCCAGGCTACTCTTATTCTTGGATAAGTAGTCTTGGCGGGTTATTACCCTACACAACAGAAGATATCTCTTCCATCCCGACTGGTGAATACACGGTTCAGGTAACTGACAACAATGGTTGTCAAATACAAATTACACAACTCGTTGATCAACCAAATGCACCGTTGGCTTCCAGTCCGATCATAACTGACGTTCCGTGCTTCGGAGACCCCACCGGATCTATTGACCCAGTTATTAGCGGAGGAACTGCTCCCTATTCCTATGCATGGTCAAATGGAGCCACAACAGCAATGTTGACAAACGTTGTTT
This sequence comes from Flavobacteriales bacterium UBA6051, assembly GCA_002427735.1. Classification (GTDB taxonomy): domain Bacteria; phylum Bacteroidota; class Bacteroidia; order Flavobacteriales_D; family Crocinitomicaceae; genus UBA4466. Next base: position 109,549 of record DIYP01000005.1, read on the forward strand.
CAGGTGCATATACTCTAACAATTACTGATGCTCGTGGATGTCAAGACATCTATAACTATGTGATTTCCGAGCCTCCAGCTCCACTCAGTATGATTCTGAATGGTACAGATATCCTATGCAATGGTGACGCGACTGGGTCAGTTGATGCTATCGTAAGTGGAGGAACTCCTCAATATACCTATGCATGGAGCAACTCATCAACTACACCGATAATCGATAACCTTATCGCCGGAAACTACTCATTAACAGTAACCGACAATAATGGGTGTACCATTTCAGACAATATTACGCTGAATGAACCGATTGCACCGCTCAACGTAACATCCATTATTACTGACGTAGATTGTTTCGGAAATAACTCTGGAGCTATTGATGCAACGGTAACAGGTGGTACTACACCTTATGCACATGAGTGGTCGAATAGCGGAACTGTTATCCTTGTCGACACTACCGACGATATATCAAATCAAGTGGCCGATACGTATACACTACTAGTGACGGATGCCAATGGTTGTGAATTTGAACTAGCATCGACGATTGCTGAACCTTCAGCACCTCTTGCAATAACCGGAACCATTGATCATGTTAGTTGTTTCGGGTTCAATGATGGTGCTATTGACATCACGGTAACTGGTGGCACCACGACTTACGCATATAATTGGTCATCAGGACAAACAACAGATGATATCAGCAATGTTATCGCGGGAACATATCTCGTTACCGTAACTGATTTTAATAATTGCACAGACTCACTGGCATTTACAATTAATCAACCGCTCGCACCATTGAACATTGAACTATTTGCATTTGACGTTCTGTGTAATGGAGACGCTACAGGTTCTGTTAACTCTGAAATCAGCGGGGGAACCCTTCCTTACTCTTACGACTGGTCGAATTCAGAAACAACAACAGGCATCACTGAACAACCTGCGGGTGTATATACATTGACTATTACCGATGCACAAGGTTGTACTGCATTTAGCGGAACAACAGTAAATGAACCTACTCCACTATTAGTGAATCCAATTGTGACGGATGCAAGTTGTTACAATTATTCGGACGGTATCATTGAATTGAACATCACTGGAGGTATTCAACCATACTATTTCAATTGGGGGAACCAAAACGAAATAATGCTGAACAATCCGAGTGAAACACTAGACAGTCTTGAAGCTGAAGACTACTTCATTCGTGTTCGTGATGAAAACGGATGCATCAACGAACAATATGTTTCAGTTGGTCAACCTACACCTTTCATTGCCGACTTTATTATTACAGAGCCGCTTTGCTTCCAGGGGAATGACGGAAGCGTTGATGTATCAATTACTGGTGGCACTCAACCATATGCTTCCGTTTGGAGCGATGGACAGACAACAGAAGATGCCAGTAACCTTGCCGCAGGTGATTACACATTCACTGTAACAGACGCTCAAGGATGTGAGATCAATGAATCGCTCACTGTAGAACAACCTCCTCAAATCGAAATTTCCTATCAGATGGTAGAAGTAAGTTGTATCGATCAATCAGATGGGGCAATTTATGTGACACCGTATGGAGGAACTTTGCCATACACCTACTTATGGAGTACAGGCTCAGATGAACTCAATGCAGAAAACCTTTCGCCATCTGTTTACGCAATTACAATTATGGATGATCATTCATGTGAAAGTACATTCTCCTTCGACGTAGTCATGAACTATTCGGAGTGCCTGATCATTCCAAATTCCTTTACTCCAAACAATGATAATTATAATGACACATGGATCATTGGAAATATCGATCTCTACCCTAACGCAACTGTGAAAATCTTTAACAAGTGGGGAAATGAAATCTATTCTTCCAGTGGAGCATATGATCCATGGGACGGTACACACTTTAACAAACCAATGCCTTCAGAGGTGTATTACTACATCATTCAATTGAACAATGATGAAGGAAACGAATACACAGGTAATGTAACTATTGTCAGATAACACTAACCCAATGAAAAACAAGACTCTAATTTTACTAATGATATTATTAGCGGGAGGTTCACTTCTTGCCAAGAATACTATGCCACCAGCGTGTCCGACCATCGTCATGAATGGGAGTGATGTGTCCTGTTATGGTAATTCAAATGGATCCGCTCAAGTCATCGTTACTTCCGGAGGGAGCGGCAACTATACATTTACTTGGGCGACCGTTCCAGCAACAATTACAAGTGGCGGTATATCCAGTTCACTCTCGAACCTTTCCGCCGGGACATATTCTGTCACTGTGCGCGATAACGTTTCTGGTTGCACCGTCGTTGGAGCATTTGTTGTCGGTACGCCTGATCCCATTGAAATATCAGGTATTGTCAATGATGTAAACTGTTACAATCAATCAACTGGAGATATTAATGTATCGGTTACTGGAGGATCTTCTCCCAGAACGTATAGCTGGTCGAACGGTGCTACAACCCAGGATCTCAATAATGTTGCTGCAGGAACTTACACCGTTACGGTAAACGCACCAGTGGGTTGTTCTGAAAGCAGAACATTTACCATAGACGAACCAGTAGAGGCATTGGATGCAACAGCCGTGGTAAGCAATGTTACTTGTTTCAACACCAATACAGGCGCGATCAACGTTACTGTTTGGGGAGGAACCGCTCCTTACTTCTACTCATGGGATTCTGGACAATCAACACAGGACATAACAGGTATTCCTGCAGGGAACTACAACTTAACAATTACAGATAGTAAGGGTTGTACTTTCCCCATGTCATTTACCGTGACCTCTCCCACACAGTTAGCGGGATCATTTACACTGATAGATGCTGTAAAATGTTTTGGAGAGCCAACAGGAAACCTTTCTTACCAGGGAAGTGGTGGAACAACGCCTTACTCCTACTCATGGCAAAATTCCACGACTTTGTTCTCAGAAACTTCCGGAAACCTCAATGGAATTGTGGCAGATGATTACCAAGTAACGGTAACAGACGGAAATGGTTGTCAAATCTTAGACAACGTAACACTGACAAGCCCAACATTGCTCGAAGGTTCAGCAACGGGAATCAATGTTTCTTGTTATGGAGGTTCAGATGGAGCCATCGATTTAACCCTTCAAGGTGGGGTAGCTCCTTACAACGTGGTATGGACGAATACGATTCCTGTAACAGTCGGAACCAGTGAAGATCTAATGAATATTCCTGCAGATACTTACACTGCCAGTATTACCGACGATAATAATTGTCCATTACAAATCTCTCATACCATCACACAACCAGAGGCACCAATTTCGGTGACAACAACAGTCACGGATGTTTTATGCTATGGAAACAATACCGGAGCAATTGATCTACTCGTCAATGGTGGTACTCAGCCTTACACCTTTGGTTGGTCTTCAGGTCAATCTTCAGAAGACATTTCCAATCTGCTGGCAGGATCGTATGATTTCACTATTGCAGACGCCAATGGATGCCCATTCTCAGGAACAGAAATTGTGAGTCAACCGATTCAACCACTTACGATCACTAATATTATAACAAACGTCAATTGCTATGGAGAATCTAATGGAGCAATAGACCTCACCGTAACCGGAGGAACAGCTCCATATGTCTTTGCCTGGTCGAATAGCAGTTATCTTTTGAGCATCACAGATGAAGACCTAATTGATTATACAGCGGATGCCTATACCTATGAAGTAACCGACGCCAATGGATGCTTCGAAATTGACACGCTGGATATCACAGAACCTGATGAACTACTCACCGGTGTTTTAGGTGTAGATATTCTCTGCAAAGGAGGAAATAATGGCTCAGTAGATCTTACCGTTATCGGAGGAACATTGCCTTACACTTTTGACTGGAATAGCAGCGCTATAACAGAAGATATTGCATCATTATATGCAGGATTTTACAGCGTTACCGTTACAGATGCAAATAACTGTATCGCTATTGACTCAATCACGTTAACAGAACCCTTAGACAGTCTGGAGTTTACTTACGAGGTCGTTGACGTTCGATGCAAAAATGGCACCGACGGTCTGATTGATCTCGATGTTACCGGTGGTACTATTCCATACGAGTATGACTGGTCAAATGGAGATACGCTATCACTCATAGAAAATCTGACAGCTGGTTATTATACCTTCCTTGTCACGGATGCAAATGCCTGTACCATTTCAGATTCGATTTACGTGGATGAGCCAGACGCAGTTACTTTGAATGAAGTTGTTACTCCCGTTACATGTAAAGGCTTTTCAGACGGAATTATAGATGTTTCACCAACTGGTGGAATTCCACCTTACAACTTTACATGGTATAACTCTGCATTTGCATTAGCGGCACAAACAGAAGACCTTGTTGATTATCCTGCCGACATTTATCAGGTAGAAATCATCGATTCGAACGATTGTTTCTATGAGATGTTCATCGAAGTAGAAGAACCGGACTCATTAATTATTGAGTATACATACAATGTGGTCAGTTGTGCCGGTGGATCAGATGGAAATATTCTCGTAGATATTTTTGGAGGAAACCCTTCATATACAACGAACTGGTCAAACGGTGCCACAACGGAAGATTTGCTCAACATTCCGTATGACGCTTATCAACTCGTTGTGACAGACACGAAAGGATGTACAGATTCTATAAGCGTTGATATTGCGCAACCAGACTCAATTAAAATCGACTTTGAAATCACGCCTATATCCTGTATTGACGATCACGATGGTGTTGCTTTTGCTGCGCCTAAGGGGGGTAACGGAGGATATTACTACCTGTGGTCAAATGGAGAAGACAGCGATGTAAACGTGGAGCTGAGCAATCAATACTACTACTTGACGGTTACGGATGTTCTTGGCTGTATTGGTATGGATTCGGTATTTATCACAAAGGATCTGGATGGATGTGTTCACCCAGTCAATGCTTTCACACCAAATGACGACGAATACAATGACAAATGGGTCATTGACAACATGGAACTTTATCCGGAGGCTGATGTTCAGATCTTTAATAAATGGGGAAACCTCATCTATCATCAAAGCGGTTTGTATGAGCCATGGGATGGAACTGTTAATGGAGCACCTGCTCCTTCAGAAATCTATTATTGGATCATTAATCTGAACCATCCGGAACGTGAAGTACTCAAAGGAAATGTCACTATTGTAAGATAAAAATTATGAAAAAGTATCTAGTAATTCTATCAATTGCACTGGCGGGAGGAGCTTCCGCACAGCAAATTTCATTGAACACACAATACCTGTTCAATGAGACACTTATTAATGTTGGCGCCACTGGCGCAAAAGAATATGTCCCCGTTCAACTTACCTATCGCAAACAATGGGTAAAGTTTCCTGGTTCTCCTACAACACAGATTCTCTCAAGTCACGGTGCAGTTGGAAAACGAATGGGTTTTGGAGGAACAGTTTTCAATGATGTTGCCGGTCCAAGCAGAAGAACGGGAATTAACATCAACGGTGCCTATCATCTGCGACTAGATGCCAAAGACGAACATAAACTTGGTTTGGGTCTGGGCGTCTCTTTCACCCAGAAAATGATCGATGTGGACAGACTGGAAACCTATCTGCCAGACGACCCAGCATTGTTAGCAGGATATAACAATCAACTCGTCCCGGATGCTAATTTTGGTGTTTACTACCGATACTTGGACAAGGGGTTTGCCGGGATCTCTGCGCATAACCTCGTTCAATTGAGACGGGATCTTTATGATTTTCAGGATCCTTTTGCAAACCCATTGGTGCGCACCTATTATTTCCTGGGAGGATACAACTTTGAGCTTGGCGATAATTTTGGATTAAAGGCATCCACTTTGGTACAGATGATCGAAACAACAACAACTCAGTTTGATCTTACAGCCATTGGAGTTTATAAGAATATGGTTTGGCTCGGTGCATCTTATCGTCATGGAGATGCTGTAGCCTTCCTGATCGGTGGACAAGCCGGACCCTTCAGATTTGGATACGCTTATGATTATACACTTTCGGATATCCGCAACTACTCGCAGGGGTCTCATGAGGTATTTCTTGAGTTACAATTCTTTAAGAAGGATGGAAACGCTGCTCGCACACCATGGCTAAAACGCAATAGAATCTATTCACCAAGAATCTAATGAAACAGATCATATTTTTAATAATAATTGGGGTTCACGGAACCGTTCTTTCCCAATCACTGGCAGAAGCCAATAATCAATTCAACAACTTCGAATATGCAAAGGCTGTTGAAATTTATGCCAGACTGATGACCAATTCGGAACTACCATATGAAGACCTGAAACGTTTCGTATATTCTGGATATACTGTAGGTGAATTTGAAAAAGTACTAGAGGCGAGTAAGCAACTAATTCAAAAGGAAAATCTGGAACCCTATTTTCACTATGTACATGGCGAAATTTGTTTTGGAATTGGAGATTATGCAACTGCCAAGAAGAGTTTTAAAGACTATGCAGCGCTGGAAAGTGATATTGATGTAACTGTTCGCATCGCTTCGTGCGATCAAGCGAGTAACTGGAAACCAGAAATATACCTCAGAAAGGGTTCTCTTGCTAACAATTCTGCACTGGCGGATATTACCTCCTGTGAACTGACGCAGGGAACAATTAGTATTCATGAAATGAACGCCAATGAAATAAGCGATCTTAAAACTACTAAGGAGATTGATGAATTATTTCTTTCGCGACCGTTTATCTCAAAAGAAGATGGAAAGATCTTACCGATTCATTTGGAAGAACCTGCTCCTTTCATTTCTGTCACATCTTTTAGTATAATTCCAAACACAAATGAAGTGCTTTTGACCATTCAGGAACCTATGAATGAAGATCCCGTCAGAAAGGCAGCCCACATCTATAGCGGGCAAATTGACATACAAACAATGAATATTCATAACATCACTCCCTGGATGTACTCCGGATTTGAGGATAACTCTTATTGCGCTCATGCTACTGTCGATGAATCCGGAAAAAGAATAGCATTCTCCAAAATATGCAGTGGTCAGCAGCACTCAGATATTTATGTTACTTCAATGACCAACAATGAATGGAGTACACCTAAAAAGCTGAATGCTATTTGCACCGCACACGATGAGGTCTTTCCGCTCTTTCAAGGAGATACACTCCTTACCTTTTCCTCAGATGGTTATCCGGGTTATGGTAAGCTTGACATCTACTCATATCATATGAAACATGAGGAAATTACACACTTTAAATCGCCCGTGAACAGTGCTATGGACGATTTTAATCTAGCTTATTATTCGGCTGGAGATTCTATGACCTTTACATCCAACAGAGCAGATGGTGCGGGTGAAGATGATCGCTACTTCATAACATTGAGGGAGGAAGAAATCATTGAGATTATTCCCGATTCGAGCGATTTCTTTGCTTTTGTCGACAACTGGAAAGATAGAAAGGTATACTTCGATTTTAACGAGTATGATATTCAGGAAGACACGGAGCAAATGAAAGCACTAGTAGAATTCATGGCTCGCTATGACCACTCAAAAATAATACTCGAAGCACACTCAGATCATAGAGGTGAAGATGATTATAACCGAAAACTCAGTGAGAAAAGAGCGATGTCTGTTTTGAACGATTTAATGAATATTGGTATTCGCCGCGATCAAATTGAAATCAATAATGTTGGGGAATTGAAGCCGCTTGTGGATTGCGAATTATGTACTGAGGAAATGCACCGAGAAAACCGTGTTGTTATCCTTCAACTACAAGCCAAATAGAGGCTGCGAGAACTTTCAAATAAAGCTGTGAATAGCCTAATTTTCATATCTCCTTTTCTTATTCAAGTGAATCCCATGGTTCAAATGCAAGAGGTTTATTACCTGCGCATCATCCTAGTGTTGTTGATTCTTTTTTTAGCCATTCTTTGGGTAAAGAAACGGAAGTTAAGCCTTCGATTACGGCATCAGCATCACGAGATTGCCCAATCATTGAGAGACAAAGGAGTTTTACTTCGTGAACTGAATCACCGCGTTAAAAACAACATGCAAATTGTTTCTTCCACACTTCAATTTATGGCTAAGAAATCGAAGAGTGATGAAGTAAAAGCTGCCTTACTTGAAAGCGAACTCAAGCTCCACTCTATTCAAATGGCGCAACAAAAAATCACTGACTCTAGTGATCATGATCAAATTGCTTTACTCCAATATGCACGCGATTTACTGGAAGTATTCAACCAATCAATACTTGCCAACCAATGCACAATAAGTGTTACTGGTGATCACGTGCATGTTAATATTGAACAAGCTCAGGCACTTGGATTTGTGCTTCATGAATTAATCACAAACAGCTCCAGGCACGCCTGGAATAACGCTCGACAAAAAAAAATAAGTGTTTACATCAGGCAAAAGTCAGATCTTGTTTATCTTGTTTACCAGGATAATGGAGAAGGGCTTCCCGATGGTTTTTCTTCCACTGATTCGGATAGTTATGGCATTCGATTCATACATTCAATTGTCAAGAGGCAACTTCGGGGAGCAATGACATTTTCTAAAAATGAAGGCGCTGTATTCACTATTCAATTTAAGCGACGCTAATGGACAAACTAAAGGTACTTATAGCTGAAGACGATGTTTTCATTTCCGAACAACTTTGCGACATCCTCGAAGAACTCAATTATGAAGTTTTAGAGATTGCATTTGATTTTGATTCAGCCCTATCGGTCCTCAATAATGAAGAGGTCGATATCGCGATTTTGGACATCAATATGCATGGAGAAGATCAGGGAATTCGCATTGCAGAATACATCCACGAAACAACTCAAATACCTTTTATTTATCTGACTTCCTTTTCGGATAAGACTACGGTAGAACAAGCAGTAAAACATGGTCCTTCCGGTTATTTGGTGAAACCATTCAACCAAAGTGATATATACTCTACACTTGAGCTAGTAAAACAAAAAATAAGGAGTCAGGATAATATCGTTACCATCAAAGATGGTCGTAAAAAGATTCGCTTGAAGCGAGAAGAAATTTTATGGGTCAAAGTGGACGATAAATACCTTGAAATTTACACTCCACAAGGAAAATTCGTTGAACGATCAACGATTACTAATTTCCTGGATCGTGTGAAATCTGAAGACCTTGTGCGTTGTCATCGCTCCTACGCGGTTAATGTCAAAAAGGTAACTTTTTCCTCTTCTAACGCCATCTACATTGATGATATAGAAATTCCTATTTCACGAACCTATAAAACTGTAATTGCAGATTATCTGGACTGAAATTCGGAAGATTTAATTACAACGTTTCCCGTAAAATCGAAATGATGTTCTTTCTCTCCAGCATCAACAACGAGGCATTCGCATCATTCGGCAGAAGAGGGAAGGATGAGAGATCAAAGGTTAACATACTTCCTTTTCTTATGAACTCAACCGCAATTGTTGTCTTATTCTCACAAATGAATGGTTCGGCCATAAGCGAATCCAAATAGGCCGACTTCATGTCGACACAATCCGTGTAATGCTGCTTAGTTGAACTTTGAAAATCACATGTGTCTTTTATTTCAGCGACTTTCTCCCAGATAAAATTATTTCTATTCGAAATAGTTGAGTACCGCGACACATAGTCTTGAGAGACAAAATAAACTGAAAATCCAACTTCAGAAGGCGCATAATTCCGGCGAACGCATCCCGCACAATGAAAAAATACACTGTCTTTTCGAAAATGTATTTTATCACCCATGATTGTCATTTGCCAGTCAGGGAAAGTCGTTTCAACCCTCTCAATTGCTATGGACAACCTCCTTGAAATAATGGTTGAATCCAACACCTGCCCGCAAGCTTGCCTCGCTGAAAGAGTAAATAAAAAGATGAATACAACGCTCTTCATGCACCAATGATAACTCTTGTTCACGAGAAGGTTACGCTCATCAATTTTTCACGTCCCGGATGTAATGTGTTTGATTTCAGACTTTTCGTTTACCTGTATCAATGTATTTATACTTTTGAACAATTCAATTAAATGTTCAAAAATGAAAGATGCCAAGAAAGTGCATATTATGAAACAGTCGAAAGAACTGTTTGAACGTTTTGGATATCAGAAGACAACACTTTCCGATATCGCCAGAGCAATGGGGAATGTCAAATCGGCCATTTACTACTACTTCAGTGGAAAAGAGGAAATCTTTGCTGCGCTGGTTCGTTCTGAAGCTGAAGATTTTCTGACCAAGCTGATTGAGCAGGTAGAACATTCTAACGATCCACATGAACAGTTACGACTGTATGTTAATACACGACTCGACTTAATGGAAAAGGTAAGTAAACGCTACCATTTTTTAAAAAGTGAATTCTTTCAGCTTATGCCAATCGTTGACCAAAATCGAAAAGAGTGTGATGCGAAAGAGGTCGCATTCATCTCCAATATCTTAACAAAGATCCCAACCGAAGAAGCTAATATCTCCCACTCAGAATTTTCGGCAAAACTTCTTATGCAGAGCTTGAAGGGGCTTGAAATTCAAATGTTTGTAACGGATCAAATGCAATCACATAATACAGACAGAGAAGCATTTATTGACTATGTACTTTACGGACTAATCACCTCAAAAAAATAATAATGAAGCAACTACTACTATCCCTGACACTTTTAATGAGCACATTCTCGTTAACGGCGCAAACGTATGAAATCGGTCATACTACCATCACATTTAGCGATCCTAACCGCACAGGCGGATTCGGATCAGGTGGTGGCCCTGGAAGACAAATCCAGAGTGAGATTTACTACCCTTCTGACATTGCTGGTAATGACGTAGACCCAAGCAATGGAGAACATCCAGTAATTATTTTTGGTCATGGATTTGCCATGGTCTGGGATGCATATGCCAATATTTGGGAAACATTGGTGCCACAAGGATATATTTTGGTATTTCCACGCACCGAAGGTGGTTTAAGTCCTTCACACAGTGAATTTGGTGAAGACCTTCGCATCATTGCTCAGGCCATGCAGCTGGAAGGCTATGACAATGGAAGTCTATTCTTCACCCATGTCTCCGATCGAACGGCCATTATGGGACATTCAATGGGCGGTGGTGCGTCTATGCTTGCTGGAGAAAACAACACGGATATTGCTACAATTATAGGACTTGCTCCCGCTGAGACGAACCCATCAGCCGAGCAGGCAGCGGCGAATGTTTCTGTTCCAACGCTTATTTTATCCGCTGATGAAGATGCAGTTACTCCTCCAGTAGATCATCATTTACCGATATACAATAACCTTGGGGCAAGCTGTAATTATTTCATCAATATCATCGGAGGAGCACATTGCTACTATGCAAACACCAACTTTAACTGTGATTTTGGAGAGTCCGCGTCAGGTGGAAGTATTTCCATTTCTAGATCGGAACAACAGAACATTATGTTCCGTTACATTATTCCATGGTTGGATCTATACTTGAATGGCACCTGCGGAAATGCTTCTGTATTTGAAAGTGATTTGGCCAACGACGCAGATGTGACTTTTCAATCGTCCTGTGCATCCAGTCTACCAACAATAGATAATACACTGACAGAGAATGCCGGCACTTTAACAGCCAACGAGTCCAACGCTCAATATCAATGGTTGGATTGCAACAGTGGCTATTCGATGATTGTAAATGAAACGAATCAAACTTATACTCCTTTATCCACTGGAGATTACGCCGTTGAAATAAGCGGGGATGTTTGTGTTGATACCTCATCTTGCTATTCAATTAGTACATCAGGAATTACTTTCCAAGAAAACGTACAAATAGAAGTATATCCGAATCCAACAAACAACGTTTTCAATGTCAAAACTCCAATTCCTGGAAAGTATCGAATGACAAATGCACTTGGTGAACGATTACAATCGGGAACACTCAAGAGTGGTAGTAACACGATTCCAATATACGTTTCAGCTGGCACCTACCTTTTGGAGGTAGCCATTGGCAATAAGAAAATAATTGAGCGTCTTGTTGTGAAGTAATTGCAGTGATCAAATACTGACTTCCATCCTTTTCATTATTTTCATTGTATCAATGAATAATTATCCTATTTGCCTTGAAAGTAAAAAGTTATTGGAAAGCAGTTTTGGCCGTCCTATTGTTGATTTCAGCGTGGGGTTGTAAAGAAACACCCCCTGAACAAATTGAGTTCGACAGTATTGCATACACTGGCGTAAACATCATCAATGGAGAGGGTGGAAACGCCCAAATGGATATGACCATTATTGTCAAAAATGGCATGATATCACAACTTGGAAGTCGAGAAGAACTGAACGTTCCTAAAACTGCTGAGGTCATTGACATGAAAGGTAAATGGGTTATTCCCGGCCTTATCGATATGCACGCCCATGTCACTGTGCTGCCTATAGATAGTAATCTGGCCATCATTGAAGAATATGATCAAGAAGCTTCATTCGAAGCGCTTAAGACATTGCTTGCTTTTGGTATTACGACGGTCCGAAACCCTGCAGCACCTACCAATGATGCACTTGAGCTTCGAGACCTGGTAAAACGAAATGAGGTTTCTGGCCCTACAATTTACACTACGGGATTTGCCTTGAATAGAACAAAAGCCTTCTTTGGTCCTTTCGCCGCAACATCAACCGAAGAGGAAATTAGAGCTGAGGTGCAATCACAAGTAGAAGCTGGTGTTGATTTTATTAAAGTATACGGCAGTCTTAAACCTGAGCAAATACGAATAGCCATTGATGAGGCACATAAGCATGACAAAAAGGTTATTGGGCACCTGCAAAATACTTCATGGACAGAGGCCTCTGACTTGGGAATTGATTTTGTCACTCACGCTGCTCCTTGGAATGGAGATTATCTTCCTAAAGAATTACAACAGAACTATCGCCCAACGTTTTTAGGTCGATTATTTTGGCTTGAGAACGTAGATTATAATGAAGAACCTATTCAAAATATGATCCGCAGCATGCGCAAACATAATGTTTCCGTTGATCCTACACTCATTGCTTTTCACACAAAGTTCTGGGGAGACTCTCCCACCTATACAAACAGCAAGCATTTAATACTGGCTCCAAAACTTGTTACATCAATTTGGAATAAAACAACATTTACGAGTGGTTGGTCGCTAGAAGATTACGCCCGCGCTAAACAACAATGGCCCAAACTGTTGGCGTTAACAAAACTCATGTATGATAACGATATAATGATAACAGCAGGCTCGGACTTTCCAAACCCATGGGTAATTCCTGGGATCAGTTTACATCAGGAATTACAATTGCTTTCTGAGGCGGGAATTCCAAATGAAGAAGTCCTTAGGATAGCTACACTTAATGGAGCAAAAGCGCTCGGTATTGATGACCGCACAGGAACCATAATCGTAGGTAAAGAAGCAGATTTAGTTTTTCTAGATGCTAACCCTTTAGATCACATTGAAAACACTCAAAAGATTGTCTTTGTGCTGAAAGATGGTAAGCGCTACAACCCTGGCGATTTAAATCAACACTTATCAAGAGAATAAAAAACACTTTAAATACTAATCCAAGAGCCATACGACTAGATCAAATGGATCTAAAAAGAGCTGTACAAAAACCAGAAACAACCCTGTGGCAAAGTAATAAAACGTTGATCGCTTCACTATTTTACGGATCACCACAAACGGTAAACAAATTAGTCCAATGATAATAGCGTAAAACGTTAGTATCAGCCCAAGTACGCAAGCAAAATGAAACAGAGGAAGACCGATGTATTTGGGGTCATTCAAAGAAGGAATGGGAAAGTGTCCAAGGATCAATGTACTGGACAGTGCAAATGCATACAACAAAAAAAGCCAAACAAAGGGTATGAAAGAAATGATTGTAAAACACCATTTAAGTATTACATCGAACCGTGTCATGATGTTACTCTAACGTGACTGGCATTTAAAATATTACAGTCAAACGCTATACGAGACAAACGAGGCGCTAATTCATGAGTTCCACAAGGGTGTTATCACACTAATCAAAGCGTTTTAAAAACTCTGATTTTCTATTACGACTAACTTTTACACTTGCGCCATCCGTCATATCTACCATACCGCCGTCTCCACGTTGATATCCTTCAACATGGCGCATGCTAATAATGGTACTTTGATGAACCCGAAGAAAACCGTATTGGTTTAATAGTTCTTCATATTCGCCGAGGCTTTTGCTCGCAGTAATTTTTTTTCGGCCGTTAAGAATGAAGTGCGTGTAATTCCGGTCTCCTTCTAAACGAATAATGTCCTGAATTTTAACCACTTGAAAACCGTCAATATTGTTGACAATTAACTTTTGAATGTCTCCATTATCTCCATAATTCTCAACGAGCACTTTGAGTCGCGTATTCACGTTGCTTTTAGAGGCGTCAAGGTGTTTTTCTAGCTTCTCTACAATGGCACTTAAATCGCGGGTCTTAATGGGTTTTAGCAAATATCCAAAAGCGCTGAACTTAAATGCCTCCAGTGCAAATTGATGAAACGCCGTTATAAATATTACCTCAAAATCTACTTCATCAAACGCATCCAGAACATCAAAACCTGTTCCTGTTTTCATTTGAATATCTAAAAAAACAAGGTCGGGCTTATGCTCTTTAATAGCAGCGACACCTTCATCTACGTCATCCGCTTCTCCGCAAATTTCAAACTTCCCTTTAAAATGTCGATTCAGCTGATTTTTCAACAAAAATCGTGCATCCTCTTCATCATCTATAAGTATTGTGCGAATCATTTACTCACTGGTATTAAAATCTCTACTCTTGTTCCCCCTTCAGGAATTTCCTCAATTCGAACCGCACTTTCACCTCCTAATCGTTCCTGAGTGATCGAAATGCCCTTGGATTCGTGTCCACGTCCTTTTTTCGACTCCAGACTTTTCACAAGTCCAATACCATCATCTTCGATGAGACATGTGATGAACTTATCACTTTTCATCCTAAGGTCAATTTGAATAGTTCCCTTCGTTCCTTTTGGAAGAATTCCGTGCCAAAGCGCATTTTCTGCAAAAGGTTGAAGAATCAAAGGCGGGATTTGCGTGTTATTCAAGTCTATTGAATTATCAATATCGAGCGTGTAAGACAACTTATCATTTGTACGTAGAATCTCTAAATCCAAGTAAAGCTTTAGTGTATCGATTTCATCCTTTAGCGAAATGGTTGACTTCCCACTGTTCTCTAAAATAATCCGCAAGAGATCAGCGAAATCTCCCATATAGTCAGATGCAATATCTTCGCGCCCTTCGATGTACATGCGTTGAATGCTATTCAGACTATTGAAAATAAAATGAGGATTCATTTGTGCTCGAAGTGCTTTTTGCTTGAGTTGTGTTTGAATCAAGCGAGCCTTGGATTTTCTGTTACGACTAACGACAATGATTAAGATAATGATGGCCAAAACCAATATTCCCAGACCGATCAACTGATAGGTCAAGCGGCTAATTCTTAGCTTATTATTGACATCCTCTTCCCTTAAAATTCTATTCTCATTTTCCTTTTCAGCGGTTTCATAGGCAAGCTCCAACTCATTTACACGATTGAGTACATCTTCATTTTTTAGTTTCTCATTGATCTCTGTACTGAGCTTGTAATAGCTTAAAGCATTTTTGGAATCTCCCGCATATTCATAAACATCTGTAAGTAAGAGATAGGCGTCCATAAGCACCCATTGATCATCAATTTTTTTAGCGATGGCAACACTTTCCAAGGCTGCTTCAAGTGCTTCATCAAAATTACCATACTTAAGTTCCGCAGCGCCTATATTTAGTTTGACACTGGCCACCTTCGGCTGTAAACCAAGTTCTTCAAATAAGTCTAATGATAAATTCAAATGGATCAGTGCAGAATCTCTCTGATCCTGTCGACTGTAATACTCTCCTATACTTTGCTCGCCTACTGCCTGTTCAATGACGTCTCCCACTTTTTTCGCGTACTTCAATGACAACCTTGCGCTCTTTATGGCTTCTTCGTTGTTGCCCATTGAAAAGTAAGCAAATGATCTTTTTGAGTGAACGTGCATTAGGCCTCTATCATTTTTATCTTTCTCATGAATGGTTTGGCCCTTGTCAAAATAATCCAAGGCAGTTTCAAATTGACCGAGATAGGTGTTTACATTTCCAATATTGATATACGTATCTGCCATTCTGCTTTCTTTATTCTCCTTGGAAAAGTAATCCAGCACTTCCAAATACTTTTCCTGAGCACCGGCAAAATCACCTCGCTGAGCGTCCAGAATGGCTAATTCATTTAAACAAGCTATTTCTCCGATCGAATTATCCGCTTCAACATACAACTGTTTACTTTTAATGAAATAGTTCTCAGCCAAACTAAACAGACCAGCACTAGAATAATAGACGCCATAAGATCTATTTAGCTCACCTTCGAGGAACTTAAGATCACGATCGGCAAGCATTCGAGATACCGTGTCCAACTGAGCTTTGGCCGCTTCTCGATCATTCAATTCCAGGAACCAAAACAATTTAAGGCGGATTTTAATCTCGCTCGTATCAGCGTTCACTTTTGTCAAGGCTTCCTCCAACTGTTCTTGATTCTCCCCCTGTCCAAAACCAACTTTTGTAATAACTGCGAAGAGTGCGGTCATCAATAAGAGAAGAAACAATTTCATACGAGTTCTTTTTGACGTAGTTTAAGAGAAGCGAATATAATCAATCATATGTGTCAATAATCCGCGGCTGTACGAATAGCAGAATATTTAGTTATATCGGTCAGCTAAAATTATCAATTGGAAAAAAAGAGCGGATAATGCCATTGAATATGATCAGTTAGGGATAAAAAATTGTGAACATCCAATAATAATTAAACATAACTCCTTACTGAATAGCTATTTGCGATTTTTTTCACAAAATAGGAATGCAATAAATAAAATTTACTAAATCCGTTTAGTAAACCATTTATTTGATTCAACCCTCAATTAAAACGGTTTAGTGAACCTACAAGAGTACAGAAAATTGCAGTGAATTCAATTTTCGCTAAAACGATTTAGGGTATACATTTGCGCCACAAGACGAAATTACAACACTATTCATATCCATGAAAAAACTACTCATCGTTTTTGGTTTCTTAGCTTTATCGAATGTATCCCTAGCTTGCGGATTCGATGGAGACGAGACAAATGCCGGAACATTAACTCCTACAGCAGGTTACCAAACTGAAAATGCTGTCAGCAGCGGCGATTATTTCGTTGTAAGTGTTACTTGCGGTAATACATATAATTTCAATTTTTGTAACAATGGTGGGTCAGCCTCATGGGATACCCAATTGACCATACTTCAAACCGATGGCGTTACAGAGCTGGCAGATAATGATGATAACTGTGGACTTCAGTCAGATGTTTCATGGACAGCAGATTTTACAGGCACTGTGTATGTATTAGTTTCTGAATTTTTCTGTGATAATACAGGAGGGTCAAACGGAGCTACTTTAGCATACAACGTTACTCCGGCTACATTAGATGCTGGATTTACACTTGCATCAAGCGGTTGTACATCCGCTACCGCAACTATTACTGGTGACACCGGAGGTACATTCGCATTTAATCCAGCCCCTGGCGATGCCGCCGTGATAGATCCTACAACGGGAGCTATTACAAATGGTACAGCAGGAGCAACATACACTGTTGAATACACAATCAACTGTGGCGTTAGCACCACTCAAAGCGTAACATTGGATGCAACAGGAAACCCAAACTTCACACTAAGCGTTGTTTGTGGTGGTGCAACGGCGAACGTAACCGGAACGCCAGGTGGTACGTTTGCCTTCAATCCTGCACCGGGTGATGGTTCGCAAATTGATGCAACTACAGGAAGCGTTACGAATGGAACTGTTGGGACAACCTACTTTGTAGAATACACGGTCTGTAGTTCCTCTTCTATCCAATCTGCCACGGTACTTGATGATAACTGTTGGTCACTGAATGGTGATGCTCAATACATAACTGTTGGTGGTGAACAATGTATTCAACTAACGGCTGCAGTGAACGACCAAACTGGATGTGCATGGAACTCATCGCAAATTGACTTCGCTTCCGATTTTACTCTTACCCTCGATTATTACTTCGGAAACAATATTGGCGGCGCTGACGGAAACACGTTCACCTTTCAACCAAGCGGTTCTACTGCCTGCGGTACACCAGGTGCACAACTTGGAGCTGGTAGTATTAGTAACGCTCTAGCAATTGAGTTCGATACGTATGATAACGACGGAAGTGCAACAAATGACTTGTCTTGTGATCACATCGCCATTGAAATCGACGGCGATCACCCTGATGACCCTAGTTTCTTCCCTGCAAATGCAGCACCGCTGTGTGGACCACAATGTGCTAAATCAGGAGGTGGGAACATAGATGATGGTGGCACTTATACTGTTGACATTGATTGGAATGCGGCAACACAAGTATTGGAAGTTTATTTCGACGGTTCATTGCGCCTATCCTGTACAAACGATTTTGTTACCAATGTTTTTGGCGGGCAAAGCAATGTGTATTGGGGAGCAACAGCGGCAACCGGAGGCTTGAATAATCAACAATACTTTTGTCCAAGCACGATTGTAATCTTACCCGTTGAACTGTCTTCTTTCGAAAACACATGTGACGGAGAAACTGAACTTTTTAACTGGACAACTGCATCAGAAGACAGAGTTGATTATTTCCAGTTGGAATATACATACGATGGACTCGTCTTTTATCCGATTGAAAAACTAAATGCTGTTGGATCTTCTCAAACAGAAGAGAGCTATCAAGTTTCAATTATGACTGATGATCCAAAGCAACGTTATTATCGACTGAAAATAGTTGATGACAACGGTGAGTACGATTATTCTGATCTCATTGCCGGAAAGCGTTGTTTATATGCTGGTGAACTCATCACCACTATCAAGCAAACTTCTGAAAAACTTACACTAAGCACAAAAGATGCATCAGAAGTAGTCTTGATTAATCAGTTGGGACAAGTACTTTTCTCAGGATTTACCTCAGACAAAGCTCTACAGATAGATACGCGAAATTTAGCTACCGGGGTATACTGTGTGAATGCCAGAAACCAACATGGGATTCAGCAAACTAGGAAAGTATTCATTAAGAACTAATGCGACTGCCGAGCGATAAATTCACATGGTAGAATAAAATGCTGTCCTGGTTCCTTTGATTCCTTTAATCGCTCGTACATGCGTGCTACCGATTGAACACCAATCTCTGTAACAGGCTGACGAATAGCTGAAATCGGAGGATTCATGTACTCAAATGAATCGCTGTCATCAAAGGAAATTAATCGAACGCTTTCAGGAATGGCAACATTTAATTTATTCAATGCACTCAGTGTTGGAAGCGTACACTTATTATTCAATGCCACGAAAGAATCCGTTCCTTTCTCTAATTCCGCCGCAATCTGTGCATCAATTTCCTCCTGTGTATTAGAAACATCCAGATAATCAAAATCAATTTTTGCCTTTTCACACGCAACTTTTGTCCCCTCAATTCTGTCCTGAATTGTTGAAACGTTCGAAGGTGAAGGAACCAATGCTACCAAGCGCTTAGGTTTCGTTGAAAAGGATCTGATTAGTTTCTCGGATTCTGAAACATTATCAACACCAACAAAGTCTGCATTCTCATCTCCAGGTCTATCCGTAAATACGACGGGGATATGCGTTGAATGCAAAATAGGGATCAATTCCTTAATATTATTCCCCGGAGCAATGATCATTCCATCAATACTGCGTTGAATCAATTCGCGCATCAAGACTTTTTCTAACTCAACATCATCATTAGTATTAACAATAAAAGTGTTGTAACCAGAATCATAGAGTTTCTCTTGAATTGTCTTGCAAATTTCAGCGTAAAAAGGGTTAGAAATATCGGGTAAGACAAGTCCAATTGTTTTCGTTTCACCCTGGCGCAAGCTTTTTGCAAAGAAATTTGGAACGTACGATAATTCCTCTGCTTTCGCTTTTATAAGCTTTTGTTTTTCTTTACTGATATTAAACTGATCTCCTTTTCCATTGAGAACAAAGGATACAGTGGCTTTTGAAACGTTTAGTGCTTTGGCAATATCGTTCAGTGATGTTCTTTTGGCCTTCATGTCGTTAAGTGCGGTTCAGTCTAAATATAAGGAAAATAGCCTATGGTATACCAAGGTAAACTTCTTACTTCGGTAGTTTAGCAATCATTTGTTCATATTCTGTTTTGTAATCGCTTCGCCCTTGACAACCAGATGTAATTGCCGCATTATGGAAGTGATCAATACGATCTCCCGGATCAGGATGTGTACTTAAGAACTCAGGCTGTCTCGCACCACCCATTGCCTCTATTTTCTCGAAAAAGCCTGCTCCGCCAGCTGCATTATAGTCAGTTGGGCATAAATACTCTACAGAACGTGCATCAGCCTCAGTCTCATGCTTTCGCGAAAAACGTAAACCAATAAGTGCTCCCGTCACCTGTTTCAGCGCCGCTCTGTCTCCTGCCAAAACATCCAATAGAATCTGAATTCCAAACATCTTGGTCATTTGTCGTGTGGAGTGGCGCATATCAGCGTGCCCAATTTCATGACCTAGGACACCTGCAAACTCGTCTTCAGACTCCAAGAACTTAAGAATTCCTGTATAGATGTATATGTATCCTCCGGGTGTACAAAAAGCATTTAACGTACTGTCATCGTGAATTACACGTAAACGCCAGTCAAACTCATCTTTAAAATCAACTTTACCCGAGTTTAAAATTTTATCTCGGACTTTATATACATAAGCATAAATATCAGGGTATTGCGCAGAGTCTAACAAAGGATATTGGTTCGGGTTTCCATCGATTTCAGCCGCTACTTGTGCACCCAACTCTTTATCTTGTTGGACAGTAAACAAATTGACCCCCTTCCCTTTATTATTTTCATTGATTACTCCACAAGCTCCCAAGATCATGGTTGCAAAAAGTAAAAGTGCAAAATTGATTTTTTTCATCGTCTATTTATTGGTTTCGCTCTAATTATCTCAATAATCCTGCCTAAAACAGTTAGTAGAAATAATTGACTGCAAATGTAATCAAAGTTCCTGTGAACCAGCCAACCACCATTTCTAAAAGTGAATGCTTTTCAAGATACAATCGAGCGCTCATGACCAATCCAGAAACGATTACCACAAAGGCTAACACCCAGAATTCATATTGGAGATGCTGCGCAACATAAGCAAAAATAAAACCGGTTAATATCCCCACTCCAGCGGCATGAATACTCACTTTTCTCCAACGGTTGAGAAAGTAAAATAGCCCCGTAACGATTGCACCTGACAAAGGCAAAGCCAATGCAAACTTCGAGATAGTGCCTGGGCCAAGCTTAATGATAAATAGCGCATACAAAGCCACACAATATGCAAACATGATCAAGATCGGGAGCCCTCTTTCTTTGCGCGTCTCCATTTCAATCGTCTCAATGGCTCCCCAGCGTTGAAGAAGAATAAATGATATTCCTGGAAGCGCAGTGCAAAAAATAAAGAAAATACTCAGCAACCCCCATTTACCTTGATCCGGCAAGGTGTAAAGGCAATCGACATTGAAAATGTAATCTTGATTAGACGGAACGTAAAGCGCAATCCCCAATGCATACAAAGGCATAAAAAGAGGCATAAAAACCCAGGAAATGAATTGCGCCAGTATTCTCATTATAGCTCTTTTCTCAACCGAGCAACTGGAATATTCAACTGTTCACGGTACTTCGCTACCGTTCTTCGCGCTATGTTGTAGCCTTTTTCTTTGAGCAACGTCGCTAGTTTTTCATCTGTCAGTGGCTTGCGCTTTTCTTCATTATCAATTGCCTCGGAAAGAATTTTCTTCACTTCACGTGTAGAGACTTCTTCACCAGAATCTGTAGATAACGACTCGGAGAAAAAATACTTTAAGGGGAAAATTCCCTGACCAGTTTGCACGTGCTTACTATTTGCCACACGGGAAATTGTTGAAATATCCAGATTGACAATCTCTGCGATATCCTTCAGAATCATCGGCTTTAACTTGGTTTCATCACCCGTTAAAAAGTACTCCTTTTGATAATTCATGATAGCGTCCATCGTTGTCAACAAGGTATTCTGACGTTGTTTGATGGCATCGATAAACCACTTTGCCCCGTCCAGTTTTTGCTTAACAAACGTGAGCGCCTCCTTATCTGACTTGCTTGCTTTAGCACCTTCAGAGTATGCTTTGAGCATATTCTTATACGTCTTACTCACTTTCAATTCAGGCGCGTTTCTTCCGTTGATCGTTACTTGTAAGCGACCCTCGTTTTCCACAATACTGAAGTCAGGAATGATTTGCTGATAATTTCCAGCGGCCTCCTTCATCGAACCTCCTGGCTTAGGGTTTAGCTTAATAATTTCATCAATGGCCTCTTTCAAGTCTTCGTCATTGATTTCAAGCTTTTTCAGAATCTTTTGATAGTGTTTTTTTGTAAACTCTTCAAAGTACTCTTCCAAAATTTTCTTTGCCGTAAATTTAGTGATGTCACCGTCTTGTTTTCGATTGATTTGAAGCAACAGACATTCCTGTAGGTTGCGCGCTCCAACTCCTGCAGGGTCCAACTCCTGAATCATCGATAAAATTTCTTCAACTTCCTCTTCGGTAGTAGATACGTTGGAAGAGAATGCCAAATCGTCAACAATGGCTTCCACTTCTCTATTCAGGTATCCCGAATCATCTAAATTACCGATAATCGTAACAGCAATAACCGTTTGGTGATCGTTCAGACTAAGCATGTGTAATTGCCCCACCATACGTTCCTGAAAAGATTGATCACCAGATAAAGGGATCACTTTATCATCATCGTCCTTGCCCTTATTGCTTACTTGCGTTTTGTAGTCTGCATCGTCATCGAGGTAATCTGAGATATCAAAATCATCCTCCTCAGATTCAATCTCTTCATTGCTTTGCTCTTCATCACTCAACTCACTTTCATCCTTCTCCTTCCCTTCTTCCAAAGCAGGGTTCTCCTCAATCTCTTGCTTAATTCTCATTTCAAGTTCCATGGTTGGTACTTCGAGCAATTTCATCAATTGAATCTGCTGCGGTGAGAGTCGCTGCTCAAGCTTGAAAGAAAGATTCTGTTTTAACGCCATGAGTTGTTTGTTGGAATTAATTTACTTCTTTTTCTCTAAAATCGTTCCAGAAATTTAAAATTCCGCATTCTGTGGTGTTCTTGGGAACGGTATTACATCCCTAATATTAGTCATTCCTGTTACGAACATGATCATTCTTTCGAATCCTAAACCGAAACCAGCATGCGGTACCGTTCCGAATTTTCTTGTATCCAAATACCACCACAATTCTTCCTCAGGAATATCGAAATCTGCCATTTTCGATTTCAAGACATCTAAGCGTTCCTCTCGCTGAGACCCTCCAACAATTTCGCCAATACCTGGGAATAGCACATCCATCGCAGCGACTGTTTTCCCATCATCATTTTGACGCATGTAGAACGCCTTAATTTCTGCTGGATAATCCGTCAGGATAACCGGACATTTAAATTCCTTCTCAACTAAATAACGCTCATGCTCACTTTGCAAATCAATTCCCCATTCAACATCATACTGGAACTTTTTCTTCTTGTATGGCTTAGAGCGCTTCAATACCTCTATCGCTTCTGTGTACGTCAAACGCTTAAACTCATTCTCAACAACAAACTTTAATCGGTCGATTAAATTCATTTCATTTCGCTCTGCTGTTGGTTTCTGAGAATCCTCTTTCACCTCGCGATCATGAAGGAATTGTAAGTCATCAGCACAGTTATCGAGAACATATTGCGCAATGTATTTTAAAAAGTCCTCCGTTAGGTCCATATTGTCTTTCAAGTCATTGAAAGCCACTTCTGGTTCGATCATCCAGAACTCTGCCAGATGGCGAGAAGTGTTTGAATTCTCTGCGCGAAACGTTGGACCAAACGTATATACCTGCCCGAGAGCCAATGCACCTAATTCAGCTTCCAACTGACCCGATACTGTGAGATTTACCGGTTTTCCGAAGAAATCCTGACTGTAATCCACTTCACCATCTAGCATTGGAGGGTTAACTGGATCTAGGTTAGTCACCCGAAACATTTCTCCCGCACCTTCAGCATCGGAGCCTGTTACA
The DNA here is from genome assembly GCA_002427735.1 of Flavobacteriales bacterium UBA6051. Taxonomy (GTDB): domain Bacteria; phylum Bacteroidota; class Bacteroidia; order Flavobacteriales_D; family Crocinitomicaceae; genus UBA4466. The sequence continues at coordinate 133,585 of DIYP01000005.1, forward strand.
ATTGGCGTATGTAAATAATAAAATCCTTGATCATTAAAGAACTTATGAATGGCATAAGCAACGGCATGACGAATTCTGAAGACCGCTCCAAATGTATTCGTTCTAAAACGTAGATGTGCTTGTTCGCGCAAGAACTCTAAACCGTGCTTTCTTGGTTGCATTACCGTTTTTTGCACTTCTTCAGGGTTTGCATCTCCTAAAATCTCCACATCTACAACCTCAATTTCGATCGCCTGACCAGCACCTTGAGACTCTACTATTTTTCCCTTGACGGCAATAGCTGAAGCCGTCGTAATGCGCTTCAAAATTGTTTCATCAAAATTCTCAAAATCAACAACGGCTTGAATATTTTTAATCGTAGATCCATCATTAATAGCGATAAACCTATTGGCACGAAAAGAACGTACCCATCCTTTTACTAAAACGTCGTTTCCTACCTGTCCATTAGACAGGACATCAGCGATTTTTTCTCTTTTCATTTTGATTTCAATTGAAGGCTCAAAGATAGTAAATTGGGCGTCTAAAGTTTCCTTTCTTTAAAGGATATTACAGGAACAAAAGATAAACCGAAATGTTCAAATGAATTACCGAAAAAGTCACTTACCGTTCCAGTTCGACATCGTACGTTGCAAGCCAATAGTGGTAAAGCCTTTAATGAACTCTTTGGACGTTTTTATTCTTTCATCCAACGCTTCACGTTCCTCAGAACTCCATTCTCCAAGAACATAGTCGGCCTGTTGTCCAGGAAAAAAGTCGCTACCTACTCCAAAGCGTAATCGAGCATACTGAGGTGTATTCAACGTTGCTTGAATATCCTTTAACCCATTGTGTCCACCATCAGAGCCCTTTCCTTTTAATCGGAGTTTACCAAAAGGAAGTGCAATGTCGTCTGTTATGACCAACACATTTTCTTTAGCAATTTTCTCTTGTTGCATCCAGTAATTCACCGCCTTTCCAGACAAATTCATAAAGGTTGTCGGTTTGATCAAAATGATTGTTCTACCCTTGAACTTAGCGCGCGCAACTTCAGCCTGCTTATCAAGTTCAAATGTAACCTCCCGCTCTCGCGCAAAAGATTCTACCACTTTGAACCCAATATTATGACGTGTATTCTCATACTTCGCACCAGGATTTCCAAGACCAACAACGAGATACTTCATGTGGCGAAGGTAGTGAATATTGATTTAGATAAAATCAATTCCAGCAGTGAAGACTGGAGACTCCTTCCATTGTGACGCAGAGGGGTTTCTCTTACAAACAACATTTGCCTTGTTCACACCCACTAAGCTGTGAAGCATTCCCCATTGAACAGTTGATTTACAATCCATATATAGTCGATCAGTCTCATCAACCCACCAAATGATCAAATTTTTATTCTCAGCGTGCAAGATTCCCTCAAATAATTCGCTTAACAACTTAGGGTCATTATCCTTCACAAAAACAGCCTCTGGAACTATAAATGTATGTCGCTTCGGACGAATGATTTTCCTGAGTCCCGGAATAAATGGAATGATACGTGTCAATAATCCCCCTATCTTTCCAGGAAGTCGCTTTATCTCCCAATTGGCTTTTGCGACTTTAGCAAACGCAATAATCTCTGAATTTTCATCTCGAATAACGTAATGAGGTGATCGAGAAGTTTGCGTCTCAAAATAGTATGCATAATTGCTATAGTTACCTCTAACAATAGCCTTCACCTCTTCCCAGCTTTCCAACTGCTCTACATGTCTTGATTTTCTCGGAGATATACGACTGAAAGTCTGCGTTGCTACACATCCAATAGTTTCAAAACCGAAACTCTCACTCATCCACAAGCTCTTCTCATTATTTGGATCAATGTATGCGTAAAAAGAATCAATGGAAGGACCATATTCTCCGGCGAAAACTTCTGAGAAAAAACGCTCTAATTCCCGTTTCAAAAAGTTGGATTGCCGTACATTTGATTTCCGCTTCCCTCCTGACTGAAAGTTATCGGCAAAAGCGAAATATCGGATGTACCAATGTCTTTCTCTGCGACAAAAAGAAATATTACCAATCACCTTCTCATGCCGCTCCATGGACAAATGGATAATATTATCACATTCGGCTATTTTTTCAGCTGTATCCAAATGACGATAATGTGCGCCGTTTGTACCTAAAACAACCGAATCAAGCAATTCTATTAGTGCAGGCGTGTGCTTTTCACTAAGCTTGAATAAGGGGTTCAGCCCCATTAGTAACTGGATTTAACAATTTGTTCTATGTCATGAGGCAAAACTGCTTGTCTCTCTCCCATTGCTGTCCAACCGCGTTCTTCAAAAATGGTTCGAATTCGCTCCGCAGTATTCTCATAAGCATCAGTATGTTGCGAAAGACGTGTGTCTACTCCCAGTGAATTAAAAAACTGTTCTGTTTTTACAATAGCTCCTTTTGCTCTACTTTCCAAACCACCTGTTAATCCCCACACGCGTTCACCATACTGCGCGAGCTTCTCTTTCTTGTTGTCAAAAGTATGCTCATATAAACGTGGAGCAATAATAGCCAGTGTTCGTGCATGATCAATTCCATAAAATGCTGTCAACTCATGACCGATCATATGTGTAGTCCAGTCGGTCGGTACTCCACAACGCAAGTTTCCATTGAGCGCATGCGTTGCACAATGCATCAAATTTGCTGCGGCCCGATAATTAGAGGGGTCTACAATGACTTCTGGAGCAATTTCGATCAACGTTTTTAAGATACCTTCCGCCTCTCTTTCCTGCAGTAGGTTATCTGTTGGATAGGTCAAATACTGTTCGAGTGTATGCATGTAGGCATCAATAATTCCATTGGCAATTTGGCGCTTAGGCAATGTTGCGATTAAGGATGGGTCGCAAAAAGAAAACTTAGGAAAGAAAAGCGGTCCTCCCATTACGCGTTTTGCCTCTAACTCACTTCTGCTTACTACTGCTCCCGAATTCGCTTCAGATCCAGTCGCAGGAAGTGTTAATACCGTTCCGAAAGGAATTGCCGCCTCAAAATTGCAATCTTCCTTTTTTTCAAGCACATCCCACGGCTCTCCAGTGTAGGGTATTGCACCACTAATAAACTTCACACCGTCAATAACGGATCCACCTCCAACAGCCAGAATAAAATCAACTTCTTTCTCACGTCCAAGAGTCACGGCTTTCATCAATGTAGTGTACTCAGGATTCGCCTCAATACCTCCAAACTCTACTACTTCAAAATCATTCAAACGCTCAATAAGTTTATCAAACAAACCGATACGCTTAATGCTTCCTCCACCGTATGCCAAGAGAACTTTCTTAACCTGATACTCAGAAAGCAGTTCAGACAACCGGTCCAATTGATCCTTGCCAAATACGATTCTGGTGGGATTTATAACTTCAAAATTCAACATACTTACAAGGTATAAAAAACCCCGATTTCGAAAACGAAACCGGGGAGTATAATTAACTTAGTCTCAATTAAATTCCGCCGTTGTCTTTCACGGCATACGCGATTGTTAACGCGTCAATTTCTTGTAATTCATTACGAATATCAAAGATCAAACCTGAAGGAGCACCTTCATCGGCTTTTATACATGTAATGACACCTGTGATTGGCTCACTCATTCGCTCTGGCTTTGAATCAAACTTATCCAATTTCCATCTGCGAACAGCATTTACATTGTATAATTCATCCGGCGTAGATTGTGCCACATTGTCCATGAACAACATGTACTCCATTCCCATTTCTGCATATTTAGCAGCTCTTGCAGGGTTAATCGGCTTACCTATGTACATAAAGTCGATTTCGGAACGCTGCTTAAATGGCGTCATATCCGTAGTTCTTACACCTTCAGGCTGCGTCACCTTCACCGAAGGATCAGACTCCTTACTCGTTGTCGCAACCATAAAGAAGAACAAGAGCATGAATACGATATCCGGAAGGGACGATGTATTTACACCAGGAGCATCTTTTTTGCTTTCTTTTCTAAACTTTGACATAGCTTATTTTTTAGGTGTTACCTCAATGAAACGGTCTGGATAAAGAATGTCCATAAGGTCCAACTTTTCTTTGTCACTTGGGTCCTTATCCATCGCGTAACGTCGTGAGATGATCTCATATGACTCACCGAAAATATCTTTAGAGGCATCATTTCGCAACTCAAATACTGCTTCCTCAATCTCAGATTGAATCTTAGCGAAAAGGTTGTACTCAGTTGCTTTTTGCACCTCAATACGAACGTGTGCCTGAGGATGAATCTCTGGTAATTCTTTCTTACCATACAATTCAAGTGCACGCTTCTTATTCATCCACTCATCTACGACACGGTATTTGAAGTCGATGATTTCCTGATCAGCATTTGGTGTGTTCTCCGTTGCTTCAGCATCCGCTTCAGCCTGAGCCAAATTATCCTCAATTTCCTTCATTGTAATGCGCGAGTACATTGGGAAATTGTTTGTAGGATCATTCACCTGCTCGTTTGTTCGGTAAAACTCAACTACGCGTTCTGAAATGTCATCAGGATTATCCATTACCTCCGTACGCACCATCAATTGGTTCCGGTTATTCGCCTTTACCAAAAAGATATTTCTTTGCTCTACATCGATTGGCGGTTGATCCTTAATTTCAATCTTCTTCGGTATATTTCTGATATATGCTTGATCCTTATCCATGGTTGTTGTTACCAAGAAGAAGATCAATAGTAGGAAGGCGATGTCCGCCATCGAACCAGCATTAATTTCAGGAATGTCGCGCTTTGCCATATTCTTTAATTATTTTCTGAAACGTCCCATGAACGGTCCAAGTACTACAACTGCTAATCCAACCACAATCCCAATGATCACCGTCCACAGTCCAGCAGATGTTGATGCGATTGTTCCCTGATCAACAGGATCTAATAATTGTAATGATTCGTTTGTATCTCCTGTTCCAACCATTGTCATAATCAAGTACAATAACAAAGCAACGATTAAACCGATAATCGACATTACCGTGCGCTTTGGGTTTGTAATTAATTGTACAACGAAAAAGATCAGAATTAGTCCAATTCCAGCAAACATTACGAACCCTGTGAAGGATACCGCTAGTCCAAGGCTTGAACCTTCTCTAAACGTTTCTTGTTCCTGAAGTGTGCTTTCCATGTTTGGACCACCGAATAGGAAGAGGCACAAAATAACCCCTATCGCTACAAGTCCAAACTTGAGCACATTCATGAACATATCCATTTTCTTTGAATTCATGCTTTTTTAGTTTAAGTAATTAATTCTCTTCAAAAAAGCGTGATTACGCCTTTGTCACTTTGTGCTTCAAAAGCATATCTACCAACGAAATAGAAGCGTCTTCCATTTCATTTACCAAACCGTCTACTTTAGAAACGATGTAGTTGTAGAATACCTGAAGAACGATCGCAGCGATCAAACCGAATACAGTTGTCAAAAGCGATACCTTAATACCACCTGCTACCGTAGTTGGTGATACCTGTCCATCAGATACAATTTTATCGAAGGCGAAGATCATACCGATTACCGTTCCCAAGAACCCAAGCATTGGTGCCAAGGCGATGAATAGAGACAACCATGAAAGACCTTTTTCCAAAAGCCCCATTTGTACTCCACCGTATGAAACTACAGACTTCTCAACCATTTCAATTCCTTCATCAGCGCGGTCAAGACCTTGATAGAAGATTGAAGCGATCGGTCCGCGTGTATTACGACATACATCTTTAGCAGCTTCTACACCACCGTTCTTTAATGCCGTTTCCACTTCATCCAGAAACTTCTTTGTATTAATCGTTGAGAGGTTCAAATAAACGATACGCTCGATAGACATCGCCAAACCAATGATCAAACAGATCAACGGAAGTGTCATCCAGAATGGATCACCTTCGATGAACTTTTGCTTCAATGTTTGAATAAAATCTAATTCCTCTTTTACAACTTCCGGCTTTGCCGTTTCAGTGTCGCCTTCCTGAGCTGCATCAGCAACGTCTTCCATTGCTTCTTCTTCCCCAGCATTGTCAGCAACATTTTCAATTGTGTCTGCAGGGTTCTCTTCTTGAGCAGTCGCAAGGTTTACAAAACCAAATGTCATCGCTGCTGCAATTACTAAAGAACTTATTGTTTTTTTCATGTTCTCAAAGATTAATTTAATCGTGTTCTAAGTTTAATTTTCAAAGCCAAAAATAATAAAATTTATTTCACAATAACGAGGCTGCGTCAATATCTGGTACGCAACAGGGAATTCACGACATAAGATTCCGTAATTCAGGCATTTCACCTAAGTTGGCGATAAATTAGAATCGAAGGAATTAACGAAATCTTAATCTTTCACTTTTTCATGATTTCAACGCATCCTTTTGGAATAAAACAAGGCTCATCTATCAATCTACCAATTGATTTTGTACTTTAGCGCCCCAGCTAAAAGGAGAGGTGCATGAGTGGCTGAAATGGCACGCCTGGAAAGCGTGTGTACCCTAACCGGGTACCGAGGGTTCGAATCCCTCTCTCTCCGCAACAAGAAAGCTAGACACTTTGTGTCTGGCTTTTGTCATGAATACAACCGAAGCGTGCTTCAAGTTGGAAACGTGGAAAAAGCCTATGACCGACATAGGCGGAGCAGCTTTCAATGTTAGTTGGATCTCTCATCGGGAACATTTCGAGGAACGAGAAATTAATCCATCTCTGTCCTCATTTACCTGACCTTCCTGGTCAGTCATTCGTCTTCAAAAGCTGCGCTTTTTCTTGCAACAAGAAAGCTAGACACTCTGTGCCTGGCTTTTTTCATGGACACAATCGAAGCGTGCTTCAAGTTGGAAACGTGGAAAGATATTTCAAAGGGAACATTTCGCGTTTGGTCATTAAAACTCAGCCGTAAGTTCACCACGTAAATTGGTTACCAATAAACGTTTTGCTTCTTGACCTGTATATTCTCCAAGTACAACCATCATTTTTGTCAAAGCTGCTTCGGCAGTCATATCCGCACCGCTGATTACGCCAATTTCATTGAATAAGGAACTTGATTTATACAGCCCCTGCTTAACTGAACCTGAGCTACATTGCGTTATGTTCAGTACAATCCCGTCAGTGCTGATAAATTTTTCAAGGTAGCTTCTCAATTCTTTTGAAGAAGGGGCATTCCCCGCTCCAAATGTTTCGAGGACAACACCATCCACTTTTTCGCGATCAAAAACTCCTTCATAAAGCGCCATTTGCATACCAGGAAACAACTTTAAATGGGCTATTCTGGTATTCAATTTTGATTTCAAACTTAATTCATCTTGCTCCGAGCGCAGCATACGATCCACATTGTATTTTATCCCAACCCCTGCTATTGCAAGTTCTTGGAAGTTTGGAGATCTAAATGCCTCAAAATGTTCTGCAGAATCTTTCATGCTTCTGTTACCACGAAAGAGCTTATATTCAAAATAAACCGCGACCTCCTGAACAATTGGTTCTCCCATATGATCTTGTGCAGCTGCGATTTCTATTGCTGTAATTAAGTTTTCCTTGCCATCTGTTCTGATGATTCCTATCGGCAACTGAGAACCTGTTAAAATGATCGGCTTTTTTAATCCTTCCAACATAAAACTCAACGCCGACGCCGTATACGCCATTGTATCTGAACCATGCAGTACAACGAATCCATCGTATTGTAAATAATTTTCAAAGATCGTTTCCGCAATTTCTTTCCAGTCCCGAACGCTCATTTCTGAGGAATCGATTGGTTCTTCAAAACTGGTTGTCTCTAGATCGATATTGAGCCGTTTCAACTCTGGAACGTGATCATAGATGTGATTAAAATCTACGTTCGTAAGCTGAGCTGTCTCAGTATCTTCGATCATTCCAATCGTACCTCCCGTATAGATGATCAGTACTTTAGGTCTTGCTTCCATCAATTATACGTATCTAATTCTTGTTTTCAGTGACACTTGATTAACAGTTGACTCATTGGTAACAACCATTGATTTAAGTGCCCATTTTAAATAATTCCTTTGCGTTAATCGTTGTTTGCTCCTCAATCTCAAACAATGGACGCTCATAAATATCGGCTAATTTCTCTGCAACATGCAATAAATAGGAGCTTTCATTGCGTTTTCCTCGATGTGGTGTCGGCGACAAGTACGGAGCATCTGTTTCCAAAACGATTGCTTCCAATGGAACATTGACCAATGAACGATGAAGTTTTGCACTCTTGTACGTCAGCACTCCTCCCAATCCTAATTTAAAACCTCCATAATCGAGTATTTTAGCCGCATCTTCTGTCGTCCCAGTAAAACAATGGAAAACCCCTGTCAAGGAATCATCATTGAGTTCATCTAGTACCTCATATATTTCTTGAAATGCCTCTCTGGCGTGAATTGCGATGGGTAAATTCAACTCTTTGGCCCATTGAACCTGCATGCGAAAGACTTCTCGTTGAGCCTCAATAAATGTTTTATCCCAGTACAAGTCCATCCCAATCTCTCCTACAGCGATGTAAGGACGAGAAAAAAGGTGCTGTCGAATCACCTCAATGCGCTCTTCCCAATCTTCTTTCACAGAACCAGGATGCAGTCCCATCATGGGATGACAATTGGATGGGAAGCGTTCCGAAAGTGCATGCATTGCTTCAATAGTATCGACATCTATATTAGGAAGTAGACATATTTCCACCCCACTATCTATGGCGCGACGCACTACTTCTTCTCTATCATCGTTGAATGCCTCAACGAATAAGTGTGTATGCGTATCAATAAACATTTGCTTAGAACAATGAGATGCTTAAGCCCATTTGAAGTCTATTCAACTGAACGCTTTCGCTCTCTTTAAATATTGGATTGAAACTGTAGCTCGCAAAAAGCGCCCAATTGCGAATACCTATTCGGATATGAGCTGAATAAATCAAATTGCTTTGATCTGGAAAATTGTATTGACGTGTTACCTCGCGACGTCCATTTTGCTTTGTTACTTGTCTGGAGTATAAATTGGCCTGGTATCCTATTTTACCACCAATGTGAAACTTAAAATGCCGCCAACCATTACTTCTGAATCTGAATTCAATAGGAATAGAGAAACTATTACCAGCGAGAGCACTTTTAAAGAACAAATCGCTTGTATCTTTTAAAACATACTGCGTAACATTTAAGCTATCGTTGATCAAAAATTTATTGTTGTGACGAACATTGGTGTATTCATGAGAGATCCCAATTCCAAATGAAGCCTTATCGTTTTTCTTGGTCATTGGGATATCAAACATTAAGTTCGTATTGACACCAGTTGAGGCCCAATGGTTTTCAAATGGTCCTTGATCTCCCAACCAATCGTTATAGGTGAGATCAACAATAAGTCGATCATACTTTTGAGGCTTGTCCGGTTGTGCGGGACGAAAACCAGAATAAAACCAAAATGCACCAGGACGAAAACGTGAAATGTTATCACCTTCACTATTGTATTGAGCTCCAACCGTGAAACTCATCACCGCGATCCAAATCAGTATTGTATACTTAATCATGCTTTAATTGTTGCTCCCATCTCCAGGCATCTCGAACCGCATCGGTTACTGTGCGCTTTGCCGACCAATTGAGTGTTTCCCTGGACTTTTCAACGTTCGCGTAAATCTCTTCAATATCTCCATCTCTCCTTGGTCCAAAACTCCAATTGACTTTCTGACCAGAAATCTCTTCGAATGTATGAATTATTTCCAATACGCTAGCGCCTTTGCCAGTTCCGATATTTAGTACTTCCACAAAGTCTCCGTCCTGATTGGTAAGCCATTCCAATCCTTTCACATGCGCTTCGGCAACATCTGATACGTGTATATAATCACGCACGCAAGTTCCATCTTTCGTTGAGTAATCATTCCCGTTTACTTTAAGTTCTGCAATCTTACCTGTAATCGTTTGCGTAACAACTGGAAATAAATTATTCGGTTTTCCTAATGGCAATTCTCCTATGTGAGCAGAGGAATGAGCACCAACGGGATTAAAATATCGCAGATTCAATACTTTCAAGCCTGGATTCGTTTGGATGAAATCCTGAATAATTTGTTCACCAATTTGCTTCGTCGCTCCATATGGTGCATTCGCGGGTTGTATTTCAGACTCTTCGTTAACTATACTATTCCCTTTAGGTTCACCGTACACCGTACAAGAAGACGAAAACACAAAGTCATTCACACCGAATTCTGCCGCCAATTCTAATGCGTTGATTAATCCCACTAGATTATTGCGATAGTATTTAAGTGGAAATGCTACTGACTCTCCGACTGCCTTATATGCTGCGAAATGAATGATTCCGGAAAACTCGAACTCCTCAAAAACTGCCTTAAATGCTGATCGATCACAAATATCAATTTCCTTAACAACAGGTAATATTCCTGTTATTTTTTCAATTCCTTTAATGGATGATTGTAATGCATTTCGAAAGTCATCAACAATGACAGGATGATAGCCGTTTTCGATCAGTTCTACAACCGTATGCGAACCAATGTAACCTGCTCCACCAGTAACCAAAATTTTCTTCATACCCTGCATTGCTTCAAAGGTAAGAGAATTGGATTAAATTTGACTTTAATAAAACAGTATCCTATTAGATAATTCAATAATGACAGAAAGAAAAAAACCAGATTTCAAGCGTCATGCGCTCCCTCCGGTTTCAAAGCGTTATCTTTTTAGAATTATCTTCTATGTCATTCTGCTCAGCGTCATTGTCTACATAGCACTTTCGACAATCGAAAAGAAAAATGAAAAAGACACAAACGAGGTCCATGAAATTGAATTGCTCAACCTAGAGATTGAACAATAAAAAAAGGGCCTTCTAAGAAAGCCCTTCATATTATGTTTAGCAGAAGACTATACCTTCATACCTTTTACAACTCGGTCTTTGCGTTTCGTCTTTTGCAAACGTTTTCTCACAACTTGCAAATATGCTGTTCCGCTTGAACTTGTCGCTGTATACGTTTCATTTCCATATTGGATAACGCCACCTGAACGCCCATTATTCCAATCAGCTACCAAATAATACTTTCCAGAGGTTGTTCCAGGACGCTGAGCAAATGTAATCGTCTTTCCTGCACCCACTTCAAAACGCAAAACAAGCTCACCATTCGGACCGTAATCCTCAAATATACATTTCGTCCCTAGCGGAATAATCACTCTGTTCTGTTCCTTATTAGATGAGGTAACCAACTTACCGTCAGAATTTGTTCCTTGTGCACCAGATTCTTTATTCTTCTCCATCACAATTGTTGCGGATGTAAAAAACTGCACTTTCTTTACTTGTTTTTCAGACTCCAGCCCAAACTCATCACGAATCTGATTTGTATATGGAATTTTTGTACCACAACTCGCCAAAATAACTCCTAAAACCAAAAATAATACGTACTTCTTCATGTTCATCTTTTTTCGGAACTACTTGTCCCTGTTTACAATGCGTCAAGCATCTTCTTTTCAGTGCTCAAATATAATGATTGCTATGTTCAAAAATAATGCCTGACTGAATTGTTTGGCAAATTCCTTCTATTTTTGACCAAAATTCTGTTCATGGGGCTTACGATAGAGCGATTTACTTTTAACGGATTTCAAGAAAATACAATTGTTGTTGATGATGGTAAGCTATGCGTCATTATAGATCCGGGATGTTACGACAAACATGAACAAGATCAACTTCTCAATTACATTGATGAAAAAAACTTGGAAGTAGCTGCCGTTTTGTTGACGCATGCTCACATAGATCATGTTCTTGGCTGCGCATTCTTATTGAGTAAATACAATGTTGACTTTTACCTGCATGAAAAAGATCTTCCCACTCTGGAAGCTGTATCTAATTATGCTCATGTATATGGTTTTCCTGCTTATACGCCTCCTCCAACACCGAACAAGTTATTAAAAGGTGGGGAAAAATTGACCTTTGGAAGGATTACTTTCGATGTTTTCTTTACTCCCGGTCATGCACCTGGTCATGTCGTTTACTACAACGAAGAAATGAAAAGTGTGATCAATGGAGACGTACTGTTTGCGGGAAGTTTTGGTCGTGTAGATCTTCCTGGGGGAGATTTAGAGACACTGAAGCGATCTATTTTTGATATCATGTTCAAGTTCCCAGATGAGACCTTGGTATATTGTGGTCATGGAGGAGAGACGACCATTGGACAGGAGAAACTTACAAATTATATTCTTCAGTTTTAGCGTATGCGCATAGCTGTTAACACTCGATTCTTGCTTTCTACCAAAATGGAAGGATTTGGGTGGTATACCTACGAAGTGGTGAAGCGCCTTGTAGAAGAGCACCCCGAGCATGAATTCATTTTTTTCTTTGATCGCAAGTTTGACGAAAAATTTATTTTTGGAGACAACGTTACCCCAGTCGTTTTATCACCCCAAGCGCGGCATCCCATTTTATTTCGAATATGGTTTGATTTCTCCGTAAAAAGAGCACTAAAAAAGTACGATGTTGACCTATTCTTCTCTCCTGATGGCTTCCTATCGCTTAAGAGTAGTATTCCCCAGGTCAATGTCATTCACGATATCAACTTCGAGCATAACCCGGAGGACTTGCCCAAAAATGCTCGGAAATATCTTAAAAAGTATTTTCCAAAATTTGCTCAGAAATCTAAACATATACTTACGGTTTCTGAGTATTCCAAGCAAGATATTTGCAAAACCTATGGTATTGACGAATCAAAAGTCACGGTTGCATGGAACGGCGCATCAGAGGCCTTTCGACCAATTTCACTCGATGATAAGAAAAAGGCTGAAGCCAAATATGCGGGTGGTCAGCCGTACCTCTTATTTGTCGGAGCACTTCATCCACGTAAAAATGTCCAAAGGTTAATTGCGGCATTTGAACAAGTTAAAAATGACCACCCCGAACTGCCATATAAACTTATTATTGCAGGAGAAGAGTTGTTTTCCGGGAGTAAAAAGTCCGTTGCTATTTCAAATGAACTAAGGAAACACATTCATTTTACAGGACATCTTAAACTAGAAGAATTGGCCTTTTTAATGGCTGGAGCGACCGTTTTCACTTTTGTCCCATACTTTGAAGGGTTCGGAATTCCGCTTGTAGAAGCCATGCGCTGTGGAACCCCCATTCTTTCAGGTGACAAAACTTCTTTACCAGAGGTAGCCGGTGAGGCAGCCCTATATTGTAATCCGTTTGATGTCTCGGATATTGCTGAGAAGCTGAAACTCATATGCTCCGATGATGATTTGCGCATCAAACTCAGCGAAAAAGGCCTTGAAAGAAGCAAACTATTTTCTTGGGATTCTTCCGCTGAAAAAGTTTGGGGGGTCTTGACTTCTATTTTGAAAGATTAATCCAAGGGCGGCAGCTACATCTAACGCCTACATAACTCCAAATAGATTCATTTTTCTAATTTTGACGCAAACCCATTCACTATGAAATGTTTTACATTTTTCGTGGCTTCCCTTTTTATTTTGGCAAGTTGCGGATCAGCAAAAAAATTAAAAGTGAGCGAAATTCGTTCATTGGATTTCGAATACAGCCCAGGTGCTGAGGTTAACTTTGGCTCAACTATCGAAGCCCGCGTTAAGGCTATCATGCATAATGGACATGAACTGGACATCACTAATCATCGAAAACTGAACATCGTCTCTAATGGTATTCGGCAATCAGGTAAACGCTTTACAATCACACACAAGCCAACAAGTTTCAGTGAAAGTTTTTTAACTGTAGGACTTTCAGTGACGGATAAAGAAGAAACCTTTGAAGCACGTGATACGGTTCACATGAATTTTTTAGGAGGCCTAACCATTGATGGCTCGGGAAATGCGGGAGCTGATGGTGAAGACCAAAAGGACCGTGGATCTCGCATTCTCTTGAGAGATGGGAAAACAGGTTTCGACGGAACGATGGGTGAGCCAGGTTTCAACGGAAACGATTATGAAATTCATATTTGGAAAGAAGGAGAATTGTATTTTTTAAACGTTCAAGACCTTACTTCTGGTAATACTTTTAAATACAAAACACGCGCTACAAACACACTTCTTTTTGATGTCTCAGGCGGCCCTGGAGGTGATGGTGGTGACGGTGGCGATGGTGGTGATGGAAAAGATGGCAGCAAAGACGATGACGGTAAGATGAAACGACCAGGTGATGGTGGGAATGGAGGAAATGGCGGTAATGCTGCCAACGGAGGGAACGGTGGAAATATCCGCATTAAACTCCATCCATCGGCTGCTGCATTGTCAGCGCAACTAAAGTTCAATGTCTCTGCGGGAGAAGCGGGAGAAGGAGGAGAACCAGGAAATGGTGGTAAGGCTGGAGACGCTTTAGAAGGACAACTTAATGGGAACGATGGTTTAACAGGTTTACCAGGAGGTATTGCCGCATGGGGCATGGAAGGAACTTATGCAATTGACCTTTCAGAGTTCGATATCCAATCTTTTAAATAACAAAAGGGGTGATCTTTCAACCACCCCTCTTCGTTAACCTATAAATTATTTATTATTTACTTAAGTTGAGTTTGTAAACTGCTTTACCCGCTTCAGTATATACTTCCACAAAGTAAATTCCATTCGCTTCATTTGTGAGATCGAATTGATTCACGGTAGCGCCAACAGTTTGCTCTGCAACAACAGATCCCATTGCGTTCAACACTTTCAATTCAGTTGCTGTCGAATTCAATTCACTTAGATCAACAGTCACTACACCATTCGTAGGATTCGGATAAACCTTCACTCCATGGATACTATTCTCATCAAGACTCAATGTCACACAGAAGTTTGTAGATTCTTCATCCTGGAATTGACCTCCAGAAGCATACACTGCACCGTTATTACCGACAGTGTAAGAACCGTTACCATAATCACAACATATTCCATCACCATACGAATCATAAATAACAAACGTATAACACTCATCTAAATTCAGACAAACATCAGCTGATTCCAACTGACCATCATTGTTATCTGAGAATGGACCTCCAGAATAAAGTACATTTCCACCATCCAGAATTTCCCAAGTTGTTTCACTTCCGTATTCATCCTGAATAATATCGATTGATACCAAAACACCGTTCGGGAATCCCTGGAAGGTTTCACCACTTCCATCATTTGACACGTCCTGATCTACTGTTGCATTTGGCGTATCAGTTGACACATTCAGTGTATTCGTTCCAGGACTTACGTTAAATGTTGGCAAATTCACCGTGGTAGTGGCTCCTGGAGCCAAAGATCCTGTCCATGGAATAGTTCCTGAAGAAGCACCACTGTTGAAATTGTAATCAATATTTACCGATGTTAATGTCAAGTTTCCATGATTTTTCAATGTAACTGAAGGAGTGATCGTGCTTGTACCACATGTAGTTCCAATTCCATCAATAGATTGAATTCCTGCATCATTGTCATACGTTGCACCAGCACAAAGACCTGTTCCCTTTCCATCCATGAACATCACACCCGTTCCATTCGGATCGAGGTAATCGCGCACACGTGTACCAGGAGTTCCTCCGCCATTCCAAGAAGTGCTTAATTTACCATAGAAATCATCTGTAATCGAGAAACAAGAAGCAGAACCACCGAACAACTGTCCAACCAAGCGATGGTTTTGATCCCACAATCCTGAACCAGAGGATCCAGGTTCTGTTGTACCATCTTCCCAGTTTTGAACATTCCAACAAACAGCACCACCATAATTGGCAGTCATAGCAGGATCCGTGTCAAAAGAAATCTTCTTTACGTCTCCAGAAGGATGGTGAATTCCTGTTGAATTCTGAGGAGCCGCTCCCGTTGCATCCCATCCTGAATAATATACATTGTAAGAAGCAGGAATATTTGATGATAATTCCATTAACGAGAAGTCAGATCCTGCACTTGCTGATAATAAGGATGCACCTGAAACTGTTTGATTCGTTGGTCCGTTCTGATTCTGATTACAAGAAGGACTTTCCCAGTTGAATCGGAAAACCCAGTTAGATACATTGGTTCCACAGTGGTTGGCAGACAAGAACAATGGTCGCTCGTCTTCCTCCAGGTTGTTCAAAACAGTTCCTGTACAAGCTCCAGAACCGTTTGCAATAATAATCGCAACTGATGCTATTTCACATCTCCATGGATCACCCACTGGACAGATTACATTATTATTACAAGATCCAGAGTCTCCAAGACCTTTCTCATAAGTACGACGGGCATATCCGAAAATATCCCGGTAACCATGCGTCACTTGTCCAATACTTAATTCACTTTGATTTGTTGCTGCCGGACTTAGTTGATGTAATTCAACAATTAAAGTTTCACCCGAAATCGGTAGAGTCGCCAAACCATTCCACTCTTTATTATTCAAGTGCGTAAAAGGTCCAATAACATCAGAACGATCTTCATTGTATATAAATACTCGGTCACCCGGAACAAGATTGTATGTATCAAAGATGACGTTCATACTTAATGCTCCAGTAGAATTAACAGCTAAACGCCAGATGCGTTCACCATTGTCTAAATCGTGCCAAACACCAGAGTTGTGCGTGTTATAATTAGTTTCAAACTCGTAACCAAATCTCCATGGTCCAAGCTTTTCAATATCGTTAATTGCATCTTCGGCAAGTCGCGCTTCGACGTCAAAAGAAGGCATTTTAACTGCTACAACTTCGTCCGTTGCAGATTTAAACATGCCCCATGATACGGGGATTCCAGCTTCGTGAACGATTTGCGCATTAGAATTGGCAGAAATAAGGAGAGCCGCAAGCGAAAGCGTGCAGAGTAATCGTTTTTTCATAGTTTATAATTTTAGAAGGTCTAACAAATGTACGAAAGAATGCGCAAAAGTCTAAATCGTACTTAAACCTTCTGAAAACCTGAAATAGCCTACACTGCGGACCGAAATAGTCTTAGAATTCCAATTTTGGCATAAAAAGTTCTATTTGACTACCATTTTCTTTGTATCCACTCGAATGTCGTCAACGAATAGAGAAAAGTAGTAGACGCCTGCGTCTAGTTTACTGGTATTGATTTGCTCTCTTCCATTCGTTCCAGTATGCGCGAGCTTTTTTGTGGAGATTACCTGCCCTAAAGAATTTCGAAGAATCAACTGAGCCGATTCTGCATCTTTTGGAATGAAATATTTGACAGTTGTAGGCCCACTTACAGGATTAGGGGTATTCTGGTATAGCCTCGCTTCTGAGATAGACTTATTTACATCATGCGACCTGTCGTCATTCGCTACCTGATTTTCATTTGATGATAAGAGCAATGCTTCTAGTTTTTGAATGCGTTCATCATAGGATGCAAAAATCGGTGTAAGATCTACTGATACGGATGAGCCATTTTCAATTCCAATGGTTAAGTTCATCCCATCCAGGTGCGCTTCAGTCAAATTCTGTTGATCCGTATTGTCTTTATATTCGGAAAGATCAATACTATGCGATTTATCCAATAATAAAAGATCGTCTTGAAGTCGCATTTCTTTGACCCCGAGCTCTACCCATTGAACACCATTCCAGGTTTGCAACTTCCCCGTTTCAATGTTGTAGATGGTCATTCCTTCTTCTGCCACTCCAAGCGACATTTCAAAAAATTCGATCTCTTCTGAGTTCATTCGGTTAATGAGGAAACCTTTATCCTTATCTCCTAGTTCAAGGGAAGCTAAAGAGTTTGGATGCCGTGCACCTATCCCGACAGATGCATCTTTTTGAGGTTCATTAGACTCAGTGAGTTCTTGCTCGTCTGAATTACTTGAAATGACCTCAGAGGTAGCAAGCAGTTCATGATTCGATTCTGGATTACTGGTTTGTGCAATTGCTGTGATCATGCAAATGAACGCACAGCAGGAGAGGGCTGTCTTGATCATAGTGTTTGATTTTAGAGCGTTTAATACGTTGTTGTTACTATAATAAACTTATGTATGCATATAAAAATTGTGCATACCCCGATAAAATCATAAAGTTTGTATTACCTCGAACCAAATAAAAACTTTATTTCCCCTAACCTATCTCCTTCGGAAAGCCTCTTATTGACTTCATTCACCAATCGATCATACTTATCTGCAGTTATGAACTCTTCGCAATGTTTTTTTGCAGCATCATACATTCCCCCCTCCAATGCACAGTGAATAGCCATCCTAAGTGCTCTCTGACGATCAGGGTATTGCAATGCCACCAACTGAAGCGCCTGTTCATAGGCACTTTCAAAATCGCCTTTGATAAAATCATTTTGCATTGACATGATGATTTGCTCACCATTCTGCAGCGCCGGAAGATCGAGTGCGACCCGAAGACTATCCCTTATGCCTGAAACATACGCATTTGTCGGCATCGTTTTTAAAAACTCTTCACAATAGTCTAGTACTAATAAGGACTCCTTAGCTTTTAAACCACAATCGATGGCCATTGAAAGGGACTGCAGTTTATCAGGATAACTCATGGCAACCAACTTTTTGCTCTCCTCAAATGCTTCATCAAATCGCCCGAGTCTGTAGTAGGCATCCATGGTACCCATTCTATTGGAGGGATATTTTTTAGCATAATCATGAACTTCTTGATGAAGTCTTAGTGCCCTTTCTAAATCATTGATACTTCGGTAATATTTTGCTCTACTCCATAGTAAATAGGCATACTCAATATCGTCTCCTTCGTGCGCATATGGCTTCAGATCATCTATCACCTGTTCCAATCGATCGATATAATCCTGGGTAGCCGCACTTTCCATTCCTATCCCATTATCGATAGTTCCCGCCGATCTAATCCAGTAAGTCTTGAAGGTATACCTACCAACTACTTCCAAACGCTTTGAACCTGCATCAGGTATAGCATTCGTCATGTAAACGGGAATAGCCATAACGCAAACTCCAACTGTCGGTAGCACTAACGAGCGTAATTCCAACTCGCTACTTTTCATGATGGCTACCAATAAAAACAATAACAATGGCGCTGATAATGAAAACAAATCCCAATCTATTGGCATGGAAAGTAACGGGTTCACCATGAATAAAAGACCGTTAAAGAGAATTAGGCTAACACCTGTGAGTAATACTTCGGGGGTGTTCCAATTAATCCGTTTTCTCGTTGCTAATAGTATTATCAGGACAAAAAGACCGGCTCCTGCCCAATGAAAGCAATTGTTGACAAAATCAGAGATATGAGCGAAACTGAAAAGATTATAGCGATCCAGTGGAGCATCAGGCGACATCAGTGGTAAAAATAATCGCTCAGACTCCTTCACCACTCCGTCAAGAAAACGGGGATCATTATGATCTTTAAAAACGAAAAAGTAAGCCAACCAACCAATTATAAAAACCGGAATCAGCACATAACGTAACACACTTTTCCAGGTAAAGTAAGGCTTCCATTTTTCAGACCCCTTCACATAAACGAAAGCCGCTATTAGTGAAGGTATGAGAAGAACACTTAGAAAATGGAATTTTATGCATAAGATAAGCGCAAAAATCAGTGCCCAGAGAAGACGTTTATTACTCGTCTTTAGATAATAGAAAAGTATTGAAAAATAACCTGTAACGACAGCGAAAAACGGTGCGTAAATCTCAATATGGCCGTAAAAATTTTGAGTAAAAGGAGCAAATAAGCCGATCAGTATCAAAATTAAACGTTGTGCTGAAGATTCTACATAACTGAATAAAAACAACAACCATATCAATACGAATACTGTTCCTGAGACTGTATCAATCCAACGAAAAACATCTACAGGGTGAGCCTGCGTTCGAAAAGCTAATCTTTCCACTGCGTTGAGCATCGTCTTTTCACCAATCTTAGGGTCAAATATGTCAAGGCTGAGCATGTTCTGTGTGCGTTCCACATTCAATTCATCTACTCCATCCCCAAGAAATCCCTTAAACCGAGGGGCATCACCATAATAATCCTTATGAATTGGGAAGTTATGGAAAACCCAGCCAGCTGCCAGTGCTAATACAATTGCCAACCAAAACTTTCTCGGTATACGATCTAACAATTCTTTACGAACCGGCATGAAAAAGCCAGATACCATTAGAACAAAAGCTAATGCGAGAAAAAACAATCCTATTCCAGAAGGTAGAAATGTAAAGTGGTGAACTCCCCAGAGTGTTTCCTGAAAGACGTATGCTAATGCATAAATGGATAGAAATAAAATACCTATAACCAGTATTCTTGTTCTGGAGAGTATTTTTATTTCTTTTCCTTCGGACATGATTGACAACTCAGTGGAAAAGATACAAAACTTACCGAAGTCTATTCAGCAGATTAAGAATAATAGGGTGAGATCATAAGGTAAACGACCACTCCACTAACAGCCACATAAAACCAAAGTGGCCATGTAATTTTAGTCCACTTTTTATGGCGCTCATAATTCCCTTGCCAAGCAAACAAATAGGTAAATAGCACTAAAGGAACAACTGCAATACTTAAAACAATATGGGAAATAAGAATGATAAAATAGATCATTCGATAATCTCCACCATATGGTGTTGACTCAGAAGTCATATGGTAGGCTACATAACTAGCAAGAAAAAGAAGAGATAATAACAAACAAAACCGAATGAGACCACGATGAAGGTTCATGTTCTTCCTTTTAATGGCCAATAAAGCTCCCACCAATAACAACGCCGTTAAGCCATTAACTGCAGCATATATCGGAGGTAAAAATGTAAGATCAACACCTTCAATTTTAACGCCAAATAGCACTGCTACCACAAGTGGTATTGCAATAGAAGCCACAATAATTGCAACCCTTGCTTTTTTCAATTTATTTGGATCCATTAATTCCGTAGTCATGTTCTAATAGTTTACGTACGTCTTTTTCCATTTGATCTACTTCATCGATATCTGTACCATGGTAAACCCCTCTGACATGTCCATTATGATCTACCAACGTAAATATATCTGAATGGGCAAAACCTCCTGGTTCCGTATCGTCAGCGCCTGCATGTACAAGAAAAGATTGAACTCCCAATTGATGCGTTGCTGCCTCATGCCCTGTAAAGAAGTGCCAATTGCTCGCCGAAATTTCGTGCATTGCTATGTACTCCCGCAATCTAGCCGGCGTATCTCGATTCGGGTCGATTGAAAAACTCATGAACTGAATCTCATCAGATAAATCCTTAAGCATCTCATTCAAACGCTTCATTTGTGACGTCATCGGCGGACAAATAGTGGGGCATGTTGTAAAGAAAAAGTCGGAGATCCATACTTTTCCTTTCATGCTTTCAGAGGTGATTAAAACAGAATCTTGATTCAGGTACTTAAATTCTGCTACTTTATGGTATAAAGTATCCGCCACTTCCTCTCCATCCACCGTTGAATACTCTATATCTCTTGGGCCCAAAAAAGGTAAAATGGGTGCTTCATACTCATCCGCTTCTTGGCACGCTGCCATCAAAAGTGTGAGCAAAACAACCAGGGGAAATTTACTGAGCATCTTCATTTCGTGCAGCTTCTTTATCATATTGTTTTTGCAACAAGGCAATGTGTTCTTTCATTCGGCGAATCATTCCTTCTGAAGTTCCTGACAAAACCATTCTTAAATGATTGCGTCTATCGAGCAAAAGCATCAATTCTTGATACGCTTCACCTCCATGATATTCTTCTCCTTGTTGAAGTAGCGATTCATTGTTATTCTCAAAATCATATAAACTTCTTACATCATCTGAAGAGGCCAAGTACCATATTTCAGGATCGTATGCCTCTACTCTATCCGTTATCATATCCCGGACTGTTGAGATGTCCTCCAACGGTTTGCCTTCACCATCGGTGACAAATGAAATTATGCGAACAGATCCCAGCTTCTTTTTGTTCTTTCTGACATGCTGATATATGAGTTGATCAAGATGCCAAAAAGAGATAGAACAGTTATCCGGGCATTCTGGTTGAAGGGTGGTTACTAAAACGACTTTGTCCTCAAACTCATCATAGGTATGCTTCACTCCTTCAGCATCCGTAAAAGTATAATTGATCGCCTTACCATAATCTCCAAGTTCTTTAAACTTATGATTACAACCACGTGTGGCGATAAACACCAAAATAAAAGCCGGACCAAACAAGATTAAAAACGCTAGCGCTCTCTTTGTTCGTCCGGCAGTATTTTTTACAGCCATATTGTAAGATGGTTAAACGGCGGCTCCAGCCCAGGCTTCACCTACAGCTAATCCTTCCCAAAGCAATATGAAGATCAAATACAACATAAAGATGAAGTAAGGAATCAGGATTACGTATCTCAATCCTTTGCGCTCATCTCCAAGGTGCATAAACACCATTACGATGTATCCAGCTTTCAATAAAGTCATAATAATGAACGACCATTTTACGAAAGGCCATGCACCAGATCCTTGCTTAATCATTGCTCCTAATGCTACTTCAACAGCAGTGATAATCGTTAATAGTAACGTTACAAACCAAATTTTTCTACGGATTTTAACACCCGCTTCTTCGCTGTGATGTGCGTCTAATGAATATTCTATAATATCGTCTCTTTCCATAACAGATACGTTTTTTCAGATTATACTAGGTAGAAGAATGTAAATACGAATACCCAAACTAAATCGACAAAGTGCCAGTAAAGTCCAGTTTTTTCAACCATTTCGTAATGTCCGCGTGAGTGCATAACTCCTCCAATTACTTGAAGAAGAATAATGATATTGATAATTACACCAGAGAATACGTGGAATCCGTGGAATCCAGTAATAAAGAAGAAGAACTGTCCGTACTGTTGAGGTCCGTACTCGTTTTGCTGAAGGTTCGCTCCATAAATAAGACGACCAGCTTCCCCTGAGTTGATAGCCTCCTCATACATAGCCGCTGCACCTTCTTCAATGTGCGTTCCCATTTCGTATTTACCTCCAGACTCTTTAACGATCAACTCCATGTGCTCATTTGCACTTTTCTTGATCTCTGCCTGTGAACCATCGTGCAAGGTAATGATACCATCCTTGATGTGTCCTTCAGCTGCTGCATGTTGATAATCATGCATTAGATCAGCTTGAGTTACACCATGAACTCCTGCCTTAATTTCGTCTCCAACTTGGTGGTGATCTCCAGCAACTGTTACTTTAAAACTTTCAATTTCTCCAAACTCTCCATGAACGATGGCTAATGAACCGTCCGCTAATTCCACTTTCCCGAATTCAGAACCGTGGATAAAGTGAGACCATTCCCAAGCCTGAGATCCAACGAAGAAGAAACCACCGATAATCGTTGCAATCATCCACTTAATCACTCCTCGCTTGTCCATTCTGTGACCAGCTTCAACGGCCAATACCATTGTTACCGAAGAAACAATCAGAATAAACGTCATCAAGGCCACATAAATCAATGGATATCCATGACCTAAAAATGGAAGTGAGTTAAACGTTTCTTCACCAATTGGCCAAGATCCTAAATAATCGTGTCTAGTAAATCCGTAAGCGACTAGTAATCCTCCAAATGTCAAAGCATCCGAAACGAGGAAGAACCACATCATTAGCTTTCCGTAACTCGTACTAAAAGGAGACATTTTACCTCCCCAAAGCGTTTTTCCGTCAATTTGTTTAGAAGCGTGTCCGGCCATTCTGAAAAAATTTTATGTGCAAGTTTAGTGAATATAAAGTAAAAAAAGTAGTAAATACAGCCATAATATTCCCAAAAAGTGCCAGAAGATCGCGCCCGCTTTTAAGCTGATATTATTAGTACTATTTATTTTACCTGAGAATGAATGAATTACAACCTTAATCATATACAGCAAGGTCACTAGAATATGCAATAAATGCAAGAAGGTAATGATGTACAAATAGGAAGATGCCGTGTCTGGTGATTCCATTGATTTTATCTGCAAATAGTTCGATAGAATCTTACCGTTCATGTGTAGTTGACGGTCTTTATACTCCAATTCTTTTCCCTTGTAATAAATGTGAAAATCCTTCCCTAGTTCGCCTCTCACAAAGAAATCTCCACGCAAATCTCTCACATTAATCGCCAGATCTCTTAAACGAACACAGTCTAAGTATTCTAACTCTTCTCCGTCAGGTGTTGCCAACTTACCATCTTTCAACTCTAACGGAACATTCTCAAAATAAAGGATGAAATCGCCACCATACTGTTTTACTTCAAAATAAGATGAATCCTTAATTTCTAAAAACTGCGACATAAACCCCTGATAATCTTTGACCTGGGCATCAGTCATTTCCTTTCCTTTTAACAGATAATCATTTCCGTTAATCTCAATAAAATCACCTTTGTACTTTACTTCAAAATAATCACCATACTTACCATCTGTGACAATAATGTGATTACTCACAGCATGTACACCATTATCAACAAGCTGTCCGTATCCTTTAAATTGGAAATATATAAATGCCAAACCCAGAAGAAAAGTTGCTACCACAGCTCCCTTCAACGCACCATAATTTTCCTTTTTGGCAAATGATACTGCTAACTGAATCGCAACGCTACTAATAACAATTATTGCCGTACTAATCCAAAATGCGCTGGGCAGCGGAAACTTAAGCCAGAATGAATCGCCCATAGACACAATATAGGCAGAGCTTAATCCTGCAAAAAGCATTATTACACTGGCAATACCAACATAAACCAGATTCTTTTTTGCCTTTTCCAATTGAATTTTTTGACGCTGTTCTTTCTCTTCTGCTGTCAGTTCCACATTAGAGGCATTCATATTATCGTCATTTTTCATCCGCCTAAATATTTAAGAATCACTTCGTCCACCGCATCAAAAACGTACACAAACTGTATGATTGGTAAGTAAAAGAATGAGGCAAACATTAATTTTCGTGCGTCTTTATCGTCGCACGTCTGTAACAATCGAAAAGCGTAAAAGAAGAACACTGCTCCCAATGCCGAAGCCAATATAAGAGAAATGTTACCCGTCATATCCATTAGCCATGGCAACAGACTAAATGGAATCAATGCCAAAGAATAAACCACTATTTGAAACGCTGAGTTCTTGGACTTCCCGCTCTTAGAAGGAAGTAGTGAGAAACCGCCAGCTTTGTAATCGTCGTAAGCCACCCATGCAATTGCCCAAAAGTGCGGAAACTGCCATGTGAATTGAACGAAAAAAAGCACGCCTGGCACAAGTCCAAAGGCGTTTATATGTGCTATCGCACCAATCATTGGTGGCAGTGCTCCGGGGATGGCACCAACGAATACCGCCCAAGGCGAAACGCGTTTCATTGGGGTGTAAATGAAAACGTAAGAAACATAAGAGAACACTCCTAAAATCGCCGTGTACAAATTAAGTAGGTAAAGTAAAGCGGTTCCGGCAATTAAGCAAACAATCACCACCACAATAGCCTCATTGACGGACATATGTCCTTGCGGTATTGGACGTCCTTCTGTACGCTTCATCAACTTATCTAAATCCCGTTCCCAAATCTGATTGGATCCATTAGAAGCTGCAGTAACCAACATCCCGCCGACCAATAGATACAGTATTTCGATACCCCAAGTGCCGCCGACGAACAAATATCCTGAAAGCGCAGAGACCACCACTAATGCGGACAATCTAAACTTGGTAAAAACCATGTAAGCTTTGATTTTTCCCGAAAAGGTCGTTTTCTCTACTGCGATATCCATAGCGAGATTTTGCGCTGACAAAAATAGTCATTATTTGCAGGTGAAAAGCGGCAAAAACAGATGAATTCAATAATAATTAAAGGCATAATTTGGAATTCATCGAGAAAAAGTATTTATTTGTCGCCACAAACAGGTAATTGAACGTAGAAATTACGTTATTCAATAGCTATATGTAACCTAAATCACTACAAACAAAAAAAGGATGCTTTTAAACAGCATCCTTTTTTTGTAATATCATGTTTAACTTAGATAATCAACATGGCGTCGCCATACGAATAGAATCTATACTTTTCTTTCACGGCTTGCTCATATGCACTGAGCATTAACTCATGACCTCCGAAAGCAGATACCATCATTAACAAAGTAGACAATGGCGTATGGAAGTTGGTAATCAACGCATCAGCAATACTGAAATCATATGGAGGGAAAATGAACTTATTTGTCCACCCTTCAAATGGCTTCAACATACCATCTGTTGAAACCGAAGTTTCGATTGCGCGCATTGAGGTCGTTCCAATCGCTACAATTTTTTTCTTGTTGCGTTTCGCATTGTTCACAGTATCAGCACACTCCTGAGAGATAAATGCTTGCTCAGAATCCATTTTATGTTTCGTGAGATCTTCGACCTCAACCGGACGGAATGTACCCAATCCAATGTGCAATGTTACCTCCGCAAAATCAACACCTTTCAACTCAAGACGCTTCATTAATTGACGAGAGAAATGCAATCCTGCAGTCGGTGCAGCTACCGCACCTTCCTCTTTTGCGTAAATTGTTTGGTAACGTTCTTCATCTGTTGGTTCAACACCTCTTTTAATATACTTCGGAAGCGGTGTTTCTCCTAGTTCAGTAATGGTCTTCTTAAACTCTTCATAAGAGCCATCAAATAAGAATCGTAATGTTCTTCCTCGAGAAGTCGTGTTATCGATTACCTCTGCTACCAGCGAATCATCTTCACCAAAGTAAAGCTTGTTACCGATACGAATCTTACGTGCAGGGTCAACTAAAACATCCCATAGAAGGCTCTCTCGGTTCAACTCACGTAGTAAAAAGACTTCTATTTTTGCTCCGGTTTTTTCTTTGTTACCGTACATTCGGGCAGGAAAAACCTTTGTGTTATTCATGATCATTACGTCACCTTCATCAACGTAATCAATAACATCTTTGAATAACTTGTGCTCTATTTCTCCAGTATCACGGTGAACAACCATTAAGCGCGCTTCATCACGATTGTCGCTTGGGTGCTCTGCAATCAACTCTTCTGGTAGGTCAAAGTTGAATTGTGATAATTTCATTTTATTCATAACACTCCTGTTTTATGTTCAGATATAAGGGGACGCAAAGGTAAAAAAATTAACAGGTTCAACGAGTTGCCTGTTGAATAATTTCAATCCAATCCTCTACACTTTTACTATCGTCAATGGAATAATCTCCAGATCGTGTACGACGCAATTGGATTAATGTACCTCCAGAGTTCAACTTCTTCCCGAAATCATGCGCAATGGAACGAATATATGTACCCTTGCTACAACTCACTTCAAACCCAACTTCAGGAAATGTTTTGGTGTCCAGTATAAAGCTACTAATGTTCACTTTGTTTGCCTTTAATACAACATCCCCTCCTGCTCTTGCAATATCGTAAGCCCGCTTGCCATTCACTTGTTTAGCGGAAAAAATAGGAGGCACTTGGTCTTGCTCTCCTAAAAAGGAACAACGCACTTCTTCTAATAGCTCTTCTGTAATATGCTCCGTTGGAAATGTTCCATCGTACTCAGTTTCTAAGTCGTATGAAGGAGTTGTTTTACCTAAGAGAATGGTGCCCGTGTAAGTCTTTTCACCAGGCATAATTTCTTCGATCCGTTTTGTATGCTTCCCTATGCAAATAATCAATAATCCTGAAGCCAGCGGATCCAAAGTTCCGGCATGACCGACTTTAATCTTCTTAACCCCGAGTTTTTGCTTAAGATTCCATCGAATCTTATTCACAACATCAAATGATGTCCAACCGAGTGGTTTATCGACTAAAATTGTACTGCCTGCTGCAAAATCAGTAATGTTCATCAGCTACATGAAAAAAGTCCAGGTTATTGCCCCTAATCCAACTGCGAAGCAGTAAAATGCGAAGTACTTTAATTTGCTACGCTTTACCAGTTGAATCATCCATGTACATGCAAACAAACCGGTGACAAAAGCAGCTAGAAATCCAGCCAATAAAATCCCCATAGACGTTTGTTTGGTAGCTCTCACACCAGCCAGGTCATCAGCCTGAATCATCGCTATTTCCTCCTGACTAAAGCCATTACTCGTCAAGTCCAGTAAGAAAGACTCACTTACCTCTTCAAGCGAAAAAGCATTTTCATGATCTTCGACAATTGCTTGCCAGGCATATTCTTTCTGGAGAAGAATATCTGAAAGTGCCAAACGTTGACTTTCATCAATGCTAAGGTCCTTATCTAGTTCCTCCAAAATTACTTCGATACGCTCTTCAGCGATCATTCCTTCGAGGTCATTGACTTCCAGATAGTTTTTCGTTTTTACTGCCATCGCACCAAGAATGAGTGGAACAACCATTAAAAACGAAAATCTCGCCGCTCGTTTTCTATCAATTCCAAGCAGAACGGAAGTTCCGATCGTAGCGCCCGAACGCGAAATCCCGGGAAGAATAGCAATAGCCTGAGCGATCCCAATAACAATTGATCGAGCAAACGTCACCTTGCCTTCAGTGTCTTTTGCTCGATCCGCCAAAAACAACAAACCACCGGTGAGCAAAAGCATAAGCCCAACAAGCAATAGATTACCACTAAAAAAGGCGTCGATTTGATCTTCAAATAACACTCCGACAAATGCCGCAGGAATCATCGAAACAACGATAAGTACCGAAAACCTTAGTTCTTCGTTATTTTTAAATTGAAATAATCCCTTAAATATTCCCGCAATATCTTTTCGAAAAATAACCACAGTACTCAATGCCGTTGCAAAATGTAATACGACTGTCATGAGCATACCTTCCTCAGGAACGCTTCCCAATATTGCCTTTCCAAGCTCAAGGTGGCCACTACTGCTCACTGGCAAAAACTCGGTAAGTCCCTGAATGATTCCAAGGATAATTGCTTCAAGAAAACTCATTTAAGTGCTGATTAAGCTTTTGGCTTTTTCATAATTGCGTACATGATTACGACGTAACCCGCAACAATAAGCATGGGCGCAATAGTAATACGCGTGTGGCTGAACAGTGCATCGCCATCAAACTTAGCTGGATCATCTGTCGCACCACCAATCATGAGAATGAATCCAAGGATGTTAATTGCTAAACCAATCAATAACAATCGATAGTTTTTAGCATTAAATGAAAACGGTGCTCCTTTACTCCAATCTTTCAGAGAAACTTTATTTCCTGAAGTCGTAGGTTGCGCAATGGTTTCGTCAGACGCCACAGCATCGAGCGGTGCACTTTTCATAGATGGATTCTTTTTGCTCATGCTCCAAATTTAATACAAATCATCCAATTTCATTCGCAAATATTTGTTAAGTGCGAACCATGTCGAAATGAAGGTAATCACGACACCTATCATTATGAGCGACGCAAATAGCATTAAGAATATGTACATCGTAATTGGAATATCGATCCAGTCGACCAGATTATTCAGTGCATAGAATAATCCAAAAAGTAGAGCCATGGCGATAATTCCGCTAATGATTCCCATTCCAATCGACTGCCATAAAAAGGGGCGACGAATATAACCGGATGTGGCTCCTACAAGTTGCATTGTTTTAATAGAAAAACGTTTTGAGTATAAGGCCAAACGAATAGTATTGTTAATCATTGCCACAGCAATAATGATAAGCAACAACGCGACAAGACCTATGAGGTAAACGACCTGTTTGAACCCAAGATTGACTGACTTTACACTGGCTTCATCATAACTTACCTCATCTAATCTATCACCGTATGCCTCCAAAAGTTCATTCTTAATTTTTTCCATGCCCTCTAACGTTGCATGCTCTTCCTTTGGTTTAAAGCCAACAGTTGGGGGAAGTGGGTTGTCTCCTTCAAAAATTTCCAGAATGTTATCCGCATTTTGATCTTCTCCGGTAAACTCTTCAATAGCCCGCTCAGGTGATACATAAAATACTTCATTGAATTGATCCCAGGTCTTTAATTCCTGCTCAATCTGTTTAATATCTGCAGGATTCAAATCGGGTTGAAAAAACAAATCACCTTGAAGGCTTTCCTTTGCCTGTTTTTGAATATCCTCTAAGCCAAAAATACCACCAAGAACAATTCCGATCATGAACAATACCAGTGAAATACCAATGATGGTCGAAACATAACTGGTTTTTACACCCCGCTTATTCATTTTGTCGACATTCGTGCTCATGTGGTGAAATTAAGTAATAAAACTTGCCCTTATTAATAGTGCAAAAAGAGTTTTGAATGGTACTTTGTGGATTTGAGTTTATACTTTCTGACCGAATAGGAATTGCCTAACATGCACCTTAAAAATGAATGAAAATTTATCTAAGTGTTAAATTCGATTGTTCTGCGAAACAATCTTAACGAATATCCCGTATATTGACCGAAGCATTTGAACAATCACGCAGTGTTTTGTGAAATGTTATTACTCTTGAAAACCAACCGTAAATGAAGAAGAAAGTACTCTCTGACATCGAAATTGCGCAAGCTGCGCATATGCAACATATCTCTGAAATTGCTTCAAAGCTAAGTATTAGCGAAGATGACCTTGAATTGTATGGGAAATACAAGGCCAAGTTACCACTTAAATTAATTGACGAGAAAAGTATTTCGAATAACCATCTTATTCTGGTTACAGCCATGACGCCGACACCAGCAGGAGAAGGAAAAACAACGACATCTATTGGTCTGACAGAAGGGATGAATAAAATAGGCAAGCAAACGACTGTAGTTTTGCGTGAACCTTCCTTGGGTCCTGTTTTTGGAATTAAGGGTGGTGCTGCTGGAGGAGGTTACTCTCAAGTTGTTCCAATGGAAGACATCAACCTTCATTTCACGGGTGATTTTTCAGCAGTCGAAAAAGCGAATAACCTACTTTCGGCATTAATTGACAATAACATTCAAAGCAAAACCAGAAGTTTAGGTATTGATCCACGAACCATTGCCTGGAAGCGCGTAATGGACATGAACGATCGAGCGCTACGCGACATTACAATAGGACTTGGAGGAACTGCTAACGGCATTCCAAGGGAGGATGGTTTTAACATTACACCTGCCTCAGAAGTCATGGCGATTTTGTGCATGGCTGAAAACTTTGAAGATCTTAAGACCCGCCTTGGAAACATCTACATCGGGTTGACATTTGACAAAAAACCAATCTATGCGAGGGACTTAAACGCTGAAAACGCCATGGCAATTCTGCTGAAAGATGCTGTTAAGCCTAATATGGTTCAAACAATGGAAGGAAATCCTGCGATTATCCACGGAGGTCCATTCGCGAACATTGCACAGGGAACAAATACAATTCTTGCGACGAAGATGGGATTATCGCTCTCAAAGTACGTCGTAACTGAAGCAGGTTTCGGCGCTGATTTAGGAGCTGAAAAATTCTTGGATATTAAGTGTGTTTCAGGAGGGTTAAAGCCTGAAGCTGTAGTTCTGGTTGCAACCATTCGTGCATTGCGTCATCATGGAGGCGCAGCTAAAGAAGATTATAACACCGCGAGTGTTGAGCGCGTTGCTGCCGGGTTTGCAAATCTGGAAAAGCACATCGAAAACATTAAGAAATTTGGACTCAACCCTGTGGTTGCAATTAATGCCTTCCCTACAGATACAAACGAAGAAGTTCAATTGGTTCAAGACAAATGTAAAGCGATGGGGGTAAATGCTATCGTGGCAAAAGGATGGGCACAAGGTGGTGACGGCATGACTGAATTGGCAGAGGCTGTCGTTGCAGAAATCGATGCTGGAAAAAACAAATTTGAGCAGTTATACGACTGGCACATCTCCATAAAGGATAAAATCGAAACAATTGCCCGAGAAATTTATGGAGCAGATGGTGTTGACTATTCGAAACAGGCAATTACTGATCTTGCCAAGATTGACCAATTAGGGTTGAATGAATTGCCAATTTGTATGGCAAAAACCCAGAAGTCCTTCTCAGATAACGATCACCTATTGGCTAGACCAACCAATTTTAGAATTACCGTGCGTGAATTCGAATTTGCTGCAGGTGCTGGTTTTGTCATTCCAATTCTTGGAAAAATGATGCGTATGCCGGGACTTCCTGCAACCCCAGCGTCAGAAGGAATGCATATTGATAATGACGGAAAGATTAGTGGTTTAAGCTAAATAGCCCACCACACAAAAAACGAAAACCGCAGCAAAGGTATGCTGCGGTTTTTTTTATTCCTCTACTAATATAATTAGGCATTTACCGTTCGCTCAAACCCAAAAACATGAGGTGCAAAAGTAGCCTTCAGCCCCATTCCTAATGCTGCCTCCTTCATTTGCTCAGGAACATTACCACAGAATAAGAATTCACCTGGCTCCGCAATCTCTAAAAGACTCTGAAAATGATTTCCAGCAGTTGTACCCAAATGGAAGCCAACGGCATTTGTATCTACGAAAAGATCCATTACCACCAGTGTAGAAGAATGCTCGTCAAAATAGCACTGAACGTTCAATGCTCCCGGTTCATTTTCTTTCATTTGCTGCTCTACTTCTTTGTAAATAGCTTTTAACGCTTCTGATTGTCCTGATTTGGCCGTCCACTTATAAACCACCATTACTTCTTGATTACTCATAATACTTTGTTTTTAAGATTTCTATACAACAAAGATATGTCTCATTAAAGCATGCTAAAGGTGTCTTTTTCGACATTTTAAAAGGCTATTTTTGACAAAACAAATCATTACATTTGTTACATGAAACACATTAGCGTTATCGTTCCTGCCGGAAATAGTATCGTAGATACAGTTATTGCTCCATTCAATATGCTTCAAATGGCCATTTCACACTTTGGAAAAACGAACAGAAATGAACAGTTCAAAATTGATCTTGTTGGACTATCGATGGACCCGATAGTTTACCAGAGGTTATTTAGCATACAACCAACTGCGACCATCGAAGACATTTCAAGCACTGATTTGATTCTTATATCTCCGATTACAGGTAACCTTGATGAAGAAATAGAAAACAACAGACCATTCATCGATTGGGTTCGTAAACAGCGCATTTCGAATGGAGCTGATATTGCAAGCTTATGCAAGGGTGCTTTCTTACTTGCTGAAACAGGTTTAGTGAACGGCAAGCCTTGTGCAACCCATTGGACGGTTCATAATCAGTTTCGGCAGAAGTATCCTGAGGTCAAACTCATACCGGAAAAAATAATCTGTGAGGATAATGGAATATACTCGAGTGGAGGGGCATATTCTATTTTGAATTTTACGCTATACTTAATCGAGCGTTACTTTGGTAGGGAAACAGCGATTTGGTGTTCCAAAATTTCAGAGATTGAATTTGATCGACTGAGCCAATCAGAATTTATCATATTTAGTGGTCAAAAGGACCACTCCGATGAAGCGGTTAAAGAAGCACAGATCTATATCGAAAACAATTATCACGAGAAGTTAAACGTAGATGAAATTGCAAAGATGATTCACTTAAATGGACGTAGTTTTCTCAGAAGATTCAAAAAAGCAACGGCAAATACTCCACTTGAATATATACAGCGGGTTAAAATAGAAGCAGCCAAGAGAAAACTTGAATCGAGTACCAAAACGATCCTTGAAATCATGTATAGTATAGGGTACAACGATGAGAAAGCTTTTCGAACAACATTCAAAAAGTACTCAGGATTATCTCCAAAGGCTTATCAGCGAAAGTATAATCGCGAAATGGCTTTTGCATAACGGTTTAACTAAATTTATCAGAGTAAATGACAGATGACCTTATTTCCATTGTCCTTCCTGTTAAGGATACGGCAGCTTACTTAAGTGATTGTCTTCATTCAATTGTTGGGCAGACTTATCGGCATTGGGAGCTTATAGCCGTCAATGATGGTTCTATAGATGATTCGCTCCAAATTTTGAATGCATTTGCACTCGAGGATGATCGGATTCAAGTTATCGATAATCCAAAACCTTATTTACTGAATGCGCTTCGGTTAGGCTATAGCAAAACATCCGGCAAACTCATTCACAGAATGGATTCTGATGATAAAATGCCAACATATAAACTCGAAGTCATGTTCAAGGAGTGGAAAGAGCATGGAAAAGGGACAGTTATCACTGGAGGCACAGCGTATTTTTCAGATGAAGGTGACGTTGGCGATGGGTTTAGAAAGTATGATGCTTGGCTTCGTTCCGTTGCACGCCAAAACACACATGCAGAAAATATGTATCGTGAGTGCGTCATCCCCTCCAATTGTTGGTTAGTACATCGGGATGATTTTGATCGAGTTCAAGGATTCTTGCCGGATGCGCTCCCCGAAGACTATGACCTTTGTTTCCGCTTTTATAAAGGTGGGCTAAACATTATCGGTCTGGATCAAGTTCTTCATTTTTGGCGAGATCGTCCCGACCGTATTTCCAGAACGCGGGAAGAATACCGCGACAATCGATTTTTCCACCTTAAAGTTCCCTATTTTATGGAGTTGGAACGCGATTCTTCGCGTCCTTTAGTGATCTGGGGAGCTGGAAGAAATGGAAAAGATCTTGTAAAGTTGATTTGTGAGCATTCAAGTGATATACGTTGGGTGTGTGACAATAAAAATAAAATCGGTAAAGAAATCTATGGTATTCAACTGGAGCAATACAACACTATTCAAGAATTACAACATCCCCAAATCATTGTGGCCGTAGCATCTCCGGATGGTCAATTAGAAATTGAAAAATACCTATTGGAAACGGGCCTAACCATAGGAAAAGACTTCTGGTTTTTTTCATAGATTACTTTCAGTTACAAAAAATGATTGATAACAAATTAATTAGTTAAATTGGTGAAAATACCAGTTGAACATACTTCTCATGAATAAAAAACAGCTCCCCCTTATTCAGATAAAATCCATAAAAAAAGTTAAGGATGCTTTACGAGAGAAAGCAACAGAATACGGTGAAATAAAACTAATGCGGGAAGATGGAAGTACAATGGAATTCCATGATTCCGATATTTCTTCAAACTTTTTTTTTGAAATCAGAGGACAAAGAATATCTACAGGGAAAGTTATTTATACTCTTGATTTTGCTCCAGCCAGCGATCTTGTGATTACGAGTAAAGTTATTCAAGCTGGGGAAGATTCGGTGATCATCTATTTCAACCAGTGGATTGATAGAATAATAATGTATAACACCACTAATCTGACACCGGAAGATGATATCCTTATTAGTTATGAAGAAGAGTTTTATGATCAATTTGAGTTGGTTGAAGATGGAACTGAAGAACAACCTTACACTTTGGATGTTCAAATAAAGATTGATAGTTTATTAGAGGGTTTTGAAACTAGATTAATAGAATTATCCAATCAACATGATGTTGAGGATATAATTGATGAAACGAAATCCCTGCGATCAACACTTACAACTGAAACCAAGAGAAGTACAGTAAAGAAAATTAGTCGAATACTCTCCAAAATTCGACGAATGGGATTAGACGTACTAATCCAGTTTTACGATGTGGGGAAAAAAGAGGTTATAAAATCGGTTCTTCATGGAACATGGGAAAATTTAAAAAACATCGATTTTTAAAGGTTCTTTTCTTATTAACTAGACTTAACTCTAAAACTTTATGCAAAGTTCCTTATCTTAGAGCTTCAAAACATCGAAAAAAATGACAAAGTATATTTTTTTGGTAGCCGCACTAATCGGGCTCGCTTCATGTGAAAAAGAAACTTCAGTTGGATACATCATTAACAATAACTCTTCTACGGAGATTTATGTGAATGGAATGAATGTTATCTATTCGGAACCAGTTAGCTATACCGTACCTGCTATGGGAGGCTCTGAAATTCTAGCTCGTTGGTCAAAGACTGGTAAGGAGACATCTCCGCAAGATCCAGCGATGATTTTTGGTAACTCTCTTTTGATTACAAATACTTCTGGAGATACGCTTATTCCAGACCCTGCATTGGTTGCGAGCTGGACATCAGATGTTCAGGAAACGAGTGGAACTGCGGCACATACGTACGTTTTAAACGTGACTGACGTCGATTTTTAATCGATACGGAAACAAGTATTTTATTTCCTTAACGACTTGATGATCGAAACTTAAATTTTCGATTATTCATAGCTCTTAAATCAACATTTCTTTGATGAAAGAAATCAGTACACTGTGCTTTCAAGAATTTCCAGTTCTGAAAACGGATCGACTAACGCTGCGTGAAATTCGGGAATCCGATGCATCTGAAATTTTTGATATGCGCACAAATGATCGTGTTAATCAGTTTATGGCAAGACCTGAAATGGGAACCATGGATGACTCTGTTCAATTGATTAAACGAACGAATGAGGCATATGCTAATAAACAAGGGATTGGTTGGGCCGGAATTTTAAGAGATAACAATGCCATTATTGGCACATGCGGATTTAACTCCATTGATTATCCTAATCTGCATGCTGAGATTGGCGGCGAGCTATCCGTAGATTACTGGGGGAAAAATATAGCCGTTGAAGCAGTAAGTGCCATTGTCAACTTTGGTATTCATGAGATGAATCTTCATACCATTGAAGCAAAGGTTTCCCCAGAAAATAGAGGTGCTATTTTTCTACTGGAGCATTTAGGATTTAAAAAAGAGGCGCATTATAGGGATCGAGTCTATAACAAAGGGCAATATATGGATCTAGCCGTCTATTCAATTATCAATGCACATTAATACTCTCGCGCTGACCTAGGTATTTTTGCAGCTTTTCTTCCAATTCCATTACTGGTCTGCGATATCTTTTCTTCACGGGGCCAAAAGGCTTGTAGGCGGAAAA
Organism: Flavobacteriales bacterium UBA6051; assembly: GCA_002427735.1. Classification (GTDB taxonomy): domain Bacteria; phylum Bacteroidota; class Bacteroidia; order Flavobacteriales_D; family Crocinitomicaceae; genus UBA4466. The sequence goes on from DIYP01000005.1 coordinate 169,984, forward strand.
ATAAGGGAAAGGCTCGCGTAATTGAACAAACTTTCTGTCGCGAATCACGAATGCACTCCGATTGTTCTTCGTTCCTCCATAATAAGTCACTCCTTCCGGGTTATTAATACTATTGGTGGATGGTGTGGAACTGCTATAATAGGTCGTTGTATCCTGATCAATGTATGTGAATTCTCCAATAAAATAATTTCGCTCCGCTAAATTGGGCACTGGAATGAGTGCACCTGAGGTATCCATAAATGAAATTTCTGAAAAATTTTCCTCTAATAACCTTCGTGAGTCGTCCATAGCAAAGAAATAAACCTCACAAAATTTGAAGTACGTCCGGAAGGCATCAATTATCTGAGAATTTACATTTTCGGCCTTTTCCTTTAGGCGCCTTACCTCTTTTTCATTGTTGTACTTTTCGAAATAGGCGATTTTGTCCTTATCGAAATCCAACCGAACCAAGAGGACTCCCTCTTTGAGTTCATTGATGTTTTTTCTGGCAGCTGTTTTCCTCTTTTGTCGATCTTCTTTTAGTTTAGAAATGGTGGCACGCTCCTGCCCAACTACTACAGTTGCACTGAGGAGAAAGGAGAAAAGAAAGATATAGCGCATGTCATTCTTGTTAAAGAGGTTCTTCAATACTAACGATAAATAATTAGATGATATTCTTCGAAATCATTATTCTTTTCCTAAAGTCACAGGTCTATGCCAATTTTAGAGAGAGCGTGTAAACAGCTCCTTTATCTGAAAAGAAGTTAAAGGTACCTTCCAACTGTTGGGTTAAACTATCAATTAACTCAAGTCCCAGCGCATTCGCATCATCCAAAGAAATTCCTTCTGGAAAACCCGGACCATTATCTTTATACTTCAACACACAAATACCACCGTCCTTTTGTTCGTAATCAATCGAAAAAGCTCTTTGCTTATTCTCTAAAACGCAATGTTTAAAGCAATTTGATAATATCTCATTTACCATTAAGCCAATGGGAATGGCTGATTCAATATCCAATCTCACATCTTTTGGAATATTGATATCAGACCTTATATCGTGTTGTCCGTAGATCTGTTTACTATGATCAATAAGCTGTCTGATATAACCAGATAGTTCTATTTCAGAAAAATTCGACGTCTGATGCATCTTTTGATGAACCAGAGACATTGACATCACGCGACTTTGTGTTTCTTTCAATGCAGCATTCACCTCCTCATGATCAAATTTGGCGAGTTGAAGATTGATCAGACTCACAATGATCTGTAAATTATTCTTTACCTGATGGTGAACTTCTTTGAGCAACATTTCCTTTTCTTGCTCTATTATGGCACTTTGCTCTCGGATAGTCCTGCGCTGTACGAAAGCAATCCTGTTATTCGATTCAGCAACGCGGCCGGCAAGAATTGCAAAAATCAACGTCATCCAAGCCACAAAAGCAAACAAAATTACCTGGGCTCCTGTCAAATCAGAATAGATCGCAATGTAAACATGATATCCAACCGTGTACGACAGCGCAGCAGTAAACCCTCCAATCCATCTTAATCTAACCATGTAGGAGCCGAAGAAAATGATGAAAATAAGTACGGGTAAGGTTAAACTCTCTCCATTTGGAAACTGATCACAAAAGTAAATGGCGTATAAACCGGCCCATGCATTTGAGATTGCGCCCATAAGATGATAATACCCTTCAAACCGTGAATTGAACGTGGCATATACAATAAAACCAAAGTAGGAGCCAATATAAATGAGTGTAAGCGGCGTTAACCAATAGGCTTCCTCCGGTATAATGGAATAAATCAGAAAAAGACTGCTATACCATGAAAGCAATGAAATAATGATACCATACCGTAAGGGAAGACGTACGCTTTTATCGTATGACTGCTTAAATTCTCTTTCAAGATCATCATCTATAAAAGCAAGGGTAAATTTATTCTGCTTTGGCAAATGCTCTGATGCCGACATTTATTCGCGATTAAATTGCATTTCTTGAGTCCACTAAAAATACGAAAATGGATAGAACCGAACCAATATGGGTAATGTCTCGGGAATATGAGTTTGAATCTACCTATGCGTAATCATACGCTCAAAACGTCATTAGATGAAGAATAATTTTAGCGAAGCCAATAGCAAAACAAAAGCAAGCAAATAGCGTAATCCCTTATTATCGATTTTCTTACTCCCGAAATATCCTCCTGCAAAACCTCCGATAAATGCTAATCCAACAAATAACCAACTTTGCTTTTCAATAGCCACACCGGAAGACCATTGTCCAATCATACCTGAAACAGAATTTACCCAAATGAAAAGTGCGGAAACCGCCGCAGCTTCTTTTACCTTCCCCCAGCCAAATATCAATATAAGCGGGCTCAAAATAATGCCACCTCCAATTCCAATTAGTCCGGAAAAGAATCCTATGCCTCCGCCTACTAACAGTCCGGAAATCCAATTTACACTTCTGATTTCCTTATTTTTTTCTCCGAAGAAACCAAGCATGTGGACAATAGCAAAGAGCAACAAGAACCCAAGAACAACTTTGTAAACCTTGGAATCTACTTCCAGCATTCCTCCTAAAAAGGCCATGGGAATTGAAGCTATCGCGAAATATAAAAACAATCGATAATTGAAATACCCGGATCTCCAAAAATGATAAAATGAAACCGCTGCGACAAAGAGGTTTAGAAGTAATCCTGTAGGCCGCATGAGTTCCTCAGAGAATGAAAACAGCCCCATGAGCGCAAGATATCCACTAGCGCCTCCATGTCCGACTGCGGCATAGAGAAATGCTACCACAGGTAATAAAATGAGGAATAGTATATCAAACTCCATTTGAGTACTTCAACGATCTCAGGGCGAAATTAATCATTACAAAAGTATGAGTATTTATATCGAACCGAATCATAACTTCAGAAGATTGAATTCTATGAATCTATATTACAAACCGATCAATTACTAACAAAAAAGCCCTGATGAATATTCATCAGGGCTTTTCACTTTTAGAAAAATCTTAATTATCCATTCAACGCTTCAGCACCACCAACGATCTCAAGGATTTCGTTTGTAATAGCTGCCTGACGCGCTTTATTGTATTGAAGTGTTAAATCTCGTTTCAACTCTCCAGCGTTATCCGTTGCTTTGTGCATTGCAGTCATTCGGGCTCCATGCTCCGAAGCGTGCGAATCAAGCAACGCTTTGAATAGCTGTGTTTTCAATGATTTTGGAATCAAATCTTCAACGATTTCTGCCTTTGACGGCTCAAAGATATAATCTCCTGAAGATGAACCTTCTTCCTGATTCACAACAATCGGTAAGAATTGCTCTTCCATTACTTCTTGTACCGCAGCATTTTTGAACTTGTTGTATACAACAACAACCTTGTCAACCTTACCAGCAGCAAACTCATTCATCAAAAATGTTGCAACCTCAGAAGAACGATCAAATGTTAAATCATTGAACATATCCTCTGCTTCTCCGATTCCTTCAGGACGGAAATTAGCATCACTTCGCTTAAATGCATCATTCGCTTTCTTTCCAACCGAGATAATTCTCGTATTGTAAGCCGCGTACTCATTATTCAACAAAGCATTTACTTTTTTGATGATGTTATTGTTGAATCCACCACACAAACCTCTGTTTGATGTCACAGCAATGATGTAAGCATTTTTCACCTCTCTTTGCTCAGAATATGCATTCTCAGAAAGATCCAATGTAGCACTTAAGTTCCCCAGAATTTCCTGCAACTTTTCAGCATAAGGACGCATCTGCGTAATCGCATCTTGCGCACGCTTTAACTTCGCAGCAGATACCATTTTCATCGCAGATGTAATTTGCATCGTGGATGAAATAGAGGTAATTCTGTTTTTTATTTCTTTAAGATTCGCCATCTTCCTTTATTCAAAGGTTCAAAGATCAAAAAGTACCATGTGTACTTTTTGATCCTTTCGTTTATTAATACTTCGCTGCTAATTCCTTAGCCACATTTGCCAATACTTCTGTCTCAGCATCTGTGTATTTTCCAGACTTCAACGCGTCTAGTGTATCTCTGTGCTTCGCATCAAGATAGTCAAGGTACTCGCTTTCAAATTCCTTCACCTTCTCTACTGGTACATTTTGAATCAATCCTTTTGTACCAACATAGATGATCGCAATTTGCTTCTCTACTGGGTATGGATCTCCTTCTTTCTGCTTCAAAATTTCCACGTTACGTGCACCCTTGTCCAAAACAGATTTTGTAGCCGCATCAAGGTCAGAACCGAACTTAGCAAATGCTTCAAGCTCACGGTACTGTGCCTGGTCAAGTTTCAATGTACCAGATACCTTCTTCATTGACTTAATCTGTGCAGAACCTCCTACACGTGATACCGAGATACCTACGTTAATCGCAGGACGGATACCAGAGTTGAACAAGTCAGACTCCAAGAAGATTTGTCCATCAGTAATCGAAATTACGTTTGTTGGAATATATGCCGATACGTCACCTGCTTGTGTCTCAATGATTGGAAGTGCTGTTAAAGAACCTCCACCTTTTACCTTTCCTTTCAATGATTCAGGAAGGTCATTCATTTGTGCTGCAATCTCGTCATCAGCAATTACTTTCGCTGCACGCTCCAATAATCTCGAGTGTAAGTAGAATACATCCCCTGGGTATGCCTCACGACCTGGAGGACGACGAAGAAGCAATGATACCTCACGATATGCTACCGCTTGCTTTGATAAATCATCATAGATAATCAATCCTGGACGACCTGTATCACGGAAATACTCACCGATCGCAGCACCCGTCATAGGAGCATAAAACTGCATTGGAGCAGGGTCAGATGCGTTCGCAGCAACAACAGTTGTATAAGCCATTGCGCCTGCATCTTCTAATTTCTTAACAATACCTGCAACTGTCGAACCTTTCTGTCCAACCGCTACATAAATACAATAAACTGGTTCACCGGCATCGTAAAACTCTTTCTGGTTAATGATGGTATCGATACAAACTGTTGTTTTACCAGTCTGACGGTCACCAATAACCAACTCACGTTGTCCACGTCCGATTGGAATCATCGCGTCTACCGCTTTAACCCCTGTTTGAAGTGGTTCGTTTACTGGCTGACGGTAAATTACACCCGGCGCTTTACGCTCGATTGGCATCTCGAACAACTCACCTTCGATTTCACCTTTACCATCAATTGGGTTACCCAACGTATCAACAACACGACCAACCATTCCTTCTCCTACCTTCACAGAGGCGATACGACCAAGACGCTTTACAGTGTCTCCTTCTTTCACTTCTGTTGAACGTCCAAGAAGAACGGCACCAACATTGTCCTCTTCTAGGTTCAATGCAATTCCTTGAAGTCCACCATCGAACTCAATCAATTCACCGTACTGAACACCTTTCAATCCATAAATACGTGCAATACCATCTCCAATTTGAAGAACAGTACCTACCTCCTGCAACTCAGTTTCAGAACGGAATCCTGAAAGTTGCTCTCTTAATATTGCAGAAACTTCTGCTGGTTTTACATCTGCCATCTTGTGTAGTTTTACTTGGCTACGCCAAAATTATCGTGTTAAACGTTGTTTTAAATTATTAAACTGGCTCGCAACGGATGCATCAATTTGCATGTCACCCATTCTTACCATAAATCCTCCAATAAGAGAATCATCAATTTCTTCTGTTACTTCTAGTTGACCTTTTACAGTAGCCTGAACTTTAGCAATAATTGCATCCTTTGTTGCTGCATCTAATTTTACAGCAGAAACCAAGGTAATTGGTACAATGCCTCTGTGCTCCTTCACTTGCGCTTCAAACGAAGCTGCTATTTCAGGAAGCAACGCTTCTCTACCGTTTTTTGTAATCAACTTTACAAAAGCCATTGACACCTCCTCAAACTGTTCAAACACCTTTTCGAAGATCGCAATCTTCTTTGATGCATTGACAATAGGACTTGCAATCAATAGCTCAAAATCACGTGTCTCCGCATTTGCGGCCGCCAAAAATTGCATATCACCTAAAACGCTATCGATCTTCTTTTGTTCGACGGCCATTTCAAGCAATGCCTTTGCGTATCGTGATGCTACTTTTGTACTTTTCATCGTGATTCTTAGTTCATGTTAATATCATCAACAAGCTTATCTGCTAACGCTTTTTGCTTATCTGCTGATGATAACTCTCCTCGCACTACTTTCTCCGCAATTTCAATTGAGAAAGAAGCTACTTGAGTTTTCAATTCTGTAATCGCTGCTGCTTTTTCAGCATTAATAGACTCACGCGCAGAAGCTAATAATTTCGCTCCTTCTTCTTTTGCCTGTGTCTTTGCATCTTCAACCATCTTAGAAGCAGTTGCTTTTGCATCCTTAATCATGGCATCACGTTCAGCACGTGCTTCTTTCAACAAATCTTCGTTTTGAGCTTTCAACGCTTCTAACTCTTGCTGCGCTTTTTCAGCTTGATTAATTGAATCAGAAATCTTTTGCTCACGCTCGTTTACCGCATTCAAAATAGGCTTCCATGCAAACTTTCTCAACAAGAACAACAATGCCAAGAATAAAAGCGTTTGCCAGAAGAACAAACCTACCGAAAACTCATTCCATAATTTTTCCATCTAATCTTATTTTTCTTTAACGACTTATTTAATAGATCAAAAGATGTTCTCTGCAACCAACCGTTGCAGAGAACAATCTGAAAGAATTAAACTGCGAATAATGCAGCAAATCCAATACCTTCAATAAGCGCTGCTGCAATCAACATCGCTGTTTGAATTTTGTTTGTAGCTTCTGGCTGACGTGCAATTGCTTCCATCGCAGATCCACCGATACGTCCAATACCGATACCTGCTCCGATTACTACCAATCCAGCTCCTACTAATTTTGGAATGAATTCTACAGCTTCCATTTGTCTATTATTTAGGGTTAAAATTTACGTTGTTAATGTGCATGCGCATGATCGTGGTCATGTTCCTCAGACGCTGAACCGAAGTAAAGTGCCGATAACATAGTAAAGATATACGCCTGCAATAAGGCTACTAATAATTCAATAATGTTCAAGAAGAATGTTAGGCCAATGAATGCTCCTTTCGCAGCAACAGCTCCGAAATAGAATACCGTAACCAATAACATTCCCAATACAATGTGTCCTGCCAACATGTTCGCATACAAACGAATCATTAGGGCAAATGGCTTAATGATTGTTCCCAAAAGCTCAATAGGGAATAAAATTATTTTCATTGGAACAGGTACACCTGGCATCCATACAATGTGCATCCAGTAGTCCTTCTTCGCAGTAAAAGTTGTGATCAAATAAGTCAAAATTGCCAGTGCAGCAGTAAATGCGATATTACCCGTTACATTAATACCAAGTGGTGTCATTCCAGCAAGGTTCAAGAACCAAATAAAGAAGAACACTGTCAACAAATAAGGCATATACTTTTTGTAATGCTTCTCACCAATGTTTGGTCGAGCAATCTCATCACGCACAAAAACAATGATCGGTTCGAAGAACTTAGCTGAACCTGACGGCGCTAATCCCGATTTATATGATTTTGCTACCCCACGGAAAACAAAGAATAACAATACACACATCAAAATTGAAACGAACACATTCTTAGTGATAGAGAAATCCAATGGAGCTAATTGAGCAACTGAAACTTCTCCAGTTTCCTCATCTACTGTTGTCTCCTCAAGAATATGTCCTTCAGCGTCACACTTATAAATTTTACCATCTCCGTGATAATTCAGCATGTAGTGATTCCCATTTGACTCAACTACTTCTTCTCCATGATGAAAAGCCGAAGACAAGAATACGTGCAAGCCGTCATCCCATAAAATTACTGGTAGTGGGAATCCGTAATGTGCGCCTGTACTTTCGTCAGAGAAAATTCCAAAATCGTATGAGTCTTTTGTGTGATGAATCACAAACTCCTTGTTTACTGCTCTCTGCTCTTCAGGAGTCAACTCCTTTCCAGCTTCGTGCCCGTGCCCGTGAGCACCGTGTTCTTCCTCATGCCCACCTTGGTGGTCTTCCGCCATTACTGCTCCTGGAGTAAGTAGCGCTAAAACAAGTAAAAATCTCAATAATCTATGCATATCACACCGATCTGTTGTTGACTAAAATCGGGGCAAAAGTACATATAAAATTAGAATACAAAAAACTTCTATCTGTATTTTATTGTGGAACTTTCGACCAACAGGAGTTATTCCTTGTTTAAGAATCGAACAATCTGAAAAATTTCCATAAAAAGACCCAATGCGTAGGGCACAAAAAAGGAGGTAAATTCTGGACTTTTGACACCAACACCACCTTTAAACCCTGGGTTGATGAACACAAAAAACAATGTGAATTTGAGTAGACTTGAAAAAAGAAATATAAAACCAAGTTGACCAGCACGCCTTTCTTTAAAGTAAAGTAAACCCAAAAAAGTTGCCAAAGTCAAAACATAATTAAAAAGATAAGTGGTGATGATTTGTTTTTCAAAAAATCCAACACCACTAATATGTTGAAGGTAAGCGTGTAGAAAAAAAGATACCAAAAGCATCAAACTGAGGAACAAGAAAAATCTCAGAAAAATCTTACTTCCTGTCTTGTTCATTTGCTTTGTTTACTTGACGAAGTACATTATATAAAGAAACGGCTACTGCGAACAACGTAAGTCCTATAGTCCACCATTTTTTCTCCATCGGATATTTACCATCGAGATATCTCCCAAGATAGGCTCCAAGAAAAATGGTTACTCCCATTTGCAAACCGATACCTGATAGACGCCCGTATCTGCGCAGATTGGCTCTGCGTTCGGCTTTTTCTTCTTCTGAACTAGGCATTAATAAACGAGGTCTTCTTGCTTCTGCTCAACCGCTTTTTCAACAATATTTCCCGCTGAAAAATTGCTCATTTTACAATTTCCTGAGAATTGTGCTCCCTCTTCCACCTGGAACTTACCAGTTGTAATTTCTCCTTCGATATTCGCTTGTGAACGTAATGTTAATAGACCATCAATCTTAAGGATTCCCTCTACTCTACCTTCAATATCAGCATCAGCACAGGTTAAGTTACCTTTTATGCATCCAGATGCACCAATCACAACCTTTGCAGCAGAAGATACATTTCCTACAACCTCTCCATCCACGCGAAGGTTAGATTCCGTTATCATATCACCGATAACACGCGAACCATCAACAATAACATTTAATCGATCTGGACTATCCACCTGCAAATTATTTCTCTTCTTCATCACTAGTAATATTCATCGTAAAACTTCTCGTACTCCTCTAAATTACGCTTTTGGAACAGAACCTTCAAGTTCTCACTGGTAATTGGTAAAATTTTAGCATTCTGTAGATCCAACAAATGCTTACGCGTCGCTTTGTATTTTCTTATATAGTCCCCTGCCTTGGATTCATTTTCAAACTCCTTAACAAGGACGATGCTTTGATCACTACCCGTACCGTAAAGTTTTGAATCTACACGAATACGCTCGCGACTCATAAACTCTCTGTTGAAATCCACAATTTTTGCTTTTGCAATCGCCGAATTCTCTCCTTTCGGAAGGAAAATGATCACAATTTGTGATGCTTTATCATCATAAGTGAAAGGAGACTTATTGCTAAAATCAGCAACAATATTTTCAGAAACACCATTATTGATAACATCAATTAACTCCTGTGCCCTTTCGGCTTCCATTGTTTCCGGATACTCATCTAACACCATTTGCAGAACTGGAAGTAAAGACTTTTTGTTTTCACTTGTTTGCCCCATTGAGAGTGCTTTCAATAACATGTACTTCGCGCGGAAAGAATTGGTTTTCTCATTTTCTATAACAAGATCTGCCTTTGTTATTACTGGATAGTATAGGCCACGATTATAGCGCTCAAGTACTTTCACATATTCCTTTTCTGCAAGCGCATCCATTTCTTTCTTCTTGATGAAATAATCTGGATCCCTCAAGTAGTTTGCGTAATCGCTATTTGGATAGTTATTTAAGATGTAGTCTTTATACTTTTTGGCTTGAACGGCATCCCCTCCTTCGAAAATCTTGTATAACTGGAAAGCGGACATAAGATTATGTGGATCTTCGATGTTTTTGTCCAGTACCGCTTCAAATTCAGTCTGGGCAATTTTCAACTCATTTAGCTGCTCTTTATAAATAACACCTGCATTGTAATGTGCCTGTAACAGACGCTTATTGGATTCAGTCAAAGCTGAATCTGAAAGAGGAATAGAACTCATTAAATACTCCACATTTAGTGTATCTCCGAGTTCAGGAATGGAATCATTTATCTCTCCTTCTTCTACTTCTTCACCAACACCAATTGTGAGTGTTGTCTTCTCAGAACGACGCCAGTCATCTTCGTTTTCTCGAACACCCCACAAACGCTTAAAGTCATCAACTCCCTCAGCACGTGCACGTGCATTATTCCAATAACCTTTCGCCCCACTACCTGATTGAACAAAAAGATTTTCATTCTCCTGCAGTTCTCTCAGGCGCTCAGCCTCTTTTCGTTTACGTGCCTCCTCAGCCTCTTTTGTGTCCTTAATTACTTTCTTAAGAAATTCCTCACGCTCACCTTCTGGCAACTGAGCAATTCGCTGCACGCTATCTTCGTATTGGGCCGTTTCAACAGCGACCACCAAATCTGCTAAGTTCTCTGCTTTGTTTCGAATGGCTTCTGCATTTGGATAATCATCTGTAATAACCGTTGCACAGGAGTCATAATACTTTTGAGCACTTACATAATTTCGCTCCTCAAAACACATATCGCCCAAGGTCTCATAAGCCATACCCTTCTGGCGTGTATTCGTCGTAGAGTAAAATGCAGATCGATGCAAATTAACAATGCCTTGCTCTTTATTACCCTCTTCAAACTCAATGCCTGCAAGAGCAAAATAAATTTGATCTTTATATTCAGCGTTTTTAGCGTCCTTCAACATTTTGTTCAACTCCTTGCGCTTCTTGTCACCTCCTCCTAGAAAAGCTTTTTTCAGACGGGCATTGAAACTCATTTGAAACGGAGCATCTCCTTTCAAAACTTTCTTATAGTGCTCGGCTGCAATTGAACGATCTCCTTTTTCTTCATAGAGCTGACCAAGGATGAAATGTACTCTAGACTTATCTCTTGATTTCTTAGCAAACTTCAATGACTCTTCAAGGTACTTTATTGCATTCTCTTTGTCATTGTTGTGCAGTGCCAAATCTGCCTTGGTTTTTTCCAAGTCAAAACGAATCTTTTTCGGAACCTTGGCTACTTTGTTCTTCTTCTTATTTTTTTTGTTTCGCTTTCGCTGAAACTTGCTTACTTTTCCTCGCTTCTTTTTTGTTTCATTACGCTCCTTCTCTTCCTTAATTGCCTTGTCCAAATTATCGAGATTGAACTTTGCCTCTGTAAGATTTCCCTGCGCAATATTCGTTTTCGCCATCCAAAGTTCACCAACATACAACGAAGGGTCATTGGAATAGAACTTACGCACAAACTTGAAGTTTTTCATCGCCCCTTCATAATCGCGGCGATAATATGATGCTATCCCTATGGTTGTCCAGTTTTCATCAATCCAACTATTGTGCTCTTCTTTTTTTAGGTGAGGACGATCATTGCTTGGCATACTGTGATTTTGAATCACTTTTGTGCACTTGGAAATGGCAGTATCAATTGCCGGGTACATCCCTTCTACTTCCTTCTCATCAGGCACCGGATCGATAGGTAAAATCTCGTAATAATCCTCTTGAACAGAGTTACGATACGTATCCATGGATTGACGGATCAGCTCAGTAGCATTAAAATGTCCGTTATAACGCGCTGTTACGCTATGGTAAGAACGATTTATGAAAGTATTCTTCTCTGTTGAACACGCCAAGATAAGCGTCAACATAAACGCAGCTAAACCTGTTATTTTCAGTACTTTCTTCATTCGTAGATGTAATCTAAACTAATCCTTTCCGCAACAACAACTCCCTAAAACCGACTTTATTATATTTTGCGGTAAATAAATCTGCTAAATTGCACATTCTGACCCACTAATACTACTTTTCCTTCTTCTTAATCACACATAGCGTACTGTGTAATGAGTTCTTTCGTTTGTACAACTCAATGTATTCAATGTTGAATTGCAAATGCTTAATTTCTTCTGGAAGCATGTATTCACTCACGATCTTCTCTGTCATGATGTATTCATTAATCATGGTAAGCGTTGTATTTTCCAATGAAGGCTTTACTCCAAACCCATCATGAAATTTGGGAATAGATGTATGAACATCCTCGATGACAAACAAACCACCTGGCTTTAGATGTTCGAAAAAGTAACCAAGCGAAACCTGCTGGTGATTCATCCAATGACCACCATCGTCTATAATGATATCGAATTCTCCTCCTGAAAACTCAATGAACTTATCAAGATCTTCTCGTTTTGCTTGATTCGCAATAAAGGTGTGAATTCCTAATTTTTCGACCCAAGGTTTTTGTCGTATGTCAATACCGTAAACCTCAACGCTGTCAAAATAACATTTCCACATCTTGTGAGATGCACCATTAAAAATCCCTATTTCGAATACACGATGAACGGAGTCTCGAATAGGATCAAAATGACGTTTGTACACATCAATAAAGTTGTGCATACTGGGTGCTTTATCCGTTTTGAAAATCTCTGACAGCTCAATAATATCACGCCCCTTCAAAGAATCCGGCAGCTTCATTAATTGCGGACTTCTCAGCTTTAGACAGTTCTCGCGGTATTCAGTATCCTGCGCTTGAACCCCAGCGGAGACCAACGTGAATAACATGAGCGTTAGAAATGTTCTCATACTTTCTTGTGTAAATACGGAAACCCTTAGGCGATATTGGTAAATACCTGCTGAATGTCATCATCATCTTCGATCTTATCCAACATTTTTTCGATATCGGTTAGTTGATCTTCAGAAAAATCAACTGGTTGCGTTGGAATGCGCTGCAAATTTGACTTAGTGACATCAATATTTAAATCCTCCAATGCTTGAGCAAGCGACCCAAACGACGTATAATCTCCGTAGACAAAGACCTTATCCTCCACTTGCTCAATCTCTTCAAGACCTGCATCAATGAGCTCCAACTCCAACTCTTCTAAATCCATTTCTTCCGCTTTCTCAAACTCAAAAACGGACTTTCTATTGAACATATACTCAAGTGATCCGTTAGGAACGACCCCTCCTCCTGCTTTGTTGAAGTAAGACTTTACGTTAGCCACTGTTCTCGTTGGGTTGTCGGTAGCGCACTCTACAAAAACCAATACACCATGTGGTCCTTTACCCTCATAGTTCATTTCGGAGAACGCATCTGCATCTTTGGCTGTCGCACGCTTGATGGCAGCATCGATATTATCCTTAGGCATATTCTGCGCCTTAGCGTTCTTAATCGCTGTGCGCAATGTAGCATTCATGTCAGGGTCAGGACCTCCTTCTTTCGCTGCTATCGTGATTGCTTTCCCAAGTTTTGGAAACAACTTAGACATCTTGTCCCATCTCTTCTCTTTGGCCGCCCTTCTATATTCAAATGCTCTACCCATGGTTAATACGCTCTTTAAATTTTAGTGAAGACAAAAATAAAAATTTAATTCTTGAAAGACCACTCTCAAAGCTTACCTGAGCATCGGCATTAATGAAAAAGATACTCGAACACGATTTCATATCATTCTTTAAATGCTAAGCACATTTTCACAGCCCTATCTCTATCATTACGAAGACAATGCGAACAGAAACTGAATATTTAACATTCTGAGTGATGAAAAGTTTCTTATTTAACACTTTGAATCTCTTAACACATTCGATACATTTGATTTAAACTACTTTTATATGAAAACTATTCTTGTTCTCGGTGCCGGCCTTTCATCGTCTTCTTTGATTCGGTATTTTTTAGAAAATGCGCAAGAGAATAATTGGAATGTTCGTATCGTTGACCGAGATCTTGAATTGGTAAAACAAAAAATCAATGGCCATCCAAATGGTGTCGCACTTACTTTCAATGCACTTAACGCCGAAGAAAGAAGACCAGAAATTGAAAAAGCCGATCTTGTTATTTCCATGCTGCCGGCACGTTTTCATGTAGATGTAGCTGAAGATTGTATTGAATTAAAGACCAACCTCATCACTCCCTCTTATATCTCTCCTGAAATGCGCGCGCTGGATCAAAAAGCAAAGGATGCTGGAATTGTGATCATGAACGAAATAGGTGTAGATCCTGGAATTGATCATATGAGTGCTATGAAGATCATTCATGAGATTCAGGATAAAGGTGGGAAACTCACAAGCTTCAAATCGTTTACGGGTGGACTGATTGCTCCGGAAAGCGATAATAACCCATGGAATTACAAGTTCACATGGAATCCACGAAATGTAGTATTGGCTGGACAAGGTGGAGCGGCTTCATTTATTAGAAATGGAGAGTACAAGTACATTCCTTATAATCGTTTGTTTGGTCGATTGGATTACATGAGTGTAGAAGGTTACGGAGACTTTGTCGGTTATGCTAACCGTGATTCACTTTCTTACCGCGAGACCTATGGACTACAAGATATTCCAACCATTTTCAGAGGGACATTACGCCGTCCTGGCTATTGCGAAGCATGGAACGTATTCATCGAGTTGGGGATGACTGATGACACCTATTCAATGGTAGGAACGGAAGAGCTTACACCAAGAGGATTTATGAATGCTTTCTTGCCTTACAACTCTAATTTGACCGTAGAAGAAAAAATGAAAGCCTTCCTGCGAGAGGATCGCATGCACTTGTACGAGAAGTTTGAATGGCTGGGACTCTTCAAAAAAGAACCGCTCGTTGGACTTGAAGATGCGTCCCCAGCGCAGGTGCTCCAGAAGATTTTAGTGGATAAACTTTCACTGGACGAAGGTGACAAAGATATGCTGGTTATGATTCATGAGTTCGAATATGAACTGAATGGTGAGCGAAGTAAAATCACCTCTCATATGGTCAATATCGGTGAGGATCAAGTATACACTTCTATGTCCAATACCGTTGGTTTGCCAGCTGCCATTTGTGGAAAAATGATTCTTACTGGAACACTTAAATCTACTGGGGTTACCCTTCCTATTCAACGTGAAGTATACACGCCAATACTGAATGAATTAGATGAGTATGGCATTTCCTTTCTGGAGAAGGAACTTGTTTTAAGTTAGAACCTTCTTGCTTCTCGTTAAAACACTTTTTACTTGTCGATTTAGATAGGTTTTGAATTCTCGGTTCGAACCTGCAAATAAAGCATTTTAAATTACTGCTATTTCCATTCTGGAATTACTAACTTCGCGTCCTAATTCTATCATTTCAGAATGTCAAAAGAAAAATTCACAGTTACCGCAGCACTCCCTTACGCCAATGGTCCCCTTCATTTAGGTCATGTCGCCGGCGTATACCTTCCTTCTGATATTTTCGTTCGTTTCCTGCGTATGAATGGACACGACGTTGCGTTCATTTGTGGAAGCGATGAGCACGGGGCGGCTATCACGCTTAGAGCAAAAAAAGAAGGAATTACACCACAGGAAATTGTAGACAAATACAATGGAATTATCGGAAAAGCATTTAAGGATTTCGATATTTCATTTGACATATTTCATCGTACCTCTGCCGAGATTCACCATGAGACCGCTCAGGATTTCTTTAAGGTACTTGATGAAAAAGGGCATTTCACCAAAGAGACAAGCGAACAGTATTTTGATGAGGAATTTCAGCAGTTTTTGGCAGATCGCTATATCACTGGGACATGTCCGAATTGCGGGCATGAAGAGGCTTATGGAGATCAATGTGAAAACTGTGGATCGGCACTTAGTCCGACTGATCTCAAACACCCAAAATCAACACTAAGTGGCAAAACACCAGTGATGAAATCAACTTCGCATTGGTACCTGCCCATGGAACGACATGAAGATTGGTTGAAGTCTTGGATTAAAGAAGGTAAGCTTGATGGTATTCAACAGCACGATGCATCCAAGTGGCGAAATCAGGTGATTGGCCAATGTATGTCCTGGATTGATAACGGCTTGCGTCCACGTGCTATGACACGCGATCTGGACTGGGGAGTAAAAGTTCCCGTAGAAGGCGGAGACGGAAAAGTACTCTATGTTTGGCTGGACGCCCCTATCGGTTATATTTCTGCAACCAAGCAATGGGCAAAAGACAATGGTAAAAAGTGGGAAGACTATTGGACAGGAGATCGAAAATTGGTGCACTTTATTGGAAAAGATAACATTGTATTTCATGCCATCATTTTCCCAATTCTACTGAAAGCTCATGAAGGTTTTGTGCTTCCTGACAACGTTCCTGCCTATGAGTTTTTAAATCTTGAAGGTGATAAGTTTTCTACATCTCGTAACTGGGCTGTTTGGCTACATGAGTATATCGAGTCATATCCGGATAAAATAGATGAATTGAAATATACGTTGACGGCCATTGCTCCGGAAACAAAAGACAGCGAATTTACCTGGAAAGAATTCCAGACAAGGGTGAATAGCGAACTCGCAGACATTCTGGGCAACTTTGTGAACCGAGCACTTGTTCTTACCCAAAAATATTATGCTGGAGCAGTTCCTTCAATTGGGACTTTAACCGAACAGGACAAAGAAGTTCTAGCCGAAATGGAAGCGATTCCCTCTAGAATTTCCAAACTCATTTACACATACAAGCTTCGTGAAGCACAGGCAGAAGCTATGAATCTTGCGAGACTTGGCAACAAATATCTAGCCGATACGGAACCTTGGAAACTCGTTAAGGATGAAGCAAATGCGGAACGCGTGCAAACAATCATGAATATCGCCCTTCAGATTACTGCAAACCTCAGCATCGTTTTGCAACCATTTCTTCCTTCAACTGCTGCCAAATTGAGCGAATTTATTGATCTTAAGTCAACAACTTGGGAGCGTGCTGGAAAAGCGGACTTATTGGCTTCCGGTCATCTTACGAGCAAGCCAAGCATTCTTTTTCAGAAGATTGAGGATGAACTTGTCAATAATGAAGTTGAAAAACTGAACGCAACAAAACAGGCGGATTCACTATTTGAACCGCAAAAGGATGAAACTTCTTTTGACGATTTCATGAAAATGGATATTCGTCTTGGCACAATCCTAGAGGCAGAAAAAGTAAAAAAGGCCGATAAGCTTTTGAAACTACTCGTAGATACAGGCCTGGATAAGCGAACAATTGTCTCAGGAATTGCAGAGCATTACACACCCGAGGAAGTCATTGGCAAAACAGTCTCTGTTTTAATGAATCTTGCTCCAAGAAAAATACGTGGTGTTGAATCACAAGGTATGATCTTGATGGCTGAAAATGCGGATGGAGAACTCAGTTTTATTTCCCCTGAAAAAGGATTTGAAGCTGGAAGTGGTATTCGCTAAGGTACACGCATAACACGTGCTCAACTGGCGATTTTTTAACTATTATTGTGCATGCACTACCTCTTTGCAGCTCTAACGTTTTTAGCAGGGTTTATTCTCTACGTATTTCTTCAAGTTTTTTTGGAACGCAACGGATATAAACCAGGTGTATTTGTACAAACACTTGCTATGGCTCTGGTGTTTTCAGCTACAGCATTTGTTTTCCGAAATTCAAGAAAAAAGCACGGTAAAGGGAAAAAAGATATTGCGCCAGCTTCCTTGAGCAAGCATGAGGTAAAAGATTTCTCCAAAGTTTTTACAGAAGAACTTTTGGTTGAGCTGAATATCTATGAAGTATTTATTAAATCAGTTGATCATGAGCAGTTCGACTATATCATCTGGCTTGATGCGCAAAATTTTGAGCGGCTTGATCTAGACCTCATCAGGAAGAAGCTATCCAAGCGCTTTTATGCGGTTGATCGGATTCAACTCATGCAAAAGGATACCATGGATGAGAATAATGTGTTCGTTATTCGGCGGATGACCTGAGTTATTCCTTTTTCTCAATTCAAGTCTTTCGTAAGAAATAAACACCCTCTTCGTTCTAGTCAATTATGCAACAAGAACTGACCATAAGAACTGCAATCATTGAGGACATACCTTACCTCAAAAAAGTATTAGACAGCATTGATCTCTTTCCATCCTCCATGCTTGAAAATATGATTTCTGATTACTTGGAAAACCCGAATACAGAAGACATCTGGATCACAGCACTTGAGGAAGACACTCCTATCGCTATCGCGTTTTGTGGACCGGAGCAGTTGACAAATGGTACTTATAACCTTTTTGCCATTGGTATTGAAAAATCCATGCAAGGCAAAGGAATTGGAAAAAAGGTAATGGCTTTTATTGAAAACTTACTTGTGCAAAAAGGAAAGCGCTTGCTCATTGTTGACACTTCTGGCACATCAGAATTCGAGCTGACACGAAAATTCTATGAACAAATCGGCTATACCAAAGAAGCCATTATTCGTGATTTCTGGGATAAAGGTGACGACAAAGTTGTTTATCGAAAGTCATTGAAAAAAAGCATTTGAAGCTAGATTCCACAAGTTCAAAGTGAAACCGAATTATAATTTCGCAGTAACTTTAATAATGCATCCTTTTTACGTCTAGATACCAATACCTGACTCCCATCAGACAGAAATAAGGTGCCCCCATCTACGCGCTCAAAACTACGTACTTCGGACATGTTGACTAAATGCGAATGATGTACACGACTAAAACCATATTGACCTAACACATCATCAAATTCCTTAAGTGTTTTGGAGACAACTTTTTTACTTCCATCTTTTAAATAGATCGTAGTATAATTCTTATCTGATTCACACCGGATAATGTCAGCAATCTTTTGAAAATAAACACCATTGCTATCAGATAAAGACAATTTTTCCTCATTAGGTGCCTTTCTCGATGCTTTACTCTTTCTTCTTACACGTTCAAGTGCAGCAACCAACTCTTCTGCAATAATTGGCTTCACAACATAATCCAGAGCTTCTGCTTTTATGGCTTGAATTCCGAATTCTGAATAAGCTGTTATAAAAATTACTTCGAATGTTCGGGTGGAAAATCTTTCTAACAAATCAAACCCTGTTTTAGGTGGCATCTCAATATCCAAAAAAACAAGATCTGGTTTGAGAAGAATTATTTCCTTAAACCCATTATCGATATCACTAGCCTCACCCAAAACATCTATATCTGGTGCGAAATTCTCCAAAAGGATTTTGAGAGAATTTCGCGCACGCGCTTCATCATCTATTATAATTGCTTTCATCGTTTGATTCGTATTTCAACTATTGTTCCCGTTGGGCTTGCCTTACTATAATTTATATTCTCCCCCCTTCCATTATGATGTTTTAAGCGTTCCCTGATAATGTTAACACCTCTGGATGTATGCTGATCACTTCGTTTCAAATGATTCACACCAACCCCTGAATCTTTTACAGACACCAGAATAAAATGTGCCTCTTCTCGAAACTCTACAGTGAGATTCCCTTTACTTTTTAGTGGTTTTAACCCGTGCCAGATGGCATTTTCAATAAACGGCTGAATAATAAGCGGCGGTACGCGAATGCCTTTCATCTCTACTGGACAATCAATTGTATGATCAAAAGGTATATCGAAGCGCATTTTTTCAAGCTCAATGTAGAGCTCAAGGTTCTCAACAATATCATTTAAAAGAACACTTTCCAAACTTGAAAAATCTAACGTATTTCTTATCAATTTGGAGAATTTAGATAAATATTGATGCGCTACAAGAGGCTTCTTATCCAGAATATAATCTTGTATGGAGTTTATTGAATTAAATGTAAAATGTGGATTCATTTGTGCGCGTAGTGCTTTTAACTCCAATTCCACCACCCTTTTTTCTGTATCCTTTCTCCTTTTAAGGCGCCCTGTAATTAAACGCACTGAATAGAAAACGAGTAAGCCAACGAACAAAATGGTTAAAATAAAAAACCAAGCAGTTTGATAATATGCCTTTCGAATTACAATAGGTGCTTTACTCTCATATACGAGTTGCCAGACATCGGGACTTACTTCGTATTCAATCTCTAAAGTATAACTCCCATGCTTTAAATTGTCGATGCGAATAAAATGGTCCTGTGTTTGCACCCAATCATCATGAAACCCTTTCAAGCGATATCTATAGCGCTTAGATTCATTTGCATAATCCAACAGATTAAAAGTAATTTTTAACAGGTTCTGACCATTTTCAAAACTACCACCAGCTTTCAGATCAAACCGAATACCTCCCATTGAGGCCTCGACTACACGTAGCTCAAACTCCCTAAAATTAAGCACTTTAGATAGGTTCAGCACGCTCACACCATTCTTCGTTCCAACGTATAAACGGTCTCCTTGAAGCTCAAGCTCAAGTATCTCGTTGGATACCAGACCTTGTCTAGATGTGAATATTTTTTGAACCTCAAAAATTGAATCATGCGATTCTATCAGGGCAAGTCCTTTACTCGTTCCTACCCAAACAAACTCACCATAGCTAGCCATGCAGTTTACATTATCGCTCGGTAAACCATTGGCGCGCGTACAAATTTTAGTCGAGAAATCATGAAAATCATACCGTGCTATGCCGCCGTCAAGAAAAGCTGCGTATAGGTAATTTGTACTTGCTTCCAACACCTGTGTCCTTTTTCTGTAGCAACTCTCTTCACCAAATGCGGTTCTTTTTTTATCAATAAATTGAATAACACCATCCCTCGTACCTAAATATGCTGTATCTCCTCTCCAGGTTATATCTGAACAAACTTTTACCTTGTTTATCTGGATTACCTTCACAGGTTGCGTATCAGAATTATATAAAACAGCACCTGTACTTCCTATTACATTTATTCCGCCCCCGTCATTCTTTAAGCCATATATGGGACCAGTTTCATTGCTAAGTTCGCGAATTTCGAATCGATCATTTGTCCATTGATAAAGTGCTTTATGATTATACATCCAAAGCCTGTCGTTATCATCTGTTTCCAATAGGACCCAGCCCCAAGAATCAGTTTCCCCGATATCAACCTCAGCCAGAGAATCTTCCTTTAAATTATACTTCGCATACTTACCCTCTCCCATTCCCACAAACAAATACTCCTTTTCAAAAGCCAATGACCTTGCACTCTTTCCTTCAATTTTCGTTAACGAGAAAATATTGAGCATGGGTGTATAAAAAACCCCTTTCTCAAGTGTCGAAAACCAATACCCTCCCTGTTTATCCTTCACCACGTCCGTTATCGTATGATCTCTCAAATAATATGATCCCGTTGAATAATTCAATGCTCCTCCGCTTACAAAACCTAGCCATATTTCTTGGTCTACGATACTCAGATCTACTATTTCGGATTGAAACTGTTTACGAGCCAGAAACTCGCCATTCCTAGTTAATATATACAACCATTTTCCAAGAGAAAAAATGATATTACCATTGGCGAGGCGCGCCGCATACTTATGCACATAGTACTGATTAGTCGGTACATTTAAAGCCACAGTCCCATGATCCAATTGTACAGTAAGTGTATGTTCCGCGCTACCCAAACCAAAAACGCTTGTAATCATTCCTCTATCACCGTTCCAACTATTCAATAACTCCAGTTCTCCAGAAATGCGCGATTTGTTAAGCTTCCCATTCTTTGAAACACTAATCAAATACCCATTACCATTGACAGTACTGAACAAAATCCCACCTTTGTTGAACCTAGTAACTGTTTGAGGTACACTAATATGATCGCAATTTTCCAACAGCTCCTTATTGTAAGCATAGGGTATGATCGTTTCTGTCAGTGGGTTCAAAATAGACATCTCTGGCCCTATTCCAGAAACAAAAACGGTATCCTCTGAAAACACGTGAAATCCAAGTGCGGCTATATTCACCAATCCATCTGACGTTGAATACGATTTCAATTCATCACCATCAAAACTTGCTACACCTCTGTCTGTTGCAAACCACATCCTGCCGTAAGCATCACAATACAACTCATGTACCTCAGAGCTTGGCAAACCATCAGAAACTGATAGGTTTCTAAAATTGGGAGATAATTCCTGTGCCCTAGAGACAAGAGATAGGAAAAGCAATAATGTCGTCAACCAATTGTACATGGCTTGCAAGTATACATTTTCTCTTTTGATGGATTAACAAAATGGAAAAAGGTCGCCAATGAGACGACCTTTTTCGAAATGCGAATAACAATTGTTAAGTATAATAAACACTGATCAATAACAACAATCAAATGAATAAGTGTCTACAATTATTGAATAACTGGTTAATAATCGTGTCTTGAATAGATGTTTACTTAATGATTACTTTTTCAATCGCATTCTGCTGTCCATTTGTCAATTGTATTGTGTACATCCCCTTTGGTAAGTTGGTCAAGTCTAACTTTACTTCACTAACAAAACTGCCGTTAGCAACCATTTTACCCTGCAAGTTGCGCACTGTATATTCCGCCTCACCTTTCATGGAAGTTAGGATATTGAACTCACCACCCGATGGGTTTGGAAAAACATTTATAGCAACATCTGCCAATTCACTAGTTTGCATTGACTTCTTGATTGGTTTTACCGAATTACAATGTCCTACCTGGAAAAAGTAATAACCATTATCAGCATTGGCAGGACCGTAAACGCCTGCGCTTACATCAATATGAAGCATATATACTTTATTGTAGTTTGTAGGAGGACTTAAGAAATTATTAATTGCTAAATCTTCAGGCATTGTATTGTAGGACATAATGCCTGAATACAGCAGTTGATCTGATTCCCAGTCAACTAAATCAAATTCATGTATTGCAACAAATACTCTATCCTCGCACTTACTTGTGGAGCCATCGAAAATGACATCTTTTAACATGCAGAATCTACTTACTTGAATGGGACCATAGAACGAATTAAGCATGACATTAGAAACAGGGTTCACAAACACACCATCTGCGACAGGTCCAGATGTACAATCGTTGAAACATCTGAAAAACTGATGGTAACTTGTTCCAGGATCACTACCGTAATTGTTTCCAGTGATCATAAATTTACAACCCTGAACGCGCAAACTATAGTTAGTGCCACTGATTTGAGAACTCAGTGGGTATTCGTAATCCAATTCATCATGTTCATTGTATTGATAAATTGAATATTTCCCTGCCGATACGTTACTTGCTAAATCAACAACGTAGTAACTCCCATTCTGACTAGTTACTACTCCAGGACCTCCATATCCACTTGCCCCATGGGTTCCAACAGTAGATCGAACGTTATTCTGAACATCTATATTTACAAGGCTCCATGTAGTCGCCAGTGGTCCCGCAGTATTCCCAAACAAAATATCACCATTTGATCTTAGTGCAACTGAGTGTTCATAACTTTTGCCCATTACCTGTCCATTAGAATCATGGCTAAACTCTTCAACGAAGATCGGGTTCAAAAATTTAAACTTCTTTATGTTTACCCTCGAGTTAGAAACGGTCCCTGTATTATAGGCTAAAACTAATTTTGACTGTCCGTCAGAATCGAGGTGTGCCCCAAATGGGCTTTTTGTATAACTCTCAATAACTTGAGTCTGAACGATGTTGTTATAGAAAGGTGACATAATGGATAAATCCAATGTTCTTAGTATCAGAGAGCCTGAACTAGTATACATCACGACTGCCACAAAACCACTCCCGTTCTTATCCATCACCTCGAAGTCGTTCATTCCATAATCACGGCCGAGATATAGCGCATTTGATTCCAGAAGCGTCGTTGAGCCATCTATGTAAGTGAATTTTTTGATGTAAACACCGCGCGCAGTTGAGTTCTGAAGTTTCTCGCTGTAAAGTATATAAAACACGTCGTCTGCAGCACTGAATCTCACTTTCATTGAGTTGTCTCGAAGTGTAGAGTATTTTGTCAACGACGTTGCTAACAAAGCTCCTGATCCGTCATAATATTTAACATGCTCCCCTCCGTGTATGGGATGCTGATAGTCTACGTATGCTACTGCATAACGGCCACGGTTCCCATCATGAAAATCTCCATAGGCATCAGAAGTTTGGTTCCATTGACTACTTGATCCAGTTGTCATAAGGGTTTCCATTGGAGGCGTTAATTCATATTGCGCCATCCCCATAAGGGTGAGACTGCTAAAAAATAATACGAGTACTTTCTTTATCATTTTACTTAGATATAAGGGTTAATGAAGCGAAGCTAATTAGAGAAAGACTGCTAACTCAGTAGAATGAATAAGTGGTTCGGTTTCATGAATAATTGGCAACAAGTTCAAACTCATTAAGATTATCATAATTGATGGTGAAACGGTCATTTCTGGCCCGCTCATCTGGGGAAATGAACTTGCCTTGAGTTCTATCGAGTTATTTTATTTCTTGATTGCGCTAAGGATTGATTTCTTATTTCGTCATATCCTATTAAGCTTATGCGAACAGAAAATAGATTTGTACTAGAATTTGATAAACAATCAAATCGAATTCACTTCTTGGATTATTCGACAACCGATAAATTCCAAGAAGATAAACTGTTCGTTAACACAAAAGATCTCCTTTTTATTCTCGATGGTGTTGTTTTGAATAAGACACTTCTCCTTAATGAATCTCATTCAAAGAATTGGAAACAATATCTAATCGATTCTTACGCCCAAAACAAGTCGCTGTTCTTTGATAAGTTAAAAGGAAGTTACTGGGGAGTTGTTGTCGATAAAATAAACGGTGAAATTGTTGTATTCTCTGATCATATCGGTTCCAAACAACTTTTTTACAGTGGAAATAAGAATACGTTTATTGTATCTAACAATAGTCACGACTTAACACAATACCTTAAAGAACACAGAGGCATCACACCAAGTTTAAATGAGAGAGCAGCATATTTCATCCTGACGATGGGTTACGTTATTGAGGACATGACTATCGTTAATGAAATCAAGCGTTTGATGCCTGGTCACTATCTCCAGTTGCGTGATAGTCAGGAGCAGGTGCTACCTTTTCATTTCCTCAAAAAACGACAAAAATCTATTTCTGATAGAGAAGCCATTGAAGGTATCGATTATCATTTCAGAAATGCCATTCGCAACTCATTCGAGAAGGATGTAGAGTACGGATATAAGCATTTGACTGCCTTAAGCGGCGGTTTGGATTCGCGCATGACAACCATTGTTTCCCATGAATTAGGGTATAAGGATCAGCTGAATATTACGTTTTCTCAAACGGGTTATCTAGATGAATTAACTGCAAAAAAAATTGCAGCAGATCTAAAACATGACTGGATCTTCAAATCCCTTGACAACGGCACTTTTCTCAAAAGCATTGACGAGGTAACAGCGCTTACTGGGGGAAATACGACGTATTTTGGAATTGGCCATGGACTTAGTTTATTGGATAAGTTAGATTTTCGTGATTTCGGAATGTTGCATTCGGGGCAGTTCGGCAACTCTATAGTAGGCACTTTTGGAGACCACCATACGAAACTGGATGGTCAATTTACCATGAGCGACATCCCTTCAGATGCAATCGCCAAAGAGTACATACATTCCTATCGACTTAAAGCTGAATATCAGGATTTCGAGCTCTTCAAGAACTACAACCATTGTATGATTTCTGGAAATAACGGCTTACTCCCAGCGCAGTGCAAATCGGAGACCTTCTCTCCGTTTTATGACCTGGATTTATGGGAATTTTGCTTAAGTATTCCTACAAAACAAAGAGCTCATCATCATCTTTATAAGATGTGGATCAATCAAAAATATCCAAAAGCAGCAAATTATATCTGGGAGCAAACAAAAGCACCGCTGAATGCGAGAGGAACATTCACCTATAATGGTGCATCCTATTCTTACCGCCAACTTTGGAAATTTGTTCTCAGAAAAGCTAACATTAAATCACAAAAAAGAAAAAGCGGTCTTGCATCCAAGTATCACATGAACCCAGTTGATTATTGGCTATCAATAAACGAGGAGTTGTCTAATTTTTGGGCGAATTATGTAAAGGAAAACCTCAACTATTTGGATGAAACACCGGAACTAAGGCAGTACGCACAAACAATGGCCCAGAATGGTAACTCTATTAGCTATGTCCGAGTGCTAACACTTCTGTCAGCAGCTAAGTTAATTGGTAGCCATGACATAACGCCTAGCATTTCGATAGCAAAAAGAAACCACGAATTAAAAGAAACAGTATCTCAATCTACTTGGGAAGACTAATCCAATAAGTCGTCGTCAAGAACCTGATTATCTGTAACAGACACTTTATTCTTGGCAGCTGACTTCATTAAATAATATGTCATAAAGGTAAGTCCAGCAGCAATTGGTAGTCCATAAGCATAAATTAGAATCAAGCTATCTGCTTCTCTTGGGTTAGTCATGACAAGAATGACTGCTCCCAACACTTCCCCAACAATGTAGCTCAATATGCCCAACGTCGCCCAAAGCCCTCCGCTTAAGTTGTTCTCTTTTGCAAATTTATGAAAGGATCTTCCAATCCAAATCAGTAGTAGTATTTCTAACATGTGGTTCGGTTTTACGTAAATATAATTATTCAAGTGAAAAGCGAGCGAGTATTTCTTCTGCGATAGCTAAATCTTCCGGCTGTATATCAAGACGAAGTTTGACCCCTTTTCCTTTTAGTTTCAACTTTCCCAAACCGGTAGCCATCACTTTTAGGTTTAATTCCACCTCACTGCTGTTTCTAAAATAACGGCTCTTCGAAGATTTCTCCAATTCAGAATCCAATGACTGAAAATCAATATCGGACTCACGCTTACTCAGTTTCTGGTCCATTTTCTTTTCCATTTTCGAAATCATAGACTGCGCAATACGATCTGCCATTGCGTTGTCTGCCCGTACTTTTGGCCCCATCGCTCGCCCAAGATGGAGCAAGTAAAACCCTTTATCGTTTAGGACAAGCTTATACGTTCGGGCAGCGTAAATAATTCCTGGCGGCTTCACGCATCGCTCTATGGTCAACATCATATGGGGTTTAGATTTTTCAATAAAAGTAACCGCTCTTTGTCACAGCGGCAAGTAACCTTAATTGAACACGACAATATAAGCATTCAATGAAGTTGCAATACACAACCAAATGAAGTAGGGTAAAAGCAAGAAAACGAACAACCACCCCTTATTTTTAGACAGCAAAATAAAATACAGCATTAAAAAGGTGAGCAATGAAATGACGATAAGTCCTAGAGTGTCATTTTGGAAATAGAAAAAAATAGGGTTCCATGAAACGTTCAATATCCATTGTATGCTGTAGAGTATAATTACTTGATTTCGGTTATTCCATCTGATTGCATTCGCCATGTAAAGGCTGTAAAAAATCATGATTGTTGTCCATGCTGCGCCAAAAACCCAACCCGGAGGTGTCCAGGGAGCTTTATTTAATGTTTGATACCAATCCGAAACTACCCCATCGCCCGTAAAAAGACCTCCAAGGGCTAAGGCTGAAAAATTCAGAATAAAAAAGAGTATGTAGATCAGCATTCGACTCATGCCTCATCGCTTGCACCAAAAAGCTTACTTAGTGTCGATTTACGGAAACTAAAAATTCCAATAATTTTCTTTCTAACATACCATTTGAAAGCAAGTGGTGCTATCCAACTAAATGGTAATTTAAAGTGTACGTAGTCATGCATCAATACTCCGCCATCTACTTCTTCGAAAACGTGCCTGTGATGCCAGAGTTTGTATGGACCAAAGCGCTGTTCATCTATGAACATTGCTTTATCCTTAACAAACGTTATTTCTGTCACCCATTTTGATCGGAAAAGCGGGAAAATTCGGATACTGTATGTAATAATCTGTCCCTGATGTATCGGCTCAAGTGATTTCGATGTAATTCGAAAATCCAATGCGTCAGGTGTTAGTTTCTGCAAATTTGCTGGGTTAGAAAAAAACTGCCATGCCTCGTCTATCGAGATTGGCAAATATTGCTTTGTATGAAAGCTATAAATACCAGAGTGTGAGAGAATTTCCATAGTGTAGTCAGTTTTGTTTAACAAATATAAAATAATATTAAACAAAACGAAATGAAACTTAAAATCTTACAACATTGGTGCTTCACAAGTAATAGAAACTGTACATTTCGTTTGTGAAACAATTTTTAAGTGAAGAAGAGCTTAATTTGGAGCTACAGTTCGTTGATTTTGTGATAGACACACAGCGGCAAATTGCTAAGGATTTTCAGCTTTCGGGTATTGCATTTCCGATTGATTTTTCTAGCGAAGAGCGCAACTATATCGGAATTATTGATCAAGTTTCCGCGGCATTGCTAGATGTTATTCGACTGGGGGAAAGACATCTACAACAACTACTTTATCAGATCGATATTCCACAAAACGATTTTCTTAATATGATTGGTAATCCGGATTTCATCGACCGCATGAGCGATCTGATTGTTCGTCGCGAAGCATATAAAGTTTGGCTTCGAAGAAACCTGTAAAGTAAATCCTATATGAGGTCAAAAAAAGAGTTTTAAGCCTAAAAAATGGAGGTTTTAAAAAAACAACATCTTTCTACTTGATTTATCTGGGCTAAATGCCCAAATTGTCTAAATTTGTTTTTCCATAACTGTGCAAGAAAAGATGGATAAAGTATCATATGTTGGCAATGCAGATGTAAATGCAATTGACCATCTATACAAAATGTACCAGCAGGACCCTGAGAGTGTCGATATTGGCTGGCAGAAATTTTTCGAAGGATTTGACTTTGCTCAAACCAATTTTGAAGAAGGCGGTGGTGTTCCTGAAAATTTTCAGAAAGAGTTCAAGGTCATCAATTTGATTGACGGTTATCGTAGCCGCGGTCACTTGTTTACTAAGACAAATCCTGTACGTGAACGTAGGAAGTACACCCCTACACTGGAGATCGAAAACTTTGGATTAGAGGAATCGGATTTGGATACGGTATTTCAAGCCGGCGACCAAATTGGTATAGGACCTTCTTCGCTAAGAGCGATTATTGATCACCTTGAAGACACCTATTGTCAGTCGATTGGTATCGAGTACATGTACATGCGTGAACCAGACCGCGTCGAATGGTTCAAAAATGCCATTGAGTTAAAAAATCGTCCACAATACGATGCGGCGACAAAGAAGGAGATATACCGAAAACTAGCAATTACTGCCGGTTTCGAATCCTTTCTTGGAAAAAAATTCGTTGGACAGAAACGATTCTCTATAGAAGGATTGGAAGTGTTAGTTCCTGGAATCGATGCATTGGTTCAAAGAGGTGCAGATAAAGGAGTAGAACAATTTGTATTTGGAATGGCTCACCGAGGTCGTTTGAATACGTTGACCAATATTTTTGAGAAGCGCCCACGTGACATTTTCTCAGAATTCGAAGGAAAGGAGTTTGAGCATGATATCCGCTTTGATGGTGACGTAAAATACCATCAGGGATTCACTTCAAAAGTTAAAGCAGAGAATGGCAAAGAAATTACCATGACGCTTTCTCCAAACCCTTCTCACCTTGAAGCAGTGAATCCTGTAGTAGAGGGAATTGCACGCGCGAAAGTGGACAACGTACTTAAGAATGATATTCAAAAAGTATGTCCTGTTTTGATACATGGTGATGCCGCAGTTGCTGGTCAAGGAGTTGTTTATGAAACTGTTCAGATGGCTCAATTGGATGGTTACAAAACTGGAGGAACAATACACATTGTAACAAACAATCAGGTTGGATTTACTACCAATTACATCGACGGACGCTCATCTACGTATTGTACTGACGTAGCCAAAACCACATTGTGCCCGGTGTTTCACGTTAACGGTGATGATGTAGAAGCCGTTATTCAGGTAATGGAAATTGCCATGGAATATCGCCAGCACTTTAACAGTGATGTATTCATTGACTTGTTAGGATACCGAAAATATGGACATAACGAAGGTGACGAACCGAAGTTCACGCAACCTAAGTTGTACGATATCATTAAGAAACATCCAAACCCTAGAGATATTTACTTGAAGCAACTAGAAGCGGAAGGTGTAATGTCCAAGGCTGATGCGAAGAAAGTAACTGACGATTACAATGCATTCCTTGAAGAGGAATTTGTGGAATCTCGCAAGGCAGAAAAAGCATTGGTTTACGACTTTTTAAGTGAAGATTGGGAAGGGTTCCGACACGGTCGTGATGAGGACTTCGAAAAATCTCCTGTTACTGGAGTAGCAAAGAAGAAACTTACCGAGTTGGGTGAGAAGCTTTCTACGCTTCCGGAAGGAAAGAAATACTTTAGAAAGATCTCAAAAATCTTCAATGATCGGTTGACGTCGATTAAAGAAGATCGGTTGGATTGGGGAGCAGCAGAAATGCTCGCCTACGCTACCTTACTCGACGAAGGACACCCAGTACGGGTCACAGGACAGGATGTGGAGCGCGGTACATTTTCACATCGTCATGCTGTCGTAAAAACAGAAGATACGGAAGAAGAAGTAGTAACACTGAACATGCTTTCAGATAAACAAGCTCGCTTCCACATTTATAACTCACTCCTTTCGGAATATGGAGTTCTTGGATACGAGTATGGTTACTCTCTGGCGACTCCAAACGGTCTAACTATTTGGGAAGCTCAATTTGGTGATTTCTACAATGGTGCACAGATCATGGTGGATCAATTCATCACCGCTGGTGAGGATAAGTGGTCAACGCAAAGCGGCCTAGTTCTGTTGCTTCCTCATGGATATGAGGGACAAGGTGCTGAGCATTCAAGCGGACGTATGGAGCGTTTCCTTCAGCAATGTGCTGACTTGAATATTCAAGTAGTGAATACTTCTACTCCCGCGAATCATTTCCACTTATTACGTCGCCAATTGAAGCGCGAATTCAGAAAACCACTGGTGGTATTCTCACCAAAGATGATCTTGCGTCATCCTCGGGCAGTATCTGCTTTAGACGAAATGGCAAAAGGTTCATTCCAGGAAGTGATTGACGACCCAACAGTAAAGGCGACAAATGTGGATACAGTAGTATTCTGCTCTGGTAAATTCTACTATGAAGCTACTGAAAAAGCACAGGAGCTTGGTGTTGAAAATATGGCCTTTGTTCGTGTGGAGCAGTTGTATCCATTCCCAGCGAATCACATTCAGGATATTCTTAAGAAATATAAGAATGCGAAAAACGTATTGTGGGCGCAAGAAGAACCTGCCAATATGGGCGCATGGACCTATATGGCAATGGAGTTCCGCAAAATGGATCGTACAATTCCTTTAGAAGGCGTTTGTAGATATGCTTCTGCAGCCGCTGCGGAAGGCTCTCATGACCTTCATAAACGCAGATTAGATCGTTTGTTCAGCGAACTCTTTGCATACGGAAAAGAGAAAGTTAAAGCTTAATTGAAATTATATAATTAGAAGAAGATGTCAGTATTAGAAATGAAAGTACCAAGTCCTGGAGAATCGATTTCAGAAGTTGAAATCGCAGCATGGCTGGTATCTGACGGAGATTATGTTGAAAAAGACCAGGCGATTGCTGAGGTTGATTCAGACAAGGCGACATTGGAACTGCCGGCTGAAGAAAGTGGGATAATTACCCTAAAAGCCGAAGATGGTGATACCGTAGCGGTTGGAGCTGTAGTCTGCCATATTGATACTTCAGCAGAACCGCCAGCAGACTTTGTATCTGCTCAAAGCGCACCAGCGGAAGTGGAAGAAGCGCCAGCTCCTAAAGAAGAAGCGAAACCCACTCCTGCGGTCGCAGCACCTAGTCCTGACCCAGTAAACGAGAAAAAGTCATACGCAGAGGGTACACCTTCCGTTGCTGCAGCTAAAATAATGGCTGAAAATGGTGTTAAGGCGGGACAAGTAAATGGTACCGGAAAAGGTGGCCGCATTACGAAACAAGACGTATTAGCAGCAATGGCTGCCGGCTTCCCAGCAGATGCTGCTCAAGGCTGGGGTGGTACTCGCGACCAAAGTCGAGAAAAAATGTCTTTAATGCGTCGCAAGATTGCTGAACGTTTGGTTTCAGTAAAGAATGATACGGCCATGTTGACTACCTTCAATGAAGTGGACATGAAGCCAATTATGGATTTGCGTGCAAAATATAAAAAGGCATTTGCTGAATATCACGAGGTAAACCTTGGGTTCATGTCGTTCTTCACAAAAGCCTGTACAGAAGCATTAAATCTTTTCCCTGCAGTTAATGCACAGATTGAAGGCAAAGAAATGGTGTTGCATGATTACGCGGATATAGGAATTGCAGTTTCGTCTCCGAAGGGATTGATGGTTCCAGTAGTTCGTAATGCTGAACAAATGTCTTTGGCCGAAATTGAACGGGAGATTAAGCGTCTAGCAATTCGTGCAAGAGATGGTAAAATCACGCCGGATGAAATGACTGGAGGAACGTTTACCATTACAAATGGAGGTGTGTTCGGTTCGATGCTTTCGACACCAATCATCAACCCTCCTCAATCAGCAATTCTGGGAATGCACAATATAGTAGAGCGTCCTGTAGCTATCAATGGTAAGGTTGAGATTCGCCCAATTATGTACGTTGCATTGTCCTATGATCACCGCATTATCGATGGAAAGGAATCGGTAAGTTTCCTTGTGAAAGTGAAAGAAATGTTGGAGAATCCTGAGCGAATGATTTTTGGTTCAAAGGATCCTGTAGAGGTTCTATTAGGACTCTAATAAACGCAGGTGGGATTAATTAAAAAATGAACGTTATGATAAAGAACTATTTTATCGCAATTGCTTCTCTTCTTGTAACATTGGGCACTTCTGCTCAAGTCACTGAGGGCAAAGTGAGTTACAACGTTAAGAACACCGTACTTGATGCAGATGAAGCACTCAAAGGTAAATTAATTAGCTTTCAGTCAAGTCTAGATGTATTCTTCGTAGAAGGCAAATCACGTATTGATTTTTCTGTAAATGACTCCATGTCAATTAGCATAATTATGGATCTGGAAAAGAATGAAGGGATAAAACTCCTTAACAGTCAAATGGGGAAGTTTGCTGTTCCAGGTTCGGCTAAAGACATGGGCTGGGGACAATCTACGAGCTCAAACAGTGAGGTCGTTCCCACTGAAGAAACAAAGGAAATTATGGGATACACTTGCACAAAATATATCGTTAAGAGTGGGCAAGGTGATCTTGAATACTGGTGTACTGATCAAATTAGCATGGACTTTTCTTCAACATCCATTATGAACGCCAACCTTCCGGGATTTCCATTGTCATTTTATTCAATTTCGGACGGAATGAAGATGGAGTTTACTGCCGTGCGCGTAGAAACCTCTCTGGAGAAAACGAAAAAGATTTTTTCGACAAAACGTCCTAAGGACTACTCTTTGCTTGGTGAGCGCTAATGCATTGACTCTTACTGATCCGATTTCAATAGTTTCTTTATGTTAATTGCTTTCTAGAGAAAGCGTAATGCCCAATAGCCGCAATTTTGGCGTCATTGTATTCGGAAGCTATTGAATAAACATATTGTAAATTTCAGTGATAACAGGTGTACAGAGCGCTTACTGGTAATTGAGAAAGGCAAACACTTGAACTCGGTAAAATAGGAAACCTGAGCGATCTTATTTAACGTATGTAATTCAATCACAAAACTTCGTAAAGACTTCGTATAAAAAAGGGCCAAACAAATTAATTCGTTCAGCCCTTCTTCGTCGATTATAAGACGTTTAGTGTTTAACCACTCTCACTATTTGCTCAATTCCTAACATATTCACCAAATGAACGCTATATGCTCCAGGGAGCACATGATCCAAATCAAGCTGTGTTTTCGTATCATAAATTGTTAAGGCTTTTGATTGAACGCGCCTTCCAACAAGGTCAGTTACGTACACTTCTGTGAACTCCAATCCTTCCCACTTGACGTTCAACTGTCCAGTAAATGGATTTGGGAATACAGAAACATTCACATCAACATTCAAACCTTCCAGCCCAAGTAGACTAAAGATAAACTCATCCGACAATGATGAGCAGCCATTGGCATAGGTAACCATAACAGTATAGACCCCATCTTCAGATAACGAGATACTCTGCGAATCACTATCGATTATTTCGATCCCATCGATATACCATTGATAAGATACCCCTGTCGCTGTTGTTGAAAGCTCATTACCATTTAGTGTAAGAACTGGTTGAGGTGCTACCTGAACAGTCATTGTCGTAACAGGTGATATACAACTGTTGCTATTACCATAAATAAAGTGTGAATGCTGATTCCCTCCATCTACGTATGTTACACCTTCAACATTTGGTATTCTCTCCGCAGATGAAATAGAGCCTGCAGCCAAATCACCTAATTGATAATTATCATTTCTACCGGCACCCCAAATAGATCCATCGTTCTTACGGAACAAAGAGTGGAAACCACCAGCACCAACTTCATCTACAGCATTAATGGTAACAACTTGTGTTGGAGAAATTCTGTCCACTAAATCTCCAGTCGCCAACTGACCAAAGTCATTGGCACCAGTTGTATAGGTTCTTCCGTTATTTGTAACGAATACGGTATGTGCATTACCCCCAGAAGCTGTCTTTAAATCCCTCAATGGCGATAACGTAGGATCAATTCTATTATTCAAATCGTTCAGTCCAAGTTGTCCTCGACTATTATCACCCCAAACGTACATATCGCCGGCCCCATCAATTGCTATACTATGATAGTCACCTGCTACTATTGAAACAATATTGGTTAACCCAGGTACTTGAGTAAACACCGATTGGCTAGTTAATGAACCTTGTCCTAGTTGACCAAAATCATTATTACCAGCAGACCAAACAGTTCCGTCCGATTTTAATAAAAGAGTGTGGCTTGCACCTACTGCCACATTCATCATATTAGTTACTCCTGGCGAAACAACCAGCTGCGGCGTGTTATATACAATTGTATTATTCAAGCCTAATTGACCATCGTTGTTTCCTCCCCAACTAAATACGCCACCTGTCGTAGAAACTGCAACACTAAAATCATTTCCGGCTCCCATGTCCTGAATTGCAGGAACAGCTGCAAGCTGTGTCATTACATTTAAGCTTGTAAAGGTACCATCACCCAATTGACCTGAAGAATTATCACCAGAAATGTACAATTCTCCGGTTCCTAATAATGATAAGCTATGCGCATAACCAGAAACTACTTTCGATACAGCAGTAATACTATTTGCAACAGAAGGAACATTACTATTAAAGTTTGATCCATCACCAAATTCTCCATTGGCATTATAACCAACCGACCAAATTTCTCCATTTCCTCCGTTAGTCACTTCCAAAGAATAATCTCCAGCCGTATATGCAGTCAACATTGTGTCCGTTGCACCAACAATTGGAGCACCATCCAGGTACCACTGATTTCCTGTCAAGCTATTGCTAATTAACAACGTTGAATCACCCTCACAAATAGTTGTATTAAATTCAACCGTTATTGCTGGTGCTTCTAAAACTTGCGCAATTACAGTTTCATCATCCAATTGTGTACAGCCTGTTGCATTTGAATACCCATTCATGGTAATCTCATCGCCATCAACCAAACCACTTAATACAAAAGTGCTCACTGGCGATTGCGTGCCTTGAGATACTCCGTTCAAGAAGAGTTCATATTCATCTGCTCCAGCGCCATCAATTGTCAATGCATCACCATCACAAATCATGTAATTTGATGGTGTAGCTGTCATACTTAAATCCATAGTATTAACCGTAAAGGTAAATGTTTGTAGCGCCGCGCTCGGACAATCTGCATTGTAACCAATTACAGATACAGTCTGTCCATCCTGAATTTGATCCGTAGTTAAGACATTTCCATTGAAGCCAAGTGACAAGGCATCAATAAAGTACTCATAAGTCATTGCATTTGAACCTGTAAAAGTCACCTGCTCACCATCGCAAATAATATTATCAGCATCTGAACTAACAAGTGTAGTATTAGGATAATCGAAAACACTAAATGTATAAACCTCTGGAGCCAATGTTGCACATGTGTTTGTAGCTCCTTCAAGCGTAACAACATCCCCATCATTCAAAGTAATATTCATATTCTGAGTCGTTACCGCAGGTGCACCATTAACATAATATTGATAGTCCGTTGCACCATTCCCTACGAGATTTGTGAGCTCTCCAACACACAATACAGTATCTTCAAGGTTCGTAAGGTTCACCACAGGATAAGTAGAAACGGTAAACGTTTGTCCGATAACTACCGTGTCGATACAGCCAAGCGCTTCACCTATAACACTTATTGTTTGACCATTAAGAATGGAGTCTGTAACATACGTATTAGAAGAAGTCGGTGCTCCAATAGAGAAACCATTTACAAAAAACTCATAGTTTGTTGCTCCACTTCCGGTAAATGTAACCGTCTGAGGAATACATAAGAGACCGTCTAAATCGTCTGACACGAGTGAGACGTCGGGTGTTGGTGTTACCGACATTGTTACCTGCGGTGTGTTAACAGCCGTGCAACCAGCAGCTGAAACTCCAGCTAATGAAACCACGTCACCGTCAACAAGGGATGTTGAGGTAAACAAGTTAGAAACTGAAGATCCCTGACTTGTGCCATTTACGAAATACTCGTAAGTACCAGCACCTGAACCAATAAAGGTTACCTCTTCGCCTGAACAAACCGAACTGTTTCCTGTGAACGCAATCGTTGGGTTATCCAATACTGTAGCACTAGAAGATGCTTGCGATGAACAACCATTTTCGGTAACAATTACCTCTATTAAATGTGTTCCTGCCAATAATGTAGACGCATCAAATGTGTTACTTGCCCCTACTCCTTGACTGATGGCATCTACCAAGAACTCATACGAAGTTCCCGTTCCTGCAGTATATGTGACCGCCGTTCCTTCGCAAAATAGCGGTAAGCCTCCAGTAAGGCTGGCTACTGGGTTGGGATTTACAGTTGTAATTATTGTGTCCATTGCTGGGTTTGGGCATCCAGCATTGTATGCAATCACTGTTACCGTATCTTGATCCGTCAAGAATGCCGTTGAGAAAGTAGTGCTCGCCGAAGGCAGACCTTGCGATCCAGAATTAATGAAGTATTGGTACTCATCTGCCGCTCCTGTTGCTGTGAAATTAACCATTTCACCAGCACAAATTGTATTGGCAATTGCAGAACTGTTCACCGAAACGATAGGAAGTGCAATAACATCTACAATGAGTGAATCAGAAATACCTGAACAGCTTGTAGCTGTATTTGTAGCAATTACATAAACCGTATCCATTCCAGCTGGTAATGTGCTTGTCGTGAACGTACCAGTACCAGGTGGCTCCGGAACACCATTGACAACAAATGTATAGCTATCTCCGCTCGTACCTGTAAACACTATTGTTTCATTCTCGCAAATTGTGTTGTTCGCATCATCACTAAATAATAATGGTGAAGGCACGGAATTCACTGTAAAAGTTATTGCGTCATTATCATTACACCCACTATAAGAGGTTATAACTGAAACAATTGTATTGTTTGGTATAGCGCCAGGGTTGAACAGTGATGATGCACCATTTTGAACTGAATTTCCATTAATAAAGAATTCGTAATTCGTTGCTAAAGTGCTTGTTGCCGTAATAGTTGGTTGCTCATTTCCACAAATCGTCAAGCCTATATTCGAGGCTAATGTAACAGTCGGCAAATCTGTAACGGTATACGTTATGGGAGCAGAATTCCCCACGCAGCCATTTATTGAAGCTTGAACCGTGACAATATCGCCATTCGTAAGACCAGCATAATCATAAAACGCTGTACCTGATGGAAGACCACTTACACTCACTCCATTAACAAGGAATTGATATAGTGATGCTCCTGAAGAAGAGAACGTAACATTCTGACCACTGCATATGGTTGGTCCAGCTGTTGTGGTTAATGTTGGAGTAGGAAGACTATTTACAAGATAGGTAAATGAGTTTGACGGAAGCGATCTACAGCCATTTGCGTTTACAACAACTGCCGTTACAACATCACCATTGTTAAGACCAGTGGTAGACCATGTTGTACTTGCCGAACTAGCCATTATACTTCCATTAACAAGGAAATCATAGCTGACCGCAGATGGCGCACCTGATGCCGTAAATGTGACATTCTCTCCTGCACAAATTATAAAGTCTGTACTACTTTCTGTTAACGTAGCTACAGGCAGTGGGTTGACCGTAAAGATTGCGGAATCCGAATAATTTTCGCATCCTGTTGTATTCAACAAACCAATGGCTACAATTGTATCCGAATTCGTCAGATTGGTAACAATTACAGAATCTGTCGTAAATGCCGTCAAGGCACTCCCGTTTAAGAAATACTGAAATTGATCGGCCCCATTTGCGTCGATAACGACTGAATCGCCTGCACAAATAGTGGTTGATGGAGACGTTGTCAAGAGAGGCGTTGGCGCCGGATCAACATTTACGATTATGCTATCACTGGTTGCCGGACAACCATTTTGAAATACCATTACAGTAATGGTATCATTATCCGAAAATGTAGTTCCACCTAGCGTGTCGTTACCTGCTGCTGCAACACCTTGACCAACTCCATTAATGAAGAACTGATAATTGACAGTGGTTGGTACTGCCAAACCAATGAAGGCTATTGAATCTCCTGCACAAATTGTTGTATCTGACTCCGATGTCGAAATCTCCACAAAAGGATTCAAAATATCTACGTTTGTCACAACAGTATCCGTGCAAAAGTTACTGTACTGAGCAACAAGCTCTAGTTGATAATTTCCAGGGAAAAGATATTCATGCTGCGCTGTATCGCCCACATGCGTAGAACCATCACCGAAATCCCATGAAAAAGTTAGATTCGAGTTATCCCCCTGGAAAGCGGTTGACGTATTCGTAAACTGTAAAGTATCTCCAAAACAATAGTTTGTTACGCTACCAATCGCGGCATTTGCCGATGTCGCTGGTGGAACAAACCATCCTGTAGAGGATGCCAGTGAAGAAAAATAGGTGACATTGTTAGGAAATGTTGCTGTAAGATCACAATTGACAATATCCAAACACTGCGCTTCAAGGGAATCAACTATATTCACAAAGGTGCATTGTGTTCCTGGTAAGTCGGACTCTAAATATATTGAGTCCCTACAAGTTCCCATCATCGTGAAATCGCCAGAAATCGTTTGTGTAGTGGAGTTTTCAATTCTTAATTTACTTCCAGCCCCAACCGTAAAGGATTGGAATGTATTTGTTCCTGTAAAAGGACTAAAGTTTTCCGAATTGAAGTTCAGCGTAACGTTGTAAAACGTATGACCCGTTGACCTAAAGAAATTCTCGAACACTTCATCATTGTCATCTATGATAATGTTTGAAACGCCGGCATCAAATGTAAGGCCTCCGGTAGACAAGTCGGAAAACCCGTTTCTCAGTAAAATACTTGATGCATCGAGATAAATCTCTTTTGGATCTGCTGATCCAATTAAGAAGCTCCCTGTTTCAATAGTGTAGCCATTGGTAAACAAAACTCCACCACCGACAATAAACACAACGGAATCTGACATGATCAAATTATTCGCTAATCTCAGGGTATCTTGTTCATCCGCACCCAATAGCGCTACTGGAACGCCAACAACAGCCAAATCTGTATCAAATATGGCATGTTTCGCTGTAGGCATAAAAACCAGGTTTGAAGTAGTATTCGCTCGTGTAATCGTCATTCCTGACTCCAGGTCGATATCTCCAAAGCTCGTTAAGGATTGATCCATCAAGAGTGTCGGCTGATTAGTTGATAGCGACCAATCCATTTTGTTAAAGTAAAACTCTTGATCAACAGTCACCGTTTGGTTTGCGACGCTGAATGAATTATTATCAAAAATGACTGTGTCACGCGCACCTGGCAGACAAGTTACTGGTGCTGGTGGTATGTTACCAGAATTTGTTGACCAATGCGAAAGATCGGACCAATCTCCGCCATCTCCATGCCAGTAATACGTAGAACCGGGAGGGTCATAATTATTGGTATATGTAACAGTCAATACTGCTGTTCCAACAATAAAATCTCCGTGAGGTCCCATTGGACCGAGCGTATCATTGATCAAATCCAACGTAACGTTTCCTCCAACTCCGGCAATCGTCGTAGAGTTCACATTAAACGTAAGATCATTCGCATTACCTGCTGGGCCTGGCAAATAAAATGCTCCAGCAGTATTGGAAGCACCGGTAAGTTCAGCTGCACAGTCAAAAACATCCGTGCCACCATTCGTATACACCCCTGTTAAGGTCAAAATGGAAGATGTAATCGTCATTCCAGCAGGTATGGTTGGTAAAAGTCCAACAACAGTTGTAGTATCTCCAGGCCCAATTGTGTAGCCTCCACCAAAATCTACAATTACAGTGCTAGGTGCGGTGTTTTGAACCCAGTAAGCAGAATTGTTAATCACTAGGGAGTTATCAGGAAAATAA
Source organism: Flavobacteriales bacterium UBA6051 (assembly GCA_002427735.1). Classification (GTDB taxonomy): domain Bacteria; phylum Bacteroidota; class Bacteroidia; order Flavobacteriales_D; family Crocinitomicaceae; genus UBA4466. Next base: position 210,175 of record DIYP01000005.1, read on the forward strand.
ACCCCGACAGAATCAGCATCAAGGTGATCAATGATTGCATAGTCGATTTGTGTATTTACATTGTTTGGTCTGCTGAGCGATGCCGCAGGTCCCAAGCTCGTTGTACTTTTTAACGTAATCAAGCCATCACAAGATCCGATAGCGCGAATAGAATCGTACGTATGAACCGATGCATTGTCAAAAATGACTGTTGAGCCCGCAGAAATGTCAATGAACTCATAGTCTACTGCGGACGATTTGATGAGAACCGTTGCCGTCTGAAACCTCACCGTATCATACATTTCCGAAAGTCCAGCTGTAAAGACCGTATTCTGATTGGAAGTATTCGTAAAGCGTAAATCGGATGGAATAGCATTTAAGGTTAACGAGGTAGAATTAATATCGAAAGCCGTTCCAGTAATATTGATAACAGAACCTCCAAAGTCTATTCCTCTCGTATTTGCTCCATCATTGGAATAAAACGAACCTACGGTAAAATCTTGAGAATTAGAGGAAAAGGGGCCTTGGTTGTGATGAAAATCTCCCGTCGTTGTGAAGGAGTCCGCAATGATCAAACCGAATACCCCTGTTTTCACAAAGTCGCTATTCCATATCGTTCCATTTGAAGTAATCAAGGCTGCAGAAAGAGCGGTCATTTTTACTTCCCCGTTCCAGTCCATTTGCAAATTAGCCGAACCGTATAAGTTAGAGCGTACCTCAATATTCTCTGCTGATCCCGTCACAACACAAGCCACTGGAACGTCCGTGAAGTTCAATTCACCTATAATGATGTTTTCATCTAAAAAGAGCGTATCAACAGCTCCAGACAAGGCATCAAATATTGCAATGTCATTGGGGCCAGGTACGCATGCATCCGGAGCTCCACCAGAAGTAGTTGCCCAGTGGGCTGGATCATAAAATGATCCTTTTCCTCCTACCCAAAAATATGGGGCTCCAGGTGGAGTCTCATTAATTGTCCAGTTGGTATTTCCACCGTTATCCAAACTATTATTGGCTACATCTGCAACTGCAGGTCCAGTTAAAGACGCTGTTATATTCTCCAGGCGATAGTAGTCTAGGTTCCATGCAGTACCATTGTTGTTGGTAAAGGCCGGCGCCTCAAAACTAGCCAAATGCACTAGGGAACCGCACGTTCCAGAAACGTTCATGTTCGTACACTGCAATGTTTGTGACGAGTTTAGACGAATCAATCTGAGCGTTGTCGACTGTAAGGTCGTCAGGTTACACGATCTTGTAAAGTGTACGTTTTGGCCGCTAATATTTAACCGATTCCAAAGAAGTGATCCGAAAACGATTGAAACCGTATCTGACCCTGTATAAGTACTGTTGAAAATTTCATTTGTACCTGTCTTTGAAAGGTTTGTTGGGTTGATATGAATAACCGAATCTACAGCCGAAAGATTGAAGGTTGTACTGGAAACATCAATATTTCTTGTTGTACCATTTGTCGATCTAAAAAAGGAACAATTTATTGTTCTATTGTTCAATAAAAGCACTCCTCGGTTATAGTAAATACCACCAGTAGAGCTGAAATTATCATCAAACCTCAATGTATCGAAGCTTCCAATAATTATGTCATTCAGCAACTGGTTGCCACCCGTAAAAAGTGAGTCATTGCTCTGCCCATTGAAATAATACTTCCCCGTAAAACTGTAGTTCATTGCAGGATCCAGCACCATCGAACCTGTAAGTGTAATTGAGTCATTTGCGGAAGCCCCAATGAATTGAGGAGCATCTGCTCCCGTTGTCCAGTGCATGGACTTAATCTCTGCTGAACCAACATCAAATGTTACAACTTGTCCTGCTGAACTGAATGAATTGGCATCAAATCTTACACGCGCGTTACTCCCTGGCAAAGTCGTAAATGAGCCTCCCGCTCCTCCAGAAGTACTCGACCAATTGCTTAAATCACTCCAGTTACCGCCGGTAGCTCCTACCCAATAATAGTTCTGAGCAACTAGCGTAGTTGCGCTAAAAATAATTGCTGCAAACAAACTGATTTTCAGTAAGTATGTTCTCATAATCACGTATGATTTAATCAGCTTTTGTTTCGCCGATTGTTAATTTAATTTCTACAAAACGATTCAGTCGGTGCTCTTCATCCGAGCATTTTACACCTGGAGCACATTCATTTACCAATTCAGTATCTCCCACGGATCTAATCGAAATAATGTTTGCAATTCCAGCTCTAATGAGTTGCATTCGCATCCATCCAGCTCTGTTGCTTCCTAGTTCAAGGTTGTATTTACTGGATCCTCTCGAGTCTGTATGACCTACTAATTCCAACTCCAATTCATATTTATCATGGTACTTCTTGTAACCATCAATGAACTCTTGATTTACTAGTGACTCAAAGGAATCGAAATCAAAATAAATTTGTCTTAGATTCCACTTTTCGAACCAATCGTCAAAACCATCATCGACAACAACTACAGGAGGAACTATTGGCATAATTAAATCGATCAACCAAACATCGTCATCTCCTTTTCCATTTACTCTGTTCGATACGAGCTTGGCTATTGAGTCATTGAACCAATGGTAGTTGAAATCATCCATGAAACTATTCACTGGAGACTTATAATGTTTTATGTTTTGTCCTTCTTGAAGATCATTCATATTAACCGAATAGAGATCTAAACCTCCATATCCTGGTCGTCCATCAGTGGAAAACTGAAAAAGACTATCTCCTTGAAAAACAGGATACATTTCGTTCCCAATTGTATTTAATTTTTCAAGAGGTACCGGTGTTGTCCAAGTGCCTCCTTGTCGCTCACTCATGTATAGATCACTACCACTCGTTTTCGCAGACATTTTGCTAAAAACCAGTAGAGAACCATCGCTCGAAATTGCAGGATGGCTAAAACTACTCGAGTCTAATTCACCAGAATATTCCCACAAAGCTGCGTTTTCCAAAGGTGTATCCAAGGATGAGTACTTAGCCACATAAATTTGTGAAGCCTGTACAATACTGTTCTTGCTTAATGGAGATGTTGCGCCAAAGAAAACTCTTCCACCATTCTGATCTAATGTCATCGAATTAATTGACAACTCCGGGTAGTTATCGAAAAGTGCAATTGGTTTTGCGCCTTCTCCGTCCTGTAAAAATGGACGCATCAATAACAATTGAGAAAAGACTTCACTACTTGTCGAAATTGATAAATTGTTCTTTGCACTGTCCAACCCAACTTCGTAATACACAATTTCATGCCCATCAAATAGTCCAAATGAATTAGCCTTCATATCATTCCATGACATGTTTTCTATTTCATAATCTTCATAGGCTTTCCAATCCTGCATCTGCTTACAGCTCTCAATAAGCACATCAACATTTAGCTCAGAACTCTTTGATTTAAAGGTTTCCAAAGATTGAATGGCCGACGCATAATCACCGCTTTCCTTCTCTAGTGTTCCTTTCCACAACCAAAAATGCGCCGCTGATTCATCTTTCTCTATCAAAGAATTAATAAAAGGTAACCCCTTTGCATTGCTGCCAGTTATGTAGTAACAATAGCCTATTTTCTCGGAATCCTCGAAGTTAAGGTCGTCTTGATTCTTTGAACTTTCAAAATCTCTTAGTGCCTTCTCATATTCGAAATTTTCGAAATGAAACAGTGCCGATTGAACATCTTGACTCAATACGCAATGACTACTGCTAAGGAACAGCACGGTAATTAAAACGAAACGCATTTGCCTAGGATCTATATTGATGGACTATAAATTCTGTTTCTTTTCAACCACGGAACTTTTGTCCCATTGCTTCCACCTTTCTTCTTGAAAATTTGCAATTCTAAGAATAGCTCGTGTGATCCAGCGCTGTAATTTTTAATATCAGAAAGCGTAAAGTCGTAGCTGTATCCGAGTTTAAAAACACTAAACTGAACCCCAGCCATTGCTACGGCAGCATCCTCAAATCTGTATGATCCTCCAAACCAAAGCAAATTGTTATAAGAAGCTATTACGGAAACATCAAATTGATATGCTAACGCATCAATCATTCTGAACATCGCCACCGGTTTCAAGTTCCATTTCTTAGGAAGCGTAAAGTTATATCCCCCGTATACATAGTAATTACGCACCATAGGATTGACAACGGTCTCTTCAAAATTCAATAGGTCACGGTTAGACTCAACTAGATTTCTTCCAGAAATTCCTGCAAATCCTTTATCCTTAAATGTGTAGTAAAAACCAACATTTGCATCAGGAACAAACGTATTATTGAATCCATTCGCCAAAGCGGGATCCTCTGGCAAATAGGTTTGTAACCTATCTACATCCATAAAGTGCTGCGTGAAAGAAACTCCTAATCCCATTCCTAAACGATGATCACCGTTCGCCGATAGTTTCAATTGATAAGCTCCCATGATGCTGACACCAGTTCTTCGACTTGGTCCAGTTACATCATTGTAAACTGATCCTCCAAGACCAAAGTTCTTTCCAATATTACCATGCGAAGTAAGTGATTGAGTTGTTGGTGCACCTTCAAACCCGGCCCATTGGCGTCTGCCATTGAGGTGAATTGAAACATAGTCTCTGGAGCCTGCAGCTCCGGGGTTAAACGATATCTCATTAAACATGTACTGTGAGTTTAATGATACTTGTTGACCAAAGGCAATTGATGTCAACAAACAAGCTGATAAAAGTAGAATTTGTTTCATGTTATCTTACAATTGTTATTGTACCCTTGAGCGGATCCAATTCGGTATTTAAATTAAGTATATAGTAATATGTTTCTGAAGGCAAAGGCTGGCCGTTATAGATGCCATTCCACTCTTCATATTCATTTGTTTGATCGTAAACCAAGTTACCCCATCGATTAAAAATCTTCAATTCCATATTTGGATAAATCTCAATATTCTCTAGGAACCATGTATCATTATAATTGTCATCGTTTGGAGTAAATGTATTTGGCGGCATAATGCATGCAATTGGTGAAGTATAAATGAACACAGAATCAGAACCTGTGCATCCAACTACATCTGTCACCGTAACAGAGTACTGTCCACCGTATAAGTTTTCAATTAAATCTGTCGTTTCACCAGTTGACCACTCATATGTAAAATCTCCTGTACCACCATAAGGCATTGCCAAAGCAGTTCCGTTATACTGATCTGCACATGAGACATCTGTTGTTAGAAAATCTACAAAAATTGTATCCGGCTCATATATGATTACGCTCAATGAATCCATACAGTTCTTTGTATCTGTAACGACTACAGTGTACTCATCTACCGGAATATTTACAAGGTCTTCTGTAGTCGCACCATTTGACCAATCATATGTGTAACCAGGATTACCACCTATTACAGTAATATCGATTGACCCGTCAGTTCCAGCGGCACATGTTACATCAATCTGTTCTGAGGTAATTACGATTGGGTCTGGTTGCGGAAGTTCAACAAAAATTTCCGTTAAACATCCCAGTGAATCTCTTAATTCTAGATGATAAATGTCATGCGGAAAATCAACTAAATCCTGCTCTTGAGAACTAAGTGCGAATGTAGAATTAAACCATGTGTAATTGTAAGGACCTGTTCCTCCTGTCGGAGAAATATCAATGACTCCATCACTAAAGCCATAACATGTAACATCGGTAACTGCTTCGTTGGCTAGCAATAAATCTGGTTGCGTTACTTCAATTGAATCGGATAACATACAACCATTTGCATCAGTGATATTGAAAACGTACCAGCCTGCCGTCAAGTCAAGAATAGTACCCGTCGAATCTCCTGAGCTCCAGTCATAATTGTAATTCGGTGTTCCACCAGAAGGAGTCAACTCAATCGAACCATTGTCCTCTCCAAAGCAAATCACTGGATTTGATACATACTCAAAGTCGATTGAGTCCGCTGGTTGAGTCAGTGTAATGGAATCTGTAAACTGGCAAAAGTTCGCATCCGTTACAACGACTGTATAAGTTCCCGCATACAGGTTATTTTGATCCTGCGTTGTAGGGCCATTGTCCCAAAGGTAACTGTAAGCAACTGTTCCTCCTGTTACTGTTAGGTCAACTGATCCTGTATTATCTCCGTAGCACAAGATGTCAACGCCGACAATATTCCCTTCCAATAATGGCGGCTCCGAAACAAAATACGAGTCGCTAAATACACATCCATTCGCATCAGTAATGACAACTGAATAAGTATCACTTGGGAAATTTATTAAATCCTCTGTAGTTGCAGACAACTGGAAAGTAGAGTTTGTCCAAGCAAATTGATAAGGACTTGTTCCTCCCGTTGTATTGAGGTTTACTGATCCATTTGACTCTCCGAAACAAACAACCGGAGTAATATTGGAACTCGCGATCAAGGTATCTTGTGGTTGGTCAACCACAAAGACACCTGAGGCTGGACATCCATTTGCATCTGTAACAATAACTGAATACGTGCCTACAAGTAAACTCTCAATATCCTCTGTAATTCCCATACTCACGGATGCAGAGTTTTCCCAAGCATAAGTATAGCCGGGTGTTCCTCCAACAGCCATGATGTCAATTGCTCCTGTATTCATACCGTAGCAAAGAACATCGGTAATGCTATTAGTAATAATTCCTAATGGCATAGCGGGTTGTTCGATGGTGTAGGATGAAGTCAATTGACATCCATTGGCATCCTCAACCAACAGTGTATAATCGCCTGCCGGCTGAGCTGCTAAGGTACTAGCTGTCTCCCCTGGTATAATACCAGAAGAGTTACTCCATTGATAGGTCAGAGTCGGAGTACCACCTCCAACGGCAACACTAATAGATCCGTCCAAAGCGCCAAAACATGTAACGTGGGTTACCACTTCACTCATAAAAACAAGTGGATTTGGCGAGGTTACTGTTGTTCCTACCGTTGTGCTGCAACCGTTCGCATCAGTAATATCGACACTGTATACATCGGAAGGCACATTCTGAAGACTTGAAGTATTTTGAGCAAATACGAAGTTTGAATTCGACCATTCATAGTTATAAGGAGGCGTACCACCGGAAATCGTACTAACTTCAACTTCACCATCACTTCCACCAAAACAACTCACACCAGTTGAGGTAGCATTAGCAAACAAAGCTGATGCCGGCTGTGTAATAGATATTGTTTGGTTATATGTACAGGCATTAAAGTCTCGGATGGTTATTTCATATGTATTGGCAAAAAGTCCAGTAAGATCTTCACTATCATCAAAATCACCTGTTACATCAGTATCCCAATCAAAAGCGTAGGGTGCTGTTCCTCCGAATGGAGAAATATCAATTGACCCAGTGGGTGTTCCAAAACAATCTACATCGACTGATGTAACGCTTAGGCCTAAAGCAGCAGGTGGTTGATTTACAAAGAATGATGCTGAATCCACACATCCATTTTGATCAGTATATGTTACACTATAGTTCCCCGCACTGGCTGTAGTATAGTTCATCGGGTCACCAGGTGACGGAGTAGCTCCATTATAATTCCAATCAAAATATGCATTTGTTCCGGGTGTTCCTCCTAATAAATTCAAGGTAATAGACCCATTGTTTCCTGTAAAGCAGCTTACGTCAGTGACTACTCCTGAAAGTACAATTGGATTCGGTGCATTCACCGTGTATGCACCTGTAACTGTACAGCCTGTACAATTATCGGTTACTGCCACAGTATAAGTTCCAGCACTCAACCCACTAATACTGGATGAAGTTGCAGTAGGACCTGTTGACCAGCTGTAGGCATAATTTCCAGACCCTCCTGTTACGAGAACTGCCGCCGTTCCATCGTTGTCACCATAGCAAGCCAGCGCTGTTCCGCTCATTTGAATTGTTGGGCACCCTGTCTCTGTACCTGAACATTGTCCGTATGAAGAGAAGTGTAGTATTACACTACCTAGACATAGAAAAATTAATTTTCTCATTTTATCTTACAATTGTGATTGTTCCAGTGTATTCATTATCTACACCATTATTTAAAACTATTATGTAATAGTAAACTTCAGAAGGAAGAGGCTTCCCGTTGTATGTACCATCCCATGGAGTGTATTCTCCAATTGATTTATACAATAGTGTTCCCCAACGATTAAATACTCTGAGTTCTGCATTCGGATATAAATCCAAATTATCAATAACCCATGTATCGTTATAGTTGTCACCATTTGGAGTGAAAGTATTTACAGGCTGAACACATTCAGCATCGGTAGAGGACACTGAAAAGTCATATATTCTCTGACAACCGAAGTCATCAGTTATGACCAATTGATATGATCCGGCAACCAAATTATCTATGTTTTCATTTGTATTCCCATTGGACCACAACCATGTGTATGGTTGCGTACCTCCTGCGGTTTGAACGATAATACCAGCATCATCTTGATCAATACAACTCAATGGCACTACTTCGCTATAAATATTAATTTCTGGCGCCTGGTCTACAAACATTGTTTGTTCATAAACACAACCTTGCGCATCTGTTAACTCATAGCTATAGTTGCCCATCGTTAGATTATATTGATCTTCCAAGGCGGAATTGTTGCTCCAATCATACGTGTACGGCGGTGTTCCTCCATTAGCTGTTAACTCAATACTTCCATCGGCACCTTGGTAACAAGATACATCGGTGATCACAACGTTAACATCTAAGGTATCTGGTTGACCCACTACCACGTTCTGCTCTACAACGCATCCCTTATCGTCGAGCACTCTGAACAAATAATCGGCATCCGCTAAACCTGAAAGCAACTCACTTGGATTATTCAATAAGAACTGACTTGAGTCACCCCACTCTACATAGTAAGGAGCAGTTCCTCCAGTAATCACAAGTTCTATCGAACCATCTTCATATTCAAAGCAACTTGGCTCAGTTACTATAGCAGTTATTGTCAATGCCTGGTTTGGTTGAGAAACAAATCCTCCAGCGCTTTGGTTACATCCATTCGCATCGGTGATAATCACAACATACGTCCCTGACAGCAAGTATTCTAAATCTTCTTCATCGTCATTATCTCCTACTCCATCGTTATCCCAATCATACGTGTAAGGTCCAGTACCACCTGATACTGTTAAGTTCATCTCGCCTGTAGATTCACCAAAACAGTTTACCGCAGTTGGAACCACACTTGCTACAATTGGCTGTGCTGGTTCAGTAATGGTAACATCGATGAAGTCCTGACATCCATTTATATCCGTTACAGTAGCTGTATAAACTCCCGCAACCAATGCTGAGATATCTTCCGTAGCAGCTGTGAAACCTCCTGGTCCCGACCAACTGTAACCGTAAGCTCCAGTACCGCCAGTAACAGTTAAGTCAATGCTACCTGTTGAGTTACCATTACAATCGACATCCGTACCAACGGCACTCAAGGCGATTGGGGCAGATGGCTGATCAATGGTAACCGTCAATGTTTCCTGACACATATTATTGTCCGTTACTGTCACCAAATAGGTGTCTGAATAGAGGTTTGTAAGATCTTGTGAGGTCGGGGTCAATAAAATACTACCGCTATTGGACCATTGGTATGCATATGGTGCAACGCCCCCAACAACGCTTAGATCTATTGATCCTGAATTTCCTCCATAACAAAGAACGTTTGCGTGCGTTTCTGAGAGCAGTAAATCTGCTGGTTCATTCACTAATCCAGAAACCGAGAATGTACAATTATTGGCATCTGTTACAATCACCGTATAATTGTTCGCGGCAACAGAAGTGAGATCCTCAGAGTCATCATTATCACCAACACCGTCATTATCCCAATCATAAGCATAAGGCATAGTTCCACCGAGAACGGTTAAATCAATAGATCCCGTGGATGTTCCAAAGCAATCAACATCTACGACACTTGTAGAAGCCGACAAAGGTTGGGCTGGCTCATTCAATGTATACGTGCCCGCTGTTGAACAGCCATTTGCGTCGTAAACAACTACTGCATAAGTTCCAGCTACGAGGCTCGTGAGGTCTTGCGCATCATCATTATCTCCTACTCCATCATTATCCCAATCATACACATATGCTCCTGTTCCTCCTTGAACTTCAATGTCTATTGCCCCTGTAGCGCCACCAAAACATCCGATGTCTTGCAATGCAAAACTCGAAATAACAAGTTCAGTTGGTTCAGTAATCACATCCGTACTACTAATTGTACAATTATTAGCATCTGTTACAATCACTGTATATGTATCAGCATAAAGTCCAGTCGCATCTTCAGAGGTATTACTCATCAGTTGTCCAAGTCCATTATACCATAAGTAGGTATATGGATTGGCTCCTCCGAAGGGACTTCCGCCGCCAACTGTTACATCAACTTCTCCGATATTCTGACCAAAACAATCCTCATTTGTTAAGACCGTGGATATTGTTAATGCAGGCGGTTCATTCACTGTATATGTTTCTGTTAATGCACAGCCATTTACATCAGTAATAGACAATTGATAATTTCCTGCTGACACATCATTTAATGATGGAAGTGTGCTTAAAACACCTGAAGCCGGAAATTCATCCCATGCATATGTGTAGGGTTGCGTTCCACCTAGAACCGATGCTGTCAACGCCCCGGTTGCATTCCCAAAACAATCTACGTCTTCGATAGTCGTAGTAATAACAATATTGTCTGGTTCATCAATAACGAAGGAAGCAGTTGTGTCACACGAATTAGCATCAGTTACAATAACAGTGTACGTTCCATCGGTCAATCCAGTTTGGTCAGCATCAGTTGGCGTCAACCCACTTCCACCGACTGTCGACCAGGCATAAGAATATGTTCCTCCTCCAGTAGGCGTTCCTCCGGATACCGTTATATCGATCTCACCTGTAGAAGCATTGAAGCAATCTACGTCGGTTGTAATTCCCGAAATTGAAAGAGGTAAAAGTGGCTCATTCAATATAGTCCCCGTAACGGTCTGACAACCATTTGAATCAGTAATTGTGGCTATATAGTTCCCAGCAACAAATGAAGGTGAACTAAACGTCGTCACGTTACCGGTTTGCGCAATCGTTTGAACAGAACCGTTGCTCCAAACAACATTGTAAGGTCCAACGCCATTCGTTATGCTCACCGAAATTGTTCCATTACCGCCTTTACAAGGAATAGCGGTAGCGCTCGAGGTAGCGACAATAGGTCGCCCACTTAATGTTATTGAAGAAGCAATGTGATCTACCGAGCCTCCTTGAGTAAAAGGCATAGACCACGTGTTCTCATGCCATGTATAAGGAATAATCGGCCATGTTTGATTAAAGTAATTGAAAGCACAGTTACTTGCGTTGTAATTACCATATGCCGTGCCAGCTACAAGACCCTGGCTGGCATACAAATCACACGTACTAAAGCTAATTGCAGGGAAGTCTATAGCTGGAGTGCTAAATCCTGTGTTAACACATCCAGAGCACCATGAAGGCCAAAACGGACCACCGCATGGATAACCGTAAGGGATGCAAACATTCCATGAATAAGCTGGAATAATATTGAAGCCCGGAATATTCACTTTCAATCCGGCAGCTTCCATCACAAGTTGAAAATCAACTGTGTTATATGTATTGCTGTGAAAGTCTCCAATTAAAGAGAATGATCGATCAATTCTTAAATTATCATAAAAGCAAGGATGCTTAAATCGCACTGAGTCTCCAACAATATATTGTATCAGTGTATCTATACCAGAACTAATTAATGTTCCATTTCTATATACCTCATATTGAACTGGTGTTGGTAAGTGATATTTTCCGTGTACCTCAGGTTGGAAATCAAACTCTTGGTGGTTTGTCAATAATGCGTGCGCATCAATTGCAGCGAGCACCCATGAAATTTCCAAATTCACTGTACCACCAATATCTTCACTAATAGACGCTGCGAATACTTCTCCCGGAATCCCTGTTAGCTCACTAAGAATAGTTTGCAAAACAGGGAAGGTCAAATCTATGTAGCTTGAATCTCCACTCGCCTGCAGACCGTAAGCTCCAAGAGGAGAACTCGTTGTATTTACGTACGGTAATGTCGCGCTCAGACTCAAAGGAATAGGATTTCCATATACGTTGGGGGTCGCAATTGGCAAAGCGGGGTCAGTCTTATAGACTTGTGCAGGGTCACAATTTCCCTGCGCTTGTGACAGGTAGGTACATTCTAAATATGCTGTCGTGGATGCATTTGGATACCCTGGCGCAGGCTGCGAAGCTGTATTGGCATATCCAAAATAGTACGACGTATCTTCAGACAAATGCATAAAATTCGTCGTTGCGGTACCGGCCCCTCCAGTGTAATCACCAGTATGGAAGTCGACCGGAGCATATGTATAGGTTCCACCGATACCCAATCCAGATATACCCACTGTTGCACTTAGTTCAACATTCACATCAGAGTACAAATCAAGATTCACTACACCAGAATCAGGATACTCAGTTGTAATAGCCGCCGTTGCGCCGCGAACATAAGATGATTCCAGGTAGACCCATTCCCCAGAAGAATATGAATTCGGAGTTGAGTAAAGTGTTGTAATATTTGCAGGATAATTTACTTGAACTGTACCTTCAGTAAAGTCTTTCACTTCCCAAGCCATACCTAAGCTACCCCATGTCCCAGCCGTGAAGCTTGCGGAAAAGGAAAAACCTCCAAACGTACCGAATGGACCAAGGTCCAATGACCCCGTTGACCAGGAGTCACCAATAGTAATAACCTTATCCCAGGTAAAAGGCCCGTCGCTTGGAAGGCTAAAGCTTTCATTAATCGAGTAAGGCACAGGAACCGTATCAGGGTCAAACATATTGACATCACCTGAATTAAAATTAACTACTTCGAAATCGACTTGCGCCGAAACACTTAGTGAACAAGCAACTAACAGACCGACAATTAAAAATAATCTTCTCATCTTTTCAATTTTGTAGTCATTAGACTTTCAAGCAATGGCTTTTCAACGACTTCCGCGTATTTAGCAAAGTAACTCCCGCTTATCCACAACACTCCATTCATATCTCCAACGAAAAGAGTGTATTGATAAACTAACTCATCATTGCTTGATTTAGACACCTTATATAACAAGCCCTTTTCGCCTGAATTAACAACAACTTCTTCTTTAGAAATAAACTCAAGTCCATTCGCACGGAAGTATTCATCATTCAAATTTTCGGCAGCATCCACAATCGTTCTGTTATTTACAACGTGAACAGAAATTGAACTGCTTGTTGCTAGATGTATGTAACCTGGAAAACCATCATACTCTGTGAAACCTTCCGGTGGAGTAAGACAATGAATATCAAAAGTATCAATGAGATTAACATATTCAGTTTGCGGTTGATCCTGTGAAAAACCGATAGAAGGAAGCAAAAAGCAAAATAACCCCAAAACGGGCAAAAGCACTTTGGCCAAAGTCACATTTGTTCTCATAAGTTATAGTCTAATTCAATAATTGTAACCAATGATATAACAAATGAAGTTTGAAACAGCGAAAATGTAATGAACGACACTTTTTTGTTATGAATGAATCAATTCGGTGCGCACAACCTGAACGTTAAAAGTTTTAGGATTCAAAGACTCAATTAATATTCAGTTAGTTTTATAACAATTCTTGTAATATTTTGTAGTGTCAAAATCTAAAAAAATTCAATTATGAAGAAAACAATTACTCTATTAGCGATGGGCGCTGTGACTTTCAGTCTAAATGCCCAAAACATTGTAACCACTGATGTGACCAATCGTGTGGCAATCATTGAGGAGTTCACAGGAACTAGCTGTCCAGCTTGTCCAGGTGGTCATACAACAATGGAAGGAATTCTTTCGGCAAGTCCAACAACTGTTTTTGGCATTGGATATTCTCCAACAAACTCGTCTCTAACAGGACCTTACAACGGAGGAATGGACTTAACAAACTCTTTCTCGAATGCTTTCTATACCAACCCATACTATGGAAACGGTGATGGGCGTTCAATGCCTTCAGCACATATCAACAGAACGAAGTATAGTGGAAGTCGTAAGTCAAGCACTGGACAGTGGGCAACGCGTTGCGCAGACATCAACATGCTTACTTCACCAGTAAATGTTGGATTGTCTTCTGCGTATAACTCAGGTACGGATATGGTAGACGTTACAGTAGAAATGTACTTTACTTCAACTGTTTCAGAATCAGCTTACGTTACGGTAATTCTGACAGAAGATGATATTGTGACGAATCAGTCAGGTGCTTCTTCAAACCCTTACACGCACAAACATGTGATGCGCGCGAACCTTCAATCAGGTCAGTGGGGAGATGCACTTACGGGAACAACGAATCAGGGAGACCTTGTAACAATGAACTTCTCTTTCGATAACTCTTCGACAAACTACGTTATTGATAACTGTCACGTAGTTGCATTCGTTTCAACTGGAATGGACGACGATAGCGAGATCCTTACTGGATACGGTGTTGCTGCAAATGGAGGTTCAGGATCTGTTGCAAGTGTAGATAACCTTACATTACAAAGCACAGATGTTAAGCTATTCCCTAACCCAACAGATAACGAAATGAATATTGTTTTGGGAGAGAATACAAACGGTTCTAATCTTTCAATCACGACAATCACAGGAGAAATGGTTTACACGCAAGACGTAAATACATATGCTGGTGATGTTTTAACATTGTCAAAGTCTGAATTAGGACTAGCGGCAGGAACTTATTTTGTGACTGTTGCGGGTGATAATGGAGCAATCACGAAAAAGCTTATCCTTAAGTAAGCTCAATTCAAATTTTGAAAGAGGTCGTCCGTTTGGGCGACCTCTTTTTTTATGCGAAGCACAGCATTTGCTTAACTTTGCTCTTCAAAATAATTGCATGACTCCCTCTGAATACTATACAAAAAGAAGAAACGAAGCACAGAATAACCTTGATCGCCTAAGACGGCTGGGTTTTATTCTATCCATGCTTAGGTTGTCTGTATTCATCGTAGTGGCTACAGTTTGGTACTTTGCTTGGGGCAGCACAGCAGTCATTTTTACTTCGACTATAGTGGGTGCTGGTATTTTTCTTTTCCTTGTAGCACGCTATACGGATACAAAGTTAAATCAGCGTTATTTTCAACAACTCGTAGCAATTAATTCTGCTGAACTAAATGCCTTAAACGGAGATTATTCAGAATTCTCTGAGGGAACAGAATTCATTTTTGAAGAACATCATTATAACCAAGACATTGATTTGTTTGGAAAAGGATCTCTTTTTCAACTCATTAATCGTACTGAAACCGTTAATGGCCGTAAAAGATTAGCCGCTTGGCTGAATGCAAATACCATTGAGAATATTCAAGCGAAGCAGGAAGGCTTAAAAGAACTCGCAACACTGAGTGATTGGCGCCAGCATTATAAAGCGTCAGCATCTCTCATTGAAACAAATGTTCCCTCATCAAGTGTGATTA
Organism: Flavobacteriales bacterium UBA6051; assembly: GCA_002427735.1. Taxonomy (GTDB): domain Bacteria; phylum Bacteroidota; class Bacteroidia; order Flavobacteriales_D; family Crocinitomicaceae; genus UBA4466. The sequence continues at coordinate 225,477 of DIYP01000005.1, forward strand.
ACTGGGTTTCACAATACAAGGCCTTTGTGCCTCGTATTCATCGCTTTGTGCCCATCATATTCTCAGCTATTTCATTGACCGCATTTGCCCTATACGCAATAGGCATAATTCCATCTTCCTACTTGTTATACTTGTTATTAATAGGACTTGGAATCACGGGACCTTATGTGAAGCGCATTACTCGACTTTTTAATGTGGCCAGCCAGATGAAGGAAACATTTGCACAATACGCAAAATTACTTGAGGCCATAGAAAATCAAGCGCTTACATCTCCTTTACTAAAGACTGAGCGCAAAAAAATTGAAACTGACGGAGTGAAAGCTTCACAACTGTTGAAAAATTTATCCAGACACATTGATTATCTAGCGAATCGGAACAATATGATATTTGCTCCTATTGCCAATGGATTCTTCCTTTGGGACCTTTACTTTACCCAAAAGATCGAGCATTGGCTGGGGAACTTTGACGAATCAGTGGTTCAATGGTTTGATACCATTGAATTCTTCGATGCAGTTAACTCAATGGCGAATTATGCATTTAATCACCCTGATTACATCTATCCATCCATAGCTGAAAGTGAAAATGTCATAATGAATGCTCAACAACTGGGGCACCCACTGTTGAATTCAAGAAAAGTTGTGCGCAATAGTATCGACATAAGAAAAGAAGACTTTTTTATCATTACCGGTGCAAACATGGCTGGCAAGAGTACTTTTTTGCGGACTGTTGCACTTAATTTGGTCATGGCAAACTGTGGGCTTCCCGTCTCCGCAGAGAAATTCAGTTACCACCCAATTAAGTTAATATCCAGCATGCGTACTTCAGACTCATTGCAGAATGATGAGTCCTATTTCTTTTCGGAACTGAAACGCTTAAAATTCATCGTTGACGAAATGCAAAAAGATGCCTATTTCATTATTCTCGACGAAATACTCAAAGGCACAAACAGCAAAGATAAGGCGGAAGGGTCACGGAAATTTGTAGAAAAATTGGTTGCTTCCAATTCAACAGGACTCATTGCAACGCATGACTTAAGTTTGTGCGTGCTATCAGATCAGTTACCGCAGATCCAAAACCATTATTTCGATGCAGAAATTGTAGACGATGAGCTCTATTTCGATTATACTTTTAAGGAGGGCATTTGTCAAAATATGAATGCTTCTTTCCTCCTCAAAAAAATGGGAATCGTCAATTCCTAGCTTCAACTTTTCTCGAAAAATAGTTGTGACCACATAGTCACATTTAATTTCTTTTCCTACATTTGTGACTGGGTAGTCATAAACGTAATATGCCAAAAAAAACATTCATCAACTTATCAGAAGACAGGCGCACAGCAATAACAAATGCGTTTTTGCGCGAATTCACGATTAACAAATATGACAATGCATCTATCAGTTCAGTGCTTAAAAGTCTGGGCATCGCCAAAGGAAGCTTCTATCAATATTTTGACAACAAACGTGAGTTATTTGAGTACCTGACCTCGCAATTGTATGCAACAAAGTATAAGTATGTCATGTCAGTGGAACGATCCAAATATGATTCCTTTTGGGACTATGCCAGAGCGATGTACGAGCACGGCTTAGTATTTGACCGTGATCATCCATTGATGAGCAACTTTGGATACTGCCTCATGGAGAACATGGATTCCCCAACCGTTCGTGAGACAATGATTGAGTGGCAAAAACAAGGTTTCGAATCAATCAAAGAAATCGTTAATAAGGAAATAGAAGACGGGAATTTTAGGGATGATATCCCACTTGAATCCGCGGCAATGTTCTTCATGAACATGGGAAAAATGCTCTTCGAACAATTACGCATGAACAACTTAAAGGACTTTGAAGATCGCGTAAAAAAGGGAAGACCTCTACTAGCCGGCGGAAATGAAAAACTGTTATTCGCACTACTCGATCAGAATTTTAAACTGCTCAGCGCGGCACTAGATAAAAAATGAGAATATGCTAGCAATAGAAACCAAACAATTAAGCAAATATTACGGCGATCATTTAGGCATAGCCGATGTATCACTCGAAGTAAATCAAGGTGAGGTCTTTGGATTTATTGGCCCAAACGGTGCTGGTAAATCAACCACGATCAGAACTTTACTTGGCTTGCTTATCCCTACATCTGGAGAAGCATCGATGCTGGGACAAAACATTGTAGATAAAGGACACGAAATACGTGCGAAAATCGGGTATTTGCCTTCAGAGGTCAACTATTACGACGAAATGTCCTCAAAAGAACTGCTGGAATACCATTGTCGCTTCTATCCAAAGGCAGATGTGGGAGAAATCGAAACGCTCGCAGAGTACTTCGAATTAGACTTGGAAAAGAAAATCACCGATTTATCCTTTGGAAATAAGAAGAAATGCGCCATCATTCAATGTATGCTCCATAAACCAGAGTTACTCATCTTAGATGAACCAACTTCTGGACTCGATCCACTCATGCAAAACCGCTTTTTTGAAAAACTGGAAGAACTCAATGCCAAAGGTGTTACCATTTTTTTTAGTTCGCATATTCTTTCTGAAATTCAGCGAATGTGCACGAGAGCTGCTGTAATTCGTGACGGCAGAATAATTGCCATTGAGCACATACAAGCACTTCTGGAAAAACAAATGAAAAAATGCCGGTTTGTTTTTCGTGAAAAACCGGATGAACTATCATTTCCCGACGGATTACAACATCCCAACTGGCATGGCAACAAACTAACATTTGAATACCTCGGAACTGTCAATGAACTAAGTCGCTGGATGACTCAAATAAACCTTATAGATGCCGTCATAGAGGAGCCTGATTTAGAATCAATTTTTATGAACTATTATACCCGATAACATGAACGCCAATTTATATTTGAAAGAACTCAAGCGTAACCGGAAAAACCTAATCACTTGGTCATTAATTGTTGTAGGGTTTACAGCAATGATCATGGGTATCTACCCTTCCATGGCTGATATGGGAGATGATATTACCAAAATGATGGAAAAACTACCAGAAGAACTTGGTAAGGCTTTGGGCATGGATGCACAAACCTGGAGCAGTATTATCGGTTTTTATAGCACCTATTATGGCATCTATATCATTTTATTGGTTGGAATTTTCACTACTTCAACGGGGGCCGGAATTGTTTCGAAAGAAGAAAAAGATGGTACATCAGAGTTCTTATTGACACGTCCGATATCACGTAAATCTGTCTTCTGGTCAAAAATGTTATCACTGTTCACATTAACGATGATCATTTTCTCTATCCAAACCATTGTCGCTATCGTAGGATTCGCATACTCTAGCGACGCTTCGTTTGATTGGAGCGCTTTCATCATCATGCACCTTCATGGACTGGTTCTACTCATCTTCTTTACATGTATTGGTGTTTTAATCTCTATGTTTTTCCGACCAAAGAAGAACTTTATGGGAATGGTTGTAGGACTTATATTCGGATCGTATTTCCTGAATGCCATCGCTAAAACTGCAGATAGCATTCAATGGATGGGCTACCTTTCACCTTTTCATTATTTAGAGTTTTCAGTAATGGATCCTTCATACAGTTTTAACGGACTTGCTGCAGTTTCGCTCACCATCATTGGATTGTTAGTTCTACTTGTATCATTTGTTGTATATAAGCGAAAAGATATCAATGGCTAGTCTACTTGAAAAATAATAGAGCGCAAGTTTTAAGCGTTATTGATCACTAAGGGAATATCCGGTTTAATGAATCCTTGTAACTTAGCACTGAGAATTTTCATTCAACCACCTTATTAACGCTTAAAAAAATCGCTCATGAAAAGAACCACTCTCCTGGCCTTCTTTGGCCTGCTATTCTATTATTCCGCACATGCGCAGGACTCTACTGTAGTTAGTGATTTTGAAGCTTGGGGCGGCCTGTCACTAGAGAAATCCTTTCTGGAAAAGAAGCTGGATTTTAAATTAACTCAGGAGTTTCGCTTCGATGAAAACTCAACACATTTGAATCAGTTCTTTACAGAACTAGAAGGAAAATACGAACTCTTTGATGGTTTTGATTTAGGATTAGGATATCGCTTTATTCGTAACCGTAAGAACTCTGGCGCAGTTAATGAGCAACGTCTATTTGCCACTTTGCGCTATAAACATAAAATAGATCGACTCTCTCTTAGCTATCGCTTTATGTTCCAAAATCATGACGAAATAGGATTGTCGCGTGATAATGGTGATGATATTACGCGCAAATATCGATTACGGGTAAAAGCAACATACAACATCAAAAACTGGAAACTCGACCCCTACTTTTCAATCGAAGGTTTCTTTACACAAGAAAATAATGGGATCAATTACGTTGAGTCAATCACAGAACGGGAAACATTCTCGGGGTTTGAAAAAATTCGATTTACGCTTGGAACAAAGTATAAAATCAATAAGCGAATGCAACTCGGTGCATTTTATCGAGTTGAACGCGAAATGCAATCGTACCCTGGTGTTTACAATTCTCCTGGAACCTTCTACATAGGTGGACTTAACTTAACTTTTAAACTGTAAGATTATGAAAAGAAAAAGCATAAAATTCGCACTACTTCTTATGGTAACACCACTCGTTTTGTCCTCATGTTTAAAGGAAGAATTGATCGAAGGTGGAAACGGACTTGACGATTGGACAAGCGCATCTCATGGGTATGGAGCTACACCCGATTACTCAACTGTATTTAATCAAAATCAAGTTCAACGACTGGATTTTGTAATTGAAGCTGATTATTGGCAAGCGATGCAAGACGACATTGAATCTATTTATGGAGGAATGACAGGAGGCCCAGGTGGATCTTTTAGTGATGAAACTCCTGTTTATGTGCCTACGCAGATGTATTTCAATGGCAAACAATGGTACGATGTAGGATTGCGTTATAAAGGCAACTCAAGTCTGAAGTCGGCCTACACTGCTGGTAACGGGAAGCTTCCTTTCAGAATAGAAATGAACCATTTTGAAAATGAGAATCCAAATATCAATGGACAAACTTTCTATGGCTTCACGCAGCTTTCACTATCGAGTAATTACAAGGATGAGTCTTACTTGCATGAAAAAGTAGCTGCAGATGTATTCCGTGACTTCGGCGTTCCAGCGCCACAAACAGCTTTTTATAGAATCTATATAGATTATGGCGATGGTCCTGTTTACTTTGGTCTGTATACAATGGTGGAAGTCGTTTTTGATACACCAATGCTGAATGCCCAATTCGGCGGTACCACAGGAAATTGCTATAAACCGGACGGAGAAGGCGCTAAACTAAATGATCCATCACAAGTAACGAGCACTTACTTCATCAATAAAACATACGACAACTACGTTGGAAATGATGCCTCGAACCTCGTTGATGCTCTGTTGTCTGACGATCGATTGAACAATCCTTCTCAATGGAGAAGTAACTTGGAGCAATACATTGATATGGATCTTTATCTCAAGTATTTGGCAGCAAACATGACCATGAAGAATTGGGATACCTATGGGCGTATGACCCACAATTATTACCTGTATAACGATCCTGCAAAAAATAAACTCGTTTGGATTCCCTGGGATAATAATGAGACTTTTTCCGATGGTGGTATGGGACCACTCTCTTTTGATTTTTCTGATTTAAGTACCACACCCCTCAGCTCAACAGGTGATGTTGCATGGCCATTATTGTCCTACATCTATGATGATGCCGTTTACAAAGCGCAATATGATGCGAATATCGATGATTTTATCACAAGTGCTTTCAGTTCATCAACAATGAACTCTCGCTTTACCACTGCTCACAATTTAATTCAACCTTATGTGAACGGTACAGATGGCGAAATTAACGGTTATACGCATACAACCAGTTCAGACTTCAGCAGTTCATTATCAGAATTAATCAATTATGTATCAACACGAATTAGTGAGGCAGATGCATATACTCCTTGAGGTCTCCATTAAAAACTTAAAAAAACGCTGCCATTTTGGTGGCGTTTTTTGTTTTTATATGCGATTATGGCAGAAAAATGAGACGACATTTTGTCGTTTTCATCAAGAATGTTGAATCATTTTACCTACAAAACCGATAGGCTAAACAATTATTTGAGAAAAAAATATCATTTTCCGTATCTAAAATTCTAACAAAAATATATGTACGCACAACAAATGGAGTCGTTTGATTATCAGCAAATTACCTAAATCAAAATGCTTGAAATCTACGCTATCTAGTTGATTATCAATTGTAAAAAATTGTTAAAAACGTACTTCTCTTGAAATAAATGAGAGTGCTTCACGTTTAATATAGTAACAATACAAGTTGAGAAAGTCTTAAAAGTTGGCACACAATTTGAAAGTACTAAATCAACTAAGTAGAAGTTAGTTTTCATAAGTAGTAGTAGTTTAGGTTTTGAACGGGAAAGATGCCAGTCTTTCCCGTTCATGTTTTATGGCCCATAGACCGCTCTAAATCTCATTAATTTGACTTACTTTTGTGGACGCTGCCTCAATTTGCACGTGAATTACATCTATGAAGAACATTCGAAATTTCTGCATCATTGCCCATATCGATCACGGAAAGAGTACGCTCGCTGATCGTTTATTGCAAACTACCGGAACGATTTCCGACCGGGAAATGCAGAATCAAGCATTGGATGATATGGATTTAGAGCGTGAACGTGGTATCACCATAAAAAGTCACGCCATTCAGATGAACTATCACCATGAAGGTGAAGAGTACATCCTGAACTTGATTGATACTCCAGGTCATGTCGACTTCTCTTATGAGGTCTCGCGATCCATTGCAGCGTGTGAGGGAGCATTACTAATTGTTGATGCAGCACAAGGAATTGAAGCACAAACGATTTCAAACCTTTATTTGGCATTAGAGCATGACCTTGAGATTATCCCTATTCTGAATAAGATGGATTTGCCAGGAGCCATGCCAGAAGAAGTCACCGACCAGATAGTTGACTTAATTGGTTGTGATCCGGAAGATGTCATTCCTGCATCTGGTAAAACAGGATTAGGTGTAGATAAAATTCTTGACGCCGTTGTCAATAAGATTCCTGCACCAAAAGGAGACCCTGAAGCACCGCTTCAAGCGATGATTTTTGACTCTGTCTTCAATTCATTCAGAGGAATTATTGCTTATTTCCGCGTTCGAAACGGTAGCATAAAAAAAGGAGACCGCGTCAAATTCTTCAATACTGGAAAAGAATACCTCGCCGACGAAATTGGTGTTCTGAAAATGGATCTTAGTCCGACGAAAGAAGTGAAAACAGGCGATGTTGGTTATATCATTTCAGGTATTAAGCAAGCAGCTGAGGTAAAAGTCGGTGACACGATTACGACCGTAAACAATCCGTGTGAAGAAGCCATTAAAGGGTTCGAAGATGTGAAGCCTATGGTATTCTCGGGAATTTACCCCGTTGATACAGAAGACTACGAGGAACTGCGTTACTCTATGGAAAAACTTCAGTTGAACGACTCATCGCTTGTGTTTGAGCCTGAGTCATCAGCGGCATTAGGATTCGGTTTTCGTTGTGGGTTCCTTGGAATGCTCCATATGGAAATCATTCAGGAACGCTTAGAGCGTGAGTTCAATATGACGGTTATTACAACTGTCCCCAACGTATCTTATCGTGCCTATTTAAAAAAGAACCCTGAAGAAGCAATCATTGTCAATAACCCATCCGAACTTCCTGACCCTGCTGCCATGGAGTTCATTGAAGAACCATACATTCGTGCACAGGTAATCACGAAGTCTGATTATGTTGGACAAATCATGACCTTGTGTATTGAAAAACGTGGGGAGCTCACCAATCAAGTATACCTCACACAAGATCGTGTCGAAATCACTTTTGAAATGCCAATGGGTGAAATCGTTTTTGATTTTTATGATCGACTCAAATCTGTTTCCCGCGGTTATGCTTCGTTTGATTATCATCCGATTGGATATAAAAAGTCTGACCTTATCAAAATGGATTTACTACTGAACGGAGAGCAGGTAGATGCACTATCGGCCCTTGTGCATCGCAGCAATGCCTTTGATCTTGGTAAGAAAATCTGTGTTAAACTAAAAGAACTCATTCCGCGACAGCAGTTCGAGATTCCAGTTCAGGCGGCCATTGGTGCGAAAGTCATTGCCCGTGAAACAATTAAAGCATTGCGTAAGGACGTTACCGCTAAATGTTACGGTGGTGATATTACCCGTAAGCGTAAACTCCTTGAAAAGCAAAAAGCTGGGAAAAAACGCATGCGCCAGGTTGGAAAAGTAGAGATTCCTCAGGAAGCATTCTTAGCAGTACTAAAACTGAACGATTAAAGAGATTTATACGCTGAACTTACCCTATGTCAAAGGTAATATGAAGGCTCGTTCATCTGGAAATAACCGATCTATTGAGCAAAAAAGAGGCTTGCCAAATTGACAAAGCCTCTTCTTTTCAGTGGGAGCTCGTTTACTTCACCTTGCTGCTCAACTCATTCTTCAAACCATTCCACTCTACAAGGTGCATTTTAACGGTCCCCACTGGTATTTTTGCTTTAACGAGTAACGGGATTTTGTTTTTATCCGCTGTCACCCAAAATTGTACATCGTCTTCACTCTTAAAATAACGTCCTGTTTGAACGACAGGCACAAACTTATGACACTTAAACTTTCCTTTCCGTATACGTACTACTTCATCGCCTACGTATTTGATCTTTAATAAATAGATTTCATCATCCATAAAACAATTGAAGGAATAAACTCTACCAGGTTTTAGCCCCCTAAAATCAAGTGTACGCGCTTTGTAGAAGGACGAAACCATATCTTGTATACCCATAGGGGTCTTAAAGTGTTTTTCGCCGTTATAGACCTTATATTGATTCTGTTTGAAGGTGTAATCTTGTTTAATTACATATCCTCCTTCATTTACATCTCGTTTAAAGTACCATGGCATGATCGACTTTTGGTCGATATAGCTCTCGTAAGTATCGCGCACTTTGTAGAACGCATTGAATCCTCCAAGCGTTCGTCCAGTCCCAACTACATGATACAACGGGCGGTTTCCTCCCCTTCGTGACGTAGATTTAACTTCCATAATTGCCTCACCTGCATCCATAAAGCCATATGTTACACGAAATCTAAGCTTCTCTCCTACTTGAAAAGCCGAATTCGTAACTTCCGGATATCTAACCGTATTAGAGCTTGTCGTTCCAATGAAAAGACCTGCAAGTGCTAAGAAATAAATGTACTTTTTCATGGCGTTCTGTTTTTAGGTATCGCATCAAGTGCAAAGCACGTGCCAAACCAATGCGCGCATATAATATGAACGCTACAGTCTGTGAAATATTATTCCAAATGTATTGAGCAAAAAAAATCTCCCTTCAAATGAAGAGAGATTTTTACAAGCTTTATTTACAATTAGTCATTAATCGTAACAAGACGACGTGTCAAGACGTTATCCTCTTCATCACGGGCTTCAATGAAGTAAGTTCCATGCTGAAGTTGTTCGATATGAACTGGCAGTAATTTATCCATTGTAACTGTCGAATAAACCAATCTACCTCGTGTATCAATCATCTTAATCGTTATTTCACCAGCCCATTGACCATCCAGTTTGATGAAGAAATCACCATCCGTGGTTGGGTTAGGGTATACGAACATTCCAAGTGATGATAAATCGTCCAAATCGTCGATACCAACAGTAGAGTTTACACAATCAGACGTGTCAATACAACCATTCTGATTAATGATCACTGCAAAGTCTCCTCCGTATGTTGGAGTGAAATTATGATTCGTTTCACCCGGAATTGGGTCATTTGTTGAACAATCAATCCACTGATATGTAACTCCTGGATTCGTGTTGGAAGCTACCATTGTAATACCGTCACTTGCTGTCCATGTCGTAGCATCAAATGCTATAACAACAACATCCTGGGCCTGCGTAGTCGTGTTTCCACAATCATCTGTATACGTCCATGTAATCGTTGTCGTTCCAACCGTCGTTAATGGTAAAGGAACATCTGAAGTAGCAACAACTACACCTGAGCAATTATCAGTTGCCGTTGGCGCATCTGGTGCAATTCCACACTCTTGTGTGATCAATGGCAAAGAAGCCAAATTAGGCACAGGTGCTGAAACATCATTCACTAAGATGAACTGAGTTACCAGTACTGAATTACCACAATCATCCGATACACTATAGGTACGTGTAAACGTCTCAGGACATGAAAGCCCATCGGAAACATCGCTTACCCATGTTACAGTAGGAGCAGCAGTACAATTATCTGTTTCTCCCGTTATACTAAGTGGATCAGGAGACGGGAAGTTATCGATACATTGCACAGATATTGTTCCTTGTGCAGGCACTGTAGGAGGTGTTACATCCTCTACAATAATAATCTGTACTACATCGATACTATTTCCGGCATCATCTGAAACAGTATACGTTCTTGTTATTGTATCCTGACAACCATTGCCAGAAACAACATCATTATTCCAAGTTACCGTAGCAATACAGTTATCAGCTTCGTCATCTACAACATTCACATCTACAACAGCATCAGCGATACATTCTACATACGCCGTATCAGGATTCGACGCTGTTGGTGCAGTAACATCAAGAATAGTCACATTTTGTGGAACCGTTATAGAATTACCATTTCCATCATCAAAAGTCCATGTGATTGTGTACGACCCTTGCATTGTGTATGTCAAAGGATCAGTCGTTGTACCTGTAACAGTTCCAGCACAATTATCTGTTGTAGTTGGCGGAGTAACTGTTACTGAACACTCTTCGTTAATGTCAGCAAGAACTGGCGTATCTGGATCCGTAACATCCAATACGTTCACATTGAATGTACATGTTGATGTATTTCCACTTGCATCAGTACCTGTAACTGTGACAACCGTAGATACTGAAATAATAGTACCAGGAGCCGGGCTTTGTGTAATTGTCACACCACCACAATTATCCGATCCTGAAGCCATTGCGGTATAATCAGGTAGAGTAACTTGACAAGATGCGTTCGGTGTTTCTGTTTGATCTCCTGGACATGTAACGACCGGAGAAATTGTATCCATCACTGTTACTGTTGATGTACACGTAGAGATATTTCCACTTGCATCTGTTACAGTTAAGGTTACTGTGTTTGCTCCAGTGTTTGAACATGTAAATACACTATTGTCAATGCTCAATGATGGTGTGCCACAGTTATCTGAGCTTCCGTTGTCAACATCACCTGCTGTGATCGTAGCATTTCCTGCTCCATCCAAATAAACTGTCAAGTCCTGACAAACTGCTGTTGGTGATACTGTATCTAGTACTGTTACTGTTGATGTACACGTAGAAATATTTCCACTTGCATCTGTTACTGTCAATGTCACTGTATTCGATCCAGTGTTCGCACATGTAAATGCACTATTGTCAATGCTCAATGATGGCGTTCCACAGTTATCTGAACTTCCGTTGTCAACGTCAGCCGCTGTGATTGTAGCATTTCCTGCTCCATCCAAATAAACTGTGATGTTCTGACAAGATGCTGTCGGTGATACTGTATCTAGTACTGTAACCGTTGCCGTACATGCATCCGTGTTACCGCTTGCGTCAGTTACTGTCAATGTCACTGTGTTTGCTCCAGTGTTCGCACATGTAAATGAACTATTGTCAATGCTCAATGATGGCGTTCCACAGTTATCTGCACTTCCATTGTCAACATCCGCTGCTGTAATCATAGCGTTTCCTGATCCATCCAAATAAACTGTCAAGTCCTGACATACTGCTGTTGGCGATACTGTGTCTAAAACAGTCACTGTTGATGTACACGTAGAGATATTTCCACTTGCATCTGTTACAGTTAAGGTCACTGTATTTGCTCCAGTGTTTGAACATGTAAATACACTATTGTCAATACTCAATGATGGTGTTCCACAATTATCTGAGCTTCCATTGTCTACATCACCTGCTGTGATCGTAGCATTTCCTGCTCCATCCAGATAAACTGTCAAGTCCTGACAAACTGCTGTTGGTGATACCGTATCTAAAACAGTCACTGTTGATGTACACGTAGAGATATTTCCACTTGCATCTGTTACTGTCAATGTCACTGTATTCGATCCAGTGTTCGCACATGTAAATGCACTGTTGTCAATGCTCAATGATGGCGTTCCACAGTTATCCGAACTTCCGTTGTCAACGTCAGCCGCTGTGATTGTAGCATTTCCTGCTCCGTCCAGGTAGACTGTCAAGTCCTGACAAAATGCTGTTGGTGATACGGTATCTAGTACTGTTACTGTCGCTGTACAGGCATCCGTGTTACCACTTGCGTCAGTTACTGTCAATGTCACTGTGTTCGCTCCAGTGTTTGAACATGTAAATGAACTATTGTCAATGCTCAATGCTGGTGTTCCACAGTTATCCGCACTTACATTGTCTACATCCGCTGCTGTAATTGTAGCATTTCCTGTTCCATCCAAGTAGATTGTCAAGTTCTGACAAACTGCTGTTGGAGAAATCGTATCCAACACAGTTACTGTTGCTGTACACGCAGAAGAGTTTCCACTTGCATCTGTTGCTGTTAATGTCACAGTATTCGCACCAGTGTTAGCACAATTGAATGAACTAACATCGATTCCTAACGTTGGCGTTCCACAGTTGTCAGATGATCCGTTGTCTAAATCCGCTGCAGTAATCGAAGCGTTACCCGCTCCATCCAAGTAAACTGTCAAGTTCTGACAAACTACAGTTGGTGAAATTGTATCTAATAAAGTAACAACAGCAATGCAACTCGAAGTGTTTCCACTTCCATCAGTCGCAGTTAAATATACTGCTGGAATAAATGCTAAATCAGCACAAGTGTAGGTTACAGAAGGGTCATTTCCTCCAAGCGTAGGAGAAACTCCAAGCGTCACGCTCGTACAATTATCATTTGAACCTCCGTCGAAATCGGAAGCAGGAATCGTTACATTCCCTGATCCATCCAAATAAGCGGTTACGTTTTGACAAACTGCATTCGGCGAAACGGTATCCAATACAGTTACAGTCGCTGTACATGCATCCGTGTTACCGCTTGCGTCAGTTACTGTCAATGTCACTGTGTTTGCTCCAGTGTTTGAACATGTAAACGAACTATTGTCAATGCTCAATGATGGCGTTCCACAGTTGTCTGCACTTCCATTGTCAACATCTGCTGCTGTAATAGTAGCATTTCCTGCTCCATCCAAATAAACTGTCAAGTCCTGACAAACTGCTGTTGGTGATACTGTGTCTAAAACAGTCACTGTTGATGTACACGTAGAGATATTTCCACTTGCATCTGTTACAGTTAAGGTCACTGTATTCGATCCAGTGTTCGCACATGTAAATGCACTGTTGTCAATGCTCAATGATGGTGTACCACAATTATCTGAACTTCCATTGTCTACATCACCTGCAGTAATCGTAGCATTTCCTGCTCCGTCCAGGTAAACTGTCAAGTCCTGACAAAATGCTGTTGGTGAGACTGTATCCAATACTGTTACTGTCGCTGTACATGCATCTGTGTTTCCGTTAGCATCAGTCACAGTCAATGTCACTGTATTGGCTCCAGTATTCGCACATGTAAATGCACTATTATCAATACTCAATGATGATACGCCACAATTATCTGAACTTCCATTATCAACATCACCTGCTGTGATCGTAGCGTTACCAGCACCATCCAAGTAGACCGTGATATCTTGACATACTGCTGTTGGTGATACTGTATCTAAAACCGTTACTGTTGCCGTGCAATTATCCGTGTTTCCTCCAGGATCTGTTACTGTTAGTGTTACCGAGTTCGATCCAATATTTGTACAATCGAACGAACTTGCACTAACTCCGTAAGAAAGTGTTCCCGAACAGTTATCCGAACTTCCACCATCCAAATCTGCTCCGTTAATAGTTGCTATACCCGCTCCGTTCAAATAAACCGTGATGTTCTGACAAACGGCTGTCGGTGACACGGTATCCAACACTGTTACCGTTGAAACACACGTTCCAATATTTCCGCTTGCATCAGTAACACTTAAAGTAACCGAATTCGTTCCAACATCAGCACAACTAAACGCCGATTGGCTCAATGAGAGTGAAGCCACTGAACAATTATCAGTACTACCTGCATCGATGTCACCGGTTGTTATCGACGCGTTACCAGCACCATCGAGATAAAGTGTGAGGTTCTGACATACCGCTGTTGGTGATACCGTATCAAGTACTGTAACAACAGCAACACAATTCGAAGAGTTTCCCGCGGCATCTTGATTCGTTAAAGTAACATTGTTTGCACCAATGTTGGCACAAGTAAAAGAGCTTACATCGAGTGTCTGACTTGTAATACCAACGTTATCGGATGAACCATTATCTACATCCGCAGCAGTAATAGAAACATTTCCTGAACCGTCAAGGTAAGCATTGATATTTTGGCAAATAGATACAGGATCGACACCGTCACTTACCGTAAACAATTGTGTGTAAATGCCATATTCAGAACCATCCTGCGTTGAAGTCGTATTATACGCTCCGCTCTGCCAAGCAATGGCCAACTCATCATTATTAGAGTTACCCGCAACACTTGGGAACATCTGATAATTTGCAGTAGTTGTATTAACCTGTATTTCAGAACCATATAAACTTCCATCCGGCAAAAGATCCTGTGCATAAACACCTGCTGCGTCACCATCCTGATTGTAACTAATCCAAGTAACTACCCAACCGTCTTTGGTTGCTGTAGCATGTGGATTACTTTGAGCACCCGCTGTTGTAGAGTTAATAGCAATTTCAGAGCTGATAGCTGTACCCGTTTCATCATAAAGTCGACCATATACTCCATAGTGGTCACCATCTTGATTATATGACGACCACACCACTAAGGCATTCCCATCATAATCCATTGCAACTGAAGGTTCTTGCTGATTCCCGGCGGTTGTTGTGTTAATTTGAAATTCAGAGCCAACTGCCGTATTGGGCCAGTCATAATACTGTCCGTAGATACCTAGACCACTACCATCTTGATTCTCCGCTTGCCATACCCAAAGATATGTACCAGCCGAGTCCATCGCGACATCAGGAATCCCCTGAAAACCAGCAGTGGTAGTGTTCACAGCACTCTCAGCATATTGAGCAACACCTGCACTACTAAATCCTTGATAACTTACAGATAACCCATTTCCATCCTGTCCATCATCCGAGTAACCAACAACGAAGTTTCCGTCATAATCCATGGAAACTCGTGGATCTGTTTGTTCATCTGCAAGTGAGTCATTTACTCTATTTCTTTGAACTAATGAGCCTGTGTTATCATATAGTGCAAACCATACGCCCCAGCCATCACCATCTTCAAGGTGCGACTGCCATGTAATCACAAAAGAACCGTCAGCAGCCATGGAAACATCAGGTCTCCTTTGACTGTAATCTGTGGTATTGTTCACCAATGTTTCAGAACCTACCGGAGTACCTCCACTACTGTAACGTTGGAAGTAAATCCCGTAGTACTGACCATCCTGATTCCAGGAAGTCCAAACTACGACGTAGTCACCTGAAGGTGCCATTGCCACCTCGGGACGAACTTGATTACCGGTTGTTGTTGTATTAACTATCGTTTCAGAACCTGACGTCGTCATTTGGGCATTTGAGTGGAAACTCAAACACATCGACAACACACCAATTAGAAGGCAGGACTTCTGAAATGTGAATTTCTTCAATTGACGCATAACACTCATTTTTTAATAGGTTATGCGATTTATTTATTATCAGCAGTAGCCTCTAATTTAGATTCTGTCTCAACTTTCACCTCAAGTGTTTCCAACTTGCCGTTAAGTTTTGCCATTTGCTGCTCGTATTCTCCAATTGCCTTTTGATAGCGTTCAATTAACTCTTTTTGAGCTGCAAGAATTTGTTGCTGCTGATCAATTTGTTGTTGTTGAGCCTCCACTTTCTTATCAAGCTCTTGCGTTGCCTTTACCAGAGGAACAACGAACTCAGCATAGCGCAGACCGTACATTTCCTCATCTTCATTCTCGGGAACTTTAACTCCTGAGAAATCGTAACCCAACTCTTCAGCTGTTTCATGAACTTCCTGAGCTATGAAACCAGAGTAAACAATGTCTTTCTTATGGTCGAGATTTAAGCCATTCGATCGTTTAAATCCATCCAGTTTGTCCATGTCAAAATTATATGTCACGGGCCTGAGTCGCCTTATGAACTCCAAACCGGGGACATTACTTTCAACATTCGTTTTGAACCTACCATCTGATGTGGCCGTCCAGTTAACAGGACCTCCTATGGCCGTAACAGATGCGTTACCAATGTACACTTCGTTGTCAGCGGTGACGGTTGCTCCGTTACCAATTGCTACCGAATTATATCCAGTGGAACTAGCAGCATAACCAAGTGCAACGGCATATTGATTATTCGCAATTGAGTTTGCTCCAACGGCAACTGCAAATGCAGAGTCTACATCCACTTGATTACCAATTCCGACAGCGTATTCTTCACCAATTGTTGCTGCATATCCAAATCCGACAGAGTACTGGTTAGAAGTGCTACACGACGCTCCGAAAGCAAGGGAGTAAACACCACCCGTGTAAGCATTTGCTCCGAAGGCAATTGCTCTGTTAAATCGTGAGTCTGCATCATAACCGAATGCGATTGCACGGGTATTGTTTGCATAAGAATAGTTTCCGAATGCCATTGTTCCATTTGCCTGAGCCCAAGCATAGTAACCGAAAGCACAAGCATCATTATCTTCAATACCGATATCTGCTCCAATGAAAGTATTTCTGTAGGCGGTATTATCCCCAGAGAAATCCGCCCAAGCACCAACACCTGTGTTGTAGTTACCTTCACGGTTGGTATAACCACAAAAGGCACCTACATAAGTATTGTACCATGCCTGCGTTGAGTTATTTGTTCTGTTGTTATCGTATCCGGCGTAAGCACCAACAAATGTTACGAAGCTCGAATACTCCGAACCTGCTCCTGATGCTGCACCAAGATAAGTATTGTAATCTCCTGTTGAGTTATCAATTCCTGCCGAGTCACCAAGTGCTGTATTGTGGTGTCCATCGCGGTTATCGTATCCTGCTTCTGAACCTACGAAACAGTTTCTATAACCAGTTGTGTTAGTTCTACCCGCTGTACTACCGATAAATGTATTATCACTCGCTGTTGTGTTATTATACCCTGAGTCTTCACCAATGAATGTAAGGTCATCACCAGTCGTGTTATTCAGACCAGCTTCCTCACCAATGAATACAACATCTGAACCTGTTGTGTTGTAATATCCTGCGTGAGCACCGATGATAGTAACATCCGTATCCGTATTGAAATAACCCGCGTTATCACCAATACATACGTTATCTTGACCCGTCGAACACGTAAAACCAGCATTCTGACCTATGTAAGTGTTTTGCTGACCACTCGTGTTGTTGTAACCAGCATTTTCACCAAAGTAACTATTCTGCGTACCAGAAGAAGTTCTGTGTCCCGCAGAGTCACCAAAGGCAACGTTGTAATCTCCCGAAGAAATATTCGTGAGTGCACCAGTTCCTTGAGATTCGTTGTCAGTTTGTCCAAATAAAGCTGGACTTAGAATGATCGCTATCCCTGTAGCGATCGCATTAAAGTTGATTTTTTTCATAATCAAACAGCGTTTCAGGTTCATTTTAGAGTAGTTGCCAAACGACAACAATCTTTGCGAAATTAAGCAAATAAATGTTAAAATAAAACTTAAGATTGGCGAAAAAGAGAAACTGCATCCCTTTTATCTTCAGCCGTTTGAAGTATGTATAATACTTTTTGAATAAACTCTTCTTGAGGCCATTGTTCAAGAAAACTACGGCAGTACTCTTCGGCCGCCTCATAATCACCCGCCTCGATCGCTACGTGAATCCCTACTCTCAGCGCCTTTTCTGGGTTTGGATAGTTCAACCCCACTAATAGAGGTACATACGTATTTGCTTGCTCGAAGTTTTTAGAATAAAAATGTGAAATCAACAACTGATAAACATTTGTTCCTAAATAAGGGGCATATTCGTAGGCTTCGTTCAATAAACTCAATCCTTTTTCATAATCTTTTTTGTCATCTCTGTAATGAACCCCTAACACGGAAACGATCTGAGCATATTCTGGATCAACTTCTTTGATCGCAAAAGGTTTCAATTCAGCGATAACTTGCTCATGTAACTGAGCTCTTTCATTCTGATCACTCAGCATTTTTAATCCCTCCAATACATAAGAACTTGAAGCGAGGTAATAGGTTTTGTATTGATATTTCCCCATGCTCACCAATCGCTTACCCTCACTTTCTACATCTGCATTTACGACAACAGAAGTTAGCCCAAGTAGAGTTAATCCAATTATCGGTGCAAAAAGCCGCGCTATAATGGAAGGTGATTCTTTCTTCTTTCCAGATATTTCAGCTCTGGTCCCAACAAGGGCGATCACAAAGACAATTAATGTGATACCTGGTATTCCCATGATATCCCAGTCGCCTGGCATAGAATACAGAGGATTAAACACAAAAAACAACGGAAGATACAAGAGCATTGCATAACCAGTAATCTGAACAAGAGGATGTTTTAGTTTCAACGTTTCTTTCCTAAGAAAGAACAGAACCGCAATAACTAAAATAGCGGCAGCCGACCAAACAAATAACATGCTGAAATAATCGAAGATGTGCGATATACTGAATAAATTATATCGATCAAGTGGAGCTGGATCTTTTGAACTAATTGGTAAGAAAATCGCATCGAGAAAGGTGTCGGCTTCAAACTTTCGAGGACCAAATACGCTTTTCGTAACAAAAACGTACACGAAAGCACCAAGCGCGTACATTGGTACAACTGCTTTTCTAAAGATCGATCGCCAGCTTATTCCTTCCTTAAGGTCTTTTAATCCTCTTGTATGATAAATGACAATTAAAAGGGTGATCGGCACCAGTACCAATCCTGTGATGTGAAACTTAATATTCAATATAATCAGCGCAGCAAGTACCCAAATCTTCTTAGTAGAAGGGTTCTTGTAGTACCGAACCACCACATACCAAAATGCCGCCAGGAGCATGTAAGTTGGGGCATACACTTCGTAGTGCCTGCAAAACACCTGAACTAGAGGGGTGCCAACAACGACAATGGTAAGTAAGAGTCTAAGATCTCTTCGATTGGTAAGTCGCTTAATAATTCCCAACATGAAAAAGATATAACCAGCACCGCAAATCAATCCTAACCACCTAAAAACTTCATCAAGCGTCATTCCAAGGTAATAGGACCCTGAGCACACAAGCGCAACGGTTGTACTCGTTCCTATTTTGGTATCAAAAAGATCAAAGCTGAACAAATTATCAAAAAAGCGTTGTTCGTATACCTCTATGTAGGCTCCATTTCGTGGTAAGATGAAATAAGCATCACCATATAAGTCAACTGCAATGGGAAATTGATAAAAAATGAACGCAGCCAAAATTGGAACTCCGTATCTCCAAAGACTGTCACTGTCTGCCTTCACTGGTGTGTCAAGCTTCGTCCAAACCCCTTTGTTTAGTCCATAAATGGCAAAAGCTATACTACCAAATACTAAAATACCACCAAATGCATCCGGTAAAAATGATGGATAATGGAATGCCCAAAATTGATCAGGGTAAAATAATCCAAGTACAAAAAGACTGAAAACAGCTAATGTCGCAATCAATAAAAATTGAGACTCAGAAAAACCCTTTTTACTCATTCGGCATCCAAGTTATTAATTCTTATTGAAACGTTTTCAGGAATTAAACAACGATGTTGACAATTCTACCAGGGACCACAATTACTTTTTTCGGTGCGCTTCCATCCAGCCACTTTTGAGAAATCTCATGCGCTAAAACCTCTTGCTCAATTTCCTCTTTTGATAGGTTCGTTGGCAACTCAATTTTGAAACGCATTTTTCCATTAAACGAAACCGGGTAGGCATGATTTGCCTCTACCAAATGATCAGCATTGAATTCAGGAAACTTCGCATAACTCACTGTTCCGGCCTCGTTACCCAATTTCACCCACAACTCTTCAGCAATGTGAGGCGCGTAAGGTGAAAGAAGTACAACTAATTGCTCAAGAACAGCTTTGTTATTGCATTTTTGATCGCTCAACTCATTGACACAAATCATAAAGTTGGAAACACCCGTATTAAATGAGAAGCGTTCAAGATCATCTCCCACTTTCTTAATAGTCTTGTGCAATGTTTTTAGCGCATCTTTCGATGGCTCCCCTTCATTTAACGACACATTGTTATCCTGATCGTGGAACAAACGCCATAGTTTGCGCAAAAAGTTATTGACTCCGTTAATACCCTTCGTATCCCACGGTTTACTCTGCTCCAAAGGCCCGAGGAACATTTCGTACATGCGCAGTGTATCGGCACCGAATTTTTCTACCAATTCATCGGGTGTTTGAACATTGTACTTGGACTTAGACATTTTTTCAACTTCGTGCCCACAAACGTACGTACCGTCATCTTCCAAGATAAACTCTGCATCAGCAAACTCAGGTCGCCATATTTTAAACGCTTCGATATCGAGATGATCATTATCAACCATAGAAATATCAGCGTGAATTGGTGTTACTTCGTAATCCGCTTTTTTAGAATTGGTAACGAACCGATTGGAATCTTTAATTCGGTATACAAAACTACTTCTTCCCAAAATCATCCCCTGGTTGATCATCTTTTGAAAAGGTTCATCAAACGGGATGTAACCCATGTCATACAAGAACTTCGTCCAGAAACGCGCATACAATAAGTGACCGGTAGCATGCTCCGACCCACCTATATACAAGTCAACATTTTTCCAATAATCGACCTTCTCTCTTGCAACGAACTCATTCTCATTATTCGGATCCATATAACGCAAGAAATACCAGGAACTCCCTGCCCATCCAGGCATGGTATTGTATTCCATTCTATCACCTTCGAAATGATTCCATGCTTCTTTTGAAGCCCTCGCCAATGGTGGCTCTCCATCTTCAGTAGGCAAATACTTATCTACTTCTGGAAGTGTTACCGGCAAATGCTCATCTCCAACAGCATAAGGCGTCTCTTCATTATAATAAATTGGAAATGGTTCGCCCCAGTATCGCTGTCTCGAGAAGACTGCATCTCGCAATCTGTATTGTGTCTTGCCTTTCCCAAAACCACGTTTTTCGATCTCAAAAATCGCTGTTTTAATCGCTTTTTTGGCCGGAAGGTCATTCAAGAAATCTGAATTCGCAATGACCGCATCTTTTTCAGCGTAAGCTGCCTCAGATATGTCCTGATCTTTGAAAATATTTTTGATTTCAATGCCGAAATGCTTGGCGAAATCCCAATCGCGTTGGTCTCCACATGGGACAGCCATTACAGCTCCTGTGCCATAAGATGCTAGGACATAGTCACCAATCCAAATTTGAACTTTATCCCCGGAAAATGGGTGCACTGCGTAGGCTCCGGTAAATTGCCCGGTAATATTCTTTACATCAGCTTGACGATCACGTTCAGATTTAAGTGATGCTTCTTTCTTATAGCCTTCAACAGCCTCTGCATATTCATTAGTAGTAATCTCATCCACATAAGGATGTTCAGGAGCGAGCACCATGAATGAAACACCAAAAATGGTATCAGGACGAGTCGTAAAAACTTCGATCACCTTATCAGAATCAGCGATTGCAAAATTAACAGATGCACCTTGTGATTTTCCAATCCAATTACGCTGTTGATCTTTAATTGAATCTGTCCAATCGATCGTATCTAAACCTGTCAACAAGCGTTCAGCATAAGCCTTAATTCGCATTGACCACTGGCGCATTAATTTTTGCTCTACCGGATGACCTCCGCGCTCAGAAACTCCATTGACAACCTCATCATTCGCCAATACAGTTCCAAGTGCTGGACACCAGTTCACCCATGAATCTGCCAGATAGGTTAAACGATACGCTTGAAGAATCTTTTGTTGCTCAACTTCAGTAAACGCATTCCAGTCTTCTGCACTAAAAACATCTTCATAATCCGTTACGGCATCTACTTGAGTGTTACCACTAGAGGCGAACTCTTGAGAGAGTGTATCAATAGAAACAGCTTTGTCCAATTTAACATCATAATAAGCGTTGTAGAGTTGCTTAAAAATCCATTGTGTCCACTTGTAATATTCTGGTGAAGAAGTGCGTACTTCCCGATCCCAATCGAATGAAAATCCGATTTTATCCAGTTGGTCTCGGTACCGTGCAATGTTTTCTTTAGTTGTTTTCTCAGGGTGTTGTCCAGTCTGTATAGCATATTGCTCAGCGGGAAGTCCAAATGAATCGTATCCCATTGGATGCAAAACGTTATACCCTTGCAAGCGCTTATAACGAGCATAAATATCAGAAGCAATATAGCCTAACGGATGACCTACGTGCAAACCTGCACCTGAAGGATATGGGAACATATCCAACACATAATACTTTGGTTTTTCGCTTAAATCAATTGCCTTAAACGTCTTGTTTTCGGCCCAAAAAGCCCTCCATTTAGCCTCAATCTCTGGGAAGTTATACTCCATTTTTTACATGTCTGAATTGAAGCGGCAAAGATAGACAAATTTGAGACAACAAGGGACATTGAAGCAGCACCAGTACCTTTCCGAAAATGAAAATAATATGCACGTGAACTGAAAATGCTATTTTTACTTATAGAATGTTCAGAGCTTTCCTTATTTCTGTCTTCAAAATTGCGGTTGTACTATTATTGATACCGCTGCATTCCAATGCGCAACAATCACGCGAAAATCAACTGATAAAATCTTATGATGCTGAAGCGAATCCGAAAAAGAAGTTCAGTAGACTCATGGCACTCGGTGAATTTTACAAAGTGCATAATATCCGAAAGGCAGATTCGATCAGACATATCATCTTGTCAAAAAGTCGATCTTTTGAAGACTCATTGCGCTTTGACGCTCTTTTTTTTAATGCCGAGATTGCTGAACTGACGGGAGATCAAGATGAATATTTCAGAACCATCCTCGGCTGTCAGCCATTCCTAAGCAAACTTAATTCAGATCAAATACGCTCTAAACTTTTCCGGCATTTAGGCTATTACCACAATAGCATGCAAGAATATGAAACGGCAGATTTCTATTATAATCAGACGATTAAGCTTGCCTTGAAAAACAAAGATCACCTTATGCTTTCTGAAGCGTATTCTCATTTGGCATTGAATTTCATGTCCATGAACAATAAGGACTCTTCTTTGTACTATGGAAATAAGTCCATTACGGCTGCTCGAAAAACGAAGGACAAAGCAGCGCTATCACTTTCCTTTAATGCCCAGGCAAGGATCTACGATTTCTTCGGCCAAGTTGAATTGAGTGTAGCTAAGAACCTGATTGCACGAAAACTGGCTGAAGAGGCTCAAAATATTTGGCTACTCGCGAAGTATACGCGAGAAATAGGTCAAGACCAGATGCTGATTCTCAACCTGAAAGATGCTGAATATTATTTTCGCAGGTCGTTGGGTTATGCCCAGCAAATTCAAGATGAACGTCAGATGGGGCTGGCACTGACAAACCTTGCATCTCTACAATTGGACCGACGCAATTTTGATGCTGCCATTGAAAATGCGAACCGATCGATTAGCTACTTATCGCGTCTAAATGATTTCAATGGACTCGGAGAAACACACAACATTCTCGGAATGGTATACAAGGAGCAAAAAAACTACAACCTTGCCTCCAGTAATTTCAATCAGGCCCTCGTATACTATGAATCTACAAGTAACAAAGAGAAGATCGCCGGCGTTTATCATAATGTAGGTACCGTTTTCAAAGAACAGGGCAAATACTCCAATGCCCTAAATTACCTCAACCGTTCAATTGAGATTCGTGAACAATACGGTGCAAAAAATCAGATTTACCATACATATAGAACTATTGCCGACCTGTATAAGGATATCAACGATGTAGATAAAGCGTTGAAGTACATGGAACTGTACCTGAACTATCTGGATAGCAATGCGACTCTTCAGGCCGCTACAAAAATTGCGGAGTTGAGTGAATCATACAGATCAGAGCAGCGTGAACGCCTCATTAATTCTCAGGCAGATTCAATTGAAAGGCAACGTCAGGAGCGTGCTTTGACCTCCACCAAACTGGAAAATAGTCAACTGAGAAACAACTTCCAGATGTATATCATCATTGCCTTTATCATCATCATTGTATTAGCCGGTATCATCATTTTCTATCGTTGGAACCAGACAAAAATCAAACAACAGCAGAAAGAGGCCGAAATGTCTCAAACACTGCTTCGAACACAAATGAATCCTCATTTTGTCTTCAATGCAATGTCAGTAATACAAAGCTATATATTTGAAAACGATACGGTTAACTCTTCAAAGTTTCTGGTAAACTTCTCACGACTCATGCGATTGATTCTTGAGAATAGCCCGAAAGGACATATTCCAATAGCAACGGAAATGGAGATTCTCCAAAAATATCTCGAAATGCAAAAGCTGCGTTTTCAGGATCGTTTTGATTTTGAAATTCATGCGGACGACATATTATTTGAAGAGGCAGCTATTATTCCACCGATGATTACCCAACCATTTATTGAAAATGCCATTGAACACGGTCAGCTTCATACAATCGATGGTGGATTTATTCATGTTTCTTTTGCAAAGGAAAAGGAGATGTTGATTATTTCAATTGTAGATAATGGTATTGGGCGAAAAGGGTCTAAAGCCAACAAAAAGAGCTCAGCGCACAAGAGTATGGCAATGGACATTACAAGCCAACGTATTGATAGCCTTAATAAGAAATACAAAACGGATGGTTCCCTGCTGGTTGAAGATTATAATAAGGAGTTGGAAACCGGAACAAAAGTGTTAATTTCGTTACCATACGCTGTGGAATCAAACCCTGTAAACTAGACACATGAAGAAAGTACTGATTATTGACGATGAAAACAGAACGCGTGAATTGATTGCACGTATGATCGATTCTTTTGGTTTCGATATTCAAACTATTCCCGAAGGAGAAAATGTTCAGTCAGGTATTGCAGCCATTGAAAAACACGATCCGGATATTGTTTTCCTAGATATTCAAATGCCTGATGGAACTGGGTTTGACGTTATTCGTTCGATAGAAGAAAAAAACTTTGAAGTCATTTTCATTACAGCCCATGAAGAGTTTGCCATTAAGGCGATCAAATTCAGTGCTCTGGATTACTTATTAAAACCGGTAGACACATCAGAACTGAAAGCTGCTATTGAGAAAGCGCTTGCTACTCTTGAAGACCGAAAGGAGCATTCTCAATTTGATGCTCTCCAGAAAAACATTCAACCCAATGAGAAGCGCAGATTAGTTCTAAAAACTCAGGAAAGTGTCCACG
Source organism: Flavobacteriales bacterium UBA6051 (assembly GCA_002427735.1). Classification (GTDB taxonomy): domain Bacteria; phylum Bacteroidota; class Bacteroidia; order Flavobacteriales_D; family Crocinitomicaceae; genus UBA4466. The sequence continues at coordinate 250,796 of DIYP01000005.1, forward strand.
TAGTTGAATTGGATCAAATCATTCGTTGTGAAGCGGATCGTAATTATACTTCTTTCTTTCTTTTGGAGAATAAAAAGATTTTGGTCTCTAAAACACTCAAGGAATATGAAACATTACTTGCTGGACATAACTTCTTGCGTGTACAGCAATCTCACCTTGTTAACATTGATTACGTAGATCGTTACGACAAGAAAAATGGCGGAGCTGTGGTAATGAAAGATGGATCTGAAGTACCCTTGTCACCAGCGAAAAGAGACATATTCTTCAAGCGTTTGGAAAATCTGTAAATCGAAAAATAAATGAAAAAGGGGTAATATTCGACAAAAATCCCTGAATATTCATTTGCCCCATTCCGTTCGAAATTAAGTTCTTATACTTGAATTAAGAAATAAGGAGAAATATCAGGAAGTTTTCTTTTTGTTTTGCTTTGACATAATGAGAACACACTGCTTGGAGAGGCAGTTTCATTTTCTAGTTTGATTAAAGAGTATAACAGTTCTTAAGTTCTCATGTTTAAGCCGTGCTTAGCACAAGACTTAAAGAAAATTCCTGATTTTTTTATTTTTTATGAGGTTTAATTCTTCGAAAAGAAGAGTTTGTTGTTACAACTACTACAAAAAATTAACTTACTACTACCGAAAAAGGAGTTGAATCACGTTCAACTCCTTTTTTTATTCAAACATCTTCGATCTTGTAAAGAACAGGCCTGCTAGGAGTTGCATCATTTTCAAATGGAGCTAACTGAAAGTTGATAATATAGTCGCCATCAACAATACTGTCATCCGCAAAGATCATTTCCGTAATAGTTCGCTCAAAGTTTGGATTCTCAGGAACCTCCCAAAACGCGTGATGAAATGCTAAAGCACCCTCATCATTCTCACGATCCACTGAAGGTAAATCAATCAACAAGTGCTTTACACCTGCATTTAACATCGAGCTGGCGCAAGCAACGTCAAAATATGCCGGATTACTCGATGAATAATTCATAGTACGTTTGGCAGAGCTATTTGGAAGTGTTCTAACAATCAATACCGGCGAACATTCTTTATTTAGACCCAATTGTTCGGGTAATACAACACGATCTTGCCTGCCATCCTGATGCTCACGAATACTTGGTTCTATCGAAACAAGCGTAGCACGATAAAAATACTGTTTCATTAGTTTATTGACCGAATGAACCTCATTTGTTATATGCCCGAGGCATTCAGTATGTGTTCCGTGGCCGTGAGGGTTAAAAAAAATATTTCTAAAGTTTACACTTCCACCTTCCTGAACCGACCCTGTATAATGCTCTGTCCTAACCGGTTCAAATACAGGCGGATCTACGTACCATGCTCTTGGATTATCACTATCACTCGAAAGTGGTAATGAAATATCCAATGGCTTACTTGTATCTATATACTGATTTGAGTTGAGAAAAAGCTTCATGGTTTGAAGATACTCAAATAAAGCTTGCGGTGAATAAGCTCACTTTATCCCCTAAATGAATGGGGCTTTTGAAAATGTGTAATATTTTCTTTCTAATTAATTACCATGGTATATATATTTATGATATATTTGTCACAAACTAATTTATATCATGAAGAAAATAGCAACACTAATGATAGCATCTGTAGCGCTTGTAGCTGCATCATGTTCATCAGCAGAAGAAGAAGTGTCTGAAGACACAAACCAAGAAGTAGAAGCGGTAACGTATAATCTAGACGGCGGAGCTTCATCATTGGCATGGGCAGCGAATATGGGACCAGATTATGGTCACGAAGGAACTGTTGGTATCACTGAAGGGACATTGACTGTTAAAGGAGATGATGTTTCAGGAAACTTCACTATCGACATGTCGACAATCAAGAGTACGGACCTTGATGAGCCAAAAGCCACTTACCTATCCGCACACTTGCAGGGAACAGCGCCAGACGAAGATCATCCGGTTGATATGTTCTTTAATGTACCTATGTACCCAACAGTAGGCGTTACTGTTGACGGTTATTCAGATGGTAAATTGATGTTGACACTTGACATCGTTGGTAAAGAATTGAAGCAAGATGTAGCAGCTGAAATGACAAGTGATGAAAACGGAGCTTCAATTAAAGGAGACTTCTCTCTTGATCTTACTTCTCTTGGAATCCCTGGTCTTCAACCGAATCCAGAAGATGGTTCTCAGATCAACCCAGTAATTGACTTTACGTTAGACGCAGTTCTTACAAAGTAAACTTGCAACATATATGAAGGAAAGGGAATCGAAAGGTTCCCTTTTTTGTTTTCTTTATAGTATGATTGACTCAAACATAGATGCTATTATTTTTGACTTCGGTGGTGTTCTTATCAATATTGATTACGGTGCTACAATAACAGCTTTTAAGAATCTTGGGATTAAAGACTTCGATCAGATGTACTCTCAAGCAGCACAATCAAACCTATTTGATGAACTGGAAATCGGTCAAATATCACCTCAGCGTTTTATTAATGGTATTCTTGAGTATTTACCAAAGGGGACTTCTCCAAACCAAGTTGTTCATGCCTGGAATGCAATGTTGCTGGATGTCCCTGAGGAACGAATTAAACTTCTACTACGACTCAAACAAGAAGGATATAAAATTTACTTACTCAGTAATACGAATGAGATTCATATCGATGTTGCCTATCGCCACTGGGAACGGACAAATCAAATTTCACCAGATGATCTATTTGACCATGTTTATCTTTCGCATGAAATGGGAATGCGCAAGCCTTCAACGGAAATTTTTCATCGCGTATGTAAAGAACAGGATTTAACCCCATCAAATACACTATTCATAGATGATTCAATACAACATATTGAAGGCGCCAAGAAATGTGGTCTAAAGACGATTCATCTTACGCAAAAAATGAAACTTCAAGACTGCTTTTCCTGACAAAGTTCAACCAACATTCCTACTGTTGATTTGGGATGCAAAAAGGCGATTCGCTTATTATCTGCCCCATCTTTCGGTGATTGATGAATTAAATTGAATCCTTCTCCCCTCAATCGCTCTAATTCCTGATCGATATTATCTACTTCAAAAGCTACGTGGTGAAACCCTGTCCTGTTTTTCTCAAGAAATTTCGCAATCGCAGAGTCTGGATTTGTGGCTTCCAGTAACTCAATTTTGGATTCCCCAACCTGAAGAAATGCAGTGCGTACGCCTTCGGACTCGACAACCTCCTGTTTATAGCAGTTTGTTCCCAATAGCGTCTCATAAATCTGAATAGAGTCCTGAATGTTCTCTACTGCAATCCCTAAATGTTCAATTCGTTTTATCATGGCATAAAAAACCCTGACCGTACAGGACAAGTCAGGGTAGCATTTTTTATAGTGAACGAATTAGTTCTTAATGAACTTTTCGTTTACGTTGTCAAAGTTGATATAATAAACCCCTCTCAAAAGGTTGGAACAGTTCACTGATGAACCTACACCCTTCTTCACAATATTTCCGTAAGCATCATAAATCTCATAACGCGTTTCAGCAGGAGAATTATTTGCAACGAACTTAATTTCGTTCTTCACCTTCGCTGGAGTTTTTGTCACTTTCGGGGCATTCGATGTGAATTTCACCTCTTCTGAAGGTCTTTTCGTTCCAGAATGGTCGATTTGTACAACACGTACAGTATTTTCACCAGAATGAGGTGTCACATTGAATTCGTATTTATTCTCATCTCCACTTCCTTGTCCTGCAACCTCACCAATTGAAACCCACTTGTTCCAACGGTATTGCTCTATAAAGAAAGGAAGCTTTCCTTGTTCGGATTTTGTAACCCATGTTAATTTACCAGCATTGGTAATGTCCATGGAAACGATATTAAATGTTGATCGCGGTAAAAGCACTTCCGGATTCAACACTTTTGGCTTACATCCATCGTTGTGCTCAATAACGATAAAAACGGGCTCTCCAATTTCAATATTAAATAATGAAAAATCGATTTCGAAGGCTCCCATACTTGTACCACCAGGCATGATGTCACCGTTTACGGTTACTTTGGTAGCACAATATCCAAACCCTTCATCATCCATAGGATTCTGAACGTATAGATTTTTACCTTGATAAGTCCCATCAACTGACAGTGCCGCAAATGCCGACACATTCAGTAAAGCCATCAATGTTAGTAATATAAAATTCTTCATCTGACGTCAGTGTAATAGTGAATTGGCCATAGACGATTTCACTATAAGATTAATCCGTTCTAATTAATTAACCCACAAATATAATACGTTTTTAATTTATATTAAGTAATTCTAACAAATATTTAGTTCTTTCATTATACGGTAAGATTTAGCACTTCTGTGGCGAGGAAAAAGGATTCCCATTTGGCCCTTAAATTATAATTGAGCAATCTCCAAAAAATTTCAAGATTTTTCTTATTCTTGTATATTGTCGAAAAAAGACCCTTTTCAATGAGAACCTTAGGCCTATCACTTTTACTGTTGTTCATTCTTGGCGCATGTGCCAAAGAAGAAAAACAGCAGTTTGAACACAGTGGAGGTACACTGACAATGGCATTGGAAAATGAACCAACGACCTTGATTCCTCGGATGGTTCGGGACTATTATTCATCAACCGTTTTGTCTCAAGTGACCGAAGGATTGGTTGGATTTGACTCTAAATCCGTTAAAGTCATTCCTAAACTTGCCCTAGAGTGGTCAAAAAGCGATGATGGAAAGATTTACACATTTACCCTGCGAGAAGATGTATACTTCCATCCAAATGAAATCTTTGCTTCGAAAGAAGAGCGCTTAATGACACCTGAAGATGTTGTTAAGTCAATTGAGATGGCTTGTACCATGGCTGAAGATGGAACAGAACCTTCAGCTTATTCAATGATTTTTAAGTCTTTGCTAAAAGGTGCTGATGATTTTATCGAAGGAAAAGCTGATGAGATTTCGGGAATTACTACAGAGGGAAACAAAATCTCCTTAGAGCTAACGCACGAAGACCATAATTTCCTGAATAAGATGGCTAGTGTAAGTGTTTCTATTATCTCTAAAAAGATTATTGAAGCAGGAAAAGAGACAGATGTTGTTGGAACAGGCCCCTTTATTTATGACACATACAAATCTGGAGATGAGCCATCGTTGACGCTTCTAAAGAACAACGATTATTACATGAAGGATGAAGAAGGCAACGCACTTCCTTATTTGGATAGCTTAGTATTTATCTTTCAAAGTCGAAAGTTAGAACAACTAGATATGTTCGAGACAGGTCGATTAGACCTTATTATTGGATTACCTACCAGCCGGATTACACGAATGCTTGAAGGAAGAATTGAGGACTTTAATTCTAAACCTCCAAAGTTGATATTGGCCAATAACGCTTTGTTGGAATCACATTTTTACTATTTCAATATGAATGACGAGCGTTTTAAAAACCCACTTGTTCGTCAGGCATTTAACTACGCGGTTGACAAAGAAACGATTGGTCGGGAGATTTTGCGCAATCAATATTACGATTTGGGAGAATATGGTGTAACACCACCTATATCCAAAGCTTTGCGCGGTTATGATTTCTCCAGTGTGAAAAATGTCGGTTACGTTTATGATCCTGCAAAAGCAAAAAAGCTCTTGGCAGAAGCCGGTTATCCAAATGGAGAAGGTTTCGGATCGGTATCGCTCCGATACAATATTGACGATACTCATTCTGCTGTTGCGGACGAATTCGCCAAACAAATTTTCAAAGTACTAGGCATTAATGTGAACATTGATGGATCAAGCTTCGAGCAATTGAATGAAGATGGCACCAATGCACAAGGCGATATATTCCGAACTGGATGGGCAGGTGATTACCCAAGTCCAGAAACATTTTTGATGAACTTTTATGGGAAATTTGTTCCTGATGAATTAAGCACACCTTCGCCCATCAACAAATCACGCTATAAGAATCATCTCTTCGATGAATTCTATACGCAAGCGATCAACTCTTCTAAAATATCGGATCAAATGAAACTCTTTTCTAAAGCTGAAGTAGAGTTAATGAAAGATCCACCTATGATTCCTTTATGGTATTCCGGAGATATTGAAATCACCCAGTCGTATGTGAGAAATTTCCATTTTAACGCTATTAATTATTTTGATTTTACACGCGTTTACCTTAAGGAGTGGACAGCAGAGGAATATCAGGAGAAGCACAGTACAGCGGCTGCACAATAGTAAATCATTATTTTTGTAGTACTTAAGTGTACGACTTGTGAAATTCGCAACTAACTTTTTTAAGCTTGCGCGATTCAGCATTCTTTGCCATGAGTGATGCGTTATGTTTGTACTGCTAAACATTAGAAAACTATAAGGATGAGATTTTTATTACTACTTATTTGTGTTGGCGTATCAACAACCTTTGCACAGCCCTCTCAAACAGTAAGGGGAAAAGTATTTGACTCCGAAACGCAATTCCCTCTATCAGGAGTGCGTGTTGAAATTTTCACATCAGATTCGACTAACAAGTATCGTGCGCTTACGGATCTTGACGGTTTGTTTCAAATAGACCAAGTGCCCGTTGGCAAACATGAACTGGTTGCAAAGTATATGACATATGATACAAAGGTCACAACCATTACCGTCAATTCAGGGAAACAAACTATTGTGAATCTTCCATTACAGGAAAGCTTTGTTGACGTCGAGGAAGTCACCGTATCAGCTCGTAAGAAAGGCCAGGTCGTTAATGAATTGGCGTTGATCTCCGCACAGCAGTTCAGTGTAGAAGAAACAGATCGCTACCCCGGTTCTCGATCAGATCCGGCCCGAATGGCGTCCAACTTTGCAGGAGTTGGGGGAACGGATGATTCACGTAATGATATTGTCATTCGTGGTAATTCACCACTCGGGGTTGTATGGCGCGTAGAAGGGATTGATATTCCAAACCCGTCTCACTTTGCCATCGCCGGAAGTACCGGAGGACCTGTTTCTATTCTTAACAATAAAATATTAGCGAATTCAGATTTTTTCATGAGTGCATTCCCCGCTGAATATGGGAATTCCACTTCAGGTGTCTTTGACCTAAAACTGCGAAACGGTAACAATGCTCAACACGAGTTAACAGGTCAATTTGGTTTTCTGGGAACAGAAATCATGGCAGAAGGTCCCATGAATAAGAATGGAAACTCCAGCTATCTGGTTATGGGGCGATATTCAACGTTAAGCCTTTTCCAGGCTATGGGAATACAAATTGGGACGGACGCAGTACCTGTTTATGGAGACGGCGCATTTAAATTTAACTGGCGCCTCAAAAATGGCGGAGCGATTTCCTTATTTGGAATTGGCGGAGCAAGTGATATTGCTATTAAAATTTCAGATCAAACAGAATACAGCGAAGAATTCTACGGCGAAGGAGATCGTGATCAATTCTTTGGCACTTCCATGGCCGTTGGTGGATTATCATTAAAGAAACCACTGAATGAAAAGACATTCATTGCATCTACGATTGCTTATTCCTATGAGGATCAAAACTCAAAGCACAACTATTTATGGAGAGATCTAGACACTGCAACAAATCGTATTACCGTATTAGATGAGTATCCGCTTATGCGTTATCGATATGCTACTCAAAAAGCATCAGCTTTCTTTAGCGCCAACCACAAAGTCAATAAGAAGCACTTGATAAAAGCCGGTTTCAATGCCGATATGTATCTGTTCAATATGGTTGATTCTGTTCTCGCCCCAGGACATGATACGCTTAACAATGATAATTTTATCAATCGATGGGATTATCAGGGAAGCGCGGCAATGCTCAGAGCATTTGTGCAATGGAAATGGCGTATTACGGAGAAAATGGCTTTCACTGCTGGAATCAATAACCAGTACTTCTCGCTGAGTAATAGCTTCAGCATTGCTGAACCGCGTTTAGGCTGGAAACTAAATATGAATAAAGGCCAATCCATTAGCGTAGGAGCGGGTATGCATAGTATGACGCAACCTATGTATACGTATCTGTATCACCAATATGATTCCATTTCAGGTGAACGAGTCTACCATAACAAGAATATGGATTTTTCACGCAGTATACACACAGGTATAGCTTATGAAAAAGCATTCAAGAAAAGTTTGAACCTCAAAATCGAAGGGTATTATCAGTACTTATATAACATTCCTGTTACCATTGATTCATCTGCCTTTTCACTAATCAATATGGGAAGTGGATTTGCACGTTTCTTCCCTGAACCACTTGAAAATACAGGGACTGGGTACAATTATGGTCTTGAGGTGACCCTGCAAAAGTTCTTTGATAAGTCATTCTTCTTCTTGTTCTCGGGAACTATTTTTGACTCTCGCTATTACGGCAGCGATGGTGTTTTACGCAATACTTCATACAACGGTAATTACATTGTGAATTTATTGGGTGGGAAGGAATTCAAAATAGGTCAAAAGCACTCCATTGGTTTAGGATTGAAAACAACATACGCCGGTGGCCAGCGCTATGGTCGAGTGGACATTGCTCAAACCAACTTCTTGCAAGAAATTATTTTTCAGGACGAAGACTTTAACAACTTCCAATTCCGCGATTATTTCCGACTTGACCTAAAAGTTAGCTGGAAAATGAACGCAAAACGTGCAACGCATGAAATCGGATTGGACTTAGTGAATATTACCAATCAGCGTAATCTTTTGAGTCTAGCCTATGCACCAAATTTAGCGGATCCTTCCGCGGATCCAGTGGCTGAAAAACAACAACTAGGTTTCTTGCCGATCTTCTTTTACAAAATTGACTTGAGGTTGGGCGGAAAAAAGAAATAATTCTACAAACAGGTAACAAGCCGGAGCATTTGCTTCGGCTTTTTTTAATCTTACCAAACGGGGCAGCTGTCGCAGCTATTGGTTGGTCGAATGTAAATTAAAAAGCCTAAGACTGTATCTGACATTATAAATCCGTAAGCATGTCGCGCGTATGAGCTAGGGTCATTTGGACGCGTGCGCACTTTAAGCTGGTGATGTAATCCTCCACTAAAAGTAGATTGTAGGAATATATGTCGAAAGAACTCCAATCGGAGTCCTACATGAGCTGACAGTCCATACCCCGACATAGAGATCGTCTTTCGCTCATTGATACTATTGTTATCAATCGGGTGCTCTCCAAGAATAAAATCATTGTATGAAAGTAGTCCTCCGGTCGACAACCCAAGATTAGATGAGATCGCAAACCAGTCATTTCTACCCGCTTTCCATAGCATATCAGTCCGCATTAACTCTAATCGGATGTAATTAACTCCATCGGAATTCTCGTAGTGAAAAAACTTGCGGTTCGTCGTTATGGGTTCACCATTGAACGTTCCATTCCATTGTGAATCTACTGATTCATCAATTGTTCCACTTAGGTTAACCTGATTATGATCAGCAAAAATATACTTCATGTGATCATACCCTAAAGAGATGGCCCAATGATCTTTGAAATAATAACCTATTCTTGCATTAAACTGTGGAACAGTAAATTGATTAGGATCAAAATAGACAGTAAAGTTGAACTCTTCAGGGTTATCATATGATTTTGCACCTTGCATCGTGAAATCATATCCTGGCCCTTGAAAATTAATATTGCTCTTTGTATAACCAGCTCGATTATAACCCCAATAGCCGAAAAATGTTCCCTTGGCATAGGAAACTTTCTTTTTCATTCTCTTGAAACCCTGAGCTTGTGAAAACAAGGGAGTCAATATTACCAACAACAATAAAAATCTTTTCATAGCTTATTTCATTCGAAGGAATGCCACCTCTTTTTCTCCTAAATGACGGTAAGTACCGCGTGGTAAATCTTTCTTGGTTAAACCTGCAAACATCACTCGATCCAATTTTACCACTTTATATCCTAGCGCTTCGAATGTCCTGCGTACAATTCTATTCTTCCCGGAATGTAGTTCAACACCTACCAACTTTGCATCTTCTTCTGAAGTAAATTCCGCTTTGTCAAATCGAGACTTTCCATCTTCCAAATCAACACCTGAGAGGAGTTTTTGCAAGTCAATAGAACTAATCTTTTTATTTAATTCTACTTGATAAATCTTATTCGCTTTATGTTTCGGATGCGTCAATTTCTTAGCAAGGTCGCCATCGTTTGTAAACAGCAAAAGTCCAGTCGTATCCCGATCCAATCTACCGACCGGATAAATTCGTTCCCTACATGCTTTTTTAACCAAGCTCATTACCGTTCTTCTACCCATTGGATCATCCATTGTAGTGATAAACCCTTTTGGTTTGTTCAACAATACATAGCGCTTTTCTTCTGCGTTAATCGATTCGCCATCGTACTTTACGTTGTCCCCTGGCTTCACTTTAAAGCCCATTTCGGTTACAATTTCACCGTTTACGGAAACTACACCTGTCTTAATCAAAACATCCGCTTCTCTACGTGAACACACTCCTGCATTGGATAAATATTTGTTCAAGCGCACTTCTTCATCATTGAATGAAGGAAGCGGATCTCCTTTTTTCTGTTTGTCCTTATAATCGATGTATTTGCGCTTATCGCGGGAGCTAACTTTCTTTCCTCCTACAGATTGTCCGGAAGCACCTTTTCTTCCTTTAAACGTTGTTTTATTGGAATCGTTACCACGACCCTTGGGTTTTCTTGAGTTCTTCACGAGCTTAATTTCTGCAAAGATACGACAAATCAAGCATTTGATTTCAAGTCGACATTTAAGACGCAGTCTCTACACCAACGGATAAAAAGCATCTTCAATGTGCTCAACTTCCATTCGATTCTGATTTAAAACAATTGAAACAATATCGAAGCGCACATCATCATCTATTTCGTATTGATTGACATACTCGTTTGCAACTCGAATTACCTGACGTTGCTTGGCAATTGAAACAGCCTCATATGGCTTTCCAAGCGCGTTAGAGTTACGCGTCTTTACTTCTACTACAACGAGCTGATTGTTCTTCCGACATATAATATCGATCTCGGCATGCTTCCATCTATAATTGCGTGCTACAATCTCGTACCCTTTTGCAACTAAATGGTGTTCTGCAAGATTTTCTCCGGCGACGCCGAGTTCAATATGATTCATAGAATAGGTTTCTAAATAAGTTAACTAAAAAATGCTTGCCGTAAGCCGTTCGCAAACTTTAACCTGTTCCTTAATCGAAAGAAATACAGATTACTTACGAAAAGTACACTTTCTTTTTTGAACCAATCGAATACTCATATGTAGTTGATGACATGCGTTTGTTGATTACTTTTCTAATTCTTGCATCCTTTGCTTTTGGTCAGCAGAGCGTACTTGTCATCGGGAATCATGATGCACTCTGTCTAGAAGATTCTATAAAGTTTGAACGCACTGATTCACTCCCATCCTCACTCCATTCTTTCGATGCTATTATGCTCTTTTCGGGTTCGACCAGTCACCTTTCAGAAAAAGATGTAGATCGAATTGTGTACTTCGTTGAATCCGGTGGTGGGCTATATTCGGGGGCTGAAAACTGGCCACTACAAGCAGAATCTAATCAGCTTACACATCGAATTTACAAGAAAGAAAGTTTTGGTTCATTTGATGTCTCTAAAGCTGAAGTGAACAAAGAAAATGGCAACTTGGAGCTTCAATCAATGGAGATCCTTCCCGCTGGCACTACCACTGTAGCATTTCCCATGGACCATCGACTCAAAGTCGAGGCCTGGATCGAAGACCAACCTTTAATTTTATCTGGAGAGATAGCTGAAGGGCGCATCATCATTGATGGTGGTTATTCCAGATTTTATTGCAACGCCAGAAATGATAAAACAGATACCTTGCTACGTGAATTCCTGAAATTTCTTCTTCATCAATAGGTAAAAATTGTATCTTGCTAACAAGCACTTAATCTAACCTAATGAAATCCCCTGTTGATGCTCTTCTCGCATTGAGAGAGAACCACTCCATATATATTACACCTAACCAATCGTTTAGTATGGAGCGTCTGCGAAGTGCTGAATTACGCATTCAACAATCTTCCTGGACAATTCTCATTGACGACGAGTATGATGACCTCAAGGAAGAAAGTCAACTGATGTGTTTGTACCTCATACTCCGAGAACTAGAGATTTATCAAAGTGAAACTGATTTTTTAACCTGGTGCAATCAAAATGGGAGCAATGCCGCCAATTCAATGCTACTTCAATACTATAAAGATCTTGGCAAAACAACACTTGAAATTGAATCCATTTTGGGAAGCATCGATAGTCAAATTACCGATTTAGACTATCAACTAAGAACTGGAATTATAGAGGAGCTTATTGCTGCAGGGTAACGATCTTAATTATCTATCGTTTGCGCTTAAGTCTGGAAAGCACGTCATAAACAAAGCCATCAATTACCATTTTTTTAGGTTTCCGGAATCGAGCAGTGTTTAATTCTGTCAGCTCACCTGAATCCAAGTCAATTAATATAAATGATAGGTTTGCTCGACTTGTAACACGCGTTTTGGTATGACTGCCCAGAGCAAAAAGAAGTTTGGCGTCTCCATAATCGGCTCTCATTTCATCCAAATAAGAATAATCAACTGGAAACATTGCGCCTTCTTCATGCGCCATTCTCTGGCGAAGATAATTCATCAATAATACACGCTCATTATATTTTTCAGTATTCTCCTTTTCAAGATCGTTTAACGTAATGTCATAGACATTGATCTCAAATCTTTCGCAATACTTTTTAATACTGGATGAAATGATGTCCGTTGCAATAGCTGAATTCTTGGGGCGATCATCATCATAATAAAAAGAATAAAACGCCGGTTCAACTAGTATAATTTCGCCGGATTCAGAAAGCGCTCCCCGGTTTCTAAAATATAGCTCACGTTCTCGGAAAGACATATTTCGCAATCTTTCTTCTTCTTCCGTTTCCAGATCTTCTATTTCTTTTCTTTTTTCCCTAAAGGCTTTTTTGAAATTCTCATCATCAAGTAAATCGCTGATAGCGTATAAGTGAAACTGTTCTACATCAAATTCATCTTCCTCAGAAACTGCTTCTTCAGCGTTCCGTTTCTTCTTGATTTTATCATACTTACTGAGAGATTCGTCCTGCTCAACAGTATTCAAAGTGTCCGTAGCTAACGTATCCTGCTTTAGTGCTTCCTTACTTCTTTCAAAGCGTTCCAAAGCTGTTTCATAATTGATCTTTCGATAATCTGATAACTTATACCGCGAATAGCCCGCCAACACAGCTACGGTCTGCTCATAAATTGCGTTAATCTCAGCGTCTTCGGGAAACCTTTTACGAACATCTTCAACTTGTCTAATAGCAAGCGTCAACAATTGCTGCTTTGAGAGCTCACGCAAAAAATAGTGCATTGCATGACTTTCCCCTTCCACTTTAGAGGGTTTAGTAACTGTTTTTGTAAATGACCCTTTAACCTTAAAGGCAGCCATTCCAAGCCAAGCCTGACCCTTACATCGAGAAAGAAATAAGTTGTTTGGATACTTTTTTTCAAGCAAAAAAATGTTGTAAAGAGCTTCACCATAATCGCAAGCCGCAAGGCTCAATCTCACACTTTCGAAGCGTGCCACCTCTCTGACTTCTTCAAACGCTGCTTCTTCTAAAAGAAATTTCTTCTTGCCCCAGTTACTATAATTAGCCATGGCACTTTCTATAGCATCTTTTCGCCTGCGAATATTAGGGTGACTACTTTTGGAGTCATCATATTCTTCCTCGGCCAGAATCGGATTAATTGTTTCTGGAAAGTAAATATCTGGAACAAATAAGTTTTCATTATTAAAATAGCTCTTAGGCAAAGGAACCTCATCAAATGGTAAGTATGAATACATGAGAACATCAAAGGCACTCAACAGTTCACTCTTTGCGTAACCAGCTTTATGATACAATTCTATCCCTATCTTGTCAGCTTCTAGCTCCTTTTCCTTGGAGTGATTACTTAACAGCGATATTCTGCTATCATAAGATGCGCGGTGATCAATTTTAATTCGTTCTTCATATGATTTCTCAACATGATCTTCTTGAAAATGAGCGATTTCGTGTGAAATAACATAGGCCAATTGTGCCTCATTTTCTAGTTGGGCAAGTAACCCTAATGTGACAAAAATAATTCCCTGCTCAGTGGAAAGCGCATTGGTCACGTTTGACTTTAGCACATAAAACTGCAGTTTCTTTTTTAGTCTTGGTGCACCATTCAGCAACGTTGTGGCGACATTTTGAACATACTTTGTTGCCGGATCCCCATAAAGAACGAGTCCGGAATGCAGCAGCTCATCAACATTATAATGTACGTTTTCAAGAAAGATCAACTCCTCTTTCTCGGACATTGAAGGACGATCTTCCTTTAGTGATTCATCAATCTTATCTTGCGTTGAAGTACGAAATATTTCTGGCATTTTACCTCTGGACTGGAGAGGTGAATACGCCTCAAACCTTACCTGTGCTTCAGCAGTAAAGTACTGAAGGAAGACCAATACAAGAAGCACGTGTTGAAAACGTTTAATCATAATCGCTTTTTTGGTGGACGGATATTCCAAAACCCGAGTATCAATAAAAGTAGTTAATTCAGGATAAGCGCGAACAAAGTACCTTTAAACTTCTCCGACCAACTCAAGTGTCTCTTTTGCCGCTGCTTGTTCGGCTTTTTTCTTTGATGAACCAGAGCCTCTTCCATATTCCTGATCATTAATAATAACGCAGACAACGTACTTCCATTGTGCGCCGTCATTTTCTTCCGTTATTATTTCGAACTGTATGGGTAATCTGTTTTTTTGACTCCAGATAAATAGCTTAGATTTAAAATCAATCTCTTCTTCAAGAATATGGTTCAAGTCTACATACTTTCTGAAGATGTGCTTATTAATGCTGTTTTGAGCACTCCTATAGCCACCATCGAGATAGATCGCACCAATCAATGCTTCAAACGCGTTTCCTTCAATTGTCTCCAATTTAATTGAGCGTCCACGATTATAGCGTAAAACATTACTGATTTCCATTTCGCGTCCTATCATTCCCAGTGTTCTCCGACTGACTATCTTGGATTTAATCTTAGTTAGATAGCCTTCGTTTTCTTCTGGAAACTTTACAAACAAAAACTCGGCAATCACCGAATCTAATATCGCATCACCAAGAAATTCCAATCGCTCATTGGACAGCTCATCGCTATTGTTTGAAATGGATTTATGGGTTAATGCCCTTTTGAATAAGGAAACATTCTTTGGACTGTATCCAAAACGGTTGATGACGAACCGAATTATTTCCAGTTCATCCTTTGATTTTTTCCGAGAAAATAAAGGAAAAATAGCTAACAACTATCCGTTGTATTTTTTAACGATCACTGTTGTATTGTGACCTCCAAAACCGAATGTATTGGACATTGCAACATTTACCTCTCTGTTTTGTGCATTGTTGAATGTAAAATTCAACTTGTTATCCAATTCAGGATCGTCCGTAAAATGGTTAATGGTTGGAGGAATAATGTCGTTTTGAACTGCCATTATACATGCAATCGCTTCAATCGCTCCAGCTGCTCCTAACAAGTGACCTGTCATTGATTTAGTAGAACTGATATTCAGATCATACGCATGCTCTCCAAACACTTGTTGTATTGCCTTTACCTCTGCAATATCTCCAAGTGGAGTTGAAGTTCCATGAACATTAACGTAGTCTACTTCAGAAGGATTTATTTCGGCATCTTCCAAGGCAGCTAACATTGTGTTCCTTGCTCCTATTCCTTCAGGATGTGGAGCGGTCATGTGGTAAGCGTCTCCTGACATACCTCCACCAATGACTTCAGCATAAATCTTTGCACCACGTTTCTTCGCGTGCTCGTATTCTTCCAAAATAAGTGCACCGCTTCCTTCTCCAAGAACGAATCCATCTCGTTCAGCGTCAAAAGGGCGCGAAGCAGATTCTGGTGAATCATTTCTGGTTGAAAGTGCTTTTAGCGCATTAAAGCCTCCCATTCCCATTTCATTAACACATGCCTCTGAACCACCAGTTACAATTGCATCCGCCTTACCTAAGCGCACGTAATTATAAGCATCAATAATAGCATTGGTAGAAGACGCACAAGCAGATACCGTTACATAGTTAGGACCACGCAATCCATATTTGATTGAAATGTGACCCGCTGCGATATCGGCAATCATCTTGGGAATAAAGAAAGGGTTCAGTCGTGGTGTTCCGTCTCCTAAGAAGAAATCTTTTGCCTCTTCCTGAAAGGTTTTTAATCCACCAATACCTGATCCCCAAATAACCCCGATTCTATCGAGATTTGGTTCTGACTCCATCAACCCAGAGTCTGCCATGGCTTCTGTAGAAGAAACCATGGCATACTGAGAAAATGGGTCTAATTTTCTTGCTTCTTTTCTATCTATATGATCAAGGACATTAAATCCTTTTACCTCGCAAGCAAATTGTGTTTTGAATAACGACGCATCGAAGTGGGAAATTTGAGCAGCACCACTTTTTCCATTCTTAAGTCCTTCCCAATACTCAGGAAGTGTATTCCCAATAGGGGTAAGGGCACCTAGTCCAGTGACAACAACTCGCTTCAACTCCATACGTGAATCGTTAATTCAATAAAATGATAATCAGCTTAAATTAGTTAGCGTTCTCTTCAATGTAAGAAATAGCGTCACCAACTGTTTGAATGTTTTCTGCCTGGTCATCTGGAATAGCGATATTGAACTCCTTCTCAAATTCCATGATTAACTCTACAGTGTCTAGAGAATCTGCTCCTAGATCGTTTGTGAAGCTTGCTTCGTTAGATACTTCGCCTTCTTCAACACCCAACTTATCTACGATAATAGATACTACTTTTGATTTAACATCAGACATTTCTAATTTTTTTAAGGGTTAATTCAGCCGCAAAGAAAACTACAAATTATCAAAAACCAAAATTATTCCTCATAATATTCGATGACCTGTTCTTTTGTTTTTCTCGCTAAATCGGGCACTTCTGCATTCTTGGCGGCATAGCCAACTGGTATCAATAAAAAAGGTCGCTCATTCTCTGGTCTACCTAATGCTTTTGCAATAAAGTTCATTGGGCTTGGTGTATGAGTCAGCGCAACTAATCCGGCATTATGAATAGCCATTAAAAGGAAGCCCGCCGCCAAACCTACGGACTCATTTACATAATAATTCTGATGCTTTGTACCGTCTTCATTTAGTTCATATGGCCGCTTCATAACAATCACGATCCATGGAGCAATATCAATGAACTCCTTTACCCAGTCCGTCCCAAGTGGTTCAAGATCTTTCAACCAAACATCGCTCATCCTTCCACCATAAGACTTCTTTTCTTCTTCTTCAGCCAGTGCTCTCAATTTTGCTTTTAAATCGGCATTCGAAATCAAACAAAAAGTCCAAGGTTGCTTGTGAGCACCTGACGGTGCAGTTGAAGCGGTCATAATAATATTCTCCATTACCTCCTTGGGCACAGGCGTCGATTCGAAGTCGCGAACCGACCTACGCGTATCAGCCCAATCGTAAAACGACTTGGAACGTTCAATCATTTCTTCTGCTGAATACTCGTCTCGTGAATAAGGAATAAAAGGATGCTTTGTTTCTGCCATGGTTCTAGTTTAGCAGGTAAATATAATAGAATGATGGATTTATTTTTAAATAAAATAGTGCTGTGCTTGTGATCTTATTGTGAAGATATATTTGCATTCACTATTTTTAATGTTGACTTCATTAAATCATTAATCGCAGCTCAATATGAAATATTTCGCGCTTCTTTCTTTTACCATATTCACGAGTTCAGCTTTTTGCCAACTAGCAAAAGGCGACCGCATATTAGCCTGGCAAGTAGACATGGCAGAGAATCAGAATTACGATGATGACTTTGCATATGCAGTCGATGCCTGTATGGAATCCATTCACTTATTTTCTACCTGGTCCAATCTGGAGCCTACTTCTGGAACCTTTGATCAAACGATGCTTGCTGGTTACCTTGATGTTGCCAACATTTATTACCCTGCCAATGGTACCAAAGTTGAACTTCAATTGGCTCCGATCAATACCAACGTTTTAGAACTTCCAGGTGATTTAATGTCGCTACCACTGAATAATCAAACAGTAATTGATGCTTTTAAAAACACGCTCGATACCGTTTTCGCTCATATTCCAGACATGGAATTAGCCGCCCTTAATATCGGTAACGAAAGTGACATATTTTTAGGTTCTAATGCCAGTGTTTATGCAGAGTTTAAAGTTTTCCTAGACTCTGTGATTCCTCACGCAAAACAACTTTATTTTAATCTTCATGGCACTGATCTGAACGTTGGAACCACACTCACCTTTGATGGCCTGACAAATCCTACTACTTCTGCTCTTTGTCAGAGTTTAAATGCTAATCTTGACATCGTTTCTACGACCTATTATCCGCTGGAAGGGAATTTTCAAATGGAACCGGCATCTGTTGTTGCAAGTGATTTGGGCTCACTCGTGCTTGCTTACCCCGATGTTAATCAACCCATTTACATTGTAGAGTGCGGATATGCTTCCAGTGCCTCCTGCGGCAGTTCTGAAACCGAACAAGCTCAATTTTATGAAAATGTGTTTAGTGCTTGGGATGCACATTATGACAATATCAAGTATCTGACAGTATTCAAATCGACCGATTGGTCTCAGGCCGATGTTGACTTATTGGCTACTTACTATGGTATTAATAGCACTGAGTTCAAAGAATACTTGCGCACACTTGGTGTTCGTACATGGCCAGGAGCTGGTACCAATAAATTAGCGTATGAACAGATCAGATGTGAACTAGACGCCAGAGGATGGTGCGCGACGACTTGCAGTTTAAATTTGACCGAACTTAAACCTGAGAAGAAACAACTTCTCAAAATCGTTGATTTTATGGGGAGAGAGGTTGAGGATGCGTCTAATACTCCTGTTATCTATATTTATTCAGATGGCTCCACCGAGCGTAAAATAAACTTGAAATAATGTCAGAAGCGTTTATAGAGTTTCTTAAAGGTTTTGAAATGCTTACAGAAGATGAAATCGGTCTAATCGCTGATCATTCTGACATACGCAACTTTTCAAAAGGTACAGTACTGCTCCGCGAAGGAGAGGTAGCTATAAACTGTTACTCTGTCATTCGAGGCTGTGTGCGTGAGTACCACATGGTAGATGGTGATGAGCGCACAACTGGGATCTATACTGAAGGACAACCTGTGAATGCTTTCACGAGTGCCAGCAATCAAATCGCCTCAAAACACTTTCTTGTCTGCGCAGAAGATTGTCTACTAGCTGTTGGCGATGAGGCCTTAGAGCAAAAAATGTGTAAATTGATTCCGCGACTAGAATCCATTATTCGCTCTGAGGTTGAAAAAGAAACAGGTAAAATGCAAGATCATCTGGCCCGTTTCATGACTTCTTCCCCTGAAGAAAGATATCTTCACTTACTGGAAACGCGACCGGATTTATTCAATCGCTTACCACAGCATCAGATTGCAAGCTATCTTGGCATAAAGCCTGAGTCTTTGAGTAGAATCAGAAAACGTATTATTTCGAAGGAACGATCGTAAGGGCAATATTCCCTCGTTTTCGTCCGGATTCCACGTACTCATGGGCCGCGACGATTTCTTCCATTGGATAGGTCTTATCCATCACAACTGTTAACTTTTGCTGGTTGCACAACAGACATAACTCAATCAATAATTCCTTCAACTCCGGAGCAGGCTTCATTCCAGTAGCAGAAAATAGTGCTTTCTTCTTGGTCAAAAAATTAAACAGTTTCCTCAATAATAATCGACCACTTAAAACTGGAGAAAGATATTTCCCACGATTTGATAAAACACGTTTACATTTCGAAAATGAACTGTAACCAAGCGTGTCATATATTACATCATAGCTACCTTCTTCTGTAAAGTCTTGTTTTGCGTAATCAATAACTTTGTCGGCACCAAGTGATTTTACCAATTCATGATTGCGTGCACTGCAAACTCCAGTTACATGCGCTCCGAAATGCTTTGCCAATTGAACTGCAGCCGTTCCCAAACTACCAGATGCTCCGTTGATTAGAACGCGATCTCCAAGTTGGATTGTAGTTAGATTTCTAAGGAAGTTCATTGAAGTTAATGGTCCATCACACATCAATGCGGCCTGTTCAAAGCTTAAACTTGCTGGCTTTCTAAGTACTACTCCGTCCACACTCATGCAAACATATGCTGCGTTGGCACCAAAATTTATCCCTGTCTCTCCGAAGACCTCATCTCCAATTTCCATATTTTCAACAGCGGTTCCTTTTGCTTCAACAACTCCAGAGAATCCTGTTCCGATTAACTTGCTCTTGGGTCGTTTCATGCCTAAAAAAACGCGTGCAAACTTTGGTGTTCCTGCACGCAACATAGTATCTGCTGTAGTCACCGCTGAGCTAATCACCTTCACTAAAATTTCTTTTTCGCCAGGAATCGGTTTTTCGACTTCTTCTATTTTAAGAACTTCAGGACCTCCATAATTATACCTTACTATTGCTTTCATCTTGATTCATTTTGTTTGTTGAAGCAAAACTAGATACTGGCATAACCTTAAATCGTTGACTTAAGTTAAGAAGTGCGCAAACGAATATTTTTTTTGGAAAAAGTTCAAGATCTAAATAGACTTCATACCTTTGCGCCATGCAAAAGAAACGCATCGCTATATTTGCCTCAGGTACAGGGAGTAACGCTCTCAACCTGATTCACTTCTTTGAAGGTCATTCTTCTATTGAAGTAGCTTTTGTGTTGAGCAATAAAGCAGATGCTCCGGTTCTGGAATCAGCGGGCAAACTCGGTATAAAAACGATGCATTTTTCTAATAAGGAAGTTGCTGATGGGAGCTTCCTTGTGAAGCTTTGCAATGATGAAGGAGTAGATTGGATTATCCTTGCCGGTTATCTTCGACTAATTCCTTCGGAACTTATTCAGGCATTCCCTGACAAGATTATTAACCTGCATCCTTCGTTGTTACCCAACTATGGAGGCAAAGGAATGCACGGACGTCATGTGCACGATGCGGTTTTGGCGAACGGTGAGGATGAATCAGGTATTACGATTCATTTTGTGAACGAAGAATTTGACAAGGGACGAATTATTGCACAGTTCCACTGTTCAATAGATCCTAGCGATAAGGTGGAAGATCTAGAAAAGAAAATCAGGTATCTAGAGCATAGTTACCTGCCAACAGTAGTTCAGCATACTATTTTAACATAACATGGGTACATTTTTCTCAGAATTCAATTGGGTCGATCTTTTTAAAGCGACCATGGTCTTGTTCGCAGTAGTAGATATAGTTGGTTCAATACCGATCATCATTAAACTCAAAGAACAAGCAGGGGAAATTCATGCGCTTCGCGCTAGCTTAGTTTCGTTGTTTATTATGGTCCTATTTCTCATTTTAGGGGAAAGCATTCTAGGATTATTTGGGGTAGAAGTTGAAGCATTCGCCGTAGCTGGTTCACTTATTCTGTTCGCAATGTCACTGGAAATGATTCTTGGCGTTCATCTTTTTAGAGATGAGGTAAGTGGGAAAACAGCCAGTGTTGTTCCATTGGCATTCCCTATTATTGCAGGTGCTGGTTCAATGACATCGATCATATCGCTCAGAGCAGAGTATGCGCAAATCAATATCTTGATTGCCATTATTTTGAATATCATTATCGTCTATATTGTTCTTCGACTGACTAAAGTTATAGAACGTCTATTGGGCGATGGAGGAATTGCCATATTGAAAAAAGTCTTCGGAATCATTCTATTGGCCATTGCCATTAAGCTCTTCAGTACAAATGTGAAAGTGCTGTTTGGAGGCTAAGAAATAAGCCCGTATTATCTTCCTGGAGTAAATGAGCCTGCACCATTCGTGCGGCCTTCAATCACTTGCATACCGTACTCATATTTACGCTCATTCAGCACTTTTCCTCGCTTATCATAAATGATGAAACTTCCATGCTTCACTCCATTTTTATAGTCAATCTCTGACATCAATTTCCCGCGTCTGCTGAACTGTTTCATTCTGCCATCTAGCTGACCTTCTTTATAATTAGACACAACTGCAGGAACTTTACCTCCAGGATGGTAAGCAGTCCATTCACCATCTTTCAGTCCTTCTTTGTAATTTCCTTCTTCCGTCATTCGGAAATCTTTCGCTGAATAGGATATTGCGTGTCCGTGTTGTTTGCTCTCAAGCGTAACTTTACCCTTCACCAATGATTCTACGCGAGATTTCTTCTTAAACAACTTGTATGTAATGAGATCCTTCGGTTTTCCATTATCAAAGAACTCCTGCCATTCTCCGACCTTTAAATTGTCCTTGTATTTCCCTGTAAGATGCAACTTACCATTCGGATAGTATGATTCCCACAAACCATCGAGCGAACCTGATTTAAAATGAGCTTTATTCTTTAAATCTCCATTCTCCCAGTAATTCGTCCATTCTCCCTCCTCTTTTCCATCGAGATAATCACCTTCCATCAGGAGTGTCTCATCTTCGTACCATGTGCGCCAGGTTCCATTCTTCAAATCATTCGCAAACGTTCCTTCCTTAAACTTCTTTCCGTTTTTGTAGAAATATGTCCATTGTCCCGTGCGCTTATCCTGATTATAATTAGCATAATACGAAAGCTCACCAGTTGGATACCAATAGGTCCAGGTTCCGTCTTGCTTACCATCAGCAAACGGACCTTGCATGTCACGTGTGCCCTTATTTGTATACCACGTCCACTCCCCGTTTTTTTGTCCGTCCTGATAATATCCGTCTACGTTTATTTGTCCGCTGTCGTAGAAATACTGATACTTCCCATCCAATACGCCATCTTTATAATGACTGATTTTTTCCTTATCACCAGTGTAGTAGGCATACTCCCATTCACCGTCTTTCACTCCTTCCTTAAAGTTTCCCTTTAGTGTTGTATAACCATAAATACTGAGTTCTTCAAACGGACCATCCTTTAAACCGCTTTTATAATTGTACCATTCTTTAACTGCACCGGTCGTATAAAAAGTTGTCAACTCTCCATTTCCATCGGTTACTGTTTGCGTATGCAGTGAGTCCGGCAGGTAAAACTCCCACAAATAGTTATCCTCACCACGTGTTTCTTCCACCGATTTCAGTTGTCCATCACGGTAATAATACTTCCAGTGATTGACCGCTTCATCTAGTTTATATTCGCCCTCAACTTTTAAGCGTCCTGTCTCATACCATTCCGTATAGATGCTATCTTGCCGATCCCATTTAAAGTAACCTTCCTGACGCTTTTGACCATTTGGATAGAACAATGTGACCTTTCCATAAAGCATTCCCTTAAAGTAATGACGAATTTCTTCAATTTCCCCTAGACGATCGTAATAGATCCATTTTCCGTGCTTTTCTTCTGTTTCTCCTACCAATGGATCAACGTAACACTTTCCACGTGATTGAATTTGTGTTTTATTGAAGTCCCAATACGTTTGTTTCTGCTTGGAAAGGTTCTCCTTCTTGATTTCCTGTGCATTGAGTGTACATGAAAACCATAAAAACAATACAAATGAAAAGTACCTGAGCATGCGTGTATTTTTAATCTATAACTTAAATTCCTTTTGAAGTTACTTGACCAACCCCATAATTCCCTGAACAATTAATACGATGGCAAAGGCAACAAAAATGACTCCAATAAATCTGTTCAGTATTCTCAATAGGCGTTTGGTCACCAATGGTCTTAGGCTTTTTGCCCCAATTATTTTCAGTAAATCAATAGAGAAGAATGTCACTAAAATAGATGTAATGAACACCAACATGGTATAACCGGAACCTTCTTGACCGGCGTCTTCAGCTCCAAGTGTCATAACGCTAAACCAATAGAAGACAACCATTGGGTTAGCCAGGTTCAAAAGAAATCCTTTTAAAGCAAGTAGCATATAGCCGCCCATAGAAGTTGCCTTGACACCATCGGCCTCAATTCTTATGCCTTCTACCTTCTTGAAGTAATTGTAAATACCATAGCCCATAAATAACAGACCTCCGATAAGCCTGAGGATAGAATTATCTTGCCCGGCAGAGAGTTGTTCAACCTGATTATAAAATAGAAAAGCAATGGCAATGTAAAAGATGTCATTGAGCAGAACACCTAAGTCAAAAGCAATTGCTGCTTTAATCCCTTTTCGAATACTCGTTTCTAAAAGGACGAAGAACACCGGACCTACCATTATACTCAGTATAAACCCTGTGACAACACCTTTTAAAATCAAATCCATTTATTGGGAGCAGTTGTTTTCACAAAAGTACTATTTCCAAACGCTTTTAAAAGAGCGCTGTTAGTAATTTTATCTGTTGTTTTTTTGGAGTAAAGGAGAATATTGATTGAAGTTGTTTACATTTGCAGGCAGGGTAAAGTAAATTATTGAAGGACGTATGAAACTTGCAGCGGCAAACAAAAAATTAGAAGGTATTATCAAGAACGTCGAAAAAGACGGTTTAGAGGCTAAAAACCTCATTGATGATCTCAAAGAATTGAGAGAATATGCCTTGAAAGAGCAAGATCCACTTGTTACTAAGGTACTGCGTCTTTCGTACGAATATATCTCCGAAAACAACTCTTTTGATGTTCAGGCACAATATGAGGAAGATGAGGAAGAGAATGAATACCCGATCGAAATTGAAGATAAAGAGAATTTTTTATATCTCTTGAATCTTTTAATGCGTGCTGACCATAAAGTAAACAGAGAAGAAATTAAAGATTACAGAACAGCTTTGAAGCTAGAGCTGTACTAGATCTTAGCAGATATTAAATTTTTAAAGCAGTTCTGTCCGAACTGCTTTTTTTTGTTTTTTTTCATTTTTACCCAACCCTTTTTACTACAAAGCCGTCTTTGTAGTAAATATTGACATTCTGGTTTGTTCAATATTTTGGTTTTATTTTCCTTGCAGGTGCCTGAAAAGAGTTCTTACCTCTTTGATTGTTTTAAATAATCTTTGGAGCTCTTTTCAGGTTTTTTTGTGCCAATAATTTCGGTTTTGGCTCGTTATCTTATCATGCCTAACTTATTACTTATTGCACTAACAACAATTGTCTGTGCATCAAATACTTTTTTTGCGCAGAACCTTGTTCCAAATCCAAGTTTTGAAAATTTAACGCAATGCCCAAATTCATTCTCTCAACTGTCATATGCGGCTCCTTGGTATTCTCCAACCTATGGAACACCTGATATATTCAACGCCTGCGCCGGTCCGGGAGTTGATATATGGACATCACTGGCCTGTATGCCCTTCAACACGATGGGATTTCAATATTCAAATTCAGGTCAAGGACATGCAGGACTTTATACTTATGACGACGATTATCGAGAGTATATTCAAGCTCCACTTATTAGTCCCATGCAGGCGGGGACGACTTATTTAGTTAGCTTCTACATCAGTCAGGCTGACCATCAACCACACAATGCAGCAGGTCCCATCGGAGCATACTTTTCCAATGCACCAATTGTTGATTATGCTACGAATGCACAACTTTTGAGTACGCCACAGGTTATTGGACCAGCTCCTATCCTTGATACGTCATCTTGGTATTTGGTGGAATCATTATATGTAGCATCTGGAGGGGAAGCATACATTACAATTGGGAATTTTAATACCAATTCGAATACTTCTTTTGCTCCTGGTTCTGCTCAATGGTACTCATCCTACTTCTATATCGACGATGTTTCCGTCGTGGAATACAACGATCCTGCTGACCCACCCATGGACACCGACACCGTTGTACAGACCTTATCATATATCGAGATGCCGAATATATTCACCCCAAATGAGGACGGAATAAATGATGCCTTTGTTCCATTCAATAGTCAAGGAATCAATCATACAAACCTCATCATTACCAATCGATGGGGAGAACTGGTATATCAAGGAGATATTCTAATTAATGGTTGGGATGGTAAGTGGGAAGGTAAATTATGCTCTCCAGGAACATATTTCTGGAAAATGATCTACACTAAGTCTGATGGAACAGAAGAAACTCAGCATGGATTCGTTCAACTCATGAAATAGTCTCAAAGTTATTGAGTCAATTCTGGAGAAATCTTCGCAACTGCACTTTAGAAAACGTGAGTTTCATTACTCACAGTATTGACAGTAAGAAAAATGTTGTGTTGTATGCGTAAACGGAATTTCTTCATCATACATCTCACCTAAAATTTTACCGATATATTTTGGAAAATCTGCAATCACCTCTTTCAAGTCTAACTTTTTTGTATCGAGGACAAAAGGTTTATTCTTCTCCGAAATGAAGGAAATAATGCTTGACTCAGGAATAACTTCATGTTCTTGTTGATATAGATATGCGTATTGAATTAACTGAAGCAAATGCTTTCTAGATGCCAATGATTCTACTACGCTTTCTACATCTGTATCTTTCGCACGAAACTGGACATCCATATCCTTCACCTTTCCAGATTTATAATCGATTATTCTTACCTTATCTCCAATACGATCAACGCGATCAATAAAACCTCTCAGATTTACCTGCTTAACTGAACCATTTACTTCGATCGGAACCATTCTACTGTACTCTCTTTCTAACGCCTCTATGAAAACAGGTTCTGTTTGTTGAGCAAGGAAATGAACTTCAGATTTTAAAAAACGCTGCGTAAGTTCGATAGCCATTTGATAGGAAAGTAGATTTTTCCCTTTGGTAAACGCTTCCTCATCATTATTGAAATGGAGCATAAACTGTTTTCTGAGTACTAGCTTAAACTGCTTTAGCATATTCTCCACGTCAATCGATGTAATGGCAGGCGGAGCTGGTGATCTCAATTGACCTGTCTCATCGTATCGAGCGAATGGCCCATAGAGTTCTTCCAAGGTATTATGGATGAACGTTCCGAAAGTGCTATTTTCTATTTCTTCCTCAACGCTATCTTCTTCTCCAAAATCCATCACATAGCGGAAGTAGAAGTCCAGCGGACATGTAAGGTATTTTTTGAGCATGGAAGCCGAAGTTGAATTTTCTAAAAGTTCATCTATTCGGCTCTGTATTTCTGGTGTTTTTTTAATGATACGTTGGACGGGGTCACGTAATTCATCCAAGGCATAGATTCGCTTCTCAATTTGGATGTTCTGATTGATCCTACTCAGTTCCATTTCCAGTTGCATCAGATACCTGCTTGGCTCATTACTCCCAATCGATTCGTCTGCACTATTATATGTAACATAAAGTGCCTCGCAAGCATGCATCAAGCGGTAAAAGTGATGCGCAAAAAGTCCTTGTTTTTCACGTGGAGTTGGCAGACCAAAAGCCTTACGTAAATCCATGGGAATTATCGTTTGAATAGGATTTGTTGGTGGCAGCTGCCCCTCATTCATTCCAACACAAATGATTCGCTTAAAATCAAGCGCTCTTGTTTCGAGTAACCCCATGATTTGAAGTCCATCTGTTGGGTTTCCATGGTAGGCAATGCTCTTCATTCCCCAATGCTGATTGAATAGCTGACGAAACGATTTTAAACTCATTTGGGGCATCCCTTCATTCACTAAATTCTCGAAATCTACCAATGCCCTATCAAAGCATTCAATGATGGCTTTTTCAAAGGCAAAACCTTCACCAAGTCTGGCAAAAATGCTTCGGTTTAATTCCCTAATAAGCTGAAGTGCTTTAGACCAATTATTGTCCCAATCTACTGTCAGTAATTCAAGTAGTCTTTGGGTACGTTGCCCCAAGGGTAAATTTTGCGGATTAAGGAAAATCTTATTCTGCCCAATAACACTTCGCTCAACATCGCTCAACATCTCCTTTTCATTTTCATCAACAATCGCTAATAACAAAGGATGATTCCAGAAGTTCTGCAAATCCGTAAAGTAAATGGAGGAAGTACGAAACCTACGTTTGTTTTCCTGAATAGAAAAAATCAAATCTACCCAAGTGCGTATAGCCGTATTTCTAATTGGCAGGCCAAGTGTGATATTCGCTTTACCAATTTTTCTTGGCAAATTTTTAATGATTGACCCAATCAATGACTCATCTGCCAGTAAAAGAAGCGTTTGGTTGATTTCTTCTTCTGAAGAATCTGCTAAAATGGTAGCGGCAGCCTTCACCTGTCCTGTATTCTGAGCGCATTCGATCATTTGCACATACATGCTTTTGGACCGTAGTTCATCCTGAACAAAATTCAGGCGCCTTCCATCAAGCCAAGTAGATAATGTGCGTAGAAATTTCCCTGCTTCATGTTGATGATTAGAGAGATAGTAATCGTCGGCATTGATCAAAATCTCTGCGCGCCCCATTTGTTCCAACTGTTTGACAATCGTCAATTCAGCGACTGAAAGTGCGTTGAAGCCAGCAAATAAAAAATGCTTGTTTTTATCCTCTTCAAAAAGAAGTTGGATGTTGGATGCTAAATGACGGAACGCTTTTCCTGCATAGCAGCTTTCCGAAGCGTCCAGTACTTTATTCAGTGCATGGTAATAACCAGGAAGTCGATCCCAAAACTCCATGAAGCGCTTTTGACTCTCGGTCAATTCTTCATTTCCAAAACTCCACTGTTCAATTTCTTTGATGGAAGCGAGGTTTCGAAAAATGTCTTTGGGATCAATCATATAGCGATCGATTTCGTCGAAATCAGATAGTAAAATTGTTCCCCAGCTTAAAAACTCATCAAACGAACGATCTTCTTCAGTCTTGGCAGATGCCAATTGAATTTCGAACAAACGAATAAGCGCGCGGGTTTTATCAATAACTACTTGCGGTGAGTGTTCTTTCACCCAACGATCCATCGTGATCATATCAGGAGAAAGAATTGGCTTTTCGTAAACTCGAAAAAGCGCTGATGCAAGATACTTTCGTGCACGCTCAGACGGTAAAACAATCGTCAGATTTTTTAGTGGGATGTCCGAGTTTTTTATGTGTTCAGCGACTTGCTCAATAAATGCCATCACACATTTTTTTGACTCAAAAATGACCAATACGTTGACCTGTTCAATACTGAAGTTTTAGCTTCAGGATAAGCTTCTTGAAAGCTCTTGGGAAATTTTACCTTCTTCCGTTTTTCCCAGTCCGTCTTATATGCGCGAATTTTTCCATCCTTTAACTCAATTAGATCCATTTGCTGCCTTGTATGCGTTTTCCAGAAAAAAACATCTGCTGCACTTTGTTGCATACGCATCCATTTCAAGCGTTCAGCAATGACATAATTTCGCCAAAGTTCATTCATATCATTTCTGAGAAAGGTAGGATTAAAGTTGCTGATCAAAACATTGCGAACTCCATTATCCGCAAAGTAGACCATATTAGATTTCTTTAACTCATACCGTTGATTCGTATGATACGAAGGAAGACGAAACAACAAAAATGCATCTTCCAATAATTTGATGTAACGCTCTACAGTTTCATTGTCTAAACCACAGCGCTCCGAAATATCATTATAGGAAACTGTATCTCCGACATTGAATGCCAATAACTGAAGCATCCGTAATAGCTTATCTCCTTTATTGATCCGTTCCTGACCACTCATTTTCGTGAAGATTGCGTCTTGTATAATTTCTCTCAGCGTAACTTCGGCCATGGGTAAGTCGGCTAGTACTTCAGGATAATTCCCATAAATCAATCGCTCTTCTAATAACCTCTCCTCTTCTGGTAATCCAAAATGCTGAGCAGATTCATAAAACGATGGTGCGAAAAGATTGATTTCTAAGCCCTCAATACGCAGCGCCTCTAATAAGTCTGGTTCTACCGATGGAACGAATGAACACATCACAACTAGCGTGGAAGAAATCTTTCCCATCAGAACATCTTCCAATAGTGCGTTTAAGTTATTCAAGTATTGTGCTTCATATAGTAGCACTACTTCAGGAACATTTCTAAAAGCATCAGTGCTGGATTCTATAGATTTTCTTGTCTTCTTGTCCAGACAATCAACCACTGTATAATTAACCTGGTTTTCATTAAGAATGCTTTCCAGCAGTTGTCGTTTACCAACCTTTCTTGGCCCTTGAATAAACAGTAGTTTACTACTCTTTAACTTCTCTTGAATGGTAGTTCTCTGAATGCGTGGGATCATGCGGATATTTTTACCAAACTTAAGAAATTCAGGATTTAATCGCTATAAATTATTGATTTTTGCGGGAAAAACTCGTTTGAGATTAATTCAATCTAACCATACTTGCTCGAAAAAGCGTTGCGCTCTGGGAGAATTCATGAACTTATTTCCGCCATACGCCTTGATTACTACAAAACTTTCTTCGTCCATAATAACGCGTGCCCAGTAGAGCCCTTCTGGGTAAGAATCTGCTAAACCTTCGTAAGCTTCTCCTCCATTGTCCAACTGAATTCGTCGCACTGGACTTTGCATAGGGCTAGCTATGTAATTCTCAGCGATCTGCTCCAATCCAATATCTTGCGTCCTTGGATAAACTTCTAACTCATATGAATTCCCTTGCCCAAAGTCTCGGTACACCAATTTCAAATCGAATTCATCATTTTCAGGAGTCAGAATCTTTGGTTTTCCCGGAAAGCGCGCATGCAATCCCAACGAGTCATTTGAATATTCATAAAAGCGATGTGAGAACACATGTACTCGTTCTTTCGTTGGTGCTTCGGAATAAGAGGCGGTAATCATTCTCAACTGATATCCTTTTCTTCTCAGCAAATTAATTAACCCGGTGTTACCAGCTAGATGCCCTGCTCCAACTGCGCAAAACAACACATCCCCGTTTCTTAAAATTGTATCAATCTCTTGGGCCATTGTCTCATTTCGCCCAATAATTAGTTTGTCATAACCATCCGGGTAAAGTGCAAGAGAAGCCCTCAACATTTCATCCAACTTGTAAATATCACCAGTAAGGTACATTTCCAACATGTCTTCCTTATCCATCAATAACGACTCGAGACGCATATTACTGAAGTCCGGCAAATTGAAATCTGACAACAAGTTTAGTTGGAAATCAACTGATTCAAGAGGTGAAAACGCCTTGTCAGCGTTATAACAGTACTGTTGAAAAAAAGCATCCAGAAACTGAGGCATTCCATCCTCATCGCCATAATAAGTTTCTGAAGGATTGGAGCTAGACACATATGGTTGCCCAGCATTATCATAATTGACATCTACCGAAGATATCCGTGTATCCCATTCGTCAAACAAAGAAAAAACATCAGTTTCTAATGCAACAACTTTTGCTCGATCCAACGCGTAAAAAGTAGAATCACTTAAGTGAAAGAGGCGTTTGTCGTTTGAATGGAAACTTCCAAAGAGGTACGAACTCTCGGCTAAACCATTCCCAGAAATCTCCCATAACAATTGATGCTGCTCATCCACCTTTTGTGCGAATGAGATAAATGGAAAAACAAGAAGTAGGGCGAACCTGAACATGAAAGCTTAAATTACAAAAACCTATTCACTCAACCAATCATACGTTCAATGTTCATATCACCAAAAGAGTATGGAATATATGCAAGATTCGGAATTTCCTTTGTGATCAAAACGGGTGTCTTCTTGCCAAGTGAAATCGTCCCATGCGTTTCCGATAAATCCATGGCATAAGCGGCATTAATCGTTAGAGCATTCAAGGCTTCCTCAGGTGTCATTTTCATTTTAACACAGGCCAATGACCAAACGAAGCTAAGGTTTCCACTTGGGGTCGATCCGGGGTTAAAATCGCTTGCCAGAGCAACTGGCAGGCCATTGTCCATTAAACGACGTGCATCTCCGAAGGGTATTGACAGAAAATGAGAACAACTTGGTAAAATGGTTGGCATGGTAACCCCATTCTTTAAGGCTTCTATGTCTTCGTCTATCAACTCTTCCATATGATCTACAGACAAAGCGCCAAGTTTTACTGCTTTTTTAACGCCTCCCATTGCGGAAAACTGGTTGACATGTACCTTAGGCTTGAGACCAATATTGATCCCGACTTGTAGAATTTGCTCCATCTCCTCAACACTGAAGTAGTTACGCTCGCAGAACACATCTATATAATCAGCTAATCCTTCTTCAGCAATTACGGGAAGCATTCCCTGAATAATCTGATCGATATAGCCTTGGTGGTTTTCCTTAAACTCTGGGGGGAAAGCATGAGCACCCAGAAATGTTGCTTTAATAGTGATAGGTGCCTCCGCTTTTAGTCGTTTTATAACCCGCAACATCTTCAACTCCGCTTCTATTGTGAGCCCATAACCCGACTTTATTTCAAGTGCCCCGGTTCCGTAAGACATTAATCGCTCAATTCTTATCATTGCATGTTCAAAGAGTTCATCTTCTGACATCTCCTGAAGTCGTCGCGCCGAATTTAAAATTCCACCACCCCTTAACGCTATTTCTTCATATGAGAGTCCATTGATACGATCTACAAATTCCTCCTCTCTTGATTTAGCAAAAACAGTGTGTGTATGTGAATCGCAAAAAGCCGGTAACACGAACTTGCCCTCTGCATCAATCACCTCTAGGTTTCTCCAATCCGTTATTCCTCCCCAATCTTTCATTTCACCGTATGCCACAATGATTCCACCTTCAATTGCCAAATAGGCATTTTCCAAAATGGGAAGTTCTTTCATTTCCTTTCCCTTGCGAATGGTTGGCAGATTTTCTCCGTATTGAACGAGTCCTTTGATGTTTTTGATGAGCACTTTTTTCATGTTACCAAAGCTAATCATCTTGAACTGAACGATGGAATTTTATGATTGCATATCTCACAAAAAACCGAGCTTGAAATTAAAATCGGTGGAAATGGCCTGAATTCAATTAAAAACTATAAATTTGCTCCCGCTATCAGAAAATGCCTGGGTGGCGGAACTGGTAGACGCGCTGGATTCAAAATCCAGTGCCTTCGGGCGTGCGGGTTCGATTCCCGCCCCAGGTACGAAAGCTCCAACAATTGTTGGAGCTTTTTTTATTTCTAATGAATTCTTAGTAGATCATCCAATCTAGATTGTGAAAGATCAGTGCTGAATAATAACCTTTCTAGTTCCAAAATGATTATTGCCGTCGTAGATGGTAATCTAGTAAACACCCTGTGGTAACTAACTCAAGTTTTTCTTACATGAAAATTTACGACTGGAAAGGTTAAACCACACTAATAATTATGATTTATTGCGCCAATTGTTAAATTTACATCGAAACGTGTGCTAAACTCAAAAGTCTTTCACGAGACTTCTATAAAACAAAATGCGAAAAAACTGAGCAGGTATTCTAGTGACTCCTGCCACTATTACCTCGTGTTGAACTGGTGAATTTATTCTCCAAACGTTTGAAGAGTGAGGTTAAAAAAGCCTTTTGAGCAGCCATTGATTTTCATTTAAATTGATAGATAGTGAGAGTTCTAATCGTTGAAGATGAAATGCTAGTTGCCATGGCCTTGAAATTGAACCTGGAGGCCTGTGGACATGAGATAATCGGTATCTCATCAACAGAGCAAATGTTTTGGCAATTCGTAGAAGGCGAACCAGATCTTATATTTCTGGATACACAGTTAAAAGATGAAACGACAGGCATTGAGTTGGCCCGAAAGTTTAGACAGGAAAACACAAAAACACCCATTATTTTTACCGTTGAGAGCGAACGAGAAGTTAAACTTTTGGAAGTAAGCAACTCAAGTATTTTAATGAAGCCCGTTTTCTTCGAAAGCCTTGAAGAACACTTGAAGCAAGCATTGTAATTCTAACGCTATTTGTTGCGTTAGAAACGTATCCTTAAAAAATAAAAAAGTCGGCACTTACGTGCCGACTTTTTCAAGTATTGAATGCAACAGCTGATTACTCAGCAGCCGCCATTTCTTCCTCTACTAATGCGTCAACATCAATTACGTTGTTATCATCCAACAAGAAGTTATTCGCCGCTGCGTATGTTTTCTGGAATTCAACCCAACGCGTATCCACTTCGATGTAAGAATCATATGCTTCTTCCATTTCAATGTACTGATCAATCTCTTCGTCTGTCCAATCCTCATCTGGTTTCACCATGATTTCAGCAAGACCACGGAAATGGTCATTTACGATATCTTCAACTGCCTGGAACCACTCAATAGTTAAGTCATGAAACTCAGCACGCAATGGCCAGCTTTTGTTCTTATAAAGATCGATCGACGTTCTACCTTCATCAATCAATCGAAGACAAGAGTCCATAGTAGCATTGAACTTCTCTACAGTAGTTGTTTCGTCTTCGTCTAATGTAAGTACTTCTCTAAACTTTACATCAACTTCAATAACTGCTGCAAGTAATCCGGCAAAGTACTCTTCTCCATCTTTTGCATTTCCGTTTGCAAAACTATTGGCAGCGTTATCGATATCTTCTTTATCGTCAAGACGCTCATCCAAAGAAGTATCAACAGACCCTCCACATGACGCCAAGAATAAAGCAGCCATTGGGATCGCGATTAAAAATCTTTTCATTTTTGGTTAAATTAAATTAGATAAATTATTTGCCGGACAAGATAGAAAAAAGTTGGCGTTCGGCTGATAAAAAGTATAATTGATTATCAACAACGCGTAAACTTGATGAAACATCTTACTGAAAACCGTCATTTCTTCGTCGAGAAAACTGCAAAAGCCATCCTAATTACAGTTCATCATCCTAATTCGACAGTTCAGCTATTCTCTTTTTTTCTTAATAGCCCAAGGAAGTATGTTTGAAGCATAATTAATTGTAAACGCTATGAAAAGAATAACAACAATTTTAGCATTATCGATCTCAGTAATTGGACTTGCTCAACAAGCTGAGGTTGTGAACGGACTGGAAGGATTTGAAAACTGGAATCCCGCAGAAGTTGGTGAGCTACCAATAGGATGGGACGGATTCAACAAAAACGTTCAATTCAACGGTATGACCGTTGGAACGGTGGAATGTGTTAAGAAAAGTGCTGTAGATCCTTATGAAGGAAACTTCTCCGTGAGCATTGAAAACACCCCGATTATGGGAGGCCCAGCAGTCCCAGGTATTTTAACTGTCGGCGATTTTGTCGTTGATTGGAACGCTCAGGATGGAGATATAGAAGGTGGCGAAGCTTATACGCAGTTACCGTCTGAGCTCTCCGGACACTTTAAATACACTCCAGTGGGAATAGATACTGGTTTCGTATCTGTGTGGTTTCTTGAAAATGGTCAACAAGTCGGTTCTGGGCGAACTGAATTTTTTGGAACTACCAGTGATTGGACCTCTTTTACGGTTGATATAAATTTCAACGCTGGGGCCACTCCTGATTCTATGAACATGATGTTTTCATCATCCGCCTTAGCGGCTCCTCCGACGGGTTCTAGACTGGAAATCGATGCTATTGCTTTTCAAGCATTCCTTTCGACTAAAAATCAGGAAATTAGTGAAGTCTTATGTTATCCAAACCCTACTTCCGATCACTTGCAAATAGAATGGGGTAAACCAGTCCGCGGAACCGTTGATTTAATTGATGTGAATGGAAAAATTGTACTAAGTAAAATAACCGAGGGATCATCAGTGAAGATGAATATTTCTGATGTTCCATCTGGAATATATCATCTGAAACTCAAAACAGAGCGGACTGTGCTTATGGAAACGATAGTTATTGAATAAGCGAAAGAAGTTAATTTAAAGGTCATGGAGACTCAAAAAAATAAATCGCAAAAGACAATGATCAATATTGGTATCATCCTACTCATCAGTGTAGGATGTACCTTTTTCTTTGCTGGGTTTAACAATCGTATTTCTGACATTCTGCTTAATATACTTTATGGGACAATAATTGGTCTCTCTATAGCTATTGGAAGTGGAGTGATCAGTCGAATGGTTTTCAGGAATGAACGCGCTTATGCGCAGCCCTCCCGCTATTTCATGATGGCTATTTTATCAATCATCGCGTACATCATAATCATCGTACTGGTCATTAATTATGCCTGGTTTAAAATTACCCAAGGAACAACTTTTCAAGAAATGCTTAATCACCCGTACGCGAGATATGCGATTGGTAGCGAAGTGGTACTGGGTACATTAATTTACCTTATTGTTCTTGCACGGCATTATGCTAGAGATTTAAAGATTTACTACCAACGACTTTCAGAAGCTGAAAATCAATTGTCTAAGTATCGTTATGATACATTAAAGAGTCAATTGAACCCACACTTCCTTTTTAATTCACTGAATACTTTAAGCGGATTGATATATATGGACACGGAGCGTGCAGATGATTTTATTCATCGCCTATCTAGTATATATAGATACGTGCTAGATGTACAGAATGTGGAAGTTGTAACGACGGAAACGGAAATGAAATTTGTAAACGATTTTTTATACCTCAACAATATTCGTTTTGATAATCAGATTAGGACAACAATTGATGTTGTGGATTCAGATACATATGTTGTTCCGATGGCGATACAGTTATTAATTGAAAATGTGATTAAACACAACTCAATTAGTGGGACTTCTCCTCTACAAATATCCATCACCACAAAAAATGACTATTTAGTGGTAAAAAACAACATACAATTGAAACTGGAAAAGGAACCTTCGCATCAAATAGGGCTGGCAAACTTACGTGAACGCTATTCGGCACTAACCGATAGAGCTATCGATGTTGAAGAAACAACTGAATCCTTTTCAGTTCGCATACCATTATTGAAAAAGTAAAACTATATGCGCGTACTGATTATTGAAGATGAAAAAATCGCTTTTCAAAAATTAAAAGCAATGCTACAATTGCTCGTGCCTGATATCGAAATTGTGGGACATGCATCATCTGTAATTGAAGGAAAGAAACTCGTTGAGAAGCACAAGACCGTTGACCTCGCCTTTTTCGATGTTCAACTCGAGGACGGATTAAGCTTTACGATTCTTGAACAGACCAACTATCAGTTTCCTATAATCTTCACGACTGCCTACGACGACTACGCGATTAGAGCATTTGATCATCATAGTATTGCCTATTTGCTCAAACCGATTCAAAAAAAAGACCTTGAGAAAGCGTTAAAGAAATACAGCCCTTCGCAATACAATGCAGACTATTCTTATCTATTAAAAAAAGCAATTGAAGAAGTCAGAAAGAAACGATACAAAGAACGCTTCACTGTCAAAATAGGAGATAAAATACGTTTATTCGAAACCGACGAAATTGCCTGCTTTTTTAGTCGTGAAAAGGGCAGTTTTCTTTGTTCTTCTAGTAATAAGCACTTTGCTGTAGACTATCCGTTGGATGAAATCGTAGCTTTAATTGATCCAACTAAATTCTTTCGAATAAACAGAAAACATATTGTTTCTATTAATGCTATTGAAAAGCTTGTGCAATTCACGAATTCTCGCTTAAGAGTCGTTTTAAATATTGAATTTGATGAAGATTTAATCGTTGCGCGGGAAAAAGTAAAAGCTTTTAAAAATTGGCTTGAAGGAGATACAGAGTAGTTTTCACAAAATGACCACAAAAAAAACCGATGCCTTCAAGACATCGGTTATTTGGGCAACGCCCACCTATGCTGGAGTGAAAATCACTCACTCTATGAAAAAGAATACTCCCTGCTGCCAAGAGCAGGTCTCACTCTTACTAAAACTACTTTACTACTACTTTCTCAGAACGTACATCACCACCTTGTTCAATGTTGATGATATAAATCCCTGAACCAAATTCTTTCAAGTTCAATTCTTTGCTATACTCTCCTGAGAATTTTCCTAGGTTCTCCTTGAAGACGCTCTTTCCTTGAGCATCCACTACTTCAATGCGAGTTTTTAGCTTTTGAGGCTGATTCAGACGAATTGTGACAACCCCTTCTGTTGGGTTTGGATAAACGGATAAGTCTGCCCCTTTCATTGGTTGTTTGTTTTCTACGCGAACATTATGCTCCACTTCTTGTGAAGGATCGTAATCTTCTGTCACAATCACTACCGTGAAGTCTTCTTCATCATTGGAAATAAAACGCATTTCATGATTCAACGCATTGGACTCATGGATCTGATCTCCTTCTATGATAATAACCTCTTCGTGATCTCCATCTACTCTTGAGTCTACTTCAATACGCTTCATAATCACTTTCGATTCTCCTTCTTCGAACTCCATTTCTTCCACTTCTTCCAATATCTGCTCAATCTTGATTTCTAACTCTTCTCCCAATCCATCTAGTTCGTCCAATTCAATATTGAGTTCTTCAAGAGTTTCTAGTTCAAAGTCTTCAATATTATCTCCGTCAATCTTAATCACCATATGCTGCTTATGATCTCCATGATTTCCCTTCAATTGTTTGATCTCTTCTTCACTCACCTCAACTTCCTCACCATTGACAAATTTTTGAACTTTCATGTTTCCATCGTCGTCAACATCGCAAATGATCTTTACATTTTCCGACTTTTCAGTCCATTGAAGGTCTTCTCCTCCGTGTTCTGATCTTACCTCCATTTTGATCACTTTTTCGCCTCCATTGCCCTCATTTATCTGAATTTGTTTGAGGTCTTCTTCTGTTACTTCAACTTCTTCACCATTAACGAATTTTCGTGTAACCATTTCACCATCTTCGCCCACTTCACAAATCATTTTCACTTCTTTGTCACTATGCGACTCAATGAAAACGTTATCTCCCATCTCTTTGACAATTATTTGCTCGTGCTTTCCACCTTCATCATTTGAAATGAACACATTACCACCTTGCCCTGAGGCAATTTCAATAATTTCCACATTGTCACTCTCAATGCCTTTATCAGCAAGAAAGTTATCCACTGTGTAAGATGAATTCATCGGTACGACAGTATCGTATTCCACTATTTTACCATCTGCATGATGAATTACCTGATAACGCTTTTTCTTATCATCATCCTGCTTCCCTTTAAATGAAGCTAATACACCTGCTAAAGCGATAAGCCCAGCTCCTGCAAGTATCATTTTTTTTCCATGTAACATATCTATATAATTTGGTTGCTAAATCTTGTGCTAAATTATGCTAAGTGCTTCTCGCAAAGGGTTAAAGAAATGAAAACAAAGGTTAAAGTTAGGTTAAAGTGCTTTTTTTACCGGAGGCAGCATTCTATTTTTGAACCAGATGAAAAGCGGTCTAATTTATAGTCTTATCAGCCTAATGATCATATCCCTTATTGGGAGTATTGTCTTACAGGGCGTTTGGATTTCTAACGCTTTCAAAGAAGGTGAACGAGAGTTCGCAGCCAATATTAATGATGCCCTCAATGATGTAAATAAGGAAATCGATGAAGACGAAGCGGCACTTTTCATTGAAGAGCGTTTCGGAGGTGTTGACTCACTATTGAACGAATTCATTATTGTAAGCAATAATCCCTCACAAGAAGACAATATTGTCATTATAGAAGAAAATCCTGGACGGACAACACGAAGCGTTAAGTTTGAATACAAAGTAATTGATTCAATCCGCGATGAACTTGAAGAAGTCAATGAAGACATTGAAAGGATTCAAATCAGAACTGAAGGTCTATCTTGGCAAGACGAATATGAACTACGCCTCGACAATCTGGATTCTTTAATTGAGACAACAGTAGAACTAGAGGGAAAGAGCGATGAATTACACAGTATTACAAATGTTGTTCATCACCTCACTACAGAGCGCTTGTACGATGGAAAGCTTGCCGGGCGAATAGAAAAAACGGAATTAGAAGAAAAAATTACTTCAGCATTAAAAAAGCATGGAATCCGTGACAGTTTTGAATACGCGATTATGGATCATGGACAAATGGATTACGCCTATGACTTCATGTCTGATAATTTTGATCCCGGAAGTAGTGATAAAGAGTATACAAAAGCACTTTTTCAAAATGATAGAATTGAATCTGGTTTGTATGAACTAATCGTACAGATCGCAAGTGAAGAGAGTTATATTTGGGGGAAGGTTCGTCCGATGATTTTACTTTCAGTACTTTTCACAGTACTCATCCTTATTTGCTTCGGCTATTCGCTTTACTTCATTTTTAAACAGAAAAAGATCAGTGCGATCAAAAACGATTTTATTAATAACATGACGCACGAATTGAAGACACCTCTCGCTTCTATTTCGCTCGCTGCGTCTTCTATAAGACATCCTGAGGTCATTCAAAAACCAGGTGAAATCGAGCACTTTGTAGATATCATTGAAAGTGAAGAGAGGCGCATCAACGCGCACATTGAGCAGGTGCTTGACATTGCATCATTGGATAAGGGAGAACTCAAACTGCGTTGTGTGGAAGCAGACTTGATTTACCTTATTAAAGATAGTATTCAAAATGTTGACTTAAGCTTGACAGAATCCAATGGAACAA
Source organism: Flavobacteriales bacterium UBA6051 (assembly GCA_002427735.1). GTDB lineage: Bacteria > Bacteroidota > Bacteroidia > Flavobacteriales_D > Crocinitomicaceae > UBA4466. The sequence continues at coordinate 290,851 of DIYP01000005.1, forward strand.
ATGTCTTTGATTGTCAACTCAATGAAGCACCGATTTTCGCAGATGAATTTCATTTAACCAACGTTTTCACCAATATCCTGGATAATAGTATTAAGTACCGCAATGATGATTTACGAATTCACATTCAACTCATCAAGATGGGAGATTCCTACCAAATTACTATCCAAGACAATGGTATTGGAATGAATTCAACTGCCCAAAAACTTGCTTTCGATAAATTCTATCGAGCAGAAAGTGGTGATATCCATAATAGAAAAGGTTTTGGGCTAGGGCTCAGTTACGTTAAAAGCATTGTTGAAGCTCATAACGGATCCGTTAGTCTTGAAAGTGAAGTTAATAAAGGCACAACTGTTACCATTCAATTACCGTCCTCATGAGTAACCCGAAGCGCATACTACTTGTTGAAGACGAAGAAAACTTCGGTTCACTTCTCCAAAATTATTTACGCCTTTCCAAGTACAATGTGGATTGGGAAAAAGACGGGACGCGTGGCTACTCTGCCTTTTTGAAAGGAAGTTATGACCTATGCATCTTTGATGTCATGATGCCCAAAATGGATGGTTTTACGCTTACAGAAAAAATTCGAGCGCGTGGAAACGAAACGCCTATCATATTTCTTACCGCAAGAAATATGAAAGAAGATATGCTTCGTGGCTATCGTGTTGGAGCAGATGATTACTTAAATAAGCCTTTCGACATTGAAGTATTGCTTCTAAAACTAGATGTGATTTTTAATCGAGGGAAGAGCGGGCAACCGAAAGATATACTTAGCACTTACACCATTGGAGAATTTACTTATGAAGTAAATACGCGTCTACTTGAACACGCTTCTGAAACAAAAAAACTATCGCCTAAAGAAGGCGCTTTACTTCATCTGCTTTGTCAGCACATGAATGATGTAATGCCACGAGAAAAGGCATTACAGGAAATCTGGAAGGAGGATAATTACTTTACAACGCGAAGTATGGATGTATATATTACTAAACTGCGCAAGTATCTTCGTAAAGATGCATCTATCAATATTGAGAACGTACATTCGAGTGGGTACGGATTGTTCATTCGATAGCTTCCATAAATTGCATATTTTTATTCCATGAAATTTATTGGACTGCTCGCATTACTGCCGTTTTTCACGTCATATGCTCAACCTGATTCTGTTTACACTTCGCTCGAAGCTGCTTTAGTAAATCCAGAAAATGTATATAAGCTAGATATTTCCAGAAAGCGCCTTGAAGCTATACCTGCTTCTATTGGTCAATTAAAAAACCTACGTAAGCTTAATCTGGAATTCAATAATCTTAGTTCTTTGCCAGAATCCATTGGAGAACTGACAGAGTTACGTCAGCTATCAATCTATGAAAACCGATTAACCTCACTTCCCGAATCCATTGGTAATCTGGTAAGCCTTCAGAAGATCTATGCTGAGGATAATCTACTTACAATGCTTCCGGCATCCATTGGACAATTGAAAAGATTGACTGTTTTAAGTCTCGACAATAACTGGCTGCAATCATTGCCAGAAGAACTCGGAAATTTACCTCTTCTCAGATCGTTATACCTTAAAGGAAATAAACTGAAAACACTTCCAGAATCCCTGGGGAATGCTCCGAGTCTTGAGACACTGTTCTTAGGTGAAAATGCTCTTACAAGTATTCCTTCCTGTATAGAAAATATGAAGCGTATTCAATTGCTTGATTTATCAAAAATGGGACTTTCAGCACTGCCCGACTTCATTGGTGACCTGAGCACTTTAAGGAGACTCTATGTACACGGTAATCAATTAAGTAAGATTCCTGAAAGCTATCAAAAATTACCACGTTTAAAGTACTTATATGTGCATAATAATGGTTTTTCGGAAGCCAACATTCAACAGCTTCGAAATGATTATCCCTCAACAAAAATCATGTTGCGCTAAGACTACTTGAAAGGATCTGACCAACGTTCTTTTGTGAGAAACGCAGGCTCTGAAAGTGTTTTCATGAATGCTACAAGTGCATCTTTTTCTTCTTGACTTAAATTCATTTGACGAGGAGGGCCTCCAATTTCGGCATTGGTTGTAAGTCGTTCATCGAGGTTTGGATGAGCCTGCATCCCTGAATTGTAGAACTCGACAACTTCCTCTAAAGTAGAAAAACGGCCATCGTGGAAATAGGGTGCCGTATATTCAATATTTCTAAGTGTAGGGATTTTGAAAAAGCCAACTTCATTTGGATTTCCGGAAATTCCGGCAACACCCTCATCAGTATAAACCAGTTCCGAACCATTATTGCGTGGAGATGGATTAAAAAAGTAATGCGTCTGATGACAGTTATTGCAGTTCGTTCGAGCATCCAGAAAAAATAAGTCTTTCCCCATCAATTCTTGCGCTGTGTAATTTGCAAAATTAGTCTGCATCCCTTGATCATATTTCGAATCAATAGAATAAATGGAACGCATAAACTGAGACAGCGCTCGAGAGATTCTGTCTTCTGTAATTTCTGGTGTACCAAACGCTGAATTGAATAGTTCAGGATAGTACGCTAAACTACCTATTTTCTCTGTCAATGCTGTCAGATCCATGTCCATTTCAACTGGGTGCTCTATGGGCATTAGCGCCTGATTTTCCAACCCATTAGCCCGCATATCCCAGAAAAAGCGGAAGCCCATAAATAAATTTATTATCGGCATTGAATGTCGATCTGTGGCCTGCCCGTATAGTCCTGTTGAAAACTGTTCGGGATCAGAGAAACCGTATTCTTGTTGGTGACAACTTGCACAAGCTATTGTATTGTTTTTTGATAATTGAACATCGTAAAACAATACACGCCCTAGTGTTGCACCGTGATTTGTAACAGGATTGTCACTTGGAGTAGTATTGAATAAATCATAGGCCTGCCCCGTGAGATAATCGTGAGGCACAAAGTCGTCGTACGCAAATGGGGTCGATGGCAACGTAGGCATCAACAATTCATCTACTGTTTCCTCCACAACGGGCTGGATCTTATCTTTTTTACAAGACAAGAATATTCCAACGAAAACAAGCAACAACAATAACCACTTCATGGCGATTAAATTACGAAAATCAATTCAGGCGTGGATTAATCGCGCTATTCAAGCTTTACTATATACTTGAAATCCAAACCTAAAACCCTAATAAAAAGCCGTTCCGCACATTTTTTTCAAAAAAAAATCAATTCAATGTAACTTTTCGACAACTCAATACATCTACTGTATAGAGGAAACACAATGAACGCTGCAAAAGACAAGAAAGATCAATTCATGGAGTTATACACTCCTGTGCATGAGAACTTCGAAAGGTTCTGTAAGGCAAGAGTGTATGGTGACATAGATTATAAGGACCTCATGCATGACACTATTGTAATTGCTTTTGAGAAGTTCCATAAACTGGAAAGTCCAAAAGCGTTTTTGCATTTTCTCTTTGGAATATGTATTCGGGTATTGGCCAATACCAACAAAAAGCAACGACTGCTCCATTTAAAAGATGAAGCGGTCTCCTTAGAAGTAGAAGATCACTCAACCAGAGCTGATCGAAACGACGACACGCATACGCTGTACGCTGCACTTGCGAAACTGCCAGAACAACAACGTGAAGCCTTAGTTCTCTTCGAAATTTCAGGCTTTGCAATCGCTGAGATTGCGGAATTGCAAAAGGCAGGAATTTCTGCAGTAAAACAGCGCTTAGCGCGCGGAAGACAAGCGCTTTTAGAAATTTTGAGTGCCGACGTAAAAAAGGAAAAGGAGGTAACAACATGACACATCAAGAAATGGATCACTTGTTTGCTGCAGCTCGAAAAGCTCCCACAGAAACTTCCGTAGAAGAAGTAACTGCTTGGGTAGGTGCTGCCGCGGTGGCTACAACTGGCGTGCTTGGCGTTGCTGCCAAAGTAAAATTATTTATCGCTAAAAAATCATTGCTTATGTTAGGAAGTGTATTGGGAACTGTTGGTATTGTTACGGTAGCAACTACCATGTTTAGTTCATCACCAAAGCCAGAATCAACAAATACAGTAGGTATTGTTGAACCAAATAATCAAGAACAATTACAAGAAGAAGTCGAAGAAAATACTGCGGAAATACTCATTCAGCAGGAGGACACAATAGAACCTATAAGTGCTCCTGAAGTATTACCGATAGCACCTATCGCTCCTATGGCTCCCATGTTTCCACAGGCACCAAATGTGCTGGAGACGATGTACATCCAGCTGGATGAATTGGAGTCTTATGATTTAGCAATGCATGTTGACAATGACATTGAAACAATCATTCATTTGGAGTTGGCTCAGAAGAATAATCCTTCATGTTTGAGTGAACCGGGAGAACACCAGTCTTATCATATTGATTTAAGAGACTGTGACGAGAAAAAACGGAATGTTAAAGGCAGTGGAAACGTTACCGTTGAAAAGCACGCTCTGAAACCATTTAAAAGATTAGAAGTAAATGGAGCTTTTGATATCGTTCTCATTCAAGGAGATCGTGAAGAAGTAACCATTGAAACCGATGATAATATTCATGAATACATTCATGTTGATCAAGATGGTGATCGCCTGATTCTTGATATGAGTAACGATGTAAACTTCAAGAAAACTACCAAACTGGCGATCACTGTTTCATTTAAAGATCTTGTTGAAATCAGAAGCAATGGAGTCGGAGATATTACTTCTGAGAACCAGATAAAAGGAAAGAATCTTGATGTTCAGATATATGGAGTAGGCGACATTACTATGGATGTAAATTATCGCGAATTAGAAGTTGGGTATGCCGGAGTAGGCGATGTAACTTTAAAAGGAGATGCGAATAAAGTGTTCATTGATTGTTCAGGTGTAGGTGATGTTGATACATACGGACTTACTGCAAATGAACTCTCACTAGAACACTCAGGAGTTGGAGATGCAAATATTTTTGCGGATGAATCTGTTACTATTGAGTTTTCTGGCGTTGGTAGTATAAACTATAAAGGAAATCCAGAAACAAAAGAGATACGTAAAGAGGGCATTGGTTCAGTCAAAGCCCGATAAAGAAGATAACATGATTAGAAGCTTGAGTTTTTTTCATAAGTGCAAGTTTTAGTTTTAGAAAGTTTTAGGTCAATTCAAGCCGCACAACGATCATGTACCAATCCCTTTTCGGAATAAAACCGAAAAGGGATTTCTTTTTTACTGAGACAAACCTTCTATATAACCTTCAGGAAGTTGAAAGCCTAATTGTTGAGCACGATTGGCGTCTTGCCTTGCTTCGACCATTCTGCTGAGTACTTGAAATGATCGAGACCTCCAGTAATAGGCTGGGGCATAAATCTCTAATCGCTGAATGCACCCCGTATAATCAACTATTGCTTCCTGATGATTCCCCATAAAACCGTGTACAAGTCCTCTGTTAAAGTAACCCATTGGTTCTTCTGGGTCTAACGCAATTCCCTTGTCCAAACTCGTAAGTGCTTCAGGATACTTTTTCTGATTCAAGCGAACCAAGCCAAGGTTAACATGTGCTGGAGCAAATTGAGCGTCTAATTCAATTGAGCGTGTATAATTTTCAACGGCACGATCAAAGTCACTGGCACTCATGAAAAGCTGCCCCAAATTGTAGTAACCAAGGGCAAAGTTAGTGTCGAGCTCAATAGTTTTTCTAAAATCTTTTTCTGCATCTTTAAACCGTTGCATTCGCATATAGACCAGACCTCGATTGATATAGATTCCAGGTTGTTCTGAGTTCAACTCAATAGCCGTATTAAGGTCATACAATGCACTATCCAGTTGACCCATTTGCATAAACAAATAACCTCGATCTCCATATGTATCTTCTGCCTTAGGATTGAAGTGAAGCGCCTGATTATAGTCATTCATTGCCAAATCGAACTGTCCATTTTTCATATAATATGATGCCCGATTTACGTATGGAAGGAAATCATCGGGATACTTTTCGATAACATCGCTCCATAACGTCGCTGAATCTTTCCAAACGTCCGTTCTCTGGTAAGTTATGGCACCAAGAACAAATATGTAGCCCCCTATTAGTGTGTATGTGGTTTTCCGTTTTACTTCATAACGATCAGCCAACCATACTGCACCATAGGCAATTAAGAAGAATAAGCCGATGTAAGCAATATATGTGAACCGTTCAGAAATAATAGCCAACCCTACAGGGAAAAACTGTAACATCATGACAATACATACCAGAAAAAACATCATCCCAAATGCAATAGTTCTATTCCGTTTTATTGCAAAGTATGTGGCAAACAAAAAAAGAACAGCCGGAATCACCGAAGCATACAATAGTGAAGGTATTTGTTCGCCTGGAATGTAAGGGTAAGGATGATAGGATGAGAGGTGGACTGGCAATAAAGCCTTGTACGTGTATGTCATAAGACCATAACATGCCACAAAAAAAGAATCAGAAAAGGATATATTACGAATGTCATCTACAGCACCAATCTCTTGCTGACCTGAGAGTGCCAAAAGCCCAAAAAATATACTTAACGCAAAAAAGGGAGCCTTCTCCAGCACAAGTTTGCCAATTTTATCGCGCTTCTGAATAAAATCAATCGTTAAAAGAGCTAAAGGAAAAGTCACTGCCATTCCTTTTGAAAAAAGCGATCCTAGGAATAAAATTAAGCACAGTACATACCATTTTGTTCTTGACTTCGCATTTGCGCTGAGATACATTAAGTAAGCGAGTAACCCAGCCAGATAAAATAGACCATAAAGCAAGTCTTTTCTCGCGGTAATCCATCCAACCGCTTCTAACTGCATGGGATGCACTCCAAACAAAAGTGCGACTATGACGGCTATCTCGAGTCGCTTAGATATACCATGAATCACAAGAAAAACAAGGCAAACATTTAACAGATGTAAAAGGAGATTTGTTCGGTGAAATACACTTGCATTAAATCCATCAATTGCAAAATCGGTCGACCAAGATAAAACGACAAGCGGAGTATATCCACCATTATTTGAAGTGGTTGTAAATACTTGGTGGATTCTTTCGGAGGAGAGTTCACCAACCAATGGATTGTTCAATACAAACAACTCATCATCCCAATTAACCCAATCGCTATTAAGGTTTGGAGCCATTACGATAAATGTAAATAACACACACACCAACATCCAGAAACGTCTGCTTTGGTAATAAGAGGTATGCGTTATTTCTTTCATCTCACCCGAAGATAAGTCTTCACCTCGCTTATCCAACAAAGGATTGTCACTTTTCTACACTACGAAAATTCACTATCTTGTACATTCGTCACTAATTAAAACCTAATAAATACACGCTATGTTGAAAAGGTCTATCATTCTCTTCATGTTTTTTTCAGGGAGTGTTTCTTTAGCTCAAGAAGTTGTTTCTTCTCAGGGAGATTCATACTCCAATGCAAACGGAAGTATAGATTTCACAATTGGTGAAGTTGTTATAAATACCGCTTCCAATGGGACGAACGATCTAACGCAAGGTTTTCATCAGACACATTGGAACTTCGTTGGACTTGAAGATCTTGAGCCCAACTTTGATGCAACCATTTTCCCGAACCCAACTGACGATTTCCTCAATGTGAAAACTGATAGTTTTAATTCTACACGCTATACCATGTATGATCAACGCGGAAGAAAAGTGGCCGAAGGTATTTTAACCGGAGAAATGACAAGTATACCTGTGGCTCAATTTCAATCTGGCCCCTATGAATTGACTTTGTCCTCTTCAAAAGACGATACACTACTCAAACGTTTCAAACTAGTTAAACATCAGTAATCTTATGAAAAACCTAATTCTTACTGTTACAGCCATTGCTTTGACATGCACGTTTGGGCTTGCCCAAGCTCCTCAAGCATTTAAATATCAAGCCGTCATTCGAGATGCAACAGGCAATATTCTTAGTAATCAATCTGTTGGTATGCAATTGACAATCCTACAAGGATCAGCTTCAGGAACGCCCGTTTACACGGAAACATTCGCTGCAACAACCAACGGATATGGTCTTGCAAATCTCGAAATTGGCACTGGAACTACAGTTGATGACTTCTCATCAATTGATTGGGCCAACGGTCCTTATTTTATGGAGACAGCTGCCGATATTTCCGGAGGAACATCATACGTAGTTATGGGAACATCACAGTTGCTCAGCGTACCGTACGCTTTGTATGCTGCTACGGCTGGGAACGTTAGTGAAGACGACCCATTCTTCCAATCCTCCGTAGCGAGTGGTATTACTGCAATGGATACGGCTAACTGGAACAATGACCTCGTAGACGATGCAGATGCAGATCCAACGAACGAACTTCAGGATATCTCATTAACATCAAACGACTTAAGTATTACAAGTGGAAGTACTGTAGATCTTTCCAGCTATTTAGACAATACAGATAATCAAAACCTGAGCTATGCGGCTGGTACATCAACACTGTCTATAAGTGGTGGTAACAGCGTCATTATACCTGATGGAGATATCACAGAAGTGACTGCCGGAGATGGCTTGAATGGTGGAGGAACAAATGGAAGTGTCACACTGAACGTAAGCGCTAACAACGGCTTGAATGTAGATGCCAGTTCAGATGCCGTTCAACTTGGAGGATCTCTAACGGAAAATACAACTATTACTCAGGGTGTGCATAATCTCGCATATAACTTAAATAGTTCTGGTAATTTTCTCATTCAGGACGGCGGAGTAAATCACTTTGAAGTACGAAACAATGGCATTACCTATTTGGGAGATGATATGTTTTGGAATGATGGAACGACAACAGGCACAACACTTGCTTCCTTAACCGATGATTCAGACGATGGTCGATTCCGCGTATATGAAAATGGTCTAACAAGTATTGACCTCGACGCTAATGCTCAGTCTATTTTCAATGAACAGGGATTTGATCGGGATTTTAGAATTGAAACAGATAATGACGAAAACCAATTTTTCGTTGATGGACAAAACGACCGTATCGGAATAGGAACGTCTGCTCCTCAGGAAAAGTTGCACATTGTAAATGGTGTTATCATGCCGGCGATTAACATCACTGGAGGTGGTATTCACTGGCCGCCAAACGCTTTTGGAGGGGCTCTTGACGACGCTTATATTGGCTATTATTCAGTTTCTGGAGAAACTACGGCGCTTCGTATTGCCAATGAAAATGATTGGGACGATAAGATTGCTTTGCGTCAGGCAGGCGGTGATCGTTTGACTGTTTATAATTCTAATGTTGGTATAGGAACAATTACTCCTGCATATCAACTTCACGTTGGAACTAATTCTGCTGCAAAGCCGACCTCAAGCGCATGGACTGTTGCTTCAGATAAGAGATTAAAAACAAATATCCGACCTTATAAAGGCGGATTAAAGGAATTATTAAAGATTAATACCGTTTGGTTTACTTATTCTGGTAAAGCAGGTATGCCTCAAGAAACGGGAGTTGGTGTAATTGCACAAGAATTAAAAGAGATTGCTCCATATATGGTGAATACCTGGATTCACCACAGTGAAAATGGCGAAAAAGAAGAATATTTAGGTGTTGACAATGGAGCCATGACATATATGTTAATCAATGCTGTAAAGGAACAACAAAGTGTGATCGAAAAACAAGAAGCTGAACTGGAAGAAATGAAACAGCTACTTCATGACCTTCAGCAGCGCATGGAGAAAATAGAAAAGGACTAAGATTCTTTAAAAAAATTAAGGCTACTCACGTGAGTAGCCTTTTTCTTTCAAATGTGTTAAGAATGCATTTCTAAATACTTTCGTACAAGAAAGCCGAAATCAGATCGCTCCAGATGGTCTGGCCGACCCTTACTCTCATTTTGTTTCACCCAGGTAGGTTTTATACGTTCCCACTCCCTAATAACACTCTTAACAGAAAACTCCTCTATCTCAATTCCCAACTCTTCCAGAATATGCATCATTTGTTTATATAGACCCACTTCTTTTTGGGTTTGTTTTGCTTTCAAATAGAGCCAATTTCTCGAAGATGCTACATCATTAAATGTTTGAATGAATTTTTCAATTTTAACATAAAAACTACTCGCCAATCTCTCCTCCATATTCTTATGCCTTTCAAGGCTATCTCTTAATTCTTTTATAATCTTTGAATCATTCGAAGAATAATTTGACGTAGCCTGGGATCTTAACGCTGATGTTATTTTATTTCTCTTTCCCTTATCAGTAATTTCTATATTTTTTTCTTCCGGATGCTTTGAAAGATAATCTTCCCAAAAGTCTTCCAAGGTATTTTCAGTTACTTGTTCTTTACTCATCATATTGGAAATAATCTCTCCCGTTCCAAAAAACAGAGAAAGTACAATCGACATGATGAAATAATTTCGAATCGACTTGAGCATGGGTTCGCGAACTTCTTCTCTTTGCTGCTCTTTTGATAATAAACGATAAGATAAAATTGCTAATGCCAGAGCAATTCCAATTGCACCATACGCCAGGAAATCTATGAAATTCAGTCCGCCAGTATCAGACATAGTGATTTGGTTTTGTGATCTCTAAATATATAGAATTCCCTTCTCTCGCGCATATTTCCAAATGAAAACGGGTATTTGTTGCAAGTTGCCCATTAAACACAAAACCGCCTATCTAATTGAGAAAGGCGGTTTGTGTTTACGTTTTG
>DIYP01000010.1 GCA_002427735.1 Flavobacteriales bacterium UBA6051
CGCCTTGGAAGATGGAAGAGTTTAGACCCGTTAATGGCGAAGTTTCCGTGGCAATCTCCGTATTGTGCTTTTGATGATAATCCGATTTACTTCATCGATCCCTATGGGTTGAGTGCTACAAATGGTGGAGACGACGATAAAAGGAAAATGCGAGGAAAATCCTCAAAAGTAAAGGGAAAGACTAATGTTCCTGAAAAGACTTTAGACTTAGAAGAAGTAACGATTAGTGCGAAGAAAGTTGATCAAACTGAGCAATTGGGACTAAATGATATTGACCAGGATGGTTATTACTTAATGGAAAATGGAGATTGGCGGCCAGCTGGTCCTATGGAAACTGGAGCTATGCCGGGAGGAGAAGCTTATTTGTTTATAATGATGGAACAAAGAGTTGTGGCGAGCATAATAGACAAACAGTTAAGAGGTGATATGGCCGTTGCTCAGGGCAGGTTGGATAGAGCGAGAAACGAGCAATTGGAATGGGAAATGAATAAATTGAATAGTCCGATTGGATTGCTTTATGAAGCATCGCCGCTTTCATCGGGAGTACACGCTACAATTGCTGTAGAAGAAGGAGATGTTGGAACCGCAGCAGGAATACTAATATTGGAAACTGCTCCGTATACGAAAGTAGGGAAAAAAGTAACGAATGTTATAAGAAGGGCAACACGTTCTAACAAAACGAACCCATACAGACATGTCAAATACAACGGTCTGAAATCAACAGAAAAGGTAGCTTTTAAGGCATTGAGTGCATCAGACGCCCAACACTATTTTTCCAATATCGTAGACAACTATATGGCAACGGCCTATTCATCATCTTTAAAGGGGGGGGATGGAGTATATCGTTCTTTTTATCAAGTATCAGGTTCCCTCAATGGTGCAGATGGTGTATTTGAATGGATAGTCGAGACGGGAGGATTAGTAACCCATCGAAGGTTTATTCCTGGAGGACGGATTACTGGAACTCCAAATCAAATTCCTAACTTTGGACGGTGATAAACTTATTTAAGAAATATGGTTTTAATGGGAGTATAAATACTCTTTCATTTGGACTTAAAAAGCATTTAATATCTCCAATGCATATATTAAATGATTCGTTTGCTCAAGAGTTTTTGTTGAAATTAGACGATGAACAATTGTTCGAATTGAATGAATCCCAAGCTGACTTGGACAAGTTCATTAATTTACTAAAAGATTTGAACGATAAACTATACGACGAACAGGTTGTATCCGATATATGGGCATATATTGTTTTAGCTGAAATTGTTGGCGAGAAAAGTTCAGAAAGGGAAAAATTGGACGTAATAGCCGAAATGTGGGCTGTTTTTTCCTATAGAAACGATTGGAAAGAGTTTATTAACTACATGCCGGCTGCAGATCCTCTTGAAACAGGAATTAATGTACTTTACCGCAATGTCCTTATGTACTTAGAAAAGGAAAAGGGGAGACTTCAAAGTTTAAAGGTTTAGGTATTGATGATAACTACTATAGGTCAGAAGGGGACACCTTTTGAGCGTGTTATTAATTTAAGGATGACATTGGAAAAGCAAAGCTGGCTTAGACCTGGGGAAGAAAACTACAAGTTCTGAGAAGAAATGTACAAATATTTGGCGTCAAAAGGAGATTAGATTTAGCTTATAAAGAATAATGTTGTAAGACATAAGTCAACCATTTGACACGCACCCTCCCCAATTTTGAGAATTATTGTAGCTTAGGTTTCAGATGAAGACTACGAGTAAGAAACGGCTCAAAATTCTAGGATATAATCTAGGAGTGATCATCCTTTTGTTTAGTTTGATTGAACTGGGATTCACATATTATTTGAACAACCCTGCCAGTGCTCCTTCATGGTTGCTCCCGTCGCTGAAGACCTATGCGGATGTGGACCGGACAATGATCCAATTTGATCCCGAATGCAGTCACTACAGTGACGATTTGTTTTATGAACTGAATTCTGGAGAGTTTACTTTTTCCAATAGGGAGTTTAGCAATCCATTTCTGGTGAATTCGCAAAACTTCAGAGATGATGAACGCTCGCTTGACAACCCCAAAATTGTGGTGTTGGGTGATTCATATGCTATGGGCTGGGGTGTTGATCAAAACGAGACATTTGCTCAGATCGTTGAAAAAGAATTGGGCCTATTGACTTTGAATACCGGCGTTTCTTCCTATGGAACTGCGCGTGAGTTGCATTCGTTGCGAAAAGTTAAACTTGACAGTGTTCAGTATATCCTATTGCAGTACTGTTCAAATGATTATAAAGAGAATAAACAGTATTATCTCACCAATGATTCGCTTGCAGTATCCGGAAATGAAGATTGGAATAAAGAAGTGCAGGATCAGGCTGCGCGAACGGCATATTATCCCTTCAAGCACTTATTACATCTTATTCCGCTTGTGTATCATGGTGGTCGAATGCCTCTGCCTAAAGCTCAACGATGTCGCGGAAGTGCAACAGTTCAATCTATCAGTGCGGAGAAAGCATTCTTAAACGCACTGAAAACCAGCAAACATTTGCCCAAAGATGTTCAGATAATCGTCTTTTCCATTGAACCTTTTGGATGCAACAACTTTTTCATTACTGATATCAAAAAGCAATTGGATAAAGAACTAAACTCCTCGCTCAATGATCAGCTTTCATTTATTGATCTGACTGGTTTAATCACAGATAAAAAGCGATTTATTCTGGATCCTCACCTTACGTCAGAAGGACATCGCGCTGTGGCTGACGCCATTGTTCAGCATATAGATGAAATGAAGCTAAAAAGCAAGCAAGAAAAATGGTATTATGACTCAGGTGCACTTGGTTATGTTTGCGACTATAAGAATGGGCTCAAACATGGAAACTTTGTATGCTATTGGGAAAACGGCAAGGTATCTAGAGAAGCGCATTACAAAAATGGTTTACGTCAAGGGGAAGAAATAAACTATACGGCAACCGGTTGGATGTTCGAACGCAAATACTTTGACAAAGATGTTCTCAAAGGCCCACATTTGACTTATGACAGTCTTGGAACGTTAATCGACAGCATCTATCACTGACAATCTGAGAAACGACTTTAGACAATAACCTATGAAAAAACAAAAAGCCGATTCTACTGAGAACCGGCTTTTTGTTTCGCATTTATCTGTATTCCTACAGATCGAACTTAATTCCTTGTGCTAAAGGCAAACTGTCCGAATAGTTAATCGTGTTTGTCTGACGGCGCATGTAGATTTTCCATGCATCTGATCCAGACTCACGACCACCTCCTGTTTCTTTTTCTCCACCAAAGGCTCCACCAATTTCAGCTCCGGATGTTCCAATGTTCACATTGGCAATTCCACAGTCTGAACCTTGTGCTGACAAGAACGCTTCAGATTCCTTAATGTTATTTGTCATGATTGCTGATGACAACCCTTGTGGTACGTCATTTTGCATAGCAATCGCATTTTCAACACCTCCTGAGTACTTCATGATGTACAAGATTGGTGCAAATGTTTCGTGTTGTACAATAGCAAATTCATTCTTCGCTTCAACAATTGCTGGCTTTACGTAACATCCAGACTCGTATCCTTCTCCTGAAAGAACTCCTCCTTCAACAACGATATTTCCACCTTCTGCAACTGCTTTATCCAATGCTTCATTGTACATGCGCACAGCATCCTCATCGATCAATGGACCAACATGATTGCTTTCGTCCAATGGGTTACCAATCTTAATTTGCTGATAAGCACCTACTAAAGCATCCTTCACAGTGTCATAAACATCCTCATGGATGATCAAACGACGTGTTGAAGTACAACGCTGTCCACATGTCCCCACGGCACCAAATACGGCTCCTGGAACGACCATTTTCAAATCAGCGGTTGGCGTGATAATGATTGCATTGTTTCCTCCAAGCTCTAAAAGTGACTTACCAAGACGTGCACCGACAGCAGCACCAACTGCTTTACCCATGCGCGTTGATCCAGTGGCAGAAACTAAAGGAACACGCTTGTCATTCGACATCAAAATTCCTAAATCTGCTCCACCGATTACCAATCCAGATACTCCTTCCGGAACTCCGTTGGCATCAAATACTTCTTTTGTAATTTGCTGACATGCAATTGCTGTAATTGGCGCCTTCTCAGAAGGTTTCCATACACATGCATCTCCACATACCCACGCAAGTGCTGTATTCCAGTTCCAAACAGCTACCGGGAAGTTAAAGGCTGAGATAATTCCAACGATTCCAAGTGGATGGTATTGCTCATACATGCGGTGTCCTGGACGCTCAGAGTGCATTGTTAAACCATGTAACTGACGTGAAAGTCCAACTGCAAAGTCACAGATGTCAATCATCTCTTGTACTTCACCAAGACCTTCTTGAAATGATTTCCCCATTTCGTAAGAAACCAACTTACCAAGCGGCTCTTTATATTCTCGCAATTTAGTAGCTAACTGGCGAACAACTTCACCTCTTGCAGGCGCCGTCCATTGTCTCCACGCTTTAAAGCCTTCTTGGGCTTTCAATATTACTGCTTCGTAATCCACTTCAGTAGCAGCATTTACGCTAGCAATTACTTTTCCGTCAACTGGAGAAATAGATTCTATTTTTTCTCCTCGTGTATTGAACCAATGTCCACCTGTTGAGGCACCATTGTTATTTTGCTCGATTCCAAACTGCGAAAGAATTTTTTCAATTCCCAAATCTGTCAGTACTTCAGCCATTTAGTTTCTTGTTAAATTAATTTTTGCTTGCACAAAATTACGTTAAATTATTTGATTCTGTTCGTTGCCAGTTCCAATAAAGTCCGGCGAAAAGTGCTCCAGCGGTAGTCGCTACAAGATACAACCACAAATGTTCAGTATGACCAGACACAACAGCTGGAGCCAGACTCCTGAAAGGATTCATACTGGCGTTGCTTATAGGCCCTGCAAATAAAGCTTCAAGTCCAACCGTCATTCCAATGGCAATCGGTGCAAAATATTGCTCAATTCTCCTTCCCTGTGATGTCAGCAAAATGACGAGCATGAGTAAAAATGTGAGAATGAATTCCAAGATGCCAGATTGCCAGACCTCGCCCTGTGGAAGTGAAGCTCCTAAAAGTTCGTCTTCCGGGAAAAGTACGCGCAAGGTCAAACTGGCCAAAAAAGCGCCGATTACCTGAGCAACCAAATAAGGAAATAGTTGACGTTTTGGATGGAGCTTAAGCGCAACGAGTGTCACTGTCACCGCTGGATTCATATGTGCACCCGAGATTCTTCCATAGGCGAAAATCATAATCATGACCACCAAGCCCCAAGCTGTGGCTACACCAAAATGAGAAATGGCGCCGTTCGATTCGGTGTTTATCACCATCGCACCTGTTCCACAAAAAATGAGAAAAAAAGTAGCGACGATCTCAGCAACGTAGCGTTTCATAGGAAGGCAGACACAAATGACTGACAATAGGTTTTCACCAATTCACGAACTTCGGCGAATTGAGCTTTGATCTCTTCTTCAGTACCTGTTGCCTTTGCCGGATCGGGAAAGTTTTGATGAAAACGATACGCCTGTGATGGAAAATATGGGCAACGTTCCTTTGCATTATCACACACGGTGATGATATAATCAAAATTGATCGACGCGTATTCGTCAACATGATTGGAAGTATGATCTGAAATATCAACTCCGTCTGCTTTCATGGTTTCGATAGCTCGTGGATTAACACCGTGCGTTTCAACACCAGCGCTGTAAACATTCGTTCCTTCTGGAGCAAACTTCTTCAAATAACCATCTGCTATCTGACTTCTGCAACTGTTTCCGGTACAAAGTACCAATACATTCTTTCCCATCTTAACAGCATCCAGAGTTTGGTTCACACTTGGCTTTCTCCTGCAATTCAGAAAGCTTCACTTTTGGTTTTACCACTTTTTCTTCCACTACGGCTTCAGGCGAGCAGCAAGCTACTGTTTCTTCCATGGCATATTTTGGATCATTGAACTCAGAATCTTCATGGAAATAATATACCTCCCATTGAACGCCATCCGGATCCGTGACCCAAAATTTGTCCTGAACCGCATAGCAACACGCCGTGCCGATTTCTTCCAGCGTCACAATTCCCTGTTGACGAGCAACGTCAAGTTTGGCTTCCATTTCTTCTTTTGAACCTACTTGAAAACCAAGGTGTCCAAAGTTTCCTTGAACACGCTCGGAATTTTCCACGAAGGAAATAATCAAACCAGGATTGGTTAGTTCATACTTGGCATATCCCTTTTTAACCTTCGAAGCCGGCTGGCCGAAAAAGGTAGAGTAAAAATTAACCGTTGAGGCTATGTCACTGACATAAAGTGACACGTGCATTCTAGGAAATAAAGTTTCTTCCATTGTTGATGTTATTAGCAGCAATCGCTTTCGCAATTAGCCGATTTGAATAAAAGTGTTAGTTCATTATTGAGCATATTCCATTTCTCAGGATTAATGCAATAGCACATGCTTGTTCCTTCAATTGTTCCCTGTATCAACCCAACAGACTTTAACTCTTTGAGATGCTGTGAGATAGTGGATTGTGCCAGGCCAATTTCTGTCACTAAATCGCCACAGATGCACGTTTTAGACTGAATAATCGATTCGATTATTGCAATGCGTGCAGGATGACCTAAGACTTTGATCATCTTTGCTAGTTCAACCTGTCGGTCCGTATATTGCGCAGTTTTTGTTAATCCCATTTGTAAATTGCTATATCGCAATATTACGATAAATGTTTTAATTCAAATTAATTTTGCCAAGAATTTTTTTATCCGTTAAGCAATTCTTCCTTTTTAGTACATTTGGCAAAGAACCTTAAAGCCTGTGGAAAATCCCTACGTACTGATTATGGCGCTTTCTGGCGTTATTATTCTCAGTTTCTTCTTCAATATCATTGCAAAGCGGACAAATATTCCGTCAGTACTGTTATTGATTGGACTGGGTATGGGTTTGAAAGCTGCTATGAACGCCTTCGGAATTATTGATGATGACGTTCAGCTGAATACCATTCTTGAAGTCCTTGGAAACGTCGGGTTGGTCATGATTGTTCTGGAAGCCGCACTTGATTTGAAGTTAGAGCGCGATAAGGTAGGCATGATCTTACGGTCTTTACTGATAGCGAGTCTGGGAATTGCGGGGTCTATGTTTGCACTTGCCAGCTTCTTCGGATACATCTTTCCTTCTGCCGATTATTATACGACATTGGTCTACGCGATTCCGCTGAGTATCATGAGTAGTGCAATTATTATTCCCAGTGTGGGCAGACTGACAGGTGCAAAAAGGGAATTCATGGTCTATGAAGGGACATTCTCCGACATTCTCGGAATCATGGTCTTTTATTTCATGATTGGCGCAGACGGTGGGGCCGGAGAAGGTTCTATTGCCTGGGAAATTATTCTCAACATTGGTGTAACCATTATCCTTTCTGTAGTGGTAGCCTATGTTATGGTCTACCTCTTCCAAAAACTGCAAATGCAGGTCAAGCTTTTCCTGATTATTAGTGTCCTTATGCTCCTGTTTGCGGTAGGAAAGTACTTCCACCTCTCTTCTTTATTGATCATTTTGACATTTGGTCTGGTGCTAAATAACACGGATGTTTTCTTTCAGGGGCGTTTGGCGGCACTGTTCGACAAGGAAAAGGTAAAACCTATTTTGCATGACTTCCATACATTAACACTTGAATCTGCTTTTCTCGTGCGCACCTTCTTCTTTGTTGTATTTGGATTAAGTATTACACTAAGTTCACTCTACAATGCTGAAGTAGCTGTTAACAGCTTTGTCATTGTGGCAATTCTCTACGCAATTCGCTTTATTCTACTCAAACTGTTCGCTCGACAAAACGTGTTTCCCGAATTATGGATTGCACCGCGTGGTTTAATTACCGTTCTTTTATTCTTCGTTTTGATGAAGAATGAAACCTTGAACATACCGAATTTCGATACAGGGTTGTTATTGTATCCTATTCTCATCACAAGTATCATTATGATGATCGCGCTGATTCTTTATAGAGGAGATAAAGTGACCGATTTACTGCCGCGTATTCCTTTAGGCAAAAAATCGATCAGCGATGAGCACGATCAGCGTATGGATGAAAACACCCAGCGCATGGATTTTGATGGTTTTAGGCATTCAGATGATGCAGAGAAATAATCATTCTTCGTCAAAAATTTCCTCAGCTGCTTGTTAAAAAGTGCGTTACTCTAGTCCTTTCACCACTTCTTCTAAAATCACTTGTCTTAGATTACCTTGATCTTTTTCCAGAACAGTAATGGCAATACTTGCATCGATGGAAGGAACATACTGAACAACGCTTCCCCAAAAGCCTCCATGGCCGTAAGCTTTTTTACCGTTTAGCTCTGAGATCGAAATGCCCAGTCCATAATTAGAGCTCATCGTATCTTCAGAGGGAACTACGCTAAGCATGCGGTCCAACGTTTCTTCGTCCTCAAAGATGGATGAATGAAAGAGTGCAAACTGAAATTTTGCCAGGTCTTCCATCGTACAGGCAATGCCTCCTCCTCCATATAAATCAAACGAAGCATCGAGAATTCCTGTGTTCATTCCGAAACTCGAATAATATTGGATTGCCATCTCCTTCACATTGGATGGCTTTTGTTCCAACGAAATAAACCATGTTGAATGTAACTGATTGGCTTTGTAATCTAACAACTCCCTCATGCCAATATAGAAGGGCTTATTCATAACTCCTTCGAGAATTTCCGTTAGTAGAAGGTAGTTAGCATCCGAGTAATAAAAGGTTTCTCCAGCTTCTCCCAGTTTTTGTGATTCAAAGGTTAATTGTAATTGTTCATCCCTTGTCCAACGATGCGATGATTCGTTTGAGACCATTGTGAGGAACTTTTCGGATTCTGCATAATCCGGAATGCCGCTTATGTGTAACAATAAATGTTCAATTTGAATTTCGTCCACATTAAACCCACTGGAAATCATAAGCTCTCTGGTTGCATCAGTGAGGTAATTCCCAATGGATTCTTCCAGCGTGAGTTGGTTGAGTTCCGCCAACCGCAGTATAGCTGAAGAAACATATGTTTTCGTAATGCTTGCAATGACAACCGGATGATCAGGAGTTAACTGAGTTGAGTCCGAAATATTGGCAAAGCCGGCCGCGTGTCCAAAAGAGAAATCAGCTGTTTTGACGTGTATGACAATTCCTTTAGCTTCAGGATTAGCTAAATAAACGAAATCAATTACTGTTTTAATAACCGTTTCTGCGCTTATCTCGTCTGATTCCAAAGACGCCTCATGCTCTGCCGGCGAGCAAGCCTGCAACAATAGAACAAATATGGCTACTGCGCATAATACAAGCCGATGCACAGGACTTATTTTAAAGATTCGATTGCTTTCGCATAATTTGGTTCATCTACTGTTTCAGCGACCTGCTCCGTGTAAATTACCTTACCATTTCCATCCAGAACGATAATGCTACGTGATGTCAATCCGGCTAGCGGTCCATCCGCAATTTGTAACCCATAGTCGATTCCAAAAGCACCAGTTTTAAAGTCCGAGAGCATCACTACATTTTCAATTCCTTCAGCGCCGCAAAAACGTCCTTGTGCAAAAGGTAAATCGCGTGAAATGCAAAGCACAACTGTATTATCAAGATTACTTACTTCTTCATTGAAACGCCTTACAGAGGCTGCGCAAGTCCCAGTATCGACACTTGGAAAAATATTTAACACCACATTTTTTCCTTTAAAATCATCAAGTGTAGCAGATGATAAATCTGTCTTTACTAAGGTGAAATTCTTTGCAATGCTTCCTAGTGCTGGAAGTTCTCCAACCGTGTTAACCGGGTTTCCTTTTAATGTAATTTGTGCCATTCGTCTTTGTTTATTGTTCTTAAATTCTAATTTACCATTTAACCGTCAATTTGCCCGTTGTTTTGCCACTTTCCAATGCCGAATGGGCTTCAGGTAGTTGATCTGCTGAGTAAACACCGCCCACCTGAGGTTTTATACCTCCCGCAGCATAAAGATCAACCACCGCTTTAAGACATTCTTCCATGATGGCTGGTTTATTATCTGCGATTTTCAGCATGTTCACACCCAATATGTTCTTTGAGCGCATCATGAGGCCAATAGGCAATACTAAACCCATTTTTCGCACAAAGTTCAATTGTGAAAGAATGCCCCATTTACCATTCGATAATTCTGATCCTCCAAACAAAATCATTCGCCCTCCTGAACCCAATAGCTGCATATCTTTCTTATATGTTGACCCAGCAACAGGATTGTAACTAATGTCCAATCGTCGTCCATTGAGGTACTTCTTAATTTGTTCAACGTAATCGCCTTGATTGTAATTCACAACGCAATCAGCACCAAGACTTTTCACCAGAGACTCTTTTTCAGATCGCCCTACTTTAGCAATCACCTCCGCGCCTTTTAGTTTTGCTAACTGAATTAAAATGGTTCCTACGCCTCCTGCAGCTGCATGGATCAATACAGTGTCGATAGCATGAATTGGTGTCAGGTATTCTGCCATGTAGTAAGCGGTAACGGCTTGTGTGCACAGTGCCATGAGTTCCTCAGCTGGTTGATCTTCAACCTCCACAACCGCATAATCAAAGGTTTTCAGATGACGTGCATATCCTCCGAAACGACAAAAAGCAATGACGCGTTTTCCAAGTACATCTTTATCAACTTCTGGTCCACAGGCAATTACTTTTCCCACGGCTTCGTACCCAACTACGCAGGGAAATGGAGGAGCTTCTCTGTACAATCCTCTGCGCGCCATCACGTCGGCATAATTTAACCCAAAGGCCTCAACTTCAACGATCACTTCATTGTTGATCGGTGCAGCCAATGAAAGTGGTCGTTTTTCGAATGCTTTATCAGCAGCCCCTTTAGTGACCAGAAAAAATGCTTCACTCTGTTGTTCTTGCATCCGTATACTATTTGTGATTTGTATCTGTCTCCATTGGTGTAAATCCTTCCGGAATATCGATTGAAAACAATTCCTCTGGAAGTTCTTTTTCCAAAACTTTTGTAGCTCTCAGAATAATTTTGGTTTCATTGTCTCCCAAGCCTAAGTGAGTAATCGTACATAGAACCAGACCTGGAACTTTATCACCGTAAAGCACGTCGTAGGGGTTTTCAATTGCTTCAGTTACATACAAGCTTGTTTTTCTCTTGTATTGATCAATAACCTCATATCGAACGCATTCAAATCCTGCAATGGTTTTCTTTTCTTCTGTCTTAGTGACTGTCAGATCCTGACTCTGATCTTGATTTAGATCTTTGGTCAAATAATGCTTTTGCCCACTGGGACCTTCGAGAAGTGCTACGGTTTTCTCTTGAAGGCCATTATGGATAATAGTTGTTGTTCCTGTAAGCTCCATGTGGCTTTCGCTCCGAAAAAGACGCTCTTGGATATACCAGACTGTCACCATCTCCCCAATATTCTCTAGCGAAGCACGCACTTGTTCATCATTTGTTTCAACCGTTTGCTCAAAAATGATTTGGTAGCCCGTTTGAGCCTTTGAATAGTGGAATCCAACAAGTAGAATGATACATATGACTATCCTATTTATCCGCATACTTCTTTGCCTTTTTAGGTTCGGCTCCTTCTATGATCATAACAATTTCACCTTTCGGTGGATGTTCTTCGTAATATGCCATGACTTCTGCTGCCGTTCCACGTTTAAACTCTTCAAACATTTTAGTTAATTCCCGTGCCACACAAACGTGTCGATCAGCGCCCATAAATTCGACGATTTGGCCGAGACATTTAACTAGTCTATGTGGAGATTCGTAGAGAATCGTCGTTCGCGTCTCTTCAGCTATAGCTTTTAAGCGCGTTTGGCGCCCCTTTTTATGAGGCAAAAACCCTTCAAAAACAAAGCGATCGCACGGGAACCCACTGGCAACAATAGCAGGAATGAGTGCCGCCGGTCCAGGTAGACATTCGACCTCTATTCCTTTTGAGAGGCATTCACGCACCAACAAAAAACCAGGATCAGAAATTCCCGGAGTTCCAGCATCCGAAACCAATGCTACTGAGTTGCTCGCCTGGATACGATCAATGACCGACGAAAGCGCCTTATGCTCATTGTGTGCATGAAAGGGTTGAACTGTCTTTTGAATTTCTAAATGCGCGAGCAATTTTCGTGTGACTCTCGTGTCTTCGGCAAAAATGAGGTCCGTTTCGCCTAAAATGCGAATAGCGCGCAAGGTAATATCTTCAAGATTTCCAATGGGTGTAGGAACAATGTAAAGTTTAGACATCCGAATGAATTAACGCGTTAAAACTACATAGTCTTGCAATAGCGTTTGCAAAAACTTCATTCTTTTCTCTGGAGTTTGGGGCAATCCCAGTAAGCGCGCAGATTCATCTGCCAATTCAATAGCGAATTTTTTCGTTGCAGGATTAGGGTTGGCACGCACACGCTGAATTGTGTTTTTGATGAGCAACATGTCCTCATCTGTGAAACGAATGGCTTCAGGATATTCGGGGGTGTAGTTTTCCTGATTTTTAATCGATAACACATCTTTTAATGTGTAATGCACACTCGATTTATTCTTGATTACAATCGTATTAGCCATAACATCTCCCATTCTCTGGCGTCGCTCAGAAGTGCCTGCATAAACAATTCCCATAAGGCCGATGGCTCCCCAAGCCAAAACGAAAATATCTGCACTGATCCAAATGAAATCTCCCTTAAACATCCAACGGGTGAATACTTCCCTCAAACCCGGTCTTTCTCCTGAAAGTGTTACTACCCGGATACCAAGAATGTACTTTCCGAGGCTCTGCCCCTGCGTTAAGTATTCAATTACGGGATTGTAAAAAATCCAGGGGAGTTTAACGATCAATAATTGAACAAAGAGAAATGAGCCGAGATCCGCTTGAAAGAAGCCGCTGAATCCGATGACCATTCCACAAATGATAAAATAAATGGCAAATGCAAAAACATCGATTAAAGCAGCAGCTGTACGTTGACCAACGGAGGCCAGTTCGTATTCAATTTTTACATTTTGTGCCGATTCAAACTCGATTGACTTCATCCTAAATTATTGGTTTAAAGATACCTATTTCACTCAACAAATCAAGCGAGGCCTAAAATAGGCTGATTTACCCATGAATACTGCTTGTTTAGACCATCTCTAAATAGTAGAAATATGACAAATCTGTGACAAAAGAAACCCTTCTTGTGCTCATCTTTGCAGTAGTGTTGAAGAACAAAGGCTTAGATGCCCTACATATTGTAGCTTTTACGCACCGAAATCTCTCTGTAAATGAGGTTGGTGAGTTGCACATCGAAGAAGATAATCAACAAGCTCGCTTGTCTTATCTCAAAGAAGTGATGGCGTTAGACGAAGTGATGTTTTTGTCAACTTGCAACCGCGTAGAGTTCATTTTCACCACACAAGAGACCGTTTCCGTTGACTTTCTGAATCGTTTCTTCCGAGAACTTTATCCTGACTTCAGCGATGAACAGGACAAACGTTTTTCGTCCGCAGGTTACGTTTTCAGCGGTGTCGACGCAGTAGAGCACATTATTTCTGTGGCCTCTTCCGTTGATTCTATGGTTGTTGGAGAACGCGAAATCATTACCCAGGTTCGCAATGCCTATGATGCTTGCTGTAAGATGAAACTCACGGGTGACTTAATTCGCATCGTGATCCGTCATACTATCGAAACAGCGAAAAAGGTGTATACAGAGACAAGCATCGCTCGCAAGCCAGTTTCCGTTGTATCGCTCGCTTATCACAAATTGCGCGATATGAACGTTCCACTAGATTCTCGCATTTTGATTATCGGAGCAGGTGTGACAAACACGAACATGAGTCGTTTTCTGCGTAAGCATGGTTTTACAAACTTCAATGTTTTCAACCGAACTTTTGAAAAAGCCGAAAAGCTTGCGGCTGACCTGAATGGAATGGCGCATCGTTTATCTGCATTGAGTGTTTTCAATAAAGGCTTTGACATTATCATTACTTGCACAGGTTCTGAAAACCATATTCTTACACCTGAGATTTATGATCATCTGTTACAGGGTGAAACTTCGCGCAAGGTGGTGATTGATATTGCGATTCCGCAGGATTTATCTCCCGAAATTATTGCTGCGCACAATGTAACGCACATTTCTGTAGAGGTATTGCAAAAGATCTCGAATGAGAACTTGAAAGCACGCTCTAAGGAGATTCAGCACGTTGAGGAAATCATTGCGGAAGCAATTTTTGAATTCAAAAAGATTTATCATGCTCGGGCTGTCGAACTGGCAATGCGTGAGGTACCCAATAAAGTGAAAGAAATCCGTTCTACAGCCATGAATGAGGTTTTCAAGAATGAATTGAACGCCCTGGATGCTGATTCGCTCGAGACGCTTGAGAAAGTAATCGGGTACATGGAGAAAAAGTACATGAGCATGCCAATGTTGATGGCTAAGGAAATTCTGCTAAAAAAACGTCTTTGATGAAACATGTTGTGATTGGATCAAGAGGTAGTGATCTGGCCTTGTGGCAAGCCTACTTTGTAAAATCTGAGCTGGAAAAACTGAACTGTAGTGTTGAAATCAAAATCATTAAAACACAGGGTGATAAAATTCAGCACCTGAGCTTTGATAAGCTGGAGGGAAAGGGGTTTTTCACAAAAGAGATCGAGGACGCCTTGCTGAATAAAGACATCGATCTTGCCGTGCATTCCCACAAGGACTTGGAAACAACGCCTCCGGCTGGATTGAAGATTTCATGTGTATCACAGCGAGCCAACCCTGCAGATATTTTGTTGATTCATAAAAGTGCTGTCGATACTGGGCAGAAGTGGTCATTAAAATCTGGCGCAACGGTAGGGACATCGTCAGCGCGTCGTAAATCACAAGTACTAAAATACCGACCAGATACAACCATTACCGATTTACGCGGTAACGTGCCAACACGTATTGATAAATTACGTCAGGGGAATTATGATGCTATTTTATTGGCGAAAGCAGGTGTGGACCGCTTAGAACTCGACCTCAGTGAGTTTGAAGAAGTGGTATTAGATCCTACGGAATTTATTCCAGCACCAGCTCAAGGTGTTCTAGGACTTCAGATCAGAGAGGATGATGAAGCACTGCATATGGTGCTGCAACAAATGAATTTCCCTGATGTTCAACAGCGTATCGAACTGGAACGCAAAGTACTCAACCTATTAGATGGCGGATGTCAATTGCCTTTAGGTGTTTATTGTACGGAAGATCATCAATTGCATGTATCTTATGCTCCGTCTTTGGAAGGAGATTGCATCGGTCTTACTTACACCGTTTCCGATTTTACCGGAATGGCGGAAAAAGTAATCGAGGACCTTCATTCAAAAGCTTCGCTTGGCGCGTAAGGTATTCATATCAAAAAATGCTTCCGAGGTTCAGGATTTGAAGGAGCACTTGGAAGCGAATGGAGATCAACTTATTGCAACGTCCTTTCTTCATTTTGAACAGCTCGAATTTGAGGTGGAAAGTTCATTTGACGTTATCTTTTTTGGTAGTCCACGCGCTATAATCTTTTTTCAAGCGCGTCATGCAATTCCGGCCACAGCCTTAATTGCTTGTTCAGGTCAAAAGACCGGTGATCTTTTGCGGTCAATTGGTCATGAAGTGCATTTTGAGGCGAAAAAGAGCGGAGATATGCGCGCATTTGCAGATGAGTTTAAAAAGTGGTGCGGTGATAAACATGTACTTTTCCCTACGTCTGACCTTTCTTTGAAAACCATTTCATCTGTATTTGATGATGATCAAAAAACAGAACTTGTTGTGTATAGCACAAAAATTAAAGGGCGCGAAGTCGAGTCAAGTGACACCTATGTTTTCACCAGTCCATCGAATGTAAAAGGTTTTTTGGAAGCCAATCAAAGTGTTCCTGAGGACTCTAGGGTTATTGCCTGGGGAGAAAGTACAGCAGCCGCTTTGACCGAAAATAGTGTTACTGTAGATGAAATTTTGTCTGTTGCATCAGTTGGAAGTTTGATGGGACTATTGGGCAAGTGAAGGGTTTTGGTCAATCTAAACGCACAAGGAAATTGCCTCCAGGGTTCTCCAGATGATTAACAGCGTATAGATGTTCTTTAAAAACAGCAACTTCACCTATTATTTCAGGAATTCCGGGCAACGCTTCCCATCCGCTGTTTGTCCATTTAATGATATTTTGTGATGCTATTCCCATTGCGCCGTCAAAATCTCCCGCAACGAATAACTGATCACCATAAGCAGTAGCAACAAGAGCTCCGTAATTCCCACCTGATAAACCTCCATTCATTGGCTCCCAATCCGTTCCATTCCATCTCGCAATATAGCTGCATCCTTGATTTCCATTACCCGACATTGAAAAATCGCCAATAGCGATTAGCGTATTTTCAAAAACGATGAGATCATTAACATTACCATCAAGTCCCGAGTTCATAGGTAGCCATTCGTTCCCATCCCAACGGGCAACATGGTTTAAAGCGCTTCCTCCTGCAGAGGTAAAGTTCCCTCCTGCAATCAAGTCACCGTTGAAACTAACAATTACCTTAGCTGGAGCATCAAAATCTGACCCTAATCCAACCCAATCTCCAGGACTTTCAGAGCGCACATAAGGCGAAGTTGCACAGGCAACAATTGCTTTATCTTCATGATACGCGGCAGAATAAGTAATCCCATTGACCGGAAACAGTTGTCCAGAAATAACGCCTTCCCACGGCCAATAAATGCTTATATCATACGTGAACAGAGATAGATCATTAAAAAATCCGCACCCATAAGTCATTCCATTTGATTGACAAATTTTTTCTATACCTGTTCCACCCATAAAATCCATTGGTGACTGCGTGGCGAAGTTAAAGTCAAAACCCGAATAACGTCCGCAGATATTAGTAGAGGTCAGGAAAGTCAGTATTAATTTGTTGTCTACAACTGCCATTGCCTTGATTCGATTATCGGGTAATACAGGACAATCGGTAATGTTGGTCCAGGTTGTTCCTGTAATATTTACAGGTGCCGGATTTGTTATTGGCGAGTCATTTTCATCTTCAACAACGATTTCATCCTTTTTACAGGAAGTAACAAAGACTAGCAAAGAGCCTGCGAAAACAATAACGAGTGTTGAGTAAAAAAAACGTTTCATTTAAAATGCTTTAGTCAATCCAGAGTATTTCCAAAGGTATGTAGACTTCTTGAAACTCTTTATTCTCTTTGTGACTTTTACTTTGTTGAAAAAGGAGAATTATTCCATCTTTTGTGAATCGACATGCCTATCCATTTTAACGCTCACATACATCTGATAACAATATAACTCTAGAAACCACTATGAAATAATTTCAAAACCTATCAGTACATCGTTTCAAGAAGGACACACTACCATATGTCTAATCTGGCACACTTGAATGAAATATAGGCTCCTTCTTTTAAGTCCTTTGGTATCGAATGCTCCTCTAATTCAATCTTAAATCCTCCGATTTTTACAATTCCCATTTTCTTATCAATCAATATTCCCTCAACGGAATAATCAAAAGAATCAGAAATACGATGAAAGCAGTTTTTTTGAGTTTCTTGCATCATGACTTCCTGAGTATCAAAAGCATGAAGGCAATCGCTCACTTTATCCCCTTCTTCTAATTCAAAAGGCTGCGAAAAACATAAGGCCTCATAGGTCCCATCAGTCAGCCAAACTTCTGCTTCAGCAGCATCTTTAGAAATCCAATTTACTTTTTTAACAATCATTCGAGCTAATTTAACGAATCATACCCAAACTAGGCACTATCTTAGCCAGCTCGCCTGCTGTTTTAATGTGAAAAGTGGTAATTTCTCCCGTGGTTCTATTTAGTCCAACGAAAGCAGAATTGGATGAGATAAGCTAGGCCTATTTCATGCATTTCATGTATTTTTTATATTCCATTTTAGCTATGAATTTAATCTCTCCGCAACCTCCGATCATGATAACATTTTAGAAATCCAACTGAGCTATGAACTTCTGAAGATTAGTATAATTCATCTGAAGCTTATTTATTTCAGCATTTCTGATGTTATTTTTTTTATAAAACCGAAGTAACTCATTACTTTCCTTCAAAGAACTTTGAACAAAACTGATTAAATCAAGTTTCTGATTATTCGAATTAATCATGGCTTTACCATCTCGAAACTCTATGAGCCAAGATTTGTCATCAAAGTCCTTTTTAATAAAAAAATCAAAGCTTCCATCCATAAAGCTGAACTCAGCACCGTTCGTTTCATCTGACAATAAATTTAACAGCCCCTCCAACCACCAGTTTAAGATGATATTAACAAAATCATTCCAGTCTCTATCAGGAAAAAAAATCCCCTCATGTTCCAAACAAATTTTTCCAGTTATATTGCCATTATTAGCTCTGCGTATACTTTTTGAATCTACTATTAGTTGCATCTTGCAAATTTAATAAACAGGATAGGCAGTTTCAATTCTTTTTGTGGAAGTATTAATCCACATTTCAATAGTCAGACCGGAATCTGTTCTTCCTTGAATTAAAATTCTATCCCCTTGCGTCTTTAATTTCTTGAAAACATTTTTGTAAGCGTTCATAATTGCTGACTCAATGTTGGAGCCTGTCATGTAATCAGGAAATAGTGTTTTGTTGGGCGAGACTCTGGAGCCTCCGCTCATATGACCTGAAAGAACATGATCGATATCAATCTTGACCTTTTTGGCTGACGGCAAAATCTTCTTTAGTGGGGATGTCACTTCATCGCCATATTTCACGACAGTATTGACAACTTTCCCTCCCTTCGTAATAATCTTTCCAATTGGTATTATTTCGGCCGCGCCAATAATTATATCTGTCCCCGTTATATCCTCACCTTTCGCAGCTTTATCTATTAAGGCTCCTCCAGGTGTGACATGCTTGCCATAGTTATTCCAGTTTTCGGTAGATAACTTCATGGCATCGGTTCTATTGTCCGTTGCAGACATAGTATGTGGATTCTTCATGTCAAAGCTATTCACGGCTGCCATGTAGTCATCAAAATATTTTTGCATTTCGATTTTCGCTTGGCGTTCTGCAATCTGCTCATCAGTTTGACCTGCTGAAACACTGACCTGTTCATAGTTAACAGTTTTTCCATCATTGGCCCAATCTGAATCCGCATATTTCGTCGCATCCTTAGGTTTTATTCCTTGTTGACTTTTCTTGGAAGCTTTTTTCTTTTTATCATCATCTCCACTTGTGGAACTTTCTAACCCTAAAGGATCAACATAAAACACCGGATTATCATCAAAAGCACAATACGGAGATTGCCACGGAAACTTCGCCATTAATGGGTCCAAACTCTTCCATCTTCCAAG
>DIYP01000014.1 GCA_002427735.1 Flavobacteriales bacterium UBA6051
GCGAACCTTTGTGGTGGAACCATCACGAGAACTTGGACATATACAGATAACTGTGGTAATGTAGCAACAGCTACTCAAACAATCACAATTGATGATACAACACCGCCAACGGCAACAAGTCCGGTAACGGTAAATGTAGAATGTATAGGTGATGTTCCGGCACCAGACGTATTGGTTGTGACGGATGAAGCAGATAATTGTACGGCAGTTCCAATGGTGATGCATATTGGTGATGCATCAGATGGAAACAGTTGTCCAGAAACGATTACACGAACATACAGCATTACGGATGATTGTGGGAATTCAATGACGGTAGATCAGTTGATCATCGTGAATGATGTGACTGCACCAACTGCTACTAACCCGGTAACGGTGAATGTGGAATGTATTGATGATGTTCCAGTACCTGATGTATTGGTGGTAACGGATGAAACAGATAACTGTACAGTGGTTCCAACGGTAACATTCATTAGTGATGTATCAGATAACAATAGTTGTCCAGAGACCATTACACGTACTTATGCTATTTCTGATGATTGTGGTAATACAACAACTGTTGATCAGCTGATCATTGTGAATGATGTGACGGCGCCAACTGCTACGAACCCAGTAACGGTGAATGTGGAATGTATTGGCGATGTGCCAGCACCAGACCCATTGGTAGTGACAGATGAAGCAGATAACTGTACATTGTCTCCTTTAGTTGTTTGGGAGGGTGATGTTTCAGATGGAAATAACTGTCCAGAGACGATTACGCGTACGTATAGTATCACAGATGATTGTGGTAATGTTACTTTGGTAACCCAAGCGATCGTTGTGAATGATGTTACGTTGCCAACAGCGAGTAATCCATTCCCGATATCTGTACCAGGAGCAAATGATGTTCCGGCACCAGACCCAACGGTGGTGATTGATGAGGCGGATAACTGTACAGTAGAACCAGTTGTTGCCTGGGTGAGTGATGTTTCAGATGGTAATGTGTGTAATTTAGAAACGATCACCCGTACGTATAGTGTAACGGACGATTGTGGAAATCAAATTTTTGTGACACAAGAGATCACTATTCTGGCAACGTATCCACCGATCGATGCTGGTGCTGATGCTTTGATTTGTGAGGGAGAAACAATCACTTTGACAGCTGGTAATCCATGGAATGTTCCAATTAGCTGGAACCCATCGAACCCACCAGTTGATGGTGTACCATTCTCTCCAACACAAACAGATACCTATACGGTGACGGCAGATAATCTTGGTTGTATTTCTACAGATGATGTTACCATTACAGTAGAACCTTTGCCAGTGGTTAACTTTATGGGAGATACGCTTTCCGGTTGTGCACCATTGACGGTTGTATTTACGAACAATACAGTATCATCAAGTGCCTTGACAGATTGTATCTGGGAGATCAATGGAGAAACCTTGAATGGATGTAATACGGTTAGCTATACGTTCACCGAAGGAGGAACGTATGATGTTAGTCTTACTTCAACGACAGTGAACGGTTGTTCAAGCTCGATGACCTATACAGATTACATTTATGTTGAAGACTTACCGATCGCTTCGTTTACCGCTTCACCAACACAAGTATCAACGATTGATACCGAGGTAGAGTTTACGAACACCTCAGAGGGAGCTACGAATTACTCTTGGGACTTTGGATATGAGACTGTAAACTCTACAGAGGAGCATCCAACACACACCTTCCCAGATGCAGAGACAGCAGGTTATACAGTTGAGTTGGTTGCTTACACACCATTAGGCTGTTCAGACACTGCTTGGTTAGTGATTACGGTTCAAGAGGAATTGATTTACTATGTTCCAAACACGTTCACACCAGATGGAGATAGTTACAATGAGTTCTTCAGACCTATCTTTACATCAGGATTTGATCCTTTTGACTTCTCATTGTTTATTTACAATCGATGGGGTGAAATTATCTGGGAGTCACATGATGCTTCTGTTGGCTGGGATGGAACATACGGAGGAAAAATAGTGCCCGACGGTACTTACACTTGGAAGATAGAATTCAAGACTTCTGCTACCGATGAAAGAGTACTAAAAACAGGACATGTGAATGTTCTGAGGTAATCCATCAATATAGGAATGATAAAAAAGGAGAGTTTTCGACTCTCCTTTTTTAATAATTAGTAATTGCGTTTTAACATAACGAACGCCTAATTGTATTATATTTAACGTCTAGACCTTAGATACTCAACTAGACTGTTATACCATGAAACTCTCTCACTTCTCTGTGCGTTCTCGCGCACATGTATATGCGTCGTATAGACCTGCGAATCACTTAAAATTGCTTTTATTCTTTTGCTCTTTGTTTGTATGCCAAATATTGATTGCTCAGAATGCAAATTGCAATGGAACAGATGTTACGCCGCCAACTGCAAGTAATCCATTTCCGATTTCAGTAACCAGCGCAGCTGCTGTGCCACCGCCAGATCCTTCAGTAGTGATTGACGAAATGGACGATGTAACTACAGAACCTTTTGTGGTATGGGTAAGTGATGTTTCTGATGGAAATACATGCAACCTTGAGGTAATTACACGCACGTACAGTGTTACCGATGATTGCGGGAATGAAATATTCGTAACTCAGGAAATTACAATTCTGGCTGTATATCCGCCAATAGACGCTGGGCAAAATCAATCTATTTGCGAAGGAGAAACGATAACCTTAACAGCCGGCAATCCATGGAATGTTCCTTTCACATGGTCTTCCGGACAAACATTTACAAATGGTCAGCCGTTTTCACCAACTGCAACAGACACGTATACTGTAACAGCTGATAATGAAGGGTGCATATCAACCGATAATGTTACTGTTTCGGTCGAGGAATTACCTTCTGTATCTTTCTCGTCAGATTTAGTCGCAGGATGCGCTCCACTGAATGTTCAGTTTAATAACACATCGACAGGGCCAATGCCATTGACTGATTGTTTTTGGGAAGTAAATGGTTCGACCTACCCAGGGTGTGATAGTGCCGATATTTTTCTACAATTTCCAGGTAGTTATGATGTCACATTCACTACAACCTCTTCAACGGGCTGTACAAACAGTGCAACATACGCCGGATTTATTTTGGTTGAAGAAGTGCCAGAAGCATCTTTCACTGCTTCTTCAACTCAACTAACAACGTTGGATACTGAGGTAGATTTTGAAAATACTTCGACAGGAGCTGTGGGGTATACATGGAATTTCGGTTATGATACACCAAATTCCTCTGTGACGAATCCTACACATCAATTCCCAGTGGAAGAGTCAGCGTCTTTTCTCGTAACACTTATAGCTTCTTCAGGAAACTGCACAGATACTGCTGAGCTGTACATTGAAATTGAAGAAGATGTCATTTTTTACATGCCCAATTCATTCACACCTGATGGAGATGAGTTTAATCAAACATTTCAGCCCATCTTTAGCTCAGGTTTTGATCCATTCGATTTTTCTTTACTGATTTTTGATCGCTGGGGTGAGGTGGTTTGGGAATCCCATGATACAACGGTAGGGTGGGACGGAACGCTGGCAGGACGCAAGTTGCCTGATGGTATGTACAATTGGAAATTAGAATTTAAAACGACTGCAACAGATGAGCGACGAATGGCAGTAGGTCATGTTAATTTGCTCAATTAAACCGTACAATTCGTTCATATCTAGTTAACAAGATTACAAGAGTGGTTTGTTAAAAGATTAATATTGTCCTTACTAAAACGTTATATTTGCGGTCAGAACTAAATGACTCATGAACTACTTTTCTCTCCTGCTAAGTACCTTAGCGTTGTTTTTTATTGGTGTTAATTCGCATGCGCAGATGGCGATTGACATGACTCCTGCCAATGATGGTATGACGTTTTCAACTTGCAACGGTTTTTTGATCGATTCCGGTGGACAAGGAGGTACAGGATATGGCAACAACGAAAGCATTGTCATTACTATTTGTCCTGATACACCTGGTGAAATCATATCCATTGTTTTCAATCTGTTTGCACTGGATCCAACGAATACTGGTACACAACAGAATCCGAATATGGATTTCATGGCAGTTTATGATGGAACTTCTACTGCGGCAAACTCTTTAGGAGTCTATACTGGAAATCAGCTACAAGGCGTTGTAATTGAAGCGACAGCCTTAAATGCTTCTGGATGTATTACACTTGAGTTTTACTCCAATACAGTAGGAACGGGAATGTTTACAGCAAGCGTTTCTTGTGAGACACCTTGTAATAATCCCCAAGCTGGAGGTGTCATTGTTGGTGGAATTACACAAGACAGTATTCGCGTGTGTGTTGGTGATCAAGTGAACTTTCAAGAGGCGGGGTCTTTTGCTCAACCTGGGTTTACACTGGTAGATTACAATTGGGATTTTATGGACGGTACAACAGCGAATGGACAGTCTGTTTCTCACTCTTATTCTGTGCCTGGATTGTACCGTGTTCAGTTGTTTGTAACGGATGATAACGGTTGTTCAAATCCAAACTTGATAGACTTGGAGGTGCTGGTTGCAACAATTCCAGACTTCACTGGTTTTCCCAGTGATACATCTATTTGTCTTGGAGAATCAATGTCTTTTGGAGCTGCACCAGATACATATGAAGTACTTTGGAATGGTTTCCCCGGCAGTCAGTCCGTTGATGACGGTTGTCTTCCTGATACGTTGTTAGGTGTCTCTCAGGATATTCAGTTGTTGCAAACTGGTTTTTCCGCCGGAACAACGATTAACAGTGTTAATGATATTCAGAGTATATGTCTTGATTTAGAGCACTCATTTATGGGGGATCTTGTAATCATGATAGAATGTCCAAATGCTCAAACAGCTATTTTACATCAGCAGGGTGGTGGTGGAACACAGATTGGAATCCCTGTTCCTACAGATGATGTGGATTGCTCAAACCCAGCGACTATGGGAACACCATTCACTTACTGTTTTACGCCTAATGCAACGGAAACATGGGTCGATTGGGTGAACAATAACCCAGGGGTAAATACAATACCGGCCGGAGACTATGCTTCTATTGATCCGTTGACGAATTTGGTAGGTTGCCCGACGAATGGTGTGTGGACATTAACAGTTATTGATAATTGGGCGGCAGATGATGGTACGTTGTTCAGCTTTGCCCTCAACCTAGATCCTTCCTATTACCCGCCGATTACAACCTTTACTCCTGATATTGGAGCTGCTTCTGATTCTTCTTACTGGTTGAATCCGGCGCTTTATCAAACATATCTTTCACCAGACGCAGATACACTTGAGGTATTGCCAACTGCTCCCGGAGCGTATACATATGAGTATTTTGTTGTGAATGACTTCGGTTGTACACACGATACATCTGTTGTTTTAACAGTGAATCCGAACCCTGCGGTTTTTGCTGGAAACGATACAACACTATGCGACGGAAACTTGATGCAACTTGATGGTGAAATCATCGGACTTGTATCTTCTTGTGATTATCAGCTAACACTGGACGATTCTTTTGGAGATGGCTGGAACGGAAATTCAATTACGGTTACTATCAATGGAACTCCGACAACGTATGATTTGCTAAATGGTTCCACGCAGACTTTTAATTTACAGATACCCGTTGGTGCGAGTGTAACTGTTACGTTCAATGCAACAGGAACTTTCCTCAATGAATGTTCTTATACTGTAATTGATAGTGATGGGAACACTATTATTTCGCAAGGGCCAATGAGTGGGACAGTAACAGATAACTTTACTTCAAACTGTGTCCCAGATTATGTTTACGAATGGACACCGGCTAACGTAGTAAGTGATCCAACTATTTTGGATCCTCAGCTGATGGCTTCAGGTCAACAAACACTTGTGTTAGCGACTTATCCGCTTGGACACCCGCTTTGTATGACGTCCGACACGATTGTTATCAATGTTTCGGCCGTTCCTAATCCAGGAGTAGATTCTACTTTACAGGTTTGTTCATCAGGTGCTCCAGTTGACTTGTTCCCTTACCTCGGACCAGGCGCTTCGCCAAACGGCTCATGGCTTGATCCGAATGGAGCTACTGTAAACATGCCATATGATCCTCAGACAATGCCAATCGGGGACTATGTTTATTTTGTGGACAGCAATGGGTGTACTGCTCAAGCTGTTATTACAATAACAGAAATTATCACGGATATAACGAGTATAGTTCCAACAAGTGTAAGTTGTTTTGGATTGAGTGATGGATCCGCAGTGGTATCAGGAAATAATGTTGATGGTTACTCACTTGACGGTGGAGCACCAGTTGTTTCAGGAAGCCCATTCACAATTAGCGGATTATCCGCAGGAACGTATAATGTGCAAGTATATTCTAATTTGGGGTGTACAGCCGATCAAGATTTTACAGTTGATGAACCGGATACGCTTACATTGAGTGCTGCTGTGGTTGATGCCTCATGTTTTGGAGTTTGTGACGGAGAGGTTCAGTTGACCGCGGTTGGCGGAACAACGCCTTATACTTTTGCATGGAATGGAGGTGTAACGGGTAATCAGAACGGACAAGCGAGCGGAATCTGCGCTGGTAATTACGACGCAGATGTAACTGATGTCAATGGATGTGCTGCTCTGGTACAGTATACGATTACGCAACCGGATGACGTCACACCAGTTGTTTCCGGAGATACCTTAAATGGATGTTTCCCGCATAAAGTAGATTTCGTAAACCTAACTGCATCGCAGAATATTGCTACAACAGAGGTGGATTTCGGGGATGGCTCAGTAGAAATATTTAACGGAACAGATCCTTTCTCACATACCTATCAGGCGCCAGGATTGTATACAGTGACTGTAACGCTCACCACTTTAGATGGTTGTGTATACGATGTCGTTTATGCGGATTTGGTAGAGGCGTATAATTATCCAACGGCAAAC
The DNA here is from genome assembly GCA_002427735.1 of Flavobacteriales bacterium UBA6051. Taxonomy (GTDB): domain Bacteria; phylum Bacteroidota; class Bacteroidia; order Flavobacteriales_D; family Crocinitomicaceae; genus UBA4466. The sequence goes on from DIYP01000014.1 coordinate 6,876, forward strand.
TTCTTTGTGAATCCAAACAACGTGAGTATGATGGAACCAATTGTTAATCTATTGGATCAAAGTTCCTATGACGTGGTGAGTTGGTTATGGACAATCACTACCGGAAGTCCGGCAACAGCCTCTACGCAAAACGTTTCTAATGTAACATATCCTGTAGATAGTCCGGGAGAATATCCGGTGACGTTATATGTTGAGAATATTCATGGATGCTCAGATTCGATAGTGAAAAATGTTAGTATCGTAAACGACGTCTTACTTTTTGCTCCGAATACTTTCACCCCTGATGATGATGAGTTTAACCAGCATTGGGAGTTCCATATTTCTGGAATCGATATTTATGATTTTGACCTTCAAATTTTCAATCGTTGGGGAGAGTTAATCTGGGAGTCACATGATCCAAATGTCTTCTGGGATGGAACGTACAACGGAAAAGTAGTTCAGGAAGGCTCATATTCATGGACAATGAGTTGTAAGGACTTATTAGATGATAATAAGTACACCTTCAATGGACATGTAAGCGTTATCCGTTAATTTGATAGCTTTGTGTACAGGGAATGGACAATAAATATGATTTTATTATTGCGGGTTCCGGATGTGCTGGACTAAGTTTATTGTATCAGTTACTTTGTGAGCCTCAACTGAGTCGATCGCGGATTCTGGTCCTTGATAAGGAGAAAAAGGGTCTGAATGACAGGACGTGGTGTTTTTGGGAAAAAGATCCCGGCCCTTTCGAGTCCATTGTTTTTCACAAATGGAATACCTTGGCTTTCTATTCCAAAGACGTTGAAACTGTTTTTGACCTCAAGCAATATACCTACAAAATGATTCGTGGGAATGATTTCTACGACTTTGTGCTATCAAAAGCTAAAGCGTTTAGCAATGTCCATTTCGAATACACTGAGCTGCTCGAATTAAATGAGGAAGAAGGTTTGGGAATTGTAAAAACGAAGAATGGCGTTTTTTGTGCTGATTATGTTTTCAATTCTACGTCACTTTTTCTTCCAGAAATCAGCAGAGAGAATTCACTACTTCAGCATTTCAAAGGATGGGTGATCAAAACGAAAGAACCACACTTTGATACTGGCCGAGGAACTTTGATGGATTTTAGATTGGATCAATCAAGTGGAGCAACATTTATGTATGTACTACCACACAAGGCAAATGAAGCTTTAATCGAGTATACACTTTTTACACCTGAAGTTCTTGAACAAAAGGAGTATGAATCAGCATTGGCGGATTACATAGAACATACGCTCAATATCTCTGAATACACGATTGAACATGAAGAATATGGTGTGATTCCAATGTCTCTGGCGACTTTTTCCAGAAGTAGGCCCAACAGTGAGCGAATTATTAATATTGGAACAGCGGGAGGTTTTACAAAAGCCAGTAGCGGTTATACATTTCAATTCGTGCAGCGAAATACATCTGATATAATTGAAAGGCTCAGAGCAGGGAAGAGTCCGTTGATTCCTACTTCGCGGAGGGCGCGGATGTTCGAGTGGTATGATCGAACACTTCTGGATGTTATGATCAATAAAAAAATGACTGGAAGCGATATATTCTCCATTATGTTCAAGAAGTTGCCGCCCGAGTTTATTCTATCTTTTTTGGCAAATGATACCAGTATTTCACAGGATTTACGTGTTATGAACAGTGTCCCGCTGGGACCTTTCCTTTCTTCGGCCTTTAAACAAATAATTCCAGGAAAGTAATTCGTTAGTTTGAAGCTTTTCTACGCTTCAATTCTTTCATAATCAAGGAAAGTTCTCTCCCTGTCTGACCTGCAACAGATGTATTTTCTTCTGCTCTGCGAATCAAATAAGGAAGCACTTCCTTTACTGGACCGTAGGGAACGTATTTCGCGACATTGAATCCTTCATTCGCAAGATTAAACGAAATATGATCGCTCATTCCCAATAGTTGTGCAAAATAAATGCGCTTATCGTCAGCTTTAATACCGCTCTCCTTCATAAGCTCAGCAAGTACAAGAGCACTTTTTTCATTATGACTTCCCGCACAAATGGATAGGACATCTACATTTTCAATAGAGAGTTGCAACGCAGCATCAAAATCTTTGTCGCATGTTTCTTTGTTTGGCTGAATAGGCGAAGGGTAACCTTTTTCTTCTGCACGGTCTCGTTCTTTTTCCATGTATGCCCCACGGACAAGCTTTAATCCCAGGAACCACTTTTCTTCTCGTGCCTTTTGGATTTCTTTTTTCATAAAGTCAAGCCGATCATGGCGGTACAATTGAACCGTATTGTAAACGATTGCCTGTTCTTTGTTGTATTTTCTGCTCATTTCAAGAGCAATACGATCTATGGTATCCTGAATCCATGTTTCTTCAGCATCAATAAATACGGGAATTCCAGCTTCATAGGCTTCTTTACAGATACGATCAACGCGTTCAAGTACTTTGTTGTAATGCTTGCGATCTTCATCGTTCAATGCTTCAAGAGAGTCATTTGCTTTTTCCAGAGTTGAAAATAGAGAGATGCCCGTTACTTTGAATACTGCGAAAGGAATGTTCTTATTCTTTTTTGCTTCTCGAATAGTTCCAACGATTTCATTAACCGTTTTGTCAAAATCTTCTTCGGAAGTTTTTCCTTCAATGCTGTAGTCGAGAATTGTCTTAACATTACCTAAGGCAAGCTTATCTGAAGCTTCAATGGAATCTTGAATGGAGACACCTCCGCAAAATTGTCGGAAGATCGTTTTCTTAATGATTCCGTTAATTGGTAAGCGTAAACTTAAAGCTAAGTTAGTTGCCCATTTTCCAAACTTCACTAGTCTTGGACTAGAAACCATTTTGAAAAGAAGACGTGCCCGCTTAAGATCCTTGAGGGATTTCCCTTTAAACGCAATTTCAGTATTCTCAAAAGAAATCATATCGACAAAATTAATCGCTTTTCAGAATAAGAATATAACCTGCGACCTGTTTTTCTAATAGATGATTGACATTTGCGTATTTTTGAGTTTGAATTTGTAAAGTCATAGCATGCGGCGGATTGAAACGAATGGATATTCACTGGAAGTTGGAAGTATAATCGAATCTTCTTTCTCAAATTTATTGAAGCAGAAATATGCTGATTCTAAGAAAGTTATTCTAGTAGATGAGAACACCCATGCGAATTGTTTGAGCTATATCATTACAAACTTCTCCGAATTATCGGAAGCAGAGGTGATCATGTTGCCTGCTGGAGAGGATAGCAAGCAAATGGAATTGACCTACAGCGTTTGGGAAGCACTGACCGAATATGGGATCACTCGTTTTGATCTCATTATCAATCTTGGAGGTGGTGTCATTACAGATATGGGTGGATTCATTGCATCTTGTTATAAAAGAGGATGTGATTTCATCAATATTCCTACATCGTTGTTAGCAATGGTGGATGCCTCCATTGGAGGAAAAACAGGAATTAATCTTGGACATTTTAAAAACCAGTTGGGTGTTTTTTCGAACCCAGTTGCGCTCTATATCGATCCAGTATTTTTATCCACTCTTCCCGGCAAGGAAGTTTTAAGTGGCTTCGGAGAAATGATTAAGCACGGATTAATTGCTGACGCTGAACTTTATAATGCTGTTCGCGATGAAATGCTACATGGTGAGACGCTTGAAGAAGATATTCTAGTCCGATGCATTGAAGTCAAAAATGAAGTGGTTAAACAAGACCCTAAGGAATCCGGGTTAAGAAAGATTTTGAATTTTGGCCATACTGTTGGACATGTTATTGAAGGGCACTTTCTTCCCACCTTGAAACTTTCACACGGGCATTCCATCGCTATAGGAATGGTTATGGAGGCGTACATTTCAATGAAACGAGTAGGGCTTTCAGTTTCCGATTATGAAGAACTGGCAACATTTATTTTAGGTCAGTACCAATTGCCAGAGTTTTCTGATGAAGATATTAAGTCCATGCTTTCCATGCTTCAAAATGATAAGAAAAACCGTGCTGATAAAATTCTTTGTTGTCTGATTCCTGCTTTAGGAGAATGCGTTTATGATCAAGAAGTGGATGAGCAAATGTTCCTTGAAACGTTCATGCATTTCAAAAACCTTCAGGTTAACTTAAACTAAGATTTTAGCGCAAGTAATTTAGCTTTTACCTCTTCGAGTCTGTTAATGAGTTGCGTATGATCTATTGAACGCTCATTTGATTCGATGACAGGATCCTCAGAAGCTCCTGATCTCATTGTTTTTTTTGCCCCCTCAAGTGTATAGCCTTTTTCCTTCACGAGGTGATAAATACGATCAATCTTGAGGACTTCTTTTGGAGTGAAGAGGCGATTTCCCTTTTTGTTCTTTTTCGGTTTGATCATTGGGAATTCTTTCTCCCAAAAACGGATTAATGAAGTATTCACGTCAAACATTTTCGCTACTTCTCCAATTGAGTAGTACAACTTCTTTAAGTCTTCTTGGTTAACGCGTGGCAAATCAGTAATCTTTGATGATCGAAGATAAGAATATTTTGATGAAATATAGGAGCGTTTATTTTTTTCGTTTCTTTGGCAGAACCAAAGAAATTGAATCGTGTTTGCAGCGAATGAAACAATCGATCCGTTAATCAGAAGGCGCCGTGAATGGACGTTCTTGATAATGGCGGGAATTTTCCTGGGATCGCTCACAATGCTCAATATTCTTGGTGTTTCACGCTTCATTGATTTGTCTTCTTATATTGGTATTTCTCCCAGTAGTGACATTCGCTTTTCAGTTGCTGTAGGTGTATTACCGTACCCTATTACCTTTTTGTGCACCGATATAATTTCAGAGATATATGGACGGAAGCGTGCAAATATGCTGGTATGGGTTGGTTTGATTCTCAACCTTTGGGTACTATTTGTGCTTTGGTTCGGTGGATGGTTAGAGGCGCCTGAATCTCTGGGAGCGGATGGACGCCTTTCATTAGATATACAGAATGGAGAGCCCGTTGCACCTTATGGATATGCATTTTATGAAATAAGGACACTCACTTTTGGAGCAACGTTTGCTTCGATGATCGCCTATATAAGTGCGCAATTCGTAGATGTGCATGTTTTTCATTTTCTCAAGAAAAAGACAGCTGGAAAAATGCTGTGGCTGCGAAACAATGTTTCTACACTGACAAGTCAGTTAATTGATTCCGTAGCCGTTATTCTAATCACGCACTATTATGCCAATGCTCTTCCTATACCGGAAGGAGCCGCAATTTCCACGGCGTTGCTATCATTTATCTTGAGTAGCTATTTATTCAAGTTCTTTTTTGCTCTGATCGATACAATTCCGATATATCTCGCTGTGAATTACTTACGAAAGTATCTGCAAGTAGAGGACGAATTAAGTTTTTGATTCCACATTGCGAATGTGCCAAATCAGATAGAGAATAGCGATCAATGCAAAGGAAGCTCCTATGATAAACATAGCATAAATTGTTTGAAGCGTACTATCATACATTTGAAGCGTAATAACAGAGCCAATGATGATTCCAATCTCTAACATTATAAAAAGCGTTCCGGCTCCAACACCACGTCGGTGAAAGGGGGATAAGTCGGCTACCCATGCCATGATTGTTGGACTGGAAATTCCTGTTGATATTCCGAATACAATTGCACCGATAGTGTACTGAATCCAATCGCCGGCTGTGGCAACAACAATCATGCTGGTCATGAGAAAACTCAGGCCAATAATAAGCGTTTGCCTTCTTCCAATTCTATCAGACAAGCTACTCGCGAAAAGGCGAATGAGGATTGTCGACAGCATATAGTATAGGAAAAACCAACCCTTATTTTCAAGTCCATGGAAAGTGCTTATATCAGAGGTTGTAACGAAAATCATACCTGTAGATATCGTTGAGCAACACATCACAAACGCAGCTGGAAGCACTGTTGGTTCGAAAACATCATCCATTTTAACGGACAAAAAGGACCACTTAAATTTTTGGGGTTGAGGGAGGGTTTCAGAGAGAAAGGCAACTAAAATTCCGGCAACAGCGCAAAATCCAGCGGCGACCATGAAAAGTCCGGCCAATCCAATTGCATCTTTAATCCCACTAGCAAAGTAGTTGCCAAGTCCAAAACCAACTGAAATGAAGGTTCCCCAGATTCCCATGGCGACACCGCGACTCTCTTCTGGAATAATATCTGTTACCAATGCCGTAGCACCTGTTGGTAGAAAACCGGCACCGAACCCATGTGAAAACCGTAATAAAAGAAATCCTAGAACACTGCCGGAAAGAGGGTAGGTAATTCCGACTAGAATCCCTACAAATACCCCAATGTACATTACTTTTTTTCGACCAATTGTATCAGAGAGTTTCCCAGAAAATGGTCTTGAAATTGCCGCAGAAATCGAGAATAATAGAAAAATCCAACCTTTGTAATTCTTTCCGCCAAGATTGGTTATGAAATCGTTTAACTCAGGAATAATAAGGTTGAAACTCACCATAAAACAGAGCAATGCAATGCTGATGATCCAAAAATTTCGGGAATACTTGAGCTTCACCGTACAAAAGTAATTCTTCTTACGTCTAATCCTATAAATAAGGAACAATATGAAATGGATAGGATTTATAGCCGGATTAGGGATGCTCATATTGAGTTGCAGCACAGGTTTGTCTGATGATACAATGATCATTACTAACCCAGAGGTAATTGCTCAAATCGACGATTCACTTAAGGTCGTAAAAACGGATGAGGAATGGCGAAATCAACTAACAGATGAAGAATACAGAATAACCCGTCAAAAAGGTACGGAAAGAGCTTTTACGGGAGCGTATTGGGACAATAAGGAAAAAGGAAACTACAACTGTATTTGTTGTGATAACGTACTTTTTTCGAGTGATACAAAGTTTAAATCCGGAACCGGATGGCCAAGTTTTTATCAACCCGCTGTGGCGGCAAATGTAGGTGAGGTGGTTGATCGCTCTTATGGGATGGTTAGATCTGAAGTAATTTGTACGCGATGCGATGCACACCTTGGTCATGTCTTCAATGATGGTCCAGAACCTACTGGTTTGAGGTATTGTATTAACTCAGCTTCGTTAAAGTTTGAAAAAGAAAAATAAGCTGAATTTCTTCGTTAATTTGTAGTATGAAAAAAGCAACGTTTGGAGCAGGGTGCTTCTGGTGTATTGAAGCATGTTTTAAAGATGTTAACGGTATACACTCCGTTGCGCCTGGATATGCGGGAGGCAGTAAAGAGACGGCAAACTATAAGGCAGTTTGCAGCGGTACAACCGCCCATGCTGAGGTAGCTCAGGTAGAGTATGATGAAACGCAAATTTCTTATGATCAGTTGTTGGAGATTTTTTGGTTCGTGCACGATCCAACTCAACTGAACCGACAAGGAAACGATATTGGTGCACAGTATCGCTCAGTTGTTTTTTATCATGATGATCAACAGAGAGAAAGCGCGGCTAAATATAAAGATCGCTTGTCAAAGGAAAAGGTTTGGGACAAGCCAATTGTTACGCAGATAGCGCCACTAGATGTTTTTTATCCTGCTGAAGACTATCACCATAATTACCTTGAGAACAATCCTGGAAACCCTTATTGTCAATCTATTGTTCGGCCAAAGGTTGATAAGTTCAAAGCTGTTTTCTCAGAGATTTTAAAGTGAAAAAAAAGCCCGCTATTTAAGCGGGCTTTTTCATATCTTCTAATTGGTAACTACAATCAATTATGGCTTTCGTTGATTGGATGCCTTCCATTCAGCCATTTGCTCTTCCGTTAGAATAGAGCTCAATGCTTTCAATTGATCCTTTCTGTTTCCTTTAATGAATACTTTTTTCTGATCTTGTGTTTTAGCGTTATCATTTTTGATCGCCTCAACTTTCTCTTCTACCTTCAGGTTTAAGTCACTAATCTGTTCAAGTTGTTCAGGTGAAAGGTCTGAGATAGCTGCTTGCATTTTTGCAGTACGTCTTGCCGCACGGTCTTCAGGAGACATTTTTTTAGCCTCTTTTTTCTCAGCGCGACGTTCAATTTTTGCCTGTTCCATGGCCTTGTACTCCGAATATTGCTTTTCAGACAGGAGGCTTTTTAGTTCACCGTCATGATTTGATTTAAGCTCTTGTGCTTTCGATTTGCGCTGTACCTTATCCAATGATTCGTCTTCTTTAATGCGTTTGATCTCCGCAGCATAACGCGAGTTAATTTCTTTTAACTCAGCAGTCTGTTTTGTGTCAAGCTCCAATGCAGTGCTCATCTTGTTCGTCATTCTCTCCGCACGCTCTTCCGGTGTTCTTTCTGCTCTTTGTTCCTGTGCTACAACTGCTGCACAACTCATAAGGAATAATCCTGCTAGGGCTACTGATTTTAACATTTTCATTTTTCTGTTTATTTAACGTTCAAGCCTTTGACAGTTTAACAGCCAAAACGTTTAATCTATAGATGCAAAAATATGGGAAAAGTTGCCTTAACACTAAAAAATATTGGGAGATAGCGTTAACTTTAGAGATGATGAGGTACCGTTTTTTTTTACTCTTTAGCACTTCACTGTTTCTTTTTGGATGCGGATTAAAGGATATCGGTCATTGGCATGATGGAACGGTTATTAACCTTCAACGCAGGGGGTTAACAGAAATTCCTGAGGAAGTATTCGATAATAAAGAAGTAAAAGTCCTACGATTATATGGAAACAATCTCGATAGCATTCCAGAGCGGATCGGGGAGTTAGAAAATCTTGAAAAATTATTTCTTGGAAGAAATGATTTAAAGACACTTCCGGAGTCTATCGGTAATCTCAAGAAGCTAAGAATACTATCTGCACAATACAACGAAATAGACTCATTGCCTGAATCTATTGGTCAGCTGGAAAGTTTAGAGCAATTAGTGCTTAACCAAAATGAAATTGTAGAGATTCCCAAAACCATTGGTGACATGGACGAATTGGTTGTTCTACAAATGAAGTTTAATCGATTGACCAGTGTTCCCAAGGAAATAGGGAATTGTGAGAACCTTCAGTTCATCCATTTAAATCGGAATTTTATTGATAAGATTCCAGAGGAAATTGAAAATCTTCGAAAGTTGCGTGAGCTGCGAATTTGGAATGCTGGTGTAATGCTTGAGCTGCCAGAATCATTATGTGGTTTGCGCTACTTTGAAGTATTGGAAGTGGATGGTACAGTGTTAGTTCCTCCTTGCTTGTTAGTGCGTCAAACGACGCAGTTGCAGATTATTGTTCGTTAATCTTTTTCGATCATGATCATGAATAGTACCAGATCATACATGAAATGTGCTCCGATGCTGAACCATAAGCCGAATTCATAGTAACCATAGCTGATCAGAAGAATAAATGGTAATACGATTAATCCATAGAGTGACATTCGCCAGTTGAAAGGATTCAGGTAACCGTGAATGGCAACAAAAATAATCGATGTAATGATTGGTCCTAAATAGAACTGTACACCAGAACGAAACAGCAATTCTTCACCAACACCTGCGCAAAGAGAAAGAAAGACACAGTCCCAAAAATTGAGATTCATATTTCTTACCATTGTTTCTACACGTACAGGCATATCATTGAATACGCGAGCATTCATAAAGGCAAGTGCAACCACAGCATACAAAGCGCCGACCTCCATTCCGAGTCCAAGCGTGTAGGCGTTTAAGCGATCCAACTGAAGAATTTCCCAGGGCCCAATACCTTCTATATAATAGAGACCAAAAAAAGTCGGTAGTGGGAATATGATGAGGGTGATTGCACCAAGCAGGTACAAATTTCGTTTGCTCATATAGGAAGCTTAACCAAAGCGAAGATGCTTAACCGTGTTACCATTGTTGATCAATTGTTTTAGTGATTCTACACCAATGCGAAGATGGTCATCAACATATTTGGCGGTAACACTTGTGTCACTTGCGCTGGTCTTTACGCCTTCTGATACCATCGGTTGGTCTGAAACCAAGAGTAAGGCTCCAGTTGGAATTTCATTGGCAAATCCTACGGTAAAAATAGTTGCAGTTTCCATGTCAATGGCCATGGCGCGAACTTGCGTAAGGTATTGTTTGAATTCATCATCATGCTCCCACACGCGTCTGTTGGTAGTATAACAAGTTCCGGTCCAGTAGTCTTTCGCATAATCACGAATGGTCGTAGAGATTGCTTTTTGAAGAGCGAAAGCAGGAAGAGCAGGTACTTCGGGTGGGAAATAATCATTACTTGTTCCTTCCCCACGAATAGCGGCTATTGGTAAAATCAAATCGCCAACTTCATTTTTTTTCTTGAGCCCTCCACATTTGCCTAAGAATAAAACAGCCTTGGGCTGAATAGAAGAGAGCAGGTCCATACATGTGGCAGCAGAAGCGCTTCCCATGCCGAAATTAATAATCGTAATTCCTTCGGCAGTGGCGCACTGCATTGGGCGATCCTTTCCGATTACTTCAACACCATGATGTTCGGCGAATTTCTCCACATAATTATGAAAATTACAGAGTAAGATATAAGAGCCAAAGTTTTCGAGTTTTTCGCCTGTATATCTTGGTAACCAGTTTTCTACAATTTCTTGTTTCGTTTTCATAGCTTGTCTTTTGAATACAGAATTGGGGACTTGATTATTTTCAAATCCCCAATCCTTTTAATGGTAACGGATAAACTAATCCAATATTCCATAAGTCTTTCCGTAATATAACATTTGTTCTACGAAAGACTGTTTGTTTTCAATTTTTATATCAGTGATTGCACCGTTTTCATCTTTTTCAGGTACAAAAATCGGGTAAACGAATCCGCTATATGGAGCCAAATCCAATGGGGCCACTCTTTCCAGAACTTCTTTATGGATTTCCTGATCTACTTTAACACCATATGTTTCTACAAGGTGCCTTCCTGCCTCATAATCACCTTCAGATTTTATTCGTTGAATCTCCTTTAAAAGATCTCCAAAAAGGATTCGAAGCTTATCGTAATCGTTAATGTTGTAATACGTTTTGCCATCACGCTCTATTTTTTTCACGACGTTTTCGTCCGTACCTTTTTCAATTACCCATGCTGCGACTAGCTGTCGATTTTGCATGTGCTCTTCTTCCACTTGTTTACCCAATTCCAGACGTTGAAGTTGGGTCATCATACCATTTCGGATGTAGCCATCATATTCTGCTTTTCCAACTTCTAACGTTGTGATCAAACCAAGATCAATAAGTTTTGGATCCATTATATAGTATAACCCAACAAGGTCCGCTCGTGCTTCCTCAAGCGTACTTGCATAGTTTTTTAGCGTTTCTGATGGTTGACCAACTCCGGGATTAATTTGACCTGAAGCGTGGCCAACTACTTCGTGTAACGCGGTATGTAGCTTTCCTGCAAGGTAAGCGTGTTTTTTCGCTCTTTCAACTTCTTCTTGATCATTTGCAAATTCTTCAACCAAGCCTGGACCTGCAGCCTTGTCATAAGCTGAAATGATGTTCCCAAGGCTCACGGATTTTGAACCATGTTCTTGTCTGATCCAATTATTGTTCGGAAGGTTAACGCCTATTGGTGTGGAGGGGGCGGCATCTCCAGACTCGCTAGCAACTTGAACGACCTTGTAGCTTACTCCCTTCACATTCTTTTTCTTATGCGATTCCATCAATGGTGAGTTATCTTCGAACCATTGTGCATTATCGGCTACTACTTTCATCTGTCTTGATGCCTCAAAATCGGTGATTTGAACAATACTCTCATAAGAAGCTCGTTTGCTCAATGCATCTCCATATACTTCGATGAAACCATTGATCCAGTCAATATCTCCTGAAGTTGATTTTACCCAAAGTATGTTATAATCATCCCATGTTTTTAAATCGCCGGTCTGATAGTATTCAATCAATTTTTTCAGCGCAGCTGCCTGATCTTCATTTTCTGCTACACCGACCGCTTTTTCCAACCAAAAAATAATTTTATCGATGGCTTCACCATATCTTCCTCCTGACTTCCAAACATCTTCGTATAGAGCACCATCTTTTAGAATCATGGTAGAGTTCAATCCATATTCAATTGGTCGAGGGTCACTTTTGTCAATGCGTTCAGCATAATAGTCTTCAACGGCAGATTGAGTAACACCTGGACCGTAGAAATTATTCGCTGAAGCAACAATCATATCTACATTTGCATTCTTCACCTTACGTTTCATATCAGTGTCGTTACTGAACATCACTTTCTTCGCATTTTCGGATATTTTAGCACCTGTTGACGCTATCAACTCGTCCAGATATGCTTCACTAAATTGTGGCATAATTTTATCCATTCCATAATGGTGATGAATACCATTTGCGAACCAAACTTGTTTGGAATAAGTCATAAACAAATACCACTCATCTGTCTCCTTATCACCGTCATAGTTTTCCACTATTGATTCAAGACATTTGCGAATAGCCAAATTATGCGCGCCATTCTGATCATAGATGATGTCGCGTCCCGCTAATCCCGCTTGAGATAAATAATAAACCAACTTTTTTTGATCAAGACTTAATTTGTCAAAGTCCTGAATTTCATAACGTAATACTTGAATATCCGCAAAACGATCTACCTGATTTTCATTGGGAGTTTTTCGTTCAACTTCACTTGTATTTTCGTTGGTTACGTTTTCTTCTGTTTCACCACAGGCTGTCAAAAGCCCAAAGGCGAGAAGAGGAATAAAAGCAGTTTTATAAATTCTCATGTCTTTTCTTTTGGTCTTTCGAATTTAGTGAATCTTTAAAAAGTAATCCAGCAATTGAAAATGCCATCATACCATAAATAAAAAGGAGTGCACAATGGCACTCCTTAATTTACTATAGAAACTTCGGTTTTTAGCGTCTACCGAAGACATGCACTGTAGCTTTTCCGGGGTTAAGATTTTTTGTATCGTAGAAAAAGGTGATTTTTTGAATCAGGCGTTTACCACCTCGAATATCGATTATACGTGAACCACTTCTTGGACCAAAATTATGGCGAAGAGCAATAGACTCCTTAGAACCATTTTTATAAGTGACAATCATTTTATGCATATTGATCGCTCCACCGCGTACTTCAACCTTGAGTTTTGTGAATCCTCCTTTTCGAGCGCCTACTGGAATAACATCTTTATCCAAGCGCTTGTCAACCAGTCGTGTTCCGAGTTTTTCCCATTTTGTCTGCTGACTATGGGCTGCAAAAATAAATAGCGCGAAGAAGAGGGTTAAGATTTTAGCATTCATGATTTTCTGTTTTAAATATTTCTACCCTTTGGACAGGTCAAAAACAGAAAGGTTTAAATGCGCTCTTTAAACTAGTTCTTTTTTGGCCTTGACTGTACCAATTTTTTGAGTGATAAAATCAATATCTGCCTTAGGCGATCGCGCAGGAGAGTATTCACGACCGTAAAAAATAATTTGCAGATGTAATTTATTCCATAAGTCTTTAGAAAAGACGCGTTTTGCATCTTTTTCAGTTTGGTCAACATTTTTTCCCGAAGTGATGCCCCAACGTGTTAACAGGCGATGAATATGAGTGTCGACAGGAAATGCCGGGACTCCAAAGGCTTGAGCCATAACAACAGACGCTGTTTTGTGACCAACTCCTGGCAGTTCTTCGAGTTGTTCAAAGCCTTTTGGAACTTCACCATTATATTTTTCAATGAGCATTTCCGATAAAGTGAAGATGGCCTGCGATTTTCTTGGACTTAAACCACATGGTCGAATGATTTCTTTGATTTCATCCACGGTTAGCTTAATCATGTCAAATGGGTTGTCGGCCAGTTTAAACAGATGTGGAGTTACCGTATTTACCCTTTTATCAGTGCATTGTGCAGAAAGCAACACTGCTACCAACAAGGTGTAAGCATCTGTGTGGTCTAAAGGAATTGGTGTTTCAGGGTAAAGGTTTTCTAACTCCTTAACGATATATTCTGCCTTTTCTTTCTTCGTCATTTTAGCTTAAATCCGTTACGTATAAATCGTATAAATTCCCGAAACTGTTTTTTCGAAGTGAATACTTTTTTTAGCTCTTTAGATGTGGTCGATTTTTTCGAATCTTCAGACGGGTTTTGTAAATTATCGTCTTGAATTAGTAGAGCGTCTTCTGCTTCTTTGATCTCATTTGAGGTCTTATCTTTGGATTCGAGATCGTCCATCGTCTTGTACAACTCATCTTCCAATTTGGAGAGTTTATCCGCTCGTTCAAATCGATCATTGGCCTCCTTTTGATACCCCTGTTGTTCCAACAATAACCCAAGGTTATTCTGAGCTACGGCGTCATCGGGATCTAGTTCTACGGCTTTTGTATAATCTTCAACCGCTCCATTTAAATCACCGAAATGATTTTTTGCGTACGCACGACTCGCATACCGGTAAGAGTATTTTGGCTGGAGTTTTATTGCCCTGTCCAGATCTGCAAAGCACTTATCCTTATCGTTGGCATGTATGTAGGCGACACCTCGATCACTGAGTATATCCAGATGATCAGGATGTTCTTTCAAAGCATCGGTGTAGAGTTGAATAGCTTTCTCTACTTCTCCAGCTTTTAAAGCTTCATGAGCTTTCGCATGTGTTTCATTTGCAAACATTCTCTAACTTCGTCTTATGGAAAACAAAGGTATCGACTTTCCGCAATACAGAAAACTTTCAAACAATAAGGTCTTCTATTGTATCAAAAATGACCGAGAATTTGAAGAAATTCAAATCATTGGTCAGTCAGCTCAATTGCACAGGATTGTTGCCAAGCAATACCCGGAGATGTTAAGAATTCAAGACCTCTTGAATCTTTCAATGGAAGGATATTTGACATCCACGCGTGATGAATACGAGCAACTATTGAAGCACTATGCGCTCAGTTAACCCAGTCACCTTCAGAAAGTAAACTCCTCGTTCAAGCTCTTGACAATCAATCATTTCTTTTTCGTCTGTCGCGTCAAGACTATAAACCACGTTTCCATTTAAATCGATTATTTCTAAATGGAATGGTTCATCCATTTCAATTTCGAATTTACTTGTAGCCGGATTGGGATAAATGTGTAGTTTTTGTTGTTCTTTTTTGGCTATTGAGGCGGTTGCTGGATTGGAATGCGACCATTTTCTAAGAAACAGCCACAGCTCTACAGCTTCTGTAAAGTCATTGTTGGGTTCAAAAAAGTATTCGTGATCTCCACCATTTACGCGCCAAAGTTCAACAGAAGCTTGCGGTGTACAACCCTGATAGACAAATCGATCAACGGTATATCCATCAGCTGCTGTATCAGGTAATTGAGTAGAGTCAGAAGTTGCACCGCATCCGTGTACATTACGCCAAAAATTGATTGTAGGTTCTACTAGCTCTAACGTGGGAAGCGCTGTTCCATCATAAGGTACGGTACCATCAGCTGTGCCATGAACGTGCATTACTGGTGTAGCATAGGCAGGTGTACAGTTATTAAAATCTTCGCTGGACATGGTTCCTGACATGGTTCCAATGGCAGCAATTCTATCATTCAATGCACAAGCAAGTTTATGAGACATGATCCCACCCATTGAAAATCCTGTTGAGTAAATGCGCGTGGCATCGGCATTGTAATTTAATATGAGATCATTCAGCAATAAATTGAAAAAACTAATGTCGTCTGCTGTTGAAGAAAGAAACGCGGTTCCGTTTGCCCAAGATGAGTTCCCAAAGGCGTTATCAAGGCCCTGAGGATAAATAACAATAAAGCGCGCTGTGTCAGCAATTTGGTTAAAGCCGATATTAGCAATATTGGTGGCAACATCTCCAAGCCCATGCAGGCACATGACAACGGGCAAAGATTCAGTGTTTACATCAAATCCAGTTGGTAGATACTGTACATAAGTTCGGTTAGTTCCCCCAACATCTATCGTTTCATTAGTTTGTTGAGCAAAAATTAAAGAAGTACAAAAAATAATTGGGAATAGAAGTAGGTGTTTCATGCTAATAGTTTAAGCGAATTCGGAGATGAATAGTTTTCTCTCGTCCACTCAAAAATATTCAAAAAATACGTATTTTCATGGGGTGAAACCGTACTACTTTTTTCTACTCCTTTTGTTGTGTGGAGCTTGCACTTTGAGTTCAGATCAAGAAGCTTCATTGCACAACGCGATGGTTTCCTACATCAATGCGAAGAATGAAGGCGTTGCGACTGCATATGTTGCTTATACTTTCCCTGAAGCGGTTGCTTATTACAAAGAGCAGGGCGATAGTGTTTTTCAGGAACGCTATGATCTCTCTATGGGGGATTTGAATCCCTTCTTGCAAGATGGCATCATTCAGCGAATTGAGAAAAATAATATGCATTTGCACGTTGAATACCTCTTTCGGGAAATTGATTTTGTAGATTATGATGTTCCTGCTAGAGATGTCGTAATTATTGCAATTTCAAAGGATGCAGGAGTTTCCTGGTCATTTATTGACGAAGAAGATTATTACAATGACGCGATTATTGATGCTAAATCCAGATTATTGAAATGAAGCAGTTATTCATCTTATTTTGTTGCTTTTGGACCTTTTTGAGTTGGGGGCAAGGTTGGGTGCCTGCTGGTGCTCGGTCGATGTCATTGGGAAATGCATCTGTCACTTTAGAAGAAGTTTGGGCCTATCATAACAACCCGGGAGCATTGGCTGAACTTGAGGATTTCGCGGCAGGTGCTTCCTATGAGAACCGCTTTCTTTTAAAAGAACTACAGAGCCAAGGATTAGCTATCGCTGTTCCATTGAAGGTCGGGGTTTTGTCTGTTGGAGGTCATATGTACGGATATAGTCGATTTCGATCATATAAAGGGGGGATAGGTTACAGCATGAAGCTGGCCGAAATGATTTCTGCTGGAGTTCAACTCAACTATCAAGGGATTTCTTTATCTGAAGGATATGGTTCTAGAGGAAACATGACCGCGGAGGCTGGTATTTATGCCCGTTTTACTGAGAATTGGAAACTCGGTGTGAGTGTATTTAATCTCAATCGCGCAAAGCTTTCAGATTTTGAAGATGATCGTTTTTCTACAACCATTCGTTTAGGAACCTCTTATTTATTTTCAGAAAAGTTTCTTTTGGCAGTTGAAGGAGAAAAAGACATTGAAAATCCTTTCCGTTTTAAGTCAGGTATTGAATATCAATTAATCGATCAATTTTTCCTTCGTGCCGGTATGGCTACAAGTCCGTTAGAATTAAGTTTTGGTCTCGGCTACCACCTAAAGAAGGTGCATATCGATTTTGGCACATCGTATCATCAGATTTTAGGATGGTCGCCTCATTTTTCTCTCGTTTTTCAAGCTTCAAAGTAGGACGTGAAGTGGTATAGCTATATCGGATTGTTTGTGTTCGTTTTTCTGACGAAAGGCCTCTTGGCTCAAGAAAAGAACGAAATTATTCAACAGCGCATAGAGTTTATTTCCGAACAATTGGAAGTGGAGAGCATTGACTTGACAGACGTTATTGATCAGCTGAACTTTTATTATGAACATCCACTGAACTTGAACTCCGCTACTGCAGAGCAATTGCAGGATTTAAGTTTGTTAACTGATGTGCAAATCAACGATTTATTGTTGCACCGTAAACTGTTCGGAAAGTTCATTTCCATTTACGAATTACAAGGGCTGAGCTACTGGAATATGCGCATCATTCGATTGATTTTACCTTTCGTAAAGGTGGATGACAAACTTGATCAGTTGCATGTAAGTTTGAAAGAAGCTTTCAAGCAGGGAAAGTTTGAGGCGTATTTCCGCTATCAACGTATTTTAGAAGAAAAGTCAGGGTATGAAGACGTAAGTGACTCAATACAACAAAACAGCAATAGTTACTATTATGGAAATGCGGATCGTTACTATACGCGGCTGCGCTTTAGTTACCGAACTAATCTTAGTATTGGTGTGACTGCCGAAAAAGATCCAGGTGAGCAATTTTTCAGAGGAGCGCAAAAGAACGGATTTGATTTTTATTCTGCTCACGCCTTCTACAAAGGGGGGAAGTATCTGAAATCTGTTGCATTAGGTGATTATCAGGTGCAAATTGGTCAAGGATTAAATTTATGGACGGGTTATGCTTTCGCAAAGTCGGCTGATGTGACAAATGTAAAAAAGTCAGCAAACCCTATACGCCCTTATACTTCAGTCGATGAAGCAAGATTTCTTCGCGGAGCTGCAGTGCAGGTTGGAGTAAAAGACTTTTCATTACTGGCTTTTGGTTCGTACAAACAAGTAGATGCGTCAATCAATGTCCTGGATTCATTAAGCGTAGAGGAGGCCATAGTTGAAAGTATCAATCTTGGAGGTTTACACCGAACGAATACGGAGATCAATCGACGCCACACATTAAATGAGATAATAGCTGGAGGAAATCTTCAATACAACACGAGAGGACTTCAAATTGGTGTTGCGGGAGTTTACCAAGGATATGATCGCTCGTTTGAGAAGGATACATTACCTTATAATCAATTTGATTTTAGAGGGAAGCAAACAGTAAGCCTCAGCGCCGATTACAGTTGGGTAATTCGAAATTTTAATTTCTTTGGTGAAGTATCAAGAACGTCTTATTCTGGTGGTTTTGCCAATATTCATGGTGTGCTATTTTCATTAGATCGTAGAGCTTCTATGAGTGTGGTCTACCGCAACTTTGCACGTGATTATCAAACATTTTACAATAATGGCTTTGCAGAAGCCAGCCGTACACAAAACGAAAGCGGATTGTATACTGGGTTAAAAGTGAATTTCACAAGGGCATTTTCAATTAACACTTACGTGGATATTTTCAAGTTCCCATGGATGCGCTTTCAAGTTGATGCACCTTCACATGGTCATGAATTCCTTTTTCAGCCATCTTATCGACCCAGCAGAAGACTTGAAGTATACGCTCGTTTTCGTGAGCAGAAGCGTCAACGAAATAGCCGATTTTCAGATGGAACAATTACAGCTATTGAAGATGTTATTCAACGAAACTACCGTCTAAACTTGAGCTATCAGGTCTCAGAGGCTATTCGCTTAAAAAGCAGAATAGAGTTTGTAACAATCAATCGTCCGAGTAGTGAACAGGAAAACGGCCTCGTAGTTTCACAAGATGTGATCTTTCGACCAAAATCATCACCAATAGATCTTGCTTTGCGTTATGCTCTATTCGAAACGGATAGTTATGATGCCCGAATTTACACCTATGAAAATAACGCGCTCTATGTCTTTTCTTCTCCGGCCTATTTTTATCAGGGAAGTCGCGCATATGTTCTTGTGAGGTGGACATTCTTACGTAAATTTGATCTTTGGGCACGTTATGGGGTTAGTATTTTTGCTAATCGTGATTCGATTGGATCAGGCCCGGAAGAAATTTTTGGAAATACGCGTTCTGATCTCACGCTTCAACTTCGTGTGAAGTTATAATAGCTTAAACATTCTAAGAGTTAATATGGCAGTAACCTACGATAAGCATTATCAAACAGTAAATTTATTTGGAGAGCCCTATCCTGAACTGATTGATTTTTTTGATGCAATTCAGGAAAAGGGGAAGTTATTGGATTTAGGTTGTGGGCAGGGAAGAGACGCAATTGCGCTTGCAAGAATTGGTTATGATGTCACGGGAGTAGATAGTTCGAGAGTTGGAATTGAACAGATGAATCGTATAGCGTCAGAAGAAAAATTGATGTTGGAAGGAATTGTCGCTGATATTTATGAGTTTAAGAATTTTCGATCTTTTGATATAGTCCTGATGGATAGTATGTTCCATTTTGCAAAACCTGATAAAGAAAGAGAAATTGCCTTTATTAAACGAGTCTTAGCGGAAATCAAGTTAGGCGGATTATTTGTTGTTTGTATTCAGGATGTGGGAAGCAAAGTAAAAATACTTCGGGATACACTGGCACTTTATAAGAAGATCAAACTCGTGGCAGATAAACATTTCACTTATACATTTCATGATAATGAAAGTGGGCATAAGTTGGAAATGAATTATAGGATGATCGCAATGCGCAAATAAGTTAGGTTGCAACTATAATGCTAAGTGCTTCTTCCAAGATTTCTTTGACTTCCTGAATTTTAATATCCTGTTCAGGGTGAACCCAGTATATTTTCATTCGCTTGCGAGTGCCAGTTACCAGTTTCTCATGATTTAGCTTATTTCCATCAACCATCAGCAAATAGGGTTGCTGCGTTTTTTTATCCTTCCATAAATAGCAAAAATGGCGTTTCCCTAGACAAAAGCATGGCATACCATATTTAACTGTCTCCGTAATCTGTTTATCATGATTAAGGATTAATTGACGAAGCGCGAGAAAACAACTTTGATTGGGTTCAGGTTGGTTCAGATAAAAGGCTTCTTTGTCCATATAATCCAGAGTTTGGGATACTGTTTCGGCAATTATATTCTTCGGATGTAGATAAGTTTGTATCGCCCATTTCCACTGTCGCGTTGATCTATTTCAAATTTTCCGGTCGACTTTATCAGCGGAGTTAGCTTTTCAAAGCCGTAGTTACGCGCGTCGAAGTTAGGCTGTTTTTTCTGAATTAGGCTTCCAACATCTCCAAGAAAAGCCCATCCATCATCGTCAGCTAGGTCATTGACGGATTGTGTAATCAGTTTAATCGTTCTAGGGCTTATGGTGTCAACCGTCTTCTTTTTTCTTTTTGATGTAGCGTTTGTGGATGTTTCCTTGTCGTCCGAACCTAAAATCTCTAGGTAAACGAACTTGTCACATGCCGCAATAAAGGGATCGGGTGTTTTTTTCTCACCGATACCAATAACCATAAGGCCGGTTTCGCGAATGCGTGTTGCTAATCGGGTAAAATCGCTGTCGCTCGAGGCAATACAGAAACCATCAACTTTTCCCGAATATAGAACGTCCATTGCATCAATGATCATAGCCGAGTCAGTTGCGTTCTTCCCCGTTGTATAGCTGTATTGTTGCATCGGAGTAATGGCGTTTTCCAATAAAAGTTTTTTCCATTTTGAGAGGTGTGGTTTTGTCCAATCACCGTAAATACGTTTGATTGTCGGATTACCATACTTGGCAATCTCTTCCATCATCTCTTTAATATATTTTGAAGGAATATTGTCACCATCAATCAAGACGGCGAGCGTTTTGTCTTTTTCCATTAGGTCAATTTGATTAATCTAGAAAAACGAAGATTTAGTACTCAATATCGAGATTAAACGTGTTTTTCAATGTGTGTAAGTTAGGGTTTTTTCTGGCAAGTGCCGCAAATTTATCCTTCCCTGTTTGATATTTCACCTCTTCTTCCGGGTTATTGGTAATCTCCAAACGAATCATGATGTCATAATTCTTAAGGTCTTTTCGAACGAATCCCAACAACTCTGAAAGTGCAGGTCTGATGTAGTCGATTTGGACCTGATTATCCACTTCCATCACATATTCATCATCACCAACGCGTTTAGGTTCGCGTTTGATCATGGCGTTGTAAAAAGTTTCCTTACCGTCATTTTTCATTTCGAAAGCAAACTTACGCCAAGCCATTTTTAGATCGTCATAGCCGTAAGGATTACGCGGCATATTGCTTAGATCAATTGCACCTCCACCAGATTCTTCCTCCTTCTTTTCCAGCATTTTTTTGATGGACAGGCTCGATGTGCTTAGCTTACCAGTAGGTGTTTCCATTACCTTAGGTTCAGGCTTCACCATCATATTTTTCGCTGTTTTCTTAACGCTCGGTTTTGCCGTAGCTTTTGGCGCTTTTTCTCGAAGGTTTTGGTTGGGGAAAGGAATGATCTTAACCAGGTCTGTCAGTCCTTTTTTTTTTCGAGCTCCGAATTGATGGAACACAGTTGCATTAGAGCCATTTCAACCAGCAGTCGTTGGTTTTTGGAGGCTTTATATTCCACATCAGCTCTACTAAGAACACCGAGTGCCCTGAGCAAGTGATTTCCGTCCATTTTTTTTGATTGCTCAATGTACTTTTCCTGAATCGATTCACTTACTTCTAATAAGGCAGCTGTTCTGATGTCTTTGCAAACCAATAAATTACGGTAATGATCAGCAAGCCCAACAATGAAGTTATGAGCATCAAACCCTTTCTCAATTATATCATTGAGAAGGAGCAACGCGGCTGGGATATCTTCTTTTAATGCGCTTTCAACAATTCGGAAATAGTAATCATAATCAAGAATATTCAGGTTCTCAATTACATTGTCATAACTAATCGTATTGCCTGAGAAAGTAACAATTTGATCAAAAATTGACAATGCATCTCTCAATGCACCATCTGCCTTTTGAGCAATGATATGTAAAGCATCATTATCGGCAGTAATGCCCTCTTTTTCCGCAATATGACCTAAATGTTCGGCGATGTCTTTTACCTTGATTCGATTGAAGTCAAAAATTTGACATCTGGATAGAATCGTTGGAATGATCTTATGCTTTTCAGTCGTTGCCAGAATGAAAATGGCATGTTTTGGAGGCTCTTCTAACGTTTTTAGAAATGCATTAAAAGCTGAGGTAGACAGCATGTGCACCTCATCAATGATATACACCTTGTGGGTTCCCAATTGAGGTGCAATACGCACTTGGTCAATCAGGTTTCGAATGTCTTCTACTGAGTTATTAGATGCCGCATCTAACTCATATACATTCAGTGAAGCTCCAGAGTTAAACGATTCGCAAGATTCGCAATTATCGCATGCTTCAATGTTCTCCGTGCGGTTAAAGCAATTAATCGTCTTCGCTAAAATTCTTGCCGTCGAAGTTTTTCCAACCCCTCTTGAACCACAAAATAAAAAAGCCTGAGCGAGATGATCATTCTTTATAGCGTTCCGCAATGTAGACGTAATGGACTTCTGACCAACAACTGTGTCGAAGGTCTGTGGCCTATATTTCCGTGCTGAAACAATAAATTCGCTCATTAGAACAAAGTTAATTTTTTCGTTCGTTCAAGCCTAAAATTGTTGATAACTTGGATAAGTTACTCGACTGTTTAAGGCGACTATCAATGCGCCTCTATTTTTTCCAATGTTGTACTTCGATTAGGTTACCATCAGGATCTCTTGCATAGACAAAAGTAAGCTCGCCAACGCCATCCACTATTTTTCGAGTAATGCTCCCGAATGCTTGGCCTCCATTGTGTATTATTTGTTCCAATATTGAATCAACATTTTCTACTTCAAATGCTATGTGTCCGAAGCCTCGTTTGTTGGGAGCGATGGCCTCTTGTTTTTCAATGACTTCATATTGATAAATTTCAAGAGTAGGACCATTTTCTTCATAGCCAGGAAGCAGGAGATGTGCGCCCTCTAGTTTTGCATCTTCCAGTCCCGTGCCTATTTCCAGCCAATCACCGGATTGCTTGCGTACGGGAGGTATTATTTTACATTCAAAAACGTTTATGTAGAACTCTGCGAGTCGCTTCCAATCACTGCTCACAATATTCGTATGTGCAAATCGCATAACTGAAATTAAATTTTATCCAGATTTGTCTGTGTCAGATCACTTTTGGTATTCCCCGTATTTAGCGTTGTCTTCGGTTCAAATAATAAGACACTAACCTCTTTTGGTGCAAAAGGTTTATGTTCTACACCTCTGGGAATAACTACACATTCGCCAGCATTCAATTCAAGCGTTTTGTCTTCTAATTGAATGAATAGTTGGCCGTCGATAACATAAAACAACTCATCTTCAGCGTCATGTTTATGCATTACAAATTCACCTTTGAACTTAGCAACTTTAACATATTGTCCATTTAATTCCCCGACTATTTTGGGCGTCCAGTATTCGTTAAACGTAGCTAGTTTAGCAGCTAGATTGATCTTTTCAATTTCCATAGGTCTTTTTAGGTATTTAGATCCACTATAAACCGTCAAAAGCCATACATCTTAGTGACTTTTAGGTTTTCTCCAATATACAAAAAGTGGTAGCACTTTGTTCTCGGCATTTTCAATTATCACAATGGAAGAATCGCAATGATTTTTGTGTGACAGATATTACTTCACAGAATTTTGATCATCTTCAAAAAGACATTCACAGGCAATTTTCGCACTACTTAATGCCAAAGGGATACCTCCGCCAGGATGCACTGAAACGCCGGCAAAATAAAGCCCTTTAATTTCTTTACTATAATTGGGATGACGATAGAACGCCGAAAAACGATTATTGGAAGCATTCCCATAAATGGAACCGAATTTACCGCTGTAACGTGTTTCTACTTTACGCGGGTCCAGTACCTCTTCAACCTCAATGAGTGGAGCAATTTCTTCTCCTAGCAGCGCTCCAACCCGCTGTTGTACATAAGTTCTTGTATCATCAATGTGTTTATCCCAATCTTGCCCTTGGTTAATAGGGGCATTAATTAAAATGAACCAATTTTCGCATCCTTCGGGGGCGTCACCCTCGACAGATTTTGAAGAAATATAGATATAGATAGAAGGTGAATCATGCATTTCTTTTTCGATAAAGACAGCATCAAATTCTTCTTGATCTTCATCCGAGAAGAGCATATTGTGAACTTCCAATTGCTCAAATGATTTTTTAACTCCCCAATAAAATGCAATGGCCGAACTTGATTTCTCCTGAGCAAGTATCTTTTTAGGCCGCTTCGCAGTTGGAAGTAATTTTTCATACGTGAAGGAGATGTCCATATTACTGATCACGAAATCACTCTTGTATACTCCTTTTGTTGTGCGTACGCCTTTAATCGTTTTGTTTTCTACGATAATTTCCTCTACGGCCTCATTAAAGTGAAATTGAACTCCTGATTCTTGGGCAAGTTCAACCAGACTCTCCGTCACTTGAATCATTCCACGTTTGGGCAAATATGGTGTCGTATTGATTTCAAGATGAGAAATCATGTTCAACATTGCTGGAGCCTTGTATGGGTGACTGCCATTGTACTGCGCAAAACGATTAAATATTTGAACTGTTCGTGGATTCTTAAAATTTCGCTTGTTTTCCTGATGCATGGTACTCATCAGTTTGTAACTGGGTAGGCTTGCTAAAGCTTTACGCAATTTCCCGCCGAGTAAATGCCTCCATCGATGCAGCGATCGCTCAATAAACAGAGGGGCGATCAATTCATAATTTTTTTCCGCTTTATTCAGGTATTTTTCGACAGTCTCTCGATCTTCTCCCAGTTTTTCTGAAAGCTCGTTGATAATTTGATCGCGGTCATGCTTGAGTTCAAGTTCGACACCATCATTGAAAAAGTACTTGAAAGAGCTATTCAGTTCCGCAAGTTCGAAATCTGCGAAATCACGTCCACAGAGAATATAGAGCTCTTCCAGATATTCTGGGCAAGTCAATAATGAAGGCCCCTGATCAAATCGATAGCCACCAATGGAGCGGCTATTGATTTTTCCTCCAGGAAAATCATTTGCCTCAAAGACATGCGTTTCTATTCCCCTTTGGGCAAGGCGAATAGAAGATGCCAAACCGGCAATTCCGGAACCTACAACAATGGCTTTTTGGGACATTTCTTAGTCAACAATTACGATAGCATCAATGCTATCTCCCTGTCTGATGTCATCAACGATATCTACTCCCTCAGTCACTTTTCCGAAACACGTGTGATTTCCGTCAAGATGAGCTGTATTATCGCGAGAGTGACAAACAAAGAATTGAGAACCACCTGTATTTCTTCCAGCATGCGCCATTGACAAAACACCGCGATCGTGAAATTGTTTGTCAGCTGTTACCTCGCAATCGATTGAATAACCAGGGCCACCAGTTCCTGGCATTCCTTCTGCTCCGTCTCTTGAGTTAGGGCACCCACCCTGAATAACAAAATTTGGAATTACTCTGTGGAACTTAAGTCCATCATAAAAACCGTCCTTTGCCAGTTTTACAAAATTCGCCACTGTATTTGGAGTCTCATTTGAATACAACTCCACTTTCATCTCTCCTTTATTCGTCTTTATAATTGCTTCCATAATAATTTCTTATTTCGTACAAATATCGGTAAAGTTCGCCAATTGAATTCCTAAACCTTGAAAGATTCAAAAGTTTGGAATGGTCGCGTTATTCGTCTAATGAACTTAACTACATTTGTTTTATGCAGGTATTTCAATTTCACCGACATCAATTAAAACGATTTAACGATCAACATCTCAATTTAGTCTATAACCAAGATGTTTATTCAGAATATATTCATCGTGATTTCTCACTTCAGCATTTTAACCAGCAGGCGGAAGAAAAGAAGACGAATTTTCTTGGTAGGGAAGTCCTTGTTGATTCACTGAACAATCAATATCAAGGTATCGATGAGTTAGGATTGGTAGGTGAAAATATTGCTTCATTAGCTGATGAAAATACGTTTACGGTAACAACCGGTCATCAACTTTCCTTGTTTACAGGACCACTTTATTTTGTGGTAAAAATAATGCATGTGATCAAGTTGAGTGAGTTACTGAGTGAACGTTATCCTGATAAAAAGTTTGTTCCTGTTTACTGGATGGCTTCGGAAGATCATGACTTTGAAGAAATTCGAAAAATTAACCTTTTTGGAAGAGAATTAGAATGGGAGTCAAATCAAACTGGAGCCGTAGGAAGATTTGACATTTCCGGTATGGATGAAATGAAACTAGCGGTTAAAGATTTCTTTAAGAATAACGCTGAAGCAGAGATTCATCAGTTGCTGGACAACTATTCGGGTAATAATCTGGCAATGGCAACCAGATCAATGGTGCATGAACTATTCAAAGCATATGGGTTGGTCGTTGTAGACGGCGATGATGCTGAACTTAAGAAAACCTTTGCCCCAGTAATAAAGAAAGAATTGACGGAGAAGTTTTCATTCGAAGCGGTGAAGAAAACTTCGGAATCCTTGAAGAAGGATGGCGGAAAAATTCAAGTAAACCCTAGAGAAGTAAACCTGTTTTATCTTAAAGACAATATTCGATCCAGAATTATTGAGGAGGGCGGTATTTTTTCAGTTGACGGAGTTGGGAGCTTCTCATCTGAGGAATTATTAGAAGAAGTCAATGCGCATCCCGAACGATTTTCTCCCAATGTGATTTTGAGACCACTTTATCAAGAAATGATTTTGCCGAATCTAGCGTATATTGGAGGAGTAGGGGAAATGTCTTACTGGCTACAAATAAAAGGAGTGTTCGATGCTGTTGGATGCCTTTATCCATTGATTGGAGTTAGGAATTCACTGATGTGGATTGACAGAGGTATATCCAAGAAAATGGAGAAAATAGCACTGCATATTGAAGATGCTTTTAAATCAGTAGACGACTTAAAAAGGCAGTACGTTTCAGAGCATTCAGGAGATGAATTGGATTTTAGAACTTTAGATGCTAATACGGAACAACTAACATCTTTGCTCAAGGAAATGATGATCACGATTGATGCGGGGAAAGAACAATTCATTGCAGGGGAAACAACTCGTTTGGAAAAGCAAATAGACGGATTGAAACAAAAAATGGTGAAAATCGCTAAGTCTAATCATGAAAGCGCGATGAAGCAGATTGATTCCATTAAAGACAAGCTATTTCCAGGGAATGGACTACAAGAACGCTCAGCCAATTTTTTCAGCTTTTGTCCAGATGGCAATTACTCTGATCGACTACAATGGTTGCACGAAGCGCTTGATCCTGAACAAAATGATTTCTTCGTTATCCGTGAATCATGATTCGGTAAAATAATCTGTCTTAGTTCTCGTTTCTAAGACTACATTTGCACAATGCGCGGATTTCTTTTAATCATATTTACGCTACTTATGTTTCTTTCGTTTGGACAAACAACGAAAGTAACTGGACGCTGTCTTGATAAGCGTGGGGTTCCCGTGGACAACGTTCAGGTGTATTCCAAAACAGCAAAGAAGGATTTAGTACGTACAAATGAAGAAGGTGAATACGAATTAACATTCGAACAACAAGAAGGAGATACTGTTCTCATCATTTACAGAACAGGGAAGATGCAGGATCAGCAACGCGTTGTATTAAAGGGGAAACGTACGAAGGCTGAAAAAGTCAAATTTCCATTTCAACAAGTTGGACAGCTGACAGCAAGTTCCGAGAAGCAAGATCCTTTTGATCCCCCTGTGCTAGCACCAACGGATTTACAGCAAGTGCCAGGAACCGGAGGGGTAGAGCGCCTATTGGTATATTCCACTGCTGCGGTCTCTAACAATGAGTTGACGACTAATTATAATGTGCGTGGAGGAAGTTATGAGGAAAATCTTGTGTACGTAAATGGGTTCAATGTATACAGACCTTTTTTGACACGCTCTGGGCAGCAGGAAGGTATGAGTTTTATCAATTCCGCTTTGGTAAAATCTATTCAGTTTTCGGCTGGTGGTTTTGATTCTGAGTATGGCGACAAGTTGAGTTCCGTATTGGATATTACTTACAAAACACCAACAGAATTTCATGGGTCAATAATGGGGTCATTATTGGGAGTGGAAGCACACATTGAACAAGCACCAAGCGCACGATTCAATTATCTGGTGGGAGCTCGTTATCGCTCAAATGGATATTTATTGAATTCCTTACCGACGCAAGGAGGCTACAATCCCGTTTTTTGGGATGCTCAGTTTTTGACCAACGTGAATCTTACGGAAAACCTTACCTGGTCTGTTCTTGGACATTTTTCATCGAACAATTATCGCTTTACGCCAGAGACGCAAGAAACGGATTTTGGAACAGCAAATGAAGCATATTCATTCCGTGTGTATTTCGAAGGAGAAGAAGAAACCAAATTCCAGACTATGATGGGAGGGACTTCTTTGAAATGGAAAGCTTCAAAGAACACGAACTTAGATCTCTACGCCACTGTATTTAATACTGTTGAGCGCGAGTATTTTGATATTCTCGGAGAATATTTTATCAACGAATTAGAAACTGATCCTTCTCAGGAAGCGTTTGGTGATTCGGTTGCAGTGCTTGGCGTTGGTTCCTTCCTGAACCATGCGCGGAACAAATTGAATGCAACGATCATTAATATTTATCATAACGGAGATCATACGTTCAAACGAGGCTTCAAGGATGAACGCCGATTACAGTTCCGTTCTCACCAGATGAAATGGGGAGTAAACTTCCAGATGGATGATTTTGACGATAAGTTAAGTGAGTGGGAGGTTGTTGACTCAGCAGGATATTCATTACCTCAGGGAAATGATGCTGAGATTATTTTATTTGAGACAATTAAAGGGGAACTAAACTTACAGTCGCACCGTTACACCGGCTTTCTTCAATTCAATTCATTGTGGTCTAACAATGAGCGAAATAAGGTAGTTACTGTTTCTAAAAAGTATAAAAAGATTGACGCTAACGGTGTTAAGACACGTGAGAAAAGAACGTTCAGCGATACCATTATTGAATCTCCTTCGAAATGGGCTTTGAGTATTGGAACGCGCGCTGGATATACGACTGCGAACGATGAGTTTTACGTTACACCACGAGCAATTGTGAAGTATTATCCGCGTGCGTACATGGTGAAGGATGAACGTGTAGTGAGAAGAAATATGAACATTCATCTTTCTACTGGTTTGTACTATCAACCACCATTTTATCGAGAGTTCAGAACTTTTGACGGTGCTTTGAACCTTGACGTTAAAGCACAAAAGTCGGCACATATCGTTTTAGGAACAGATGTTTATTTCGATATGTGGGAACGCGAGCGACCTTTTAAATTTTCAGCAGAAGCTTACTACAAATACATGTGGGATTTAAACACCTACGAAATTGAAAACGTACGTACGCGTTATTATGCCAATAATGATGCGGTTGGTTATGCTTATGGATTGGACATGAACGTCAATGGTCAGTTTATTGAGGGGATTGAATCGTTTTTCAAGGCTGGCTTTCTAAATACGCGTGAGGATATCATTGGTGATTTTTACTATGATTATTACAATGCTGCCGGAGAAGTAATAAAGTTCGGTATTAGTGAAGATCAAACGGTTGTGGACAGTGTGCGCGTTGAACCTGGGTTTATTCCTAGACCAACAGATCAGTGGATCAACTTTGGTGCGTTGATTCAGGATAGAATGCCGAAGTTCGAAAGTTTTAGTGTTCAGGTTGGTATTCAATACGGTTCTAGATTGCCTTACGGGCCGCCAGATTTTCAACGTTACAAGGACACACTTCGACTGAAGTCATATTTCCGAGTAGACATGGGAATGTCGTATGATTTTCTTTACAAGTACAAGAAGAAAATGTACGAGCTGGAAAAGGCAAAGCTAATGGCGCAAAAAAATGGAAGCGGTATTCAAGAAAAACCAGAAGAAGTAAAGCAAAATTTCTTTGTGCGTAATTTTACTGATGCAATTCTATCATTTGAAGTATTCAACTTGCTTGGTGTGAATAATGTACTTTCTAAACAATGGGTACAAGATGTTTCCGGTAGGTATTATTCCATTCCAAATTTTCTTACGCAGCGCCGATTTAATTTAAAATTGATTCTTCGCTTTTAGCTATTCCTCTTCTTTGTAGGTGACAAATACGGATTCTGAAATAACTTTTCCACTTTCGGCATCAATGAGTATTCGAAGTTTATGCTCATCAAGTTGAAGTATATGATATAAGTCTTTGGAACCAAATAAATGAATGGTGAGTAGTGCTCCATTTTGCTCATAGCTTCCTTCCATGGGGTCTAATGATTCCAAAGTCACAAGTAATAAGCCGTTCGCTGCGAATTCCCAAACATTTTTACCGTAAGCACTCGCACCATTACGTTCACTACCATTGATGAAATAAGTCGAATCCATAATCCAAGTGGTGCCCAAAATATTGGCTGTTGAATCCATTGGAGCTGCATAAGAACATAGTGGTAAGCCACATGCAACACAAGTAAGTATAAGAAGCCGCTTCATTCTGCCATTTTTATTCAAGTTAAGAAAAGTGATTTACAGAAAAAGCCGCACTTTAAAGTGCGGCTTTTATTATTGTGAGATCTACATCTACTTGATTTCATTCAATGCATTGTCAATTAGCGTTGTCAAGTGCATTTTATGTGCTTTCGTTGAAATGTCACCTGAATTTCCAGCAGCCATTCTTCGAATTTGATTCAGGAAGTAAACAGCGTGTGATTGCACAACAGGCATATAGCGTCCTGCGCTTTTTCCAGTGACCATTGCTATTAGCTTTTTCGTGTAGGCTAATTGTAAGTTCTGGCGCATGGTATTTACATTCCCACTGATATCTGCTTTGAAAATTCCATCGGTTAGTTCTTTCATCATGGTAGAAAGATCATATTCGTTCCCGTAAACTTTTGAGTCAACAATACGTTGAAGCGTATTTGGATGAAGAATATGATTGATGGCTCCCATTTGAATTGAGATTGCATATGTATGCACTTTAGGATCCTCTGAGCGCACGAAGAAGTTAAATCCACGACGTTGCTGTTGCAAGTAGTTGTATAACCCATCTGCAAAATCGAATGCGTCAGGAGCAAAGATGCGTTCTGAAAGCGTATTCATTGCCAATTTTTGTGTCTCAAGTTCTACGGGAATATAAGGTTTTGTAGCTCCTTCTTGTCCTAACATGGCACGATCAACATATACACCTCCTACGTAGCGAGATGTAGTGCTTGCAACATCACGGTATTGTCTTAACATAGACATATAAGCGATGTAATGGTCATGATGAGAGTTACCATCAATAGCATACTTTTTAAGCATTTGAGAAGCGAGCATATCAACAAGGTCTAGTCGCTCAACTCCGTACTCAATAGCGTCACTTGTAAGATCAAAAATGTTCACACGTGGATCAATTGCTTTTCCCGGAGAACGCATGTCATCCGCATCATTACCAAACAATAACTGATGTTCAGTAGAGCGATTGAGTAATTCTGTTGTTTCTTCTTCGGTGCGTCCTTGCTCATAAGCAAATTGAATTGCCCATAGATCATATGGACCTGGGCGCATTGTATAATACTGACCTTGTTTCGATCTATCCTTTGCAGCATTGATCGAAGGGTAATCCATTACAGACCCCATTAAACCAACTTTTTCAGTTACTTCTCTGTTGTTAATTGTTGCTAAGTCATGCAGTTGACTTGATTTCATATTATGATTCAGACCAAGTGTATGACCTATTTCATGAAGTACGAGGTAATGGAGGAATTCTTTAATCATTTGACTATTCTCCATGGCTTCATTATCAATATACTCAAGTACAAGCCCTGCAAATGCATTATTTACGGCGCTTTGTTGAGAAGCTTGACATCCGAAGTGTTCGCAATTGGCAAACTGAATCATATTTTCTTCAGTGTTCCCCGTTGCTTCGTTACCAGCAAAGAACTCTTCTGCTTTCAAACGACCAATAACCGAGCGGTACTCGAACATAATGTCCGCACCCAATATTTCTCCGGTTCTTGGATTCACAAAACTCGGACCATAACCTCCAAATGGTGGATAAGGAGAAGCTGTCCAGCGAAGAACATTGTAGCGGATATCACCGGCATCCCATTCAGCATCGTCTGGCTGTTGCTTTACTACTAGTGCATTTTTAAATCCGGCTGCTTCAAAGGCAATATTCCATTGTTCTGCTGCTGACTTAATTATTGGTCGTAAGTGTTGAGGTGTAGTGTTCTCCATCCACCAAACAATTGGCTCAACAGGTTCGGAAATCTCAAGTTCAGGATTCTTTTTAACAAGATTCCATCTGTGAACCAAGTCGCGGTAGTTAGCATGTGCAAGACTTGTCATATCCGTTACTTGAGTCATGAAATAACCAACTCGCGGGTCGTCCATTAATGGCTGATAATCGTTTTCCGGCATAGCAATTAAGCTATGGAACAATTTTATACTGACATTACGACCATCTGTAACATCGCGTCCACCACCATTCAACACACTTGGTTTAGAATAAACATATTCAATTGCAAGATCAGTGTTTTCAGGATAACTTCTTACATCATTTACTTTTGTCTTATCCTTATCAAGGTTCCCTAATTTAAAAGAGAATGGTGATTGACCTGGGAAGTTTGGCGGTTTTACTTGACTGAACGTTTCCTTCAAGAATAACGCATCTGCGTCAATGAGATAAGCCGTTTCGTCATCATTTACTCCTTCGATTTTCATACTTGCCATAATTGCACTTGGCATATTGGCTTCGGCAGCCTTTGACAATGCATTCTCCGGATCGAAATAAGAAGAAGTGTTCTGTGTTATGAACTCAATTTTATTGAAATACTTTTCAATTTTAAACACTTTCGAGCCTCTGTAATTACCTCTGAAACCACGAACAGCAGCGGGACCATCCGCCGTTTGACTAAAATAGATGAACTCTTTACCAAACTGCTCCTCTTTGATCAACATTTTTAGAGCTCCAGTTGTTGAATCCTGATAAATTGTAAAAAGTCCTTCAAACGCTTCACTCTTTTTTATCAGGTCTTCAATTTTCTTTGGAGCATCCTTGGAAGGAGCTTCTTTTTTAGGTTCATCACCTTTTTTCTTCTTTTTTTTCTGTGCGTGTACGTTCTGTACAGAGAATACAAGCAATGCCAATAATGCAAAGCGCAAATATCCCTTTCCGAACGAGGAGACCGTGTTTTTCATGGTTGAATTTTATAAAATCGATTTAGGTACTAAACTTAGCAAAAAAAGACGGAACGCCTTTTAGCACTAATATGAGCGGTTAACATGCACAATCAACGGTCAAGAAGTCTACGATGGTAAGAAATCTGTCCCAGATGATAGTTCAAGTGACCCTGCAGATGTAACAAGAAAAACTGCACTGTCATCGGACTTCCAAACACTTCTATTGGATACTTTTCAGAAAGGGCATTAGGGCTTAGCTTTTCAAGTGCTGATTGAACCGCTTTTTTGGTTGTTTCTATTTCTTGAATCAACGATTCTCGCGAGTGAACGTCTGAAAACTCAGCAACCCGATCTCTGACGTAGCCCGAGTTTCCCAGGATACTTCCAACAAAATGCTGCAAATTACCACAGAGATGCAGGCATAAAGTTCCCCCGCTGTTATTCACTTGTCCATCCTTTACCCAGAGATTGGATGCATTATTATATGTGTTTATTTCACTCGCTAATCGATCGAGATCTCTATCAAATAAGGTCTTCAGTGTATCAATCACGATTCATCTTTTTAATAATAGCATATTCTCCAATGCGACTTTGCATTTGCTCCGGATCGTCTTCACAAATATCCCATGAACCGTTTACAATTTCAATTTCGGCGTCAAGTCCTTTACCGACAAGTTTTTCTAGTTCTTCCGCCGCAACAGAGCTCTCACAAATTTTGATGAAATAATCGGCAACTGAGCAACGCAAATAGAACTCTTCACGATCGGTTGCTTTGCCATTTTTTAGAATGAATGGTTTCTTGATCAATTGACAGTGCATTCCCGTTTTTTCCTGTCCGAAAGAAGAAAAACTGATCAGTGAAAATAGAACGATAAAATATTTCATCATGGTTGTTTTAGGAGGTTGGTAGTTTCTTTAATTTCAATCAATGCATGTTTTAGGTAATCGATATCTTTTTGAGAAACGTAAGCTTGTGTCGATAATCTTAAATAGACCTGTCCATTCAGTTTAAAGACTGGAATTTCGATCTTATAGCGGTTAAAGAGAATTTCTTTCAGTTCATTAGGATGCTCAATCGGAACGGGGATACTGCAGATCTGACCAAGAAATTCACTGGTCACAGGGCATACTGGTTGCGTTCCGAAAATGTCACACAGATCTTGATAGTTTTCTAAAATCAGCTGTTTGCATTGCGCGGAGACAGATGTCCAATCGTATTTTTCTAAAAAATCGATCGCTGCTGGAATAGTAAGG
The DNA here is from genome assembly GCA_002427735.1 of Flavobacteriales bacterium UBA6051. Taxonomy (GTDB): domain Bacteria; phylum Bacteroidota; class Bacteroidia; order Flavobacteriales_D; family Crocinitomicaceae; genus UBA4466. Next base: position 41,424 of record DIYP01000014.1, read on the forward strand.
AACGCAGAATAGTCGCGAGTTCCCTGCAGCTGATGGTAATCTAAAAAGAGCGATTTCCCCGGAACATCTGCTTTATAACCCCAGCTGATAATGACAGGGTCAAAGTTATTCTGTACTTCTTTTGTAGCGTAAAGAAATGAGCAACCTTTTGGAGTCAACATCCATTTATGGCAGGCGCCGGTGTATATGTCGGCTTGAAGTTCCTTGAGGTCCAGAGGGATATGTCCCGGTACATGCGCCCCATCGACAATAGTAAGCAGACCTAGTTCCTTAGCACGTTTACAAATCTCGGCAGCAGGAAAGATGGTTGCGGACATGCTCGTGATCTGACTGATAAAAATAGCCTTTGTATTCTCTGAATAACCTTTCCAAAATGCCTCAATGAATTCTTCTTTTGATTTTAGTGGAATTGGAATCTCTTGCTGGATAAATTTTGCGCCAGATTTTTCACAGTAATAGTCCCAAGTGCGCTCCAATGCTCCGTATTCGTGATTCGTCGAAAGTACTTCGTCTCCAGGATTTAAATCAAGACTTTTGGCGATAATGTTAATAGCGTAAGTCGGATTTGTCGTTAGAACGATATCGTCGGGATCGGCTCCAATGTATGCTCCTAATGCCGCTTTTGATTTTTGTAATTGGATATTTCCTTGATTCACGAAAAAATCTACGGGCTCACGTTCCAGGCGCAATTGCCATTTTTGATAGTCTTCAAAAATTGGTTTCGGGCAAGCACCAAATGAACCATGATTTAAATGAGTATACGCGCTATCTAGTAAGAAAAGGTCTTTGAGATGTTCCATTCAACCGAATTTAATGAATCGGATTAACAATTGACAAAAAAAAGGGAGGAATCAATGAACCTCCCTTATAAGTTAAACTTGACTTTACTATTTCTTTTCGCGGGTAAGTGGCTCGTTCATCTCGAAGTCAAGTAGAACGCTATCTTGCTTTTCCGCTTCCGATTCAACGAATGTATCATTCCACTGGAGATACATCGTTGCAAATTGCATATCGACTATACGGCCGTCGATGTGAAAAACAGCATCGAACTTAGCCTTTTCTCCCTTCTGTAAAACTGATGGTTTGGTTTTTGCGTCGTCGTTTGCGTATACCAATTCTTCACCGGTTTTTTTATGATTTGCCCTCACAGAGAGATTCGCTGGACTTACAACACCAAAATTCTCCCCAGTATAAGTTACTTCAAACGTAGCTTTTGCCTCGCGTGTTGAAGCATCAAACTTTCGCATTACGACCTTAAAATTGTCTTGCTCAAAATTGTTTTTATTCGGAGGCAGTTTGAACTCAGGAGCTTCTGCAACTGTTCCGTCAACTGGAATTCGGTAAACACCATCAACCTCAAAAGAGAATGATTTTTGTCGGAATTGGTCACCGCCTTCCACTTTCATCGTTTTGGATTTCTTTGAATGAGGTTTGATCAAAATAGGTTTCAAAGAAACTTTTCGGTCACCAGAATCATACTTGAAACTTGACTCTGAAGGCTTAAATAATAAATAGTCAGTAGAATTATTTTCAAGGGTAAGCGCAAACTTTGCATACTCTTTCAATGCTACTACATTACGCGCTGTATAAACGAAATCTCCTTCTTCAACCGGTTCAAGATCGAAATAAAAAACACGTTCAAATTCAGTAGGGTCCTGTGCAAATAGGCTCGTTGAACCCAGCAAGAAGAGGCTGAGTAAAGATAGTGTAGTCGTTTTTTTCATTTTTGTGATTTTGTTAAAATTAAGGAATATTTAAATACTGGAATAAACCTTACAACGTTGCCAAAATCGTATGAATTAAGCGAAGAATGGTTGAATGCTTTTCGACGTTTAACTGATGACTGTAACGATGTTCTCATAACGGTTTATTATGGACACCGTAAAAACAATCATTATGCCAGAGATGTTTAATATCTATCGAACCAATGAAATGAAACCATCCTTGGCTTCCGTCTTTCCATTCTTATATTGGACGTCAATGTGATAAAAATAGGTGCCATCCTGCACCGGCTGTCCGGCTGGACTGTTTCCGTCCCAAGGTTGAGAAAGGTTGTTTGATTCAAAGACCGTGTTTCCCCAACGATTTAAGACAATCACTTGTCCATTCACATTACATTCTTTACAGAAGTAAAGCAGATCATTTTTGCCATCTCCATTGGGAGAGAATACATTCGTATGCTGAAAGTTGAAGACTTCATCTTCATCTTCTGGACCAGGCGGTGGAGGAGGTGGAGACATCCCTTCACAAGCATCTACAATTTTTCCAATAAAGATATCATTCCCACCAAACGAGGTAAGGGAGAGCATACTGGTGTCGGTTACCATGCTTTCTTTATAAAATCCCGTAACAAATAAATCGCAGCCATCAACGTCTATCGAAGCCGCTCGGTCATGTCGAGGACCTCCTCCTTCAAGTACCCATTGCCATTTCCCTTGGGGATTTATCATTGCTACAAATAACTGAGTGCTGTCCGGTCCTGCGTCTACATCTATTGAACCGAATTTCGCTTCTCCTCTGTATTGTCCTGAAACGAAAATATTTCCATTATCATTGGCGCAGATACCAATACCGCGATCGCCTCCTTTTGTGGATCCAGCCTTGGTGGCCCATGCCCATACACCATCTTTTGTAAGCTTAGCGACAAAAATATCCTTGTCTTCAGGGCCCCCATAATTATTCAAATCGTCTGTACCGAAATACACTTTATGTCTAAATTCCCCAGTAACATACATGTGACCGTCGTTCCCATAACAGATCTGATCTGCTCTGTCGTCCAGACTGTCGCCTACTTGAACTACGAACTGGAATGAACCATCATTGTTGTACTTGGCTACGAAAATATCGAGACTATTGTCATCACTGGTTAAAGTAGTCGTCCCGAAGGTACTCGTCCCTTTAAAGCCTCCAGCTACATATAAATTGTCTTCATCATCAATCCCAATAGCATTATCTCTGTAACCATGGATACCATCAAAGGTTTCTACCCATTGCCAATTGCCATCATTGGATAATTTGGCTAAATAGGCAACAGAATCATTCGCCTCCAAAGGAACCTGAAGCGCATCGAAATAAGCCACGTTAGGTGTCGCATCATTATTGGACAAAAAACCAGTTACAAAAAGGTTCCCCTGACTATCTGAGATAATGTCCTGCCCATGATCATCATTGTACCAGCCTGATCCAGGTTCGACCCCTGCATTTTTCATCCAAATTTCGTTTCCATCTGTGTCCAGTTTGGTAACATAAATTTGATCAGTGTAAGACGATGGATTGTAAACATTCAGACTGCCCCATTCAAGTCCTCCCCAACATGTCCCAGTGACATAGACGTTCCCTTGAGGATCCACGCATAGTCCTAGTCCACGGTCATCAAAGTAATTGATCCCGTTGCGAACCCATAAGAAATTACCTTGAGGATCCATTTTTGCAATGAAAGTTTCTTTGCTCTGGGTGAAAGAGAACCCTGTGTTCCAAGGCCCAAAGTCAGCTTCCTCGTTGTAGTAGCCTGTAAAAAAGATATTTCCTTCGTTATCTACGGCAATGGTCGTTCCCTTATCTGACTTAATACCTCCTGCTTGTTCCAGCCATTCCCACGATTGAGCGTTTGTGAAATGAAAACAACAAAAAAGGAAGTAAGCAAGGATGGGGATAATTCGGCGCATGGGATCAGTTTAGCAATGTTAACTCTATATTAATAATACGTAAATTAATTGCTAATGGTTGTTTGTGGACCGCTTGTTTTTGCTCTATTATTGAAATGTTATATTTGTCTCGTGCGATATCTAAACTACGCTATAGCATCTACTATCATCTTTTTGGCCGGAACAGCCATTGCACAGACTCAATTTGAAAAAGATTCTACAAAAGCGCTGGAGTGTTTTAAACTATTTCAGAAATATGAATATGAGGATACGATGTTGGCACGTCTTTACTCAGATTCATCTATTTATTATGCGTATGAATCCAAAAGCAATGACCTGAAAGGAAGAGCTCATCAATTCAAAGGTTGGTATTATCAAGATTGTGCTCGTTTTAAAGAGGCCACCGCTGAGTTCTTTTCTTCTTTAGCATACCTTAGAAAAGCAGGGAACGAACAAGGAGTAGCCGATGCCTACGGGAACATAGGGAATTCATATCTGGATATGGATGACTATCGAAAAAGTTTAGAATATCAGCAGTTGTCACTGACTGAGAATGATAAGATCTTACAAAGCACTACTTCAAAAGAAGATAAAAAGTGGGCCGAAGAAGGTAGAAATTATGCTTTACACAACATTGCAAGTATTTATCAGAACCTTGGGCTTTATGATAAGGCACTTGAATACGAAAGGGAAAGTGTTCAATACGAATTGAAAAAAGGGGATCAGGTTGGTGCTGCCATTTCTTATAATACGCTGGCGTCCATTCATAATCGAATGGAAAATAAGGATAGCGCCGAGTACTACTTCGAGGCGGCGTTAAAGATTTATGAAACTGAAACTTATCCTATCGGCTATGCAACGGTATTACACCGATATGCAACTATGGAAGGTTGCAGGTTATCCGAACGTCAACGTGAAGAGATGTTGTATGAGGCCTTGGCCATTTATCAGGAAAGGGGAGCAATTGATTCTGAAATGCTCTTGCTTATTGATATTGGCTCTGACAAGTTCGACGATCTTTCTACAGATAGTTTAAGTAGTTTACTCGAAACAATTTACGCCAACATTAAGGCTTATGAATTGTTCTTTCTTGAAGAGTCTTACTTCAGGCTATACTCTCGCTATAATTCACGCATTGGTCAGTACGATTCTGCTTATTTCGCGTTGGAAAATTTTATTGAATTAAAAGCGATATCAGATGAGAAGAAACGTTCGCATGATCTTGTTGCGCAGGACATACGTTTTGAGCTTGAAAATGGGTTTGCCTTAGAGCGATTGAAGCATCAGGAGGATATAAATGAGGTGCAGAATTATGTCTACTTGAGTGTAATTGGATTATTAATAGTTCTTGTAACCTTGTTCTACCTGATTCAGCGAAATCGACGCGGAAAGAGAATCAATACAATGTTATCAGATAAAAATGAACTGATTCAGGAGCAAAAGGAAATCGTTGAAGATAAGAACCGATCGATTTCTGATTCTATTAATTATGCACAGCGTTTACAGACGGCAATATTGCCTACATCTGAATATGTCAATGAATACTTACCAGATAGCTTTTTATTTTTTCAGCCCAAGGATATTGTGAGTGGTGATTTTCATTGGTTTGAAGTGAAAGACGATTTGATTTTTATTGCCGTTGCTGACTGTACAGGGCATGGTGTTCCGGGCGCACTTGTCAGCGTTGTGTGCAGTAATGCACTCAATAGTGCTTTGAATGAGTTCGGATTGCGTTCACCTGCAGAAATTTTGAATAAAACGCGACAGTTGGTTATAGAGCGTTTTGCGCAGAGTGATGATGAGGTTTCTGACGGTATGGATATAGGACTCTGTTGTGTTGATAAGTCTAAACATAAATTGACCTTTGCCGGAGCCAATAATCCTGTTTGGATTGTTCGAAAAAATGATCATATCAATGATGAGGGTGACAATATACTAGAGGGGAAGAGTACTTCATTGATAGAAATTAAGGGTGATAAACAGCCAATAGGACGTTATGCAAGTCTTGATCCATTTTTGGATAAGATGATTGATTTACAGCCCGGAGATATAGTGTATTTGTGTACTGATGGATTTGCTGATCAGTTCGGGGGAGAGAAAGGGAAGAAATTCAAATATCGACCATTTAAGCAATTGTTATTAGATCTTTCGGAACTTCCACTGAGTAAACAAGGAGCGCAGTTAGCTGCTGAATTCAACCAATGGAAAGGCGCGCATGAACAGGTCGATGACGTATGTGTTGTGGGCTTTAGGATGAGTTAAACGAATTCTACTGAGTCTCCTATTTCAACGGTACCCTCTGACAATAACTTACAGGTGATTCCTCCGCGCCATTCTTTCGTTAATGCCTTTGTGAGTCCTTGAAACTGTTCATCCATACGATTGCATGGTTCTAGTTCACCTGTTACTTCTAATAAGAAGTTACCTACTTTCAGTTGTTTCCCTTTTGTGTTTTTAAGGACAATGCCCTCTACAAATAAGTTGGCTCTACGAGTCGTCCAGGCAAGTTCTGTATTAAGATCATTGCAAGCTTCCTCCCAAGCTTCCTTGGAGAGAATCGTGATTTGTCGATTGTTTCTTTTCTTGCCGCGACTATCATTTCCAATGCCTTTTTCGAATAAAACAGTGGCATGGTCATGTGTATCCATTACAGCTTTCGTTTTCTTTCGCGTTGCAATACCTATAACTGTTCCCATAGAGTAAAAGTAATAGATTTAATTTTCAAGAACCCTGCGCAGTTTTGAAAGCTTAATGATGAAGAGTATCAGAAAAAGTATGGTGGTCAGGAAAAAGAAAGTGGCCAGAATCATACTAATTACCATTGTTCGCGTATTTTTCCTTCCTTGAACTTCGTCTCTTTGTTTTTCATGGAGTGCCTGATAATTGGCCAGCGCATTTTTATGTTCTATACTGTCTATCTTTTGCTGATATTCAACCTGGGTGGCAAAAACTTCTTTAATATGTTCTTCTTGCAGTTTTGCTATTTCTGAATAACAATCTGATTGAGCTGATCCGGTTAGTGAAATAAAACCAAGACAAGTGAATAGTAAAAGTCTCATAGCATAGTGGATATAAAAGAAGAGGCGCTCAATTGAGCGCCTCTGAAATATAGTTGTTCAGATAATTATCTCTTTTCAACATCAACAAAATTACGCTCGTTTTCACCAGTGTAAATTTGACGCGGACGACCAATTGGCTCTCCATTTTCAATCATCTCTTTCCATTGAGCAATCCATCCTGGAAGGCGTCCAATAGCGAACATTACTGTAAACATCTCAGTTGGTATTCCAATTGCCTTGTAAATAATCCCTGAGTAGAAGTCAACATTTGGATAGAGGTTTCTTGCTTTGAAATACTCATCTTCCAACGCTACTTTTTCTAATTTCTTAGCGATTTCCAATAACGGATCATCTACCCCTAATTTATCTAAAACGTCGTCACAAGCTTTTTTGATAATTGTTGCACGCGGATCGAAGTTTTTATAAACGCGATGTCCGAATCCCATTAAACGGAATGAATCATCTTTATCTTTTGCTTTTGCCACCCACTTATCTACATCACCACCATCTGCAGCGATTTTTTCAAGCATTTCAATTACCGCTTGGTTTGCACCTCCATGAAGTGGTCCCCAAAGAGCATTGATTCCAGCAGAGATAGAAGAGTAAAGGTTAGCATGTGAAGATCCTACGATACGCACTGTTGATGTAGAACAGTTTTGCTCGTGATCGGCATGTAAAATCAATAACTTATTCAATGCAGATACAACTACAGGATCCATCTCATATTCTGATGTAGGCATTGCATACATCATGTGCAAGAAGTTCTCACAATAGTTATAATCATTGTTAGGATACATAAAAGGATGACGCATTGCATTCTTATATGACCAGGCAGCTAAAGTTGGAAGCTTAGCGATCAAACGGTGAATAGTTAAATCTTTTGCTTCTGGCGCTCTATTTGGGTCTAATGACTCAGGGTAAAAAGTAGAAAGCGAACAAACCATCGAGGCTAGAATTCCCATTGGGTGAGCTTGAGCCGGATAAGCTTCAAAAAATTGCTTCATATCCTCATGAACCAATGTGTGGTTTGTTATGCTAGTGCGAAAAGCCTCAAACTCTTCAGCTGTTGGCAATTCACCATAAATGAGTAAGTAAGCAACTTCAAGAAAACTTGCCTTCTCAGCTAACTGCTCAATTGGATATCCTCGGTAACGTAAAATTCCGTTCTCACCATCCAAATAGGTGATGGCGCTTTTTGTACTTCCTGTATTTTTAAATCCGGGATCAATGGTAATGTAGCCACTAGTGCTTGCGCGAAGCTTGCTAATGTCGATTCCTTTTTCGTTTTCAGTTCCCTCAATTACAGGTAGTTCGTATGTGTTTCCACCCAATTCTATTTTCGCAGTTTCACTCATTTTTTCCCTTATCTCTTTAGTGCATTTTTATTCGGTCGCCTAAGTTAATACATGATTTCTATTCTATCAAGACGGAGACGATTTATTTTGACGTTGAGCGAATGATTTCTTTACAAATTTTCCAAGGTGTATTCGAACATCATATTGAAGAGGTGATTACGTGTATTACCACCATAAATTCCATGGTTTTTATTTGGATAGATAAACAAGTCAAATTGTTTGTCAGCTTTCACCAAAGCATTGATCATTTCCATCGTGTTTTGGTAATGCACATTATCGTCGCCAGCGCCGTGTATCAACAGGTATTTCCCTTTCAGTTGATCAACGAAATTGATAGGTGAATTATCGTCGTATCCAGCCCCATTTTCGGCAGGGGTACGCATAAATCGCTCTGTGTAAATATTGTCATAATATCTCCAGTTAGTTACTGGTGCAACAGCGATTCCCATGCTATACACATCTGCGCCTTTGGTCATGCAGAGTGAAGTCATGAATCCACCGTAACTCCAGCCCATAATCCCTATTCTCTCTGGGTCGACATAATCATAAGATTGAAGCTCTTTTCCAACAGCGATGAAGTCTTCTGTTTCCAGTTTTCCAAGTTCGAGATAAGTAGATTTTTTAAACGCTTCTCCGCGGTACATTGTTCCTCTTGGATCAACCGATACAACGATGTATCCATTTTGAGCAAGCAGTTGGTGATACATATAATCCATTCCATCCCATTCATTCGCCACCGTATTGGCTCCGGGACCTCCGTAGATGTTAACGTAAACAGGATACTTCTTACTCGGGTCAAAATCAGCAGGCTTAATCATCCAACCGTTCAACTTACCTTCAACACCGTTGAACTCAACGAATTCTTTTTTGGACAAATTATATGCTTGGAGTCTGTTTTTCAATTGCATATTGTTTTCCAGTACGCTTAATTCCTTTCCCTTGTTATCGCAGAGGGTATATACTGGAGGAGTACTTGCATCAGAATACGTTTTGATAAAATATTTCATTCCATTTGAGAAGTCGGCATCGTTTGAGCCAGTAGAAGAACTTATTAGTGTTTTCTTCTTTCCATCCAGCCCAATTTTGTAGATGCTTCGATGAATAGCACCGTTCTCTGCCGACGTGTAATAAACAATATTGCTCTTTTCGTCAATTCCTAAAAACTCTATAACATCCCAGTCTCCTTTTGTAATCTGAGTTGATTTTCCGTCAAATGAGAGCTGATAAATATGATTGTACCCATCACTTTCACTCGTTCTTAATATTGTATTTCCATCAGAAAGGATCAGTAGATTATCATCAATTTCGACATAGGTTTCGGAAGTTTCTTCGAAGAAAACTTTGGCGTCAACAGTGGCTTCTTTAGGACAGACAAGATGGTATTTAAGCGTGTTCTGGTGTCGATTCATGGTCTGAACGATCAGTTTATTACTTGTCGACGACCATTTAAGTCTAGGTATATATTCGTAATCTCCGAGGTCAATTTTTTCCTGTTCTGCTTTTTCAAGGTTGTACACATGAGCAGTAACAACAGAATTACTCTCTCCTGCCTTTGGATACTTAAAAGTGTACAGGTCAGGATAAAGCTCTTGATAGTAGATCATGTTGAATTCACGTACATCAGATTCGTCAAAGCGTAAATAGGCAATGTACTTACTATCTGGAGACCATCCATAGCCTTTAATAATGGCAAACTCTTCTTCATATACCCAATCAGTTGTTCCATTAATAACTTGATTGCGCTTTCCGTCATTCGTTACTTGAGCTACGGTCCCGCTTGCGAGATCCTTCACGTAAAGATTATTTTCAAAAATGTAGGAAACTTTCTTGCCATCTGGAGAATATTCAGCCAACGTCTGAGGTTGTCGTTCATTATCCAGTGCCTGTATTTTCTTCGTTTCAAGATCAAGCAGATAGTATACTGCAGAAAAACTCCTACGATAGATAGATTCAGATTGTGTAGTAATTAAGACTTTTGATTCATCGCTATTGAAAAAGTAATCGTCCATTTCTAACGCTTTGCCTTCAAACTGAAGCATCTGGGGAGAGACGATCACTTCTCCCTTTGCATTGCTATCTGTGAATTTATGTTTTGTAATGGCATCCTGGCCATTAACATTTGATATTTGGGAGAAGTAATTTCCGTCGTTCATGGAACGGAATCCGCTGACATAAGCACCATAGAATTCATAGTTCTTCCAGATTTTTTCTACGGATAGTTGTTGTCCAAATAGTGCAGAAGCCCCTAAAAGTAGGACTGTAAAGATGGCAAATCGAAGTTTCATATTTGTTTTGATTAATTTGATGTGCGGAAGCCTAAAAATAGGAAATGTTTGAGGTTTATCAATTGGGTAATAGTGAAAAACCTTCACAGTTTGTTGATAAATTCATAACGTTACATCATTCATTTTGTCGTACATTTGTCTTGAATTTCTGACGTGTTGTCCTTGACGCACACAATTTTGCCGAAACCACGTCAGAGAATATTACAGCGAAGGATGAATTAAAAATGTACTACTTACAACGATTGACGGTTCTTTCCAATCGAAGAAACACGATCAAAGTGTTTCCAACTCGCGTACATTCTTCTTCGTTTTCAACTTTAGCAAATACATTAACAACTAATAAAATCAATTTCTTATGAAAAGAACACTACTTGTATTAAGTTCTATTTTGAGCTTTGCGTCTTTCGGGCAAGATTGTTCGGAATTGTTCATCTCTGAGTATGTAGAGGGATGGAGTAACAATAAAGCGCTTGAAATTTACAACCCAACGAGCTCGCCAATTGACTTGAGTCAGTATATCGTTGTGCGTTTCTCTAACGGAGCTACATCTGCCGGAGCGGATTACGGTGTACAATTATCAGGTACAATTCAGCCGTACGACGTTTACGTTGGAGTATTGGACAAGCAAGATCCTCAAGGATCAGGTAATGAAGCTCCTGTGTGGGATTCACTTGCTGAACGAGCTGACGGATGGTACTCACCAGATTACAATATCAACAAAACATGGTATTGGAATGGTAATGATGCCGTTGTATTGGCAAAAGGAGATGTAAATGACATTCCTAACGCTCAGTTAGTAGACGTATTCGGCAAGATTGGTGAAAACCCTGGTAGCGGAACTGGTGCTGGGTGGACTGCTGATTTTCCTTATGTAGCTGCTGGTGATACAGTAACTGCAAACCACTCAATGATTCGTAAGCCTTCTATCATGGCAGGTGAGACAAACCCAAACGTTGCATACTTTAACCCATTGTTAGAGTATGATTCAATTCCACCAGTAGTTGATATAGGTGGACAACTTTATGGTAACTGGTTTACGCTTGGTTCTCACGATTGTGGATGTAACCCATTGAACGTAGAATCTATTCAAAAAACAACGTTGAGCGTATTCCCGAACCCATCAAATGGAACGGTATACATCAACGGTGCTGAGAATTACAATTCAATTGCAGTCGTTAATTCTTTAGGACAAGCTGTAATGAACATTAGCAATAACTCGAAGATGTTAGTGACACTTGACTTAGGAAAACGCCGTGGTGTTTATTTTGTTAAGCTCACAGGCATTGAAGGAAATACGGTTACGAAGCGCGTAATTGTCAAATAACTAAACAACAACTTATAGAGAGGTCGATTCTGTCGACCTCTTTTTTTGAACAGACCGATGAAATCTCTACTCTTTTTTCTTGCCATAACTGTCTCTGGTATGGCATTTTCTCAAGTTGCAACGGTTCGCGGAACAGTTACTGATAATGCTGCTAAGGAGCCCGTTGTTGGAGCTAAGATTGTACTTTCTCCTGATCATAAGGCGCTTTCCGATTTTGATGGTAACTATGTTTTTAATGATGTTCCTTTTGGAACTTATCAATTGGTGATCACCATGTTGTCATTTGATACAATGCGAGTTGAGGTTGAGGTTAATAAAAAGGACTTTGCTTATGATATCCTTTTAGGCGGAAGTCAGGAAATTGAAGAAGTTAATGTGATCGGTAATATTGCAAAGGATAGAGAGACACCTGTTGCAGTTTCAACGATCGGCAAAAAAGAAATTACTGAGGAGCTTGGTTCTCAGGATCTTCCAATGATTTTGAATTCAAAACCGGGGGTTCATGCCACTCAACAAGGTGGAGGAGATGGAGATGCCAGAATTACCATTCGTGGATTTGATCAACGAAATGTTGGGGTAATGATTGACGGTGTACCTGTCAATGATATGGAGAACGGATGGGTGTATTGGTCAAACTGGTTCGGTTTGGATGCAATTACTGCTCAAATCCAGGTGCAACGTGGATTGGGAGCTACGAAAATGGCAATGCCTTCCGTTGGTGGTACCATGAATATCTTAACACAAAATACCGGTGGTAAACGTGAAATTAAAGTGCGCCAGGAGTATGGAACGGGGAATTTCTTCAGAACATCGCTCTCATACAAGTCCGGAACGCTGAAAAACGGTTGGGGAGTATTATTCTCAGGGTCGTACAAGCAAGGTAATGGTTGGGTTGATGGATTGAGCACTCAAGGTGGATTTTATTATTTGAAAATTCAGAAAAAGTTAGGGAAACACGTATTGTCGCTAAGTGGCTTTGGAGCTCCTCAGCAGCACGGACAACGTTCTTTTAATCAGCGCTTAGATTATTGGGATGCCAATTATGCAGCTTCTTTCTTTGAAGGAGGTTCTGATTTGTATCAGCATATGGTTCGCCACAATCAGGGATCTATTTCCGATGGAGAATTTTACAATGGCCTTTCAGCATTTGGATTAGATTCTGCGGGTGTTCAACAGTACTATAAGAACTTCGTTGACACGACAGGAGCTCAAAATAGGGGACGTCAATTTAATCAGCATTGGGGATACAGAACAGACGCCTCAGGGAAAAGAGTCATTAAAAACGAAAGAAGAAACTTTTATCACAAACCTCAGATTACGCTGAAGGACTTCTGGAAAATCAATAAAAAACTGTCATGGTCTAACATTGCATATGTTTCTATTGGTAGAGGTGGAGGAGAACGTTATTTTGGTTCGTCTTCAACGATTATTCGCGACGATGAAGGGCAGGTTGATTGGGATCAAATAGAGTACAACAATCAATGGAAAACCTTATTTGGACAGACCTATTCTACTGTTGATGTTGCCTATGATTCCGTATTATTAAAATCATCTCAAATTCAATCTGCATCTATGAATAACCATATGTGGATTGGTGGTATTTCTCAATTCAACTACAAGGCAAATGACAAATGGACAGTTGCTGGTGGACTCGATTATAGATACTATAAAGGAGAGCATTATGTTGAAATTCTTGATTTGTTAGGCGGAGATTATTTCGTAGACAACAACAATAAGAATGCAGAGACTCCAATGAAGGTAGTTGGAGATAAAATTGCCAATCAACCGTATAATAACCATAGAGATGGGTTTGTGCAATGGGCTGGTGGATTTGGTCAGGCTGAATATTCCAGTGGTCGCTGGACGGCTTTCGTAAACCTTTCAGGGGTATCCAATGGTTACAAGGGAGTAGATTATTTCCAGAAGCGAAGCATTCAGGTTGGCGACACGCTTATTCGAATTGGTTATGCTGATACTGTAATGTATAATGGTCAGATGTACACACGTGAGACGGAAGGCTTAGAGTATAGCAATACAGGTTGGAAATGGTTGTTCGGAGGAACATTCAAGGCAGGTGCCAATTTCAATATCGATGAGAAATCAAACGTTTTCTTGAATGTAGGATATTTGAGTAGAACTCCTCAGTTTAGCAATGTTGTGGATAACAACACCAATAGTTTTTTTGAGGAAATCGTAAATGAAAAAATCTATGCCACAGAAATCGGCTACGGATTTAGAAGTCAAAAAGTAAGCTTGAATGTGAATGGATATTACACGTATTGGGAGAACAAACCGTTCCCATTTGGTGTAAGCGTTCCTGATCCACTGGATCCATCTGAATTTGTTCGTGCAAATGTGAACGGAATGGACGCATTGCACCTTGGAGGTGAGGTAGATGTTGCATGGAGATTCCATAAGAAGTTTACTTTGGAAGGAATGGTGAGCATCGGTAACTGGACTTGGCAATCTTCTGAGATCATTGATGTATTAGGTACTAAGTTTGAGTTTGATGCGACGGGAGTGCATGTAGGTGACGCTGCTCAATCGACTTACGCAGCAAGTTTACGTTGGGCCTTCGTTCGAAACGGTTATATCAAAGTGAAGTATACATATTTTGACCGCTATTACGCAGATATGGATCCATTTAGCCTTACAGGTGATGATGGTGGAACTGAGTCATGGAGAATTCCTGCATATGGATTAATGAGTATTCATGCAGGATATCGCTTGAAATTCGAAAAGAGTAGTTTAATCTTCAGAGGAAATGTCTTTAATGCACTGAACACATGGTATATTTCAGATGCTCGAACAAATCAATTCGGGAGTGATTTTACGGCCAATTCAGTCGGAGTATTTATTGGTCAGGGAATTCGTTTCAACGTTTCTCTTGGCTTCCAATTTTAATCAAGACCAAACAACAATTAAATAAACACAACAAAAATGAAAAAGCTAGTACTCATATTGTCTGGATTGTTCCTTGCCGCTGGTGCAAGTGCGCAAACAGATGTAGCTGATGCAAGAACGTATGGAATTGGCCAAACAGTTACAGTTGTAGCTGTAGCTACCAACGGATCTGAATTAGGTCCAATACGATATATGCAAGATGGAACTGCAGGAATTGCAGGTTATGGTGGACCAATTACAGGGGTGAACAGAGGTGATTCTATTACGGTTACTGGGCCTTTGATTGAGTTTGCAGGGTTGTTAGAAATCTCAACTGTAGTGAGTGTTACTAATCACGGTCCTGCGGTTATTCAACCTACACCGATACAGATTCCTATTACATCTGCGAACGAATCGTTAGAGTCGCAATTGGCAGAGATTCAAAACGTAACATTTGTTGAATCAGGAAATTTCGCTGGTAATACAACTTATACGATTACCGATGGTGCAAATAATCTGGATGTCAGAGTTAACAGCGGTACAGATTTAGTTGGAACCGCTATTCCTTCTGGACCTATTACAATAACAGGATTGATAGGACAGTTTAACGCGAATTATCAGATTGTTCCGCGCGACTTAAACGATATTATCGCTTATGTAGCGCCTGGGATTGAGATTAATGTAGAATTGGAAGGTTCTACAGTTTTGAATAATAGTGATTATTTCATTGGGAATAATTCAACAGTTAATGTTACGATTGAGAACCAAGGGTCGAATACAATGACAATCACAGGAGCGACATTTACTGGTGCAGATGCAGCTGATTTCTCAACAAATATTGGAGCAACAACAATCGGTGCTTTTTCTTCACAGTCTTTCACAATTAACTACGCACCTTCAGGAACGGGATCTCATTTCGCGTCAATTGAAATCGGATCAGATGACAACGATGAAAATCCATACGTGATCAATTTTGAAGGTGTTGGTACGGATAACTTGGCAACTGAGCCTTCTGCTAGTCCAGGGAGTTTAACTTTTCCAATATTGGAAGCATATACACTTGGAGGTCAGTATTCTGCAGGAACGGGCGCAACTAAGTACCTGGTTCTATGGAAAAACGGAAGTGCTATTACAGGTGTTCCAGTTGATGGGACAAGTTATTTGCGCGGAGATATGGTTGGAGATGCTCGCGTTGCCTATGTGGGGGCGGGAACTTCTTTCACTCCTCGTGGCGTAATTGCTAACCAAGACTATTACTTTGCGGTTTATGCATTCAATGGACAGGGAGGATTTGAGAACTACCTTACAACTTCACCTTCTACAGGAAACGTAACAAGTCTTGGTCAGAATATCGGGACATATTACAATGGAATTTCTTCGAGTGCAGCGTCGTTGCCAACTGACCTTTATAACTTGGTTAATCCACATACACAAATTTCATACTTCCTCTATAAGCAAACAATGATGAGCGAGTTTGAAATTCGTGATACAACAAATGGACAATCGTATGTGACATGTGTTTATTCTGGAGAGAGACAGATTTTTGATGATCCTTTTGACTGGACAGCTACTGGATATAGTCGTGAGCATACATTTGCACATTCATGGATGCCTTCATGGCCTGCTGATAACCCAGAGGAACCAGAATATACTGATCAGCACAATCTGTATCCAGCCAACTTGGCGAACGCAAACACTCCAAGAAGTAATTTACCACTTGGTGAAATCACTGGAACACCAGTATTCAACTATCTGGAAGGAAGTGTTGGACAAAACGCAGGTGGACAAATGGTTTATGAACCAAGAGATTCTCACAAGGGAAATGCCGCAAGAGCAATTTTCTATATGGTTGTAGCTTATGATTTCCCATTCAATGGTGATCAGAGTTCTGATCTTCAGGATCAAGATGTGCTTAAAAACTGGCATTTTTCAGATCTACCTGATAACCATGAAATCGCGCGTAACGAATACATTTACGACTTGCAGGGCAATAGAAATCCATTCGTAGATTCAGTGCACTATGCATGTTTCATCGATTTTGATGATAATTCACATATTGCTTCTCCAAGTGGTTGTGACCTGTCAGTTAATGAGAAAAACATCGATAGCCGATTAGTTGTCTTCCCAGTTCCTGCTGATGATGTTGTTTACGTACAAGTGAATGGAATTGAAATTGAAGCGTATCAGGTATTTGATATGCAAGGAAGAGTTGTGACTCAGGAAACAGGTGTAAGTCTTCCGATGTTAGAGCTTTCAGGAGAAAGTTTAGGAAGTGGAAGTTATATCATTTCTGTAGATACTGAATTCGGAAGCGCTAAACGCAAGTTGATCATTCAATAATGCTGAAGCACTTATTATATTTATGCTTAGGAGCAGGCCTTTTGGCCTGCTCTTCTGTTTCACACATATATTCTTCAGCGGAAAAGGTTGAAGTAAATGATGCTTATAGTCAGAGTACTAAGATTGATTCTATAGTTCAGCCGTATAGAGCAGAGTTAGCAGCCGAAATGCAAGAAGTTATTGCGCAAGCTGAACACGACTTTTTTAAAGACAGACCAAATGGTGCACTGAATAATTGGGCAGCAGATGCAGCTTTGAATTCAGTTCAAAAAGAAAGTGATGAAGCCTTATTTTGTTTGCTCAATGTTGGCGGATTGCGAAATCCGATAAGCAAGGGAGATGTAACGTTAGGGGATATATACAAGCTCATGCCATTTGATAATGAGGTTGTAATAGTTGAGCTGAAATGGGAACGATTACAGGCTATTCAGGAATATCTTATTGTACGCGGAGGCGAGCCAGTAGCGGGTGTTCAGTTGGTGAATCAGGAGTTGATCGTGAACAGTTTGAAAGCGCAAGAGTATGTCGACGAGGATGGAATTCTAATCCCTGTTCCGAACCCTAAAACCTTTAAGGTAGTGACCTCAGATTATTTGATGAATGGTGGTGATAATATGACCTTTTTTGCGGATCCAGTAAATGTTCAATACACTGGCAACCTGTTGCGTGATGTATTCATCGAGCAGGCCAAACAACAACAAGTGTTGATTTGGACAGATGAAAAACGAATTCAATTGTAGCATGGATAGAAGAAAGTTCATAAGAAACACCGCACTGGTATCGGGAGGTACAATTGTAGCGCCTTCCTTGATCGCTCAAAAAGAAAAGTGGAATCCTAAAAATTCGTTGACAATTCTGCACACGAATGATACGCACTCTAATATTGATCCTTTTCCGGAAACGCATTCGAAATACCCAGGTAAAGGAGGTGTTGCCAGACGCTATGAAATCATTCAAAAAATAAGGGCGGAAGAAGAGAACGTTCTTTTACTGGATGCTGGTGATATTTTTCAGGGAACACCTTACTTTAATAGATATGGAGGTGTATTGGAAATGCGATTAATGTCGGAGTTAGGTTATGACGCTGCCACAATGGGTAATCACGATTTTGACGCTGGGGTGGAAGGCTTTGTAAAAGCAAGATCGCATGCGAAATTTCCTTTTCTGTGCTCTAACTACGATTTTTCTAATACCCTCATTGAAGGGCACACGCAGGAATCATTAGTGCTGAGTAAGGGAAATATCAAAGTCGGACTTTTTGGCGTGGGTGTGGAGTTAAAAGGGCTCGTTCCGGATGATAAATACAAGGAAACCAGATATCTTGATCCCGTTGATATAGCGAATGATCGTGCCAGAGATTTGAAGGCGCAGGGATGCGATCTCATTATTTGTTTGTCGCATCTTGGCTATGAGTATGGATCGTCAAAGGTTTCTGATCGAATGCTCGCTAATAAGACAAGAAATATTCATTTAATCATTGGGGGGCATACACACACGTTTTTAGATCGACCAACGGAAGAAAAGAATCTGGATGGGGATACTGTACTCATCAATCAGGTTGGTTGGGCCGGTATCAATGTAGGTCGTGTAGACTTTAGGTTTGATAAAAAAGCGTTTGCCAAGAAGGAAGTACTCATCGTAGAGTAGCACGGACGATATTTTTTTGCATAAGCTGCAACCCTTTGCTTCTCACATTCATTAGCATAGTAAAAACAATAACTATGCGCGTATTTCTTTTACTTTCCCTCTTATTCAGTTTTCAAACTTTTGGACAGGACTCCACATTAATTCGTTTGTTAGATCGGATTGATCGAAGGATGGAACAGCATTTCAATCAGGATGTAGCCTGGAAGAACGAACGAACTTGGGCACTGAAATTTTCACCATTGCATTTAGCTGTAGGTGACGTCGGTTTCTATTTTGAAAGAAGAACGGGGAAGCGCACGAGTATTGAGATAGGAGGAGGATTAACTATAAGTGATCTTGCAAATTCAGCAGTAGAGAATATGGATGTTTTTGAACCAATCCTTGACTATGGTTACATCTATTATTTTGAGGATAACTTCTCAAAGGCAGGATTCCTGGGGGCACTAGAATACCGCATCTACCCTTTGGAGCGCCGCGCATCAATGCATCACTTTTATATAGCACCATCGGTTAAATATAAGTTGTACAATTATGGTATCAGAGATTACACGAATTCATTGCCAAATACGAGCGGTAGCGATCAGCGATTCAATGGTTACCTGAACTGCGGCTTTCAGCTTTGGCCTGCCAAAAAGTTTGTTGTTGATGCTTTCTTTGGTATGGGAATCGGTTACCGAATGCATCAGTCTTCTTTCGTTAATTCCTTTTTTGAAAATAATGAATGGAAACACTATTGGGAACGAGAGGAGAATAATGAAATCCGGGTGTTGATGAACATTGGGGTAAAGCTCGGACTGGGAGGCGGGAAATCATGAGTTCAAAAGAACCATGCGCTTTTACCAATGGTGAATCCCTTCTCTGTCAGGAAGTCATTGAATGAAGCAACACTCGGTGGGAAAATGCAGGAAACGACAATGTCTCCTCTTAGTTTATCTGGATTAAGAATTGGTTTGCTCAGAATCGGGGTATTATACTTTTCATATTTTAGATCGTACCAGTTAAACTCAATATGATTCTCAATCAGGTAGTTGGCCACAATTTTCCCCTTTTGACCTGATCCAATAAGGCAAATGGTTTGATTATTTAAGTCATTGAATTTAGAGAACCAATGCAATTTTAATTGAAAGAATGACGCTTGATCGTAAACATCCGAGTTTCGGGATGTGCGGGCTGGGTGTTCCCTCCAAAGTAGTGTAACGATGTCCAAGCCGATGATTTGAAAACCATTTGCTTTCCACCGGAAAACCATATCGTAATCTTCAGGGTAGTTTAATTCATCAAAGATGTGATGATCGATTAAATCTTGTTTTCGAGTGATCCAGTTCGGCGAAGCAATAACGCATTCCCGGTAGATGTGTTTATAATGGTCTTTGTTGTTTATACGTTCATTCAACCATCTTTCGTATTTGAGATATCCGTCAGATACCTCTTGCTCCGAAAAGTAACGCACTTTTCCTGTGATAACACTTTTTTCCGGAGATCGTTTAATGGCATTAACCATTCTTTCGAGTCTTCCCTTAGGCATTATATCGTCGGCATCCATGCGCGTAACATATATTCCTTTCGCGTGTTTTAGACCAAGTTGAAGCGCTGGAATAATTCCCACTTGTTCATTCGTAAAAAGGTGTATTCTCGAATCAATATGGCAATATTGCAATACCTCATTTTGACTTTCGTCTGTCGAGAAATCATTCACGCATATCAATTCCCAATCAAGGTATGATTGTGTTACTATCGACTCAATGGTTTCTGAGACCCATGGTGCCGCATTTTTGAAGGGGAGTATGATAGAAACTTTCACTTGATGAAATTAGCGAAATTCCTGATTTGGGGTAGTATCACCAACTTTTGGAATAACGATACCGTTAACCATATATGAGCAACCAATTTCTATGTATGACAGCATTTTGCCTGTCCACGCTACTAAGCTATTCGCAGACATCTATTTCAGCCGGTGTGGCAAAACGAAGTGATAAACTAACAAATGGTGGAGCCTTTGAACAATTGTTTTTGAGTGCTACCCCAAAACGTTATCAGCACGACTATTTTTCCTTATCATTCGAATACAAAAAGAAGCGTTTTCTGGCTGCTGCAGAACTTTTGTATACGCATTCAAAAACTGATATAGAGTCAGTTTCCGGTTATAGTGTTGGCGGAACCACGTATCATACGCACCATAGCTCAAGGTATAACTTCACGGCAAATTTTCACCAACTAGGGGTGAAACTGATAGCGAATCCTGTATTTTTTCATGAAAGTGCTTTTAATCTGGCAGCTGGGCCTTTTGTTCAATTCGATTTTTCCATTCACGAGTCAGAGTCAGATCACTACCATTGGTATCGATATTCGCATTCGGAACAAACCTATAATCCGGTAACTCAGACCTATGGTTCAAATTCGACAGTTACGGTAACAGAATCCACAGATGAATTTGATGGATATATTTTGTCAAATCCGCTTTTTTCAGTTGGGTTGAGTTTGCGCCCCAGATATCAATTTAATCAATTTATTGTAGAAGCAAATTTGTCTGCAGGACTTGGTTTTAGTGAAAGAATTCAAGAGAACTACGCAGACTCCAAGGATGCTATGCATGAATACGGGGGACCAAATCTATTCTCAGAAGTCGGACTGAAAGTTGGCTATATTCTGCCATCAAAGGAAGCAGTGGTAGGTGAAAACTGATTGTACTATTTTTCTGAATAATCAACAATAAACGCTAGCAATTTTGTCAATAAATCCTTTTCAAGCTTGAATGAATACTGGGGGGTTAGAAAATACATCCCTTGAAAAGCGGTGCGTTTTCAAACAGTCCTATCATACTATCAACTTGGGAGGTTGACATTGTTCCATTTGCCAATTGTTGCGAATAAATTGAGTTAAAAGTTCCAATATTGTAGTAATTGATATAGGCATTGAAATGTTCTTCCAGAGCGATTTCCCCAAAAAGAAGAGACCTCCCATACATGTCGGCGACTACTGACTGTGGGTCGCGGAGGGAGATACAGCCCGTACTCAAATCTACCCAGGTAGCAAATGCTACTTGCTCAATGGCACTTAAAGAATCATAATAATATGCGGTGTCAGCTTGGTAGAGAGCAAAAATTTCAGCGTTGTCATAAAAAATATCTCCATCGAATGATTGCGAAAGGGAGTACAGCATGGTATAATTGAATTTTGAGATTTCTCCGTTGGCGCAGTCAAACATAGAAGATATAATGCATTGATTGTTCAAATATTGATTAGAACTGTCATTGAAGGTATCGTAAAGCGAAGCGATTTGAATCATTGTTGAACTATCAAAAGCGTGAGGGACTACGTCATTACTATTATACATTCCTAGAAATTTGTCTCCGATTTGTGAACTAAAGTAGTTTGCAAAGTTCGCGTTTCCAGGGCTGAATCCAGCCGTTGCATAACAGCTGATTTCGAAGTTGTTAGATGGATTCCAGTAAGATTGGTTATCTATTAGAGACAATGTTACGCATGGAGATAATCCGCCACCAAGCGAGTGACCAGCAACCGCAATTTCTAATGTGCCTGAATCACCTCCAATACTATCTTTGAGATACTCCATAATGGTTCCTTTCGATCCATCTTCCATTATGTTGAACAGAACATTTAAGCCAGTGTTAACTCCTGTTGACACATAATTTCCTGCGTTCGTAACAGATGAGCTGGTGATTGTATCTGGTGAACCGAAATCACCAACATTGCTTGTTCCAGATGAAATGGCTGGCCATTCAACCATTCCGTCCACTGAAAAATCCTCATCAATCCAATCGTATGCTGAAGCTCCAATAGTTCCAGCTATTGCAAGAACGTACATTGTGCTCGAGGTGTCATCTGGATCAAGACCTTCCAGGAGTATCATAGTATTGTCCGACACACATGAGTCTGAGTCACAAGTCGAACTGTTCGCTGTGTAAGTGACGGGTCCCCAAATGGGAGTCCAGGTGCCTATGAGTTCTTGAATACTGTCGTTTGTGAGTACATTGTTTACTCCTGTAATTGCTTGAGCTTGCAATGAATCAGGACTTCCGAACCTTCCTTCGTTTATGTTCGATAGAAGACTAAGTGAGAATATAACCTGATCCTTGGTATAAGGAGTTAGACCTTCAATGGCATTGCTATTTTCTACTTCTGTATTTGATGAACAACCTGTTGAACCGATAGATAGAATAATACCAACCACTGGTAGAATGTATATAAGTAGCTTTTTCATAACGCTGTATTATAAAATGAATGTTACCTCTAAGAGTTTGATAATCTGAAAGGTATAAATCTGAAGAGATATGGAGCGTTCGATTTATACCTGAATTACCTGCGTTAAATACCTGTTTTTACGCAAAAAAATGCTAGTCTTTGGCCAGCGTTCCAGCATTTTAGGCGAATCAATAATTCTCAATTCCTTTTCAAACACTATGAACTCAAGGTGTTTTGGTTAAGGCGTATACAGTTTTATTCACAAGCTTCACAATAAAGTCGCTTTACTCGATAATCGCGCAATACTTGGAAGTCTTTTTTCAACCAATTACACCACCTGCTTTTATTCATTTCGAGTGCTTTTTCGTGCACATGAATGTATTGGTTTGTTTGGTCTTTTGAGTGAATATAATTCATCGTTTCTGCAAGTATGAAGAGGCCATCTTCATTTAAGGCGTTATCGACAAATTTTGGGAGTAAATGCTTTTCGGTCATACGATACATGCTCCAGTTGTTGAAGAAAAGAGATAAGTCAACGTCGTCCTCCATATCAAGTGCATGTTCCTTGAAGTAATCTGCTATGAAGTAGAAAGATTTCGAGATATTCTCTCCGTCGTTAATCTGTCCGAAATATTGAATAAACGTCAAATGCGTATTGAGTATGAGTTGCTCATCTTCTTTGGTTGGCGAAAGTGGATTTATCTTATGGGGGTGAATGACATTGGACAACCTTTCCGCTGATACGTCCCAGTTATCAAGAAGGTGAGTACCAACTAGCGTGTACAAGTGAATTAAATTGAACCGCGCGCTTTCACTGAGTTCATCTTTTCTATGGAGCCATCCATGGATGAATTGTGTCACCTGGTACGGTGATTCATAATAAATATGAGATAATAATGCGGCAAAATTAGCAACGGTTCTGGATTCTGAACAGAGGTATTCAAAAACGGGTTTTTCAAATAATAAGCTTAATTCAGTGTATTCGTCCTTGTATAACTCATATAGGGCTTTGTTGGCTAATATGGGGTTTTTGAGGGCTACGGCCGTCCTTAGATTAAAGGAAGCCAATGATTCTGTACTTGTTGTTTCATCATATTCTCCCTCATAGTAGATAACGGCTGAAGATATGCGTTGTTCAAACAACAATGAATCCCATGGCAGAGAGTCGTCACGATCCTTTAGAATTGCTTTTAATGAATCATGAGATAGAGCAGATAAGTCATCACGCTTCAAATAATTCAATTGGAAATCCATCATGGTCCAATTTTCAGAGGCGTCGACTTCCAGTAAACTGTCTTGAAATGTCAATTTTTGTGAGACATGTCTACGAATGTAATCTGCTCGTGCATTATGTAGCTTGGCATTTGCCGATGAATCCCCTTCTACAGAACTGAAAGAAGTAATCCTGATGGAGTGAATAGGAGCTTCGTAGTTATTGATCGTAGGTAATTCGGGAGAGCTTCTTTTGTTGGTGTTGAAATTATATTGCAATTGCTGAAATGCCACTACGCCTTTCTTTTGGAGTTGTGCACTTGGTTCATCATTTGTAATAGGCTCTATAGGACGTAATGTGTAATCATTTCTGGAAATTTGTGCGGGGTAAAGATATAAGCAGGCTTCACCATTCTTAATCATTATGACAGAAGGGGAATAGTCATCGCTGCTCAGATTCTTAGGAAGGTCGCCTACTTTCGTAATGAGTCTATAGTCGCTTTCTGCTCTGTTGTTTCTGAGCATTTCATCCCGAAAGACAGGCTTCAACATTACACCATCATAGATGGGAGAAACATCCAATTCATTGGGCTTGCCACAAGCAAGTTGATCCTTATGAATAAGGTCAATAGCTAAACCATCATTTGGTCCGCTGAATATCCGCTTAAAGTAGTTGATGTCGTGATAATAAAAATTGACTTCGTCATCTTCAATCTCGAAATCATCTCCCATGTTCATCACAATATTGGAGATGCCTTTATACGCCTGTTCACAGGCTGGAGAAGCAGGTAATATTTTGAAAGCATTCGGAGATAACTGGTTTGGAATAACGTGTCCCCTTTTACCGAAAACATGGGTAGCGTATACAACGGACTTGGTAGATGAGGTTTTAAAACCTAAATCGCCGAATACATATTCCGGTTCTGTCATGTTGGCATAATGACCTGGAGAGTTCTTCCAGCTTTCAAACATTTCTGAAGCCAGTTGACTCACCTCCTTTTTGTTCAATGGGAAGTTTTGTTTAGTTGAGTACAAGACATTTTCACCAACAATTTCAAAGTCTTTTCCTTTGAATGCATTAACTCGTTTTTTCGGTGTCTTATATTTTTTGCTTTTTTGGTCATGGCTTAAGGTATTGTTCTTAGCCATATAGTCGCTGTGGAATTCAGCAGCCTTTCTTAATGTGTCACTGACTACAAGACTTTTCAACCCTAGACTTGTTCTAAGTTCATTGATTTGAGTAATCAATTCGCTGCGAAGTTGTTCTCGATTTTTTTCGGTCAACTGAGCTGAACAAGTGGTAGACAATACCAAGCTCAAGGACAAAAGAAATGTTCTCATTTGAAAGGCTTTGCAGCATTAAAGCTAATTGATTTAAACAACAAACGCCAGTTAAATTAACTGGCGTTTGCTATTTGTATTTTGTAATCCTTTATAGATGAATCACCTCATCATAAGCTGCTGCGGCTGCTTCCATAACGGCCTCAGACATCGTTGGGTGCGGGTGAACTGTTTTAATAAGTTCTTCACCTGTTGTCTCTAATTTACGCACAGCGACTAATTCGGCAACCATTTCGGTAACATTAGCACCGATCATATGTCCTCCAAGTAATTCACCGTACTTAGCATCGAAAATCAACTTCACAAAACCTTCTTTAGCTCCCGCTGCAGAAGCCTTACCGGAAGCTGAGAATGGGAATTTTCCAATTTTCAATTCGTAACCCGCTTCTTTTGCAGCTTCTTCTGTCAATCCAACTGAAGCAACTTCAGGCGAACAATATGTACATCCAGGAATATTTCCATAATCCAATGGTTCAGGGTTGTGACCAGCAATTTTTTCGACACAAATGATGCCCTCAGCTGATGCTACGTGCGCTAAAGCTGCGTTCGGAAGAACGTCTCCAATCGCATAGTACCCAGGGATATTTGTCTGGTAGTAATCATTGACCAAAATTCGTCCTCTGTCAGTTACAATTCCGAGATCCTCAAGACCGATATTCTCGATATTCGCTTCAATTCCAACAGCAGAAAGAACAACATCACATTCGATTTTTTCCTCTCCCTTTTTGGTTTTAACATTTACAACGCATCCTTTACCCGATGTGTCCACTGATTCTACAGAAGAGTCAGTCATGATTTTGATCCCAGACTTCTTGAAAGACTTTGTAAGTTCTTTAGAAACATCCTTGTCCTCAATCGGAACAATGTTTGGCAAGTATTCAACAATCGTCACTTCTGTACCAATGGCATTATAGAAGTATGCGAACTCAACCCCGATAGCTCCGGAACCAACAACAACCATTTTCTTAGGTTGAGTTTTCATTGACATTGCCTCGCGGTAACCGATTACTTTTTTGCCGTCTTGTGGTAAATTGGGTAGTTGACGAGAACGAGCACCAGTAGCAATAATCACTCCTTTTCCTGCTTCATATTCTGTTGTTTTCCCTTTGTCATCAGTAACAGCTACTTTTTTCCCTGCTTTGATAACACCAGTTCCCATAAGAACATCGATTTTGTTCTTTTTCATAAGGAATTGAATACCGTTGCTCATCCCATTGGCTACTCCACGGCTGCGTTCAACCATTGCGCCAAAGTCAGCTTTACCGTCTTTCACAGTGATTCCATAATCACTAGCATGGTTGATATATTCAAATACGTTTGCGCTCTTCAAAAGAGCTTTTGTAGGAATACATCCCCAGTTCAAACAAATTCCACCAAGTGATTCACGCTCAACAATAGCAGTTTTCATTCCTAACTGAGAGGCACGGATGGCTGCAACATAACCACCAGGACCACTTCCAACAACAATAATATCGTAACTCATAATATTCAAAAATTGATGCCACGAAGATAATGATTTATTAGAATTTCGGTGTATTCTATTCATTAGAAAAAGTGATAGGTGACTATTGATTTTTTATGCCCTTAATCTGTAACGATGGAGACGAATGAAAAGTGGTATTGATCTAATCAATCATGCAATTATTCTAAGTATAAGTACTTATTAATAACTGTAAACTGTACTGTATTTTTGGGTTTTTGTACCCGATTATTATTCCTCGGCCAACGTTCAATTCGAGTTTTTCTTAGGTTTGGATAATTGGTACTTGTTTTTATGCTAAACTTCATAATATTATTACTTGCCTTAGGGCTTTGCTTTAATTCAATAGCACAGCAATCTTCTGTAACTACTGGAGGTCTTTTGGAAAATAGTAATGGCTCAGTCAGTTTTTCGGTGGGGCAGGTGATCTACTCCAATAAAGAAATTTCGAGCGCAAGAGAGAATCAAGGTGTGCAACAGCCGTATTTCGCATTGGTGGAACTTGAAGACAAACTGTTGGATGCAGGAATAACTGTTTTCCCCAACCCAACGAATACTATTGTATATATCAGATCCAAAGATTTTAATCTTTTTCAAGCAGATTATCGAGTTTTCAGTCCTGATGGTCGGTTGTTAAAGTACGGGCAGTTGGACTATGATAACAAAATCAATTTGTCTGAAATGTCACCCGGATGCTATGTATTAAAAATAGATCATTCAGACGGCTATAAATCATTGAACATTATCAAATATTAATCCAATGAAACACGCTTTATTAATACTTCTTATCACTATTTTAGGCTCACATGTTTGGGCGCAAGCTCCAGATATGTTTAGCTATCAAGCGGTAATTCGTGATGGCACGAACAACCTTGTTTCAAATACTGCAATTGGGGTTCAAGCTCGAATTCTGCAGGGTGGGCCAAGTGGGATTGAAGTCTATTCTGAGACACATGCGGGGATGACAAATTTAAACGGGCTAATAACATTGGAGATTGGAAATGGCACAACTGCTTCTGGCGCTTTTGGTAATATAGATTGGGGTGATGGTCCGTATTTCATTGAACTTGGTACTGATATTACTGGCGGGAGCAATTATTCGCTTATTGGTTCGGTGCAGTTACTGAGTGTTCCTTATGCATTGTATGCGGAAACTGCGAGAAATGTAGACAGTTTGAGGGTCTTTGCTCCATGTACAAATACTAATGTTAATATTGGTACATCAAGTGTCTTGGTGGCCAGTGTTTCCATTAATAGTACCGATTTTAATGAATTAAGAACGCTCTCTTTCGAATTTGACCGTCCAGTTTGTAATTTATATTCTGTTGGTCCTCCGGGAGGAAATTGCTCGGTAAGTGCTTCTACATATGGATTGTGCGGTTACAATCAGTATCAAGCCAGCGGTGATTTTGTCGAATATAGAATTATAGTTGATGGGGCCATCGTTTTTAGTTCAAATATCTTTGGAACCTGTTCTATAGTTGAACTATCTAATATCAACACTTATTATCCCAACGGATGCACTGTAGAAGTTGATTATAATTATCAAAGAACTGCATTGCCAATGGGAGTTGTGGGCGCATGTTCTAATAATGCTTTCGTAACGATAGATGTTGTTGGAGATCTTCCGGCAGAAGGGATTGTTTTTAGTAATAATTAAGATCCTCAACTGTGGATACAAGTTTACGTTATAATTGTTCAAAAACTGTTGAATAAACCCTTCTGATAGTACCGCGTGCGTTTATTATTATCCGTATTTTTGCCCCATCAGATTTAGAATATGGAAAGCACAATAACGCAAGAAGCAACATTAGACCAAGCTGTAGAGCTTGGTTTACTCCCTGAGGAGTTCGAAATGATCAAAGAAATTCTTGGTAGAACACCAAATTTCACTGAAACGGCCGTTTACTCCGTAATGTGGTCGGAGCACTGCTCATACAAGAACTCGATCCATTGGTTGAAGCAATTGCCGAAAGATGGTCCACATATGTTGGTTAAGGCGGGAGAAGAAAATGCTGGGCTTGTAGATATTGGGGATGGACTAGGGTGTGTTTTCAAAATCGAATCGCATAACCACCCGAGTGCTTTGGAACCTTATCAAGGAGCTGCAACAGGAGTTGGAGGTATCAACCGAGATATCTTTACAATGGGAGCACGACCAATCGCTCAGATGAACTCACTGCGTTTTGGAAATATAGAGCGTGATCGTACGAAATGGTTGGTGAAAGGTGTAGTAAAGGGCATTGGTGATTACGGGAATGCATTCGGAATTCCAATCGTTGGAGGCGAAGTATTCTTTGATGATTCATACAATACAAATCCGTTAGTGAATGCTTTCTCTGCAGGAATAATGGATCCTACTAAGATGATCTCTGCTACTTCAGCGGGTGTAGGAAACCCAGTGTTTATTGTCGGTTCGTCTACAGGTAAGGATGGTATTGCAGGTGCAGCCTTTGCTTCGAAGGATATCACCGAAGAATCTGCTGATGATTTGCCATCTGTTCAGGTGGGAGATCCTTTTATGGAGAAATTACTGCTTGAGGCTACAATGGAACTTGCGGAAACGGATGCTATTGTTGGAATGCAGGATATGGGAGCTGCTGGTATTACTTGTTCGTCATGTGAGATGAGTGCCGCAGGTGATAATGTCGGGATGGATATTGACTTGGACAAAGTACCAACGCGTCAGGAAAATATGCTACCATATGAGATTCTTTTGTCAGAATCACAAGAACGTATGCTTGTGGTCGTGCAGAAAGGAAGTGAGCAAGTGGTGAAGGATATTTTTGATAAATGGGATTTACACGCCGAGGAAATTGGTGTTGTGACTGAAGGAGGGCGTGTGCGTTACTTCATGAACGGAGAAGTAGTAGGTGACGTACCTGCCGAATCACTTGTGCTAGGTGGAGGAGCTCCCGTTTATGAAAGAGAGTATAAAGAACCTGCGTACTACCAAGAGTATAAACAATTCGATATCAATTCTATCGAACAACCGGATAACCTTAAGGACGTAGCATTTAAGTTATTGCAAAACCCCAATATTGCTTCCAAGAACTGGGTAACTGAACAGTACGATTCAATGGTGGGTACACGGACAATGACCACGAATCGCCCTTCAGATGCAGGAATTGCAAATATTAAGGGGACGAATAGAGCTCTGGCAATGTCAGTTGACTGTAATTCGCGTTACGTGAATGCGGATCCGGAGATCGGTACCATGATAGCCGTGTCAGAAGCAGCGAGAAATATTACTTGTGCTGGAGGAAATCCAAGTGCGATTACAAATTGTTTGAACTTTGGAAATCCATACAATCCTGAGTCTTATTGGCAATTTGTTGGCGCAATCAAAGGAATGTCAGCTGCCTGTATAAAATTTGAGACGCCTGTGACAGGAGGAAACGTTTCCTTCTACAACCAGACGGTGACTGATGGGGTAGAGGAACCTGTTTTTCCAACGCCGACTATTGGAATGATTGGAATTGTAGAGGATAAGGAAAATATCATGACGCTTGATTTCAAGCACAAAGGAGATTTGATCTTTATTCTGGGGGCGTCGCATGACGATATATCTTCATCTGAGTACCTTGTGTCTTATCATGGAGTAAAAGCGTCACCTGCGCCTTATTTCAATTTGGAAGAGGAGTATGCGATGCAACAAACAGTCAAGAATTTAATTCAGGGTAAGCTCATTAATGCAGCACACGATGTTGCCGATGGAGGGTTGTTTACAGCGTTGACGGAAATGGCCATTCCAAATGAACTTGGTTTCGACATTGTGACTGACTCAGAGGTGCGTGAGGATGCCTTTTTATTCGGTGAAGGGCAAGGAAGAGTTGTTGTAACAGTTAATGAGGATCAGGAGGATGAATTCTTGGAGCATATGATGCAATCTGGTGTTAGCTTTACACTTCTCGGACACGTTACAAAAGGGAAGATGATGATCGATGATGAACACTTTGGATTCATTACCGAAGCAAAAGCACTTTTCAATGAAGCTCTTGCAAAGCACATGGAGAGCTAAGTATCTTTTATTGAGCGATCTATTTGGATTGTCTATTGGGGCATAACTGAATTTTTGAGTGATCTTTTCGGTGTGAATAGAGAAGTCTTGCCTGCGCTAAAAGCAGTGTTTGAAAGTAATTGAGTTGATCATTTTTTTTCAACGTAAATGCGTTGAATCTTTTTATAGTGTGCACTTGGTATGCACACTGGAAATTAGTAGTTTCGAATCATAATAATCGCGAATGGAGTACAATACAACGCGCGCTAAAATGTTACTTCCGGAGTACGGAAGAAATGTCCAGAACATGATCTCGCATGCAATGGAAATAGCCGATAGAGAAGAGAGAAATCGTGCCGCTCAGGCAATCATTGAGGTGATGGGACAATTGAATCCGCATTTGCGTGATGTCGATGATTATCGTCACAAGTTATGGGCGCATTTGTTCATTATGTCTGACTTTAAATTAGAAGTGGATTCTCCCTATGAGATTCCTAAGAAGGAAAGTCTGGACGAAAAGCCTGAATTAATGGACTACCCGAAAAGCAAAATTCGGTTTGGACATTACGGTCAATATTCTCAAAAAATCCTTGAAGCAGCTGTGGAAGGAGTGACAGATGAGAAGGAAAAAGAGTACTTGACAAAGGCAATGGGGAATTTCATGAAAAAGCAATTCCTGAGACACAATAATACGGCAGTAGAGAATCATGTGATCGCTGAACAATTATCAGAACTTTCGAAGGGGACAATGAAACTTGAAAACCCAGATGAAGATTTGACAAGTACAAATCAATTGCTTAAGACGTTAGGAATTCAGCAAAATCATAATAACAATCGTCGACAGAATAATCGTAAGAAACAACAGTCGAAAAAGAAATATAAAAAGTAATCAATGGCTTCGTTCGAAATTCATGGCGGGAAACCGCTAAAAGGTGAGTTAATTCCTCAAGGAGCAAAGAACGAGGCGCTACAGGTGCTTTGTGCTCCGTTATTGACTTCTGAAAAAGTTACTATCTCCAACATTCCTGACATTGTTGATGTAAACAAACTAATCGGTTTGTTGCAAGCGATGGGTGTCAATATCGAAAAAGTAGAAAAGGGAACATACATTTTTCAAGCGAAGAATGTGAACCTTGAATACCTTCAAACAGAAGACTTTAAGAAGCGTGCCAGTTCGCTCAGAGGATCAGTCATGATTGTTGGTCCATTACTCGCTCGATTCGGTGTCGGATATTTGCCAAAGCCAGGGGGCGATAAGATTGGACGTAGAAGACTAGATACTCACTTTGCCGGGATGATCGAATTAGGGGCAAAGTTTAATTATGATGCGGGAGAGCACTTTTATGCGGTTGAAGGAAAAAAGCTGAAAGGAACATATATCCACATGGATGAAGCTTCCGTGACAGGAACGGCAAATATTGTTATGGCTGCTGTCATGGCTGAAGGAGAAACAACAATTTATAATGCTGCATGTGAACCATACTTGCAACAGCTATGTAAAATGTTGAATAGCATGGGGGCTAAGATTTCTGGTATCAGTTCGAACATGTTAACCATTAAAGGTGTTAAGAAATTGAATGGTTGTTTCCATCGCATTCTACCCGATATGATCGAGATAGGATCGTTCATTGGCTTAGCGGCAATGACCAACTCTGAAATCACTATTAAGGATGTTAGCTGGGAAAATCTTGGGATCATTCCAACCATATTCCGTCGATTAGGGATTAAGATTGAGAAGAAAGGAGATGATATGCATATCCCTAAGCAAAAGAGCTACGAAATCGAAACATTTATTGACGGTTCGATCATGACAATTGCTGATGCACCTTGGCCAGGCTTTACACCTGATTTATTGTCTATTATTTTGGTGACGGCCATTCAGGCAAAAGGAAGTGTTTTAATTCATCAGAAGATGTTTGAATCACGCCTTTTCTTTGTCGATAAACTGATTGACATGGGTGGACAAGTCATTTTATGTGATCCGCACAGAGCAACAGTAATTGGAATGGATCGTAAAACATCACTTCGTGGTATTCAGATGACGTCACCTGATATTCGTGCTGGAGTTTCCTTGCTTATTGCAGCACTTTCAGCAAAAGGGAAGAGCGTAATCCACAACATTGAACAAATTGACCGTGGTTATCAGGATATTGATATTCGTCTGAATAATCTTGGTGCGGACATTAGAAGAATTGGTTAATGCGCCTTTTAATCGGATCCATCGCTTTTTTATTGCTGGCTTTTACAAGTCCCTCTGCTCCAGTAAAAGGACAACAAGCGCCTGATTTTGAATTAGTATCGCCTTCAGGAAAGAAAGTGAAGCTCTCAAAATTTAGAGGTAAAGTTGTGCTCATTGATTTCTGGGCTTCCTGGTGCAGACCTTGTCGCAAAGAAAATCCAAATGTTGTTCAAGTATATAACAAGTATAGAAAGTCAAAGTTTAAAAACGGAAAAGGCTTCGTTGTTTTGAGTGTTTCGCTCGATAGAAAAATGGATGACTGGAAGAAGGCAATTGAGGCTGATGGATTGATCTGGAAAAGTCACGGTTTTGATAAAGATGGCGCAGTTTCTTCCAAGTATGGCGTTACATCAATTCCAACAGCATTTCTGATTGATGGCGATGGGGAAATTGTCGCGCAAGGCGGCGAATTGCGAGGGATGGGGCTGCATTTGGCATTGGATAAAATGCTAGCCGAATAGACACTTCGTTTCAAGATTCATTTTACGGACTCCGTTACCTTTTTTTGTCAGTCACATTATATAGAATGTAACATCAAACATTCTATATATGAAACTCATACACTCACTTCCGTTTATTGCAGCTGTGTTATTAGCATGCAATTCTAATCAAGAAATCATCACTTCTTCTGAAGACCCGACTCCCGAAATTACTTCAGCAATAAATCCCATAGAAGGACTCGCTACTACTCCCGATATTTTTAAGGTAAATGCTATACAATCCGATACTGTGTTCCTGGCGAATGGTGGAAGCATTGTTTTTGATGATCATTCGTTTGTCGATCGAAACGGAGACCCTGTTTCAGGTGAAGTGGATATCGAATGGCAAGAATTTCATTCGTTGGCCGATATTGCCGTATCTGGAATACCAATGAAGTATGATTCTTCTGGTACTGATTACGATCTCGTCTCAGGAGGGATGTTTACCATTAACGCGAAACAAAATGGAGAAGACCTTCAGATAGCTCCAGGTAAATCAGCTACAGTGAATCTTGTTTCTCAACAGGATACGCCTTGTTATAACTTTTATGCACTCGATGAAGAGACAGGCGATTGGTCATATCAAACAACAAAAAATGGAGAGAAAGTTCAGGACAATCAAGAAGTCAAACCAATTGAGTCTGCAGTAAAAGGAACAATTCTAGATGTGGAAGTCAATACAAATGGAATACAGGAGCTGGAAGCAGTTGAAGTGATTGGTTGGAAAACGGAAGAACGTCTTACTGAAGAGAAAAGAGCGTGGTTGAGTTCGAACCATTCAAAAGCGCGGCTTACCGAAATTTTAGATGATGGTTGTTATGAACTTGAAGTAAAGTCAATGGACGGAACAGAGTTACTGAAGGTTCGACCATATACTTTGGAAAATGCGTTAGAAGATTCCCGGTTGAATGAATTGGAACTGGCAAGGGATATGGATGACATTAAAGAGTATCAGGAACGCTTGGCAGCTGGAAAAATCGTTCGTTCAATCGCTATTCAGGATTTTGGTACATATAACTGGGATATCGTGTGCAAACGTGCAAATTCAACGCGAATGATCGCCAATTTTGAATTTCCTGGAAATCACAAAGCTCCTTTAATTTCCTTATTCCTAATATCGCCAGATGAAAATGCAATCATCAAATATGATGCGACTGGCGATAGTAAATTTTCATTTGATCCGAATCTAAAGAACTGCTTGATCGCGATTTTACCAAACAATGAACTGGTCGCTGTTGGAAATGATGACTTTAAGAAGATGGTGGCTAATGCAGATGGTAAGAATTGCACCTTCGCTTTCAAGAGAACAGGCGTTCAATTGAAGTCGGCAACAGATATAGAGAATCATCTTGAAAAGTTGATCTAGTGAGACTATTCTGGCTCTATAGCATTTTTGTTTTCGCAAGTTTGACTTATGGACAAACGCTCGTTGGAAACGAGAACGGGCAGTGGATTATTTACGCGAATGGCGAGAGAATTCCATTGCAGAAAACTGTCCATAAAGTAGGAAACTACGATCAAGCAGGGTTTACTTTTTTTGCAGAACAGGAAAAGTATGGAATCTTGGATGATCAAGGTAACCGTGTATATCCCGCAGCTTTCAGAGAGGTAAGTTCAATGGGGAATGGTGTATACCAATGTCTCACTGAGCACGGACAGCTCATCATTGATTTTGCAACATTTGATCAAGAACCGCTTAAATGTGAAGGTGCAAGCCGAATAGCGAGGAACTGGTACATAATTGATCATCAGAATCATCAACAGTTGTTCAATACAATATCGAAAGAGTATATAAAACTCGGAATCGGAGATACTCTATTGAATGCTGGATTCAATCATGTTTATGCAAGTATAGAGGGGCAAGCAATATTGTATGATGGCGATGGTAAGGCAATTGACTTGAATCGATCCAGACCATTATTTGATGAGCATCACTTGCTCATAAACTCTCCTGAGATGAAGTCTATTGTTTACAGAGATCGTAAAATTGATTTATCAACGTCAGCACATAACATTCATGTATTCGATACGGAAATATTCTACAGCAGCGGAGGCCGTTCATATGTGATTTCATCGGGTAGCGGAAAAGAAATATTCAGTGCCGATTATGATAAAATTAGTCGATTTGCCAATGGTCTTTTTTTAATAGAAAAGGACAATTTAAAGGGATTGTTGACGAAAAAAGGAGATCTTATTTGTTCTCCAAAATACACCTATATCTATGATTGCGGTGCACATTACTCCGTGGCCAATGGAGGGGGAAACGGTATTATGGATAAACAAGGTAAAGAATTGGTTCCTTGCGCTTACCAGTGGGTTCGGGCTTCCAACGATTTTTTTGAAACGAAATCGGAACTTGGATTTTCCGGATTGATCTCAAGAAGAACCAATAGTATATTGCTCGATTGTATTTATGATCGAATTTCCATAACAGGGAATAAAATAAGGGCATGGAGTGGAGGAAAGCTGAGGATAATTGAATTGGATGCGCAGCACAAAGTATTGACAAATGTCGTATTGTCGAACGTAATCACATTGAAAACCAGACAGCATCAAAAAGCAGATAGAACAATTGATGAACGGTTATTTTCAATAGGTTGGGTGATGGAATGGGTAACTAAATATGATAAAGATGGATATGCCACAGGCAAAGTCCGTAAATGGGGATTGAGAGGGGCCAATGATTCACTCATTTTGCCGATAAAATATAATCAACCTGTCTTTGTTCCACATGCCAATTTCAGTCTTTTGCCTTTCGGAGAAATGGAATATGCCTATGCAGGACAGCATCCAAGTAAAGTGAAGGCTTACCGACTAATGGGGGTGGATCAAGGACGTATGCTTAGTGCTGACCCAATTTTTGATGTTGACACTTCGGACTTACTATCGCGTTCATACATTCGGGTTTTAGGCGCGAAAGGTCCAGGTATTTTACGTGAAAACAACAAGCTAGAGTATGTCGATTTTATTGAAGGGTCCAATGCAGATTATATACGATTCTGCAAGGCAAAGCAGCGAACAATTGTTCCAGCGAAGAAAACGGATAAAGATGCTGTTGCAATTCCCGACATGGATTTGAACAATAGTCCTTCATTGACAACTTTTTTTCTGCATAGAAATAAGAAGTACACTTATGTGCGATTCAAAGAAGGACTCTGGAATTACTTTGACACAGAAGGGAATCCTGTATTCGAAGAATCATTTTCTTTCGCTAAACCTTTTTATCGTCAGACAGCTATTGTTCAACGAGCAAATGGATGGGGAGTTGCTCGAAATGATTCGCTCGTGATTCCGTGCAAATACAGTTCGATTGATCGCATTGAATTTTTCGGTGACACAGTTTTTAAAGTTCAGCGGTATCCGAAAGGAATTCGTGTACTTGATACGCTATCACAATTGGTAAGCGGAGGAATTACAAAAGTTATAAAATCGGGAACAGGTGTTTCGCTGATTCAATCAGGACGTGAAAAAAAGGTCATCAATTCTGAATATCAAATTATTTCAGATGATTCACCGATGAAAAAGCTGATAGGAGGAAATCTTTTCATGTCAAAGCGCAAAAAGCAGTTCATCATTAGTGATCATACGGGAACTGAGCTTGCAGCGATTGAATTACGACCTGCGGGAGTTATTCATGACGATTTGGTTGTTGTCAAGGACGGTGGAAAATACGGTTTGATAAACTTTTTTGGAGATACATTAGTCCCTTTTGAGTATAAAGAAATTAAAAATCTGGGCGATTATATTGTTTGCTTAAATGGTGTACAGAATAGCATTTTCTCCAGTAAAGTCGAGCTCATCAAAAATGTCAAAACAGGAAGGTTTCTAATTGATGAAGAAACAGGAGATATAGCGGTTAACTATATAGGCAAGTGTGAAGTTTTAAGTGCAGATGGGAAAGTCATTAAGCGATTCTCAAAGTTTGAAGCTGACTTCTTCCACAATGGATTTTTGATTAAAAAAGGAAAAAATAGCGAGATAAAAACGTTGACGGGTGAGACGATCAATTTTTGCTTCCTCATTAAAGAAGTGGAGGTCTTTAAAGGCCACGGTTTTTTATTCAAAGACTATAAAAATGAATCCCATTTTTATTCTTCTCGATTAAAGCAAATAGGCCGGGATTTGCATCTACGACAAGCACGTTATGTAGGCAATGGATTCATCCAGGCACGGGTAAGTGGAATCCCAATCATTTTGTCTGAGGAAAAGCAATTGATCTTGGCAAAAGGTGCTAAAATACACGGGGATTTTTGTAGTGGTTATTTGCTGCTAAGTGAGGGTTTAAGGTATTATTATATCAATGCGAACATGGAAAATGCATTTCATCGTTATTATTCGGATGCTTGTCCTTTTAAAGATGATTTTGCTAGTGTCAAGGAAAAAAACGGCTGGACAATAATTGATAAAAAAGGCTATCCTAAGTCATTGGGAGCATATGATAAAATTGACCCTGTTGGAAACAACTTATTCGTTACAAAGAAGCAACCACTTTATGGACTATTTGATGCTCATGGGAACGAAATTATTCCAGTGGAATTTCAGGAGATTAATGTCTTGAACAAGAATTTGATTCAATGCGTTAAAGAGGGAGATATCCATTACTTTGATTGCTCAGGAAAGCCAATTTTATTTCAATAGCGTAACCACGTGTTAAACTGCCTTTGAGGCCAGTTATACTGCCAACTTTACCTTTTTTCGAATAATTCTACTGACACTCTGTCCTATTTATTGGAATGGCAGTATCTTTGCTCGCCGGAAAACATCAAAAATTGAATACTATGTCTGAGGAAAAAGAGTTGAAACAAGAAGATCAGGAACAAATAGTAAACGAGCAGGAGGAGACAACTGTAAGTGCAGATGAGAAAGTAGAAGAAGTGAAGACTCCAACTGCCGAAGAGCGTTATGCCGAGTTAAACGATAAGTATGTGCGTATCCATGCAGAATTTGATAATTACAGAAAACGCACGAATAAAGAAAAACTAGATATCATTAGTACAGCGAATGCTGGTGTACTTAAAGATCTTTTGCCTGTTTTAGATGACTTCGAACGTGCTATTCAGAATAATGAAAGCGCTGAAGACATCGAAAGCGTTAAGGAAGGGTTTACACTTATTTTCAATAAGTTCAAAACGACATTAGAAGGAAAAGGTTTAAAGCCAATGAACTCTATCGGAGAGAATTTTGATGTTGAAATTCATGAGGCGATCGCAAATGTTCCTGCACCTACAAAAAACGATAAAGGAAAAGTGGTAGATGCAGTTGAAAAAGGGTATTATCTCAATGATAAGGTGATACGTTTTGCGAAGGTAGTAGTTGGACAATAATGCA
This sequence comes from Flavobacteriales bacterium UBA6051, assembly GCA_002427735.1. Lineage (GTDB taxonomy): Bacteria > Bacteroidota > Bacteroidia > Flavobacteriales_D > Crocinitomicaceae > UBA4466. Next base: position 80,243 of record DIYP01000014.1, read on the forward strand.
CATTTGAATAGAGAGATGAGCGATAAGAGAGATTATTACGAAGTACTGGGGGTTTCAAAAGGCGCTTCTGAAAGTGAAATCAAGAAAGCCTACAGAAAACTGGCGTTAAAGTATCATCCAGATAAGAATCAAGGAGACGCAGAAGCAGAAGAAAAGTTTAAAGAAGCTGCAGAAGCATATGAGGTGTTGAGTAACGCCGAAAAGAAAGCCCGATATGATCAGTTTGGTCATGCTGGAATGGGCGGTGCTGGTGGCTTCGGTGGCGGAGGAATGAACATGGATGACATTTTCTCCCAGTTCGGCGATATATTTGGAGGTGCTTTTGGTGGCGGAAGTTTCGGTGGAAGTCGCGGAAGAAGCAGAGCCGTTAGAGGTACGAACTTGCGCGTAAAAATGAAGTTGACACTTCAGGAAATTGCAGAAGGAGTCAATAAAAAAATCAAAGTTAATAAGCTTGTCAATGCAGAAGGAGTAACATTCAAAGAATGCTCTAATTGTAATGGGACAGGACGAATTACCCGTGTTTCGCAGACTTTCCTTGGAGCCATGCAGACGCAGTCAGTTTGTAATGTTTGTCAAGGTGCTGGAAAAATGATCGACAAGAAGCCTGCAGAGGCTGATGCAAATGGATTGGTGCGCAAAGAGGAGGTGATCGAAATCGATATTCCTGCCGGTGTTATGGAAGGCATGCAGTTGAGCGTTACCGGTAAAGGAAATGCTGGGCCAATGGATGGTATTCCGGGGGACCTCATTGTTGTTATAGAAGAAGTAGAAAGCGATGAGTTGCGCAGAGACGGGGAACATTTGCACTATGATGCTTACATAAACTTTGTAGATGCTGTTCTCGGAGATTCTATTGAAATCCCTACTGTGACAGGAAAAGCTAAGATCAAGATTGAAGCTGGAACACAAAGTGGTAAAGTACTTCGGTTGAAAGGAAAAGGATTGCCAATTGTTCAAGGGTATGGAAGCGGAGACCTGTTTGTACATATCAATGTATGGACACCGAAAAAGGTAAACAAGGAAGAAAAAGAAATGCTGGAGAAATTGAGAACCAGTGAGAACTTCCAACCGAGTCCAGATCATCATGATAAAGGTTTCTTTCAGCGCATGAAGGATATGTTTAGCTAAGATGAGGTTTATCGATCAGTGGCAAACAGAAAAGGCAGGGGTTGGTACATACATCCTGACTATTGCCATTGCACTCTTTTCCATGATTGTTGGCAGCGGTGTTGTCGAATCAATTGCAGTTAGCGTATTAGGCTACTCCTTGCAGTACCTTCCTGATTCAGCAGATTTAAATACAGTCTTGATGCTGTTTCTACTGCCTTTTGCGTTTATGTTGATTGCTTTAATGCTTTGTATCAAATACTTTCATCGACGACCAATACTCAGCGTTTTTACCGCGCGTGAATCATTTGATTGGAAACGCTTTTTCCTTTCTTTCGGCGTTTGGGGAAGCGTGATGATGGCTTTTTTGTTCATAAGTATTGCATCAGGAGCGCCAATTCAATGGAACTTTGATCCTGTAACTTTTACAGGGCTTTTTCTTGTGTCTTTCTTTATTTTGCCATTGCAAACAACAGCAGAGGAAGTTTTTTTTCGAGGTTTTTTGTTTCAAGCATTTGGAAGAGTTTTTAAAAAAGGTTGGGTAAGTATTCTGTTAACCGGGAGCCTTTTTGGGTTATTGCACTGGGCAAACCCAGAGGTAGCCAAAATTGGAAACATCTTATTGCTTTTTTACATTGGAACGGGAGTTTTTCTTGGAATCTTGACGCAAATGGATGATGGTTTAGAGTTAGGGATGGGCTATCATGCAGTCAATAACATTTTTGCTTCCTTAATTGTGACGAATAATTGGCAGGCATTTCAAACAAATGCCTTATATATAGATAACTCCCCACCAGCTTTTGGAATGGAGTCTGTGCTCACAATTGTGGTATTACAGCCATTGTTACTGCTTTTATTTTCCCGTATTTACAAATGGAAGGGCTGGAAAGAAAAATTATTGAATTAAGCGGCACTTTCTGTAAGAATTGAAAATAAATACCGTCTTTTAGATAGATTAAGTAAATCTGTATTTATTCTTATGAGTGTATTAACCCACAAATCATTATCAGCGCAGAACCATGAACTGTCTGAAAGTCAGAAACAACTGAATTTAATAGACAAGACAGGACTTACGCGTTTTCAGGATCAGCTAAACGGTATTGATCTTTATCCTTTGAAGCCGACGTTGCTCGATACGTTCCAAATCAACTTAGGTAAAATGTGCAATCAGGTATGTAACCACTGCCATGTTGACGCCGGACCTGATCGAAAAGAGATAATGACCAAAGAAACGATGCAGTTATGTTTGGATGCAATAGCAAAATCAAACTGTACAACCGTTGATTTGACAGGTGGAGCGCCTGAAATGAATCCAAATTTCGAATGGTTTGCTGAGGAACTTTCGAAAATGGGTAAAAAGATAATTGTACGATGTAATCTTACAATTATCGTGGCAAATAAGAAATACCATGGACTACCAGAATTTTACAAAAAACACAACATTGAAGTGATTTCCTCTCTGCCTTGCTATACGGAAGGCAATACCGATGCTCAGCGAGGAGATGGTGTTTTCAATGATAGTATTAAAGCATTGCACATGCTGAATGCTGTTGGATATGGAAAAGAAGGTACGGGCTTAACACTTAATTTGGTTTACAACCCTGTTGGAGCAAGTCTTCCGGGAGACCAGATGGGCTTGGAAAGAGATTACAAGCGTGAATTAAAGGAAAACTTTGATATCGAGTTCAACAATCTGTTTACAATTACCAACTTACCAATTAGCCGTTTCTTGCAATACCTTGTTGCGAGTGAGAAGTATGATGAGTACATGGAGAAGCTGGTGAATGCATTCAACCCTTCTGCAGCAGCAGGAGTAATGTGCCGAAATACTATTTCTATTGGTTGGGATGGATACATTTATGACTGTGACTTTAATCAAATGTTGGAATTGAAAGTAGCGGTAAAAGGACAGCACCTATCAACCTTTAATGAAGAAGAAATAAATAAACGAAATATTATCGTGAATCAACATTGCTATGGATGTACTGCCGGTGCAGGTTCTAGCTGTGGAGGAACGATTGTCTAATCAGAAAGTATAAAAGAAAGTACTATGAAATCATATTTGGATACAACTGTTGATGTATACAGAGAAGCAGCTTTGAAACCTGATGTTGGGTTGTGCTGCACAACTACTCCGGTTTGGGCCTTACCAAACCTAAATATGCCAAGCATAATGCTGGAAATGAACTATGGTTGCGGAAGCACCGTAAATCCACGTGACTTAGTAAATGAGCCAACTGTTTTGTACGTTGGCGTCGGCGGTGGAATGGAAGTTTTTCAGTTTTCATATTTCAGTCGTAAGAAGCACGGTGTAATCGGTATCGATGTTGTCGATGAAATGATTGATGCATGCAAGGATAATTTGAAATTGGCGGAAGAAACAAACGATTGGTTCAAAGCGGATTTCGTCGATGTAAGAAAAGGAGATGCGCTAAATCTTCCTGTAGAGGATAACTCGATTGACGTTGCTGCTCAAAATTGTCTGTTCAATATATTTGATAAAGAAGATTTAAAGAAAGCGATTGCAGAAATGTATCGTGTTTTAAAACCAAATGGTCGCCTTGTGCTTTCGGATCCAGTTACAGAAGATCCAATGCCAGACTCTTTAAAGAATGATGAGCGTCTGCGCGCACTTTGCTTGAGTGGATCGCTTCCATTGAAAGAATATGTAAAAATGCTTACGGATGCTGGATTCGGAACCATTGAAATTCGAGCAAAACGTCCATACAGAGTACTTGATCCAGCTCACTATGATACCGAAGAGTTGATTTACTTAGAAAGTGTTGAAGTGTGTGCTATTAAAGATCCAATGCCGGAAGACGGTCCATGTGTTTTCACTGGAAAAACGGCAATTTTCTATGGTGATGAAGAGTATTTTGATGACAATGCTGGTCATACATTGTTGCAGAACCAGCCATTGGCAGTTTGTGACAAGACAGCTGGGGCACTGAAAGCATTGGGAAGAAATGATATCTATATCTCAGAATCAACGTATTTCTATGACGGCGGTGGATGCTGCTAGTGGTAGATTTATTCAGTAATAAACTAAAGGGTGTCCGGAGAGACACCCTTTTTTTAATGCATAAAAAACCGGATCGATGAACGACCCGGTTTCGTTTGAAACGCTTTATGCGTTATTCTTTTATGATTTTGTATCGACCGAATTCCTCGTTTGATTGAACTTCCAGAACATACATTCCTTTGCTCAATTGTTCGATACTCATATTAAACGATGTTCCTGTAATCGTCCAGTTATTCACCACTTTTCCGCCAGCATCAAATAATGTTGCTGTCACCTCTTTCATATGATCAGGAAGTGAAATAGAAATGTGAGTTGTTGCTGGGTTTGGATAAACAGAAACTCCTTCCAATGTGTTTTCATCAAGTGATGCACAATCTAGCACCATAACATTGGCAGTTGCCGTACCTTCACAACCAATCGTGTCCGTATAGGTATAGGTAACAGGGAATGTTCCAGCACCTGATGCTCCAGCATCAAACATATTGGCGGAGACATTGGTGCCACTAAACGCTCCTCCTGCCGGGGTTCCATCGGTCAACTGGACGGTTCCACTTTGGGTACACATGGTTTCTCCCGTGTATGAAACAGTAGGAGGCGCATAGAAATTAACAATAGATGTTACAGTACTATCACAACCAGCTAAAGTTTGAAGGAAGTCCTGATAAATTCCAGAAGTCGTTTGATAAGCTCCTCCAGCCCAGATGCTGTCTCCATTACACATATTATTTACAATGATATCATCATATGACTGCGTCACAGAAAGTGTCGCTTCGCTGATACTGTCGCATCCGAAAACACTGAAAAGCGTATCGTAATAAACTCCTGGAGTTGTTTGCCAAGCACCTTCAAGGAACAAGCTATCTCCGTCACATACGTTTAAGTTAACGCTTTGGTTGTAAGACTGAGGTACAGTTACGTTCACTTCAAGTGTATCTGTTGTAGCTGTCAAAGAGTAGTATAATTCAACGCGAGAAATAGATCCTCCAGATTCCTGGAAAATTTGTTGCGGTGCGTTTGAGCTCAATGCATATTGCATTCCCATACGTGTTAACGTGATTGGGTTTCCACCAATGTCACTGGCATAAGGTGCACCAGCATAAGAATTTACATCATTTCGACTTCCTAATACACCAATATACTCTCCAGAAAATACCTGAATACAAGTATCAATGATATCAGTACCAGGAACACTCGGCCAGTAGCCTAAAGTAGCAAAGTCATTTGTAGTAGTCGACCAAAGGGGTGGTGCTCCGTTATTGAAACGAAGAATGGCCACATTCTGATTTCCAGTATTCGCATCGGTAGGTACACGTATTCCGGTAATCCAGAAATCTACCGGAGCCTGGAACCAATATCCACGAACGTTTCCGGAAAATGTACTTCCTTGGTTTGGAAGAGGTACTTGTGTTTGCCCATCTCCTGTGAAAGTTTCTACATAGAACGTAGTATCATTCATCAATGCAGATGTTGTCAAAGAATCATTGCTCACCAAAAGGTTAGTGGCTGCCGAATCTGAGTACCAGTTAAATACAGTGGAACAACCTCCAGATGCCACAAGTGTAGTAGGACCACCGTCGCAAGGGGCAATTGTTCCGTCAACGTTGATTCCTCCAATCTGAACTTTCGGAGTAGTAGACTCCGGCGCAGGCTTGGCTGGTTTCACCGCTGCATCGACCGCTGAAGGAGGGTTGTAGTATTGCGGATCATCAGAATCCGACTGTTGTGCAAAAACTCCCGTAAACAATAGAGCAAAAGCACCAACTAAGGTAATTTTTTTATTCATAGCGATTAAATTGATTTCGGCAAAACTACGATAGATTATCGAGTTATTGAAACGGCTTATCGCTTAATTAACGTTTTCGGCCTGATCTGTTATTCGATTATTGTATCAGAACACTGACCGAATAGCTGTTGAGTAAGGCGTTATTGGTGTTTACTTTCCTCGCTTAGAAGTAGAAGCAGATGAGCTGCGGACCAAGAAAAATGATGTGCGTTAAGTCCTTTTCCAGATGTTGGATGGTAGTTCTCTCGAATAGAGATTTCCGCATCCAACAGTCCAGAGGCATTTTGAAAGAGTTTTTCCTGTAACTCATCGGCTTCTTGTTCAAACCCATAACTGCGCATACCAACTAGGGCAAAATATGCCTGATCCAACCAAACCGGTCCACGCCAATATCCCTCCTCCGGTTTGAATTTCGGATGTGAGGCGCTTAAAGTCGGGAAAGGACAAAAGGTGTTGAAATGGTCAGGACTCATGAGCTTTTCGACGACTGCACTGGCTTGTTCCTGAGAAGCCGCTTTCGACCATAGTACGATCCATGCTTCAGGACCAATGGCTTTGACAAGATCACCGCTTTGAAAGTTGTGGTCGTAGAAGTATGCAGACGTGGTATCATAAAAGGTTGTTGAAAGTTTTTTCTTCAATTCGGTAACCGATGGTCTAATAATCGCAAGCTCTTCATCTACTGCTGAAGCAAGTTTTGTCAGAAATTGTTTTTCTGCATACAAATATGCGTTCAAGTCTACGCTCTCTTGATTAAATGACCAGGCGTTCTTGTCATTTTGCAAAACGACTGCTTCATCGAATCGAACTGCATTGTCCATTCCACTTTCCCAGGCAGCAGCAATCTTAGTCCCATCAGTGGAGCCAAATTCGCAAAGCCCGTTATGATTATGATCACGGTATAGATACCACCATTCATGATAGTTATTTAATTGGGGAAGAAGTTCTCGAACAAATTCTTTATCTCCTGTTTGCTTAAATACCTTATACACCGCCCATGCTGCTAACGGCGGTTTAGTATTGCGCCAATTATTCTGCTCAAACCGTTGATCCCTGAATACTGCATCAGCGATCATTCCGAATTCATCTTGAAAATCGAACATTGCACGTATTTGATCTTTAGCTAGTTCAGGATTAAAAGTGGACAGGGCAACGGCGTGCTTCCATGAATCCCAAGCCCAAAATCCATTGAAATAGCCTTGATGGTAAGATGGAAAGAGTCCGGCATGTTGCAATTCAGCGGATGAACTGCGCCAATTATTGATCATCGTTTGAATACACTTCTCTGCAAGCAATTGTTTTTCCTTCGATAAATGAGCATAAGGTTGCAGATAGTCTGTTCTTCGTGAGCTGTTTTCCTTGAAGAAGTCTAAAGCATCTTTAAATGTATATGTTTGTTGAAGGCGTTCTCCCTCGAATACGTGTTGTATCTGGAGGCTATATGTTTTGCGCTCTCCAGGTTCTAATGATATTTTTCCGCGCAATTTGGTCTCATTAACTCGCTCAAAAGTTTGCTCAAATTTAATTCGAAGTTCTGCATTAGAAAGGTGATAAGTGTATAGCGTTGAATTGTACTCATCGGCGCCTGAGGCAATCTCAAAATCAAGATCGAATGCTAATTGCTTTTTCGTATTGTTCGTCAGCGTATATGAAAGTAAGGCCGTTTGCTTATCCAAGAAAATAGTGGCGAAATCTATATCAATATGCCAGTTGCGACTCTTTTGTGTAATTCTGCCTAGCATGTATTCATTCGTTATTGCTGGCTGAAACCCCTCCATTGCTAATGTCAGCAAAGGTTCGTGAAAAGAATAGCCCATACTATCTGATAAAAGCAGTGGAGCTCCTAATCCAAATTTACCCGATTGAGTCTGGAGTCCAAACCATGAACCCTGGTCGAAAAAAAAGTCTGGCAATAATCGGTCAGATGAAATCGATTCATTAGCTAGAGTGTCGTTTGAACTTGGTGCTTTGGCATTACTAAAGTAAGCGACATTACATATTGTCGTTATCAGATATAATCGGAAGAAAAGCGATTTAAGCATTGAGTAAAGATAAGCAATATCCGTTCCTTGTAAGTTTAAAGTTCCTCCCAGAACTGTTCAATAGGAATTGGTTGCTTTTCCCTTTTTTCTCGGAAAAAGAACTGGAAAAGTTCATGGAACCATACGCGTTTCCCAATGTTATTGTACCAAAACATGGCCTTGCGCAATCGTTTGTCTCGGTGAAAGAGCCAACGCCTAATTGCTTTAGGACGAACCTGCATAATAACTTCAATCATTTTGACATAAAGTATCACTTGCCATGGTCGCAAATGCGTTGTTTCCAATACTTGATGTTTATAATCCCACCGTCGTTGATCAGTTTGAATAATTCGTTTGTTTTTGATTTCATCATAGTAAGGTGTCCATTTATGAGGTGTTACATAGAGCAATTGTACCTGATCCGGATCATAGCGCAACAATTGACGGACACTATTGAAAAAATCGCGGGTAGTTTCATCGCCAAACCCTACAACGTAGGTAGCCATAGATAAAATGTCATGTTGACGCAATAAGTCAATAGCCTCCATATCTTTGGACACAGATCCAGCTTTTTTGATTTTTTCTAATACTACCTCATCGTAGTTTTCAATTCCTAGTAGGAACCGCTCGAACCCCGCTTTTTTGTATAGGTTCAGGTGTTCTGCATCACGCACAATATTATCGGCACGTATCGAACCAACTAGAATTAGATTGAGGTCTTTTTCAATTAAAGCTTCGAGAAATTTTTTCCATTCTCGCTTATTCGTAGAAGGATTTTCATCCGCAAAATTGATGACCTCAACCCCATATTCATGATGCAACATTTCTATTTCGTCTGCTAAGAGTTGCGGATCTCGGTTGCGCCATTTTTTCCAGAATAGACTTTGCCCGCAGTAGCTGCAAGGGTAGGGGCAGCCACGGGAAAATTGAATAACAACGGCTTTCTTCTTGCCCCAGTACGTGTAATGATAATCCTTCATCAACTCCCAACCTATCCTGTAATCATCCAGGTTCTGAATAGTTGGAGCGGCAATGCTTTTAACAGCAACACCCTGATCAAGGTAAGCAATACCCCGAATACTCGGTACACGATCAGTTACGAAGCCTGATTCGATAAGATCTAAAATCACTTGCTCACCTTCGCCACACACAATAAAATCAATGTTGGCATTCTGCTCCAGGATCTCCTTCCAATGGTAAGTGGGGAAAACTCCACCTATGACAATGATGCTGTTTGGTAGTACTTTTTTTAGTCTTATTGCGATAAGGTCGATAGTTGGTTGTGCAGACGTTGAACCAGAGTGCCCCATTAAGATGGCTTGAGGTTTATTTTCTGTGGTGAATTCAATAATCCTTTCCAATGACATGTTACTATAGTCAGCGTCAAGAAGAATGACTTCATGTCCAGCATCGATTAACGGACCTCCAATGGCAAGTAATCCCAGTGGAGGTAAGTGTTCGTTTGCCATTCTGCTTCCAATAGCAGTATGAGGCGGATTGATGAGTAGAATTTTCATGTGGTTGGTTTGTCGAAAAACGCCCTTGAAATCATTTTTATTTGGCTGGATGAGTTAAGATATGTTAAGCGAGAGAGTTCTTAGAAGCTAATTCTCAGCGTAACAATTTCTAGACTTTTCGTTCCATTCACAACAGAACTTTCATAACTCAGTTGGCAGCATAACAGAATGGTTATCAAAATGCCTAACTTCACATCATGCTCGAAGTACGCAACATATCCAAATCTTTTTATCGCAAGGAAGCATTGAACGACGTTTCCATGAAAGTGAATAAAGGAGAAATTTTTGGACTGTTAGGACCGAACGGAGCGGGGAAAACAACACTCATTAGAATCATTAATCGGATTATTGAACCAGATGAAGGTTCTATACGTTTTGATGGGGACATCATGACGGCTAATGACCTAACACGAATTGGTTATCTACCAGAAGAGAGAGGTTTATATCGGAACATGACCGTTGAATCTCAAGCGATGTTTTTGGGGCGTTTAAGAGGTTTTTCAAAACGTGATGTTCAGACTAAGATTGATTATTGGTTTGATCGCTTTGAAATTAATGACTGGCGGAAGAAGAGAATCGAAGAACTCTCGAAGGGAATGGCGCAAAAGGTGCAGTTCATTTGCACGGTATTGCATGAGCCAAAACTGTTGATCCTCGATGAACCATTCAGTGGTTTTGATCCGATCAATGTAGAGCTGATCAAACAGGAACTCATTGAAATGCGTGCAGCAGGAAAAACAGTGATTCTATCATCTCATAATATGAAAAGTGTTGAGGAGATTTGTGATCGTGTAGCCCTAATTCATGAGTCAAGAAAAGTCACTGAAGGAAGTATCTCAGAATTGCAAATGGAGCGCAAATCAGGTCTCTACGCAGTTCGATTCCGAGGAAATATGATTGCATTTGTGAACGCATTATGGACTGGATTTGAGGTAGTAGATAAAGATATTTTGGGTGATGACCGTTTTGTAGTGCGTGTGAAAATGCGTGGAGATAATTCGTTTGAAGATTTATTGAAGGTACTCATTGGGCAGGTACAGATTGAGGCTGCCTGGGAAGTGTTGCCGTCTATGCAGGATGTATTTATAGATATTGTTCAACCAGTTGATTCAGCGGAATGAAAAACAGTATGCTCATAGCAATTAGGGAATGGAAAGAGCGAGTTTTATCACGTTCCTTTCTATTGTTTTCTATTCTTGGACCATTGGTCGTGCTAGGTCTGGTTTATCTGTTATTTGCATACGGAGGACAAGCAAAACAATCCTGGAACGTACTAATAGCTGACCCTTCAGGTGTTTTAAAAGGACGTATCCTCGTCGACGAGGATATTAATATCAAGTACTCTTTTGCGGATGGCTACATTGAGATGGAAGAATTCCGAGATGCAAAGAAGTACCAACAGTTTGACGCATTATTTGAGGTAAACGAAAAAGTAGTATCCAATAAAGTAGGGCATGTATTCTATAGAGAAAGCCCAAGCGTGCGGATGCAGACACGCGTACAATTTAACGTAGAGCGAAGACTGGAGGAAGTGATGGTTGATCAATTCACCGATTTCTCAATTCAAGATTACAGAAAAATCAAACAACCGCTCAACCTGGCTTTCCACGATGTTAATGACCCAAATGATGAAGCCTCGGATTTGAGGGCATGGGTAGGATTATTCTATGGTGTGATCATATTTATTTTCATCTTCTTGTTTGGCATGACGATTCTACGAAGTGTTTCCCGTGAAAAAAGCAATCGAATTGTAGAAGTTTTGCTTGCATCTGTATCGCCAAATCAAATGATGCTCGGTAAAATAGTTGGCGTAGGTCTTTCAGCAATGTTGCAGTTCTTAATCTGGCTCTTGATCATAGCCGGAGGACTTTATTTAATGCGCGAAACGTTGTTTCCGGACATGCTTAATGCTGCAAACATGAATATTCCTGAGCTTAGCAATCAAGTAGCGAATCCTTCATATTCCGAGCAATACTTCAGTGCTTATGAGTACAATCAATTCGTTGAGCTCGTTTATAATAAGGTGAATTTCTCCAAGCTTTTACCCTTCTTTTTGCTCTTTTTCGTTGGTGGCTATTTCTTTTATGGAGCCTTGTTTGCTGCAATTGGGGCAACTATGGGGTCAGAAAGTGATGGTCAGCAGTTCGTTCTGCCACTGGTTTTCTTAATTTGTTTAGCAGTCTACTCGGGCTACTATGTGCTAAACTATCCAGAGAGCACGCTGTCAGCAGTCTTGCATTATCTTCCGTTTACTTCTCCTGTAGTTGTGATGGTGAATTTGGCACCCGAGTATCCGGCAGGACACGAATATGAACTTTACTTGTCATTATTAGTATTACTCATGTCTGCATTTGCTATGTTAGGCATAGCAGCGCGATTGTATAAAAATGGAATTCTCCAGTTCGGTCATCGCGTTCGCTTGAAGCACATATTAAAATGGCTGAAACGAACTTAGTGCGAAAGGCAGTCATTGATCTCGGAACGAATACGTTTAATTTATTGATAGCTTCTGTTGAAAATGGAAAGCTCCATAATTTGTTTAGCGATAAGCTTCCTGTATTGCTGGGTATGGGAGGGATTAACAAAGGTATAATTGCCCAGGATGCAATGAGCAGAGCTAAAGAGGCGTTGCAGTCATTTGCGAAAAAAAGCAAGGATTTCAACGTGGAAAAGATCATGGGAATAGGGACTTCAGCACTGAGAGGAGCAGCAAATGCGAATGAACTGATAAGGTATTCAGAACAGGAGTTATCCATACCTATTGAAATCGTTTCTGGTAATCGAGAGGCCGAACTCATATATAAAGGCGTTTCGCTTTCTCATAATTTCTCTCATTCTGCCGTGATTATGGATATAGGAGGAGGTTCTACCGAGTTCATCAGTGCCGAGGAAAATGGAATGAACTGGGCGAAGAGCTTTGACATAGGTGTTTCCCGGATTTTTCAACAATTAGGGGAACCAGAGAATTTTGGAGAATCAGAAATAAATCAAGTCCGCAGTTTTCTGGAAAATTCTAGTCAGAGTTTTTTCGACAACTTACAATCTGATCTACTCATTGGTGCTTCCGGAAGTTTTGAAACTCTATACGAAATGGTGTTAAAAGAAACCTATCCAACTATTGGGAGTGCCATTGAAATACCTTTTAACAAGCTGCTTACTGCTTTAAATTGGTCGATTCGTGCAACATTGGAAGAACGAATGAATAATGAATGGATCGTTCCAATCAGAAAGAAGATGTTACCAGTAGCCGCAGTAAAAATCGTTTGGGTACTTGAGCAACTGCAGGTGAGTAGGGTAAAGGTTTCTCCATATGCTTTGAAAGAAGGTGTTTTTGCAGAAGAATTCTGAATCTCTTGCTATATTTATCGAAAATAGATTTTCATGAGTAAAATACTGGTTGTAGATGATGAAAGAGCGATTCGTAGAGCGCTCCGCGAAATTCTTGAATTTGAAGAGTTTGAGGTTGATGAAGCCGAAAATGGCAAGCAGGGATTGGATATGGCAAAGTCAGGTGATTACGACATTATCTTTTGTGATATCAAAATGCCTGAGATGGATGGAATGGAAGTGCTGGATGGAATTCTCAAGGCAAAAGTGGAAACACCAGTGATCATGATCAGTGGGCACGGCAATATTGAAACAGCTGTGCAAGCGATTAAAAAAGGTGCATTTGATTTTATTGAAAAGCCACTAGATCTTAATCGAATATTGGTGACGATTCGCAACGCGAAGGATAAGACTGTGCTCATTGAAGAGAAGAAAGTTCTGAAAAAGACAGTGAAACGCTTCAAAGGATCTTCTATTATTGGAGAAACAGAAGAGATTATCCAAATTAAGGAGATGATTGAGAAGGTTGCGCCTTCCGATGCAAGAGTATTGGTGACTGGTGAGAACGGAACTGGTAAGGAGTTGGTTGCACGTTCTCTGCATGAGCTGAGTGAGCGGAAGGGAATGCCTTTTGTTGAAGTGAACTGTGCCGCGATACCTTCGGAGTTGATCGAAAGTGAACTGTTTGGTCATGAGAAAGGTGCGTTTACGTCCGCCGTTAAGCAGAAAAAAGGAAAGTTTGAATTAGCTTCAGGCGGTACATTATTTCTGGATGAGATTGGAGATATGTCGGCTAGCGCACAGGCTAAGGTACTGAGAGCATTGCAGGAAAACGTTATACAGCGTGTTGGAGGAGAGAAAGACATTAAAGTGAATGCACGCGTAGTTGCAGCGACAAATAAAGATCTTCGCAAAGAAATTGAAGAGGGTAACTTCCGAGAGGATTTGTACCATAGACTTGCTGTTATTCTAATTCATGTGCCGTCTCTCAACGAGCGTCGTGATGATATTCCGATGTTGGCTGATCATTTCATGACAATGGTTTGTGCAGAACACGGTATTGCGAGAAAATCATTTGATGATAAGGCATTGGAAGAATTACAAAAAACGGATTGGTCCGGAAACATTCGCGAGTTAAGAAATATTGTTGAGCGTTTGATTATCCTTGGCGGAGATGTGATTACCGCCGATGAGGTGAAAATGTTCGCAAATCCTAGAGCAGCAAAATAGCAGTCCAATAGTTTATTTTCTTCTTGATTTTAATCTAAACGATCCGAAGTTGTTTTAGTTAACTTGACCATTATGCAAAAGGAGGGAAAGCATATCAATCAATCGTCTTTGATTAAGGGATTTACTATTTCAGATGAGCAAAAAGAAGATCTTATCACTTTCTTACATACATTGACGGATCAGCTTTTTCTGAGGGATAGGGAATAAGTTATACACTAAAAAGTTGTCTATTTAAGTATTGTGACATATATTTACCTCGGTAAATAAATTTAAGGTAAATAGTAATGAAGAAACTCAAAATTGTACATTGGATTTTTACCGGGCTCATTTCAGCGCTAATGCTGATGTCCGCTTCCATGTACTTCGTAAAAAACGATGAAATCCAATTGGCCTTCACTGGTTTTGGTTTTCCTACCTGGCTGATCTATCCATTGGCAATAGCGAAAATTCTAGGAGTTTTAATGTTGTTGACAAAATTCAACAAAACGCTGACAGAATTCGCTTACGCGGGGATCTTGTTCAATTTGTTATTAGCGTTTGGAGCGCATACGGCGATTGGCGATGGGGAATCGATGGGGGCTATTATTGGTCTTGTCCTATGGATAGGTTCATTCAGCACATTTAAACTGATGACCACAACAAAAGCTTAGTTAAAGTAATAATTTCAAGTTTCAAAAGAAAGGTGCGTTCGAACGAATGTGCCTTTTTTATTCGAAGTATTGTTGCTGAACTAATTCTGCAACTGTAGTATTCGTAAACATGTCATTGGCAAACCAGTCAATGCAAGTTGAGTCTTCTAAAAGGGCCAACTCATAGTCACAATTCATGTTCATTTCATTCATGGTCAAAGCTCTGTGCGCATATACCTTTACAACTGGAGATTCGTGCAACATAAGTTCATTCAACTCTTCTTCTGAAGCAATCATTTTCAAGCGTTCATATGCTTCAAACTCTGGCGTAATCGAATCATTCAACCCAACAAATCGCTCTTTTATGGATGTAGATTGTGCCAATTGGTAAACAACACTGTCCAATTCTGTTTCCATAGGATATGGGAACAATAGTGGTGAATCTGCAGGAATAGCATGTGCTAATAAGCGCAAATGGTTATAATCTTGAGCAGAAATATCCATGCTCTTGATGAGTAGAGCAACTAGAATTGATAATACGGATAGCATTCTTAGCTTCATAGGGCTTCTTTTTTTCGTGGAAAGCGTTTCAGTTCGATACCTCCCCATTCCAAAACCGTAAAACCTAATCGGTTGATTGATTGAATGTTCTGTGGACGAATATAATCAAAATCATCAACATTGTCAATCGGAGCCCATACTACATAGATTCTGTTCAGGGCGTCTGGAGTTGGCTGAATTTTGAGTTCTGCAAATTGATCACAATTGGAGTTAGTAATAAAGTGAAGTACACAGGCATTGTGTGAAGTCATTTGGGGTGCCCAGTAAGTAATAAAGTCGGCTTGTTCATTGGTCGTCATTCCAAACGAAGCGAGCGTTTTTTCTAAGAAGGAAACTATTTCATGAGACTTTAGAATAAAGCCTTCATCCCAGTTACTACTAAAATCGCGCTGTTCGGATTCCCAAAATAAATAGCGATAGGTTTTGTCATTTACTTTTAAGTCACCATTTGGCGAAGCATACACATCCCATTTATCGTTATAGGTTGGATAAGTAAAAAGCAAGGGACCGGCGGAATTTAGTTCTACCGAAACTTTCATTTCTTTTAAAGGATAGAGATAGATAACTGGTTTACGAACCAGGTGTATTTCATTGGCTACGCTGAAATTAATTCGGGCAGTGATGCAATGTCTTGCTTCAATTCGTATGCTATCTGTAAAGATTTCTAAATATTGATCATTGAGGTAGAAAGCGAATGCATAAGAGCCTTCAGTGACCGAAATGGAAAAAGCCATTGTTGAATCTAGATAGATCGTATCAGTGACATTGTTGACGGCATAAATCAAACGATTTTCAACCGAATAAAAAGACGGATCAATACGTAATTTAAAGACGGCATTATTTCCAACTAGCGCAGGATCTATTTCATTGGATTCGATAACAAAGTCTGACAGATCAATCTCCATATCATTTGCATAGAGCATTACTCCTTGCATCCAGATGAGCAAAACAAATAAGTACTTATGCATAGTATGGTACGATTACTAAGGAATTTTTTGGCCTCCCCATTCCACAACCGTGAATCCATCTCGATTAATGCGGATCATTTCTTGATTTTCTATTGGGATGCGAGAATCAATGGTTTTCCACAACATATTAATACGGTAAAGATTATCTGGTTTGGGTTCTATGTCCAACTCTGCATATTTATCACAGTCATCATTAAATTCGAAACGGATATAGTTATAATGATTTCTTTGAAGTTGAGGCCCCCAGTAGGTAATGAAATCTGCTTGTTCCTTAGAATTAAGCCCTGCCAAGGTTAGCTTTTCTTCTAGAAATTCTATTACATTTCTGCCTTCTACAATGAATCCTTCTTTGATATCTGTCTTTTTAGTCATTTTCACCGATTCCCAAAAAAGGTAGTTATATGTTTTGTCTCCAAAGGTTAGATCACCGTTGGGATTAGCCGTAAAGATCCATTGATCTTTATACAATGGATAGGTAAAAGCCAATTCACCTTTCACCTTTAGCTTAACCCTTGTCTCAGTCTCTTTTTCAGGGTAAAAATAGATAACAGGTTTTTCAACTTCTATAGGATATAAGGCATCTTCTAATCGAACAGAATATTCATCTTTATACTGAGATCGTATCAATAGTTTTCCAGTGCTTACTTCGTAAAAGCGATCAGTATAATAGAACTGAAAACTATGTTCTCCGGAACTGGTCGTTATCTCTAAAGAATGGTTATCAATAAGTTTTACTTTTTGATTTTCTTCTTGATCAATAGCAAAGATCAATTCGCGATTTGATTCATTGTCAGGAATATCAAAGTTGAAAATATAAACTGCACTATCCTCAGAAATATGCCTGTCAAACGTTGATTTTTCAAGCATGACAACTGGCATTAGTTCTTTGGCAAATACGCCAGAAAAGCAAAGTAAGAAAGATAAAAGAATGGAAGAACGTTTCATAAAATATCGAATTATACAGTTAAGTACAATCTTGATACCAGAAAGTTCATTTTGAAGAGGGAAGTAAATGATTATATGCAATTGTCATTATTGAGGTCAAATGGTATCTTTAACATTTGTATGCAAATACTATATTGAGCTCGGAAAATGGTAAAAGTTCTGGTTATTACATATTATTGGCCTCCGAGCGGAGGAAGTGGAGTTCAAAGATGGCTTTACTTTTGCAAATATTTATCTGATTTTGGATTTGAACCAGTTGTTCTTACAGTTGATCCTGAGAAGGCGTCTTATAAGTATATTGATGAGAATTTATTGGACGAGGTTGCGAGTATTGAGACCTACCGAACGAATACTTGGGAGTTACTAAAAACGTACTCGCTCCTCACAACAGGAAATAGAAAAAAAGGAATTCCTCATGGTGATGTGAACAAAAACAAGAAAGGTTTACTCTATAAAGTTTCCGCATATGTCAGAGGTAATTTTTTTATACCAGACGCTCGAAAAGGATGGAATAAGTTTGCTATAAAGAAGGCTAGAGAAATTATAAAGCATAATGATATCCCAGTTGTAATAACAACAGGGCCGCCTCATTCAACGCACTTCATAGGAAATGAACTTAAGAAAGAACTCGATGTTCGCTGGTTAGCAGATTTTAGAGATCCCTGGACAGATTTATACTACAATAAAGATCTAATGCGGACAAAGAGGTCAAATGCCAAGGACGCTGCAATGGAAATTCAGATCTTAAAAAATGCTGATACCGTTTTAACTATTGGTGAGAAATTGAAAGAATTATTGCGTTCGAAAGTATCCGGTCCTCATGAGAAGTTTTATCATATTTTCAATGGGTATGACGCAAGAAAAATGAGTCCGCTTAAAGCAGAAAGACATAATCATTTTGAAATGACTTTTATAGGTGTTCTATCTCCAAATCAGTCCTATCGTGCATTACTTGAGTCAATAAAGCTTTTTCTAACTAAGAATGATAGTGCGGATGTGAAATTGTGCTTTGCGGGGAATACTCACAATGAAGTTCAGCGTGCTTTTGAAGAAGAACTCTCAGGTGTTCCGATGCAGTTTCATGGATATGTTAGCCATGAGAAGTCTCTTCAATTTATGAAGAACTCCCAGTTATTACTTAACTGCTTAGCAGAAATGGAACATAGCGAGATTCTAATTTCGGGTAAGCAAATGGAGTATTTGGCCACAGGAAATCCCATTTTATGTTTTGGAAATGAAAAAGGCGAATCTGCCATTTTATTCAAGGACTTCTCAAATGCCGAAATTTTTGAGAAGAATAGAGTGCATGATGCCTATGAATTTATTCAATTGGTTTATGATCGCTGGAAGCAAGGAACTCCATTTGTCAATGAGATTGACGATGAACGAATTTTGGCCAAAAGCCGCAAGGAAACAACCAGGGAGTTGTCCCAACTTTTAGAAAAGCTGATCAATTAAACGTTACAATTTTTCCAGCACCGCATCTATTGCTTGTTGCAGTCCATCTGGATTCTTACCTCCTGCTTTTGCAAAAAACGGCTGACCACCGCCACCACCTTTAATATGACTGGATACTTCTCGAATAATATTTCCAGCGTGGAAGTCATGATCCTTAACGACGTTATCCGAAGCGATAATACTTAAAGAGCACTTGCCATCAATTTTGCCACCGAGTATTCCCACAAAATTCTGGATTTCTCCTTTCAATTGAAATAGAATATCTTGAATTGACGACCCATCTAGCTCAACAATTTCAGCCAGCACGTTCAGACCATTTCGCTCAGTAATGGATTTTTTCAAATCACCCTTTACTGCTTTGGCTTTAGCTTTCTGAAAGGATTCAATCTCCTTAGAAAGAGAGGTGTTCTTTGCAATTAAGCCTTTCACTGCCTTCAAAAGATCCTTAGGGTTCTTCAATTCTCCGGCAACAGCATCGAGCTTAGCTGCTTTATCCTTGTAAAATTGTTCTGCCTTTTCAGAGGTTATCGCTTCGATTCTGCGAATTCCTGCAGCTACGGCCGTCTCCGTTGTAATTCTGAACAAACCGATTTCACCAGTTGCTTGAACATGTGTTCCTCCACATAATTCTACAGAGTCGCCGAACTTAATGACTCTGACAGTATCACCGTATTTCTCACCAAACAACGCCATAGCTCCCATTTCTTGAGCTATTTCCATGGGCGTATTGCGCTTTTCTTCCAGGGGGATATTTGCACGAATGTTTGCCGAAACCATGTCTTGAATTTGCTGCAACTCTTCGTCTGTGACCTTAGAGAAATGCGAAAAATCGAAGCGCAAATAGTCGGCATTTACAAGCGATCCTTTTTGCTCAACATGATCACCAAGTACAGTCCGAAGTGCATGGTGCAAAAGGTGTGTCGCTGAATGATTATTGGCCGAAGCGTGACGTTTAGAGGAACTTACAACAGCATTAAACGTTGCGTTCAGATCTTTCGGGAGTTCTTTCATTAAGTGAATGATGAGATTGTTCTCCTTCTTCGTGTCAAAAACGGAAGTTTTGATCCCTTCATCTTCAATATATCCCGTATCGCCAACCTGACCACCACCTTCCGGGTAAAAAGGAGTAAGGTTGAAGACCACTTGATAGAATTCCTTTTGTTTTTGAGATACCTTACGATATTTTACAATTTTGACATGTGTATGCAAAAGGTCGTACCCTACGAATTCTTCTACATTATCTTCACGTATTACAATCCAATCTTCCGTCTCAATTGCCGTAGCCGCTCGTGATCTGGTTTTCTGCTTTTCCAGTTCTTCCTTAAATCCTTTTTCGTCAATCGATAGATTGTTTTCGCGTGCTATGAGTGAAGTGAGGTCATCCGGAAATCCATAAGTGTCATAAAGCTCAAATACAATGCAGCCATCTATGGATGAATCATCATTCTTCTTTGCGTTATCAATTACTGATTCAATGCGTCGAATTCCTTGTTCAAGTGTTCTGAAAAAGCTCAATTCTTCTTCGCGAATTACTTTTTGGATAAGTTCTTTTTGTTGAATGAGTTCCACAAAAGGATCCCCCATAATATCCGATAAAACACTGGATAAATCTGCAAGAAATGGTTCTTTTAAATTGAGTGTTTGATAGCCATAACGAACGGCACGACGAAGAATACGACGTATTACATAACCTGCTCCCGTGTTCGATGGTAACTGCCCGTCAGCAATAGAAAAGGAAATGGCCCGAACATGGTCCGCAATGACGCGCAATGCGATGTCCGTTTCTTCTTTGTTTCCGTATTTAATTCCTGAAACTTTTTCCATGTGCTCGATTAGCGTTTGGAAAAGGTCAGTATCATAATTGGATTGTTTTCCTTGCAATGCCATTGCTAGTCGCTCAAGTCCCATCCCAGTATCCACATGTGTTTCGGGAAGTGGTTCCAATTCACGATTGGCCTTTCGGTTGAACTGCATGAATACATTGTTCCAAATTTCAATAACCTGCGGATGATCTTCGTTCACAAGCGACTTTCCATCGATTTTTGAACGCTCCTCATCAGAGCGGAGATCCATATGAATCTCTGTACAAGGCCCACAAGGTCCAATATCTCCCATTTCCCAGAAATTATCCTTTTTTGAGGCAAGAATAATTCGATCTTCAGGAATGTACTTTTTCCAAATATCCACGCTTTCTTGATCTCTAGGCACACCATCTTCTTCATCGCCTTCAAATACTGTCACGTACATGCGATCCGCAGGAAGTTTATACACCTCGGTCAACAATTCCCAAGACCATTGGATTGTTTCTTCTTTAAAGTAATCTCCGAAAGACCAGTTACCTAGCATTTCGAACATTGTGTGATGATAGGTATCTACACCGACTTCTTCCAAGTCATTATGTTTCCCTGATACGCGCAAGCATTTCTGAGTGTTCGCAACACGACGCTCTTTCGGGACGCTATTTCCGAGGAAGTAATCTTTAAACTGATTCATTCCCGCATTAATAAACATTAACGTGGGGTCGTTTTTTACAACCATTGGTGCGCTTGCAACAATTTTGTGGTCTTTTGATTCGAAGTAATCGAAAAACGCTTGACGAATTTCAGAAAGTGTCATTTTCTTAATTGATGTAATGTGTTTCTAGTTGTCTATTCAGACAGTATTATTGAACCTCTTTTTTATAAACCATTTGCGTTGGATAGGCAAATTCTAGTCCCGCAGCATTGAATCGCTTTAAAATTTCAAGGTTAATTTCAGATTGCGCTGAAAAAATATTCTCAGTTTCTGTAATAAAGTAAATCACCTGAATTCCCATGGCAAAATCCCCCCACGAGTTAAATGAAATAAGCACATCATCCTCGACAAGCGGGTTGCCAACGATAATATCTTTAAGAATATTCATTGCTTCCTCCATTTGGTCCGGAGTTGTATCATAGGTCAAGCCCAATGTAATGTTTACTTTTCTTGTTGGTTCAAGCGAAACATTTTCCACAGCATGATCAGCAAATTGTCCATTTGGAATCGTAATTACACGTCCTTCAAGTGTACGCATTCGCGTACTTCTTACGCCAATTTCTTCGACAAAACCGTCCATGCCATTTACCTTGATTCGCTCTTTAATTTTGAAAGGCTTATCTATAAAGACCATTATTCCGCCAAAAACATTCTTCACTGTATCCTGGGCGGCCAATGCGAGAGCAAGACCTCCAATTCCCAGACCGGCAATAAGTGCAGCAACATCAAATCCGGAATTGCTAAGTGCAATGATAATTCCCAATGTCCAAAGAACGGCTTTAACTGTCTTTCGCAGAACCGGAAGTAGTTGATCATCCAAATCACTGTCAGACTTTTCGACAATAGGCACAATGTATTCCTCAATTAATGAATCAATTACTCTGACAACGAGCCAGGTAATATTCAGAATGAAGATGATCATGAAAATATTGGCAAAGAAGCTGTCAACATTATCTGTAAAATGCAGTCGCTGAAAACCCCAGTAAAAGCCAAGAATTACAATTCCGTACACGACTGGTTCTTCCAGTTTATCGACAAGAATATCATCAAGCCCGGTTTTGGTTTTCGCCGCTAATGTTTTAACAAACCTTCCAATTGCCCAGTAAAGTAATTTCCCTAAGAAAATTGCCCCGACAAGAATAATAACAGAAACAATAACACTTAAAATTGTATTCTGTCCCCACTGGTAATAAAACCAATCAGGCGCCCAGTCTTTATCTTCGAACCACCTGGAAATAATATCCAGTTTATCCTCTTGTTGTGTGATATTAATAAATGCTGAAAACAGATTCATAATGCTACAGTTTGTAATTCGAGCACGAAGATAAGGGTATTGTTCCTAGTTTTATGAATTGCATGCTTTCAATTCGTGAAAATAGTAGAATTCTTTGTACGTTTAAACTACTTAATTCTATGACCTTTTATCCTACTCAACCAGCATATGAAAAAGATTTTTGTTTTGGCTTTGGCCGTTTTAGCGTTCAATGTTTCATTTTCTCAGTTAATTTATTCTGAACAACCTGATGCCGTTAGTGGGAAGGATGCTTGGATTTTTTCTTTGATCCCTTCAAATAATTATGGTGATCATGCTGATATTGATGCCGCCGCATGGACAAGTGGAGGCAATCCTTATGTTTTAAGGAGTTTGTTTGAATTTGATTTGTCATCAATTCCTTCAGGGGCTGTTGTAAATAATGCTACGTTGTCGTTATATCATAATCCAACGTCTAATAACGCCGGACATTCAACACTTGATGGATCAAATGCAAGTTACTTAAGAAGAGTAGTTGACGATTGGGACGAGTATTCGGTGAATTGGCAGAATCAACCATCGACTACAACATCTAATCAGGTTAGTCTACCTGCAACAATTAGTCAAAATGAGGATTTCGATAATATTGATGTGACCCAACTAGTTCAGGATATGATTGATAATCCTTCGTCCAGCTTTGGTTTTATGATTCAGCTGCAAACAGAAGTGCTTTACAGAAGTGTGATTTTTGCCTCAAGTGACAATGCAGATCCTACTAAAAGACCAAAACTTGTGATTAATTATACTGATGTTACTTCTGTTGAATTATTAGAGGGCAATGAGTTAATTAAGGTTTATCCAAATCCGGCAAATGGTGAATTGATCCATTTTGATTTCGAAGAAGTGATTGAGAAAGCAAGTATGTTGGATATGCTTGGAAGAGAATTGGCTATCAAAATTGATTTAAACGAGCATATCATTGATATTTCTTCACTATCCAATGGAGAGTATTTTCTTCAATTAAAGACATCTTCTGGAGTTTATTCGAAGAAAGTTGTGGTTTCTCACTAATCTTCTTTTGTTCGAGCGTCTATAGCATATTTAGCGATTCTTAACACTGTCAGGAGCGAATTCTGGTTACTTTTGTATTATGGCTAAGCAGCAGTATAAGTACAACCCTGACACCCTTTCATATGAAGAGGTTAAAATAGGGCCATGGAAAAGAGTATTGCGCATCATGCTATGGATGGCTCCAAGTATTATTTTTGGCTTGGTATTGGCGTTTTTCTTCACGCGCCGAATTGATTCACCCAAGGAAAGAGAGTTGCTGTCAGAGCTGCAAAAGAATCGAAAGGAAGTAGAGCGGTTGATGGAAGACGTTAAGTTGTATAATGAGGTATTAGATGATATTCAAGGTCGAGATGAAGACCTTTATCGTGTAGCCCTTTCTGCGGAAGAATTTCCAGAAGAATTAAGACAAATGGGAACTGGAGGGAGTGATAAGTACGATTATCTTGCAGGAATGACGAATGGTGAGCTTTTAAAGCAAGCTTCAGAAGAAATGGATCGATTGCAGCGTCGATTAAATGCACAGAGTATTTCCTTTCGCGAATTGTTGGAACTGGCAAAAGATAAAGAGAAGATGTTGGCATGTATTCCTGCCATTCAACCTGTGCGAAATAGTGAATTGAAACGAAGAATATCTGGCTTCGGGTGGCGTATTGATCCGATTTATAAGACACGACAAATGCATACTGGGATGGATTTCACGGCAGATAAGGGGACTGAAGTTTATGCTACTGGAGATGGTGTCGTCGAAGTGGTAGAAAGTAAGCGTTGGGGATACGGAAAGAATATTGTCATTAATCACGGCTATGGGTACAAAACGCTTTACGCCCATCTAAGTGCCTTTGAAGTTAGGCAGGGTCAAAAAGTAAAAAGGGGAGAGCTCATCGGCCGAATTGGTTCTACAGGAAAGTCCACCGGTCCGCACTTGCACTATGAAGTTATTAAGAATGGTACGAAAGTAAATCCTATTGGGTACTATCACTCTGATCTGACGCCCGAACAATATGAACAGCTGCTTGAGATGAGTGAAAACTCTCATAAAGCAATGGATTAGTATTCATTTATATTTTGATGCAATACACTTGAATTGCTTCCGCTTAGTTGCATCTATCAGCCATTTATGCCATTGAACAATGTATTATCCTGACATTCTGACTGTCAAATCGACATTTATTTTCTTGTTTTTAGCTATGTAAATGACAAAAATGTCAGAAAAACTGGCAAAAAATGACATGGCATAATCATTGACAAAGGAGAGGCAGTTCAAAACTGAAAAAATAGAAAGAACGGTTATGGGAAAAATAATTGGAATAGATTTAGGAACTACAAACTCATGTGTTTCCGTTATGGAAGGGAGTGAGCCAGTAGTAATTGCAAATTCTGAAGGTAAGAGAACAACGCCATCAATTGTAGCATTTGTCGAAGGTGGAGAGCGTAAAGTTGGTGATCCTGCAAAGCGTCAGGCGATTACCAACCCAACAAAAACCATTTATTCGATCAAACGTTTCATGGGGTCATCATTTGATGATGTGAAAGGTGAAGTAGATCGTGTGCCTTATGAAGTAGTAAAAGGAGATAACAACACGCCACGTGTTCAAATCGATGATAGAAAATACACACCGCAGGAGATTTCAGCAATGATTCTTCAGAAAATGAAGAAAACAGCGGAAGATTATCTAGGACAGGATGTGTCAGAGGCTGTAGTAACAGTTCCGGCTTACTTTAACGATTCACAGCGTCAAGCAACAAAAGAAGCAGGTGAGATTGCTGGTTTAACAATCAAGCGTATCATTAATGAGCCTACTGCTGCGGCGTTGGCTTATGGATTAGATAAGAAAGGAATAGATCAGAAAATCGTAGTTTTCGACTTTGGTGGTGGGACACATGATGTTTCGATTCTTGAGTTAGGTGATGGAGTCTTTGAAGTACTTTCAACTGATGGAGATACGCACCTTGGTGGGGATGACGTTGATGAGGCAATCATTCAATGGTTAGCTGATGAATTCAAAAACGATGAAGGTTTGGACTTGAGACAAGATCCAATGGCATTGCAACGTTTGAAGGAAGCAGCAGAAAAAGCGAAAATTGAGCTTTCATCAACGACTTCAACGGAGATTAATCTACCGTACATCATGCCTGTTGACGGAGTGCCTAAGCACCTCGTAAGAACATTGCAACGCTCTAAGTTTGAGCAGTTAATCTCTGAAATTGTTGAGCGTACAATTGCTCCTTGTCGTTCTGCACTTAAGAACGCAGGATTGTCGACAAGCGATATTGATGAGGTGATTTTGGTAGGTGGATCAACACGTATCCCAGTTATTCAAGATGCTGTAAAGAATTTCTTTGGTAAGGAAGCTTCTAAAGGGGTGAATCCTGATGAAGTAGTAGCTGTTGGTGCTGCAATTCAAGGTGGTGTATTGACAGGGGAAGTGAAAGATGTACTCTTATTGGATGTTATTCCTTTATCATTGGGTATTGAAACAATGGGAGGAGTATTCACGAAATTAATTGATGCGAATACAACAATCCCAACGAAGAAAAGTGAGGTTTTCTCAACAGCTTCCGATAATCAACCATCAGTAGATATTCACGTATTGCAAGGGGAACGTTCAATGGCGGGAGATAATAAAACACTTGGACGATTCCAATTGGCGGATATCCCACCAGCACCAAGAGGTGTTCCTCAAATCGAAGTTACATTCGATATTGATGCGAATGGTATTATGAATATTTCTGCTAAGGATAAAGGAACTGGAAAAGAACAATCAATTAAGATTGAAGCTTCTTCAGGACTTTCTGACGAAGAAATCGAAAAGATGAAGGCGGAAGCTGAAGCGAATGCTGAAGCAGATAAGAAAAAGAAAGAAGAAGTTGAGTTGGTAAACAAGGCTGATTCTTTGATCTTCCAAACGGAGCGCCAATTGAAAGAGTACGGAGATAAGCTTCCGGCAGATAAGAAGCAACCAATTGAAGATGCACTTGCTGAATTGAAGAAGGAGTTTGAGGCGAAGAACATGGAGAATCTTGAGCCAGCGATGGAAAAATTAAATCAAGTTTTCCAAGCAGCTTCTCAGGAAATGTATAACGCGGCAAATGCTGAAGGTGGAGCGGAAGGAGCTTCTGCCGGAGGTGATGCTGGTGCAAATGCTGGAAATCCTGAAGATGAAGTTACAGATGTAGACTTCGAAGAGGTTGAAGAAAAATAAGCAGTAATAATGCTGCAAAGACTTGCATGCTTAAGCGTGCTAAGTTTAAGTGAAAAAATAAAAGGGCAATCGTACGATTGCCCTTTTTTGTATTTTAAAGATCAAAGATCATGTTATGCAGTATTGGACTCTTTTTTTGATCGCTGTTTTATTTGCACTAGGCGGATGTAGTAGTCATGAGACAAAACTTACAAATGCGCATTCCGTTGAACACGTTGAAGAGGAGCAAGAATTAGTAGTGGATTCATTAGCGCAAGAGCGTGAAAAAGATGCGTTAGAAGTGACTACTGTTCCTAGGGAAATAGCTCTTGAGTGTAAAAATCTTGGCATGGATGATATGGAAATTCCAAGAAGCGAAGTTTATCTTATTGTTGATAGTAAACGCGATAAAGTTGCAGAATGCTTGTCATGCGAAACAATTGAGAAGAAAGATTTTATTCTTTATGACATTCCAGAGAATGCTAGTGCTGCATGTGGAGGCTGGTGGGCTGGAGGAGGTGATTACTTTTATGTGATTGTGAATCGACAAGGAGAGGTCGAGGTATATGCAGGTTGGCAGGATGAGGGGCAAATGGAAGAAAATGACACCTCCTTTCATTGGGAATTGAAAGTATTGGACCTCGAGTAGGTGTTAATTTGGGAAATCTCAAAGATCTTATAGACTTTATTCGTGAGTGATTTCTAATTAGAAATGTAAAACCATGAACTCGGAAATTATATTTAAAAAGCCTTTCACAAGGTGCAACCTGTTACTTTTTTTGAATAATCAGTGATTCATAAAAAACTGAAGGCGTAGACTTCCCATCCAGATTGGCAAAAACAAGACTTTTTGGTTGATTTTGATAAGTACATTAGTTAAAAATCAACGCTTATGAAATATCTTACTTTACCACTGTTCTTATTAATCGGATGTTTGTCCTTCGGTCAATTTAGCACTTCAATTCTTGATTACAATAATGTTTCTGCCATTCTAACGGACGGAGGAGTATTGTTTAATAATGCAGCTATTTCAAATGCTGGTTATGAAATTCCAAAGGGCTCTGGCCAGAATGTTATTTACGCCGCGTCTATGTGGTTTGGAGGAACTGATGTTAATGGACAGTTACATTTATCTGGAAGCACGTTTCAAAATGGTATGGATATATTCCCAGGACCTTATTGCACAGATTATCAGTATTATTCAGACCCTAGTTATACAGCAGAATATGGGAGTTCTATCTGGAGTGTTTCAAAAGATGATATCGATAATCATCTTATTAATTGGAATCAACCTGGATATACTATTCCTAATTCGATTTTGAACTGGCCAGGAAACGGAAATGTTTCGCTGACCGTTGCTGATCAATTGGCTCCATACGTAGATGTTAATAGCGATGGTGTTTATGATCCGACAGCTGGTGACTACCCAAATATTCGTGGTGATTATGCCACATATATTATCATGAATGATGGAGCGCAAGTGCATCTTGGTACTGGTGGCGATGTGATAGGAATAGAAGTACATCTTATGGTATATCAATACGCGACTTCAGATTATCTCAATGACCTGACGTTCATAAATGCTCGAGTTTTTAATCGTGGGACAATTACCTATCAAGATTTTACAACTTCATTGTACGCCGATATGGATATAGGTAATCCAATGGACGATTTCGTCGGATCAGATTCGGTACGTAATATGATGTTTGCTTATAATGGAGATATACTTGATGAAAATAATTCGGGTGCTCTAGGGTATGGTACTGCTCCTCCCGCCGTAGGTATCATTTCTTTAGGAGGGCCGTTGGCAAGTTCTACTTATTACACGAATGGCTCGGCTCCTGGAACTGCAGATCCAAATGCGGCTGCCGAGTATTGGAATTACATGAACGGCTTATGGGCAGATGGTCAACCCTTCGTATTTGGAGGAACTGGGTATCCTGGGTCTTCCGGCTCAACAACAATTCCAACAAGTTTTATGCTCAGCGGAGATCCACTTGGACAAGCACCTTTAACGACTCCATGGCATTGGACTGAGATGGATACAGATGGTGGGCTAACATCAAACCTGCCTGGTGACAGAAGAGGGTTAATGAGTATGCCGCAAGAGTTCTTCGGACCTGACGATCAACTTTGTTATGATTTTGCCGTTGTTTATGGAACGGGAGATACGTTGTCTGTTGCAAGTGGTATTGGTGCTTTGCAAAATCGTGCTGATTCTGTTCAAGCATTCTTTGATGCGCAGAATTTTAACTGCCAACAGGTTACGCTCGATATTGTTGACCCTGAAAACGAAATGGAAGTTGTTGTTTATCCAAACCCTTCACATGGATCATTTGCTATGACTGTTTCTGAAGAATTAACTGACTTGAAGATTGTTATGACGGATATGGCTGGTAAAAAAGTATTGGAGCGATTTGAGCCTCAAGGAGGAACATTTGATTTCGTAACGAATTCCGAAGCTGGCGTTTATGTCATTACAGTGACGTCAAGTAGAGGGGGCGTCACACATAGAGTAGTTATTGACTAGTACGATAGTATAGTTTATAGTTTTAGTTAAGTGTTTTAGATACATTTTTAGTACTTAGTCAATAAAAAAAAACGCCCATCATATGATGGGCGTTTTTGCTATACAAAGATGATTTGTTTACTTTTTGACTGCGTCAACTACTGCTTTAAAAGCATCCGGGTGATTCATTGCTAAATCCGCAAGAACTTTGCGGTTTAGTTCCATATCACTTTTATTGACAAGTCCCATGAATTGAGAATAACTCATTCCGTGTTGACGTGCTCCTGCATTAATACGCGTGATCCACAATGAACGGAAGTTTCTTTTCTTTTGTTTTCGTCCAGAATATGCATACAACCACCCTTTTTCAACGGCGTTCTTTGCAACAGTCCAAACATTCTTTCTTCTTCCAAAGTAACCTTTGGCGTGCTTCATTACCTTCTTACGACGAGCTTTTGAAGCTACATGATTTACCGATCTTGGCATAATTTTTAGTTTTTTAATAAAGAGTGCATCACTGTTTCAGATAGCTTAGTTACTCGTTACTTGGTTAAACAATTAATAAACCTGTGTATGAAACTACTTCATGCACAATTGTTGCTTGATATTCGCTTCGTCCGATTTATGAACCAAACCTGCGTGCGTCAAGTTACGCTTCTGCTTTTTAGTCTTCTTTGTCAAGATGTGACTTTTAAAAGCGTGCTTTCTTTTAATTTTACCGCTTCCAGTTACAGTGAATCGCTTCTTTGCACTGGATTTAGTTTTCATTTTTGGCATCTCTCTTCAATTTTAAGTTACCTCTGTATAGCTTCTTTTTCCCTTGTAGAAATATGAACTATTTCTTCTTTGGGTTAATCATCATAATCATTCGTTTCCCCTCAAGCTTTGGCATTTGCTCGATGATTCCATAATCTTCAAGTTCTTGCGCCAATCTTAACAGGAGAATCTCTCCTCTGTCTTTAAAGACAATTGTACGTCCTCTAAAGAAAACATACGCCTTTACTTTATTTCCTTCTTCGAGGAACTTCTTTGCGTGCGCAAGTTTGAAGTTGAAATCGTGGTCATCAGTGTTGGGACCGAAGCGAATTTCCTTCAAAACAACCTTGCTTTGTTTGGCCTTAAGTTCCTTTTCCTTTTTCTTCTGGTTGTATAAGAATTTACGATAATCTAAAATCTTACAAACCGGAGGATCAGCTTTTGGTGAAATTTCTACTAAATCGAGACCAGCTTCTTCAGCCTGTTTAAGGGCTTCTGTCGTCGCCATGATAATAGGTTCTTTACCTTCTCTTACCAGACGAATTTGGCGCGCATAGATTTTGTCATTAATTCTATGCTTTGCTGTTTCTTCTCTTTTTACAAACTTTCTTCTGTTGTTTGGTCTTCTCATTCAGTATTTAATCATTTAAAGCTAACTCGTTTTCAATCGCAGTATTCACGAGATTGGCAAAATCTTCTACGCTCATCACACCCTTATCTCCTGTGCCACGTTGTCTAACAGAAACTTTGTTGTTGGTCGCTTCTTGTTCTCCAATGATCAACATGAAAGGGATTTTTTTAAGTTCCGATTCGCGTATCTTCTTACCTATCTTTTCGTTACGATCGTCAACGAATCCGCGAATATCGTAATTATTTAGCAATTGCAAAAGGTTTTCCGCGTATTCATTATAATTATCGCTGATCGGTAAAATGGCTACCTGATCTGTCGCCAACCATAAAGGGAAATCTCCGGCACAATGCTCCAATAGCACGGCAACAAAACGTTCCATAGATCCAAACGGTGCGCGATGGATCATGATTGGTCTATGTTTTTGATTATCAGATCCTACATATTCCAATTCAAAACGCTCAGGGAGGTTGTAATCAACTTGAACAGTTCCTAACTGCCACTCACGTCCCAAAGCATCCTCAACCATGAAGTCCAGCTTTGGTCCGTAGAATGCTGCTTCTCCATATTCAACCACAGTATTCAATCCCTTTTCTCCAGCCGCTTCAATGATGGCTTGTTCAGCCTTGTCCCAGTTCGCATCCTCACCAATGTATTTGTCAGGGTTATTAGGGTCTCTCAATGAAATCTGCGCTTTGAAATTATCGAAACTCAAGGTCTTGAAAATGTATAGGATCAAGTCGATAACCGCCTTAAATTCATCTTTCAATTGCTCTTGTGTACAGAAAATATGTGCATCATCCTGTGTAAATCCGCGAACACGAGTTAGTCCATGTAGCTCTCCACTTTGCTCATAGCGGTATACTGTTCCAAACTCAGCAAATCGAACTGGAAGTTCCTTGTAAGACCTTGGTCGCGCTTTGAACATCTCACAGTGATGCGGACAGTTCATCGGCTTTAACAAGAATTCTTCGTTTTCATCCGGAGTATTGATCGGTTGGAAGGAATCTTCACCATATTTCGCATAGTGACCGGAACAAACATATAGTTCTTTAGATCCAATGTGTGGAGAGATAACCTGATCATATCCACCTGCTCTTTGGGCTTTTTTCAAGAAATTTTCCAAACGCTCACGAAGTGCCGCACCTTTAGGTAACCACAACGGTAATCCTTGCCCGACACGCTGAGAGAAGGTAAATAATTCTAGTTCTTTACCGAGCTTTCGATGATCTCTAGCTTTCGCTAACTCTACTTTTTCTAGATAATCCGTGAGTTCAGCATTTTTCGGGAAAGTAATACCGTAAATACGTGTAAGTTGTTTACGATTTTCATCTCCACGCCAGTAAGCACCAGCAATAGAAGTGAGTTTAACAGCTTTAATAAAACCTGTATGAGGAATATGTGGTCCTCTGCATAGATCTGTAAAATTACCTTGTGTATAGAATGTAATTGAACCATCCTCAAGATCTTCTAGAAGCTCTAGCTTATACTCATCATCTTTTTCCTTGAAGTAAGCTATGGCTTTAGATTTGGAAATTTCTTGACGGTCAAACGTATTTTTCTGCTTGGCCAGTTCTTTCATTTTCTGTTCCACCTTGGCAAGGTCAGCCTCGGTAATGGTGTAATCCATGAAGTCCACATCGTAATAGAACCCATTTTTCACCGGAGGCCCAATCGCTAGCTTGATTCCAGGATAGTAAAACTCTAGTGCTTCGGCCATGAGGTGGGCAGAGGAATGCCACATGGTCGATTTACCCTCGGTATCGTTCCAGGTCAAAAGACGAAGTGTTGCATCTTCATTAATTGGACGATTT
This sequence comes from Flavobacteriales bacterium UBA6051, assembly GCA_002427735.1. Lineage (GTDB taxonomy): Bacteria > Bacteroidota > Bacteroidia > Flavobacteriales_D > Crocinitomicaceae > UBA4466. The sequence continues at coordinate 112,540 of DIYP01000014.1, forward strand.
GCGTCAATAACTTCTTCATTGACAGCTGCGGCAAGTACATTTCTTGCAAGTCCCTCAGAGATTCCCTTCGCAATGTCCATTGCTGAAGTTCCTTGCTCTACTTGCTTTACTGTACCATCAGGTAGGGTAATGTTTATCATTTGATTTGCACTAAAATTAAGGGGCAAAGATAGTGAATACTATCGTTTAATTGTGCGATTTCAAATCAAATTATTGGGACAGAATTGAGCTTTTTCTCTAACATTATTAGCCATTTTGCATGAAGCAAATTGGCCTCAATATTTGTCAATTTCATTCAAAGATGCGATAACCAACCCAGCTTCGTTTGCTTGTTCCGTAGATAAAAGCATAGCCGTTGGCGTATCCGAAACGAAAAGAGGAATTGGTTGTGGCAGAATCGGGTAACGTAATCACTGCTGTTTGCTGGCCATCTTTCTTATTAAACAAGTATATCTTTTTGTTCACTGCATCCAGTAAACCGATCTCCATCTTTTTCTTTCCCGTGTAAATCATTGAAGTTCCGTTTAGGTCTCTTTTCGAAGGGGTTGGAGCCAATCCCATACTCATTGTTTTCGCAAGTGAACCCGTTTTACGACTGTAAACGAAAACAGCACCATCAGCATAATAATAAATGTATTTTTTGCCATCAAATACTCCAACGGAATTATCCGCAGGTTGATGACCTCCTTCAAAGATGGATTTGTTTCCAAGGCTAGGATATCCGTTCTCATCCAGTCGCATACTTACGATTCCGCCGTCGTTATAGCAATTACCTTCAATAGATTTTGTTTTCTTATTCCACCAGATTCCTCGCATGTCATTTCCTGCTTCCGTTTGAAAAACGTTATTCCCTTTTCCGTCGAATACTTCCATTGGGAAAACCTTGTTGCCAGCAATTACAGCGTAGTAAAGATCTTTTGTTGCGTCATAAGTTATGCCGCTTCCATTGGTGCCAGAAGTCTGTTTCATAACTAATTCAAAAGATGCCTTTGGATAGGTGATCTGAGCATTTACGCTAACGCCAATAATAAGGCAAAAGGAAAGCGAAAAAAACAACGTATTTAAAGATAAACGTGACATAGTGAAGAGTTTTGTTTTGGTTACTCTAAAAATACATAAAAAAAGAAACGACTCGTTATGCATTCAGAAGAATAAATGCATTTGACCGATGGTCATCAAATGTGTAATTATTTCTGTATCTTCCCACCGCTACTGCTCTTAATGGAATGAGAATTATGTGTTCTCAATTGGACCATTTATGGAGTTTTCGACCAGACCTTTTCTTATTTTGACCCCATTACTTTGCTTTGGTGTTGTTGCATTTGATGTACTTGAGATTGATAAAATATGGTCGTCTACAGGAGTTGTTACTCTTGTTATATCAGTCATTTTATTATACAGGTTCAAAGTATATCAATCGTTGCAAGCAGCTTTTTTGATGATTGCCTTCATATTCGTTGGAGGTGTTGTCATAGATAATTGTCGTGGAAACGTAACGGTGCATTCAAGTGATCGGGGCGATGAAACATATTTGTTGAGGGTTTTGGAAATATCCGAAGGTGATTGGAAGAAGAGTGTTTGCTTGGTGGAGGATGGAACAAGGGAGAGGGGTGATGAAAAAGTACTACTTATTCTAAAAGCGAATAATGTCATGATTGGTGATTTGATTGTGGCGAAAACACGATTTACCAGAATAGAAAACAAGGGTAATCCAGGTGAATTTAACAGTAAAAGCTATTGGAACAATCAAAACATATACTCCTTAGGGTTCGCTTCTGAATCAGATATACGCTTTGTAGAACGCAAGGATTTGAATTCTTTTAAAAGTGCTTTTAGCTATTTAAGAAATAAACTTTCCAGTATTCTGGATATCTTTTTAGACGGCGATAATTTGTCCGTTGCCCAAGCATTGGTTTTAGGGGATAAGACTAGGCTTTCAAGCGAAGATCGTGCAAGTTTTAGCAATGCTGGTGCTATGCATGTTTTGGCCGTTTCTGGTTTGCATGTGGGCATAGTTTTGTTCATGCTGCAATATCTTTTCGGTCAATTTCCAAGGTACGTATCCCGAAAAAATGCAACCTTGCTAGCGATACTTTTGATTTGGATGTATGCAGGTATAACAGGTTTTTCTCCATCTGTTTTGCGCGCTAGTTTCATGTTTTCATTACTTGCACTCGGACAAATTAGCTCTCGTAGAGTCGATGGCTTGAATACATTATTCTTTACTGCTTTTGTTCTGATCTTGCTGGATCCACTAGTTATATACAATATTGGGTTTCAATTATCTTATTTGGCCATGATCGGGATTCTCCTGCTTTACAAGAGAATTTCCTCAATTATATACATCAGAAACAAATGGCTGCGTAAAATTTGGGAGGGCACGGCTGTTGGAATTGCAGCACAAATAATGACGGTTCCTTTGACTTTATATTACTTCCATCAATTTCCCAATTACTTTGCATTGAGTAATTTGATTGTAATGGCATTAGCTGGTTTAATTTTAGGTACAGGTCTGGTAATACTCATAGTGCAGAAAATGATGTTTTTCGCAAAGGCTGTCGGTTTGATATTATCCATATTGCTAAGTGCTTTAATTGTGTTGATTCAATTGATTGGCTCACTTCCTGGTGCAGTAGCTTATGGGTTCGAGTTTTCGGAGAATACGCTGATTGTCTTGTACATATTACTTTTGACACTGGTACTGATAAATATGAGCAAGAAGCTTAAAATAACCGTTATTTCGGCATTATTCATTGCACTCGGCGTTATTCAGTTTTTTCGATATCGAAATCTTACTCAAAATGAACTCGTGATTTTTAACTCGAATGATTTTGTAGCAGTCGTCAAGTACAATCAACAGCTCGTCTGCGCTTATTCCAATGAAGATGAAAAACCAGCCTATTTTGTTGACGCTTATAAAAAGGTTAGAGGTGGAGAAGTAAGCTATCATGAGCTTCTGGAAGGTTCTAACCAGATCGCATTTGACGATTTTTGTATTGAATTTGAATTGAATGAAGAGGGAGTTAAGATTCAAACGGCAGATACATCATGTTTTGTGCGTAGAAAGTATGGTGCTTATAGCGATAATGAGTCTATCATTATTGACATGCCCTACCTCACAGCTTCAAAAGATCATTACTCTTTAGGTGAAGGAGCATACGTCCTTGCACTAAACCGTTCAACACAGAAATAGACACTTCATCAAGGAAATAGTGTTAAAGGTTTGTAAAAATCTGGCGCTGTACAAGGCGTTTCCGTAATTTTGCTGCGCTTCGCGCATGCCAAAAATATGAAAGTTAGGAAGGTTATTTTATTCATCCTAGCAGCAATTATTTCATTAGTTGCTGAGGCTCAGCGTGTTTATGAAATTGTACCGACAAAAGCAGTTCCCACCATTGATGGCTTTCTGAATGAACCGGAATGGGAAAAAGCGAATATCGCCTCTGATTTTACAGTAAGAGACCCGATTTTCGGTGCGAAATCAAAGTTTGTTTCCGAAGTTCGTTTAATGTATGATAATGACGCATTGTACATCGCAGGTGAATTATACGACCCATATCCAGATTCTGTCAGCTATACGCTGTCTCCCCGTGATGATGAAGGAAATGCTGACTGGTTTGGAATTACAATTGATCCATATGGGAATAACGTAAACTCTTTTACGTTCATGTTGACCTCTGCTGGGGTTGAGCTTGATGCGTTGGAGGGAGTCAATAATGCTGACTTTTCCTGGAACGCTGTTTGGCGAAGTGCTTCACAAAAAAGGGATTTTGGTTGGTCATTTGAAATCAAGATTCCATATTCAGCCATTCGTTTTCCTAATAAGAACGTACAAGAATGGAATTTCAATCTATGGCGAAGTGTTCGCAGACGTCGTGAAAATTCAACCTGGAATCCAATTAACCCGCAAGTTTTCGGAGAAATTACACAGTCTGGAAAAATGGTGGGGATTAAAGACATTAAATCACCTTTGCGTCTTTCCTTTACGCCATATGCGACAGGATACCTTGAGAATTCTTATGATGAAGATCTTCAACGTCAGACTTGGAAGGAGCGTTTGACAGGCGGTATGGATTTAAAGTTTGGGTTGAATGATGCCTTTACGCTAGATATGGCGTTAATTCCTGATTTTGGCCAAACTATTTCCGATCGCCAGATTCTCAACCTTGGTCCATTTGAGGTACGGTTTGATGAGAATCGTCCATTTTTCCTGGAGGGAACCGAGCTCTTTAGAATTGGTGGAGTATTTTATTCCCGCAGGATTTCTGCGAGACCATATAACTATTTCAGCGCCTATTCTGATCTTGATGAGTCAATAGGAGAAGAAGTTGTATCAAATCCTTCTTTGGCACCAATGCTCAATGGAACGAAAGTTTCCGGAAGAACCAAAAAGGGATTGGGGATAGGAGTTTTTAATGCTGTAGAAGGCAGAACGCAAGCATTGATAGAGGATACGTTAGGGAATAGACGTTCGGTAATTACAAACCCGCTTACGAACTACAATGTTTTTGTTCTTTCGCAAAACCTAAAGAATAACAGTACCGTTTCTCTCGTAAATACAAATGTGTTTCGCGAAGGAGCAAATAGAGACGCTAATGTGACTGTGGGAACAGCAAGTTTGTACACACCAGATGGACTATATAGAGTAACTGCCAATGTTAGAATGTCCAGCATTTACGAAAGTGGAGTGACTGATTTCGGTCATACCGTTGGAGGTTCTATAGGTAAGGTAGGAGGGATGTGGCAGTACCGATTTTCTTATTGGGAAGAAAGCGATGATTATGACCCGAACGATTTAGGTTTCTTATACAACAACAATTCCCGATCTTATTCAGCAGAAGGAAGTTGGAACCAATTCATGCCAGGCAAACATTTTTTTAGAAAATCTGTAAATGCTGGTATTCGATATGAAGAACTGTATCAACCGCAATTATTCAGTTATTTTAATATCTGGGCGCGTATTGGCGGACTTCACAAAAAGCAGTTATACACCAATTTTAATGTTAATATCAACCCGGTTGGAGAAGTGAATCACTTCGAATCAAGGGAGTTTGGAAAGGAGGTCATATTTAAACCAAACGCTATGGCGAGATGGTTTTTTACTTCTGATTACAGTAAGATTTTCGCGTTGGACGGAAATTTTTGGTACAAGCAGTTTTTTAACACAAGTCAGAAAGGTATAGGCTTCTTTTTAAGTCCAAGAGTGAGAGTTTCAGATCGAATGAATATGGTTTTGAATACCAATGTGGACTTTATTTATGACGATTATGGGTATGTAAGTAATCTCGACGATAATTATGAGGATCAGATCACACTTGGGTTCAGAGATCGTGTAATTGTGGAGAATACGCTGAGAACGGAGTTTATTTTTACTAAACGCATGGGAGTTCAGCTACTTGTTCGTCATTATTGGCAAGAAGTGAACTACGAAAGTTTTGTACAGTTGTTGGATGAGGGGGTGATGATTCCTACGGAGTATAATCCGCTTGAAGAAGATGGGACGTCATCGCACAATACCAGTTACAACGCATTTACAGTTGATGTTAACTATACATGGGTCTTCTTACCCGGGAGCGAGCTACGTATCGTATATAAGAACAATATTTTCGCTTCAAAGAATCGTTTAGATGTAAATTATTTTAATACCTACAATACGCTCTTTGATCAACCTCAGATCAATAGTATTTCTATGCGCGTATTATTCTTTATTGACGCACTTTATTTCCGAGGTTGGAAAAAGAAAAAGTCCAATAAGGTCTAAGCTTTTAGGAAAGGACTTTAAGATTCTTATTTTTCAGGTAAATTGCATCATGCGAAAGCTAACAATTGTACTATTCCTGATCTTTTTTTCGTGTTCGGATGAGAATCGTACGGGGTTATTGAAGGGCGAACCTTATATGACGTACTTTTCCGGCTCAATAGGAGATGCTAAATTTACAATGGAGCTCGACATCTCCGATCGTTACTCCGTTTATGGTAGTTTTAGTGAGGTTGGGAAGACAGGTTATGAATGGTTGGAAGGCAAAATTTCGAATGATTCGGTTTTGACGCTTAACGTTCGGAAAGATTTGGAAAGCGAAAAGTCGATGGGAGTATTTGATTGTGTCATTATTAATGGCAAAGAGATCCGCGGAAGTTGGTTCTCCCCAGATTCTGCCATTCAGAAATCAGTCGATTTTGACCTCGATCCTAAGTACGAAAATAATGCTGCTGAATTCTCTGAATCAGAAGGTGAAGAGAAGGAACTGACAGGATTCATGAAGTTACTGGTAGGCTCTTCATTGAGTATCGCTGGCATAATAGTGATGTACTGGCTCAGGAGAATTAAATATTTCTAGGAAGAAAAAAAGCCTGCCCAATGAGCAGACTTTCCATAAGTAGAAGTGTTTGAGTTATCTATTCAACATAACTGGCATAACCAGCATGAGAATGTCCTCATTTTCTGTTGCCTCAGACGGCATCAGTAGTCCGGCTCTGCTTGGTTCACTCATTTCAAGTCGAACTTCAGAAGTCGCAATATTATTGAGCATTTCCATCAGAAACCTAGAGTTAAAGCCTATTTCCATATCTTCTCCTGAATAGTTACAGGTAAGACGTTCATTTGCTTCGTTCGAAAAATCGATATCCTCAGCAGAAAGCGATAATTCCGAACCAGCAAGTTTCAATTTAATTTGATGTGTTGTTTTATTCGCAAAAATCGAAACGCGCTTAATTGAGCTCAAGAATTGCGTTCGATCGATTGTAAGAACGTTCGGATTCTCTTTTGGAATAACTGCCTCATAGTTCGGGTATTTCCCATCAATTAATCGGCAAACAAGTACTACGTCATTAAATGTGAACACAGCATTTGAATCATTGTATTCCAGCTGTACCTCTTCATCTCCTGATAAATTAGTTTTCAAGAGATTTAATGGCTTTTTAGGAAGGATGAATGCCGAACTTCCTGAAGCCTGAGAATCAGTTCTTGTGTAACGCACTAGTTTGTGAGCATCAGTTGCAACGAAGGTAATGCTCTCTGGAGAGAACTGACAAAAAACACCACTCATTACAGGGCGTAAATCATCCACTCCAGTTGCAAATAATGTTTTGTTAATGGCATTACTTAGAATTCCGCCAGAAATTCTGATAGAACTAGCATTCTCCAAACCAGGAGTGCGAGGGAAATCGTCACCATTGTAACCAACCATTTTTGATTTTCCATTGTCATATGCAATTTCAACAGCAAAGTTGTCCATGCTGACACTAAATGTACATGGTTGATCAGGAAGGTTTTTCAATACATCCAAAAGCAATTTTGCCGGAATGGCAATTTTACCCTCTTCTTTGGCTTCAACATTCATGGATGTGCGCATTGTTGTTTCTAGGTCAGAGGCCGAAACAGTTAAACGCCCATCGGCAATTTCAAATAGGAAATTATCCAATATTGGAAGTGTGTTGCTCGTACTGAGTACACCTGAGATCCCTTGAAGATGCTTCAACAAAGAAGCGCTCGAGATTACAAAATTCATTTTAACAATCGTATTTGTACCTCAAAACTATCAATTTCGTGTGATTCTGAACGGTGCTTAAACCCTCTCTTTTTCACGAGTTATTAACAAGAGAAAGCGTCAGCTTTCGATCGGGAACTGTAGTGACCTTCACTGTACGATAGCGTCAGCTTTCGATGAGGGGCTATGGATTCTTCTCAATGCGCTAATCCGGTATGCCGTCAGCGGTCTCAAGCATAGAAATATCCATAGGGAAATAGATGTGACCAAGTAGCAGCGGGTTGAATACGAAGTACTGACATTTAACTAATTCACCATTTGGCAGCTGACACCAGAAACGGTCATGATTGTTATTAGCATACTCAACGATTCCATTCTGAGTCACTGTTTTTTCCTTGATACGGAAACAACGCAGTCGAGTTGATTTTCCTGAAGTTTCATTCACTGTTAAAACGCAAAAAGGTGTCGAGGCCTTAATGCTGTCAATCTGCGTATTATTCAATTCATAATTCGGCTTCTCGAAGTGAATTTTCTCATAATTGTTGAGGTAGCGGAACATCATGGCTGTATCAACTCCGGACAATAATCTTCCTTGCTGATAGACTTTCATGTCCGATCCATTCTTTGTAATTGTGAAACTTCGCTCTTTTTCTTCATTAAACTTTACATCTACTTTAGAAAGTTCAGAAGTAGGAATACTAAAAATGTTGGTGCACATCCATTTTCTTGGGTCAGCGAAAAAACGTGGTTCAATGATTCCGTTAAGCCCCTTCAACTTCATCATTACTGGAGTGGTACTTTTTCCATATTTGGCATCATCCAATAACATGATTTGGCCGTAGTGATCTTGTGAAGATGGACCAATATACCAAGTCTTTACCCAGCTGCCATTTTGATAGATTTCGACTTTGGTGTGCTGAGTCGACATGAGTTTTGTGTACTTTGCATGAGAGCCATCTGGTAAATACCCTTTGAATTCAATGTTTCTGAAAGATTCAAGAATGAAACCAACACTTTCTTGCGTTATACATCCACCATCCTTGTCTGACCAAATTCCCTGATCTCCTTTCAATATTTCAAATGTTCTTCCAAAAGCATCTGAAATGATAATTCTATCAACTGCATCGGTATCTTCAATAGCGAATTCGATTAACTCAGTATCTGATTTGCCTTTATTTTCGAACAGTTGAAGTGCATAAAAAGCCAGAGCTATTAATGCGCCTAATGCAACAACGAGTGTAATGATTTTTTTCATAAAAGATTATTTGGCGAACTTACGTTTTCTGATGAAGTTGATAATTAGTGCCAATAACACGATAAGGCCAATCGGGACACCAATATTCATCACTTTGTAAAAGCTGGCAAATTCTTTTACTTTTTCTTTATCGATTTCGTGAATATCGATTTGTCTGCTTCGAATATCGAGCACAGAATTGTCTCCCATCATATAATCCGTCAGGTTTTGAAAAAACTCCTGATTTCCAAAGAAATGAGGGATGTTCAGGTTGATCAACTCCTCGCTGAACTGTAAATCATTGATTTCCTTAGGTCTGTACATGTATGAGTTGCCTGTTCTACTTGGCATTGAGTCGTATTTATTCGCTATCCAACGACCATTACCAATTAAGCATACCTTACCTTCATTTGAACTTTCCTCGAGAATATTTACGTTGGGGTTCTTAGCGTATTCATCGACAATACGATTGCGGAAATGTGATGAGAATTTTCCTTCTGCAAGTCCGGCCAGACACTTTTTATTCGCTTCGCTTTCTGGGTTCGGAACTAGTTCAGGGTTTTTTCCATAATTCCCCGGGATTCCTAAGCTTACTAATGGTGCAAGTCCGGTAACCGTTGCATTTGTACTGGAGGTTAAGATAGGAGTGAGTGCGACATTCGGATTGCTACCTACGAACTGAATTTCACCAGAATACTTTAAAGCAACAGGCTCAACATTTCGTGAAATCGGGTGGTCTGTAGGTGTAGCCAGCACATGGAAAAACCATGGAATCATTGATTGCTGGGCAAAAGGTACTTGTTTAGGGACGCATCGCGCGTCCATGACATAGTTGTCGTTAATCTTGAGCCCATAATCAAACAGCATCCTGTCTAGTTTGAGATCAGCGTAACGCACAGTATGTGTTTGCCCTTGTTGATTCAATGTGTCCTCAGGTAGATATAGCTTATCCAGGAAACACATGAGTCGACCGCCGCGCATGACAAATTGATCAATAATGAAAAGATCTTTGTCAGAAAAAGCAGAACGTGGTCTGGCAATGATTAGTCCATCTACATTATCCAGCGCTGCAAGCGAGTCATTGATCGTAACATCAGCAATCGAAAAATAAGGAGAAAGAAGTGCTCTAGATCGTTGTGTTTCTGCAAAAGTCAATTCCCCATGTCCATGCAAGTAAGCGATACGTGGTTTCGATTCTTGCGTTGCACGTCGCAGTGAGCTAACCAACATGTATTCCAAGTTGTTGATGGAGTTCTGAATAACATCGGCCATTTGGTTCAACTGGAATGGGCGTCCTGTTTTAGATCCAGGCAATAACTGCACGCTTTGAACGGTAGAACCACCGTATTCAATAATGGCACCTGGCCAGAGCATCATTTGACTCTGCGAACCATCTTTCATGTAGACAAGATCCATGGGTAAAATCCCTCGTCCCTCGGCGAAAAGCGTTCCAAAAAGCTCTTGTTGCTCTTGTTCAGTTCCAACATTGGGGTTGATGAACTGGTACTCTATGCGGTCACCCGCATATTGCTTGAATTCCTTGAGTTTATCTTCAACCGCATTTCTGAAATGATTGACTTCAGCAGGAAGATTGCCTTCCAGATAAATCTTGATATTTAAACGACTTTGGAAGTTCTCAGTATTGTTCAAGAAGTCAATCGTTCCATTTGCCAATGAATAACGCTGATCTTCTGTCATATCGTAACGCTGATAAACGAAAGAACTAATGATATTTACGAGAACAATGGCAACAACGACAATTGCTAGAAAAGTCCAGTTATAAAAGCGCTTCACTATTTTTTTTCTTTCAGCCATACTTACTTTTTCAATGATTTAATGACTGTCAGTGCAGCGTATATGAAGAGAACGATGACAGATAAAAAGTAAACAATATTCTTGGTGTCGATAACTCCTTTCTGAATTCCGTCATAGTGATAAGTCATTCCAAAATATTGAACAACAGAGTCAAAACTTCCCATCAGATTGTAGGATCCAAGCAGAGCAAGACCACCTATTTCAGGAAGAAACAACCAACAAAAGAAAAGCGCAAGAATAAACGCTACAATTTGGCTACTGGTCAAAGAAGAAGTGAAAATCCCAATGGCTACAAAAGCTGATCCGAGTAATACCAGTCCAATGTAGGAAGTAACGGTTGCTCCATGATCAAAAGACGTAGCATCCAACGACAGATCATACATAGAAATGTAATAAACAATCGTGGGGAGTAAAGCGATTAGCATTAGTGTTACGCTTGCAAAGTATTTCGCTAGTAATATCTTCAGATCAGAGATGGGGCGCGTAAATAAAAGCTCCATGGTGCCCGTTCTTCTTTCTTCAGCAATGGAGCGCATCGTAATTGCTGGAATAAGAATCAAAAAAATGATGGGGGACGAATTGAAGAAGGGAATAAGATCAGCTTCTGTACCTTCTAATAAGTTAGCATCCGTAGAGGCTACCCAGTGCATAATTCCCGAAGCAATAAGATAGATCAGGATAAACACATAGCCAATTACCGAACTCAAAAAGCTTCTAATTTCTTTGAAATAAAGTGCGCGCATTCGTTGGTTTGATAAACTTGGTCAAAAATAACGTTTCTTCCTTGAATCATCAACGCGAAAATGCGAAGTGGTTACTTCATTTATTAAGATGTAATTGTTGATGGATTGTAGGTGACATTCAACCAATTTAAGATCGGTAACGTGCTTTTCTAAGGTGTCGTACAATGATCTGACCAAGTGATTAGTCCATATTTTTGAAGCCATTAAAGTGTGCTTTTACACTCCAGGCTTCTGGCTTTTTAGCAAACCAAGGCTTAATATTGGGCCATATCTTTCCAAATTGTTCTGAATTCCGATAGTTGTTCAAGTCTTCCTGAGATTCCCAGTGACTATAGGTCATGACAATCGTTGGTCGATCAATATCACGGTAAAGTTTCATTCCGTGACACCCTGGAAATTCATTGACAATGTGTTTAATGGTTTCAAAAAAGGTCAGGAAATCATTAATGCGATCTTCCTGAAATTCAAGCTTTACTATTCGTGTAATCATGTGAAAAAAGAGTCTAAGGTGTCACGAGAACCTTTTGGGGTAAACTCTATGCGAATCATATCACCTGAACTGAGTCCAAAAAGCTGTTCTGCTCCACCGGTACTTCCGTTTGCTCCTCTATTAATTGCGATTTCCAGATGTCCGTTTTCGTTGAATAAAGCTACTTTTTCACCTTGCGGAACTTCATTGTATGCCATGGAAATCTCGTCAATGAAGTAATCCTTCTTTTTAAAATACAAGATGAAAGGAACATCTTTTCCATATCGTTCAAACAAGCTTTCGTGAACATTGGTGATGGCGTTACCATAATGATCAATATGAATCACATGTCCTTTTATCAGATTTGATTCGGATATAGCTGTTGGAGTAAATGCATTTTTATACTCAGAAAAAGGAGAGGCAAATTGTTCTATTTTTTCTCCCTTCATGAGTTTTAACCCTACCGGAATCAGCATATTCTTAGTTGGGAATTTAAACAAGCGAGGGTCAGATAGAACGTCGTCAATTCGCCAAAATGCTTGGGGAACATTCTCTCCGAGAAAAGAGCCAAAGAATCCATTATCGTTAGAAACAAAGTACTGATTGTCAAATTGCAAAATAGATGGGAAACTTCCGTCAGCTCCACCAAAATTGACAATGGGTTCACTATCGAGTCCAATTACATGAACAGTTCCCTCTGGAAAGTCTTTGTAACATGATGCGACTAAAAAAGCTGCCTCTGAGATATCAAAAGGCTTCACTGCATGAGAAATATCCACGATGGTGGCATTGCTAACAGCACTGTAAATGGTTCCTTTGAGCGACGCTACGTAGTGGTCGTTCAGTCCCATGTCTGTTGTTAATGTAATTATTCCCATTGTGAATAAAATTCAGCGATTGAGGGCTGACTTTTTTCTAACTTTGGCAAAAATAAGAAAAAGCCCCAGCTTTTGATGCGGGAGAACAAGTAGTCGGTTGATTACTTTTCTCGAGACATTTAAGCGATCTGCTCCTGACTGTATTCCGCTTAAATAAACCGTTCCAAATACCTGGTGAGTGAACTAAAAAAGATAAGTATTTGCTAGAGAAGAAGATTGAAATCAAAGGGATTAACCCTGTTGAGTTGTTTGGAGTCAACAATGCCAAACTTAAGCATATCAAAACATTTTTCCCGAAGTTAAAAGTGGTTGCACGAGGGAACATCGTAACCATCGCAGGAGACGAAGAGGTTATGGATGAATTCGAGCGCAAGTTTGACCTGTTGCTGCGCCATTTTAATAAGTACAACAGCCTTACCGAGAGCAATATTGATAATCTCATGATGGAGGATGGCTCCAAGATGCTTAATACAGATAGTGGAAAGGAAACGCTTGTTCATGGGAATCATGGAGTAAAAATTAAAGCGAAGACGATCAATCAGCGCCGATTGGTTGAAGCCGTTAATAAAAATGATATGGTTTTTGCAGTTGGACCTGCGGGAACCGGAAAAACCTATACAGCAGTAGCACTGGCAGTGAGAGCGTTAAAAGCCAAGGAGGTTAAGCGCATTATTTTGACGCGTCCAGCTGTTGAGGCAGGAGAAAATTTAGGCTTTCTTCCAGGGGATCTTAAAGAAAAGTTAGATCCTTATTTAATGCCGCTTTATGATGCACTGCGTGATATGATTCCAGCTGAGAAATTGGCTGACATGATTGAATTTGGGATTATAGAAATCGCACCACTTGCGTTTATGCGTGGTCGAACACTGGACAAGGCGTTTGTCATTTTGGATGAAGCGCAGAATACCACCACAATGCAGATGAAAATGTTCTTGACTCGGATGGGGATGACAGCAAAATTTGCCATTACAGGTGATATGTCACAGGTTGACTTACCGCGTAAGCAGAGATCTGGCCTGGCATATGCACTGGATGTATTGAAAGAGGTTAATGGTGTTGGGATTGTCAGAATGGGACAGGTCGATGTTATACGTCACAGTTTGGTAAAGAAGATTATCGCAGCCTTTGATGAGGCAGAAGAAAAGGAAAAAGAAAACAAAGATCAAAACAATAAGGATAATTAATCATGGGGAACGCTATAACGGAAAGTACTTTCACGTTTAAAGGACAAAAGAGTGTATACAACGGAAAGGTGAGGGATGTTTACACGCTCGATAATGGACTACTGGTTATGGTAGCATCCGATCGTATTTCGGCTTTTGACCATATTTTACCTAAAGGAATTCCACATAAAGGACAAGTATTGAATCAAGTTGCAACAATGTTCTTAAAGGCAACGGAAGATATTGTTCCGAATTGGTTAATTGGAACTCCTGATCCCTCAGTTGCAGTGGGGTATGCATGTGATCCAATTCGAGTGGAAATGGTCATTCGAGGATATATGTCAGGGCATGCTGCGAGAGAGTATAAAGCTGGTAAGCGCATGTTGTGCGGTGTTCCTATGCCGGAAGGTATGAAAGAGAATGATAGGTTTCCTGTTCCCATTATCACGCCGGCGACAAAAGCGGAAGAAGGGCACGACGAGGACATTTCCCGTGAAGAAATCATTGCGCAGGGGATTGTCCCGGAAGACATCTATGTTCAATTGGAAGAATATACGCGTGCGTTGTTTCAACGTGGGACAGAAATGGCAGCTGAACAAGGGTTGATTTTAGTAGATACGAAATACGAGTTTGGAATACGTAATGGCAAAGTTGTGCTCATTGATGAAATTCATACACCGGATTCGTCGCGCTACTTCTATGCAGATGGATATGAAGAACGCCAAGCCAGAGGTGAAGCTCAAAAGCAATTATCAAAAGAATTTGTCCGCCAATGGTTAATCGAAAATGGGTTCCAGGGTCTCGAAGGACAGACAATGCCTGAAATGCCATCTGAATTCGTAGAGGTGGTCACTGAGCGCTACATTGAGTTATACGAGAAAATTACTGGTAAATCATTCGAGCGTGCCGATACTTCAGACATATCCTTGCGCATTCAGAAAAACGTGGACGCCTTCTTAGAAGAGTTGAACCATTAGATTGTTCATTTTAATTATGCCTAATTCTTAAGGATGTTTGTCAGAATCATTTTCGGTACTTACAGCGTTAGAATTAAGGAGGTTGATGCCGATCTGATAAATTCTAATCCTAGAGAAAGGAGAGAAGGAGTCATTGATGTGCGCCAGAAATGTTTTCATCTTTTTTATATTCCCGTTTTTCCTATTAAGAAATTGTTCCTACTAAAATCGGAGCATGGAGTATCCGAGCTCTCAAGTGAACAAGTAGTAGAACTCAAAAAGAAAATCAAATTAAGAACCCCATTTTATTCTTTTGGATGGATCATCATAGGTTTGTTGTCTTTGCTCTGGAGTTTCACGTCGTATGAATGGAATCGTTCAGCAGTTGAAAACCGTCTTTCTGATGACTATGAGAAACAAGTAGCAGTTAATGAGGAAAGATTGACAAAGTTGGATACAACGGACTACATAAAATTTATGGAGACAGGTTGGGCTGAAGACAATGGTGTTTATGGAAAAATTGAATTTGTTTCCAAAGATTCTGTGATGATCTCAAAACTGGTTACTGATTTTTCGGAAAAAGAGCAGTTCATTTCGCACAAGGTGAGAAGCTTTTATTTTTCTAATGAGGCAGCGTTAAAGCAAAATACTGTTTCAATTCAAGACCTTCAAAGGACCATCTGCTCTTCTTATGATAGTGTTGAGAATCGAAGTTTTAAAGGAGTGCAGATTTTCGGAGGTAATCGTTTTTACAGAATGGAGTATGTAGAGCGCTTAGATGGTGGTCCCTCTATTAAATGGCAAGGTACAGGTGGTTTGAGCAATGGGAATTTGTTGATTGAACTCTCCAATGTTGGCGAACGAGCTAAACTGGTCAAAATTGAGAATAAAGGAAGCAATGTTCATTGGAAAAATAGTCTTCCACAAGTTTTGGAACAAGATGATATAGACGTCCTTTCGGGGTATTCCGGTTTTAATTTGGTTGCTGAGAATTATACCAATGAGGTCTATCATGTAATTCTTCACCTCGAATCCGAAAGTGGAAAGACATATGCCTTCGAACTGAAAGGTCAAGAACTCGATCTGATCGTAAAAAGATTATGATGTCAGATCCCTCACGTGAAGAAAACGAAGTGCGCAATGCACTCCATTTTTAATCCTTAGCTTGCTAATTTCCTAATTTGTCCGCTTCAGACCGCGCTTTATTCATAATTCCATCTGCTTGCTTTTGACATTGCGCTTTTGCTTTTTCAAGTTGCTTGTCAGCTTCGCGCTTTGCCACTTTTGCGGCTTCTTCAGCAAGTCTTTTCTTAATTGGATTGGATCCTGCAGCTTTAACGCCGTCATCGGCTTGTTTATATGCTTCTTTCCAAATGTTTGTTGCCTGATCGTTGCACTGCTTTTTTACTTTGTCAGCCTCCCGCTGCGCATCGGCAAGAATCTTTTGTTTTTGCTTTTCAAGCTCTTCTTTTGCATTGTCAATTTGCTCATTTACGATAGCCGTAACGGTATCCTTCACGGTTTCTTTAATCGTTTCCACCAAGTTGTCTTCTACACCCATGGCATTCATGATGGCTTCTTTCATATCCGTAGTAATCTTCGGATTTTTAACATCACCAACCATTTTAACATTTACCGGGATCTTGTTCGGAAGCTGGCCGATGTTTACAAAAGGTATTGCTGCATTGGCTTTACTTAACAGACCTTCCACTTCTTTTATGACAGAAGCTGGAAGCTGATTTTTAGGAACGTCCATTTTCAGGTTATAGTCCATCTTTTGGTCCAGTGTAGTATATCCTGAAACCTTCGAGTCAATTTTACCCAAATTTACGTTGAATGGTGTAACTGATACTTTACCATCTTCAATGGTGAAATGCGTTTTAAAACCTTTCAATGTTTGGTCTGAAATGTTCTGAAGTTTGGTAGCTGATTCAAGTTTCTCTAACAGTTTAAATCCTTTGATAGATAAGCTCTTCGAACTTAAATCTCCGACACTTGAAAGCGATGAAAGAATAGGTTCAAAAGATGGAGTCAGGTCAGTCGTCATATCGAAAGTAGAAGAAATATTACCATATGCATACTTCGCAATTGGTGCTAACTTTTCTACAGTTAGGAAATGAGTGGCTAGTTCATGGATATCAATTTCTTTCAACGTATATCCAAAATCCATTTTAGGTTGACTGTGATTCTGAGTGTTATAGTTTCCGGTCAAACCAACCGTTCCACCCATTGCCTTCATCGACAGGTTTTTAAGTTCCGCAATTTCATCTTTGATGTGCACGTTTCCGCTGATGTTGCTCACATCAATATCATTATAACGTGTTTTTTTGATATTCGTAAATAACTCAAAGTCAATGTTAGCAGGTACTAATAAAGGTTCGTTTGTAGCTGCGCCTGTATCACCAGAACTTTCTCCTGATTCAGAAACTTCGGCTGCTTCTGATGCTGGCATCAATCCTTCAAGGTCGAGGTAATTACTGTTAAATGTGAAGTCACCTTTCAACACTTCCTCGCGCAATATGTAGCCAAAGTAATTGTCTACTTTACCTTTCATGGCGAAGTCAGACTTACCCATTTTTGCATCTAATTCATCAAGGGCAAGGTTTTGAGGAGAGAAAGTGAACTTAACTTTTTTGATGTCTACATCGTCAGGTACGCTCTCTGATGAATAAAGCACATCGGACAAAATCAGTTCTCCTTCCGCCTTGAACTTTTCAAAATCTCCCGCATCCAAGGCACTCATTGCACCTCGAATATCAACGTCGGCATCCATGATACCATTATAAGATTCTCCTTCCTCCAGCGGAACAAAGTCTTTTAAAGTTCCAAGATTTACATGAGCTTTGATGGCAGATTGAATAAACGGATCTGACATTAATCGCTTTAAGCTGAGGTTAGCATCAATGGTATTTTTTGAGAAGTTTGCATGAAATTTCGAGACATCAACCGTCATTAAATCGAGATTATCTCCACCAGCGAAAGCCGAACCGGCATCCACTTGTATATTGTTGATTTTACCCGGTAAGTCTGGATATTTTACCGAACCATTACTTACCTTAAGTCCAAAGTCCCATGCTGGAAGGTTCGTTTCATCGATTTTACCTTTGACCATTCCATCGAGTGCGAGCTTTCCGGATGACACCATTCCTTCATATCCGGAATGATAGAATGTTGGAATCAAACTCAAAAACTCCTTGAAAGTTGCTTCGGAGGCATCAAGCGCCAAGTCCATGTTGTCATGGTCCTCTAACATCTCGTAAAATCCATCAACTGAAAGTTTAATTTCATTGAGGTGAATTTCATTTTCCTTTAAGGTGAATTTGGAAGTGTTTTCCTTGAACTCCATGAGAAGATTCACATCGGCGTTTGTCTTGACCTCAGTCAAATATGCAATGCCGCCCATGTCAAACGAAAGTTCATCCATTGACGTCGTTGTGATAAAATCAATGATGTCAGCTGTTAAATCACCTGACCCCGTATGATTCAGGTTCTTAATAGATGCCGACATATTGGATGCGCGATCATCGTAATTGATCTGAGCATTATTGATGCTGTACTCGTTTAATGTCAACTTAAAACTTGATGGTTCCGATAGCTCCTCTTCGGTCATTGTAGAATCTGGTTTGACAATGTCATAATTAGCCAAGCCATTTTCAAGGACTCTAACATCAAATGTAGGATCCGTAATGTGGACTTCATCAATTTCCACCTGATCACCTGCAATTACGCTCCAAAAACCGACATGAGCCGTAATGTTCTTAATATCTGCCAGTGCAACTCCTTCAAATTCATTTTTACCTGTCAGTTTCGCATCCATCAATTCAACAGTCATATTCGGGAAAGTACTGATGAACGTCAGATCGAAATCTCTGAGCGATAGTTCAGCCGTCAGCGATTTGTTGACTTCATCAATTACTAATTGTTTCAATTGGTCTTTGAACAGGATTGGGATAAGGATGAGAAGAATGATAAGAACCAGTAATGTAATTCCGGTCCATTTCAACAATTTTTTGATGATCTTTTTCATGTGAAAATGATGCTTAATAATGATTAAATCTAAAGTGTTCTAATATACAAATCTCACCCGGATAATATGAAGGGTACGACTGCTAATTTTGGTTAAAAACTAACTTCGCAAAGCATGCAAAATTTGTACCATTAAAGGAAAGCTATTTTCTTAAGTGATAAAACTTTCTGAGTTGTTATGTCTGACCTTGAAAATATTAATGACCAATGAAGTGATTATCTCCTTATCTTTGTGTCACCTTATTCAAGAAATATGGAAAAACTCACCAGATTCTTCTTTTCAATGCGCATGATGGCTATGGCCATGGTAGTATTCTTTCTCGCAATCGGAACCGCTACTTTTCTCGAGTCCGCATATGATATTCAAACAGCCAAAATCATTATTTACAATGCGCTTTGGTTTGAATTACTGCTTACCTTTTTGTGCATTAATTTGATTGCAAACATTTTCACGTACAAGATGTACAAACGTGATAAGATCGCAATGCTCATGTTCCATATTGCATTTATTGTGATAATCATAGGTGCTGGTGTAACCCGGTTCTTCGGTTTTGAAGGAATGCTTCTGGTGCGGGAACAGGCACAGACGGATTTTATTTATTCAGCCGACCCATATTTCTGGGTTACCGCTACAGATGGTTCAGTCACATCTGAACCTTTCAGTAAGAAAATGTACATGTCAGAAGTAACTGACAATTATTTTAATGTGGAACTTGATGGGTTTCCGAATCGTGCTGAGCCGATTTCAATTGAGTATATAGACTTTAAAAAGAATTTGATCGACTCACTCGTTGTTAACGATTCTATTAAGGGCACATCGTTGGAAATTGTAACCGGTGGGATGACTTCCAATTATGTTTCTGAAGGAGGCTTTTTAATGGTAGGGCAAACACCACTTTCTTATGCTAAGGACGATGTAATGCCTGGTGGAATTGAGATTGTTAAGGACGGTCCGAAAATGATGTTAAAGAGTGCACAGCCACTTCGTTATTTAGCAATGTCCTCTTTGCAAGCGGCAAATCAAGCAGGTGGAGTAAATGATTCTATGTATACCAATGTTCCGGCGGATACATTAGTACCTTTTCAGACAGCAACACTTTATCAAGTGGGCAACGAGCAATTTGTATTCAAAGGCATCCTGAAGAATTCGAAGATGATGCGAATGCCTTCGGGAAGAAAAGATGAAGGAGTCGATTGTTTAACTGTAAAAGTCACTGATGGAAAAACGAGTAAGATTGTTGATTTAAATGGTGGGTTCGGACAGATTCCGGATAATACGGTGTTCAATCTTAATGGGGTGAGTTATCAGATGCAATATGGTTCAATGCGCATACGGCTCCCATTTTTCGTAAGATGTGAGGATTTCAGATTGGAAAAGTATCCTGGCTCAAATTCACCGTCTGCATTTGAAAGTGACGTTACGGTAATTGATGAAGAACTAGATGTCACATTTAGTAAAACGATATTTATGAACCACGTAATGGATTATCGCGGGTATCGCTTTTTTCAATCAGGTTATGATCCCGATGAAGGAGGAACGCGCCTTAGTGTAAATTACGATTCGTTAGGAACAAACATTTCATATTTTGGTTACTTGATGATGGGAGTTGGGATGATCATGTCCTTGATCTTTTCAAATGGAAGATTTAGGCAGTTGAATCGTAAACTCAAGAAATCCAGAGAAAAGCGTGAAAAGATTTTGAATAAGCGTAATGCGACAAAGGCAGCTTCTCGTATGTCAGCTTTTGTTGGTATGTTGCTTCTGTCTTCTTTAGCCTTTGCGCAAGAACATGATCATGCTGAAGGCGACGGTCATGATCATTCGGCGCATAATCATGATGCACATAATCATTCAGCCGATCAGAATCAGGATGATCGTGAAATTATCTTCCGAATAATGTCTGAAGAGCATTCTGACGAGTTTGCATCATTATTGGTTCAGAACTTTCAAGGACGGATTGTTCCTATGCACACACTCTGCGACCAGTTACTTAGAAAATTATACAGAGGCAATAAATACGAGGAGTATAACGCGGTACAAGCGGTAATGAGTATGCATATGTATCAGGAGCATTGGATGGCGCAGCCAATCATCTATGTTTCTGGCAAGTCTAATTTGCGTGATAAACTCAAAATGGAGGGTACCCATATTTCGTACAATGATTTAACGAATAAGGAAACAGGTGAATTCATACTGGCAGCAGATTATGCAAAAGCACATCAGACAATTGAAGCAAAACGTGGCGAATTTGAAAAGCGAGTTATTCAACTTGGTGAACGCTATCAGGTGATTAGCATGATCTTTACATGGAAGTACATGCAGTTCGTTCCTTTGCGTGGAGACGAGAATAATAAGTGGTATGTTCCATTCGATCCATTGGTTGTTCAAGGAGATTCCACTTCGAGAGGAGCGGTCATGCGCTACCTCAATGCATTGAACAAGGCTTCCGAAGATGGTAAGTACGGTAATGCAACAGATCTATTGAACGATGTAAAAGGATTACAGCGTGATATTTCCAAAAATGTTGTTCCGAGCGAACGAAATGTAGCCATGGAAATTAGCTACAACAAGATGAACATCTTCGCCAATTCTTATAAGTCTTACACCTTGATCGGTGTATTCTTATTGTTGCTTTTCTTTGTCCGCATCTTTGTGAGTTCAGGTGGGAAAGCGTTCAAATGGTTATCGAGAATTGGGACCATCTTAGCAGCGATTATTTTCTTGTATCATGGATACGGATTATACATGAGATGGGCCATTTCCGGTCATGCTCCTTGGAGTAATGGTTATGAGGCAGTTGTTTTCATTGCTTGGATGACCGTGTTAACGGGGCTGATTTTCTCTCGGAAAAATGCTATCATTTTGGCAGGAACAGTGATTTTGGCAGGACTGATGATTTATGTGACCGAAATGAATCTTATGGATCCTGAGATCACACAATTACAACCGGTACTGAAATCATATTGGCTGATGATTCACGTGGCGATTATAACAGGAAGCTACGGGCCTTTGGGAATCTCATGCATTCTTGGACTATTGAATCTGGCTCTGTACATCATGCGAACAAAGAAGAATGGAGATATTGTTACACTCAATATTAACGAGATCACTTATGTTTCAGAAATGACAATGACCATTGGCGTGTTTATGTTGACCATTGGAACATTCCTCGGAGGTATTTGGGCGAACGAATCATGGGGAAGATATTGGGGGTGGGATCCGAAGGAAACTTGGGCGCTCGTGGCTATTCTTGTATATGCGGTTATCTTACATTTTCGCTTTATTCCAGCTCTGAAGAGTAAGTTTACGTTCAATGTGGCCTCCTTTTGGGGATACTCAGCGATCTTATTCACGTTCTTTGGTGTGAACTTCTATTTAGTCGGATTACACTCTTATGCACAGGGAGATGGGCTGGGTAAGTTCCCGACTTCAATTATTGTAACCACGATCATATTTGCGCTGTTCACTTTGCTCGCATGGATTCGAAACAGACAGTACAAAAAGTCGTCTTTAAATGAAGCATTAATCGATGAGTGATTTTTTAGACATACTGGCCTTTGGTGCACATCCCGACGATGTTGAACTTTCAGCTTCAGGCACATTGATGAAGCATATTTCCTTAGGAAAGAAGGTAGGTATTGTAGATTTAACTGAGGGACAAATGGGTTCCCGAGGTACAGTTGAGACGCGATACTCTGAAGCAGCGGAAGCGTCAAAAATAATGGGATTGCATGCACGTGTTAACTTGCAAATGGATGACTGTTTCTTTGAAATTAATGAGCAAAACAAACGACTGATCGTAGAACAAATCCGTCGTTTTCGTCCAAAGATTGTTTTCGCAAATGCTGTAAAAGACCGTCACCCTGATCATGGGAGAGGTAGCCAATTGGTTTCTGAAGCGTGTTTCCTTGCAGGATTGGTAAAATTTGAGACAACTTATAACGGCGAATCACAGGAGGCATTTAGGCCCGAGGCTGTGTATCATTATATTCAGGACAAGTACATTCATCCTGATTTCGTTGTGGACGTTTCTGAATTTTACGATCGCAAAATCGCATCTATTTTAGCTTATAAAACACAATTTTATAATCCTGAATCTGAGGAGCCCGAGACCCCCATTTCCAGTAAGCACTTCATGGATTTTATTTCATCACGCATGATAGAGTTTGGTAGAAGAATAGGAGTGGATTATGCAGAAGGGTTTACTACCGAGCGAATAATGGGCGTAAAGGATTTAACTGAATTACAATAGCGTTCTCCTTTTTTCGGACAATTAGTTCTATTTCTCTATTCGATTAGAAGCAACTATTATACCTCGGTTTACGTTCTTAGAATGACTTAAACTGCTACGCACGGAAAACTTATTAACTATGAGAACAGTTGTTTTTAGTGTTTTACTCTTTGTGGCTAGTTTAACCAATGCACAATGCAACGGCAATTGGACTTCAGTTGATTTTGATTCTTTCGAATATGCAGGAAATTGCCCTTATTTGATTCCAGGATCAGTTTATCACTTAACCCCGATGGGAGCCGGGTTTGGCCCAAGCTATAGTGGAAACTTACATTTGTATTTAAATTTTCAGAATGGTTTCACCGGTGTTGCATTAGATCGACCATATGATGTTTGCATTGGGAATACTTATCAAATTTCCTTTTACCATCGTGATGCTTGGGGAGGAACAAATAATACAACCTTCAATATTTATGACGGAAATGGCGTGTTGTTGAATTCAGATAACGTTCCCTGGACGGGAGCAACCTGGAATCAATATGTGAGTCCGCCGATAACGGCTACTACGACTATCTTACGTTTAGAGGTTGTAAATAATCAAACTACTGGAAACAACGATATGGTCATCGATGATATGGAACTTTCAGTATGTGACTTATCTGAATCAACCAATTACTTGTATTGTAATCAATCAGCACCTATCGACTTGTTTAGTTTGTTTTCGACTAATGTTGTTTCGGGAGGAACATGGTCTGGACCTTCAACATTGACAAATGGAGATCAAGGTACCTTTGATCCATCTATAAATTCATTTGGAGTTTACACGTACAGCGTTAGTGGTACTGGATGTCCTGTTTCACCATCTCAAGTTAGCGTTCAGGGGATGCAACCAGTAGGTTTAGGAAATGACACTGTTATATGTAGCGGAAATTCGCTCACACTTGACGCTGGGGCTGGCTATGACTTCTACGATTGGTCAACAACTCAAACGTCTCAAAGCATTACTGTTAATACGGCTGGTGTTTATGATGTGACTGTTGGTATAACCGGTGGTAATCTTGTTCAGAATGGCGATTTTGAAGGCGGCCTTACCAATGTTTCTAACAATTTTACAACTGACTATGCGTCGGGTACTGGTGGTGCATGGGGCTTACTTTCAAATCCAGGAGAATATGCTATCACTACGGCAGCCAATCTTGTTCACAACAATTTTCCAGGTTGTACAGATCACACAACTGGAGCGGGAAATATGATGGTGGCAAATGGAGCCTCAACTGCGAATACAATTGTATGGAGTCAAACGGTCAATGTTGCACCCAATACGGATTATTCGTTTTCATATTGGGCAATGCGCGTAAGCAATGATCCATCTACATCGGATTTACAATTGTTTATTAATGGAACGCCAATTGGCCCTATCAATTCTACTGGTGCTGTGTGTAATTGGTTGCAGGTTGCTGACATTTGGAATTCAGGAGCTGCAACATCTGCGCAATTAGAGATTGTTAATCAAAGTGTTTCGGCATCGGGGAATGATTTTGCATTGGATGATATTTCTTTTGCACCATTGTGTATCTCTCAGGATACCATTATTGTAGGAATTGAAGATCCTACTCAGAGCATTTCCACAGTTAGTCCTTCTTGCGCTGGAGATCAAGACGGTCAGATTCATATTGATAACGCACTCGCTGTGGAATACAGTTTTGATGGTGGAAACGTTTGGCAGTCCGATTCTTTTATGGTTAACCTACAAGCAGGAAGCTATTTGGTTTGTTCGAGAACTTCACTAGGTTGTGAGGTTTGTGGCCCAGCAAATATTGTTGATCCACAACCTGTTATCTTGACAGTAAGCAATGACACTACGATCTGTGAAAATGGAATGGCTAATCTCTCTGCAAGTGCAATTGGAGGTAATAGTTTCCAATACCTTTGGGATCACACGGCGGATACTGGAGCGAATCAACAGGATTCTCCGATAAGCAATACGATATACACGGTTATTGCAGAAAATCAAAATGGGTGTGTATCAGCGCCACAAACAATCAATGTAACCCTGTTGCCACCGTTGATTTCTATTATCACTCCAATTACAACCATTTGTCCTGGAGAGGATACGTATATTGAAACTATTGCAAACGGTGGATTAGGAGGACCGTATGATTTCCAGTGGAGCACTGGTGATAGTGGCACGTCGAGCGGTACACATGGTATTACAGTTGCTCCGAATGACTCAACAGAATACACGGTTACGGTTTCTGATGGCTGTGAGTCTACGCCATTTGAAATTTCTACATTCGTATATGTTGCTCCTTTACCAGAACCGCAGTTCACTGTAACCAATCCGAATCAATGCGAACCTGCAGTTTTTGAGATCATCAATACGACAGACCCATCGCTAAACCAATACGTTTATTGGTTGATTGATGGTGAGCATGTCTATGTAAATGAAGATACGATTTATTCACCTGTTCTCATGGCAGGAGAATATGATATTCAAATGATAGTTACTTCATATGATGGCTGCGTTGATTCAACTACATTCATCAATGCTTTGACAGTTCAGCCTAAGCCAGTTGCTGCGTTCAGTTATAGTCCTAATCCTGTACAGATGTTTAATACACAGGTTGTTTTCTCCAATGGTTCTCTCAATGCGAATTCTTATAATTGGTGGTTTCAAGCAGGTGATCCAGAGTTTTCCAGTGAAACAACACCTTCGGTTATATTTCCTGACGGGCAAACAGGAGAGTATGATGTGATGCTCGTCGCTATTTCAGATTTAGGTTGTATGGATACCTTAATCCTGCAAGTGATTGTTTATCCAGAAGTGTTGATTTATGCCCCGAATGCCTTTACTCCTGACGATGATGAGTTTAATCAGAACTGGCGTGTGTTCATGGAAGGAATCGATATTTATGACTTCGAATTGCTATTGTATAATCGTTGGGGAGAATTAATTTGGGAATCGCATGACGTTTCAGAGTCTTGGGATGGTACTTATAATGGAAGTTATGTTCAGAATGGCACTTATACCTGGGTAATCCAGACAAAGGATATTCTCAATGATAATAAGCATACCTATAAAGGAAGCGTTTCGGTAATCAGGTAATATCAAGAATTTTGATTGCCTGCCCATTAAAAGAGATAGATTGACCAACTGTTCCGTTAATCAGTGCTTTACCCATTGGTGTAACAGGAGAAATACAGAAAATGTCTTTTTCGTCAACTCGAATTGAGCCAAGGCTCACCGAAATAAAAAATGTCCCTGAAGAAGTTTCCACCAGGCTTCCAAATTGAATAGGGGTGAGTGGTTGCGATAGATCAATTTTCCCTAAAGTGTTGCGTAGCTCTAGCGCATTATTTAGTTGCTTCGAAAGTTTTTCTTGCTCCAACTGTGCCATTGCTCGCCCAGTTTCGTGTTTGTCACCAGCAGAACTTTTCGTGTTTGTGGTGAGTACGTTATTCAGGTCATCAAACGCCGCTTGAATTGTTGAAATTCGCTGACCAACTTCCTTTTGAAGGATTTCAAAAATGGCCTTCTTATCAGACATGCTTTTCAATTAGCTCAGTCCAGCGGTCAAGAATTACGCTGTCTTTAAACTGCGCACCATATTCTGCTATTTGCTCTCCATTGAAAGTCGTTCGCTTTGTCTCAATAAAGTCGAGAAGTGTTTCTGACAATCCTTTGCGATTTCCAATTTCGACGTGAGTTCCAATTTCTTCTGGCATCGTATGAGCTATTCCAACGGGAGTTGTAATTGTCGGTGTACCGGTTGCCCAAGCCTCGGCAAGTACAATTGAAAAGGACTCATACTCAGAAAACAATACGAACGCATCTGCCTGCTGGTAATAAGGCACAAGTTCTGCCCATTCTAGTGGTCCAACAAATTTTACATGTTGGTCCATTCCAAAGTGTTTCGTAAGATGCTTCCAATGCTCTACATCTTCGTCACATATAATTGTTAACTCAAAATTTTGGGAATGCTCTTTTAATGCTTTGAAAGCGCATAACATACCATCTGGATTCTTGGTCTTCTCATCCATTGTAGAAACATGGAGGAATTTGACAACACCAGTTTGTTCTTTCGGCACATAAGAATAGAGATCCGCATTTATATGATTACCGATGGTTAGAATGGAGTGTCTTGGGAAATCATCGCGCATGTCTTTTCTCAAAAACGCTGATACCGCTACAATTGTATCAATGTGACGACGGGTTTTTCTAAGAATTAACTTTTGAACCCACGAACGCTTTTCGCGCATGCAAGGCCGGAAGTAGGAACCGTGTTCGACATGAATCAGTGGACAATTGAAACGTTTTTTCGCTTGTACAAATTGTAGTCCTTTAGGAAGGATTACATGTCCAATGATCAAGCTGACATTTTTAATCTTTTCCAGTCCCACATCCATCGCTTTTTCCTGCATTTTACGTCGATCTAACAACGATTTTCCACGCGGATGAGATACTCTTATCTCTCTGAATGCATCATTTTGTCTGTCAGACACTTCAATTGCCGTGGAGTCATCATAACATTCTGTATTGATAACTGTTACTTGATATCGGCGAGATAGCAAAGCTGCCTGGCGCTCCACAAAATTACCCAGGAAAGGATGGTTTTTATTGGGATACCAGGAACTAATAATTAGAATATGAACGTCGCTTTCCGTCATTTAGGAATGAGTACAAATTTACGCAAGTGTTTTTTCAAAAACAGCCTTTACCTGCTCAAGGGCAAAATCGATCTCCTCTTTTGTTGTATAACGTGAAAACGAGAAACGTGCATTTGGTCTGTTCATGTCTGCGCGAATTCCATTCAAAACGTGGGATCCTACATTAGAACCAGATGAACAAGCGCTTCCGCCAGATACTGCAATCCCTTTCAGGTCCAGTGTGAAAAGGAGCATACTGGATTTATCGTTCTTTGGAAAGCAAACATTTAATACCGTATAAAGTGACTTCTCCGGATCAATTTCACCGTGAAAGTGGATATCGTCAAAGAATTCTTTTAATTCATTAATCATGTATGTCTTTAGAGATTGTACATGTTCTTGATGTCCTTTAACATCTTCATATGCAAGATCCATTGCTTTTGCTAATCCAACAATACCATATACGTTTTCTGTACCTCCTCGAAGACCTCTTTCCTGCGCTCCCCCGTGAATGAGCGAAGCCGTTTTAATTTTTTTATTGACATAAAGGAATCCTACTCCTTTCGGGCCATGAAATTTATGTGCGGCGCATGTAATAAAATCAACGTCCAATTCTTGCATGTCAAATGGGTAGTGTGCCATGGTCTGAACAGTGTCAGAATGAAAATAGGCATCATATTTTCGACAAATTTCACTCACTTTTTTGAGCGGAAGAAGAGTCGCTATTTCGTTGTTCGCGTGCATGAGAGAGACCAATGTTTTCTCTCCAGTCTGCAAAAGTTCTTCTAAATGACGAAGGTCTACATGCCCCTTTTCACATACGTTCACATAAGATACTTTTACATCAGTTAACTTGCCAATAGATTCAGCTGTATGTCCAACGGCATGATGTTCTAAATGGGAAGTGATGATATGTTTCACACCCAATACTTCAACCGATGATTGAAGCGCCATATTGTCTGCTTCGGTTCCACCAGAAGTAAAGATGATCTCTGAAGGTTGGCAATTCAAGTGTTTGGCCACAGATCGACGTGAAGTTTCGATGAGAGCCTTTGATTTTCGTCCAAAGGAGTGGGTAGAGGAAGGGTTCCCAAATCCATCACGCAAGACTGGAATCATAGCATCAACCACTTCCGGAGCGATGGGCGTTGTCGCCGCATTGTCTAGATAAACTGCCATACCTTAATGTTTTTGAATGCGAGCAAAGATAGTGAATTTATCAGGGCAAATCCTTTCCCAGGATGTGGCGCATGGTTGTTTTACCTTCGGGAGATTTTTTTAGGTTTTCAAGAAAGAAAAGACTTTTTTCAATGCGTTTATCAGAACTTTTCAATTGGAGTACCACATATATAATTGAGCGTTGCATACCCATTCTTAAAGCTTCAAATCGCTTTCTAGCCAAGTCATCTTGTCGGAGTGCCTCTTCGAATTCTTCAGGCACAACAAAACCATACTTTGAAAAGTCCTTTTCCAGTTCAATTATGACAGAATCTCCCAAATGAACGTCGAGTGTTTTCATCCGTTGCTTCGAAAGCGTTATGTAAGCCTCTCCATTTCCTAGAGAAACTGTACCGCCTTGCCACTTTACCTTATTGTTTACGGTAACATGAAAACGCTGGTTGTAGATAGACTTAGTATTTTCATCGGCAAAATCGCTAAGCTGTTCATCGCTTACCGTAATAAAATGCATTTTTAGTTTTTCTAAATAACCAATTTTCGATGGGAAGGTCTTCTTCATACTCAAGTATACATATTACGATTTGAAGCACAAAAAAACGCCCTTCGCAATTTGCAAAGGGCGTTCGAAACATGAAAACTTACTTACTCTTCATTCTGAGCTTCTTTTTCATATCCTATTTCCACAGCTTTTTCCATGAGGCTTGCATTTACTGAAGTACCGAAATCATCAACTTCTAGTCCTGAAGCTGCGCGCTTTTTTCGTTCATCATCAATATAGGATTGTCTTGATTTGGCTAGTTTATTTATCTTTTCCTGGAAGCGCTCCCGGTCTAAACGCTTTTCTTCTAAAAGAGCTTCCTTCTCTTCTTTGGTTTTTCCCTGAAATTCTTCAGGCAGCTCCTCATCCTTCATTTTACTCAGATCGGCTGTTCCTTCATCTACTGCATCGATTAAATCCCACGAGGCATTTTTGTAAACTCCCTTTTTTGATTTAGCAATTGAACGCTCTGTTTTTACTGAAATGGCTTCCATTTCCGCATTGCTATCTTCTTCCAGCTGCATGCTCTTTTTCTCGAGTCCAAGACTTCCGTAGCCATAGTATGTCCGATTCAGAGAATCATTGTACTTATTGATGTCATCGTCATAAGGAGTGGCAATGTGTGCAATTTTTCGATCTGAATCAATGTTAAAATAGTCGCCTTTACTGCATGAAGCACCATCTTTCCAAAACTCCCGAACGCCTTGATCATAGTCGCCACAGTAGATGGTATTAATGAAAATTCCGCGGTCGGCAGCCTTTTGACATTCTATTTTATAGTCTACCGGTCCTTGAGCAAAGCTCTCGTTTCCTGCAATGTAAATCATTTTCAAATCGGTTGGAGAGGACGACCAATTGAGATCTGAAAGAGAACGTCCGATAACGGCTCCGCAATATTCACTTC
This sequence comes from Flavobacteriales bacterium UBA6051, assembly GCA_002427735.1. GTDB lineage: Bacteria > Bacteroidota > Bacteroidia > Flavobacteriales_D > Crocinitomicaceae > UBA4466. Next base: position 142,811 of record DIYP01000014.1, read on the forward strand.
CACCATTCGTACGAAGAGCGAAAAGTTTCTGAGAGATGACGTCAAGGTCACTTGTCAATGCTAGTATTTGCTCAATGTAATTACTTGCTTGAGTCAGTCCGCTATTCCCATATTGATATAATGCAAATTGTATATCAGGTGTTTGACCACTGTATTGAAGGGAACTCACTTCATTTACGATATTCCAAATCCTTGCTTTCGCTTGGTCTATGAGTCCGTCCATGCTACCGGATGTGTCGAATAGAATGGCTACTTGAACTTTTCTTGGATTCTCAGGTGGTCGAACCTGCTGTGCAACAGCATTAGCAAGTGTAAATGCGAATGCCGTTAAAATGATTATTGTCTTTTTCATGTTTGCTGAATTTGTTGTTTGTCAAAGAACCGTACAACACTTTTTCAATTCGGTTCAATTTGAAACAAAAAATCCAACGTTTACAAGATAGTTTTCGTTTATTGGACAAACGGACTCACGGTTTCTTTAGGAATTGTATGATCCACTTAAGTTTTAAGTATAGTATTGAAGACGTTGGTTGTTGTAAGACAATTGACAATGCCAAGTTAAGTTAAACGGCTGTTCCTGAGAGCAGCCGTTTAATTTTTCATTTCGTTTGCTACAATTTCGGCTATTTCATCTGCTCGGTCTACGATCATGAAGTGACCTGCTCCCTGAATCCAATGGTTTATGTTTTTTGTCGGGGGAAGCATTTTATCATTTGTACCATGAATCCGAATTTCCGAATCAATTTTTGGGCTTTCCCAAAATAGAAGTGCGTTCATTGCCCAGCGTAAGAAAAATGGATCAGTATCCTTTAAAATTTCCTTTAATAATTCTTTATCCTCGTTTTTCACCACTCCAAATCTACGCTGCATGAAACGATTACCAGAAGTTAAAAATGAAGTAGGAGCTATTCTTTGAAGTGGGATATAGCGTCCCATTTTAAATTCAAAAGGAAGGTCTTTGTACCCTTTGTTAGTTGAAACTAAGAACAAATGCTTTGGTTTTTTTAAGTGCGCAAATTCTGCAGCGACCATTCCACCGAAGGAAACACCGAGTAGGGCATAGTCATCGGGAAGTTCAGTCTTTTCGAACAGCCGTTTTGCATAGCTCTTAACGCTTTCATTTCGTTGCGGAGGTATCCAAGGAATATGAACTAATTCAATCCCAGCTGGATGAAACTTCAAAAAAGCACGATGATCAACGCCAAGACCACTAAGACAGTACAATTTCATTGATATTGGAATTATCGAAAGCTAAGCATTATACTTTTCATTCGCAATCCTCAGCTTGGTGGCAACAACTCATTTCTACTTCGGTAGTGGGTATGTCGCCCTCCAAAGTTTGTGGTTGCTCTACCATATTGACTTGTGGGCTCAGGTATGGTATATTAAGGTTCATTCCTCTAAGTACGATTAGTACCCCGACCAACGTAAGAAGATAGGGCACTGCTTTGGCCATTTTTTGTCTGGTGGTTCCTTTAATTTTGTTTGCAATAAAGGTGACGGCAATCATTGCGGGTAATGTCCCAATTCCGAAAGCCACCATTGCAAGTCCACTTTGGATAAAGTTTCCGGTCAGAATTGCATTTAAGAGTGCGGCGAAAACCATTCCACACGGTAGAAGTCCATTAAGATTACCAAGTAGGAATAAGCGAAATGGAGACTTTGATTTTAGAATTTTTCCAAGTCCCTTATTCAAAAATGATTGTATTTTCAGTCCAGGTACTTGTCCATTAAATAAGCGTCTAAAATACTTTCTCCAGGCAAAAAGAATAAGGCCAATACCTGCGGCAATGCTTAGCCATTGTAATACTCCAATTGTATGAATTGTGAGTCCAATGGAACCGACTATTAAGCCGAGGATAAAATAGGTGAGGATGCGACCAAAGTTGTACTGAAGAGATCCGGAAAGAATGGTCAGATTGTTTTTTCTATTTACGGGAATGGCCATGGCGATGGGTCCACACATACCAATACAATGAAGGTTAGATGTGAGTCCAAGTATAAATCCAGTAAATAAGAATAGCTCCATTAGATGTAAATTTCTTTTTTCTGCAGGTAGTTTTTTCCTTCAATGCTGTAAGAAAGCTCGGCGTTATAAATGCCTTGTACTAGTTCGTTCTTATCAACCATAAAGGTTTTAGTTCCTTCAATAGAGTAGAGCTTATCCTCTTTTTGATTATCTGGCCGTTTAAGCATCAGTTGGGCTTGTGAAAAATTATGCTCTGCATCGAACTCTACAATCAGATGCGTTTCTGACAATGAAACTTCTGGTCTGATCTTGAGCTCATTAACATTATTTAATGATGTTATTTCTTCTTCGTAGGCAATTTCTCGCTGATAATAATCTTCACTTTCTAAGTCGACCTTATGCGAGAAGAATCCAACTACCATCACGACGATAAAGACGATAAATAAGCCGAGTGCCAATGCAATTCCTTTTCCCCAATTCATATCATTTATATTAAATCATTGGACCAATTAATTTGGTTTCAACGCGTTGTATTTCTTTTCCATTACCATATACATATATGGTGATTGTTTTTGAGCCTTTATTTAATTCACTAATTGGGAATCGTATGATAAAGCGCTCACTTAACTCGTTTTCTTCTTTGAGTTCTAGTCCGTTCGAAGTGAGTTCGATATTTGCGTTATCATTGTCAGACTTCAGTTCAATTTTGTAATTGTTCTGTGTTTTGTTCATTACCTCAATTTGGAAACTATTGCTAATCATTCCATCTTGAGTCACTTGATACATTGTACCTCGGTTACGGAATATTTTCGTTTCAAAATCATTCCGTGTAATCAACAATGTTACCAGAACACCTATCATGGCAGCGAGTAAAATTGTATAGGCTTTTACTCGGCGTGTCCATTGGAAACGACTTCCAGTTTTAATTCCATTTTCAGAAACGAATCGTATGAGTCCTTTTTCAAGTCCAACGCTGTCCATCATATGATCACAAGCGTCAATGCAGGCTGTACAGTTGACACATTCCAACTGCGTTCCATGCCGAATATCGATTCCTGTGGGACAGACATGAACACATTGCCCACAGTCGATACAGTCTCCTTTACCACTGGCAGATCTGTCTTCATTCTTTTTAAACTTTGCTCTCTCTTCACCACGTTTGTGGTCGTACGCTACTACCATAGAGTTAGGATCCAAAAGAACACCTTGAAGCCTTCCGTATGGACAAATCGTTGTACACACTTGTTCACGTAGAAACGCGAAAACAAGATAGAAAACAGTTGTAAAGACAATAATGGCTATAAAACCACCCATATGTTCTCCGATTGGATCTGTTTGAATTTTCCAGAGTTCTTCCGATCCAATTATGTAGGCTAAGAAAGTATTGGCAATCAGAAACGAGATAAGCCAAAAGACAGTATGTTTCAGTGTCTTTTTGAAAATTTTCTTACCTGTCCATGGCGCTTTGTTTAGCTTTTTTTGATGCGTCCAATCACCTTCAATCGCGTATTCGATTCGTCGGAATACCATTTCCATAAAAATCGTTTGCGGGCACACCCACCCACAGAAAAGTCGACCATAAATGATGGTGAATAGAATAATAAAAACAACACCAATAATCATCGCAATGGCGAACAGGTATAAATCCTGAGGCCAAAAAACCTTTCCAAAGATTACGAACTTTCGTTCGAAAATATTGAAGAGCAATGATTGATGACCGTTAATATAAACGTGCGGAGCACCAAACAAAACGATCAATAGAAAGTAGCTTACAATCTTACGGTACTTGTAGAATCTTCCCTGTGGTTTTTTAGGGTAAACCCATTTTCGACTACCATCCTGATTGACAGTTGAGATACTGTCTCTAAACTGTTCCTCATCACCTCTAACTTCATCTTCTAATTCTGCCATTTGGTCTTGATATTTTGAAGTTTTAAGTTAGTGAATAGTGGTTGGTTCGTTTGTCACCAATGTTACTTTTCAACAATGTCCCCTTGCGGTGCAAGCCCCCCTTCAACTTCTTCTAAAGAAATCACGAAAGAAGCTACCTGCTGGAGCTGAACCGGATTTAGTATCGATTCATGTTCCTGCATTCCGTTTGGAGTACCGTATTTGATAGTCGTGAAAACATCTTTGATATCATATCCATAGATCCAAGTGTCGTCGCCAAGGTTCGGACAAGAGTTTCCTTGCCCTTCATTTCCATGACATACAGCACACTTCATCTCAAAAATTGCCTTCCCTGCTGCAATATCAGAAGCCTCTGTCATTAATGTAACGTTTGATTCGTCTACATTCATTGCCATCTTTTCTAAATATGCATCAATCTCTACTTGTGCTGCAGCAACGTCTTTTTCGTACGCAGTAATTTGTAAATCTCCTGTTTTTAAAATGTGGTAATTAAAGAGATAAATGACAGCAAATCCAATGGTTGCATAGAATCCCCATACCCACCACGGCGGAAGATTATTGTCTAATTCTTTGATTCCATCATATTCGTGGTGCAACAAAATCGTATGTTCTTCCTCAATCGGAACGGCATCCGTGAGTACTTTGTTCATTTTTCGTTGCTTGCGCTTAGAAAGCTTTCGTTTTTGATAGTATTCAGGTCGAACGATTGCTGCAATTTCAAGGAACAATCTTCTGAAGTGCAATACTAAAAAGAGCATAGCAATATTGATGAACGCAAGAATATAAAGATCTCCATCCTCCACAAGTAACCAAGGTGCTTCAGGGTCTACTCCTGGACCAACAAATTGTAGGGCATAGCTATTACTCGTTGCTGCAATAGTCCCAAATACACCAACGATGGCTAAAATGGTTTTAGCAGCTTTCGCATTACTTTCTTTGAGTTTCTTATTCTGTAGTTTCACAAATGTTTTTGTAGTTCCAGAAAGAACAAGAATTGCTATAAGTTGAAGGATAATTCCCAGAATTAGAAAGTAAAAACGTGTGAGGTTCTTTTCGTAATTCGGAACGTAAACTGTTGCTACTTCGCCATCTACAGGTGGTTCGTTAGTTTCCACTGGTGGAACATAGTTATCAACGTAACTCAAAATTGCATCAATTTCTTCGTTGGTTACTTCCTGAGGTGTCATCGCTGTTGGACTGTAATTTTTCACCTCATTAGCCATTTTACTCTCACCAGAAGCGATGAGCGCTTCGGAATTTTGAACCCAGCGATATAGGAGCTCTGCTTCACCTGCGTCTGCCCACTTGGCTTGAACACCTTTTAGGTTTGGACCGGTACCGTCTTTCTCCAACATGTGGCATACGTTACACTTTGCCTTAAACAATCCTTCTCCGTCCTGTGCAAAAGTCAAGCTTGCAACAAACGTGATTGCTATGAGTAGTAAACTATTTCTTAAGCTTTTCATATTCATGCATTTATTATCGTGAGAGTTAATCTTGTAGGTGAATGTCTTCTGCATTCTGGTCGTCTTCCAACGGAATAGAACTCAGTTTTTGAACTTCACTTTTTTTCATGCGAACCACGTACGTTATTACAAGTGCGAAGAACAACACGAAGATGAGTAGGGATAGAATTGGGTAAATCTCAATTCCGTCAATTCCTGTTAAGTTGTGCTTGATAAATCGTAACATGGTTTATTGGTTTTGATTGGTTAATGAATCTGCGTCTTGAACATTGTCAGCGTCTGCTTCATCAATGTTTTCGTCTGATGACTCTGTCTGAGCTGGCATTGCTTCTTCTACTTCTGCATCGGCTTTGATGTCAGTTCCCAGGCGCTGTAAGTATGCGATAAGCGCTATGAGTCGTTTATTCTTCAATTCATCAATTTTGCCTTGACGATCATATGTTTTGGCTAGCTCTTCAGGAAGGTTTTTGATGATGTTATCAACAATGTCTTCTGTTATTAAAAGAGCTTGTGCCTCTGCATTTGCTTTTGCCTCTTTTTCGAATCCTTCTTCGTAAGGAACGCCAAGTGTGCGCATTGCATTAATCTTTGCTTCCATCAAGGTTAAGTCCATATCATACTCTGCAAGCCATGGATAAGCGGGCATGATAGAGTGTTGCGAAACTTCTTTTGGTCGAATCATATGTTCGTAGTGCCACATATTGTTACGCTTACCTCCTTCACGAGCGAGGTCCGGTCCGGTACGTTTAGAACCCCATTGGAATGGATGGTCATAAACGAACTCTCCAGACTTCGAGTATTCACCATAACGTGCTGTTTCGAAGCGCAGCGGTCGAATCATTTGTGAATGACAGTTGTAACATCCTTCAGAGACATACACATCTCTACCTTCCAGTTCAAGTGGAGTGTATGGTTGCACGCTAGCGATTGTAGGAACATTGCTTTCTACAATCATGGTTGGAATAATCTCTACGAGTCCACCAATCGCTACAACTACTATACTCACGATCATGAAACGAACAGGACGCTTTTCAATGGCTCTGTGCCAATATGCTTTTCCAATTACTTTAGCCGCTACAGTTCTCATGTTAGCTGCTTCAGCTTCCTCATTTGCAAGGAAGTTTCCAGATCGAGCCGTCTTGATGAGGTTATAGAACATCATTACTGCACCAACAATGAATAGAAGACCTCCAATAGCACGTAAAATATAGTACGGAGTCAAGTTCGTAACAGTATCTAAGAACTCTGGATTTGCAAGCGTTCCATCAGGGTTGAAATCTTGCCACATTAATCCTTGTACGAAACCGGCGATGTACATTGGGATCGCGTAAAGGATAATTCCTAACGTTGCAATCCAGAAATGTTGATTCGCTAATTTCTTAGAGTAAAGCTTAACACGGAACATTTTTGGGAATAGCCAGTAGAGCATACCGAATGTGAACATCCCGTTCCATCCAAGGCCTCCAACGTGTACATGGGCAATTGTCCAGTCAGTAAAGTGGGATAGCATATTGACATTCTTCAAAGAGAGCAATGGTCCTTCAAAAGTTGCCATACCGTAACAAGTCAAGGCTACAACCATGAACTTCAACATTACATCATCACGAACTCTATCCCATGCACCTCTTAGTGTTAGAAGTCCATTGAGCATACCTCCCCAAGATGGTGCAATCAACATTACGGAGAAAACAACACCAAGGCTTTGTGCCCAATCAGGAAGAGAAGTATATAAAAGGTGGTGTGGTCCTGCCCAGATATAGATGAAGATCAAGGCCCAGAAGTGAACAATTGATAAACGATATGAATATACTGGTCGATTCGCTGCTTTTGGAACAAAGTAGTACATTAAACCTAAGTACGGTGTGGTCAAGAAGAAGGCGACCGCATTATGTCCATACCACCATTGTACCAATGCATCCTGTACTCCGGCGTACCATGAGTAACTCTTTAGGAATGAGATTGGTAGTTCAAATGAGTTGAAAATGTGAAGAATGGCTACGGTCACAAACGTTGCGATGTAGAACCAAATGGCAACATACATATGCTTAACACGACGGGTAAAGATGGTCGCAAACATGTTGAATCCAAAGACAACCCATAGTAATGTGATCAGAATATCAATCCACCATTCCAACTCTGCATATTCTTTACCTGTTGTTATTCCAAATGGAAGTGTTGCTACAGCACAAAGAATAATGAACTGCCATCCCCAGAAATTGATATTACTGAGTTTGTCACTCCACATACGCGTTTTTAGAAGGCGTTGTAGCGAGTAATAAACCCCCATAAAAATTCCGTTTCCGACAAATGCGAAAATCACCGCATTGGTATGCAGTGGTCGAATTCTACCAAAGGAAAGGAAACTGAATCCCAGATAATTATTAAAAAATTCTGGAAATGCTAGCTGGCACGCAACGATCAATCCGACCAACATTCCAATGATCCCCCAGATTATTGTAGCGTACGCAAAATTCCGGACAATTTTATTGTCGTAACTAAACTTCTGTACTTCCATTTGCTTCTGTATTTGTGTTTGATTGTTTTTCGTCATCAAAGAGAATTCTAACCGATGGTGTATAATCGTCATCATATTGTCCCGTTTTAGCTGCCCAGAAGAACCCTAAAAGGAAGAATAGTGCAATGACTAAACTGACGATCAACATGAGGTAAATGATTCCCATATTGCAAAGTAAGTGAGGGGGCAAATCTTAAATAATGATAGGTGATCAGTAAAAAACATGATTTAAATCACGTTTTAATTTAGATCGATTCTTTCTTAGGTGTAACCCCTTTTAATTCAGCGGTTTGAAGAAGTAAAGAGCGTACTGATCAGTACAATGCTAATTGAACTCAATGGCATTAAAATGGCCGCAATGAGGGGAGTAAGGTTGCCAGTGATGGCGAATGATAAGCCTACAATATTATAAATGATGGAAAAGATGTAGCAGATCAAAAGCACCTTTTTTGAGGCGGTTGATGTTCGAAGAAAACGCTTGAGTTTGTTCAATTGAGATGCTTCAATAATCGCATCTGAACTTGGAGTAAAGCGAAAGATGTCCTCCGATACTGCAATACCAACATGTGCAGATTCTAGCGCTCCTGCATCATTAAGGCCGTCGCCAATCATTAGTACGTTCTTTCCATCATTTTGGAGTTGAGAGATATAGTTGAGTTTATCTTTCGGTGATTGTTCGAATAAAATCCCTTTTAACTGATTGGTATGATCAAGAATGAGCTCCTGATCTTTGTTCTTATCTCCCGATAAAATATGAATATCGAAAGAGGTATTCAGTTCATTTAGAAGTTCCCATATACCAGGTCTGAATTCAGATTCGAAGATAAAGCGCCCTTTGTATGTTCCATTTATCGAAATGTGCGAGGCGGTTTCATTGGATGGTGTGTGTGCCTCCGGATGTGTAAACTTTGCACTGCCTATTTTGATTTCCAGACCATCAACGATTCCCTCAATTCCTTCACCTCCTGTTTCTTGAAAATTTATCAATTCGGCTGAATTATCCGCGGATTTTTCTTTTAAGTAGCTAACAATAGAACGCGAAAGTGGGTGCGTAGAAGAATTGGCTAATACTAGAATTCTATGAATGTCATCTTGACTCAGCTCATCTCCATCGTAAATAACGTGATTCGAACTTCCTGTTGTAAGTGTTCCCGTTTTGTCAAATACAATATCGGTTACTGTATTTATACGCGGAATGACACTTGTGTTCTTAAGATACAACCCCTTTCTGCCCAGCACTCGCATCGTATTTCCAAACGTAAAAGGTTTTGACAAAGCGAGTGCACAAGGGCATGCAACGATTAGAATCGAAACGACTATTTCAGTTACGCGACTCGTATCTATAAAAAACCATAGCGCCCCTGTAAGCGTAGCAATAATAAGTACTGCCAAAAGAAAATAAACAGAGAGTTTATCGCCAGTATTTTTGTCCTTGGAAGCCTCGCTTCCTGCTTCATTCCAAAGTTGAGTCAAATGACTTCTATTACTTTCTTTTTCAACTTTAAAACGACTTTTTTGGCCTAAAAGCTTTCCGCCAGCATAGATGAAGTCACCCTTTTTCTTCTCTATTGGCACGGACTCACCGGTTACAAAACTGTAGTCGATTTTCGCTTCATCTGATAATAGAATGGTATCGCATGGAATGATTTCCATATTTCGAATCAATAGTTCATCATCAATTTCTAGTTGATCAATTTCTACTATACTTTCTTCCTCATTTCGGAAGCGTGTAACGGCGACTGGAAAGTAGGAGGTGTAATCGCGCTCAAAAGACAGAGAATCATAAGTTTTGCTCTGAAACCATTTACCGATAAGTAAAAAGAAGATGAATCCTGCGAAGCTGTCCATGTAACCTGGTCCCAGACCAGCAAAAATATTGTAGGCACTTTGTATGTATAATGCGAGGATGCCAATAGAAATGGGGACATCTAAATTCAAGCTTTTAAATCGCAGTGCTTTGTAGGCAGAAATCAAATACTCGTTTGCTGAATATAGAATTACTGGGACAGATACTGCAAAAGAGAGATAGGATGTGAAATTTCGAAATTCTGGGTTGTCCTCTTCAATACCCAAGTATTCGGGAAAACTCCAAAGCATAATACTTCCGAATGCAAATCCAGCGACTCCTAATTTGTATAAGTATTTGTTATTGCGCTTTTTCTTCTGTTCAGATTTACTCCCAAAGTTTGGTGCGTAGCCAATGGCATCTAGTATACCAGACAATTCCGAGATTTTTAGTTCTCTTGAAATGACCAATGATGCCTGGCGCCGAGCAAAATTCACCTGACAAGATTGAATACGTTCATCAATTTTATGAATATTCTCTAGTAGGTAAATACACGACGAACAGTGAATTTGAGGTAAAAAGAGTGTGATGTGAATCGTTTTATCATCTTCGAAGTCAATGAATTTCTTCCGAATGTTTTCGACATCCAGGAAGGCGTATTTATAATCATTCGATGCGGCTGGTTTTACGCCCGGTTTGTCTTCAAGCGAGTAAAAACTATCCAGGCCGCTATCCGAAAGCAACTGGTAAACACTTTTGCATCCATTACAGCAGAACTCCTTGTTATCAAAGGTGTGACTTTTTCCAATGATTTCATCTCCGCAATGATAACAGGATTTTGAACTCATACTGTTTTGGAGAACATGTTGTCTCTTTGTTGTGTATTCGCTAAATCTTGGTCGAAAGCCATACAGCAGTTACGAACAAAAGCAATTCCTTCTTCCGTAACTGTGATCTTATTTCCGTCGACAACCACAAGTTTATCCTTTATCATTTCTGATAAGCGGTTGACGATTTCTTCGTGAAGTGCTTGGTGCTCGGAATGCTCATCCAATGTCGTTTCAAAATGGCACATCAAGTCAAGAATATACTTTCGAATTTCTAGATCAACATCATTCAATATATGTCCTCGAAAAACGGGGATTGTTCCTGAGTTGACTACTTCAATATATTTTTCGGTAACCTTTTCATTTTGAGCAAAACCAAACCAGCTATCCGATATAGCTGACATTCCCAACCCCAATAGAAAGTTCGTGTTTTGAGTGGTGTAGCCCATGAAGTTCCGATGCAGATTCTTTGCTTTGAACGCCTTGGCTAATGAATCATGAGGTAACGCAAAATGATCCATTCCAATTTCAATGTAACCTTCGGTTTCGAGAGATTCTTTTGCACGCTCGTAAAGCGCTCTTTTTTCATTGTCTTGGGGAAGATCTGACTCATCAAAACCGCGTTGTCCATTTCCTTTGATCCATGGAACATGCGCATAACTGTATAATGAGATTCTGTCTGGTCTTAATAAAAGTGTCTTTTGAACGGTGTCTTCAATATCTGCCATGCGCTGCTTCGGCAATCCGAAGACAAGATCATGGCTGATGGAGTTATATCCCATTGATTTCGCTAGCTCATGAACCGTTTTTACATTTTCGAAAGGCTGAATTCTATTGATTGCCATTTGCACCGTTTGGCTATAATCCTGAATCCCCAGACTCAATCTTCTAAACCCAAAGTTGTATAATTTTTCAAGGTGTTCTTCTGTTGTATTGTTCGGGTGGGCTTCAAAACCTAATTCAGTTATTCTTGGATCAACGCTGTCTTTGCCAAAAATTGCTTGTAGCAATCGCACAAGCTGATCGGGGGCAAAGAAAGTAGGGGTTCCTCCTCCAAAGTGAAGTTCTTTGATGACCGGTTCAAAATCAAAATGCTTTCTATACAGCTCCCATTCTTTAATAACAGCATCAATGTAGGGACCTTCAACAGCGTGATTTTTCGTAATACGCTTGTGACATCCACAAAAAGTACAGAGGCTCTCGCAATACGGTAAATGAATGTAGAGACTCAGTTCATCTGTTTTGAAATGTGAGTGATTTCGGGAGATGCTTTGTGTCCAATCGTTTAAGTCAAGAGGATTATGCTTCCAAAAAGGTACAGTGGGATAGGAAGTATATCTCGGACCAGGAACGTTATATTTTTCTATGATTTTTTTCACTTTTAGCTACTGTTCAAGGATGTACAAAGATATGTCGAAAAAATGGATTTATACCTGTTTGAATTGCGCGTATAAAGCATTAACTTTGGAATACAATCTAAAACCGTTTGTGCATGCCAGACAAATCTCATAGACATGTTACTTGCGAAACATGCAAGAGCAGACAGAGTTCACTTTTCGGTTCATTCTGCGATGATGAAGTGGAAGGATTGGATTCGAAGAAAACGTGTTCATATTACAAGAAGAATCAACCATTGTTCATCGAGGGAAGCCTTCCCCGTGGTGTTTTTTGCCTGAATAGTGGTAAGGTGAAAATATTCGCACGAGGAGAAGAAGGGAAAGAGCAAATTATCCATCTTGCCGCCGATGGTGAGATCGTTGGGTTCAGAGCTATGTTTAGCGGTGAACCGTATAAGGTTTCTGCGACTACCTTAGAAGAATGTAACATTTGTTTCATTGGGAAATCTGATTTTCTTGATTTAGTAGATACCAATCCTACGCTTCGAAATGGGATTATGAAAGAGCTCTCCACAGAGCTGGCGGACCGTGCTACTTTCATTACCAATATGGCACAGAAGTCGGTGCGTGAGCGTTTAGCATTTTCTTTGATTCTTTTGCAGGATATTTACAAAGAGGAGATGATCAACTTAACCCGTGAAGATCTTGCCAATTTTGTTGGTACAGCAACAGAAACTCTGATTCGACTGTTAAAAGACTTTAAAGAAGAAGATCTCATTCAAACGCATGCCAGGAAGATTGAAATCCTCGATAAAGAAGGTCTTCTCAGAGTCTCCGGTGCCTAACTAAAATTTACCATTTGGCGTCAGGATATCGATTATTCAAGTACTGAATATCCGCAAGCATATATCCCATGTGTTCGGAGTGAACGCCTTTTTTACCCCCGAGCATTTTGTATTCATTTTCAGGTTTTTTAAGATCAGCCAGATAGAATATTTCACTGATTTTCTGATCCCAAAGTGATTTGACTTTTTCTAAATCTGCACTCACATTAGTCTCACGCAACAATAAATCTTCCGCTGAAGGCTCAAATAATTCACCCGTATATTTCCAAAGTGAATTGATTGCTTTCTGAGCCTTTTCACTGGATACATCTGTACCGCCGCCAAAACGGATCATCCATTCAGAACTTCGGCGAAGATGATAAGTAACTTCTTTTAGTGATTTCGCTGCAATCGCTTTCAGGAATTTATCAGAACTGGAAGATAACTCTGTGAACAAATAGTAATGATATACGTCCATAAAGAACTGACGCGTCATTATAAATGCGAAATCTGTATTTGGCTGCTCTGTTAATAAACAGTTACGATATTCATGCTCATCTCTTCGGTAAGCAATGTCATCACCTGTTTCTCCTTGCTTGTTCAAATTCGCCGCTTCGTTATAAACAGCTTCGGCAAGTCCGATAAGATCAAGTGCCACATTTGTACCGGCTAAATCTTCCTCCAAAAATGGACCTTTGCTTGAACATTCGCTAAGTCGATGACTGAGCATAAAAGCGTTGTCGGCAATTTCCAGATAGTACTTTACTTTTGCTTCCATAATTTACATTTGTTTTACACCTTCAGGTAGGTCATAAAATGTTGGGTGCCTGTACACTTTATCATCTGCGGGTTCAAAAAATGAACTGGATTCTGAAGATGATACGGCAACGATTTGATCAGCTGGTACAACCCATAAACTGATTCCTTCATTTCTTCTGGTGTAGACATCTCGTGCATTCTCTACGGCCATTTCTTTATCATAGGCATGAACGCTTCCCGCATGCTTATATGGCTGTCCAGGTTTAGATTGAATAAAAACTTCCCATAATGGTCCTTGATTCTCCATTTCTATAATTTTAATACGTTAGTTACCAGATTTCATTGATTGTATAATCTACTCCACTGAATGAAAATTTGTCTCCCTTTTTTTTGTCCAGCATAATAGGGTAGATTGGCGATTCGGTTGAAATGCCGACAATGTGCTTACCATCTACGTCAAAAGGAACGGTTGTAAAGCCAATCAAAAAATTAAACTTGTTTGTTTCAACATATGCCCCTGGTTCGATGCTCGTTTTTTGAGAGAAGTCAATGGATTTCAATAAGTCCAAACTTCTTTTTGCTTTATTGACCTGTACGCGCATAAGCTGTTCCATCTCTCCCGACTCATACTGGTGAGAGTAATCCTCTGGATCAATAGTATCGTCTTCATCAATATCAACCATTGTGTGGGTTAACTCAACTTTCTCTTGTAGTTCACGAATAATATTTTCCTGCATCGCGAACAATTTTTCTTTGATGTGTTCTTTTTTCATTATTGATTCGTTTTTGCATTATAAGCTTGTGCACATTCTCTCACCCATGCGCCTTCTTCATGAGCACGTATATGGTGATTTAGCCGTTGTTCATTGCATGGACCATTTCCATTAACCACGGACCAGAATTCATCCCAATTGATGTCGCTGTGTTCATATATATTTTCGCCCATTTGATCTTTTCCAATCACTTTGATATTGGGGTCTGGAACTTTTAAGCCAATGAGCTCGGCCTGAGGGATTGTCTTATTGATGAACTTTTCCCTCAAACGGTCGTTTGTTTCACGCTTGATTTTCCACTTCATTGCGTTACTCGTGCGCGGAGAGTCGGAGTCATGTGGTCCAAACATCATAAGTGCCGGCCACCACCAACGATTGATTGCATCTTGTGCCATTCTTTGCTGATCTTTTGTCCCTTCCATCATTTTCCACATGATCTCATATCCCTGACGCTGGTGGAAAGACTCCTCCTTACAGATTCGAATCATTGCTCTTGAATATGGTCCATAAGAAGTGCGCTGTAGCGAAACCTGGTTGGTAATTGCCGCGCCATCAACTAACCAACCGATTGCACCAATATCCGCCCAATTCAGCGCTGGGTAGTTAAAAACACTCGCATATTTTGCTTTTCCGGCATGAAGCCACTGTATGTATTCATCACGACTCACACCAAGCGTTTCTGCAGCACTGTATAAATAAAGTCCATGCCCGCCTTCATCTTGGATTTTTGCTAACAAAATCTTTTTTGATCGAAGTGATGGAGCTCGGGAAATCCAGTTTCCTTCTGGTTGCATTCCAATAACTTCTGAATGCGCATGCTGAGAAATCTGGCGAATTAAATGTTTTCTGTAATCTCCGGGCATCCAATCGCGCGGCTCAATTTTTATCTCCGCATCAATTTTTGCTTCGAAAACTTTCAATAACTCTTCTGTATTTTCAAGTGTTTCCATGATAGTCTCTGTATGTTGAAGCAAAGTAACTGTCTTTTAAACAGGGGTGAAATGATAATTCTTGTCGGAAAACTTGATATAAATCAGCTTTTTAGAAAAACCGATGTTGTTTCTTCCTGAATGTGACTTTTGTCACTTTTCATTTGATTTATGAGTCGTACCTTTGTAGAAAATCGGTCAAATATGTTTGGAAAAGGATCACGTCTCTACAGTATTTTTAGAATGAAATGCCCACAGTGTCACGAGGGTGATTTTTTCATTTCTCACCCATATAACTTGTTAAAAGCTGGCGATATTCACGAGCATTGTCCAAATTGTGGTTTAAAGTATTCAAAAGAACCAGGGTTTTATTACGGAGCGATGTACGTTTCTTATGCGCTGGGAGTTGCACTATTTGTAACCTTATGGGTAGTAATGAATTTGTTTCTATCTATTGAAAGTACTGGTCTGCAGATTTTTGTAGTAATTGCAGTTACTTTGGTTTTGACTCCATACTTATACGCGCTTTCCAAGATTATTTGGGCAAATTTCTTTATACGCTATGACCGAAGCAAGAACTCAGAGGGAGCTCATTGAGGAAAGTCTTGGTTTCTTATTTGAAGCCGAACTTTTAGAGGAAATCATTGAAGTAGGGAAGGTCAAATCTCTGGAAAGCGATCAAATTCTTTTAGACACTGGTGATGACCTGTTGTACATACCATTTATTTTAGATGGAGCCATAAAAGTATCAAGGGATAGAGACGAGGAAGAACTGCTGCTTTATTACATTGAGTCTGGTGACACATGTGCTATGACACTTCAATGTACAGTGCGTAAAAGTGTAAGTGAAATTAGAGCTACAACAATAGAACCTTCCAGGATTTTGATGATTCCAATTATGTACATGGAGAAATGGATGAGCAATTACTCATCTTGGCGCAGGTACATTTTGGAAAGTTATCATTCGCGAATGACAGAGCTGATTGAAACGGTTGATGCTATTGCTTTTATGCGACTTGATGAACGTCTTGAAAAATACTTAGTTGACCAGGCAAAACTCAAAGGATCGCTTGAAATAAAGCATACACATCAGCAAATAGCGGAAGATTTGCATTCTTCTCGGGTTGTCATTTCACGCTTGCTGAAACAGTTGGAAACGAAAGGCCGCATTCAACTTTACAGAAACCGGATCGTGTTATCCTCTATATAAACTGTATTTTAGTACTGCGTATTTCGCTTCTTTATGACGGAAATAATCGTAGTAACTGGTTTGCCACGTTCAGGGACTTCGCTCATGATGCAGTTGCTGGATGCTGCTGATATTCCTGTTTATGCTGACGACATTCGTGGTAGCGACGATAATAATCCGAAAGGATATTATGAGTCGCAAATAGTAAAAGATATAGCTGTAGATAGTTCTTTTTTGCAAGAAGCTCAGGGAATGGCAATCAAAATAGTTTCACCGCTCATGGCATTCGCAGATCCAAAGTTGAGCTATCGAGTCATAGTCATGAGAAGAGAAATGGATGAAATATTAATGTCTCAAGAAAAAATGTTGCAGAAGGATCAAACATCTGAGCGAGAAAAATACCGTACGATTTATGAATTTCATCTGAAGAAGACTTACGGATTTCTTGAGAACAATGAAATTCCGTTTTTAGATGTGAATTACTCAGCATTGATAAATAACACGAAAGAAGAGGTTGGCAGAGTAGGAGCTTTTTTGGGGGTAAACTGGAGTAAGCGCCAAACTGATCAAATAATTCAAACTGATTTATACAGAAACAGAAGAGATGGAGCGTAAAGAGAAAAATGTCGTGATCACAATGGATGGGAAACCATTCGTCGTACCTCCGGGAGGTACGCTCGGGGTCTTAGCGCTTGGAAGTGTTGGTATTCGAGCCTGGAAAAAAGCTAAACGACAATGGGAGAAGGAGCAGGTAGATGAAAAAAAGTAAGGTGCTCTTAATAGGCTGGGATGCCGCGGATTGGAAAGTCATCGATAGATTAATGGCTAATGGTTTAATGCCTGCAATGAAACGTGTTGTCGACAATGGAGTAAGAGGACGTTTAGCGACATTGGACCCACCACTTTCTCCCATGCTTTGGACATCGATTGCGACAGGAGTGCGTCCGCATAAACATGGTATACTTGGTTTTGTTGAACAGGATGGAGCAGAAGGTATTCGTCCGGTTTCTTCTAATTCCCGGAAAGTAAATGCCATTTGGAACATGCTGACAATGGAAGGTTTTAAGTCCAATATTGTTGGCTGGTGGCCCAGTAACCCGGTAGAAAGTATCAATGGTTGTATGGTATCCAACTTATTTCATCAGGAGCGCATTTCTGGCGAGGTACGTGACATAGATGATTGGGAAGTACCGGACGGTTCCGTATACCCTGAGCGACTTTTAGAATCGCTCAAAGAACTGCGTATCCATCCGGAGGAAATAACCGGTAATTTGATTATGCCCTTTGTTCCAAAAGCAATTCAACTTGACAAAAAGGAAGATAAACGTCTCACAGTGATCCAAAAATTCTTGGCTCACGCCACAACCGTTCATGGTGTGTCTACTGAACTAATGAACACAGAAGAGTGGGATTTTACGGCAGTCTATCATGATGCACTTGATCATTTTTCTCATGCCTTTATGAAGTATCATCCTCCAAGAATGGAGGGCATTGATGAGGAATCATTTGACCTTTTCAAAGATGTTGTCATTGGTGCGTACGTTTTTCATGATATGATGTTGGAGCGTTTACTCAATATGATTGACGAAAATACGACGGTTGTTATCTGTTCCGATCATGGTTTCCATTCTGATCACCTTCGTCCGAGATTTGTTCCGGAAGTGCCATCTGGACCGGCGGTAGAACATGCCCCTTTTGGAATTTTTGCTGCGATGGGACCAGGTATCAAGAAAGGCGAGCATATTTATGGAGCAAGTGTTTTGGATATTACACCTACTTTGTTGAGTCTTTTCGGTTTACCGATTGGAAAAGATATGGAAGGCAAGCCACTTTTGGATATTTTCCATGAGACAAAAGAGGTTGATTATATAGAAAGCTGGGAAAAAGTAGGTAAGCATGGAGGAGACATTGTTATTCCAGAAAGTTCGAATAACAATAACAACGCAGCACTGCAACAATTAGTCGATCTTGGGTATATCAGCGATCTTTCAATTAGTGAAAAAGAAGGTAGTTCAGATTATTTGAAGAGCGTGATGCGGGAGAACCAGTTTTATCTTGCAAAATCTTACATCAGTGGTGGGCGCTTTGATGAAGCGTTGGAAATTCTTTTAGAGATAGAGAATCGGCAGCGACCAGATTTTCGCTATTTAATCGAGATTGTAAACTGTTCCATTAAAACTGACCGTATTGCTCTTGCAGAAGAGTACATTACGTTTATCAGGAAGGAAAAATTGATGAACGATCAGTACGTAAACGTGCTGGAAGCTCAAGTGCATTTGAAATCTAATCGCTCTGAACAAGCCTTGGTGCTCTTGAAAGAAGCGCTGGAAGATTCTCCCAATTCCTTAGATGTGTTAATTGACATGGGGCGATTGTGCAATATACTTTGTCTCTTCGAAGATGCTGTTTCTACCTTTGAGAGAGTTACGCAATTGGATGGAGATAATGCCTATGGATACCATGGTTTAGGTGTTGCCGCTTTAAGAACTGAAAAATATGAGCAGGCACTGGGCTATTTTTTAGATGCTATTGAACGCCTTTATCATTATCCATATGCACACTTCCACTTGGGGGAAACCTTCGCACTTATGAAGAATTATGATGCTGCGATTCAATCGTTCCATGTGGTGGAAGCGATTGCACCTGGAATGCCTAAAACTTATCGTTGGTTGTTAGATCTATACGAGATCATTGGAGATGAAACTCAGTTAAAAAAGTACCGAAAGATTGTAATGCGACACTCGCTTGGACAAAAAACGATTATTACCGGGATGCCAGGTCCGAAATTGCAAGAAGTTCTTGATTATGTTGAAAAGAGCGGTCTTGAGGTAAGCGGAAATACAGATGATTTATATGGAAGTGATTTCGATACTTCGGAGAGAAACTATTCAGATGCTGATCCATCTGACATTCAGTTCATTCCCCTTTGGGCAGTAGGCACTATTCCGGTAAACTATTCCTGCAGAGTACTTTTTGTCAACGATTCGAAAGAAAATGCGTTATACTATATACAGCGTGAATTATCCAGCGAAAATTTCCTGTATAGTGAAGCTTTAATTTCAAAGTTTTCGGATCAGGAGAGTTTTGCAAGAACTTGGTTGGGACAGCAACCTGATCTTGACGTTATGTATTTAGACAGTCTCAATCAAATGGAAAATCCAATCGTGAAGCAGTACCTTCAGTAGATTGGAGAATTCACACAAAACGCGTAATTTAGCGCAATAATTTGGAGTGTTCAATATGAAGAATAAGGAGTTAGAGCAGAGGATAAAGAAATATACAACGGCGGCAGCAGCGCTTGTAACAGCATCTGGTGCGTCTGCGCAAGTGGTGTATACTGATGTAGATCCTGACATTGTCCACGATGGAGATGAAATTGCTGTCGGACTAGATTTGGACGATAATAGCACCTATGACTTCATGATTCACTCTGCCGATACACTGTTTGATTTCGGAAGTAGAGTGCGTACAACTCAAATTGCTCCGTATGGAACCGTTGGAAACGCAATTGCTGGTGAAGCTCCTCTAGGATATAATTATGCGTTAGCTCTTGACGCCGGAGCAATGATTGACAATACGTTGGAATGGATTACAACTACTAATACCATGGCCTACAACGTAGATGATAATAATCCATACAGTGAAAATTGGAACGGTGTAACCGATAAATACCTCGCTCTGAAGTTTGATATCAATGGAGCCACTCATTATGGTTGGGCACGCATGGACGTTCAAGATGTGGCTGACGCCTGGACGCTAAAGGATTATGCATACGAATCAAATCCAGAAACGGGAATTGCAGCAGGAACAGTTGGTTTGACTGAAGGAAAACTAGATCAACTTGTACATTTCATAAATCAACCAGATAACTCCGTTTTAATTAAGATAAACGGTGAACTTTCAAATGGTCAGATCGAATTGATTTCAATGAATGGTCAGCGTGTTTTAGAAAACACAATAGATGGTAATCAAGCGATTGTTGATATGAACCATCTAACTCCGGGTGTATACATGTTAAGTGTAATGTTTCCTGAAGGAATGATCAACAAGAAATTGATGGTTCATAAATAATCTCGTTCCCTTTCTTTTGAGTTGATTTACCACCTGTTTTAGGATTTCAACAAAACGTATCTGCACGAATATTCATGAAAGTGTTTTTGACTCAATGCTTTTTCAAACTATTTATTGTATTTACCGTACGTTTTGAAGGCGTTCCGAAAAACCTATCGAAAAAATAGGGTGTTAATCGATGTGATCCTGTGAATTATCGTTGTTTTCTGGATGAATTCCATGTTAAGATTTTAATAATCTTTCTAATATCCGTATACTTGCAAACAAATTATCAATTAAAAAAATCAACTATGAAGAAAATTTTACTCTCATTGGCAGTTGTATTTACTGCTGGAGCTGCTACAGCTCAAGTGGATACTCTTACTGAGTTTTTCACAGGTACACCTGCATTGGTAGGATCAGCGGGAGCTGGGTACGTTAGTGGTAACAACGATTACGGTGACTTGGGTAAGTTCATGCGTTTTGATGCATCAAATGGACTTGGAAACGGAACTGTAAACGGTGTTTTGTTGTGGATTCCTGTAAAGGATGACAACGGTGGTTCATTTAACGTAGTTGCACGTGATTTTACAGGTGGAGCGTTTGGAGCGACATTGGCAACTGAAACAATTACACTTGCTGCTGTAGATACTTCACTTGCTGGTTATAGCATTGCTGAAGGAACTACTCCATACAACGTTGCAGTTACTTTCTCTACGCCAATCGCGGTTACAGGAGCTTCTGACATCGTAATCGGAATTGAATTGCCAACTACTATGGGTGATACTATCGCGTTGACGCACAACACAGATGGTGATTTCGCAGCTGCTGATCAGTATACTGTAGAAGAGTGGTCTGATAACAGTGCACAGTTCTTCGGAGATCCAACAAACTGGGATTTGGATGTAGCACTTGCTGTATTCCCAATCGTAGACGTTGTTCCTGCTGTAGGACTTGAGGAAGCTTCAATTGAAGCAAACGTATTCCCAAATCCAGCAACAACTGAATTGAACATCGAAGTGAAAGGTGAAGCAACTGCTGTTTCTATCATCACAATGGATGGTAAAGTTGTAGCTACGCAAGACATCGTTGGAACTTCTGCAAAAGTGAACGTTGCTGAGTTGACTTCTGGAGTTTACTTCTACGAAGTTGTTGCAGCTGACGGAACTGTTGTAAGAAACACATTCATGAAGAAATAAACCAAGCGTTTATACAAATGAAAAAGGCGATGCTCAGCATCGCCTTTTTTTATATCAAATGATTTTCTATAAACGTCCCGGATATACTTTAAGAGCTTCTTCGAGACATTTAACAGAAGCTTTCAAAGCATCCTGATTTAATACATAGGCAATTCTTGCTTCTTGTAAACCTTCTCCTTCCGATGAATAAAAACCACTGGCAGGTGCCATCATAACCGTCGCACCTTCATATTCAAATTCTTCCAGGAGCCATTGACAGAATTTCTCTGTGCTATCTACCGGAAACTTTGCTACACAGTAAAAAGCACCGCTTGGTTTGGGACAAAATACACCAGGAATATCGTTTAAGCCTTCTACCATAATGTTACGGCGTTCAACGTACTCTGCAACAACATCATCGAAATAAGATTGTGGCGTATCCAAGGCAGCTTCTGAAGCTATTTGATCTACCGTAGGTGGTGAAAGTCTTGCTTGCCCGAACTTCAATGCTGACTCCATCACTTCTTTATTCTTTGAGATGATTGCTCCAATTCGTGCTCCACACATGGAGTAGCGCTTGGAAACTGAATCGATCATAATGACATTATTTTCAATCCCCGATAAATTCATTACCGAAAATGGTTTTGCACCATCATAACAGAATTCACGGTATACTTCATCTGCAAAGAGGAACAGGTTATGCTGTAAGACAATATCTCGGAGCTTCTCTAATTCTTCTTGCGAATAAAGATACCCAGTAGGGTTTCCAGGATTACAAATGACAATCGCCTTTGTTTTTGGCGTAATTTTCTTTTCTATTTCTTCAATTGGTGGAAGCGCAAAACCATTATCAATACTTGCTGTTACTGGAACTACATTTAATCCTGCTGCGACTGCAAAACCGTTGTAATTCGCATAAAATGGTTCAGGAATAATTACCTCGTCATCAGGATTACAAGTCGTCATGAATCCAAATGTTAAAGCTTCCGAGCCACCTGTTGTTACGAGAATATCTTCTGGTTCAACATCAATGCCTACATTTTTATAGTAAGAAGAAAGTCGATCGCGATACGATTGAAAACCAGCTGAGTGACTATACTCGATTACTTTTCGATCGATATTACGTATGGCTTCCAAAGCGACAGCAGGTGTTTCAATATCTGGCTGTCCAATGTTCAAATGGTAAACAGTCGTACCTTTTGATTTTGCTTTTTCAGCGTATGGAACCAATTTACGAATCGGTGATTCAGGCATTTTAACTGCCTTTTGAGATATACTTGGCATGCGAATTAAATTTTGTCAAATTTAACCAGAAAGTTTCTTTTCAATCATATTTCGTTTCTTTGATTCATGAAAAGATTGTTCTTCTTTTTTATACTCTTGGTTGCCTGTCGGCAGGAAGTTGGTCCGGTTTCTTCAGGACAAGAAGAAGAGCCATTGGATACGCTCAATAATATAGAACAAGAACGATTGGCGAATTTACGCCAAATGGATTCGCTGACTGCCATCAATTTATATAGAATTGGCTTAGTGGATATAACTGAAGTCGATGAAAGAATTTTGGTGGATTTGAAATATGCGGGAGATGATAACTTCATGAACGCACAACTATATGATACGTTGCATCAGCTTTTTTTGCAGGATGATGTAGCACAGCGCCTATCGAAAGTTCAGGATTTATTGGATTCCTTGCATCCGGGATATCGATTATTGGTTTATGACGGAGTTCGACCAGTACAAGTTCAGCAAGAAATGTGGGACGCTTTAGATTCTATTCCGCCCTTAAATAGGGGGAAGTTTGTATCCAACCCAAAATTGGGAAGTGTACACAATTTTGGTGCAGCGGTAGATTTGACAATCGTTGATGATCAGGGAAAACTACTGGATATGGGGGCGGGTTATGACGATTTTAGAAAAATTGCTTTTCCCAGTTTAGAAGCCCATTTCCTAAAGTCAGGAGAATTGACTCAGGAGCAATGGGAAAATCGACGTCTGTTACGCAAAGTAATGCGGGCTCAAAGATTCAATAATATTCCAAGCGAATGGTGGCATTTCAATGCCTATTCAAGGGTGACGGCTTCTCATCGCTATCAATTGCTACAATCTGAATCAGGCGATGCTCGCTGGTTTAAAATTGTTTTAAAGGATACAATTTCACCTGAGGTTTCGGCAGATACTATTTCATCGTGAATCGAACTCCGAGAAAACCTCGAATACCTTGGTTTGGAGCGTAGACATATGATGGATCGAAAGTTAAGCCGTAAGGATTATTGGCCGTAGGAACGGCATTTCCCGCTGCATCAAACGTTACATCTTTGTCAAATGGATCATGACTCCGAGCTATCAGGAAAGGAGTGCCTTGGTTGGGTGTCCAATTGAGTAGGTTTTTCACACCACCATAAATTTCCCAGTTCTTAAATCCTTTAAAAGTCAATTGAATATTTTGGATACTCCACCAGGGAGAATATTGTGATCTTGGATCCAGTTCATTTAACAATGGTAGACGCATAGGACTGTATACATTTCCAGTATAGTCAATGCTCAGATTTATTTTGGGAATCTCATACGAAGCGCTCCACGTACCATTAAAATTCTCCGTTAAGATTTGCTGTTCCTTTGTGCCATTTTCATAAGTAGCTATATCCATGAGTGTTCCGCCGAATCTGATTTTTAGGTTGCGAATCACATTTAAGTTTACATTTAAGCTCAATCCCTGACTAACTGCGTGTGACGATAAATTAGCGTATCGGATTTCGTTTGGATTCTGCTCATAGTCAGCAATAATTCGATTGGTGAAGTAGGTATAGAAAGCAGTAAAGTCTAATCGGATGAACTTATTCTTTTTGGTAAAAATGTTCTTGGTGAAGTTCAGATTAGCGTTGTATGATTCTTCTGGTGAAATATCATCGTCAATAACGACGTCTCGCGCTCCGGTTAGCGCTGCATGATCTTCTGTGAAAATATTGACAACACGATAACCTGTTCCTGTATTCAATCGGAGGATATTATTTACGTTAATCGTCCATTTGTAACCGAGTCTTGGAGTCACGATCGAACCATGCGTAGAATTGAAATCATATCGAACCCCTAGCAACAGTTTATGCTTTTTATTGAAACTTATTTCATCTTGAATGAATGCACCTGGTAACCACACCTTTGATGGCATATTTGAGCTATCGGCAGTTAGAGTTGCTGGAGTGTTGTCATCTAGCATCGTATAGCGAAGGGCAGTTCCTATGATCATATCATGCTTTCCAATTTTTTTGTCCCAATGCAATTGCCCGAAACCGATGAACTGATTTGCCTGATAAGATGTCGTTCCATAAAAGCTGTTCTGGACATGATTATTTGCCGAGAATGACAGATAAATCTTTTCTTTGAGTGGTAGTTGGTATTTGCTGATAATCTCCCAACGTGATGTGTAGATACTTTCTCCATAAATACTATCTCCACCTCTGAAAGCTGGAGTCCAGTCCATTTCGCCTCCCCATCGGTCTTCATAAAGGTAGCGCCCTGCAATAGAGAATAAGCGATAATCTTTACGCTTAAAGTTCCACTTTTGAAATATAGATACACGATCTTGTAAAGTGACATCAGTAAACCCATCATTATTGTTATCGGCCTTTAAGTCATAATTGAAATAGTTGATTCCAGTAAGAACGCTGATCTTTTTGCCAAGGTTCAATTTTAGCGCAACATCTGCATTTGTTTCAAACCAACTTGTAGTCTGAACATCTGCAGAAAGCAATGGCGCATTTTGTGGATTTTTCGTGATAATATTAATGACTCCTCCTATAGCTTCACTTCCGTATAAGGTTGAAGCCGGACCTTTCACGATTTCTATTCGTTCCACCAATGAATTCGGTATTCCACTGAGGCCATAAACCGTCGAAAGGCTACTCACAATTGGCATCCCATCAATTAACACCATGGTATACGGTCCTTCCAGTCCATTGATATGAATATCTCCTGTATTACAAATGTTGCAATTGAGTTGAGGCCGCACTCCATTGACATTTTGCAGCGCATCATAGATGTTTGGTGTTGGATTTTTCTTGAAAAAATTCGGGGTAAAAACCTCTACGTTTACAGTACTCTCTTTTTTAGAAACTTCTTTAAGCGTCCCACTTACAACAACTTCTTCAAGGTTTTGACTTTCACTTTTTAGTGACACTTGAATAGGAGTTCGGGAAGGGATGGAAACCATACTTGTATAAACCTTGAATCCATAGCTGAAGACTTCCAGTTCATAATCTCCTTTAGGCAAATTCTGCAATTCGAATCGACCATCATCATCTGTTATAGCAAAGGCTTTTAAAGCCTTGATTTTTACTTTGGCAAATTCAACAACGCCACCTGGGCCTTTAACTTCTCCTTCTAATGTGTTTTGCCCAATAGAGTACTCTGATAAAACCAGTATGATAAAGAGAAAAAACCATTTCATTTTGACCATTGTAAACCTCGTTAGAAATAAATATTGCTATTAATAGAACAAATATAGTTAGATTAGTCTAACTTTTGTAAAAGAGAGCAATAATTCTGCTGATCTTGATGATTTTCAAGATGTCTTAAGGCGGTTTTATTTCGGTGGACGCTTATTCTATCAGGTGATTCTTTTGGAAGAATTCTCCTTGTGATCCTCCCCATTCAACTGCCGTGAATCCTTTACGCACTGGTCTTTCAGGTAGTTCTTGTTCTTTCAGGGAAATAGGGTAGGCCAATGGTTCCATTAACATCATTACCCGAATGATCTGGTCGGGTTTAGGAGAAATGAGGAGTTGAGAGACATTTTCGTAGGCGTCGCTTGCAAAATGAACAGCAGTATATGGTGATTGCTCGAATTTCGGCAACCAATAGATAATGAACTCGTTTGCCTCCTTGTTGTTAAGACCAAGTTTTTCTAATTTCTCCTCAAGAAAAGCTTGTGCATTTTCTTTCGATACGATGAATCCTTCAGTAAGGTTCTCCGCTATTGCGGGGCCTTCGGTTTCCCAGAAAAGACAGTAATAATCTCTATTATTAGAGCGCATCATACCATTCGGAGTTGCGCTAACATTCCATCCATCTTGGGAATTGTACTTAGGATAATCATATGCGATTTTGTGGTCACGATGCAATTTGATTTGAACATTGACATCCATTATGTCTTCAGGATACAGATATAACACAGGTTTTTCGGCCAGGAAGTTGCGCAGATCTCCGCTGGTGATTTGATGTGTGATCCCTAGTTTGATATACAAAAATTCATTTTTGACTCTTGGAGGCCGAGCTACAGAGTAATCGGAAGTTTCATAAAAATCCCCATCCTCCGGATAATAATGATCTTCCGTCAAATGGCCTTGCAAACTGCTCATATAGTCTCTTCGGATGAAATCATTGATACCCTGAAGCTGATAACCAACACTGAGAGAAAGAGAGGAGCTATGATTAAAAAGCCATCGCACTCCTGCAGCCAGTTCCCCGGATAAAACGAAATCAGTTTCTCGAATCCTTGGGCCATATTCAGCTCTATCTTCAGAATCTAATTCCCAATTGAATTTGTTCTTCATTCGGTAGATTCCCAAGCCTATTTCTCCACGTCCGAAGGCATGAATATTACCAAAAAGGCGTTGTGAATAGTCGGCAAACAAGTTGACGTTAAAGTAGCGTACATTTCTTCGGTATTTCCAATCAATTTCCTGGTCAGGAAACAGGACGCGTGTATAATCATCTTTTCCCTTGAAAAGTCGCTGCCATCGAAAGCTTCCACCTACCTGAAAAGGACGACGTTCACCAAAGTTATAGGACATGTCTACAAAACCACCAAGGCCCGGTGAGTACCACTCTTTCAGCATTGGCTGGTGAACGATGTCATCAGCGTCCGCATATTGTTGAGGAAACAATACATTATTTGTTGGAACAGCCGAAAAAGGCCCAATGGAAAAATGCATTCCTCTAGGAATGAAGTGATAGTTTTCCTGGGAGTATCCTCCTAGGCTTAACAACAGAACAAGGGCAAAAAGTAGTTGTCGCATAACTGGTAGTTTTTGTTAACAAAAAAATAACAAAATATATGCCAAAATAGATATAGTGGCTGTCCTCAAGTATATTCAGTTGAATCAATACGATCCCCTAAATTTGTTTTAGATTTGTGTATGCTTTCTTTCACAGAAGAGAATTATCTTAAAGCACTGGTCCAGTTGACGATTTTTGAAGCATCCTCATCGGAAGTTGGGGTGAACAAACTTGCAGCTTCTCTGGAAGTAAAACCTGCCACTGTGAGTGATATGGTTCGAAAACTGAGGGATAAAAAACTTGTGAATTATGAAAAGTATGGCAAGGTTTCTTTGACCGATGAGGGACGATTGGCTGGAATGATGGTAATCAGACGCCACCGATTGTGGGAAACGTTCCTATACAATAAACTAGATTTTACATGGGATGAGGTGCATGAATTAGCGGAAGAGCTTGAACACATTCATTCCAAAAAATTAATTAATCGTCTGGATCAATTTCTTGAATATCCTGAATTTGATCCGCATGGTGACGCTATTCCTGATGCCCAGGGAGAGATTAAAATTCCGTTTCGAAAAACGCTTTCAGAGGTACAGAAAGGTGAACGTTGTAAAGTAGTGGCTGTAAAGGACAATTCTATTGAGTTTCTTCAATATGTGGACAAGATTGGATTGAGCATACAGGATGAAATAATGGTGTCGGACAAAGAAGAGTTCGACTCTCTAATGACCATCGTATTTAATGAATCAGAATTGGTTGTTTCACCTCGGTTTAGCGACAATATTTTTGTCGTTTGCGCAACTTGTCAGAAGGCCAAAGATTGTACCTGTAAAGCATGATTCAATAGTAACTTGCTGATTCAGCGAATGGAATCTTTGTTGAGGATATTGATGAAATGAAATCCTCTTGGGATATATCCTTGACCATAAAAAAACTTGTGCGCAGCAAAATTATCTGTGTAGGAGTCAAGTGCCATCATATTGCAGTTTTCATTTTCTGCCATGGATTGCATGTATTCAAACAGTTTTTGCCCAACCCCTTTTGAACGATGTTTTGCGGAGATTACAACGTTATCAAGTTCCATGTATTTACCGCACCATAATTTACTACCTATCCAATACCCGGTCATACCAATGCATTCGTCCCCTTCGAAAACGCCCACCTGCCCGTAATTGTGTGGTAACATGATATCCAATTCATTTGAATATTCCTCGTGTGTTATATTGGGATAAACTTCTTTCAAAAGTTCCAGATTTTTTAGCATTTCCTCTTTTGTCGAAAGTTCTTTTATCTCCATGAGCGATTGATTGAGTTTCAAAATTAGAATAAAAAAAGCGCCGAACAATGCGATGATCGAACGGCGCTAATGCTTTTATTGAATTCTATTAATGCGTGATAGAAAGTTTTTCAATAATCGATGGTTTACCAGCTTCATTCTCTAATTGAATGAAATAAATCCCGGTCTTCCATTCACTTGCGTTTACGGTTGTTTCGGTTCCATATAATGCCTCACGGAGAATTAATCTTCCTTGATTATCCATTACATTTAATGTAAGGCTTTCGCTTTGCTCATAGCGAACAGTGAACTCGTTTTTAGCAGGATTTGGATAAACCTCTAAAGTGATGTTACCTGGTTCAATTGTATTCAATCCACAATGGGTAAGTGGGTAAAGGAACGCACTACCTGTTGGTGTGTTTTCAGGTCGAACAACCGGCTCTGAACATCCCAAGAAGTCAACAAGAAAATCGCCAACAAATTCAATTGTTGTATCCATGTAAGCAGCGCTGAATGCATATACGGCATGATCTCCATCATAATGTGTGTAGAAGTTGTTTTGAACACCTTCCGCTTCGGCTCTTGCCTTCAACATCTGACTTCCGTCCATATGAATAATATTAAATCCTGAAACGCTGGCAATACCCCGTCCGTAAGGAACCGTTCCGTCCTGATCACCGTGCAGTGAACAAAAAGGGATATCTCCTGCTTCCAGCCAACCGTAATTGGCAAGCGCACCGCAAAGATTAATCACCCCATGTACATCAGATGAGTATCCTGGATTTCCACTTGTTCCTTCTAAGCCACCTAAAGCGGTCATCGTACTTAGTGGTATATACGGTTCTACTTCACAATCTTTATCAAGGTAAGCTAAATGAAGAGCCGTAATAGCACCTGCAGAACTACCACCAACAATTATTCTTGTTGTATCAATTTTATAGGTATCAGAAGTAGCTCGATCCATATAGAAGTAACGTACAGCAGCTTTCATGTCTTGAACAGCTCTTACCACTGCTGTAACTGCATTTACAGAGTCAATTGGCCACATTCCAACGCGGTAATCGATAGATGCACAAACATAGCCGCGTCTTGCAAACGCTTCAGATAGCGTTACGACATCAGCATCCGTCTTAGAACCAGCAATAAAGCTTCCTCCATGCGCCCAAATAATGAGTGGTCGTGCAGTTTCTGTATCTCCTGTCGGTTCATAAATGTCCATTGAAAGTGTCTGATTTTGACCGATGAAGTCTGTATTCTGACCGAACTGAACGTTACTTGTTGTAGTCACTTGTGGGAATAACTCCGTTGAATAGCGTCCCTGATCACATGGCGTTTGAGCCATACTTGTGAGAAACATTCCCAAAAGCGCAATTGTTAAAAGGTAGTGTTTTTTCATACTAATTTATTTTATCGGTTGTCATTATGGAAAAATAACTCCAGGGTAACTCGTTGCATTTGCAAGTGGGATTCTGGAATTATATTTATCGTTAGTTGCTTTTATAAATTCATTGGCGAGCAGTGCATGACCAATAGGGTTTAAATTTCTTCCATCAAGAGAGAAGAAGCCGCCTGTAACAAACTCTGCATCGAGCGAAACACCGTTGTAAACAATACCTGTATTTAGTGAATTGTAGAAAGTACTTGCATCTACAAAAGCTAAATTATATTGCTGAGCTGTATTCAAAATGGCACTGTTATATCCGGTTCTCGCATTATTGATGATGTTTACTTCATCAAGTGTTAGGACATATTCATGAGGAATTGGAACAATAGATCCCATTCCATTACATTTTACTGAGTCAAGCGGAATACTCAGAAGAATCAATTCTCCTTCGACTAGTTTTCGTACTCCAAAAGGTTCATTTGGATCTTCTACAGTGAACGCATTTTCTCCTTCCTGGAAACTAATTCCAAGTGGATTAAAAACATTGTTAAGGCTTTGTGCATTGGCTGCATCCAGCGTAAGTCCATTATAAGGAACTGTCGTAAAGTATGGGTAATTTAAAATATCCGGAATATTGCTGATAGCACCTTTCGCACCTGAAGATGTTATTGTTTGAACAACTTCATTGAGTGATCCATCGAATCCTACTCCTGATGCTCCGTTCACTGGGGTGGGAGTTGAAGCAGTTCCACCGCTTAACGCATATTCCATCAGGTCATGTTCACCCAATTGAATGGTGAAGAAGGTTGGGTTCAAAGCCTGTACATCTTGAAGAATAGAACTTGAAGCAGGATTGGAAGCAATACGTGCATAAAAGGGGTTAGAATATCCGGCAGTATTTACATCAATCGCTTTCATGAATGGAACACCAATATTGTTAAATGGGCCATCCGAGAAAACATTGGTCAGCGCGTTACCATCACCAGAAGCACTAAAGCGAACAGGTGAAAGTGAAGTTTCATTATTACAGTCAGTTTTATACCCGAGTATTAGGCGGGAATCTCCGTTTAGATTAATTCCAGACGAAAATTCTGACAACAGTGGTGACGAAAAGGGAATATTCTGAACCTGATTCAATTGTGTCGCGATAATCGAAACAAAAGAGTTTTGTTGTCCTCTAAAATGCAGAGCATCATCAGAGTAACCGGCGGTATTGGCCCCACCAATTGCAACATAACTAGTGGGATCTACTTCTCCCAAGCTGAATTCTTCTGATTCAATTTTCGGAGTACAAGCCAATGCCAACCCGAGTAGGCTTAAGCAAAAATATTTTTTTAACTGCATCATCAGAATTTATAGTTAATTGAAATGCCTGGTGCGAAAACATGGACTTTAAATGTTCCGCTTAAGTTTGTCTCGAGGTTGGTGTCTTCGCGAGTGGCTGTGGTATACAGCATGGAAATATCCGTTGTAAAATGATCGCCAAAATTATAGCCTAGTCCCAGCGTGTAATTGAATCGATTAGCGTCTGGCGTTTCAGGAGTAACATAGCCATCTTGAACCGGTGAAATTCCATAACCCACTCCGGCGCGAATACGCAGTGATTTGGATAGCGCATATTGACCACCTAATCGAAACGCAAATATGTTTTCATAGAGGCGAGCAGATTTGGTATCTACCAAAGATTCAGTGTTGTTTGCATAGTCAAAAGCTAGTGTGTCATAAGCTTTCCAACCAACATAATTTATATCCAGCGCGAGATCTAATTTGGAATTTGGATGAACACCAAAGCCTAATGTAGCTACTTGGGGCAACGGAAGTTCACTGACAAAATCTCCATCAGGGAAATTTTCTTCTAATGAAGTCGGAACAGAGAAAGTAGCCGTTCCTGAGTTCAATTTCATATTCACTTGTGAACGATAGGTGAGTCCAATAGACAATTGTGGGATAGGTTCAACATAAATACCGACATTGTATCCGAATCCCTGTCCAGTGCCGTCTAGTTCTACTCGTCCATAACCATCGGAATTTTCTGTTGTACCTTGAGTGACTGGTAAATCTCTTTGCAGATTAACGCTTCCATAACTATATACAAAGCCTGCTCCAATCCCAATTTTATCCGTTATTCTATAACTAACCGTCGGTTGAACAAAAATGGATAACAGTCGCAATCGGGTTAAAGCAAAACGCCCTGTCCAACCATCTTCCCATTGAACAGTGCTACCAAAAGGTGTGTATACTGCTAGTCCAAGCTTAAGTCGGCTACTATCTTTTATTTGAAAAAGCCCATATGCTGTAAAAGGTGTACTAACCGGCGATGTGGTTTTTGCCGTTTCAAAAGTATTATGTTCAAGAAAAGCTCCTTTGGCTATTGTAAATGTTGTTCCAATACTGATTTCATTACGATTTACGAATGAAGCTCCTCCTGGATTAAAAAAAAGTGAGGAAGCATCTTGCATAAGTGCTGTTCCTGCACTGGCCATTCCTTGTTGCACTTGCCCTTGAAGGTTAACTTGAAATCCCTGGGCACTGGCAATGAAGGGGAATAGTAGACAAATAAGTAGTATGCGCATTATTTAACAGGTCGACTGGTTATGAGTGGTAGACGTAAATTCTTAACGGAGTGTGAAAATAGTGTTTTTTAAGGGGAAAGCCAAATGTTATGTAGACATAATAAATCTTAATTGAATTCGGTTCGAGTTTTGATTAAATCCAACATTTCTTGTTGATTTTCATGTCTTTGTATTGGGGATTATGCTATCTTTGCAGCCCTGTCTCGGGAAGGCAGTATTTTAATTAATTTATAAACAGAGGTTTAGTACCTCAAATTGTAAACATTATGGCAACTAAAATTAGATTGCAAAGACACGGTAAGAAAGGGAAGCCTTTTTATCACATTGTTGCTGCGGACAGCAGAGCAAAAAGAGATGGTCGTTTCATTGAGAAACTTGGAACGTACAATCCAAACACAAATCCTGCAACAATCGATTTGAACTTCGATAGAACGTTGAACTGGGTGCAAGTTGGTGCTGAGATGTCGGATACGGCGCGTGCAATTTTATCTTATAAAGGTGTTCTTTACAAGAATCATTTGATTAAGGGAATCGCAAAAGGAGCATTGACTGAAGAGCAAGTTGAAGAAAAATTTGCTAAGTGGTTGGAAGAGAAAGAAGCAAAGATTGCTGATAAGGCATCTGGCTTAGAGAAAGATGCTGAAAAGGCACAAGCAGCGCGTTTGAAAGCGGAATCAGAAGTGTCTGATGCACGTGCAAAAGCTATTGCAGAAAAGAATACTCCTGAGCCTGAAGTAGCTGAAGAACCAGCTGCGGAAGCTACAGAAGAAGCTCCTGCTGCAGAAGAGCCAGCTTCGGAAGAAGCACCAGCCGAGGAGGCACTAGCAACTGAAGAGCCAAAATCGGAAGAAGCTCCTGCAGAAGAAACTCCAGCAGAAGAGCCAAAAGCTGAAGCTGCTCCTGCCGAAGAGGAGAAAGCAGAAGAAGCACCAGCAGCAGATGAGGCTGACGAGGCAAAGGCTGAGTAAAATAGTGACTTGAATGAATAAAGCAGATTGCTTTCATTTAGGATATATAGCGAAACTTCACGGATTTAAAGGTGAAGTTTCGCTGTTTTTGGATGTTACGAATCCAGAAGATTATGCGTCATTAGATGCGCTTTTTATCGATCTTGATAATCATTTGACCCCATTCTTCGTAACGTCATTAAAACTCAAAAACAAGGGGTTTGCACAAGTCAAGTTAGAGGGAGTTGATGATGAGAATGCTGCGAGAAGACTTCTGCGAAAGGATGCTTATTTACCAGCTCAGATCTTGCCAGAATTAGATGGAATTCGTTTTTATGATCACGAGGTTGTAGGTTTCAAAGTGATTGATGAAAAGTTCGGAGAAGTTGGCATTCTTGAGCAGGTAATCGATTTAAAGACCAATCCACTTTTGCAGGTAATGAATCAGGGAACTGAAGTTCTGATTCCACTGATCGAAGGAGCAGTTAAAAAGGTTGACCGTTCGGCTAAAGAGTTACACGTTGCCGCTCCAGATGG
The DNA here is from genome assembly GCA_002427735.1 of Flavobacteriales bacterium UBA6051. Lineage (GTDB taxonomy): Bacteria > Bacteroidota > Bacteroidia > Flavobacteriales_D > Crocinitomicaceae > UBA4466. The sequence continues at coordinate 177,035 of DIYP01000014.1, forward strand.
TCTAATTGAACTCTACTTAGGTTAGATGTCCGTTTTTTCTTTTAAGCAATTTGATGTTCTTCAGAAAAAGTCAGCCATGAAGGTTGGAACAGATGCGATGCTGCTAGGAGCCTTGGTTGAATCCAGTGAGAAATTTCGAGCACTCGACGTCGGATCTGGTACAGGTGTTCTTAGTTTAATGCTCGCACAAAAAAATCCAGAGCTTATTATCGATGCGGTAGAATTGGATGCAGAAAGTGCAGAAGAGTGTGCATTAAATTTTAAAAATAGTCCCTGGAATCATCGTTTGAATGTTGTGAATAGCGATTTTCTCGAGTTCGACACATCGGAAAAATACGACTTGATTGTATCCAACCCGCCATACTATCAAACAACCTTGGTGAATCAGAACCAACGAAAAGCTGCCGCCAGACATAGCGAAAGCTTACCAGTTCCCTCCTTTGTTTTAAAAGCCAGCAATTATCTTTCTGATTCAGGCAACTTTTGGTTGATTATTCCCTCTGAAAACAAAAAAACTTGGGAGGACGAGGCAAGGGCAAATGGACTCTTTTTGAATCAAAGCATATTGATTTTTGGCAAACGTGGGGGAATATTAAAGCGTTGTATCATACAATTCTCACTGACCCCAAAAGAGTGCAGGACATCAACGTTGTTTATTCGTGATGCCAGCGGTGATTACACCGAAGACTATCGCCAGTTAACGAAAGACTTTCACGGAAAGCCGATCTAATTCTAAGCTGGTGTTTCGGAAAACTGCTCAATTAAAGCAGTTATCTCACGTTGGACACTTTTTCCTTTGTCCTTGTTATACCACATTTGTAGTTCTGCCTTTTTCTCTTTCTCCGACATGTCTGATTCTTTCTGTCGTAACATGAGAGCTTGGCATTCTTCTGGACGAGGCCCCCAGGTGAATAAGTCATTATCTTCTGAATCTCTCACAATAAGTTTTGGAATCGACTTCCCGCCATTGGTCAGATAATTGTCAATGAGATACGGAGCTGAATCACGCAATTGAACATCCAACTCAATCAGTGGATTGTTTTCAGCCATTGCCTGAATAAATGGTGTAGAATGTGCAGCGTCTCCGCACCAAGGTTCGGTAATTAGGATCCATGTTTGAGGGGATGTAATCCCATTTAGCGCACTCAGCGTTGATTCATCCAAATCCATTTTTTTTAACCATCTGTTTTGTCTACTGCTGTTTAGCTTAACATATTCCAGATAAGCTTCTTTATCATACGGAGAAGCTGTATTATCTCCATTTAAAACGGCTTCAAACGCCTTAATGTAATCATTCCACTTCATAATAAAACTTTGAACGGTAAGACAAAATGTTACTTACAAAGTTCAGAAGAATCTTTTGAGTGAAATGTGACATAAATCACGTTTGAAGCCGATTCTTGCTATCTTAAACTAAGGAGAACAAGTTATTGTGAGCTCGTCCCAGCCGAGTGACTGGCCATCACGACCTAGAGCATCGATCCGGATGCCTACTTCCGTAGTTGCAGACATGCTTGGATACCAATGATAGTGAACGAAGTATTGAGTTTGCTCGAAAAGGTCGTCAACTTTATCAATGACCTCTCCAGTAGACGCGTCGGAAATCGTTACGCGATATCCAGCCATCATGGCTTCCGCATCTATTCGAGCTTCAACGGATACTTCCTGTGTTCCAATAACTGTTGTTCCTGGTTCAGGGCTTGTAAACAAGATGGATACATCAGTCGTACCTGCTTCGGCATAGGTAACTTCTTTTTTACATGAAAGAAAAGCTCCTGCTACAAATACCAGTACGATTATATTATAAACTCGCTTCACGTCCTATCGTTTAAAAGAAAATATCCAGGAAGGCATCATCATGAATTTGCGTTCCATTCTTCCATAGTTCCAAATGTAATCTCCAGTCACCTTGCATTGTAAAGTTGACCTGCCCTGTGTAATGACCATTTCCAGTACTTACTGGATCTACATTGTCTGGTGAGCCGTGTCCCATTGACATCATCTCAGGCTCAAGAACGATGGTGAATCCGTCGTCCGCTGGAAAGCTCATCATATTATCTCTTCTATGAACAAGAACGTTTAAGTCATTCATGCCTACTTGCCAGTTTTCTGGACGCATGACAGACACAAAGTAAGTGTTACCATCTGTACCTTGGTATGATCCGACCACCTTAGTTGCAGATTCAGCAATGGTAAGGTCGAAGCTAGCTGGGTTTCCGTTTACGTTTACGTCCATTGTCCATGTACCTCCCATAGAAGCCATGATGAAGATTACAACTCCCTCGTAACGTTCGTTCGTAGCATTATATGTAGGTTGTTCAACAGGCGTGGAATGCATCATTGTGCCCATGTCCATAACTGGAGAGAATGTGACTGTTGCATTCGTAATAGCCTGATTATTGGCATCCTTAATCTTTACATACATATTTGTGTATCCAGCGCTAAGGGTTCCGTCTGCATAAAGCTCAACGGTCTCATTTTGATTGGTGGTAGATGTCCCAATCAAGGTTGGACCATTTTGAACAGGATCAGAAGGAGTTTCATATGAACAGCTCCCGTCGTCCTTCTGTGCTTCCGAACTGTAGTTTATGGCTAAAGGGTCTGTGCAGCCCTCTTTTTTACAACTGGTAAAACCAATGATTCCAACGAGTGATATTAAAAATAGATGTTTCATTTCTTTTGAATTAGATAGTGAATACCAAATTCCAGCAGTCCTTTAGATTCAACATCACCGTCCGCTATAGATTGAACGAACGGTTGTGACCACTTAGTATTAAGTATCCAGTTTTTTGTTAAATAATTGAGGCCAATTTCTGTACTCAACAGGTGTCCCGAATTGAATGATTCAGCAACCAAATAGCTGTTGATATGATCAGATCCTGTATAGGTATATCCTATACCCATTAACGGAAGTAATTTGCCATTTTTCTTTGTATTTATACTGTAAAATGCAGTAGCAATAGAGCTTACTGCGTTTCCGAAGCGATATCCTACAGGATTCTGGGTTTTCAGTGTAAATCCGTTTTCAACTTGAAAATTGAATTTATTTTTTGAAAACCGGTAACTCAGATTGAATTGTGGATCCCAAGATCCTGAACCAGGGAACAGGTTCGAAGTTTCCCAAGGGTCTCTTGAATAGTTTCCTGTAGGGGCTTTTACACCTGAACCAATCGCTAAAAAATGGGATGTTCCAGCTTCATTTTTGGTGCTGATTAACATCCATTGGACCAGCAGACTTATGTCTCCTAATCCATGTCGTAGTTGATTCCCATTATCGATGCGCTGCAAGTTAATGGCGTAAGGAATATTTACCTGAGCATTGAAACGTTCGCTAAATTGCCAACGTCCGCTAATATTCGCTCTGGTAAAATGTTCCCACGAGGTTGTTGTCTCTTCTGAGAATGGGTTTCTATGAAAACTTTGAAACCTTCCATAATTAGTCCGAAGTCCAATAAAATGAAACTGATTTCCAACTAATAAACCGTCTCCCCCAGAAGGAGTAACTCCACCGCATACGTCACATGCAACAGCACCAAAAGAAATCAATACGGCAAGTATTGATAAACAAAATTTCATTTGTGTCTGTTTAAGTTAAAAATGCGTTATGCTTTAACTTAAACTTGTGGTGGATGAAAAATATCATCGGTAGGACTAGCGTCCGTAAAGAATTGGTTACCGAAATAATCTTTCTCTCTAAAAATATACTCAGGAGTAAATTGAATAAGATTAGAAAACGATGAAAAACAAACGTATTCTTCTTCTACTTGAAAAGGTGGAAGAGGTTGTTCGGAATCTTGTTCTTTTTTTTCAGCCTCTGCTTTTTCCAGTTGTTTCGCCAGGTAACATTTACCATTACACTGCAGCATTGGTTCTTCCGTATTCTCACAAAGCTCTTCCGAAACAAACTCGTAATTCGCTAAATACCATACCTCCCATGAAAATTGAGTAACAGGCTTGCATAATACAATGGCAATAAACAACGCTATGGAAAACCACTTAATCATTAATAAATAGCGGGAAAATTTGAAGGGTCTGATTCATGCATAATGGCATAGGCTTTCTCTACAATATCTTCTATGCTTGGCTTTGAGAAATAATCACCATCTGATCCATATGCAGGTCGATGATCTTTCGCACTTAACGTTTCAGGTGCTGAATCGAGGTGGTAATAACCTTTCTGTTCAACCATAATTCTATCAAGCATGAATGCAGTTGCCCCGCTGCTTACGTCTTCGTCTACAATCAACAAACGATTTGTTTTTTCCAAAGAGTCTGAAATCATATGGTTAACATCGAATGGGAGAAGTGTTTGAACATCGATCAATTCAACAGAAATTCCTAATTCAGATAATTGCTGAACCGCGACTTCACACAAATTGAAAGTAGAACCGTAAGAAACAATTGTCAGGTCACTTCCTTCTTTAACGATTTCCGGAACTCCGAGCGGTTCTCTGAATTCGCCAATATTTGAAGGCTTGCGCTCTTTAGTTCTGTATCCATTCAAGGGTTCAACCACCAATGCAGGCTCTTCGGCTGCCATCAATGTATTGTAGAACCCAGCAGCCTTTGTCATATTTCTAGGAACGCATACATGCATTCCTCGAAGTGAATTGATGATCATTCCCATTGGTGAGCCACTGTGCCAAATTCCTTCTAAACGGTGTCCTCGGGTGCTTATAATCAATGGAGCTTTCTGTCCTCCTTTTGTTCTGTATTGTACTGTTGAGAGATCATCGGATAAAACTTGAATAGCGTAAAGCAGATAATCAAGATATTGGATTTCTGCAATCGGTCGTAAACCGCGCATCGCCATTCCAATTCCTTGCCCAATGATGGTGCATTCACGAATTCCGGTGTCGGAAACACGCCCTTCGCCATGCTTTTCCTGCATTCCTTCCAGTGTTTGATTCACTCCACCAATTTTTCCAGCATCTTCACCAAAAACGAGTGCTTGAGGATAATTCTCCAGTAACTTATCATAATTGTCACGAAGAATAATTCTACCATCCGTCATTTCGTCGTCTTCATAAACAGGAGGTACTGGATCAACATTTAACGCAGAATCACTTCTTTCTGAATAAAGGTGGGCACTGTATCTATCATAATTGATATGCATTTGTTGCTCAATCCATTGCTTGAGATTTTCTTTGGCATTACCATTTTCTGATCTCACCATGCGCATAACTTTGCGGGCAGTGCTTAGAATATCTTTTCGGATAGGATCCATTGCTTTTTCAAGATCTTCCGCCATTTTATTGATGAAAACGCCGTTTTCACTTTCCTGGCCAACAGCCTTTATGAGCCCAACGGCATCCTTTAAGTCCGATTTTAAACTCTCTGTAAATGCTTTCCATGCAGCGCTTTTTTGCTCTCTTACATGCTTCTTAGCGTCTTTTTGAATTGCATCTAATTCTTCTTCCGTCGCAATGGAAAGACCGTCAGCATCAAAGTTTAATATCCATTCTTTGAACTTGTTGATACAATCAAAGTCGATTTCCCACTGCATGCGCTCCTCATCTTTGTAGCGCTCATGTGATCCACTAGTTGAGTGTCCTTGAGGTTGATTAACTTCCTTCACATGAACCAATACAGGCACATGCTCTTCACGAGCAACTTTTACGGCTTCTTCGTATGTTTTGCACAAGTCTGCGTAATCCCAACCTTTCGTAACAAAGATTTCGTAACCGGGCTTGTCTTTCGTTCTTTGCATTCCTGCAAGCGCCTCGGAGATACTGTCTTTCGTTGTTTGATATTCTCTCGGAACAGATATCCCATAACCATCATCCCAAACAGACATCACCATTGGTACTTGAAGGACTCCAGCTGCATTGATTGTTTCCCAGAAAGGTCCCTCCGAGGTAGAAGCATCCCCAATGGTTCCGAACGCAACTTCATTTCCTTGATCTGTGAACTTTTTGAAGTTTTCAAGCCCTGAAAGAGATTTGTTTTCGCGATAAACTTTGGAGGCAAGTGCGAGTCCTAAAAGGCGAGGCATTTGCCCGGCGGTTGGTGAGATGTCAGCCGAACTGTTTTTCTGTTCCATAAGATTCAGCCAGTTACCTTCATCATCAAGATTTCTAGTAGAATAATGTCCGCCCATTTGTCGACCAGCAGATTGCGGCTCTTGCTCAACATCGGTGTGCGCATAAAGTCCGGCAAAATACTGCTGAACTGTAAGCTGTTCAATGGCCATCATAATGGTCTGATCGCGGTAGTATCCAGATCTAAAGTCTCCGTTGCGAAATTGCTTTGCAAGTGCAATCTGTGCGAGTTCTTTCCCATCACCAAAGATTCCAAATTTTGCTTTTCCTGATAAAACTTCACGTCGCCCAAGAAGAGAAGTCTCTCTTGAGATACTGGCTAATTTAAAGTCCGAAAGAACTTCATTTTTGAATGTTTCAAAATCAACATTTTCCAGTGTGTCAACGGTAGATTCTTTTGCCATAGAACAGAATTTAAGGAGTTGCAAAAATAGCAAATCACCACCGAAATTAAAAGGAAAATGTAGGCAAAAACGGTGTGTTTAAAATAGATTTAATGGTTTTAATTGGATCGCTTAACAAAATGCAACGAAAAGTAAACTGAACCAACCGTTGACAAGCCAATTTCGTGTGATTAGTAGAAGAATCTGATGTCTTACAGTTTTAATCGTATAACCCGGTTTAATTATTCGTAAATTCGTCAGATCAAGCTAAAATTTATGAAAGGACTAATTGCACTTTGTTTTGTTTCAATGAGTTTGTTGACTCAGGCTCAATTAAACGTAGATTCTCTCGGGCGTCTCGATTATATCAACCTCCATTCTACAATGATTAACGATGTTTGGGGATATGTGGATGAGACAGGCAAAGAGTATGCTTTGGTTGGCGCAGAGGAAGGAACGAGCGTAGTGGATGTCTCTGATCCAACGAATCCTACTGAGTTGTTTTGGGAGCCTGGTATGACTTCTGTCTGGAGAGATTTAAAAACTTGGGGGGATTACGCATACATCACAACGGAAGCACAAAACGGTCTTTTGATTATTGATCTTTCTCCATTGCCAACTTCAAACGCTTTAACAACAGCGTATTATACAGGTCCAGCTCATGTAGACAGTACTTGGCAATCAGCGCATAACTTGTATATAGACGAATTTGGTTATGCCTATATCTTTGGTGCCAATAGAGGTGAGGGAGGTGTGATTATTTTAGATGTTAACACTGACCCCATGAATCCGATTGAGGTTGGTGCGTTTGATGATTGGTATGTTCATGACGGCTACGTTCAGAATGATACAATGTACCTGGCACATATTTTTGATGGTTTTTTAAGTATTGTAGATGTTTCGGATCGTGCGAATCCGGTTTTGTTGGGGACGGAAAATACACCTTCGACATTCGCACACAATATCTGGACAACGGACAACGGACAGTTTGCCTTTACAACAGATGAAGTATCAGGTGGTTACATAGGAGCATTTGATATTTCTGATCCGTCCAATATTATTGAGGTCGATCGAATTCAAAGTTCTCCGGGAGCAGGTGTAGTGCCACATAATGCTCATGTGATGGGGAATCATGTAATCACAAGTTATTATTCCGATGGTGTTACAATACATGATGTGACCTATCCTTATAACATGATTGAGGTAGGAAATTACGACACATATTTTGATCAAACTACCGGTTATGATGGTTGTTGGGGAGTTTATCCATTTTTGCCTTCTGGTCGAATTCTAGCAACAGATCGCTCTGAAGGACTATTTGTTTTAGGACCAAATTATACACAAGGCGCCTATCTGGAAGGAACTATTACGGATGCTTCTAATTCAACCCCGATTGATTTAGCCAATGTTGATATTGCCGGAAGCGTCCAAACGGAGCAATCTGGGAATACAGGCTTCTATGCCACCGGAATGGCGTTGGCAGGTTCTTACGATGTAACTTATGAGAAAGTCGGTTATTATCCAGAAACGATCACCGTGAATTTAACGAATGGCGTTATTACAACACAGGATGTTCAATTAACACCAATTCCTCCATATAACCTAACGGTTAGAGTATTTGAGGAAGGAACGAATAATCCAGTCGATGGTGCTGATATTCAATTAAGCGTTCCGCAATTAACGCATACTGGCGTAACCAATGGTTTGGGAGAAGAGACGCTGACACTTTTCTATGAAGGAATGTATGATGTCATTGTTGGAAAGTGGGGCTATTTTACGCACTGTTCGAGTCAGATAATCAACAATAGTACTGGAACTATTGACGTTTATATCGATTTGGGCTATTATGATGATTTTACGTTTGATTACGGATGGAGTTCAACCGGCGGTGCGGCAACAGGTCTTTGGGAAAGAGGAGTGCCTTTCGGTACGAACAGTGGTTCGGCACCAAGCAATGATGTTGACAATGATTGTGGAAGAAAAGCATTTGTTACCGGTAATTCAGATGATTTAGATCCGAATGCAGATGATGTCGATGATGGTTTGGCTTCCTTAGTTTCTCCAGTAATGGATTTGACGACTTATACGGACCCATATGTGAACTACACACGATGGTTCCACTGTTTTCATGGTCCAAATACTCCCGATGATGAACTAGTAATCCGCGTTGGAAACGGTACAACGATAGTCGATATTGATGTTGCCGTGAGTGTTTCACCTGATTCTGTTGAATGGGTAGAAAAAAGTCTGCGTATCAGTGATTTCATCACGATAACTAATTCTATGCAATTCTTTTTCCGTACATCGGATATCGAACCTGATGGAAACATTACTGAAGCTGCGATTGATCGCTTTTTTATAGCGGAGGCAGAAGTATTGGGCATTGAAAATGAGGAAATGGTTTATGGCATTTATCCAAATCCGACACAGGATTATTTCTCAGTGAGCGGATTAAATGCTGAGCAATCCTTTACGCTTTCATCAATGAATGGAGCAATTGTGGCTTCAGGTGAACTATCGCCAAATAACAATCGCGTAAGCGTTGAGTCACTAGAGAAAGGAGTGTACTTCCTAACTATTGATGGAAGCGTTTACAAGGTCTTGAAAGCAAATTGATATAAATCTCTACTGAGACAAGAGTCTTTCATTATATTTGCTCTATTGAAAAATAGCTAGCGTTGAAATTAGACTATGATATTTCCGTTGTGGTGCCCTTATATAATGAGGATGAGTCATTACCCGAACTCCACAGTTGGATAAAACGCGTAATGGACGAAAACAAATTCTCTTATGAAATTGTCTTTGTCGATGATGGAAGTTCGGATAATTCCTGGGAAGTAGTTGAACAATTGCATAAGGAAAATCCGTGCGCAAAAGGGATAAAGTTTCAACGTAATTATGGTAAGTCAGCGGCACTGCAAAAAGGATTTGAAGCTGTAAAAGGTCGTGTTGTGATTACCATGGATGCTGATTTGCAAGATTCTCCTGACGAAATACCTGAACTTTATCGAATGATCGTCGAAGAAGGTTATGATGTGGTTTCCGGTTGGAAAAAGAAACGATATGATCCGATCACTAAGACGGTTCCAACGAAATTATATAACTGGGCAGCACGTGTGATTACAGGAATCAAGCTGCACGATTTCAATTGTGGGTTGAAAGCGTATAAAAATGCGGTAGTTAAGAGTATTGAAGTCTATGGTGATATGCACCGATATATTCCTCCTTTAGCGAAGTATGCTGGATTCCCGAATATTGGGGAAAAGGTAGTAACTCACCAGGCACGAAAATATGGAACTACCAAGTTTGGTTTGAATCGTTTTATAAATGGTCCGTTAGATTTAATGACGGTCGCTTTTATGGGGCGTTTTGGGAAGAAGCCAATGCATTTTTTCGGTGTTATAGGAATGATCATGTTCTTTATCGGTTTTGCATCTTTTCTTTACATGGGAATTGATAAGATTTTCTTCAATGAAACAGCCGAACGAATTGCAGATCGAACTATTTTTTATGTTGCGCTCGCAGCAATGCTAATGGGAGTTCAATTCTTCCTTGCAGGATTCGTCGCCGAGATGATCGGGCGCAATTCTTCATCACGGAATATATATCTGGTTGAAAAGACAATAGATGTCAATTAAATCTTGGAATATTGATCCCACCTGGTCGCTTTTTCTCGATCGTGATGGAGTGATCAATGAACGCATATTTGGCGGCTACATTACTGAACCTTCCGCTTTTCATTTTATAGAAGGAGTAGAAGAGGCCATTTCAAAACTTTCCAAAAAATTTCACCGTGTGCTTGTTGTCACTAACCAACAAGGTATTGGAAAAGGACTGATGACTGAGCGTAACTTACTCGAGATTCATACTTATATGAATAACCAAATTCATTTGGCAGGAGGTCGTATTGATAAATGCTACTTTGCGCCTAATTTAAAAGGAGCAGAGGATGACATGCGAAAGCCCGGTCCAGTAATGGCTGAATTGGCGAAAATGGAGTTTCCTGAAATTGAATTTGAACGATCAATAATGGTCGGAGATACCGATACAGATATTGAATTTGGCAAGAATCTTGGTATGAAAACAGTGCGGGTCAGAACAAAAGAACCAATTGGAATAGAAGCTGATTTGACAGTGTCCGGGTTGCCTGAATTCGTTAAAATTTTGATAAATGAAGTTTAGTTTAAGTGTTCTCTTTCTTGGATTGTTTTTTTCAGCTTTGACTCAAGTGAATGAAGTTGATTCTCAAGGACGTAAGCAAGGACCTTGGCAAAAAAAGTATGAGGGTATTCATGTCTTGAAGTATAAAGGGCAGTTTAAAAATGACAAGCCAGTCGGGACATTTACGTATTACTACAAATCTTCAAAGGTTAAAGCAGTTGTTAAACATGGCGAGAATACAAATCGTTCAGTTGCATACTATTACCATGAGAATGGCGCTTTAATGAGTCATGGGATTTTTAGAGATCAGGAGAAAGACAGTGTTTGGCTAAATTTTGGACCCTCTCAGAGAATTAGCAATACTGAAACTTACGCCAAAGGCATTTTACATGGCAAGAAGGTCGTTTACTTTGTGCCGGAAATTGTTACAGATAAGTCACAAATTCCTTCCATTGTTTCCAATTACGTTAACGGTAGTCTGGAAGGGCCATACAAAGAGTATCATCAGAATACAAAGACAAAAGTCACAGGAGAGTATAAAAACAATAAGCGCAATGGGGTTTGGACGCACTATCATCCAAATGGGCGCAAAATGGCTTTGTATAGATTCAAAGAAGGAATAAAACACGGTTGGTGTATCTCTTACGATAACAGCGGTAAAGAGCAGTATAAGCAATATTTTTACTACGGCCGTCACCTCACAGGAGATGCATTGAAAGAAAAGATGCGTCAATTAAAAGAGCTCGGAGTTAACCCGAATCAATAACAACCAATTTATGCGTATTTTCGTCTAAGATTTAGATGAAACCTACACGTACATATCTACTACTTCCACTTTTGTTATTTGTTGTGGTCTTTACAGCCTGCAAACAGGAAGAAGAACCCCAATTTCATTTTGAGTATTTTGGTTTAAGTCAAGGACGTTTTGTGGTCTATGATGTTGTAGAAATTGAGCATGATGCTGATGTAAATCAGCACGATACAACGTATTACCAGATGAAGACCTATTGGGGCGAAGATTATATAGATAATGAAGGGCGTGAAGGGAGAGAGTTCATCATCTACAAAAGAGACTCCGTTCATCATGATTGGGCTTTGACAGACGTTTGGCATGGTGTCTATGATGGTATTCGTGGAGAACTGATAGAGGAAAATGTTCGCCGGGTGAAATTAGTTTTTGCTCCAACCCTTTCGAAAGAATGGGACGCCAATGCATATAATCTTGAGGATCCGTTGGAATGCTATTACCGTGAGCTACATAAGGATACTTTACTTTCTGGTGTTACGATAGATTCTACGCTTGTAGTAGAACAAGCTGCCTATGCGAACTTAATCGATTCCGTGCGTATGTATGAAACCTATGCAAAGCATATCGGTTTGGTTTATAAACACTACCGCGATAATCATTATCAATTTGGAAGTGATGAGGTGGTAAAAGGTCGCGAGCTTTATCAAACTTTTGTTACGGCTGGTTGGGAGTAAAGTACTGAACGTTTTCTCCTCCTTTTGAATTTATGCTAACTTCGTCGTGGAATGAAAATCTCATTGCTATCAGCTTTTTACCCTTACCGCGGAGGGATAGCACAATTTAGTGCAATGCTTTATCGGGCTCTGGAAAAGGAGCACGAGGTAAAAGCTTACACGTTTCAACGTCAATATCCGAATTTTTTGTTCCCTGGTTCCTCTCAATATGTTACAGAAGATGATGATGCGGATCCGATTAACGCTAAGCGCCTTTTGGATACAATCAATCCTTTATCCTATCAGAAGACCGCGAAAGCTATTAATATGGATGCTCCGGATATTTTTATCAGTCAGTATTGGATGACTTTTTTCGGTCCGGCAATTGGTGGGGTACAAAAACGTCTGAAGAACACCAAACGTATGAGTATCTTGCACAACGTCATTCCGCATGAGAAGCGCTTCTTTGATAATTACGCAAATAAACGATTTTTGAAACACAGTGATGGTTTCGTTGTGTTGAGTGATGCGGTACTGGACGACCTTCTCAGTCTTAAACCAGATGCTAAGTACCTCAGAATTGATCATCCTGTTTATAATCAGTTCGGTGAAAAAATGAAAGTAGATGAAGCGCGAACACTACTTGGGTTAGATCAGCATAAAAAGTATGCTTTGTTCTTTGGATTTATTCGTGATTATAAAGGACTGGATCTCTTGTTAAAAGCTATTTCGGAACTCCCTGAAGAGTACCATTTAATAGTTGCTGGAGAGGTTTACGGAAGTTTTGAAAAGTACGAACAAATAATACAGGAGACTAAGATTAAAGATCGCGTCCACCTATTTAATACATATATCTCTGATCGAGAGGTTACCCAATTTTTTTCAGCTGCAAATGTTTGTGTTTTACCTTATAAGGGGGCAACGCAAAGCGGAATTACGGCGATTGCACATCATTTTAATACGCCTATTATTGCAACCGACGTAGGCGGTTTAAAGGAAAATATCATTCATGAACAAACTGGTCTGATTGTACAGCAGCCAGATGGTGAACTCATTGCAAAGGCACTAGAACGGTACTTTGAGGAAGGGTTAAAGGAATCCTATGAGCAAGCTATACAGGCATCCAAAATGGACAATTCCTGGGAGAATTTCGCCACTAAAATTGTTGAATTTTCTAAAACCATTTAAACGATGAATAAAATTGCTTTGCTGGGTTTATCAGTGTTTTTTCTTCTAATGCTTAGTTGTGGAAGAGCAGGTGATAAGTATTCAATGGTTGTTGAGGTAAATACCGGGCAGTTGCTAATGGACGCTGCCATAAATCCTGATGATGCAAAATTCACGGATATTCTTGATGCGGCATTGGCGAAATCGATTTCTGGGGAAGATATTATTGAAGCCTTTTTTGCTGAAGCTGAAGACAAATATCCTAATTTGCGCATGAGTAGTTTATTCAGATTTCCGAAAGAGGATTCACGACCCAATTGGACAAATAAAGAAGTGCTCGCTTATTTTCAGAACGAGCAACAACAGAGTATCGATGCGACGAGTGCAATCATTGAGACACGATTGGAAAGTGATTTGTATGTGTTGGGAATTAAAAAAGACTATGCGAATAACCAGTTAATTTTTGAATTAGATGGCGTACAGGATACCACATGGCTGCTAAGACGCGTTCAACAGCGTGCTAAGTTGGCTTTTTACAGTGTTTATGCGCTTCAAGAGGTGTCTTACGCATTGAACAAAATTGATAATGCTTTTGAGGAGGACTCACGAATGCAAGACCGATTAAGCGATTACATAACGCCTTACACTGATTTTACAATTGGAACGGTTCATCCAAGGCATAAAGAAAGAGTTGAAGCGTTGATCTCTTATGATCCAGTTAAAAATTACTTGCCGACGGGGACTCGTTTGAAGTTTGGTGAACTCGAACATCTTTCTTCAGATTCTAAAGAATTAGGCTACCCAGTTTATGCGTGTAGAATTCCTTATTCGGAAGAGGAATCAATAAGTAATGCTGATGTACAAAATGCTTCGGTCGGATTCAATGAGTATGATCAAAATTATACCATTGATCTTTCGTTTACACCTAATGGAGCCGATAAATGGGCTAAAATGACCAGAGAGAATGTCAATAGATGTATTGCTTTAGAGGTGAACGAAACAATTGTTTCAGCACCAATGGTTATTTCAGAAATTACCGGCGGCAATACACGAATAAGTGGGAATTATTCTAAGGAAGAGGCATCAGAGTTAGCGCATGTGTTGAACATAGGTACTTTGCCCGTTGGCGTGCGCATTGTTTCATTGAAAAAACAGTGATAGCCAGCTATTTTCTGAATAAGTTTTCAGAAAAAATCATTAAGTTTGGTCGGCTTTAAAGAAGATGTTTAAAATCCAAAGCATATTAACACGTTTTTTCCTGATTTTCATTGTCGGGGTTGGTAGTGTATTGAGTGCTAATGCGCATTCTTCCGATAAAGCTTTGTTGAAAAACGAGGGAGATCGTCATTCAGATGATCAACCATCGCAAGATCAGCCGCAAGAGTCATTTTCTGAATTGGATTTCTTTGGTGCCTTTTCGCTTGTTAATATTCAGTTACAATGGCGCGATCTACACATGGTATCCAATCAGGAAGCCACAGATGCGGAGTCAGTTGTCAAGTTCATTGACCAAGTTGAATGGGTAAAGGTAACATTGCTTGATGCTAGCTATTCGTATTTTATTTCACCTGCGAACGTAACTACTCAGGTAGCTTTTACATCGAACACTTCAAAAGTTGAAGTTGATTTTACTGAACCTGCGTTTTTAAACCAAAAGACAGGACTCATTGCCTATATCCTGAATTGTGGCACTTATCCGCATATGAGTTAATCGGCCCGACCGAGCTCCTCTAAATTCGGGTTTCACACATTTTCTTCGTGTATTTCAAAGGGGAATCCCCAATGACACTGTTTCTATTGTATTCAGGTTATTGATAATAAAAAAGCTAAAGCCTATATTTGCGGGCTTAAATTATTTACTAAACATATTTACGAAAATGCGTAATAAAGGATTTTTTTGGTTTTTAACGATTTTACTGACAGGGATTTGTCTTTATCAGTTGTCGTTTACCTGGGTTTCTAATGGTGTAGAACGAAAGGCGGAAAAAGCTTCAGAATTAAAAGTTGATGAAGTTTTCGAAGCAGCTATGGCAAATGGAGACTCAATAGTTTATTTACCAAATAACACAGCAGTCAATGTATATGAAGCAGAGTCGAAAGAATTAGCGCGCGCTGCATACATTAACGATACATTGATGCAGTTGGCTGAAACGGAGGTTTATCCGATTTTTGGTTCAACATTTAAAGATGTAAAAAAGCGCAGTCTTGCCTTTGGTTTGGACCTTGTAGGAGGGATGAGCGTAACAATGGAAATTTCTGTTCCTGAGTTAGTAGCAAGCTATGCAAGAAACCCAAATAACAAAACGTTCCTTCGAGTTTACAATGCTTCAGTTGAGGAGTATGGTACACAAGGAGGAAATTTCATTGATATTTTCAGAGCAAAGTATGAAGGATTGAACAAGGATGACAATTTAGTTCGTCTTTTCGCTATTTCTGACATTGATGAGCTTCAGCGTAATTCTACAAACGAGGATGTGGTAAACTTCCTGAAGTCTAAGGAAGAGAAGTCAATGGACGGCGTTGAAGAAATCATGGAGCGTCGTATCAACCAGTTTGGTGTTGCGCAGCCTAACATTCAGAAAGACCCGAATAACAATAGATTATACATTGAGTTACCTGGTGTTCAGGATGAGGTAACAGTTTCTGAAAAATTACAATCAACAGCGAATCTTCAGTTTTTCGAAGTGTACAACTTGAATGAAATTGGTCAGTTCTGGCAGCAAGCAGTTGCACTTTCTTTACAAGATGCGCCTGAACCAATTGATATTGATGCCATTGATGCTGCTGCTGCGGCTGATACAGTTGATGTAGCAGATGACAATGTTGAAGGTGATACACTTGACGTTGCGGATGCGGATACAGGAAGCACTGATCTTGGATCATTAGATGACCTTGGTTCTTTGGCAGGCGATGCTGGATCAGAGTCAGCTGGAGGATTGGGAGCGTATGTTCTTCCGTATACACAATACGCTGTAGGATGTGCAACTCCTGATAATAAAACAAAAGTAGATGCTATTCTTTCAAGAGAAGATATCTTGGGTGTCTTCCCTGAAAATGTAAAGTTCATGTGGTCTGCAAACATGGAGACTATCAATCTTGATACGAAAGAGCTAGGGTATGTTTTGTACGCGATTCGTGTTCCAAATGATGGAAAAGCACGTGTTGGAGGAAAGGACATCAAGACTGCAGGAACAGGATATGATTCTCAAGAAGGAAAGATTACTGTAGACTTAACAATGACGTCTGATGGTGCTGACAACTGGGGACGTATGACAGAAGATAATAAGCAGCGAGTTGTAGCAATTACAATGGATGATGTGGTATACAGTGCACCATTTGTTAACGAAGCAATTACTTCTGGAAATACGCAGATTTCGGGATCTTTCACTATTAACGATGCGAAAGACCTTGCAGGTCTTTTGAATGGTGGTGCGTTACCTGCTCCATGTGTTATCAAAGAGCAAACACGCGTTGGACCAACTATCGGTGCTGAAAATTCACGTGCTGGTTTAGTATCGTTTGGATTTGCCTTGTTGTTAGTATTTGTCTACATGATTTTCTACTATGGAAAAGCTGGTATTGTAGCGGATATCGCCTTGTTTGCGAACATCCTCTTTATATTCGGATCGCTGGCCTCATTTGGAGCGGTACTTACGCTTGCAGGTATTGCCGGTATCGTATTGACCATAGGTATGGCGGTAGATGCCAACGTACTTATCTTTGAGCGTGTCCGAGAGGAGCAAGCTGCAGGAAAAGATTTGAAGTCAGCAATTGACACTGGATTCAAGAAGGCACTTTCGTCTATTATAGATGCGAACGTTACAACAATGTTGACGGCGATCGTATTGAAGTCATTCGGTACGGGACCAATTGAATCATTCGCGACGACATTGATCATTGGTATCTTTACTTCGGTATTCGCTGCCTTGGTAATTACACGTCTTTGCATCAACTGGTGGTTGAAGAAAGGAAAATCAATCAGCTTTGAAACTAAGACAACAAAAGGAGCATTCAAAAACTTCAACTTTAACTTCGTTGGTAAGCGTAGAATGTTCTACATGATTTCAGGAGTCCTAGTAGTTGGTGGTATTGCTGCTATCGCGCTGAAAGGTTTGAAGCCAAGTGTTGAATTCTCAGGGGGTAGAACATTCGGAGTGAAGTTCGAACAACCTGCAGGAGACCACCTTGACTACGTGCGTGGACATTTGCTAGATGCTTTCGGTTCGGATGCATCATTAGAATTGAAAACAAAGACCAATAATTACTACCTCGATATCACAACAAACTATTTGTTGGCTGTGGATTCCGCTATGCCAGAAGTTAAGTCTGCATTGATAGAAGGACTTGAAAAAGCACAAGACAAGGTCGGTACTTTTGAGATTAAAGAATCTCGAAGTGTATCTGCGGCGATATCGAAAGAACTAGTTTCTTCATCTACCATCGCTATTGTGATTTCTTTGATTATCATCTTTGCTTATATCTTAATTAGATTCGGTAGATGGCAGTATTCAACTGGAGCGATCATCGCCATGTTGCATGATGTTACCTTGGTATTGGCGGCCTTTGCACTATTGCATGGTATCCTGCCGTTTAACATGGATGTTGACCAGGCCTTCATTGCAGCCATTTTGACGGTTATTGGTTACTCGATCAACGATACCGTGGTTGTATTCGATAGAATTCGTGAGAACTTGAATCTGCACAAATCTTCAGATGAAGATGAGCAGATCAATAGATCGTTGAACTCTACACTATCTAGAACAATTAATACATCGATGACAACGTTCATCGTACTTCTGATTATCTTCTTATTCGGTGGTGCGGCTATTAAAGGCTTCATCTTCGCGTTGATGATCGGTGTGATTGTCGGTACATACTCATCGCTATGCATCGCAACACCTGTATTGATTGATTTCTCGAAAGGAAAAATGCAAGAAGATCAAAAGAAAATGGCAGAGCGCGCCGCAATAAATGCTGCAGCAGCGGCAGAGCGTGATGAGCTGTAAACTTTTCTAAGTATGTTGAAAAGGTCGTTCATGTATTGAACGGCCTTTTTTGTGTCCGCAATAACACTTTTTTAACACCAATGAAGCCCAACTTTGCAGGGTTTTTCGACGTTATTATTAGTAAAGTGAAGAGATGATTGTGTTTGTTGGATTGGTGGCGTTGATGATAGTTGGAAACTGGATATTTGACTTGTTCTCCTAAATTATTTCATTGTTTTTTTTCCCTTTCACATAACATACTGCGTTTTTTTCTCGTTAGGATTTATAGATTTCGTTTGCTTTCTTTGCTTATATGATCCTATTAACCAGGCCGTATCCTTATTCCCTCTTGTGCTTTGCGTTTTGCGCATTTTTATTCATGCCTTTTCACGGCCACGCGCAGCAGGATTCTCTGAAGATTCAACTGTTTGGTCATGACGATCTCAACTTTGAAAACGGGAAGGATAAGCGTTCCATTACTTCCACGAATAGGTTGGCGAATAGTCCCGATGATATGGCTCAGGAAGTGATTATTATCGATGGTGATGAAATTAGAAAGTTTGGGTACGCAACACTTGTAGACGTGTTAAAAAGTATTCCTGGATTTCGCACTTCTCAGCCAGGAAATTCAGAAGAGGGTGAAACGTTCTTGATGCGAGGTTTGTATGGGAATGATCACGCCAAAATCCTGGTAAATGGAATTCCAATTAAGCCTGAAGCTGTGAGAGGAATGCCGATCGCATCTCAATTGCCAATTAGACACGCAGAACGCATTGAAATTGTGCTCGGGCCGTCATCATCATCATATGGTAGTGATGCGATGGCAGGGGTGATTAATATCGTACTACCAGAAATTGACCGTCCCGTTTTTGCCTGGGCAGATGTCAACTTGTTAACACCTCGTATCAGTGAATTTAATTTGACCCTTGGAGGAAAAGTGGGAAGGGGCAAGAATATCCTCAATTATGAAATCTTTGCTTCAAGTCACCGTGCGAGTGATATTAATATTCTTATTCCGGAAGATTCTATTCGCGTGAAGCCGGGAGAGTTAAGTCAATGGGAACAACAACTTTTTTTCGGAGAAGCGGGTGTGCCCGAGATTGACGATTTGGAGCGTGAAAGTCGACTGCTGGGAGCCTATCTTAAATATCGTTGGTTCGAAGTAAGTGCAATGAACATGTATCGAAATGAGCATAGTGGTTTGGGAAATAATCCGCTCGCCCAATCATATCATGATCCAGGATTGTCTTTCGGCGAGAACATTAACATGTTTAGTTTGAAGTACAACGATGTGAAAGAAAAGCGATACATGCAGAAGGTTGCCATCTCAGCATTGTCCTACCGAACACTTACAAACTCTTCATTCTACGGAATTACCAATTACCTTTCAAATGGTAAAAACTTCATTTATGGGAGGTCAATTGATTTGCAGGCAGAGTACTCAGGGGTACTGAAAATTAATCCACAAATGCGCATGGCCATTGGTACTACAGCTGATTACAGTGTCTCGCATCCATTCACTAATTATTTGCTTCGACCGTATAGAAACGACGACTTTAGTTTTAACCTAGCTGATGGTGATGATTGGTTGGAAACTGGTTCCTCTCAATCAGACGGTATTGACTCTACAAGCGAAATAGCTTCTACTCAATTCTTAGAACGATATGTGCGTTACAATTATGGTGGGTTTGTTCACTTCTCCTATAAGACAAGGAAGGGGAAACTGGCATTAGAAGCTGGAACGAGAATAGATTACAATAGCTTTGATGATTTGGTTTTTACACCGAAGGCGGGACTTGTATACCGACCTGTTTCTCGTCTGCGAATTCGCGCATATTATGGTACGGGATACCGCGCACCACGATCTTATTATTTGTACAATAATTATTATCAGGATTATGGGGCTGTACTAGATGGTGAAAGCTTAGAGCGACAGCGAGTCGATATTCTGGCTGAAGAATTGGATGGCGCCGAGTTTTCCATTGAGTGGAACATTACTGAGGATCTTAAGCTCACTGGAGGATATTATATGCATTATATGATTAATAAGGTGATGCGTCAGGATAACCGAGCAGTTATTGATTCAATGTTGCCTCCTTTACCATATGATGCTCCAATTGGAACAGGCTATACAACCAATGATTCCTATTCATTGTTGAATTCATTCATGCTAACCGCTCATTACAAGAAAAAGTTTAAAAAGGTTATGTTGGATTTCCTGGCGAGCTATGAATATGCTTCTGGTTGGGAAATTGTTGAAGAGGAAGATAGCACTCCTGATGCGGAAGAGGTTCGCGTTGCTGGATATCGCTATGTTCCAGGGCACAGTGTGAAAGCTAATTTTACCATCTCCGCGTTTGATTTCACTTTGTCACTGCGAAATAGCTTAATTGGAAATTATGTAACGGATATTTTTAGGGTGAACCGACGTATTAATTTCTCCGAATCAGGGAGAAACTATTATAACCTGGATATTTTGCTCCACAAACAATTGTTTAGACAGCTGAGCATTTTTGGTGGAGTATATAATACATTGAATAGTGTTCAATCAGGGATTCCAAATGTAGCCATCAATAGCAACTGGTCTTTCAACCCACAATATGGGCGCTTCTATAAACTAGGACTGACCTTCAAATTGAATTAATTGAGATACGGATTATTCATATTCGTTTTGACTTTAGGCTTTTCTGCCTGGTCACAAGATATAACCATTCATAAAAGAGAGGTAAGAGAATCCATGGTGCATCAGTATTTGCACAAAGGAAAAATGAATTCGAATGAAGACAGTATTTACTTCTTCTTAAATCGTGCGATGCTCATTTCTCAGGAGTTGGAGTATCATGAGGGGGAAATTGAAGCGTGTAAAGGGCTTATTGAGCTTTACAAGAATGATGAGGAAATCTACGAAAAGTTGCGTTATTCACTTTTGTTAGTGAGTCTACAGGATCGATACGGATCAGCTAGTGATAGGGCACAAGCATACGATAATATCGGAAAGATTTATTTCAAGGAACGCCTTTATGCTAAAGCTGCCGAGAATTTTAATAAAGGAGCTGTTTTAGATGTTTCAGAAAATGAGCTAATGTATGCGCTTAATATCTGGTTGGTGCGTTCTCAAAAGTACGCTGGAGATATTGACGATGCGATCGTTTCTGCGCGGAAATTAGAGATCAAATCAGATCGACTTCAGCTGTATCAAAAAGTCGAATTACAGAAAGAAAAGGCGGAAATTTATCATCAGTTAAAAGCCTTTGAGGAAGAGTTGGATAGCTATCAAAAAATCGCGGCGCTTATTAAAGGTACTAAGTATGCTTACCTGGAGCCTGTCAATTGGAACAACATCGGTTATACGGATAAGTATCTGGAAAATTTTGATCAAGCAAAGTCGGCGTTTTATGCCACTGTACGAAGTGGAAAGGCAGATGACGAATTGAGTGGTGCAGCATATTATAATTTAGGTTTGATTTACCAGAATGTCGATGCAATGGATTCTGCAACCGTTTGTTTTGAAAAAGCGCAAGGTTTCTACCGTAAATCTAAAAACACGAAACAACTGGCACGATGCTATAATATGGAAGCGATGGTCTATTATCAGGAAGACGATCAATTCAATGCTCAGAAAAATGTCTTGCAGGCGATCCAGTTAGCAAAGGACAACAAGCATCCGAAGGTACTGTCTCAGGCGTATGAAATAGAATCACTGATCCATCAGGATTTATTTGAATTCGAACGAGCACTAGAGAGCTATAAAAAACATCTTTCACTGAGAGACTCGCTATTGACTGAGGAGCGAAATTTGGAGAATAAGCTGTTGTTTGATCAATATAAAGTCGAACAGCTCGAAAAGCAGTTGCGCCTGATTTGGGCAGAAAATGAGCGGGATGTATTGAATTTGGCCCGTGAAAGAGCTGAGAAAGAAGCAGAACGCGAGCGTTTCAATGCAGAACAAAAAGCGAATCAGTTGAGGATTGCTGATCTTGAGTATAAGGAACTAAAAGCATTAGAAGAGCTGCGCAGTTTACAATTACTTGAGGAAAAGCTCAATGTCGAAAACAAACAAAAAGAACTGGAGTTAATTCAGCGCGATAACGAGTTGAAGGAATTAGCACTGGAAAAGGAAAGACTGGTCGTTAGTGAAAACGAAAAAGAGATTCGTCTATTGGCCCAAAAGAATGAGTTGGAGCAGCAAAAGCGATTGAATGAAGAGCAAGAGTTTAGAAATACGATGCGCTTAATCCTCGGTGCTTTCTTATTCATCATCCTCATCTTAATTGGGATTTTGATCGCATATCGTCAATTGCGTAAGCGAAAAAAACGTATTGAACAACAGTCCATTATAATTGCGGAGAGTAAAAAGGAAATTGAAAAAGAAAAAGAAAAATCCGAGGGCTTATTGCTCAATATTCTTCCTGTGGCAGTGGCAGATGAGTTAAAAAGTAACGGGTCAGCAAAACCTAAGCTGTATGAAGAGGTCAGCGTTGGATTTACGGATTTTTCCGGGTTTACGATGATTTCCGAGAAGTTAACTCCGGAAGAGTTAGTGCATAAACTTGATGCTATTTTCTTTGAATTTGACACGATTATCGAACGTCACGGTCTTCAGCAAATTAAGACAATAGGGGATGCATACATGTTCGCATCTGGTTTACCAGAACCTATGGATGATCATGCTGAAAGAATTGTAAAAGCTTCGTTAGAAATCCGTGATTACATTGACACACATAATGCTCAACTACCTGCTTCAGCAGAAAAGTGGAATATCCGAATTGGAGTAAATACCGGGCCTGTTGTCGCAGGAGTAATTGGAATTAAAAAGTTCGCCTATGATATTTGGGGGGATACCGTAAATACGGCCGCCAGAATGGAATCGAGTGGTGCAGTTGGAAAAGTTAATGTATCTGGTTCAACGCGTGAACTTGTCAAAAATCTTTTCGTCATGGAGTCTAGAGGGAAGATAGCTGCCAAGAACAAAGGGGAGGTTGAGATGTATTTTGCAGAGTGGAAATCGTAGAGGTTTATAACTCCACAATTTTGTGACTTTTATTCTTTCGAAGAAATAGTTTCAGAATAGTCCGTGCATCCCTATTTTCCTGGGTCTGACTGATAAATGTATCCCATTTTTTCGGTTCTAATCGATTGAAATGGAAAGGAGCATAACCCAGCCCTTTCAGTGATCCGTTCTCGATCAAAATCACACTTTTTTCTTTCTTTTCACGTCCCTTATCTACAATGTAAAATGACGCTCCATTCAAACTTAAGTCATCGATAATTTCCTGACAACGTTTGTTGTATTCCTCAGGTGATTCTTCCTGTACACAAGCACCACGACATTGTTTAATGGTATACTGAAAACATGACGAGTGCGATTTATACAAATCACAGAGCTTCTGACAAAGTTCATATTCTTCTACAATCCGTTCCATAAAGGCATTTCCTTCACGCTTTGAATTAAAACTAGTGAGTGGACTTTCCTGACGTTTCGATGTTTGACCAACAAAAAAGCGAATGTATCCCTTCTCATCCATATAATCGTAAAGACCATAGGGGAAGCTATTTCTTCGCAAAGATCGATTGTAAATTGGTTTGTGGGCTTTGATTAACTCAGATTCACGTAATAATGCGATGAGCTCTGAACCGGTAAGTTCAAATTCAATGCGAGAAATTTCTTTTTGCATTTGAATACCTTTCTTGGTTTTCCCATTTCTCAGATGCTGTTCTACGCGTTTCTTTATATGGATGCTCTTTCCAATGTAGATCAATTGATTGAATTCATTGAAGAACTTGTAAACTCCTGTTTTGTTCGGTAGTTCATCTAGCGCATCAATATCCAGGTTGGGATGAAGACGTTTAGGGTTGACTTCTTCTTGGATAAACGTACTCAAATTATTAGGGTCCGTTTCGTAGAGCAATGTAAAGAGCTTGGCTGTTGCCAGCGCATCTCCTCCTGCACGATGCCTTCCTTGAAGTTCTATTCCCAGACTTCTGGTCAACTTTCCTAAACTATATGATTCGTGCCCTGGAATAACAAAGCGAGATGAACGAACTGTACAAAGGTGAGGGCGACGATAATCGAATCCTAAAGACTTAAATTCTGATCGAATAATACCGTAGTCGAATCCAACATTATGTGCAACAAAAATGCAGTCTTCGGTAAACTCAACGATGTCCTTGGCAATCTCGTAAAATTTTGGTGCATTTTGGACCATTTGATCATTAATTCCCGTGAGATTGGTAATGAAGGGGGGAATGGTCATTTCAGGATTCACGAGCGTAACGTACTCATCAATAATTTCTGTTCCGCTGTGTTTATAGATCGCAATCTCCGTAATTTTAGAGCTTTTTGGACTGCCTCCAGTTGTTTCTATATCGACGATTGCATAGTGCACTAATGTAAAGATAGTGCTTAATAAACAGAAAGCATGATTCTAGAACAAGGGAAAGAAGAGTTTCGTTTAGCGAATGACATTAACATGTCCATCAATGCGCTTGACGATCGCATAATCATCTTCATAGACGACTTTGTAGATGTACGTGCCATTAGGAACTACTTTTCCATTGTACGTTCCATCCCAAATAGCATCAGGATCATTCGAGAAGAACAACAATTCACCCCAGCGATTATAAATCGAGAGCTCATAGCTGTAGATATCACATTCGTAGGAAGCCTTAAAATGCTGATTAAATTCATCTCCGTCAGGTGTAAAGGTATTCGGGAAATATACAACGCATGAGCAGTTCATATCGCCAATGACAATAGAATCTATCACAGAGCCGCATTGATTCGTCACAATAACGGAGTACGTATCAAATTCAGTAATCTGTATAGCTGTTTCCGCGCTTCCATTACTCCATAAATAACTTGCGTTCATATCAGTTCCGGAAAGAACATGGCTGTCTCCTTCACACAATAGTCGATCCGGACCAAGATCAATGAACGGCATGTTAGCGTATTGTATAAATATTGTATCAGAAACTTCGCAGCCATCGACATTAACAACTGCCGTGTATGTTCCTGATTGCGTGACAGTGTAGGTTGGACCAGTGAATTGATTCTGCCAAACAGTTGTGGAATTGGGAATGGTAACTTCTAAGATTACCTGACTGCTATCACAGATCACTTGATCCTCACCGAGATCAAAATTAATTTCCGCGTTGAAACTCACATCAATTGAATCAGTATCGCTTCCACAATTGTTCGTTACAGTTACCCAATAAGTGCCAGATTGAGTAGCATTGTACGTAGCATTGGTCGAATTATCCTGCCAAAGATAATTTACTGTTGTTTGCGTCGCATCGAGTAACAGATTTCCACCAGCACAGATTGATGTATCATTGCCTAAATCTACAGTTGGTGGATTGATATAAGTGACCTCTATATCATCACTGACTGTACCACAGAAATTCGTCACGTCAACAGAGTAGGTGCCTGTTTGTACCACACTATAAGTCGAATTTGTTGAGTTGTCCTGCCAGGAATATGTTGAATTAGGGAAATTCGCATCCAGTAGGAGTGTTGCACCGGCGCACAGGTTCGTGTCGTTACCTAAGTCAACGGTTGGAAGTACGTCAAAATCAATGTTGATCGTATCCGTTGCTATTCCACAAAGCGCCGTCACATCAACATAGTAAGTACCGCTCTGTGTTGCGTTGAATGTCGCGTTTGTTGAATTATCTTGCCAAACATAGCTTCCGGTTGGATATGTCGCATCCAGCATTAAGTTGGCTCCGGGGCATAAAACTGTATCATTTCCAAGATTCACAGTTGGAGGCATTTCATAGGTTACCGTAATAGCATCATT
Organism: Flavobacteriales bacterium UBA6051; assembly: GCA_002427735.1. Lineage (GTDB taxonomy): Bacteria > Bacteroidota > Bacteroidia > Flavobacteriales_D > Crocinitomicaceae > UBA4466. Next base: position 203,032 of record DIYP01000014.1, read on the forward strand.
CGTTGTCCCACAGATATTCGTTACGTCAACATCATAAACACCTGCTTGTGTAACATTAAACGTTGGATTAGTAGAGTTATCCTGCCAGATATAACTTGTTCCGATCTGTGTAGCATCCAATAGTAATGAAGCGCCTGTACACAACGTTGTGTCATTCCCCAAATTGACAGTAGGAGCACTTTCATAATCAACATTGATTGTATCAGTTGCCAGGCCACAAATGTTAGTAACATCTACATAATATGTTCCCGGTTGATTGACATTGAACGTTGCATTGGTTGAATTGTCTTGCCACAAATAAGTGCCATTGGGAATACTGGCATCTAACAGTAAAGTTGCGCCAGTGCATAACGTGGTATCATTACCCAGGTTAGCAGATGGTGGAATCTCATAGGTGACAATAATATCGTCTGAGCTAGTTCCACAGAAATTAGTCACATCAACGGAGTAAGTTCCCGCTTGAATAACTGTGAATGTTGCATTTGTAGAATTATCTTGCCAAAGATAACTTGATGCCGGATAGGTGACGTCCAGTAGCAGTGTTGCTCCCTGACAGAGTACGGTGTCAGCTCCAAGGTTTACGATTGGTGGGGCATCATAATTTACGAGAATGGTATCGGTCGATGTGCCACAGAAATTCGTCACGTCAACGAAATAGGTTCCTGTTTGATTCACAAGGAATCCGGCAGAAGTTGAATTGTCCTGCCATTCATAAGTCGAAGCGGGGAAGGTGGCATCTAAAGCAAGTGTAGCTCCAGGGCAGAGCGTTGTATCATTTCCAAGATCGACAATTGGCAAGCCTTCGTAAGCAACGTCGATAGTGTCATAACTGGTACCACAAGCATCTGTTACTTCAACAGTATATGTTCCTGCTTGAGTTACCGTGAACGTTGAATTAGTTGAATTATCCTGCCATTCATAAGTAGAAGAAGGGAAGGTGGCATCTAGAGCAAGCGTACTTCCAGTACAAAGCGTTGTGTCATTCCCGAGATCAATAGTGGGAGGGGTGCATCCAGCAAATTCAAAGTGATCAACATGGTTCCAATGAATGGCTCCGGGAATGTTACGTACTGTAATGTAATTTGCATTGATCGGTGCAGTAAATGTAAACGTATGTTGTACCCAAGTCATAGGTACAGTAGGAGCTGTGTAAACCAATGTTCCAAAAGCGTTATTCGCTGTGGATACGCCTATCTGAACATCTCCCTGCACGCGAAAAGTCGTCTCGCTATAACTCCAGAAAGAAATGGTATAATCCGTTCCGGCAACTAACGGAGCTGTAATATCCATGGCTACCTCATCACTCGGACTTCCTGCCAATCCAATCGCTCTAACTCCATCTGGAATAGAGGGCTGGTAACAACCCATGATAAGAATGTCAAGTTCCTGTGCCGCACCGTAGCCGTTTACATTTGACATAAATCCGTTAAATCCAGCATTCGTAAGATTATAGTTGCAGGCCATTGAAGCGCTGGTTGTCTCAAAACTTCCATTCACAAAAGACTGAGCTTTGGAAGAAAAACTGACCACAGAGATCAATAGGACCAATAGGTATGTGAAATGCTTAGGCAATGTTTCGCAAGTAACAGTGCCTCAAGATACAACAAACTTATGAACGGCGCTAACCCTAAATGAGCGAATTCATAGAAACTTAATACTAGTCTTCCGCTAGTTCAAGTTCGATTTTCTTTTTTATGTTGTTGATCATATTTTTCACCTGAAAGAAGTAATGATTGCGTTCTTTTTCATTGACAACACTGATCATGCTAGAGTTAGCCATTTGCTTTTCCAATACCGTTAGGCTGTCTTCGATGTATACTTGGTCGGTGGTATGAAGAAAATTAAGCAGGTTATGTGTAATATATAAACCTTTATGATCATCGGTTCGATAGAGCGTTGCACCGTTCCCATTTAATGTTTCATTATGATACATTTCAAAGTCGTTTCCTTGAGCCGGTGGTTCTGTGCCAAATGTGAATTTTTTTCCAACTTTAGCTTGTGCCTCAAGATGATTAACGAACCGTTCCAATAATTCGAGTTGATAAACAGCAAATTGGGGATCTTCGAAGAGTTGAGCATTAAAGTAATATTGAATCTCTCTTGCGAACCCTCTCAGGAAACTATAATCGTAGATTTCTTTGGATGGGATAGAGTTGTAGATGCGAAGAACTTCTAAGCCGATGGCAAATGTTTCTTCGGGTAATTTCTCATACTTGTACTTTTGATCTTTGAACTCTTCCATCTCGAGGTGTGTTTTCGCCCAAAACCAAAGTTTGAAGCGTACGAGGTGAGGAAAATTCAATAGTTGTAATAACGGAGTATTATTAATCGTCATGATCAGCTCTGGATTCTTTTGAGCTTTAATAAGCTTTAAACCATCTAAGATCTTCTCCAGGTAACGAGCCATGCTGAATTCATATACTTCCAACGGAGCGAAGTCAAAGAGTACAGCATTTTTGTTCATCTCGAATAGATTATCCAACGATATCTCAAAGTGCTTGCACAATTTTTCCAATTCATAAATCGTCAACTGCGTTTCACCACGATACCTTCTATAGACAGCATCTTGACTTATACTCAAAATTTCACCGACGATATTTCCCAATGAGTCTTGCCCTTCTGTTTTCCGTTTGATAATATCGAAAATGGTAGCCTGATGATCAATGCGCATATTTCCAGTTTAAGAGGTTCAGAATAACTTGTTGCATTTTTGTTGGAGCAACTCAATCAATTTCATTGAGTAATAAGCGTAGCTATCTACGATCTCAAGCACATGCAGTTGTTTGTCTTTTAGTTCAAGGTTTTGAATAATCCATTCTTTGTGGTGTCGCTCCATAACTATAATCAACTCTGACCAATCGATGTCCTCCTGATCTAAGGCTTTGGTCATATGCCTTTGACATAATGCGTGATCTGTGCCCGCTGATCTAAATTGATGATTGATAAACTGTTCAGAATAAAAATCTTGTGCAGTTTTGGAACGATCAACATTCGCGGTACAAACGAAAAGAATCTTCATTCGTCTTGGTGTTAACCTCCGCAGGAAGGTTTAAATTGAATTTGTAAGTACTCGAGGTTGTATTCTGCACATTTTTCCAGTGTCAGCCATGCAGGGATATTCATCATTGCTCCACACTCTGTTGTGCTATGCCATTGGAGTAATTCATACCCATCCTTTGAAAAACCTATCATGTCCAACATGGGTTCGTAATCGCTGATAAAATTATCATAGAAAGCGTCGAGTTCTTTATTGGATGACGGAAGCTTCAGAAAAACGGCAATTGCATATATTCCGTTTGTTGTTGCCTCAGGATTTCCTCCATCTCCGGCCCATGTAAATACTTCAATGCGCTCAACAGCTAATCCGTTGACTTTTTCAAAACCAACTTTTTTAGGATCAGCGAGCATGACAAAATCATAAACGTAATTCGCATTTTTTAGATCAGACCAAGCCAAGTCGTTAGATGCTAGTTTGGTCATTCCCTTTTTATCCTTGGAGAATTCTTTCGTTAAGCTCAGTCCTGGAATGCCGTCGTTTTCACCCAGTTTCCCTGATTTTGGCATTTGAGCAATTCCATATACAGACATTACTAGTGTAACAAGCGCGGTAAGTATTTTCATTTATTTTGAATATTTTTTCGGGTAAATAAAGTAATCCAGCTTTCCTTGAGTCAATAATGCCTCTTTCCATGTTTTCGCATTGAAGCGAACAGAAACAATCCCTGTCGTTGGCACATTCTCAATTTCCTCATTTGATTGTAAAGCATTCGCAGTCATTGTCATGGAAGGGTTGTGTCCGACAATAGCGACGGTTTTAATTGAGTCGTCAAGTGAACGGATTATACGCTTTAGATTCTCAGAAGTACTGAGGTACACAGATCGATCCCAATGAATTTGATCGATAGGGTAGCCGATTTGTTTACAAATAAGGTGAATAGTCTCTGTAGTTCGTTGCGAAGGACTTGCAATGATTAGATCAATATTTTCACCTTTTTCTTTCAGTTTTTCCCCCATGAAAGGCGCATCTCGATACCCTCTTGGATTCAGGGGGCGGTCGAAATCCCGAAGTTCAGGATTGTCATGACTGGATTTGGCGTGACGAATTAGTATAACGGTACGCTCCATAGTGTCTGATTGTTTGATCGCGCGCTGTGATTGCGGCATTTGTTCAGTGGGAATGCCACTTGATACAAAAGTCATGAATAGAATGTATAGGATAGCTTTCATAGCTGTGATTAAATATAGAAAATTTCAATCAGTTGGGGTAGAAAAAAAGCGATTCCACATATGGGAATCGCTTTCAATAGAGGTATTACTTTCTAAAACTAAACTAAAACTAAAATGCACTTCTATGATGACCTCTATTTGTAAGACTTGCATTGCTTAAAAAAGTTACACAAGAATTATTCCTTTTTTACAAGTTGTCAAAAGTTTCTTCGATTTCAGCGCCAATTTCTTCACCTAAATCTTCCACTTCGTCTTCAATTTCATCCAATCGTTCGGTCCAATCTCTATGGGTGCTATGATGTCTGTACCTACCGTCACCTCTGAGATATCCACTTTCTTTATAGTAGCGATATTCGGATCCTGATTGTTCTGAGAATTCTGGTAGATAGATAATTTGATCTTTGAATTTCACTTGTCCTCCCTTAGGGATTTCGATGATGATAACAACATCCTGATCTCTGAGTTTATCTTTTTTCGGGAAGGCATAATCAGTATCTACCAATAAAGAGTCTCCCAATAAAGTGATACCATGTTGAATGTTTTCACTTTTTGCAATAGCTCTGGTAGAAGTATGGCTTCTTGCGCTAAGGTTCTGGTAAATGTGGAACATGGAGTCTGTCGACTGTATATATTCGAATTCTATTCCGTGTTCCTTAATCAGGTCACCATCAATGGTCATCAGACCAAATTGCCCGTTACTTTTAATATTGTAACTCTGATCGTCCGATAGTTGCTGCAATTGTGGTAGTACCACGAGTTCATTTGTTGCTACTGTACCTACTAATCGTTCAATTTCGGCATCTATGGCAATATCTCTGGTAGTGCGCATACCAACACTGATGCAGATAAGTACACCTACGATTCCAGTTATAAATAACCCGAGTAAACTTAGTTTTCCCCATCTGTTGCGCAAATGGAAAAGTAGAATACTTCCCAACAAAAACAAAAATAGAATCATACTCAATGAAACCATGAGTCCCCCGATCCAGGCCCATTTTACATCAGCCGGATTACTGAGCAAAAGCTCTCCAAGTTCAGTTACAGAAAGGAAACCAGCATCACTTTGCACCGGAATGATCTGTGACCCTCCAATGATGACCAGTAAAAATGCGATAAGTTGTGTTAATCCAAGAGCGATAAGTCCTATTCCAATAATGGAAGAGACAATTCGTGCCCCTCTGGAAATACGACGTTTATAATCGCTGCTATCAACTTTTTTTGCAAATCTGCGAGAACTATCTTTCACTTTCTCGGCTGCATACTCAACTTCTGTTTTCACATTCTCGACTGTTATTGGGCGTCCCTTCATACGAAGACGATCAATGGTGTTACGTGCCTTTGGAATAGCTATCCATAGAATGATATAAAGCGGAAATCCGAATCCGGCAAATAAAAGTATGATCACGAAAATGATCCGAATAATAACCACATCCATGTTGAAGTAATTGGCTATACCTGCACAGACTCCGGCTATTGTCGCATTCTCTTCATCTCGGAATAAACGTTTTTCCGATCCCTTTGGATTTGATTCAGCGTAAGCCTTTTTGTTTTGTGATTCTTCTTCTTCATCAAATTCAACAAAGTCTTCAGGTTTTCCAAGATTTGCCAAAATTTGCTCCACATCAGCCAATTCAACGACAGTTTTTGACGTACTTAGTCGCTCAGAAAAAAGCTCAGCGATACGGATCTCGATATCCTCTATGATTTCTTTGCTGCCATCTTGATTACCTAAAGTCTTTTCCAGTCGGTCCAGATAATCTTGCAAGAGTTCGTAAGCATCCTCTTCAATAGTGAAGCTTACCCCTTTGATATTTACAGAAATGGTCTTTTTCATTTTGTGTCGTTTTTGGTGATTTGTGTGACCGCAGTATTTAATTCATCCCAGGTGATGGATAATTCCTCAAGGAAAGCTTCTCCCATTTTGGTCAGCGAATAATATTTTCTGGGAGGGCCTGATGGCGATTCTTCCCAGCGATAGGTTAATAGTTCTCCATTTTTCAACCGTGTAAGAAGAGGGTAGAGTGTACCTTCCACAACAATCAACTTTGCTTCTTTGAGCGTATCGATGATTTCAGAAGGGTAAGCTTCCTTTTCCTTTAGAATTGAAAGAATACAGAGTTCCAATATGCCCTTGCGTAATTGTGCCTTTGTATTTTCTAATTTCATATGACTTGTTTAATCTCGTTTCAAAAGAATGAGTCAACACTCTAATGTTCAATACAAAGATATGTGTAAAAAAATGAACTATGCAATACATAGTACTGTATAAAATTAATTTTTCACATGTTTTATTGACTTGATTGTACTGGTAAACCCTCTGTTTATGGAGGGTGTAGGGGATTTGTTAAAAAGTTAAAAAAATTAGACGTTCTTCGTCTTTTCCATGAAATGGCGTCGAGCAACGGTGTAAGCAACTGTTTTTCCCTCAGCATGTAGGTCAATAATTTCCAGAATTTCAACTTTCAATTCGGGGTACTTTTTAACAAATTGCACGAGCAATTTCATTGAATATACCTGCAGTGCGACTTTGTTTTCATAGTCTTTGATGAAGTTGATTAACAAATCGATGAGTTCAGACTCTCGATAATCAGTGATGGGCATCATGCTGATACAGTTCGTCACATTTCGTAGAACGGTTTGATCGTCTGTTTTGAAGAGTAGGTCGACAAACTCAGGGTAATAATGATTTAATTCGAACTTTTTCGATTTTAGTAAATGCACGAGTAACCAGGAACTGTATTCTTTATAAGGGTACTCATCCAATTGAAGGATGAGGTTGATTAGCTCAGGAAGTTGATCCTGATGTTTGCTGAAATACTTTATTAAATTAGTCTTGTCGCGCTCGTAACGTATGTCAAGCACTAGCTGACGAATATCATCCATTAGTTTTCTCTTGGAAATGCTCTATAGACTTTTGGGATGCACACCCAATGATCGTTTACATAGTAGAATGAGTTCAGTGAATAGCCGCTTGTTTTGCCTGGTTCGACAAACTTTAATCCATAAATCATCACCAAGTCGTTATAACTATCTTTGATCCAGTTATACCCTCCTGGTAAATCATGTGGAGCTCCAGCTTTTAGATATGTACTATTGAGGCTTAGGACAATCGTTTCTGTTCTATGCATTCCAGGCTTTACTGCCCCTTGGGTGATACTAGAGAACATCTTGTCGACATATTCTTCTACCAACTTTACGTCCTCAGGACTCGTGAATATTGCCTCGATATCAGCTTTAGAAGGCCGCAGCCCTTGAATTACTTCGCTTCCCGTCTTATCATTTCTTAATTGATCTGCCAGCTGTCTTAATTCTTTCTCTTGAGAATCCTGCGCGTTGGCGGAAATAGAAAGTGAAAGTCCCAAAAAAAGTAGTCCAAAAAGTTTTCTCATCACGTTAGTACTTGTTTGGCTTAAAAATAAGAAACAATTTATAGATGTGGTATTAGGAATCATATTTCGGTATCAACAAACACATTCATGGATTTTGACCGTATTTATTCAAAGCGTACATTTGCTTTATGAAAACTCGAAGACTCCTTAAATCAATCATTTGCGGGACTTTTTTTGCTTCCGCATTACTATTAAATTCTAATGTACTTGCTCAAACACCAACGATAGGCTTGCAGTATAACTCGGCTGGTGCCTCAGAAGGGTATACACTTTTTACGCCGGAGTGGAATACGAATACGTATCTCATAGACAATTGTGGTGAAGTTGTGAACACTTGGACTTTCTCTGAAAGACCAGGGTTAACTGCTTACCTATTAGAAGACGGTAATGTGTTGCGTGCAGGAAAAGACTCATTAGAAATTCGAGATTGGGACAATAACGTTGTTTGGAGCTTTGATATGGGATCCATTTCAGCGAATCAGCATCATGACATAGAGCCTATGCCAAATGGCAGAATTTTGTGTTTGGTGTGGGACAATTATCCCAAAGCACAGGCTATTGACATGGGGAAAGACAGTACTAGTCTTCCCGGAACTGAATTGAAATTAGAGCGAATTGTTGAGCTTAAACCTGACGCACCTGGAACTGCAATCATCGTCTGGGAATGGAAAGCGGCAGATCATTTAGTACAGGATTTTGATCCTACGAAATTGAACTACGGGGTAATCGCTGATTCTCCTGAATTAATTGATATTAATTACGATACTTATAATGCGGCTGATCCGATCCATTTCAATAGTATAGATTACGATCCAGATCTTGATTTAATTCTGTTGTCAGCTAGGCATTTGAGTGAAATATTCATCATTGACCATAGTACGACCACATTAGAGGCCGCTTCTCATTCAGGAGGAATGTATGGAAAAGGTGGTGATCTACTTTGGAGATGGGGAAATCCTCAGGCGTACGGTGCTGGAGGTCCAAGCGATCAGAAACTATTTAAGCAGCACGATGCGAAGTGGATCGAAGATGGTTTTGTAGATGAGGGTAAGATTTCCGTATTCAATAATGATGGTTTAACGGGGGCTGCAACAAATAGTGCTGTTCATGTCCTTGAACCAAACCTCGTTGGGGGAGTTTTCACTAGTACAAATGGAATGTATGACCCACAAGATTTTGTTTGGAGCTGGGAAGGTGATGCGCTCGGTGAGACTGTTTTCGGTGGAAAGAAATGTGGTGTTCATTTTTTAGAGAATGGAAATGCATTGATGACACAAACTGAATCAGGTAGAATGATTGAGGTGAATAGAAATGGAGATGTTGTTTGGGTATACGAAAACCCACACGGTGATATTATATACAATCAAGGAGATACGCCAATGAGTAACGACTTCTTCCGTGTACATCGTTATTTGCCGACTTATGCAGGATTGAGTGGTGCTACACTTACGCCGAATGGAACGATAGAAGATGCGAATCTCGTTTCGGATACATGTAGCATGGGATTAAGTATTGCCGAGATTACATCATTAGATATTGAGATTGCTCCTAACCCGGCGTCAACGGTATTCAACATTACAAGTCAATTTGATGTTCAGTATGTTCGTTTATATAACAGCGTTGGAAAGTTAGTATCTGAGCAGGTAGGAGATGAGATCAGCGTTGAGGACTTGGAAACGGGTGTTTACCTGGTATCTATTCAAACGGATCGTGGAATGGCAACTAAACGAATTGTTATCGAATAACATCTCGTTGAAAAGGTCAAATCACCTGTATCAATTCAATACAGTTTTCATTACATTTGCAGGCTAAGTTCGGGATGTAGCTTAGTCCGGTTAAAGTGCTCGTCTGGGGGGCGAGAGATCGGAGGTTCGAATCCTCTCATCCCGACAAAAAAATCTAGCGTGAAGCTGGATTTTTTGGTTTCAGGGATAGGATGAGAACCCCGGTTCGACCTGAACCGAGCATGACTCGGTGAAAGCACCGACCAAAGGGAGGTAATCCTCTCATCCCTGCGTTATAATTTGTCATTTTATTGTTTGAGTCATTAACGAACAACCGCAGTAAAACTTAATGCTAAGAAAAGTTGTGGATAATTATTGTTTGTACTAATTGTTAATTGAGGTTTGTTTGCATAACTTTTTAGTCATTATAATCAGGATACCAAATAATAGAGATTGAAAATGAAAGAATCCCAGAAAAGGATAATTGAAGAAATCATCCATGAAATGCAAGCATCTGAAAATGGTATAATCAATAAATTGGACTGTATCAGTTTTTTACAAGACAAAAAGTGTAGTGCAGATGAAAGGAATGCAATAATTGGGTATATGAGAGAGTTAGATTTGATTTCTAGTCCTAACCGATATACTTATAACCTTACTATGGGTGGTTCAAAATTTACTTCATTCAATGATATTGAAAAAAATGAGAATAAGAAGTTAATTTGGGATAAGCTAATTAAATACTGGATACCAATTATCACTACAGCTATAGCGCTAACGTCGCTTGCTTGGAACATCTATCAAACTACTGTAAATTCTAGAATAGAAAATCGAATAGAAAAGTTAGAGAAACGATTTGAGTAAAGCTTAGCTGACTTTATAAACCCAAGACTCTAAGGTAAGCCCGGAAGAAGTTAATCAACAAAAAAGGCTTCCCATTCGGAAAGCCTTCTTATTTATTTCTTCTAGGTATTAAGCTGTTACACCCAATACTTCTGCCATTTTAGCACCAATCTGAGCTGGTGAATCTACCACGTGAATACCACATTCGCGCATGATTCTTTTCTTCGCTTCAGCCGTATCATCAGCACCACCAACAATTGCACCAGCGTGTCCCATTGTTCTTCCTTTTGGTGCAGTTTCTCCTGCGATAAATCCAACCACTGGCTTCTTAGAATTCTCTTTAATCCAACGAGCAGCGATTGCTTCAAGATTTCCTCCAATTTCACCAATCATGACAATTCCATCCGTATCAGGATCGTTCATCAATAGCTCAACTGCTTCTTTTGTCGTAGTTCCAATAATCGGGTCACCACCAATACCAATCGCCGTTGTGATTCCCAATCCAGCTTTTACTACTTGATCAGCTGCTTCATATGTCAATGTACCCGACTTGGATACAATTCCAATTTTCCCTTGATTGAAAACAAAACCTGGCATAATTCCAACTTTCGCTTCACCAGCCGTGATCACACCAGGACAGTTAGGTCCGATAAGCGTACAATCGTATTGGCTAATATATTCTTTTGCTTTCACCATATCGTTTACTGGAATTCCTTCCGTAATACAAATGATTACTTTAATTCCGGCATTAGCAGCTTCCATAATAGCATCAGCGGCAAATGCTGGTGGAACAAAAATGATAGAAACATCAGCACCTGCTTTTTCCACTGCCTCAGATACAGTATTAAAAACTGGACGATCCAAATGTGTTTGTCCACCTTTACCTGGTGTTACACCTCCGACAACGTTTGTTCCATATTCAATCATCTGTCCGGCGTGGAATGTTCCTTCACTTCCTGTGAATCCCTGAACGATAACCTTCGAATCTTTATTTACCAATACGCTCATGCTATATTTTGTTTATTTGAAGTTGTTTCTAAAAATTATGCTTTCAAAAATAAGTGTTTGCTATTGCATTGTCAATGGAAGTTGAAAGAAGTTTTTGACAATTTAGCATTGTTTTTTTGTGAATGCGAAGATTGGATTTGAGGCGCTATTTCACCTCAACTACCTCCAAGTTAAAAACCAGGATTGAACTCTTAGGAATGTCCTCCAGTTCATGTGTTCCATAACCCAGTTGGGGAGGGGAGACGAGGTAAGCTTTTCCTCCTTCGTTCAATTCCAGCATAATTTCTTTCCATGAACCAATTAAGTCCTTGACATTAAATTCTTTTGGGTTTTCAATTTGATCGTCGAATACTGTGCCATCTAAGAGCTCGCCCTTGTACTTGATGACAATGCGATCTGTGAATTGAATTTTCTTTCCATCTCCTTTATCTAAAATGCTATAATACATTCCTGAACCAGACTTTTCACATGTTTTGCCTTCTTTCTTTAAGTACTCCTGAATTTCCTTGTCGAAGGAAGATATTTCGTCGTCGGAATACGTCTTACAAGCACTTATTATTAAGAGCAGTAGGACAAAAAAAGTATACTTCATAATTTAATTGGTGTTAGGGTATATCCTTCACGTTCAAGTAAGCGAATAACGCCGTTGGGTCCGCCCAAATGTCCCGCACCCACTGCAATTAGCGTATTTTTCTCTGCGATGCAGTCCGCGATTTGAGGAATCCAGCGTTTGTTTCTGTCATCCAGAAAAATGGCTTGGTCTAGTTCATGTTGACTATCACCGGTGGCAAACAAGAAGAGCGAATCAACATTTTGCCCCAAATAAAGTTCTACCATTTCATTGTTCATTGATCGTGTAATGCTATCATCACGAATTGCGCTCATGACCATGGCCGTTTGTTCTTCTCGTGAAAAACCATCAAACATGTTTATTTGATCCTGAAATGTTTCCAGCCCGATTACAGGTATCTCCGCTTTTTTTGCGTTTGAACTGATGTTCATATCGTAGGATTCTGTTGGTTCTGTGGTCCCTGAAGCAGCCGCCATTGTGGAAATAACAAATGGTTTCATTTTACCCATTGAAATTCGAAACTGGCTTTCATTAAACCCTAATTTATCCTCCGCCCATGTCAACAGACTATCTGTTTGTACTTCAGAAAAGAAATCGAATAATGAACCTTCTTCCAAAAGCAGTGATTCAAACATACCACTCAAGTCGGCAGTCAAATCAATTTCAAGCATGATGGCATCAACATGCGTATTGATGTATTTCAATGTATCTGGAAAAAAGTAATCCATGGCAGGAATTAAGTGAATTGTGCCGAAAAGAAATGCGTCTCCATGTACATTATTTCCAGAGATACGCCAGAGTAGTGCATTTTCTTCCATTGGAAACTCGCGGACACCGCTACTTTGTGCTGTTGCGGTATGCAACAGAACTAAAAAAATAATTATGCTTAAAATGTACTTTTTCATTACATCCTTAATTCTGCCAGATAGTGATCGCTTTCAGCAACAAGTTGGGTCGTCTTAAAACCAATCTTTTCGGCAACAGACTTTAGTGTATCAAAGTCAACATAGAGCCATTCAAACCAATCAGATGTATGTTCCCTGTATTTCATTTGAAATCTAAAGTCACCATAATAGTCAGCATTTAAATCCATCCAAAGTGCCCCATCTTCGTCTTCATAAAGATATTTGATATCTGATGAGTCACAAATGATTTTACCATTTTTCGAAAGAATCGATTGCGCATGAAGCAAAGTGCGTTCCAGATTTGCCAGATTCCCGGAAATACCTATTCCGTTCATAAGCATCAATACGGTGTCGTAAGAGTTATCCTTTAGATCAAAAAAATTGATTTGATCGGCATTCAGCTGATTCGTTTTCATGTGCTCGACAGCTCCTGGACTGGTGTCGATACAATATACGTTAAAGCCATTTTTTCGCAGGTAGGTTGCATGAATTCCAGCACCAGCGCCAACATCCAGAATATTGCCCGAACAATGATTAAGTGCTGTTTTTTCAATGGCCGGCATTTCGTCATATGACCTAAAGAGATATTCGGATGGAATAATGTCATCATCACAAATGTCTGATATTACCGTAATATCTTCGTTGATTTGAGTTTGGGCAAAGTCGAGAATGGCTTGACCCATTGGGTCATTCAGTTCTTTCATCTTAGTATTCGAAATCGTCGTATCCACCTTCAAATTCTCCAAATCCAAATTCGTCCTCATCTTCGTCTTCATCGGATTCAGTTTCGAACTGAAGTCCTTCTCCATCTGCTGATTTAGAATCTTCAGAGGGAGCATTTCCTACAGAGAGAACATTTTTCGGAGCATCAGGCGTCGACTCGGAGTAACCGATTAATTCAATAAGGAATATCCACATGCGAAGGAAATCATGAACAAGAATAATCTTTTGATCAGACTCTTGAATAAAATCGCCAATGACAGAATTTGTCATTACTCCAGGTAAAATCTGATCAGGGTCTTCCCCAAAAGACATGTCGAAAAGACTGATTTCATGTCCTTTGTCCCAATTGTCATTGGACATGTAAAACGATGCCATTTGATCCTGTGTAAAATTATAGGCATCCAGGATCGCTTTATAAAGCGATTCAAATGTGTCTTTGTCACTTATGAGGATATCGCGAAAGATTTCGTTTTTATCTTTCGAATCAAGTAGTACTCTGAATTTTAATCCTGCCATGCCAATGAATTAATGCTTGATGATACGATGGTTTTACTTTATAGTTTCAAGGCCCATTTCTCCAGCTACCTTAAACATATATTCCCATGCCTCTTCTTTATTGTTTTGAATTTCTCCTTCCAAGATAGCCTCCTTAATTTTTGACTTAATGTCACCAATTTCTTGCGAAGGTGGTAAACCAAAGGTTTCCATAATTTCCTGACCCGTGACTGGCGGTTGAAAATTACGGATACGATCCTTCTCTTCAACATCACGCAATTTCTGTTCCACCTTCAGAAAGTTTTCCTTGTAGCGTTTTACTTTATGCTCATTTTTCGAGGTGATATCCGCATTACAAAGCAGCATAAGATCTTCAATATCATCACCTGCTTCAAAGAGCAAGCGTCGAATAGCAGAATCAGTTACTGATCCTTTCACTAGTGCAATTGGACGTAAATGAAGTCGTACTAATTTTCGCACATATTTCATTTTGCTGTCCATCGGTAATTTTAGTCGACGAAAGATCTTTGGTACCATTCGGGCACCCAAATCTTCATGACCGTGAAAAGTCCATCCAACTTTAGCATCGAATCGTTTGGTAGGCGGTTTGGCTATATCGTGAAGAATTGCTGCCCAACGAAGCCAGAGTTTATCTGTCTTCTCGGAAATGTTGTCAAGGACTTCCAGCGTATGATGGAAATTATCTTTGTGCGATTTCCCATTGCGCGTTTCAACACCATACAATTTCACCATTTCCGGAAAGAATTGATGCAGTAATTGTGTAGAAAGAAGCAGATTAAAACCGCGCGAAGGAGTCGGACTTAAAACAATTTTATTCAGTTCATCCGCTATTCGCTCTTTAGATATGATACTTAACCTGTCGGCGTGTTCTCGAATGGCTTCCAGACTTTTCTTTTCAATTTTAAAGTCAAGTTGAGAAGCAAAACGCACGGCGCGCATCATTCTTAAAGGATCATCGGAATAAGTTGTTGCAGGGTCAAGTGGAGTTCTTAGAATTCCATTTTCAAGGTCTTCCAGTCCTCCAAAAGGATCGATTAGCTCGCCGAAAGAGTCTTTATGAAGGCTGATAGCCAAAGCATTAATTGTGAAATCCCTACGGTTCTGATCATCTTGCAGCGTTCCATTTTCTACAATAGGTTTGCGTGAATCTCTCCTGTACGATTCTTTACGCGCTCCGACAAATTCTACTTCGAGGTCTTTATATACGAATTGAGCGGTGCCAAAATTTTCAAATAAAGAGACTTTTTTGACCCGTAACTTTTCAGCGCATTCCTGTGCGAGTTCTAATCCGTTGCCAACTACAACAATGTCGATATCCTTAGAAGGTCTTTCGAGCAATAAATCTCTCACATAACCACCAATAACAAAGGCTTGTAGGTTTTTTTCGCTAACAATTTGCGAAGCAACCTTAAATACCGGATGGGTAAGATGTTGACTTAAATTTGTTGACATGGCGGGTGCAAAGATAAGTTATTCGCATGAAGCACTGCTATCTTCAGTAGACCTTTTTACTCAGCTTTCTAAAGTTGTTTTAAGAAAAGAGATTTGAGGTTTGTTAAACGATTCTTTCTTACTTTTAAGTTTAAAGTGATCTTACATGCTTAAACCATTGATCTTTTTTATGCTCCTTTTTGCACTGTTTTCCTGTAATGTCTATAAATCCGCAGAGAAGCACATCAACAAAAAGATGAATGCTGCCGATATGACCTTGTATTCAGTAGACGTGCAGGGTGATACAATTGAATATTGGGACAATCAAACGGATAAGCCTGTGATGGTCTTAGTTCATGGGTTTGGAGCATCGGCAAAATTTCAATGGTTTCGACAAATTGAGCTCTTCGCAGCAAATTACAGGGTAATTATGCCAAATCTTCTGCATTTTGGAAAAACACGGCCAGGAATTGAAAAATTTGATGTGCAGGATCAGGTTGAGATGGTGGAAAATCTGTTAACCCATCTGAATGTAAAAGATTACAGTGTCTGCGGTGTGTCTTATGGAGGATTAATAGCAATGGAGATGGCCGCCAGAAATCCGGGGATTAATCAAGTCATTGCCTTTGATACACCAGTTAAATACATGTATGAATCAGATATTGGAAAGGTGAAGAGACAGTTTGAAGTTCAAAGTATTGAGGAACTTTTTGCACCAGATGATGAAAAGGGGTTAAAGAAGCTCATGTATCTGGCATCCATGAAAAAGTCAATTCTTCCTGCGGGATGGTTGAAGGAATTTCATCAAGAACTCTATGCCATTAATTTGAATGACAAACGTCGACTGATAACACATTTGGTAGCTGGTTTAGAAGAGTATGCTTCTCATGATTATCATGTTAAGATGCCTGTATTACTCATTTGGGGAAGTAACGATCCAGTTGTACCTGCCGAGAGAGGAGCTTTGCTGAAGGAACACATAGGAGAAAATGCGACTTATGTTGTCATTGACAAAGGCGCGCACATGCCGAACCTCACTGAGACGAAAAAATTCAATCGAGTGTTGATTGATTATTTAGAGCTGATGAACTAAAGTTGAGCCATATAAACGCGTCCAAAATATACGAAAATCAACACCATAGCCGAAAGCTCTATCATGCTCAGATATTTCGTTATCGCTCCTTTTTTTCTAACAAGTAAAAGGAAAATGACAGAAAAGATCATGATGGATACCAATGAAAGAAAATCCCATCCAGGAGTGCGCGTTAGGTGGAAAATAAAGGCCACCATTCCTAGTGCAAGCCCATAGAACGAAAATCGGTGAATCATTCTATCTGCAGAAGTCCATTCAAGATCAATGTAATATTGTGCTTTCATAAAATAAAACATGACTAAAGCACCTGCTCCGATAAGCAACGCAATATTGGAATAGGGGTAGCGCTGCATAATTCCAACAAAACCAATAAGCGTTAAACCCAGAAGAATGGGTTGAGCCTTTGAAATATTCATTACTAATGATATGCGTGGGTCATCTTTAGGTTCCATATTTACTTTTGAATTATAGTTACTTCTCCAGACAGCCCAATCTTTATTTCTTGAACTGAATGACTTATTTTTTCTTCGGTGCGCTCCAATACGATATGATCAACTCTGCTTTTTACGTTTTCATCAATATCCGCAAAATAAGCCGGCACTTTGCCATCATTACGATGCGTTTCGAGACAAACCAATGGCTTTCTCATTCCTTGTATCAGTTTTTTGCAAAAGTGATCTGTTGTTATTCGGATTCCAATGGAACCATCTTCCGTTAATATACTCTCGGCAATTCCTTGTGCATTGGGGTAGACAATTGTGAGTGGTTTTGTCGCGTAATCGACGAGGTCATAACAAACCTCATGAAAATCTGGAATATACCTTTCAAGCATTGGGAATCCATCAACAAGTAATGTGAATTTAGAAGCGACTGAAGTTGGATGAATCAGATTCAGTCTTTCACAAGCGCTTTCATTGGTTGCGTCACAACCTATGGCCCAACTTATGTCTGCGGGGTATAGAATGATATCTCCATTTCGTAACTGGTCAATGACTTCTTTCATTCTTCCAATAAATCAGGTCTTCGTTGCTTAGTACGCTCCAATGCCTTTTCTTCACGCCATTGCTCAATTTTTCCGAAATCTCCTGAAAGCAGTACTTCAGGGACTTTCCAGCCATTGAACTCTGGTGGCCTCGTATAAACCGGTGGCGATAAGAGTTGATCTTGAAAACTATCGGTGAGCGCAGAAGTTTCGTCATTCAAAACCCCAGGCACAAGTCGCACAATGCTATCAACCAATACAGCTGCGCCCAATTCTCCTCCTGACAAGACGTAAGAACCAATGGAGATTTCTCGTGTTATGTAATGTTCACGAATTCTCTCATCAACACCTTTATAATGACCACAAAGAATAATGATGTTTTTCAATAAACTCAACTCATTACAAGTCGATTGCTCAAGCAATTCACCATCAGGAGTCATATAAATGATTTCATCGTAGTTCCGTTCGGCGGTCAATTTTTCAATCACGGCTGATATGGGTTGAATCGACATTACCATTCCTGCTCCACCACCGTATTGATAGTCGTCAATGCGATTGTGTTTATCTTCTGTGTAATCCCGAATGTTATGGATGTGTAATTCCAAATGACCTTTATCCTGAGCACGCTGCATAATGGAATCAGAAAACGGCCCTTGAAGAAGGTCTGGCAGGATCGTAAGGATGTCAATTCGCATAGGTCAAAATTAAGTATTTTAGTTGCGTCTAAAGCATGTTATGAAGCAATTTATATTCTTCCTGTTACTCTTTGTTTCGGGAGCATTGAACGCACAATTTGAAGGAAACACCACACCAACTTATCCTGAATTAATAGAAATCTATCAGCAGTATGCCAAAGATTTTCCTGAAATTGAATTGTATGAGATGGGAAGTTCGGATTATGGCCTCCCGATTTACACCTGTGTAATTAATGGTGCTCAGGATTCCGTTCAAACCTTTGAAAAAGCACGAAATAAAACAACTTTACTGATCAATAATGCAATTCACCCAGGAGAGCCTGATGGTGTAAATGCTTGTCTGATTTGGATTCAGCAGTGGATTAAAGCTGGCAGAAAAACAGAGGGGTTACCGGTAATTGCAATTATTCCTGCATACAATGTCGGCGGTATGATGAACCGTTCGAGCAGCAGCAGAGCGAATCAAGATGGTCCGGAAGAATATGGATTTCGTGGGAATGCTCAAAATCTGGATTTGAATAGAGATTTTATTAAAATGGACTCGAAGAATATGTTCACGTTTGCAAAGATCTATCATGGGCTTGAACCCGACGTGTTTTTGGATGCGCATGTGTCAAATGGAGCGGATTACCAGTACGTAATGACATATATAGCTTCGGTGAAAGAGCGTATGTCACCGGCTTTAGCCGATTTGATGTATGATGATATGATTCCGTTTCTGGAGAAAGAATCTGCGCGAAAAGGATTTGAGCTCAGTCCATATGTCTATTTGAAAGGAAAAACACCTGAATCGGGAATTCAAGTGTTTAATGATTTACCGCGTTATGCCATGGGATACGCATCTTTGCTAAACTCATTTAGCTTTACGCTGGAAACACATATGCTGAAACCATTTCCTGAGAGAGTGCAATCAACACTCGTTTTTATTGAATCCACGATTGACTGGATGAGTAAACATTTTGAAGAAATAGAAGAAGCAAGGGATAAAACATTGAAGTGGGAGCAAAATCTTGAAAACTACCTGTTTAACTACTCATTGACCGATAAGAAAGATAAAATCCGCTTCAAGGGGTACGAATTTTCTGAACCAATCAGCGAGATTACAGGGCTAAAACGATTAAAATATCATCAAGATCGCCCCTACGAAAAGGACTTGGATTATTATAAGACATATGCAGCATCAGACACGGTCAGGATTCCAACAGCCTATATTATTGGTGGACAGTGTTCAGAGGTGATCAATCGTTTGAAAGCAAACAATGTTGAAATGACGGTAATTGATGACTCAGAAAATTGGTTAGCAAATCAAATTAGAGTAAACAGTTTCGACTCTGGTAATCGTCCTTATGAAGGTCATTTTTTGCATTCGAAAATTACTGCTGATCGGATGCGAAATACAAAGATCAAAAGAGGAGATGTTTACGTGCCAACGGATCAGAAAAACAGACGCTTTATTATTTCTGTGCTGGAACCAGAAGCACCGGATAGTTACTTTGCTTGGAACTTTTTTGATAGTTACGTTCAGCAAAAAGAATATTTTTCTCCGTACGTTTTTGAAGATAAAGCGAAAGATATTCTTAGTCATGATCCAGATTTGAGAAAGAGATTTGAAGCATTAAAAGAGGATGACAAAGAGTTTAGAGAATCTGCATGGGAGCAGCTTTATTTTATTTATCAAAACAGTGAGTTTTACGAACCTACACACAACTATATACCTGTGTTTGTTGTAGAATGAACGATCTTCAGGAAATCTGATAAAAACCCAATTGTAAACACTTTGTATATCCTTTGAACTTGCTTAAAAAGCGTGTTCCCGATATATTTGCAGCTGGTACTATAACGATTAACTTATGAAGACAAAATTACTTCTCGTCCTCTTCATGATGGCGAGTACAGTATCTTTTTCGCAGGATACTACGTGGGTTCAAACTTTTACATACGATTCAATTTCAACGCGACGCGCGGAATTTACTTTTCCTGCTGCCCTCAACTCTAAACGCTTTGAGAAAGTGTTGATGTATTATAACCTAAAGTGTGACCCGTTAACGCCATGGGATAATTTTAATTGTGGCGAATGGGATTATTTGGCATATACGCGTGTTTTTGATCATACTGGAGCATACGACTCTGTTCAGGTAGACAGTGTGCGCTATTTGAATAATTACAATTCAACTCCCAACTATAGTTATGAAGCGTATACGGGAACGCGCATTGACCAATACGTTAGTAC
The DNA here is from genome assembly GCA_002427735.1 of Flavobacteriales bacterium UBA6051. Classification (GTDB taxonomy): domain Bacteria; phylum Bacteroidota; class Bacteroidia; order Flavobacteriales_D; family Crocinitomicaceae; genus UBA4466. The sequence continues at coordinate 223,369 of DIYP01000014.1, forward strand.
CGAACAAATGAGATCTGGAGCATCGACGACACTGTATCCGACTTTAGCTGGTACAGGTGGCAATGCTAATTATCCTTTTGACGTTGCAGGTCTTGGTGATCGTTATCAAATGATGATTACAGCGGCGGAATTGACAGCAGCAGGAATTACAGCTGGCGATATTCAGTCATTGAGCGTATTCATTCCGAATGGAGGTATTACTGGAACTGGAGAAGTTCTTCAACCTCGCATTTCAATCAAGCCAACTACCGATGCTACCTTAACAGCTTTCCATGGCACAGGGTTTACAGAAGTATACAATGCGTCAAAAGTGAGTTTGGCAGCAGGAGCCTTCGTTGATGGTGAAAACGAACTATTATTCTACCAGCCGTTCAACTGGAATGGTTCAGACAATTTGATTATTGAGTTTGTTTACGGTCAAAGCGTAGATCCTATTGGTCAATCTATTCAATTTGAAGTGAATAACACTGCGAGTGACATGGCAGTAGCATATGGTGATAGAAACGGAGTAATTGAATTCAGCGGCTCTAATCACGCATTGTTGGAGCTGTCAGACGTTGATCTCGGTGGAGATGTGACCATTGCTTTTTGGGCAAAAGGATTGGGAAATAGCGGAGTGAATACTTCAATTCTCGAAGGGTACGATACATTGAACAATCGTGTGATTAACATTCACTTTCCATGGAGCAACAATCGTCTTTATTGGGATTGTGGTGAAGGAAATGGATATGATCGCATCGACCAGGATATGACTGGAATTGATAATGAGTGGCATCACTGGGCCTTTATTAAAGATCAGGCAACAGGTGATATGAAAGTGATGAGAGATGGAGTGCTATGGCACAGCGGAACTGGATTTACAAGAAATATTGGACATCTGCACAGGTTGATCATAGGTTCGAACAGAAACTATGGAAATTATTGGCAAGGTATGATTGATGAATTTCAACTATACAATGTTGCACTTTCTGAAACAGATGTTGCGAACTGGTATATGCAGGAGGTTACAAATGCTCATCCGAACTGGAATGACTTAATGGTTTATTATCAATTTGATGCCAGAAAGTACGCGGTGGATGAAACGGCTAACGGATATTTATTAATGCCTTCTGAAATGGGTATGATCAATTTTGAAGAAACTCCGGTGATCACAGGAGCTGGAGCTCAAGATCGAATTCGCGTATCCTTTGGGCAAGGAACGGTAAGTGGAGCAGCTGCTCCAGTAGAAGTGCCAAGGTTTGAGTTGAAAGAGCCAGAAGTTGTTTTTGAATTCGGACCCGTAAATCATCATATGGAAATTGTTGATGCTTTCTTGGCGATGCCGGAAGGTTCCGAGGATGTTTACGACGCTTCAAATAATGTGATTTCCAGTGTATCGTTCTCAGGAACAGGTACGTTGAATAATTCAGTTGTTACCTATTATGAAGCACCCTATGAGATTATTCATGATGTAGAAATCGGAAGATTCATTACACCTTACGGTATTGGTTTCGATCTCGGGCCTCAAGGATTCACATGGATCTATGATGTTACTGATTATCAAATGTACCTCAAAGATGTTGTAGATTTAGCTGCTCACAATACACAAGAGCTGATTGACCTGAGATTTGCATTCATTGAAGGAATTCCTCCAAGAGATGTTCATAAGCGTGAGCCAATTTGGAGTGATTGGAGAAGCTACCGCTATGATAATATGGATAACGACGTAAACCTTCAGGCGACACAAGTGGCGTTGTCAGATACTTCTTCAATGTTTAAGATAAAAACACGATTTACAGGACATGGTCACCACGGAAGCGTAAATTGTTGTGAATGGGATTCTAAGGATCATGCTATTTCTATTGATGGTGTGAACCGTTTTAACTGGGAGATTTGGGAAGAAACTGCTTGTGGAGACAGTCCAAACCCAGGTCAGGGTGGAACGTGGCCTTATGCAAGAGAAGGATGGTGTCCAGGTGATCTTGTAAAAGAGTACGATCATGACCTTACGCCCTATGTAACGCCGGGAACAACTGTAACTATTGATTACGATATTGAGGATGTTCCAGCGAACGATCAAGATCAAGGAAACGGGAACTATGTTGTCGCAATGGACCTAATTTCATATTCTGCACCAAACTTCCAACACGATGCAGCGATTGTAGATGTATTAAATCCAAATAATTGGGAGTACTACCGCAAATGGAACCCAAGTTGTTCTAATCCTCGTGTCATTCTTCAGAATACTGGAGAGCAACCGTTGACATCATGTAAGATCAGATGTTGGATCAGCTACGGTGATTTCATTGAGTATCAATGGAACGGAAACCTCGAATTCTTAGAAAAAGAGATTGTTGAGATTCCTGTTACTGATTTAGGATGGTGGAGAGATTACAACGGCATCCAGACCTTCTCAGCTCAAGTACACGATGTACAAGGAGCTTCAATGGATGAGTATGCACAGAATGACCTCAAAGAAGTGAAGTTTGAAGCGCCTGAGACCATTGATGGACCGTTTTTGACTTGGTTCACAACGAATAACAGAGCGAACGAAAACAAGTGGAGATTGATTGACGCTGATGGTAACATCATTTTTGAGCAAACAAGCTTTACAAACACAACCACTTATCAAGATACTTTTGATCTTGCTCCAGGTTGTTACAGTATTATCATAGAAGATAGTGATAGCGATGGTTTGGGTTATTGGTATTCTAATCAGTATGAAGGAGAAACAAATGGTGCCTTTAGAATTAAACTTGTTGGTGGTGGAATTGTAGAACTGTTTGATACTGATTTCGGAAACTATCACAGGTATAACTTCTCTGTAGGCTTTACACTTGGGGAAGAAGAGAAATTACTATCCCACGAGGTGGAGGTATATCCGAACCCGAACAACGGTGAGTTCGATGTTGAGTTAAGCGGATTTGTAAGTAATGACGCGAAGCTTTATGTATATGACTTGACAGGAAGAGAGGTGTTGACGCAAACAATGCAAGCTACTTCAAATTATGCGAATGCACATGTTGATCTGAGACACGTTCAACCTGGACAATACCTGATAAAAGTAGTAACGAAAGATCGTGTTTACGGTAAGAAGTTTACAAAGAAATAAGAACGGTTGATTCGAAATAAAAAGGTGCTTTCATATTGGAAGCGCCTTTTTTGTTACCACTATCTGAAATAGCGCTTTAATTTTAACAGTGGTGACTCCAGAAAACGATAGCTAACCCAACTAATGGAATAGGTGAGCAGGGCACTTACAAGTATGAATATCAGGAAATGAAATAGAGAGTGCGTCCAACCCATTGAATTCATGACTTGCTGCACATAATAAATGACAATGCAGTGATACATATACAAACCGTAGCTTACTTCGCCGAGCTTATAAAAGCCGAGAACTTTATCCGCTTTGTAGAAGGAGTTTGAGCAATAAACCTGCTCAAAAATAATGAAGGCAAAAAACGCTCCAATAAATAAGCGCTCAACAAGCGTGAACTGGCCCTGAAAGATCTTTGTTGAAGCGAGAACTAATGCTGTCCCAATCACATAAACGATAATAAGAATGCCTTTGGGGAGATGCTTTATTTTTTCTGAGATTCTCTTGTGAAAGCAAAGGTAACTGAGGTATCCACCGATAGCAAGATCGCTAACAACGGACAGCGTATGGAAGTAAAGTATACGCTCATCATTCCAATAGATAAACCGGAATACGATGCTTGAAAGTATCAGAAGGGTAAAATAATAGGGGAAGTACCTTCCTTTTCGCATAGCAGGGATGAGGGCTATAAGAACCACCCAGGCGATGTAAAACTGTTCCTCAATGCTCACCGACCATGTTACTGTCAGGAAATTGACAGCATCTTGCGAGCCATTGATTAACTCATCAAAATTGGAGAGGTACAGCGCATAATTTGTCAACGAGTGGGTGGTCTCGATTCCATATGGAAGCAGTGGGAAGATGAAAAAACCGAAGATGACAATGATGAGGTAAAGTGGCCATATGCGAAGCATGCGTCGCATGAAAAAACCAAATGCGTTGATACGCTCATTTTTTTTGGCTTCATGCAACAGAAGGTAGGTGATGAGAAAACCGCTAAGAACAAAGAATAGACCTACTCCATGATGTCCCTTTGAAAACACTTTTGCAACTTTTTCAAAAACTGGCGATGAGAAAAAATCGCCCCAGACTTCTCTTCCGAGTGTGAAACAGTGAAATAGGAAGACCATTAATGCACCAACGAAACGCAGACCATTCAGGTTCTGAAAGAAAGGCGTCGATAATTGCGTTGTTTTGTGGTCAATCAACCTTGAATCATTAATTTTACCGCCAAATTAAGAGAAATCCAGTTCGTATGACCTATGATGTGGCAATAATCGGAGGAGGAATCGTTGGAGCAGCAACGTTCTACAAGATGCAAACTAAATATCCAGACCTCAAAATAGTATTGTTTGAAAAAGAAGACATGCTCGCAGACCACCAAACGGGGCATAATTCTGGAGTTATCCATTCAGGGTTGTATTATAAGCCTGGTTCTTTAAAAGCGCAGAATTGTATTAAAGGAAGGCATGAATTGGTTGCTTTTGCCAAAGAACACGGAATAGATCATGATGTATGTGGTAAAGTAGTAGTTGCTACTGATGAAAAAGAACTACCACACTTGGACCGCATTTTTGAGACAGGGACGCAAAATGGTATTGAAGGCATCAAAAAATTGACAGGAGAAGAAGTCAAGGAATACGAACCGTTTGTGGAAGCGATCGCTGGAATTTTAGTGCCTGTTACTGGAATCATTGATTTTAGAGGAGCAACTGCAAAGATGGTAGAACTGGCGTTGCAGACTCAGCCGGAAAGTAAGCTTTGTTTAAAGCATGAAGTCTTGGATATTCAGAAAAAGAATAATACGTCTACACTGGTTACAAATAATGGAGATTTTGAAGCCAAACATCTTGTTTTTTGTGCAGGTCTACAAGCCGATCGAATGGCGAAAAAGGACGGCGTTAAGCTCAAAGAAAAGGTAGTTGGATTTAGAGGTGATTATTACGAGTTGACAGAACAAGGGAAGCACAAAGTAAAGCACCTGATTTATCCTGTTCCGAATCCCGATTTCCCATTTTTAGGAGTTCATTTTACTCGAATGACCAACGGTGAAATAGAATGTGGTCCCAATGCCGTGTTTACCTTCAAACGAGAAGGGTACGGAAAAACAGATTTTTCATTCAGAGATAGTTGGGATGCGCTGACTTATGGAGGAACATGGAAATTATTCTTTAAGAATATGCGATTTGGAATCAATGAATATCGACGAGCTTTCTCTAAGAAATTATTCCTCAAAACCTTGCAGCGAATGATTCCCTCATTGACCATGGATGATATCCGCCCAGGTCGGGCAGGAGTAAGGGCGTTATTGTTACGTCAGGATGGAGATACGCGAGATGACTTCCGAATTGAGTACCACGGCAATGCCATTCATGTTTTGAACGCACCATCACCGGCGGCAACAGCTTCGCTTGCAATTGGTGGATATGTCACAGAAAAAGCAGAGGAACACTTCGGATTGAAGTAGTCCTATAGTTTTTTTCCAATCCTGCCTTTTTCTGAGAGAAGTATTGCGATTGATCTCGTTTGCTCAAATTGAGACATTATGATGATCATAGCAACAGTAATAGGAACGCACAAGAGCATTCCAACAATTCCCCAAATGCTTCCCCAAATCGCAAGTGATAAGATTGCAACGAGCGGACTAATGTTGAGCGTATTTCCCATTAACTTAGGTTCTACGAAGCTCCCAACAAGCATTGCAACTGTTCCAACACCAAATAATATGATTAGGAAAGGAACAAATTCTCCAAATTGAATTAATGAGAAAAGCGCTGGCATCAATGTTCCAAGGATAGGACCAACCGATGGAATGAAATTGAAAATAAAAATCAGGAAAGCCCAAAAAAGAGGAGACTCAATGCCAACTCCCAATAGAATAAAATAACTACAAACGGTCGTTATAAGGCTAATTAAGGACTTGAGGCTGATATAACTCGACATGGATTTGTCCACTTTGCGCGCGGTCTCAGAAAAGTTATGAAAACGCTCTTTATCTGTAAAGATTAGTTTCGCCTTTTGTGTAAAAAGATTTTCTTCTACGAATAAGAAAACTGCGTAGAAAATGATCATTACCATATTCCCCAGAATATCAGATAGAGAGTTGAGTAATGACTGGAGGTACTGCGAAAAGTCCAGTTTCTGCTCAAAATTGATGATCTCTTCCTGGATGTCAATATTGAATAATTCATTGATCCGCTGAGCGACGACCTGCAAATTCGATACATACTGTTCATAGGAAAGGCTCAGGTTCTCAATATTTGTGATCAGTACGCGTGCGATGACCACTAACATCCCAAAAATCAGAAAGGAAGCCAGAATGGTCTTGATCCATTTCGGAATGTAATCGTGAATGAACTGAACTTTATCAATCAGGTTTCTCAGCTTCTTGACCACGAACCATATAAGCAATGCAAATATGAATGGAAGAATGATCGACTTGCCATAGACCAACGCAGCAATTGTAAGCGTAATTGATATGAGCCAGGAAGTGGTTGTGTTTAGACGCATCAGTCTCAAAAATAATGATTATTCACCTTGGGAATGCGCAACTATCAATTCAAACCAAGAAAACGATACTCTATATTGAGTTTACCAGATGCATTGTCTCGCGGTTTAAAGTCGAGAAGGCAAGTGTCAGAATACCAGTCTCCTTTATAGATGTAATCAACCTCTTTTCCTTTAAGTGCTATGCTATGAACAAGTCCTTCAGGATTTGAAACAAGTACGTCAAAAATACCAGAAGCTGTACCAGTGATTTCTATTTCGATACTGAAAATATTCTTTTGCTGCTGGCCTTTGATTAATGTTAGTTGCTCTGGTTGTGACAAATCAATTTTTTCCGTTCTTAATTCATTATTCAAATAGGTCGGGCGAATGAATTTTACATACGCAAAGTAGCCAATAACGATAATAAGAACGCTAATGATAAGTGTGACTACAGGTAATTTTCGCTTCATGTTTATTTGCTTGTATAGCGTTTACAAATGTATTGTTTTCCTGCATTTATCGAGGGTGTTTATAGAGAGGATTAGGCAGGATTTTCCAGTGTGAAAAATATTTTTTTCTAAAAAAGTCTTGTTTAATCAAAAACAAATTCTGAACATTTGTGTCATCAATTTGCCACGACGGTGGATCTTGATTTATAAAGAAGAGGTGAGAGACAGGCTCTATGACCCTCTGGCAACCAACTTTAAGTCGATTCTGAAAGGATGAGATTGGAAAACCGGTGCCAATTCCTGATTCCAAATCCCAAAAGATGGGATGGAAGAATATAAATGAAAAGAGCATGAAAAACGTTAAGCTAAGTTCAGAGAGTTTGAGTAGTCGATCAACCCTAGATCGCTTGTATATGTGTCATTGGTCTGTGATGTCAGATCATTGTTGTTGCTGTTAGGCAATCAATAGCACATGGTTTTCACCCTTTTCGGGTGATATTCTTCAATTCAAACTTCGAAAAAATGTATTCAGAAATAAAATTGGCGTCACTGCGCCTTGAAAGTGGTGAAATATTAAATGAACCAACGATTGGGTTCCATACTTACGGGAAGCTAAATGCTCGAAAGAGCAATGTCATTTGGGTTTGTCATGGTTTAACCGCAAACAGTGATGTATTGGATTGGTGGGAAGGGCTTTTTGGGAATAATGCACTGTTCAACGAAGATGAACACTTCATTGTTTGCGCAAATGCCTTAGGTTCTTGTTATGGAACGACAGGTCCCATTACACCAAAAGAAGGTGAGACAGCTCAATTAGATAGATTTCCTTTGGTGACAACCCGCGATCAGGCAATGGCTCATCAAGCTTTATTTGAAGCATTAGAGCTCGAGCAAATCCATGTATTGATTGGAGCATCATTGGGAGGCCAGCAGGCTTTGGAGTGGTCCATATTGAATGAACAAGTAACTAGAAACCTTTTTCTGGTGGCAACTAATGCACGTCATTCTGCATATGGAATCGCATTTAATGAAAGTCAACGGTTAGCTATAAAAACAGATCCTACATATGGAAACGGACAGTTAGATGGGGGAAAGGAAGGGTTGATTGCGGCTCGAAGCATCGCTATGTTGAGTTACAGAACCTACGAAGGTTATGTGAAGACGCAGACAGAAAAGGAAAATGATCGTTCATCTGAGTTTAGAGCAAGTAGTTATCAGCAGTATCAGGGAGAAAAATTAGCGAATCGCTTTGATGCCTATGCATATGTTGCACTTACACATGCTATGGATAGTCATAACGTTGCTAGAGGAAGGGACTCCATTAGCCAAGCACTCCATAAAGTGAAGGCGAATACGTTAGTTGTTGGTGTTTCCACTGATCAGCTTTTTCCAACTAGTGAACAAAAGTTTCTGGCAACGCATATTCCTAATGCTGACTATGTTGAGATTAACTCCGAGTTTGGGCACGATGGATTTCTCATTGAGACCGATCAATTGAAGGCGGTAATGCGTGATTTCTTAAATGAAAATTATCGTCAGATTCGGCCAACAGTTTTCAAAACAACAATTAAGAAAAATCAATTAATGAACCTCGTGGCAACTATTTAGTCACACAATAATTAAAGAAATGAACAAGAAATTAACGATAGGATTAGTAGGCTTTGGATGTGTAGGATCAGGCCTCTATGAAGTGCTTAATAAGTCGAAATTAATTGACGCACAAATCAAGACAATTGTCGTCAAAGACAAAAACAAGAAAAGACCACTACCTGAAGATCATTTTTCTTATGATGTTAGCGACATCTTAAAGGACGAAGAAATTAACGTAGTTGTCGAACTAATCAATGATAGTGATGCTGCATATGAAATCGTTCGATCTGCATTTAATGCTGGAAAAGCCGTTGTGTCAGCCAATAAGAAACTGATCGCAGAACACCTTGATGAGTTATTGAATCTAGCGAAGGAAAATGAAGTTTCGTTTTTATATGAAGGTGCAGTGGCTGGCTCCATTCCAGTTTTAAGAAATCTTGAAGAGTACTACAATAATGACTCACTTACTTCCATTGAAGGAATAACAAATGGCACGACCAATTATATTCTCACACGATCAAACCACGGCGTCGATTATTCAACAGCGTTAAAAGAAGCGCAAGAACTTGGGTTTGCTGAAATCGATCCAACGTTAGATGTTGACGGTTATGATTCGAAGTATAAACTGGTTCTTCTGTTAAAGCACGCTTTTGGATTGAGTGTACCTCCAGAAGAGGTAGTGAATATTGGGATAAGAAATGTCACTAAGCATGAAGTAGCTTACGCAAGAGAAAAGGGGTACCGTATTAAACTATTATCTCGCGCCGAAAAAGTGAAAGATCGGGTAGTTGGTTTTGTCGCTCCGCAGTTTGTGTCAAGAGAGCATTCAGCATTTGAAGTAAATAATGAGTTCAATGCGGTTATTGTTGAGGCGCTTTTTTCAGATAAGCAGTTGTTTATTGGTAAGGGAGCTGGAAGTTACCCTACTGCAAGTGCTGTTCTTTCCGACGTTTCGGCTTTAAAGTTCGATTACGCTTATGAATACAGAAAGTCGGAGGAAGGAAAAACGTTGACATTCACGAAAGACTTCTTTGTGAAAATATACTTAGGATCTCCTTTTATCGAAGCCATTAATGAGATACCATTTTACCAGATTGATGAGGTTTACCAAAGTGAGGATTATGCTTACCAGACCGGTTGGGTGAGATTCAGTGAATTGGAACAGTTCAATTTTAATCAACGGAAAGAGCTTTCATTAATCGTTTTGCCAGAGCCAATAACATCGGGAGAACAATTAATCAAAAAATCAAAAGAACGTAAGTTCGCGTTACTAGAAACAAGTATTGTATAAAACCAATTGTATGAATTTGAACCTACAAAGAGTAGAAGAACCATTTGTTTTTAAGGTGACGAATCAAGAGGGAATTGACACCTGGATTGATGCAAATACGGCCATTGGTGGTCAGGGAAAAGGTTTGCGCCCGATGGAGCTTGTTGCTAGTGGTCTAGCCGGATGTGTAGCTATTGATGTATTGTTAATTTTTAAAAAGCAACGAATAAGCTCTAATGATTTTGAAATAGAAATTAATGCAAAACGCAAAGATGAAGTTCCGTCGCCATTTGAACATATCGAGCTTATATTTAAGTTGGACAGGGCTATCGATAAAGAGAAACTTGGAAAGAACATCCAATTGGTTTTTGATAAGTACTGTTCTGTTGCAGCATCTCTTGACAACAAAATCAATTTAACCTATCAAATTAAGTAGTATGCGACCAGAAACGAAAGCAATCCGCATTCAAAGCGATCGTTCCAATAATAACGAGCATTCTGTTCCTTTGTATCTCACCAGCAGTTACGTTTTTGATGATGCTGAAGATATGCGATCTCAGTTTGCTGAAGAACGCGAAGGACATATTTATTCGCGTTATGCCAACCCGAATGTTGAAGAGTTTATCCAAAAGATGGCGGCCTTGGAAGGTGCGGAAAATGGTTGGGCAACTGCAACGGGAATGGCTGCAGTATTTACCTTTTTTGGTGCTGTGCTATCTTCTGGAGATCATGTTGTATCTTGTCGTTCCGTTTTTGGATCCACGCACAAACTGTTGACAGAGATCCTGCCAAAATGGAATATTGACTGCAATTATGTCGATTACGATGACTATGATGGTTTTGAGGCAGCCATTCACGACAATACAAAGGCAGTATACATTGAAACTCCGAGCAATCCGGGGCTGGATATCATTGACGTCAGGAGACTCTCTGCCATATGCAAACGCAAAAATGTTTTGCTTGTTGTTGATAATTGTTTTGCCACACCTTTGATTCAACAGCCTATTTCCTTGGGGGCTGATGTTACCATTCACTCGGCTACAAAATACATTGATGGTCAGGGAAGAACGTTGGGAGGAGTTATACTGGGAACCAATGAATTGATTCAACAAGTCAAAGCATTTGCAAGACATACTGGTCCGGCGTTGAGCCCGTTCAACGCATGGGTGCTATCAAAGTCTCTGGAAACATTAGATGTTCGATTAGAACGCCATTGCAAGAACGCATTTGAAGTAGCTAAGCGGTTAGAAAGTCATTCTGCGATTAGCAAGGTGAAATACCCTTTTTTAGAATCGCACCAGCAGTATAAAATTGCAAAGGAACAGATGCGTTATGGTGGGGGAATTGTCACCTTTGAACTCAAGTCTGGATTAGAGGGTGGAAAGGCCTTTCTGAATCGTTTAAAATTATTCTCATTAACGGCAAATCTTGGAGATGTTCGAAGTATTGCAACGCACCCTGCTTCTACGACACATTCTAAGCTTTCTCCGGAACAGCGATTAGAAGTTGGTATTTCCAATGGTCTTGTGCGTTTGTCCATTGGTTTGGAGCATTTGGAAGATATTTGGGAAGATCTTCAACAGGCACTTGATTGAAATCTTGTATTTCCTTTCTTGCGCAGTCATTCTTGCTGTCATTTTTAAATGTATCTTTGACGAAATTTATGACAACAATGACAGATGAATTAGAAGCTGTAAGTTATTGCGTGGGAATGAGCCTTGGCGGTAGCTTGATGCAACAAGATCTTAAAGGAATTTCAACGCAGGCAATGGCGCAGGCAATTCAGGATACTTTTGATGGGAAAGAGTTACGCTATTCACCTGAGGAGGCGAATGCAATAATTCAGAAGTTTCTGAGTGCAAAAAACGAAGAGAAGTATAAGGTAAATAAAGAAGCTGGAGAAAAGTTTTTAGCGGAAAATGCAACGAAAGAGGGAGTTCAAGTTACAGATAGTGGACTTCAATATGAAATCATTGAAGCTGGGTCAGGTGATAAGCCAAGTGCTACGAGTCAAGTAACCGTTCATTATCATGGTACGTTAACGGATGGAACGGTATTCGACAGCTCGATTGATCGTGGGCAGCCAGCAACTTTTGGTGTTAATCAGGTGATCCCAGGATGGACAGAGGCCCTTCAGTTAATGCCAAAAGGAGCGAAGTACAGATTGTACATTCCTCAAAATCTAGCTTATGGAACGAGCCCTCATCCAGGAGGTCCAATCGAACCATATATGGCACTTATTTTTGATGTTGAATTGATAGAAATAGCATAATGAAAAAGTGGTTATTATTTGCTCCGGTAGCACTGGTTTTGTTTTCATGCGGTGGAGGAGAAGAAGAAGTAGTGGCCGATGAGCCTCTAAATTTGGAGTCGTTTGAAGATCGTTTGGGATACGTATTGGGTTCGCTTAATGCTCAGTCGATTTTGCGCAGTGGTCCACGTATGTCTGAACTGGATAAAGATCTCGTTGCAGAAGGATTCAGCATGAACTTGAATGAAAAAGATTGTTCAGAATGTGAGGACGTTATGCTCGATTTTATGGGACCTTATTATCAGGATTTTGATACTACGCATCTTGAAGCGGGATCAAAATGTGTGGGACGCCAAAGTGCTTTTGCATTTTATAAAGATATGGTTCGAATGGGCGGTGTTGATAAGATGAACATGGAGATGGTAAAAGCTGGCTTTAAGCTTGGAATGAATCAAAATGATACGTTGATTGATGAAGCTGAACGAAGAGAAATGGTCGGTAACTTTATCATGGATCTAAATGTAATTGCTGGTCAGAACATGTTAGATCAGGCGAAAACAATTTCCGGAGCACAAGTATTTGACAACGGTGTTGTAATGGAAGTCCTTGAAGAAGGAAACGGTGGTATGCCTGGACCTACCGACGATGTCGAAGTAGAGTACATTTTGACCAATGCATTCGGTGATACTGTTCAGAGCAGTTATGATATGAAAAAAGCCACTGGGAACATGGATCCTGTTGCACTGAGCTTGAATGGAGGGGTAATACCTGGATGGTCGTTCATTGTTCCAAAAATGAAGAAAGGTGGAAAGTATCGCGTGTACATTCCATGGGATCTTGCTTACGGTGAACAGCAAGGTAAGGAGTCGCTTTGTTTCTTTATTGAATTGGTGAATTATGGACCTCAAGGATCTTTATTCACACCTCAGATGCCGATGGGACAGCCTCAGTAGTTGAATATTATGAAATAAAAAAGCCGCACTCAATTAAAGTGCGGCTTTTTTTATGTCTTAAAATAAATGATCAGCTCAAAGGGAAGAAGAACGCAATTCGATAAATGATTGGCAAATAGCCAGCAGGCGCTCCAGTTACGGGATCTTGTTTTTGAATTGAGTAAGAGCTTCTAAAAGGGCTATTCATAGGGTTAATCACGTCATACATAATTCCCGCATTGATTCTAACTAACTCATTGAATTCCATCGAGAATCCTCCGCCAAGAAATAATGTTGGCGCCCATGTTTTTTCTAGTGAAAGAAACCCGTTTTGGTTATATGGTGAACGTAACATCTCGAATTCGGCTCCTACAAATAATGCATTGAAGAAACGGGCGTGTGCAAAGACACCACCGCCGTACACGTGCCGATTCCCTGAAACGATTTCGCTGGGTCCAACAAAGTTTTTCCACCACAAATACTCATAGCGGACAGATGGTCCAAGGATAATATATTCACCAAAATTAAATCCGTATTTCAGCCCTAGACCAAAGTTTCCACCATTTGTCGAAGCTGAAAAAGCAATGTCTGCACCTATTTCACTCCCCGTAATCACTCCGTCTTGAGCGTGCGAAGTCTGAATTGAAAAAGCGACTGCGACAAAGGCAAGGAGAATTCTTTTCATCGTTTTTTTTATCAAATATAGCTGAAAAGTTGGAGATGATTTTCTTTGTAAACTTCGAGTAAGTGCATTGGAGTATTATCTTAGTAGAAAATTAAGTGTATGCAATTACTAGATGGAAAAGCGACAGCTCAAGACATTAGAGAAGAGTTAAGAGTGGCGGTTGAACAGCGAAAGTCGAATGGACAAAAGGTTCCACATTTAGCCGCAGTATTGGTGGGTAATGATGGTGGATCTTTAACGTACGTCAATGCAAAGGTAAAAGCATGCGAGCAAATTGGTTTTGACAGTTCTTTAATTCGCTATGAAGATTCTGTTACAGAGGATGAATTATTGGCGAAAGTCCATGAATTGAATAACGACGATGAGATTGACGGTTTCATTGTTCAATTGCCTCTTCCGGAGCATATTGATGAATTGAAAGTGACGCAAGCCATTGATCCTCTTAAAGATGTTGATGGGTTTCACCCAGAGAATTTGGGAAAGATGGTTTTAAATCTACCTTGTTTTTTACCAGCCACACCTGCAGGAATTCTTGAGTTACTTAAGCGAAACAATATTGAAACAGAAGGGAAGGATTGTGTTGTAATTGGTCGAAGTAATATTGTTGGAACACCATTGAGTATTATGCTCGGTAGAAGTTCAAATCCAGGGAATTGTACAGTAACATTGACGCATAGTAGAACGAAAAACTTAAAGGAAAAGGTTTCTCAGGCTGATATTATTATTGCGGCAATTGGAAAGCCTGGATTCGTTACAGCGGATATGGTGAAAGAAGGAGCCGTAGTAGTCGATGTTGGAACTACAAGAGTGCCAGACAGCACCAAAAAAAGCGGTTGGGCATTAAAGGGAGATGTAAAGTTTGATGAGGTAGCAGAAAAGTGTTCATTTATCACACCAGTACCGGGTGGTGTAGGGCCAATGACAATTGCTTCATTGATGATTAATACACTCCGGTCGATGGACCTCAGAGGTAAATAAACAAACTGTTTAAAGTCTTTGCAGTGGTGTTTTTACACCGTCCACCAATGAGTAACATGCTAACTTATCTTTGAATACAGAAGACTTAAAAATCGATCGATTCAACAACATTCGTACGCATTCTTGTACCCCCTCTACAATGGATGGGTGAGGGTGAACGAGTTCCGAGAGCACTTCAATCGGAGCATTCATTTTGATCAGAAGACCAACGGCCTGAATTGCTGATGACGCATGTTCTCCAACAGCACGCATTCCCAAAATGCGCATCTCATCATCATTGGATACAATTATTTTAAAGAAACCTTCTGTTTTACGCATCGCAACGGCTCTTGCAATTACAGAGTAATCAATTTTTACCACTTTGACAGGAATATTGTCGCGAATGCAATCAAGTTCGTTAAGTCCAACTTTTGCGACTTCTGGCTTTAAGAACATGATGGTGCAAACATTGTCGTAGCTCAACGCCATGGTTTTGTTTCCAAAGGCCTTTTCAACTGCATGCCTTCCTTCAATTTCACCCACATTAACCAATGCAATGTGTCCAGATACGTCACCTACAGCATAAATATTATCTACATTTGTCTGTGTATCGGTATCACCAATATGGATACCTCGTTTCGACATATTGACTCCAGCGTTCTCTAAATTAAGGGACTTAATATTCGGAACACGGCCAATCGAGAGTAGAGCCTTTTCAACCTGGATGATCTCACGCGTGCCATTATTATTAATGATTTCATATTCGACCTTTCCATCTTTAACCTCAATGCGCTCAAGATTCGCACTATGATGAATGGTTACACCATTTTTTTCAAGATTATTCGCGACAAGTTTACTAATGTCTTCATCTTCAAATGGAAGGATGCGTTCTTGACGGTCAATAAGATATACTTTAGTTTTTCCAAAATTGGAGAAAATCGTAGCGTATTCGCAGCCGATTACTCCGGCCCCGATGATGACCATACTTTCCGGATAGTCTTGCATTTTTTCCACACCGTCACTGGTAAGAATGATTTTTTCATCAACATCGACGTTGGGCAGCTTACGAGGAGTACTTCCCGTAGCAAGAATAATCTTGTCTCCGCGAATGATCTTTTGTTCATCAGCATTTTTAATAAGCACTTCATTTTTAGAGAGTAGCGAGCCATGTCCGCGCTCAAATGTCAATAAGCTATTCATGGTTTCTTCTTGTAATAGCTTAATATGACATGAATAGTGAAACTTTCGTTCGAAAATTGCTTCATTCACAACCCTTCGTACTTCCTGCCAACTCAATTCATACGGTTTTCTACCTTCGGAAACTAACGTTTCATTGATGTGAGAGACCTTGTTAGCCACTTCCCACATAGTCTTAGATGAAAGTGCGCCATCATAGACGCCTGCTCCACCTACACGCTTAGCTTCAATTAAACATACATTCTTCCCAAAGTCAATACCGCGCATTGCTGCGGCATAACCGGCAGGGCCTCCACCAATAATGATTAGGTCAAAATTCTCCATGATTGCTTAAATTCGAAGTAAATATAGAAAAGCGTGAGCAGTTTTCAAGTTGGACGATCAGAATAAAATGGAGTACCAAAAAAGCATAGATAAGGCATTAGAACAGAAAGAGTCCATTGTCAAAACCTTCAAAAAAATAAAGAAGAGAAGACCTAAAAATTTGGATGAAGTCTTTCATGAATTGCATGATTCAACATTTGAAAAAATAGACTGCCTGAAATGTGCCAATTGCTGCAAAACAACAAGTCCAATTTTCAGAGATGTAGATATCAAGCGTATTTCAAAGAAGTTAAAGCTAACTGAGAGTGAGTTCGAGATAACTTATTTAAAAATTGATGAAGATGGTGATTGGGTGCTGAAATCGTCGCCATGCGCGTTTCTTGATTATGATAATCATTGTTCCATTTATGAGTTTAGACCATTAGCTTGCCGTGAGTATCCGCACACTAATCGAAAACGAATGAATCAAATACTTGATTTAACTGTCAAGAATACAAGTGTTTGTCCAGCAGTAGCTGAGATAGCACTCGAAGTATCAAAAGAATTCACCTAAACCCAACTTTTTTTCCGTATTTTCGTCTGATAACTGTATATAAACTATGCTTCTAGTTATGAGATCGACTAAAATCTTTCTACTAACCGCGTTTTGTGCGGGGATCATTCAATTGGGTTATTCTCAAAGAGGAAAAGAGGGAGACGCTACAATTGCTACTACTAACAACATTGTCAATACTTACACTTATCTGACAGCAGATGCTGGCCCTGGTATTGGTGGGGGACTCTCCATTACAGTAAATGACGCGGCAATGACTGGTGGTGCATTTGGAGCACCTTTAGCTGCTGGTGATCTGATTATGATCATTCAAATGCAAGGTGCTAACATGAATAATGATGGCGTTTTTGCTGGGCCAAACCCTGGACAGTATTCAGTACCGAACTGTTTTACTTGGTTCAATAACTGGTTCGATCATGCTGAGGTATGGGGAAGTATTGGAGCAGCAGCCTGTGGAACATGGGGTGCTTACAATAATTCTGGTAAGTATGAGCAAATCGAAGTATTAAGCGCTGCAGGTTCTACCATCCAATTGCAATGTGCGCTAGAAAATAATTATACGGCCTCAGGCCATGTTCAAGTAGTTCGTGTGCCGCGTTATAATAATTTGACGCTCACCGCTACGGGTAATGCGATTGTTCCTTCACTATGGAATGGTCAGACAGGTGGTGTTGTAGCCATTGAAGTTGATCAGGTCTTAGATTTGAATGCAGGCGCAACGATCAGTGCATCTGCTACTGGATTTAGAGGTGGACAGGTTGATGCTGTTGGACAAACTGGATCATGGATGAATACAACGGGTGTTACGTTCCTTGGAGCGGGAAATCCAATTGAAGGTTCAGAAAAAGGAGAATCTATTTATGGATTTTACACGGAATATGACGCTATATTCTCAAGATATGGTATCTCTGCTGCTACAAACGGTGGTGGTGGGGCTGGATTCCAAAACGCCGGTGGTGGCGGTGGATCCAATATATACACAGGAGGCCTAAGATATACGGGGACAGGGACGCCAGATCAAGGGCCGGGTGGTGCCTACACACCAGCTTGGAACTTAGATATATCGTTCCCGCCAGATCCTAATCCAGATGTTTTAAACCCAGGTACACCGCATTTGTTAATGACACCAATTGGGACAAATGTGAGTCCAGGAGGAGGTCGCGGAGGATACTCGTTAGCCGATGATCCAACTCCGCCGAACCCACTTACAGTTGGGCCAAGAAATGCAGCTTGGTTAGGAGATGCAAGAAAATCGAATGGAGGACTTGGAGGTCACCCGCTGGTATATGATCCAACACGTATCTTCTTCGGAGGAGGAGGAGGAGCTGGTGATCAGGATAGTGGTCAAGGGGGCTCTGGAGGACGTGGAGGCGGACTCGTTTACATAACAAACTATGGTTCTATCACAGGTTCAGGTTCTATTGAAGCAAATGGTGCGGATGGAGGATCGAGTGGTCCTTTCCAGGGGAACGATGGTGCTGGTGGAGGTGGAGCCGGAGGATGGATCCACATTGAAAATGCAACGGCTATTCCGGCATCTATTCAGCTGAATGCTGTCGGTGGAGATGGTGGAGATATGGTGCATACCACATTTGGCTTTGGAATTGATGAAGCAAGTGGACCTGGAGGTTCTGGAACAGGAGGTGCTATTGCTTATAATTCTGGTGCTCCGACTGAAAATGTTTCTGCAGGTGCAAACGGAGTTGTAACAACAGATCACCCAACTCAAATGATGGCTAATTTCCCGCCAAATGGAGCGACGAATGGTTCTGCAGGTGTTTCTGGCTTGGCTGCTCCTTTCTATGATCTGGTTGCAACCAATGCTTCTATTTGTGGTGGAAATACGGCAAATTTGAGTGTAGCTGTACAAGGAAGTTTGCCGTCAGGAGGAACTGTAACTTGGTATGACCAACAGTTTGGAGGATCTTCTGTTAATACGGGATTGACATATACTACGCCAGTTCTTGCAGCAACCACGACCTATTGGGTTGGGGTTTGTCCAAATGGTGGACAATTCAGAGTTCCGGTGACCGTAACGGTAAATACATTGGATGATGCAAGCTTTAGTTATGCTTCGAATACTTATTGTTCTTCTGATCCTGATCCAACACCAACAATTACTGGATTGGCTGGAGGATCATTCAGTGGTCCTGCTGGCTTAGTGATTAATGCTACAACTGGAGAAATTGATTTGAGTGCTTCCACTGTTGGAGGTCCTTACACAATAACGTATACGACAGTTGGTCCTTGTCCGAATTCATCTACATTCGATGTTTCTATTACAGCTCTGGATGATGCAAGTTTCTCATATGCTTCGGCATCTTACTGTACAAGTGAGTCAGATCCAACACCAACAATTACAGGTGAAACAGGAGGGACATTCAGTGCTCCTGCAGGTTTGAGCATTAATGCTTCTACAGGTGTCATTGATTTAAGTGCTTCCACTGTTGGAGGTCCATATACAGTGACTTACACTACGACAGCACCATGTGCCAATTCAGCAACATTTGACGTAACGATTAATGCATTAGATGATGCAAGCTTTACATATGCTTCGGGTTCTTATTGTACAAGTGAAGTGGACCCGACACCAACAATTACTGGTGAACCGGGGGGAACATTCACTGCTCCCGCAGGCTTAAGTATTAACGCCTCTACTGGAGTAATTGACTTGAGTGCTTCAACACCGGGAGGACCGTACGCAGTAACTTATACAACGAATGCTCCATGCGCGAACTCTGCTACATTTGATGTTACTATTACTGCATTAGATGATGCAAGTTTCACCTATGCAGCTGCTTCTTACTGTACGAGTGATGCAGATCCCACACCAACTATTACAGGTGAACCGGGAGGAACATTCACTGCACCAGCAGGATTATCGATTAATGCTTCAACGGGTGTAATTGATGTGAGTGCCTCTACAATCGGAGGACCTTATACAGTAACTTATACAACGAATGCTCCATGTGCGAACTCTGCGACATTTGATGTTACTATAACTGGACTAGATGATGCTAGTTTTTCTTATTCAGCAACGTCATATTGTACGAATGATAGTGATCCAACACCAACAATTACTGGTGAGCCAGGGGGAACATTTACTGCGCCGGCAGGATTATCGATTAATGCTTCGACTGGTGTAATTGATGTAAGTGCGTCCACTGTTGGTGGTCCTTACACGGTGACATATACTACGAATGCACCTTGTACGAATTCAGCAACGTTTGATGTGACCATTAATGCTGTAGATGATGCTTCATTTAGTTATTCTGCTGCTGCATACTGTGCGAATGAAGTAGATCCGGCTGCAATTATTACTGGAACTGCAGGTGGTGCATTTACAAGTGCACCTGGTGGTTTAGTAATTAACGCTGGAACTGGCCTGATTGATCTTTCGGCTTCAACGCCTGGTTCATATACTGTTACATACACGACTGCGGGAGTTTGTCCTGCTTCAAGTAATGTTGCTGTTACGGTTAATGCTGTAGAAGATGCGTCTTTCACCCTTACTGCAACTTGTGTTGGTGGTACTGCGACGATTACAGGAACAACAGGTGGGACATTTGCATTTAACCCAGCACCAGGAGATGGTGCAACAATTAATCCAACAACAGGAGCTGTAACTAATGGAACATTGGGGAATACTTACTTTGTTGAATACACGACTGGAGGTGCTTGTTCTGCAAGTTCAATTCAGTCTGTTACTGCAGCGACAGATTTGGCTTACAATGCTACCTTGACTGATGAAAACTGTGGTGCCGGAGATGGTTCTATAGTATTGACAGCAAGTGGTGGAGATGGTGGTCCCTACCAATATTCTATTACAGGTGGTGCACCATATTCAAACCCAGGAAACTTCACCGGTCTATCGGCGAATACATACAATATTTCTGTGTTAGATAACTCAGGATGTGAAGTGACAGGAACTGAGAGCTTGTCAAGTACGGGTGGTCCATCAATTGATAATGTTGCCGTAACGGACCCAACATGTGCTGGTGATTGTGACGGTTCAATAACCATTACTGTATCGGGTGGAACGCCGCCATATTCTTATCAGTGGTTTGATGCTGGAATGAACCCAATTGGAACAGATAGCCCGACTTTATCTGGACAGTGTGCTGGAAGTTACAGTGTAGAAGTTACTGATGCCGGCGGAGGTGGAGGAACGTTCTGGTTAGAAGATTTCGGAACGGATGCGGGGTGCGCTAATCAAAATCAGTTGGCGACAACCGCTATTCCAGTAAATGGTGCTTGGACACAAACAATTACGGCCGGTGAAGGTGCAGTGCCAAATCAGTGGTTCATCAGTGCTACCGAGGCATTCACAGGAACAGGGAACTGTGGAGACGGTTGTCTTGGTAACCCGGCTTTAACAAATCAAACATTGCACGTTGGAAGTCTTGGTGTTGGTCTTTGTCCTACAGGAGACTGCGGTGCAGCATACAACGCTGGAGGAAATGGTGAAACACATAAGCGAATTGAATCTCCGGTAATCGATTGTTCAGGACAGACTGGAATAACATTAACATTCGAGTACATGCATTTTGGTGAGACGGGAACAGATGCAGCCTCACTTCTTTATTATGATGGTGCAACGTGGACTGGATTAGCTGTGCCGCTCCCACAAGGAGCATGTTGTGGAGGTCCATGTGGAGGACTTTTGACACAGGGGCAATGGTCTCCGGTTCCTTATTCAATTACTTTACCAGCTTCTGCCAATAATAACCCGAATGTTCAAATCGGATTTTCATGGGATAATAATGCAAATAACTCGGGAGCCGATCCTTCTTTCGCTGTTGACGACATTACATTGTCTGTGACTTCTGGTGGAGGGTGTCCCGCATTTGCAAATGCAACGCTTACAGATCCTGCTGCTCCTACAATTATGGGGAATACGCCAATTTGTGTGAATGGAACGGTGACTTTAACAGGTTCTGGAACTCCAGATCCAACTACACCTTGGTCGTCTTCAGCTCCAGGGGTTGCAACAATTACAAGTGGTGGTTTAGTGACTGGTATTTCAGCTGGTACCTCAACGATCACGTATACGGATGATAACGGTTGTCAAATTACTGAAGTCGTCACGGTCAACGCGCTTGACGACGCTTCGTTTAGTTATGGAGCAAGTTCTTATTGTCAGAGCGATCCAGATCCAACGCCAACCATAACTGGCCTGGCAGGAGGAACGTTCAGTGCTCCTGCAGGTTTGAGCATTAATGCTTCAACAGGGGTTATTGATGTAAGTGCATCTACTATCGGAGGTCCTTATACCGTTACTTACACAACGAGTGGCGCTTGTCCGAACTCGGCGACGTTTGATGTGTCCATTACGGCACTTGACGACGCTTCATTCAATTATTCAGCAGCATCATATTGTGTGAATGATGCAGACCCAACACCAACGATAACGGGAGTTGCCGGGGGAACATTTGCAAGCGCTCCAGGAGGGTTGTCCATTAATGCTTCTACTGGTGCGATTGATGTTAGTGCTTCAACACCTGGAGCATACACGGTTACTTATACTACGTCTGGGACATGTGCGAATAGCTCAAATGTAGCTGTTACGATCAATGCTCTAGATGATGCAACATTCAACTATTCTGCGGCAGCATATTGTAGCAACGATGTGGATCCAACTCCAACTATTACCGGATTGGCAGGAGGAACGTTTAGTTCCACAGCTGGATTGAGTATTAATACAACAACAGGTGAAATAGACGTGAGTGCTTCGACTCCAAATACATATACGGTAACATATACAACGAATGGGGCTTGCCCAAATAGCTCTAATGTAAGTGTTACTGTCAATGCATTGGACGACGCCACATTCACTTATGGCAGCAATAGTTATTGTCAAGGAGATCCTGATCCAACCCCAACAATTACTGGATTAGCAGGAGGTACATTCAGTGCTCCAGCAGGTCTATCTATTAACGCTTCTACTGGTGTAATTGATGTGAGTGCATCTACAATAGGAGGTCCGTACACTGTGACTTACACGACAAACGGTGCATGTCCTAATTTAGCGACATTTGATGTTTCAATAACAGCGCTGGATGACGCCTCGTTTAACTATTCAGCGGCGGCATACTGTGTGAATGATGTTGATCAAACGCCAACGATTACTGGTGTAGCCGGTGGAACATTTACAAGTGCACCAGGTGGTCTGTCAATCAACGCATCGACTGGTGTGATTAACGTAAGTGGTTCTACTCCTGGAACATATACAGTGACGTACACAACAACTGGAACATGTTCGAATAGTTCCAATGTTTCGGTGACGATTAATGCTTTAGATGATGCTTCGTTTAATTACTCGGCAGCAGCTTATTGTGTGAATGATGTTGATCAAACACCGACAATTACTGGTCTAGCCGGAGGAACGTTTACAAGTGCACCAGCAGGTTTGTCTATTAATGCTACGACAGGTATTATTAATGTAAGTGGTTCTACTCCTGGAACGTATACAGTGACATATACAACAGTCGGAACTTGTTCCAATTCAAGCGATGTTTCCGTAACTATTAATGCGCTTGAAGATGCATCGTTCAGTTATGCAGCGGCATTGTATTGTGCAGATGCTTCTGATCCTTCTCCAACAATTACGGGTGTTTCTGGAGGAACGTTCACGAGTGCTCCTGCTGGACTGAGTATTGATGCTTCGACAGGAGTTATCGATTTAAGTACTTCTACTGCGGGAACTTATACGGTCACTTATACTACAGCAGGCGCTTGTGCAAATAGTTCGGATGTAATGGTTGAAGTTGTCGCAAATCCTACATTAACGATTACGAACCCAGCAGCTGTTTGTACTCCAGGAACAGCAGATTTAACTGACCCAGCCGTTACAGCTGGAAGTGATCCGGGAACATTAACATACTGGCAGGATGCATTAGCTACAATGAGTGTAGTGACTCCTGGAGCGGTTGGTGCAGGTACGTACTATATCCAACTAGAGAATTTAAATGGTTGTACCACTATTCAACCTGTAACTGTTTCTGTCAATGCACTTCCTAATGTTACTGCATCGAATAACGGACCGGTTTGTTCTGGAACATCATTATTGCTTGATGAAACCGGAGGAGATGCTGTGGCATGGTCTTGGTCCACATCGGGTGGTGCAGCGATCATAACAAATACTGATCAATCGCCAACTGTGAATAGTGCAGTTGACGGTGAAGTATTTACTGTGGTTGTTACTGATGCAAATGGATGTACCAACTCTGCGACAACGACTGTTTCGATTATTCCACAACCTATGATAGACCCAATTGCAGATGTGACGGTGTGTGATGCATATTACTTGCCAGCGATAACTGGTATAAACCTTACCGGAGGTGAGTCATTCTATGATGATTCACAAGCAAATGGAGGAACTGCGCTTTCCGTTGGAGATGCAATTTCCAGTTCTCAGACGATTTATATATTCGATGGTAACGGTACTTGTTCAAATGAAATAAGTTTTGTTGTAACAGTTAATCCAACACCTACCGTTACGAGTATATCTGGTGGTGCAGAGTATTGTGTTGGAGATCCTATAGCGGATATTGAGGTTGAAGTAACGGGAACGCCGAACTGGACTATCAATTACACGTTAGACGGAGTGGCTCAAAGCGCAACGGGAGGAGCGAGCCCCGTGTCTCTAGGAAACGCACCTGGTGTTTATTTGTTACTGGATGTGAGTGACGCGAATTGCGCTGGTGTGGCTTCAGGAATGGATTCAATCATTGTTCATCCATATCCGCTTGAACCACTTGCTGGAACAGATGAGACATACTGTACAACTTCTGTCTTTAATGATATGACAGCTTCTGGTTCTGGTGGTACATTGACTTGGTATTCTGATGCTGGTCTGACGGATGTTTTGACAACAGGTCCAACATTAACACCATCCAATACTGAAGGAATTACGACGTACTATGTAACTGAAACGGCAAATGGTTGTGAAGGTCCGGCAAGTATGGTTGTTATTACAGTTGAAGACTGTGAAGTGATCATTCCTACAGCCTTTACTCCAGACGGTGATTTAGTAAATGATATGTGGGAAATTCTTTACTTAGATACGAATTACCCAGAGAACATCGTTAGAGTTTATAACAGATGGGGAAGTTTGATTTTTGAGCACGAGGCAAATGCGTCAAATCCATATAGTTCGAATATGTGGGATGGAACGTATCAGGGACAACCATTACCGGTTGGATCTTACTACTTCGTTATTGACTTTAATGATGGAGGAGCAGAGCCTCAAAAAGGTACTGTCTCGATTATTTTGAATGACTAATGCCTATCTACTGTGACTGTAGATA
Organism: Flavobacteriales bacterium UBA6051; assembly: GCA_002427735.1. Taxonomy (GTDB): domain Bacteria; phylum Bacteroidota; class Bacteroidia; order Flavobacteriales_D; family Crocinitomicaceae; genus UBA4466. The sequence goes on from DIYP01000014.1 coordinate 248,451, forward strand.
GTAAATATGACCAGTATTGACAAAAGTATAACGGCTGCTGAGATCCGAGAGATTTTCCAGAATCGGCATGATAGCTTTGAGTCTGAAGACGGACGTAAGGTATTGATATCGCATTTTGGAACGTTTTCTCAGGATCTCGTAAGTAGCCTTTCCAGCAATACAGAAGAGTTGTTGATTTCCTCAGGAGACAAGCGTATGGTTGTAAAACGTTTGTTTTCCATCTTGATCGAAGGATTACAAAATATACGATTACATGGTGAAACCGATTATTCTGGCCGACAATTGGGGTATCTGATTGTGGCACGAGGTAAAAAAGACTATCGTGTGATAATGGCAAACATCATCAATCCAGATGATCAGGATAAAGTGGAAAAGTACCTTGAGGATATCAATCATTACTCAGCAGCTGAGTTGAAAGAAACATATCTCTCTGTTCTGACGAATGAATTTTTAAGTCAGAAAGGAGGCGCCGGTCTTGGATTCATTACCACCAGAATGAAATCTGGAAATCCTTTACGGCATAGCTTTTATGCGCTGAAGAACGACAAGATGCTATTTACATTCGATGTTCAGGTCGATCGGGCATTATGACCGAAATCATTTTTGGAATTAAAAAAGTTTGGTATATTTGTTTAGAATTATTCTAAATAATGAATCAATCGTCACTCATACCGGCACAGTTCAATGATCAATTATGTGCGGTTTCTTGCAAGAAAAAAAAATGCTGTAAGAAGTATAAAAAGAATGGAGTGAATTGTAAAAAGTGTCCAAAGCTTTAATTCTTCTGTAAGTGATTGAGCAACTACCATATTGGATGAATGTGCTCTTCATTGTTACAACTGCTTTAACCCTTGTTTTCTTCTTTTTAGCTAACGGTCGATCTTGGCCTCCGATCATCTTAATTCTCACTTGGTCACTCATTCATTCTGTACTTGCTTATCAAGGCTTCTATTTAGATACTTCGTCCATTCCTCCGAGATTCGCGTTTGTGCTAATTCCAGCAACAATATTCATTATTTATGCATTGAGGAAAACTACTCGCCAAAGGACACTTGAAAAGCGTAATATGTTTTTTAGCACGCTGCTCCATGTGGTTCGTATTCCAGTGGAGATTATTCTTTATTATCTTTTTGTGCATGAAATGATTCCTGATATTTTGACCTTTGAAGGTCGAAACTTTGATATACTAGCCGGTGCGACAGCTCCTTTGATTGCGTTGCTTGTTTATCTTCATAGAATTAGTAAACAGATGCTTCTTGCCTGGAACATAATTTGCCTTGCATTGGTGACCTTTGTAATGATCAATGGCATACTCTCTTCTGAGTTGCCATTTCAACAATTTGCTTTTGATATGCCGAATAGGGGGATGTTGTATTTTCCATACATATTGTTACCAGCAACTATCGTCCCCATAGTTATATATACGCACATTACGGATATTGTTAAGTTGCTAAAGAAGTAGTACAATTCTACCTTTGTACAAATCTTTAAAAGCGATGGCAAAGAAGAAAAAAAAGTATGTAGTATATTCTACCAACCCGGACTTTGATTACGATTATAATGAAGAAGAGGCTCAGGAAACACTTTTGGCAAGTGAGCAAAGACTTTACGTTTCGCTTGATCGAAAAAGACGTGGGGGAAAAGAAGTAACGCTCGTAGAAGGTTTTATTGGTAGTAATGAAGATCTAAAAGAACTTGGAAAGTATCTGAAGAGTAAATGCGGTGTAGGCGGTACAGCCAAAGATGGAGAGATTATCGTTCAAGGTAATTTTAAAGACAAGGTCTTTGATCTTTTGATTGATGAAGGATATTCGGTGAAAAAGAAAGGGGGCTAAAAGAAGGATAGCCTGATTTTACGTTAAAATCGAAATCAACCAATAATTCGACAGAAAAATGAATTACGTAAAACCAGGCAACCTAAACCAAAAACAAACGAAAACTTTAAGATAAAGTCTTCAATTCTACTAACCTAACTGAATCAAAGATACTTTGTTCATCTTAAAGTTTCTCAACAAAAATTTAAAATGTGCGAATCATTGACTTAACAGTCAATAAAACACAGTGTGGCGCAAATTTAGGTATAATTAACCGATTTAGTACAGCGTTTTAGTAAAAAAGTTTTTTTGTGCCTTAAAATGCAAACTATGCTTGTCATCATTAGCCGAAACTTGTTTGAATCCATTAGGTTTTTTGTGGTTCAAACTCTTTCAAAACAGAAAATCATTTATCTTTGCCCCTGATGGAACGACAAGTCATTCTTAATTCAAGGCATTTCGAGCTTACATTAAATCGACTTTGTTACCAGCTCATCGAAATTCATAATGACTTCTCGAATACGGTGCTTATCGGACTTCAACCCCGAGGAATCAATGTAGTAACTCGTCTAAAAAAGCAACTCGAATCAATTCTTGGCAAAGAAATTATCTGCGGAAATCTGGATATTACTTTTTATCGTGATGATTTTCGAAGAAGAGAAACGCCGCTTATTCCAAGTGCGACGAACATTGACTTTGTTATTGAAGGTAAGAACGTGGTGCTGGTAGACGATGTTCTTTATACAGGAAGAACCATTCGATCCGGGCTGGATGCTTTACTCGCTTTTGGTCGTCCTGAGAAAGTAGAGTTGCTTACATTGATTGATCGCCGATTTAAGCGCGATTTACCTATTCAGGCAGACTATATTGGGAAAACGGTTGACACGCTGATTTCAGAACGTGTTTCTGTAGAGTGGGAAGAAATTGAAGGAGAAGATAAAGTTGTACTTTTTACACCAGAATCAAATGGATAGTTTAAGTGTTGACCATTTAATTGGTATAAAGGATTTAACGAAGAATGATATTGAGCTCATCTTCAAGACGGCTGATGCTTTTAAGGAAGTGATTAACAGGCCAATTAAGAAAGTGCCGTCACTAAGAGATATTACCATTGCCAACTTATTTTTTGAAAATTCTACACGTACGAGATTGTCCTTTGAGCTTGCAGAAAAACGATTATCCTCTGATGTGGTAAATTTTTCAGCCGCGAGCAGCTCTGTAAAGAAAGGGGAAACACTTATTGATACGGTGAACAATATCCTCTCTATGAAGGTGGATATGGTTGTTATGCGTCATCCAAATCCAGGAGCGGCCAAATTTCTCTCTGAGCGAGTGGATGCAAGGGTCGTAAATGCTGGAGATGGAACGCATGAGCATCCGACACAGGCGCTTCTAGACTCTTATTCTATCCGTGAACGTTTGGGAGAGGTTGCCGGTAAGAAGGTGGTGATTGTGGGTGATATTTTGCATTCAAGAGTCGCACTTTCAAATATTTATTGCCTTCAAAAGTTAGGGGCAGAAGTAATGGTTTGCGGTCCTACAACACTTATTCCAAAGTACATTCACGAACTAGGGGTTAAAGTAGAGCATAACTTGCAAAAAGCATTGGCTTGGTGTGATGTAGCAAACATGCTTCGGATCCAACTGGAGCGACAGGATATTAAGTATTTTCCTTCCCTACGCGAATACTCCATGCAATATGGATTGACGAAGGAGATCTTGGATAGTTTGGACAAAAAGATCGTTGTGATGCATCCGGGCCCAATTAATAGAGGAGTGGAGATCACCAGCGATGTAGCGGACTCTGAACAAGCAATCATTTTGCAACAAGTGGAGAATGGAGTTGCGGTTCGAATGGCAGTGATTTATTTGTTGGCGTCAAAGATTAAACGACAATAAATATTTATTACATTTGAAAGAAACATCAACACATGGATTTTACAGTTAATCAAGAGAATAGTACAGCTATCCTGAAGACGAATGTCGAGCGTTTGAATGCTTCAAATGCATCTGGGTTAAAAGCTGAGCTGGTTCTGTTGAATAAGAACAGTGTAAACAACATTGTGATTGATATGTCGAAAACCAAGTATTGTGATTCTTCTGGTTTAAGTGCAATTTTAGTGGCAAATCGTATGTGTAAGGATACAAATGGAAAGTTTGTCTTGTGCGGTTTAATGCCAAATGTTCAAAAGCTCATTGAAATTGCCCAGTTAGACAAAGTGCTAACGATCACAACATCTCAGAAAGAAGCGATAGCAAGTATCGCACAGTGAGTTTTTCTGTAACAGTTTTAGGCAGTGGCTCGGCTGTCCCCACATCACGTAGAGCATTAACATCGCAGTTTGTTGAATGCAGAAGTCGCTACATACTTATAGATTGTGGAGAGGGTACTCAGATGCAAATGAGAAAATTTGGCATTAAGTTCCAACGAATTGAACATGTCTTAATATCTCATCTGCATGGAGATCATTATTTTGGTTTGGTCGGTTTGTTGAGTACTATGCATCTCATGGGAAGAACAAAAGCCATCAGTATTTATGGGCCGCAAGGATTAAAGGAAATTGTTGAGATGCAACTCAATTATGAAGGTGCTCGACTCGCCTTTGAAATTAATTTCTTCAATGTCCCTGCAAATGAAAGTGGTTTGCTATTTGAAGATGCCAAGATATCTATTGAACATTTTCCTTTGAAGCATCGAATTCCTACATCCGGTTTTCTTATTAGAGAGAAAGAGAAGGATCGACATTTAAACAGTGAGCGAGCGGCAAGAGATGGGGTTAAAATCGAGTACTTCCATCGACTAAAAAAAGGAGAAGATGTCTACGATGAAGAAGGGAACCTTATTAAGGCTAACGATTATACAACACCCGCTGATAAATCCAAAGCATATGCTTTTTGTTCGGATACAAAGTACGAGGAGGCCGTCGCTCCTTTTATCATGGGAGTTGATTTGCTATACCATGAGGCGACCTTTCTTGAAGAACACAAAGACCGCGCAAAGGCAACGTTACACTCAACAGCCAAGGAAGCGGCTTCCATAGCGAAAATGGCAAGTGCAGGTAAACTATTGATGGGGCATCTGAGCGCCCGTTATGATTCAGTTGAGAAACACATTGAAGAAGCGCAAACAGTTTTTAGTAATTGTGAAGTGGCAGAAGATGGAAATACATATGTAGTATGAAGTTATTTAACTGTTTGCTTATTGGGTTGTTTTTGGTTTGTATTGCCTGTGCGGAGAAGAAGACGCCAATGGTTGAGCCAGCGGAGGACGATACAGATGCTGTTTCCGATTATCAAATTCCTGCCGATTTATTGAATGAGGCAAGGCAGGGAGTATCGAAAATCACAGGTGTCAGTTATGAAATGCCGGTCAACCCCGTAGATCAAAAAGTCCTGGGGACGGTGAAACGAGTAAATGCTAAGTGGGTGGCTATGATACCGTATGGTTGGACAGATAAAGGTGATGCTAAAGTAAACTTTGTTGAGGGTGATGAAAACTGGTGGGGAGAAAATGTTGTTGGGACAACCAAGTGCATCCAGATGGCTAAAAGTGAAGGTCTTAAAGTGATGCTAAAACCACATGTTTGGGTGGTTGGGCAAGGATGGCCAGGTGATTTTGATTTGGTGAAAGAAGAAGATTGGAGGAGTTGGGAGGATTCGTATCGCGCTTATATCTTAAGATTTGCAGAGGTGGCTAAGGAGCAGCAGGTAGACTTATTTTGTATTGGTACCGAGTATCGTAAAGCTGTTGTAAAAAGACCTAAGTTTTGGAAACAGCTTGTGACGGAAGTCAAACGTATTTATGATGGTCCTTTGACGTATGCTGCAAATTGGGATAACTACGAAAAAGTCACCTTCTGGAATCAATTGGACTATATTGGGATTGATGCGTACTTTCCACTCTCTGAAAAAGCACAACCAACGGTCTCAGAACTGAGAGAGGCGTGGGGGGCTGTTGAGGATAAATTGGCCAAGTTTAGTGCTGAAAATGACCGTTCAATTTTGTTTACAGAGTATGGCTACAAAAGCATAGAATACTCCAATGCAGGCTTCTGGAAATATCAGGAAGACACTGTTAAGACAAGTGCAGGAAATCAAAATAGAGCGTACCAGGCTTTGTATGAATCTGTTTGGATGAACGACTGGATGGCTGGTGGTTTTCTGTGGAAGTGGCATTTATATCCTGAGGAAAAAATTGGCGGAGAATCAAACAGAAGATATACGCCTCAAGGAAAGCCTACGGAGGAAACAATCATTCAGTGGTACGGATTGAATTAGGATCAGTACAAACTTTGGCGCCAATTTATCTTAAAACCCTTGCTACCTGTTAATATCAACCATAAATAGTGGATAAGTTCCGCATTAATCGCGCGAAAAACACTGCTTCCTTCCTTATATTTGATAGTTCTCCTATAATTCATTTCAAATGACAGAAAATCAATATACTGAGGATAATATTCGCTCGCTTGATTGGAAGGAACATATTCGCTTGCGACCTGGTATGTATATCGGGAAATTAGGGGATGGTTCATCGGCGGATGATGGAATCTATATTCTTGTGAAAGAAGTAGTCGACAATTGTATCGATGAATTCGTAATGGGAAATGGAAAACGCATCGAAATCAAGATCAAGGATGGGAAAGTAAGCGTTCGTGATTTTGGACGTGGTATTCCACTTGGAAAGGTGAAAGATGTGGTGTCCAAAATGAACACCGGAGGGAAATATGATTCCAAAGCATTTAAGAAGTCGGTTGGATTGAACGGTGTCGGTACAAAAGCTGTAAATGCTTTATCATCTCATTTTATGGTTTATTCTGTCCGGGATGGTAAAAAAGTACAAGTTTCATTTAATCAAGGAAACGTTGTAGAGGAATTTCCAGAGGAGAAAACAGATGAACAGAACGGAACCTATGTAGAGTTTATTCCGGATGATACAGTTTTTAAGAAATATGCCTTCAAAACTGCTTACTTGGAAAAAATGTTCTGGAATTACTGTTACTTGAACCGTGGTCTCACGATCAAATTTAATGGTGAACGTTTTCAGTCAAAAAACGGGTTGCAGGACTTGTTGGAGAACAACATGGATGGAGATCCACTGTATCCCATTATACATTTGGAAGGCGATGATATAGAGGTTGCTTTTACGCATGGTAAGACATACGGAGAAGATTATTATTCTTTTGTAAACGGTCAGCATACAACGCAAGGAGGTACGCATCAAAGCGCTTTCCGTGAATCAGTAGCTAAAGTGATCAAAGACTTTTATGGAAAGAATTACGAAGCTTCTGATATTCGTCAGTCGATTGTAGCTGCTGTTGCCGTGAAGGTAATGGAACCCGTTTTTGAGTCACAGACAAAAACCAAACTTGGATCGCTTGAAGTTGAGCCTGGAGGAAAGTCTATGCGTGCTTTCGTTAATGATTTTTTGAAAGAAAAGCTAGACAATTTCCTTCACCGAAATCCTGATGTCGTTGAAATTCTTGAAAAGAAAATCAAGCAATCAGAGAAAGAGCGTAAGGAACTTTCTGGAATTCGTAAGATTGCTCGTGAACGTGCTAAGAAAGCAAACCTTCACAATAAAAAGTTGCGTGATTGCCGCGTGCATTTAACGGATTTAAAGAACGACCTTCGTGAGCAGACAACGCTCTTTATTACCGAGGGAGATTCTGCGAGTGGATCGATTACAAAATCACGTGATGTAAATACGCAGGCCGTATTCTCATTGAAAGGAAAACCATTGAATTCGTATGGGTTGACTAAGAAAGTCGTGTATGAAAATGAGGAATTTAACCTCATTCAGGCGGCATTGAATATAGAAGACGACATGGATGATTTGCGTTACAATAACATTGTGATCGCAACCGATGCCGATGTTGATGGAATGCATATTCGAATGTTACTCCTGACTTTCTTCTTACAGTTCTTCCCTGATTTGATTAAACGAAATCATGTTTACGTCTTACAGACGCCGCTTTTCCGAGTACGTAACAAGAAAAAAACGATCTATTGTTATTCCGATGAGGAACGTCGTAAGGCAATTTCTGAGTTGGGGAAAAACCCGGAGATTACCCGATTCAAGGGGTTAGGAGAGATTTCACCAGAAGAATTCAAGCATTTCATTGGAGAGGATATTCGTTTGGAACCTGTGATGCTGTCAAAGGAAGCATCTATTGATTCCATTCTGTCCTATTTTATGGGGAAAAACACGCCTGCACGTCAAGAGTTCATTATTGACAACTTGAGATTGGAAGAGTCTGTTGATGAGAATGACGACAAAGAAACTGAAGAATTAGAAAAAGCATCGTAGAATGGCTGACGAAAACGAAGAGTTAGACAACAACGAATTAGACAATGATCCTCAAGGAGCCAATGAAGATTCTCCGGAGGAATTGGAAGCAGAAGAAGCTGAGTTCGGCGAAAAACAGGTAGATGAAAAAATTACACCTGTTGGCGGACTGTATGAGACGTGGTTCTTGGATTACGCTTCTTATGTAATCCTTGAACGTGCTGTACCTTCGCTGTATGATGGTTTTAAGCCGGTTCAGCGCAGAATTATGCACTCCATGAAGGAAATGGATGATGGTCGTTATAACAAAGTAGCGAACATTATCGGTAATACGATGAAGTATCACCCACATGGAGATGCTTCTATTGGAGATGCCTTGGTTAATCTTGGGCAAAAAGATTTATTGGTCGACTGCCAGGGAAACTGGGGGAATACGCTCACAGGTGACCGCGCAGCAGCGCCTCGTTATATAGAGGCACGCGTTTCGAAATTTGCCAACCATGTTGTTTTTAATCCGAAAACCACGAACTGGTTGAAGAGTTATGACGGTCGTAATAACGAACCGGAGCAGCTTCCTGTGAAGTTTCCATTACTATTGGCTCAAGGAGCAGAGGGGATTGCCGTAGGGATGGCCTGTAAGATTTTGCCGCACAATTTTGTCGAATTGATTGAACAATCCATTAACCATTTGCGCGGAAAAGGTGTTAAGATTTTTCCTGACTTCCCAAATGGTGGAATGATCGACGTATCAAATTATAACGACGGTCTGCGTGGAGGCAAGGTTCGTGTTCGTGCAAAAATTCGTAAAGAGGATAAAAAGACGCTTGTAGTGACAGAAATCCCTTATGGGACAACTACTTCCTTGATTGATTCAATATTGAAGGCGAATGATAAGGGGAAGATCAAGATCAAGAAGATCGAGGATAACACTGCAGCAACTGCAGAGGTTGTTATTCATATCGCCTCTGGTGTTTCTCCAGATAAAACCTTAGACGCCCTCTACGCTTTCACGGATTGTGAAGTGTCAATTTCGCCGAATGCATCTGTAATTGACGGTGATAAACCGCGCTTCATCGGAGTGAGCGAGATTTTGAAGTCAAATACGGATAACACGGTTGAATTACTCAAAAAAGAATTAGAGATTCGACTAGCAGAATTGGAACGTCAGTGGCACATGTCGACGTTGGAGAAAATTTTCATCAACGAGGAGATGTATATCGACTTCAAGGAGTATAGCGATAAAGAAAGTCTGTATGATTATTTGTATAAAGCATTTAAGCCATTCAAGAAGCAGTTGATTCGTGAGATCACCGATGAAGATCTTCACAAGTTGACACAGATTCCAATGATTCGAATCACTCGATTCGATAAGGATAAAGCTGATGAAAATATTGCCAAGATTGAGGAGGAAATCGAGCGGGTCAAAGAAAATTTGGCGAATTTGATTCAGTACGCTATCGATTACTTTAAAGACTTGAAAAAGAAATTTGGAGCAGGGAAGGAGCGTAAATCGGAGATTAAAACATTTGATTCGATCAATGCATCTAAAGTGATTATTGCTAATCGAAAGTTCTACGTTGATTATGAAGAGGGCTTTATTGGATACGGATTACGCAAAGCGGAATACATCGCAGATTGTTCGGAAATTGATGACGTAATTATCTTCTTTACCACAGGGAAGATGATGGTGACCAAAGTTTCCGATAAGAAGTTTGTTGGAAAGGGAATTATTTACGCCAACATCTGGAAGCGTGGAGATAAACGGACCGTTTATCATATGATCTATCAGGATGGAAAAGGCGGTCCAACAATGATGAAGCGCTTCAACGTGAACTCCATCACTAGGGATACTGAGTATGACCTAACCCGTGGTACCAAAGGATCAAAACTAATGTATTTCAATGTTCACCCTAACGGAGAACGTGAGGTAGTTACTGTGGTTTTGCGCGCAAGACCTCATTTAAAACGATTAAAATGGGACATTGATCTGGGAGATTTATTGATCAAAGGTCGAGGAGCAGGAGGTAACCGAGTAACAAAGGAAATTGTCTCCAAAATTGTTCAGAAAGAAGTTGGAGGATCAACACTTGCGGCCCGTAAAATCTGGTACGATGACGTTGTTGGTCGCTTAAATGATGATCAGCGTGGTAAATTTTTGGGCGAATTTAAAGGAGAAGATAAAATTCTTACACTCTATAAAACAGGAGATTATAGATTGTCGAACTTTGATTTATCTACCCACTTTGATGATGACATGATTCACATAGAGAAATGGCACCCCGATCGACCAATTTCAACCATCTATTATGATGCTGAAAAGGAGTTACATTACGGTAAGAAATTCTTATGCGAAATCACTTCTGATAAGAAAGTATCCTTCATTTCTGAAGCAGAGGGATCTACAATGGATGCTGTTTCAACGGCATACAAGCCTCGCTTTAGAGTGATCTATAACAAGCTGTTAAAGGCTACAAAAAATCTTCCTGATACCATCATTAATTTCGATGAGTTCATTGATGTGAAGGGGATGAAATCCAAAGGGAATCAGGTCACTAAGTTAAAAGTGAAGGAAATTGTCCTTGATCATCAAATAGAAGGTGATGAGCCATGGCCGGAGCCTGAAAAACCTGAAGTAAAAGAACCGGAAGACGGAGCTGATGATGAAGCACCAACAACGGTTGAATGGGATGTTTCAGGAAAGGAAGATGAGGATCCGGACCAGGCCAAGCTCTTCTAGATTCGGAGAGGCATTTAGTGCTTTGTTAACTTTGGTTTAAGTGTTCAGATTAGCAGGATAGCTTATTGATTATCTGCCTTAGAACTCGTATTTTTGCAACAATCAGGGTGATTTCTCTCCGTGAATGAGGAAAGGATAATCGTTCTCCGGGATGAACGAGTTTTTTCAAATTTTTTTAAACATGAATACTACGATGGAAAAAATCACATCAGAGGATTTAATGAAAATGGAGGATAAGCATGGAGCGCACAATTATCATCCGCTAGGTGTTGTACTGAAAAGAGGAGAAGGCGTTCACGTATGGGATGTCGAAGGAAAACAATATTATGATTTCCTTTCGGCTTATTCAGCAGTTAACCAGGGACATTGTCATCCTAAGATTGTAGGAGCAATGATCGATCAGGCAAAACGATTGACACTTACATCTCGAGCATTTTACAACGATTCACTTGGACCATACGAGCAGTTTGTAACGAACTACTTTGGTTTTGACAAAGTGCTTCCTATGAATACCGGAGCAGAAGCTGTGGAAACTGCAATAAAATTATGCCGTAAATGGGCTTATGAAAAAAAGGGAATAGCTGAAAATGCTGCCCAAATCATTGTTTGTGAGAATAATTTCCACGGAAGAACTACAACAATCGTTTCCTTTTCTAACGATCCAGTTGCTAATAAGAATTTTGGACCATACACACCCGGTTTTATACGTATACCTTATGACGATATTGATGCTCTGGAAAAAGCATTAAAAGAAAATGATAATGTAGCTGGTTTCCTTGTTGAACCAATTCAAGGCGAAGCCGGAGTATATGTTCCTTCTGAGGGGTATTTGCATAAAGCAAAAGAGCTTTGTTCGGCGAATGGAGCATTGTTTATTGCTGATGAAGTTCAGACAGGAATTGCTCGTACTGGGAGATTATTGGCCGTGGATCATGAAGATGTAAAACCAGATATTTTAATTCTCGGAAAAGCAATTTCTGGAGGAGCTTATCCTGTTTCTGCCGTTCTTGCAGATGATGAAATCATGAATGTGATTAAACCTGGACAACACGGATCAACGTTTGGAGGAAACCCTGTCGCAGCAAAGGTGGCTGTTGCAGCATTAGAAGTAGTGAAAGAAGAAGAACTCGCAGAAAACGCTGAACGTTTAGGACAAATTTTCAGAAGAGAGATGCAACGTATTATTGACAATACTGATTTGGTTGTTAAAGTGCGCGGTAAGGGGCTTTTGAATGCGATTATTGTAAATGATACTGAAGAAAGTGAAACAGCGTGGAATCTTTGTGTTGCGTTAAAGGAAAATGGACTTTTGGCAAAACCAACACACGGAAACATCATTCGATTTGCACCACCATTGGTGATGACGGAGTCTGAGTTGATGGACTGCGTTAGAATCATCGAAGAGACGATTAATGCTTTTGAACACTAAATAAAGAATTCCCCTTGTAAGCTTTTTGCAAGGGGATTTTTCTTCCCATGGATTCGGAAGCACTGGATAAAAAGATTCGAGAACTTGAATCAGAGCTCAACCAACTGAAAAAGGAGCGGAGAACGTTGCTTAAACGACCAGTAACGGTGACTGTTCCTGAAGAGAATGAAGCATTGTTTGGGGAGGTAGAAGAGCGCGTAAGCGAATATTTCAGTGACTTTCATTTTGATCCAATATCCGGTGAAATAACGGTATACGGAGAGCGCTACGTACTTTTCCGTTCTTCCTCTTTTTCTTTTGAATTTCTCGACTTCATTAAAGAGCGTTATGCAGATAGAGATCCAGCTGAGGCAATGAGCATAGGGAATAACTTCTTATTTGATAACGCCAAAGTAATTGGTAAAAAAGATGCCATAGCCTTTCACGATCGTCTTAATTTGAAAGAGCCGATAGAAAAACTTTCCGCAGGTCCTGTACACTTCGCATATACGGGGTGGGCCAATGTAGAAATATACCCGGATAGCCGCCCTATTCCTGATGAAGATTTTGTCCTACGGTTTCAACATCATAATTCCTTTGAGGCACAGGCATGGATTAAAGCTGGGAAAAAATCTTCAGTACCTGTTTGTACAATGAATTGTGGCTATTCTGCAGGTTGGTGTGAAGAGAGTTTCGGGATTCCATTAACAACTGTTGAAGTTACGTGCGAGGCAAAAGGTGATGATGAGTGCAGCTTTATCATGGCACCTCCCGATAAAATCGAGCAATATATAGAGGATGAATTGGATTTGCCTTCTCTAGAGAACGTGGAGATTCCGGTTTTCTTTAAACGAAAGTATACAGAGGAGAAGTTAAGAGAGTCTTTGGAACAAAAGGAACTTTTGATTCAGGAAATTCATCACAGAGTGAAGAATAATCTACAAGTGATTACGAGTTTACTTCGCCTCCAAATGGATAACCTTTCTGATGAGCGATTACGAGAAGAGTTTCTCTCGAGTATCAATCGAATAACCACTATGGCTGCGGTACACGAGATGATGTATCAGGAGAAGGACTTTGACCGTATGCAAATGCGATCCTACTTTGAGGAATTAACGAAATCATTAGTGCAGCTTTATGCGATTAACGATTTGGTGGAAGTCTCAGTGAGTATTGACGTTCAAGACAGAGATTTTGATTTGGAGAGCTCCATTCCACTGGCTTTAATTATGAATGAACTTACCTGTAATTCTTTCAAACATGCGTTAACGAAAGGAGGGAAATTCTATGTTCGACTGAATACGCATCTGAGTGGTTATGAGCTTATCATTGGAGATAATGGAGAAGGTTTTGATGAATCCGTAGCAAAAGAAGGTCTTGGTATTTCACTTGTTGAGATTTTATGCGAGCAGTTAAATGCTGAGTTATCCGTCAAAAATGCCTCAACTGGATTGGAGTATAAAATCGTCTTCAGTCTGCCTGAATAATCGATGATACCTGTATATTTGCCTTAACCAAAAATAAGCTGGTTCGCGCAGTCTATAGTAGCGGTGTGGACAGAACAAAAACAATAAAAATAGGAATGAGCAAGATTAAGTTTGGAACAGACGGATGGCGAGCGATTATCGCAGAAGAATACACAGTGGATAATGTTGCACGCGTTTCATTGGCAACAGCAAATTGGGTAAAAGCTAATTTTGATGATCCAACCATTGTCATTGGGCACGATTGCAGATTTGCGGGAGATCTTTTCATGCGAACAGCAGTAAAGGTGTTTGTAAATGAAGGCGTAAAAGTGAAAATGGCAGAAGGGTTTGTTTCCACTCCTATGGTTTCTTTGGCAGCTGTTAAGTTAGGATGTGCATTGGGTGTAGTGATTACTGCCAGTCATAATCCACCATCTTACAATGGATTTAAACTTAAGTCTCATCACGGTGGACCGCTTTCTCCTGATAAAGTGCAGGAAATTGAAGATATAATTCCAGAAACCAACGAGATTGATTTAGCAGCTATTTCGCTAGATTCTGAGTTGGTTGAGGTAATTGATTTGGAGACAATGTACGTTGAACATGCTAAGGCTAATTTTGATTTAGCAGCAATTGAGCAATCAGGTTTAAAATTGGCTTATGATGCAATGTATGGAGCAGGTCAAAATGCGTTGAAGCGTTTATTGCCAAACACAGCTTTTCTTCATTGCGAAAGCAATCCGTCATTTATGGGACAGGCACCAGAGCCAATTGCAAAGAATTTGAAGGAACTGGAATCCTTTATTAAGGAATGCGGAGACATTGATTGCGCACTTGCTACGGACGGGGATGCGGATCGCATTGGTCTGTACAACGGAAAAGGTGAATTTATTGATTCACATCACATTATACTTTTATTGATTCATTACCTGGTAAAATATAAAGGGTTATCAGGTAAAGTAGCCACTGCATTTAGCACTACACCGCGTGTAGGAAAGATGGCCGATCACTATAACTTACCGAGTGAAGTTGTGAAAATCGGTTTCAAGTATATCGCTGGAATAATGGTGGAAGAAGACGTGCTCGTTGGAGGAGAAGAGTCTGGAGGTATTGCAACAAAGGGTCACATCCCTGAACGCGATGGTATCTGGATGGGACTAATTATTTGGGAATTCATGGCGAAATCAGGAAAATCATTGGATGATTTAATTGATGAAGTGTATGAAATTGTGGGGCCATTTAAGTTTGAGCGAAGTGACCTGCATATTACAGAGAGTTTAAAACAGTCCATTATTCAGAAATGTAAAGATGGTGCTTATAACAATTTTGGAGAGTATACTGTTCGCGAAGTAGGAACTATTGACGGATTTAAGTACTTCTTTGATGATGATCGATGGGTCATGATTCGCCCTTCTGGTACGGAGCCTGTATTGAGAACTTATGCGGAGGCACCTACACTTGAAGAAGTTCGTAAGATATTGAAAATCACTGAAGAAACGATTTGTAATTAAACAACAACTATGGGGTCTTCCTTTGGGACAATATTCAAACTAACTACATTTGGTGAATCGCATGGAGTAGCGATTGGTGGTGTAATTGATGGTGTTCCTGCGAATATTCCTATAGATATGGAAGCTGTTCAGGCAGAAATGGACCGGAGGAAACCGGGGCAATCTGCCATCGTTACTCAGCGTAAAGAATCAGATACTGTTCAATTTCTTTCAGGCATCTTTAACGGCAGAACTACTGGTGCACCAATAGGCTTTATCATTCCCAATGATGATCAGCGATCGAAAGACTATGATCACATTAAAGATGTCTATCGTCCCTCGCATGCCGATTTCACTTATGAAAAAAAGTATGGGAATCGTGATTATCGAGGAGGAGGAAGATCTTCAGCGCGTGAAACAGCTTGTAGAGTAGTTGGTGGCGCAATCGCGAAACAGGTGCTTGAAAAGCAGGGAATAGATATTGTTGCTTATGTTGATCAAGTTGGGGAGGTTAAGTTGTCAGGAGCGGTCGATTACAATGAAATAGAGAATAACCCTGTTCGTTGTCCGAATGCAGTAGATGCTAAGCGCATGGAAACACTGATCAAAGATGTGCGTAAAGCCGGAGATACGATTGGTGGAAGTGTTATTTGCGAGATTAATCATGTGCCGCCAGGTCTTGGTGAACCAGTCTTTGACCGATTGCATGCTGAATTAGGCAAAGCTATGCTCTCAATTAATGCCGTAAAAGGTTTTGAGTATGGAAGTGGTTTTGAGTGTATTTCCATGCGAGGATCAGAGCACAATGATCTTTTTAATGAGGATGGTAGCACAAAGACCAATAATTCAGGAGGAATACAGGGAGGAATTTCCAATGGGATGCCCATCAATTTCAGGGTCGCATTTAAGCCTGTTGCAACAATTGTTCAAGAACAAGAAACACTAAATCGAAAAGATGAAATAGTGAAGATGGAAGGAAAGGGCAGACATGACCCTTGTGTTGTTCCAAGAGCTGTTCCAATAGTTGAAGCAATGGCAGCTATGACCATTCTTGATTTTTTCCTTCGGAATAAGACTGTCCAACTCTAGGCGGGTGTTCCTAGAACATAGTAACCCATTTGTTTTCCATTAGAGCGTTTCGCTGGTGCAACTTCCCAATGATAATTGTCATTCAAACCTTCCGTTAATTCTTCGAAGTCCGACAGTGCATAAATACGCGGAAGTGAGGCCTGACCATCCCATGCATAGAAAATGGGGATGACTGGAATGATATAGGTGAAAAACAACTGTTGGAAAGTCAAGGGACGAACAAACGGCGTCATTATGAGTACCATGATAATCAGTATCAGTAAAGAAACGGGCAAGAATAACCACCACGCAACAAGTGGTATTTTATTTTCCGCCATTTCATAAATGAGGATTGACTGCTTGCTGTCATGCGCTGATTTAAGAATCTTTCTTGCATATTCAGGAGGCATATGATGAAAACTATTCACCATCGTTTTTAATCCATCAGGAGCATTTTCCAGATGCGTCGCGTCAACAGAATTTTCATGATATTCAAGCATTGGATTGTCCAATTCTTTGATCATCTTAATGGCCTCTTTATTAGGATACAGGTCAGTCAATATCATTTTGATTTGCGCACTATTATCATCGCGTCCTAGCGCTTCCACAACCTGCGGCATCGAGCCTCCAGCTCCTGATCCCAAATCCACAATTTGCTCAGCCTTGGATTTATGCAAAGCCTTTTTTATAAGTCCAGCCAGCAAATCACCCATTCCCATCCATTTATGAATAACAGCAATGAGCTTTGTTAAAGCTATACGCATAGAATCAGGGAACCATTTTTGATCTTCGAATTCGAATAATTGCACACGTTTCATACCATTAAATTTAGCGTTAATTAATGAATGATCTTTCTATCTTTCGGCTAATATTTCAACTATCTTTACGGCAAAGATTTTTCTTATGATTCAACGCATCCAAACAGTTTATTTAGCGATTGCTATTATCTTATTATCCATCGTTACAGTGGGCAGTACTTTGTTTAGTTATGTTACTGAAACAGTGCGTTTCTCATTTAGTTCTTATGGAATTACGAAATATAGTGCTGATGGGAGTTTTGTGAGTCAAAATCACTTTCCAATGTATATCGGATTGATTGCACTAATACTGTTATGCTTTCTTTGTTTAATGTCATATAAAAACCTTGATCGTCAGTTTAAACTTGGACGTACGGTGTTTTACCTTTATTTTCTAATGGTTGTCTCATTGGTCATTTTAAGTATTTATGGAAATGCCTTGATTGACGCTGAAGGAGCAAAACGCGAACTTGGTTTAGGGTTTTATCTTTTCGTAGCCGGGTTTCCATTTACGTTTCTTGCCAATACAGGCATTAAGCGAGACAAAAACTTGTTGAAGTCATTGGATAGACTGCGCTAGACAATGAATTACCTTTCCATAGAGAACCTCACAAAATCCTTTGGTGATCGGATCATCTTTGAAGATCTGACGTTCGGTATTGAACAAGGTCAGAAAGTAGCAATTGTGGCAAAAAATGGAAGTGGAAAAACAACACTACTCCGTTGCTTGTTGGAACAGGAACCATATGATGAAGGGCGGATTGTTTTCAGAAAAGATATTCGAGTAGCTTTCATGGAACAGTCAGAATCGCTTGTTTCGACGAACACTATTCTGGAAGAAGTTTTTTCGCACGACTTGCCGGAGTTAAAGGCAGTAAAGGCGTATAATCATGCAATGCGCAAAGAGGATGAAGAGTTAATAAAAGCCTCTTTTGAGAAAATAACTGAACTGAATGCTTGGGATATTGAGGTGAAAGTAAATCAAATCCTTTCTGTACTGAAGCTCGAAGACACGAATAAGCTTATTGAGAATCTTTCCGGTGGACAAAAGAAGCGAGTAGCACTTGCGAAAGTATTGATTGCTGAACCTGATTTTTTGATTCTTGATGAGCCGACAAACCATTTAGATCTGGATATGATTGAATGGTTGGAAGAGTACCTCTCAAAATCTTCTTCGACTATCTTGATGGTTACCCACGATAGATATTTTTTAGAGGTTGTATGCGATACAATTCTTGAATTAGAGAACAAGACCATTTATAAATACAAGGGGAATTTCTCTTATTTCCTTGAAAAGAAGGCTGAGCGCGAAGAACAGCACATTGCGACTGTTACAAAGGCAAAGAATCAGTTTAGAAAAGAACTGGACTGGATGCGCCGTCAACCTAAAGCGCGAGGGACAAAACAAAAAGCACGTATCGAGGCATTCTATGATACGAAGAAAGTAGCTAAACAGCGCCTTGATAAAGATGAGTTAGAGATTCCCGTAAAAATGGAGAGGTTGGGGACCAAAATTCTGGAAATCCATCATTTGGGTAAAGCATTTGGTTCTACGAAGATTCTCAATGATTTTTCCTACACATTCAAACGTCAGGAACGACTGGGTATTGTAGGGAACAATGGAACGGGAAAAACAACTTTCCTGAATATGATTCTTGGCAAGGAGCCTGTTGATAAAGGCAAGATTGTAACAGGAGAAACTGTTGTGTTTGGTTATTATAATCAGGAATTACTGGTGTGCGATGATGATACGAAAGTCATTGATGTTATTCGAGATATTGCGGAATACATTCCATTGGAAAAGGGAAGGCAAATGTCTGCTGCTCAGTTTTTAGAAAAGTTTCTTTTTCCTCGCGATATGCACTATAACTTCGTTCATAAGTTAAGTGGGGGAGAGAAGCGAAGGTTGAAACTCATGACAGTTTTAATGAGTAATCCTAATTTCTTGATTCTCGATGAGCCTACAAATGATTTGGACATCTTCGTGATGAGTGTCTTAGAGGATTACCTTCGAAGTTTCCAGGGATGCTTGATTGTCGTAAGTCATGATCGTTATTTCATGGATAAAATGGTTGACCACCTGTTCGTTTTTGATGGTGACGGAGAAATCAAGGATATTCTTGGCAATTACAGCATTTATCGGAAACAAAAAAGTGATAGAGAACGCGCCATTAAAAAGGCAGAACCTAAAGCGGAAAGCGCTCCGGTAGTCAAGGAACAAAAAGAAAAGAAAAAGCTTTCTTACAAGGAAAAAACAGAGTTTGATAACCTTGAAAAAGAGTTGGAAGAGTTAGAGGAGGAGAAGCAAAAACTTACGGCTATTTTATCGAATGGAGAAGCTTCATCAGAAGAGCTCATGAAGGCTGGTGAGCGCTTAGCAACTGTGGTGAAAGATCTAGACACAAAAACAGATCGCTGGTTAGAGCTTTCTGAATATGTCTAATTATTATCGTTGATTTCCGCCCATTCTTTTCTTAAGAGGCCAAATACAGCTGAATCCTCGTGAATACCATCTTTTAAGTAGTGTTCCCGTAAACAACCTTCAGCCGTGAAACCAAATTTTTGAGCGAGTTTAAGAGAGGCAATGTTTTTTGGACTGATAAAGGCTTCAACACGATGTAATTGCATCTCTTCAAACCCAAATCTAAGAACAACTTGCATGGCTTCAGTCATGAGTCCTTTCAACTTGTATTGTTCCTCATTTAAACCATATCCAATTTCAGCTCTGGCATGATCTTTATACCATGTATGGTATCCGCACCAGCCAATAACGTTTTTTGTTTCTTTGTCAATCAGCTGAAAATAAAGAATTGACCGATTGAATGTTTCCAGACCGCTCTTGTACCGCTTTTGTTCAGTTTCCAAACCTTCTGAGTCTGAATGGCCAAAAAAGGAAATCGCTTCCTCAGTCGAATAGTTTTCAATGACGTATGCGTGCACCTCTGGAGTAACTTTCCGCAGTAAGAGTCGTTTTGTATGCAGTTCTTGAAATGTCATTGGAGCGTTACTCTTTTACGGAAACAAAAACTGGTCAAAACATCTTCATATTGCCCGTAATTTGGAATACGTTCGTAGCCTTTTTTCTTGTAAAGTGAAATAGCTTCTGGCTGATTGACACCTGTTTCAAGAAGACAATATGCATAGCCAAGCTCTGCGGTCCAAGATTCTAGTTCTTTCAGTATCCTTGAAGCAATTCCCTTACCTCTAGAATCAGCATGTGTGAACATACGTTTTAGCTCCATGTGCTCCGTGTCAAAATGATTGATAGCACCACAGCCAACGGGCACATTTTTATGGTAAGCAACAATAATGTTTTTTAAATGATTGATGCCATTGAATTGATGATAGAAGTCGTGGTCATCTCCATCTCTTATAGCTAACTCAGCATCCAACAATTTCACAAGTCTTTTAAAATCTTCGTTCGATGCAGATACCCGTTCAACGGTAATCATGTTTATTTTTTAATGAGTGTAGAAAACGTTTACTCGGAGTAGGGCGATGCATAAGCTGTTTGAAAGCTCTGCCAATCAGTTGTTTTATAAGCTCCTGATCCGAAATATCTTAGTATTGGATGAATGTCTTGAGCTGATTTAAATCCGGGAATCGTTTGAATAAGGTTTCCCTCATCACTCATATAAGCAATACTCGGATAACTCATCTTTCCGTTCATTAGTTGTGCTGCCAACTCGTGATATCCGCGTCGACCTTCGGGAACGAACTTGAACGTTCTCTCCCCGACAGTAATGTCACGTTTCGCTTCCGCGTCAAACTTGATGGCGTAAAAATTCTTGTTGATTTCGCTTACTACATGTGGATCATGAAATGTAGTAGCATCCATTCGCTTACACCATCCACACCAGTCTGTATAAATATCTATGATCCAATATCTTGGCTCTTCTTTGTGGCGTTCCATCGCTTCTTCAATACTGATCCACTCTATTTTCTCACCTCCTTCGTTTACAACTTCCGATGGCATCTGAGCTTCAGCATAATTTGAAAGACTCCATAACCCCACGACAACCGCGGTAATAACAAGCAAAACAATACCAGACTTCTTCATATCTTTAAAATTAGTGACAACGCATGAACTTACCAAATCTCATGCCTTATAGAAAACGCTTTGTTTTAAAGCTTTAGTCGCATGTTTTTAGACTTACTTACAGCAATCCAGTGATGTTGAGAGGTGATCTAAAGAGATTGAATTTCATGGAAAAACGAATGCGTGAAGCATAATTGTTATCGCTAAAAGAGTTCTCAAGGTTCTGACTCATCCATACAGGGAAATAGACTCCGAAAATATCCCGCATGCGAAGCGCTACTCCAATGTTAGTGGCTGTGCTCATTGGAATGGCTGTGCCGGTGACCGGATCGAAACCATTCCAGAAAGCGCCAACATCTGCAAAGATGCCAAACACTCCGGGTTTTAACGGTAATTGAACATAAAGGTTGGCAGTTGTCATAAGGTCTGAAGTTGTTCCATAAGTGCTCGCACTTTTGAATCCTCCCATATTCTCTAAACGTTGTTGAGACCATATGCCGGCGCTGTTATTTCGACCAAAGTAGTATTCATCAACAAAAAGGTCCTGTCGTCCATCACTACCAGAAAGTGACATTGAATATTGGTATCCGGAAGCATCTTTAGCAAAATTCTTCAGGTACTGCTTTCCCACAAAACCTCGGATTGAAATCCAACCCTTTGAAGCGTTTCCTGAGTTCTTTCTATTCTTTTTTGACCATGGACGTCCTTCTTCTTTTTTATACCGGTAGCTATACTCAACTTCAAGCATGACTCTCGCCATTTCATCTGCGCTATTGATATTGTTGAAGTATTCGTTGCGAAGGTTCAGGTGAATCTTATGATCTCGTTTTTTGAAATCATAATTATATTCAGCATATGCTCCTGCATGTTCAATATGGGTTGGACCAAACTGATCCTTGCGATAGATGGTTTGAAGACGAATGTATTGATGGATCGGTGAATCGTTTTTTCGGTTTCCTAATTTAGCCATCCAGTAGGGAGCTAAACTGACAAAATAAGAGTCATTGAATCGATAAGTGGTATCATGTTTAAAGGACTTAATAGAAATCCCGACGCGTGAGAGTTTTAGGTGTTTTTTAGGTAAGGAAGAAATACTTACTTCTGCAATGCCCGAAGCCATTCTTCTGCCAAAAGAATAGTAAGGCATGAAGAGGTAATTGACTTTGCTGTATGGTGCGCTGTAATTGTGAATTCCTAAGCCCAACATAAACTTATCGTAGTAGTTACCACCAACGATTGGTGTCCAAAAGATATTCGTACGGTCTTTTTCATTGTCCCCGAAGAAGAACTCGAAAGCAGGTTTTTCGTATTTGCCAAATATCCCTTTCTTTTTCCAGCTGTTGTTCTGTCTATTCATTTCCGGAATATCATTTCCCGGATCGATTTCAATAGTGCTTAAATCTTTTGTGAAATGTAGTGTTGTCTTTTTTTGATCTGGTGTCGTCCAATAACGCTCAACAATTGAATCGGCTGATAAAGCAGCCACTTCAATAGGTCCATTCACTTGTCCCGTGTTTTTTACCGTGACATCATAGCCACCGTCACGCTTTTTAACACTTTTCAATTTGAAGTCAATATGATTCGTAGTTTGGATAAGGTCATCAAATAACCACGATAAATTGCGCTCAGACACTTCCTCAAATACTTCGCGTAGGTCTTCAGGCTGTGGGTGTTTAAACTCCCATCTACTATAGTACGCCTGCATACACTTATCGAAAAGGTCTTCACCTAAATAGTCTTTCAGGTAGAAAAAGACCAAGCCCGTTTTTTGATACATCACAATTCCGTAGTTGAGCGAAGAGAAATTATTCGAGTGCGTTTCAATAGGTTGGTCTTCTCCTAATCCCGCAACTGCTCTAAAACTCATATCATTCAAATCATGATGACTCAAGTCATTCAAGTGAAATCTCCCATTCAAAGCCAAGTCTGAAAGTGCAGTATTATTGGGATACTTCGTTTGCATATATCGAACTTCATTCAGTGTATTCAGACCTTCGTCCATCCATCCGTGTACGCGTTCATTTGTCCCCAGTTGTCCATAAAACCAATTGTGTCCAACCTCATGAACAATAACAACTTCAAGGTCATAGGAGCTCGTAGCATTTCCAATGACGGTAACATTTGGATATTCCATGCCTCCACCAGCGCTTATAGTTCCGTCTACTGCCGTCACCTGATCATACGGGTAATCTCCGTTCCAAAGAGAATAGTAGTGAATCGCATCATTCAGATATTCAATCGCATCTTTCCAAAGTCCATCATTTTTAGGTGTGAACATAGCCCAACTCGTTACTTTTCTCCCTGAATGTGGTAGTATTATTTCGCCTTTTAATACTTCAAAACGCTTATCTGCAAACCAGGCAAAGTCATGGACATTCTTTTGTGTAAATCGAATGGTTTTGAGTGTGTCATTTGAAGGAGGAGTATAGTTAGGTAAGGCATCCTTGGGTTTAGGGCTGTCGATATTTTTGGAGATTCTGTCAGCTGTTTCATTTGCACGCTCATTAAGAAAATCAATTTCACTTTGGGTTTGTAAATCACCGGTTGCTCCAACGACATAATTCTTTGGAAGTGTTATCGAAACGTCAAATGTCCCATACTCTGAATAAAACTCTCCTTGATTCAAGTAGGGCATGTGGTGCCAACCATCCTTGTCGTATACCGCAGGTTTAGGATACCATTGCGTAATCTGGTAGGATTGCCCGATATGCCCAAGTCTTGAAATAGCCCCAGAGGGAAGCTGAACAAAAAAAG
Organism: Flavobacteriales bacterium UBA6051; assembly: GCA_002427735.1. Classification (GTDB taxonomy): domain Bacteria; phylum Bacteroidota; class Bacteroidia; order Flavobacteriales_D; family Crocinitomicaceae; genus UBA4466. The sequence goes on from DIYP01000014.1 coordinate 272,310, forward strand.
GTGTAGATACGGTAATGTTCTCACCAGGTTTTAATGGTTGGGGAAGTTCCAGTATCACAATGTCTTCGTGATGATGAAAGTGCCAATTCACTTGTTTGTCATTCACTTTGAAATTTAAGGAATCAATAAAACCACGTTTTTCATCAGGGCCGAACCTGAGAATTCCGTCTCCATCACCATGAGCATATTGCTGTTTCGCTAATGCAGTATTTTTGTTTTTGTAGGCATTGGGCCAAACATGTACATAGATTCTAGAAAGATTATCTGAACTATTGTTAGTATAGGTAAATGTTTCGAAACCGTTAAGTGTATGGTCCTTGTCATTGAGTGAAACATTGATCTTGTAGTCTACTTGTTGTTGCCAATAGGTTTGACCATATGCTAAAAACGAGCTGATAAATAACAGTGTGGAAATGAACTTCATGTACTCAAATTAAGTTGGTTAAAGATAGTTTTTTCCCTTCAGCGAGTATAACATGTTACAACTCAATAGAAACAAAAAAAGCCGACACAAAAGTGCCGGCTTTCCATTATAAGTTAGTTCGTTATTTCTTTACGAAACGCTTTGTCACAACTCCAGTCTCTGTAACTACCTTAAGAATATAAACTCCTTCGGCAAAATGTGCTACTGAGAAAGTGGTTGTTTCAACTGTTTCCAATTGAGCTCCAGAAAGATCCATTACGTCGATTTTCTGAATGTGAGTGTCGCTTTCAATAGTAATCGTTGAACTTGCTGGGTTAGGATAAACGATCACTTCTGGAATCGCAAGCTCCTGAACTGAAAGACAACTATCAACTACGATATCTGAAGTTGCATTGTTCTCACATGTTCCATCAGAGTACGTATATGTTAGTGTGAACGTTCCTCCACCAGCAACTGCGGGATCGAACGTTGTTCCTGATACACCAGTTCCAGAATAAGTTCCTCCAGCTGGAGTTCCTTGTGAAAGCGTTATAGCACCATCGTATACGCAAAGACCTGTCAAAGCTCCAAATGATACCGAAGGTGCTGGAATAACCGTTACTTCTACCGAATCAACTGCTGAACAGTTGTTTGCGTCAGTTCCGGTTACTACATAGTATTGTGTTGAAGTAGCTGGGAAAGCAACTCCATCTGTAGCTCCACCACTCCAAGTATAAGTATCTGCGCCAGAACCAGTAAGTGTAAGATCCTCACCTTCACACAATGACGTAGGTGAAGCGCTGGCCAGAACTGTTGGAAGCGAATTGAATACAACATCTACAATGGTTGGTGTACTCGCACAAGTGCTTGAACCAACATTTGTTGCTGTAGCATAGTATGTAGATGTTCCCATCACAACTGGCGGAGTGAAATCACCCGTTCCAACTTGGTTCGTAAGGTTCACGTCATCATACCATAGTACCTGTGAAGTCGGAGGAGTATAAGTGTATGTTTGAACTGGTGCTGGATTTGAAGCACTTGCATTATTTGCTGCTCCATCTAAAGCATCAACTCCACTAAATGTCCACTCAGCGATAATCCATGTTCCTCCGTTAGGTTGTGAGTTTGTATTACGATAAGCCCATCCATCAAGGTATTCCCATGGTTGACCTGATCCATCTGTATTGATATCTCCAAATACATCTATTACCGTACCATTATGGAATAATTCGATGGCATCATCTCCATTGACATTTCCAGCAGAAGGGTCGGTATAATCAGCACTGAATCCGAAGAAGTTCACAAATTCTGTTGAATCCGTAGCAACATGAATGTAAGTTCCTGCGTTTACAGCAATTGCTGGGAAAGTGAATTCTTCTCCGTCTGTTCCTCCACCGTTATTAGCAGAGCCAAAGCCGTAGGCACTTAAGTCGGGAATATCATGTAACGTATAGAACTCTACTACCTTTGGCTGCCCTCCAGGAAGGGTTGCGTCAATTACTCCTGAAATGATGAGCGAATCAGTTCCGGCGGCACCAGGCACAGTCAAAGCAGTTGGTGTATCACCATCACAATAGTTGATCGTTCCGTTCACAACTGGCGATGCCGGCGTGTCAGTTAAATCAAGTGTCAGTGTAATTATACTGTCACAACCAACGGCATTCGTCAATGTTTGCGTGAATGTTCCTGAAGAAGTATAATATGTACCGTTCAATAGGAAAGAATCACATGCGAATTCATTTAATGAAGTAGTCGATGAATAATTCACAGTCAGATCAATAGTAATGATACTATCGCATCCTTCAAAGTTAGGAATGGTAGCTGTGTACATTCCGGTTGTAGTGTAGACGCCACCGTCTGGTGAAGTGTAGCTATCACAGGCGACTTCGGTAATTGTACTCGTTGTAGGGGTACATGGAGCACAAACGGCACCATTGTGGAAGCCTAGTGAGTCAGTCATATCAATAGGGTAAACATCCCATTCCAGCTGTGCGACAGCCCAGTTAGTATTTCCATCCGTAACGGTTGGTTTACGAATCAGTGTAAAGTTATTGGTTGCACCTGTATCAACTGTCCATCCAGACCCTGGATCAATACCAATTTCACCAATGAGGTCAACAGTGTCACCAGTCATCATATTAACAAGGTAAAGCGCGTCGTCTCCATTATAGAATGTCATGGTGTGCAGTGTGTCTTCTTGAGCAAGAATAGAAGCATTCGCATTAGGATTTCCTACCACATATACTGAATCAGGCATTAACATTCCAACAGGGAATAAACTATCAGATGGCGTTACTGCTCCGTTGTTATTTCGATAAATAACGTAGTTACTCAAATCAACATCAACGTCAAGTGGATTAAAGATCTCAAAGGCTTTATTGTTTGAAGAACCTTCTATGTATTCAGAAAAGAAGATGTCATTTGAACAAGATACAGCAGCACAACTTGTAAATGAGTGTGCGCCCAGTGAATCAGTCATATTCTGAGGGAAAACTTGCCAGGTCAATGTTGAAACGGCCCAGTTTGTCTCTCCTTCCTGAACAAACGCTTCACGAACTAAAGTAAACTCGCTCGTTGCACCTGAGCCAACTGTCCAGTTAGTACCCGGGTCAACACCGATTTCTCCAATGATGTCCAATGTATCTCCTGAGCTGATGTTAATCAATGCAATGGCATCATCTCCGTTGAAGAACGTTGCCCCATTAAGTGTGTCAGATTCATTAGTGATAGCTGCAATGGCTGAAGAATTTCCAATTACATAAACATCGCCTGCTGCAACCATTGTTCCTGAAGGCCAATCATAAGTTCCAGAAGCCGAAGTAGCTCCGTTTGTAAATCTGTGAACTTCGTAGTTCGACATGTCGATAGCTGCATTGGTTGGATTGAAAATTTCCAATGCTTTGTTGTTCGATGATCCTTCTATATACTCAGAGAAGAAGAGATCGGTACACTGTGCATTCGTGCTTAATCCTGCAAGAAGAAACACGAATACGGCAAATACTCGTTTCATTTTGTTGTTTTTTTGGTTGGTGCAAAAGTACTGAATTGTTGCTTCGGCGATGTTACGAAAATGCTAAGCTTTTTATAAAAATCTGCTCGCAATACATTTTATTCGTTTGATGTGTTTTACATTCGTGCCAATTGAATGCCCTGTGGCTTAGTTTATTATCATTAGCTATGTATAGGTTTTTTTTATTGAGTTGTTTTTTACTGATTGGTTTTCAGTTGTTTGGTACTGAGGACAAAGATTCTTTAAAAATCGTTGAACTTTTTTTTCAAGCAACTCATAATGCCCAAGAGCGAGAAAGTGCACTGCAAGAGCTTAGCGTAATAAAAAGAAGCATTGCCGATAGTGATACAACGTTACGTACCTTCTATACTTTCAGTGAGTCAAAATATTTAATGACAACGGGACGATTGAATGAAGCGATGGAATTAGCTGAGGAAGGTTTAGAGCTATTCCGTCATTCACAAATGGATCATCGAAAGATTAAATTCTACAATCTTATTGCTTCTGTTCATACGCTACGTCAAGAATACAAAGACGGAATTAACTTCTTCAAAAAGTCGTTGGCTATTTGTGAGCGAACAGGTGATAAGTTACAAGCAGCTTATGCACTCAACAATATTGCTAATCTTTTCTTTAGTTTACTAGATGAAGAATCTGCATATATTTATGCATCGCGCTCCTTTGCCATTCTAAAAGAATATAAGGATGACCCATATTATCCTGGAATTCTGTCGATTTTAAGTGTTGCAGAAACGAAAACAGGTAGGAGCGAAGAAGGGTATAAGCACGCCGTGGAAGCATTAAAGATAGGGGAGTCTACTCAGAATATTCTTGCGCTAATTGTTGCAAATCATGCACTTGGTGATTATCATTTGACAAATGAGTCGTATGCTGAAGCTAAGTTACATTTTTCCGAATCACTCACGTACAGTGAAAAATTTGCCCAAGAGCATTTCTCTTTGCTAAATAATCTCGGTTTGCTCAAAACGTATCTGGGCTTGAAAGACTACGCAAACGCCGTGTCATTTGGCAACAGTGCTTTGATTTTAGCTGAGTCTCTCGAGAATAAGGATGTACTGTATGCTCTCAAGCGAAATCTGGCAAGTGTATATCATGGTCTGGGACAACTGGATAAAGCCTATGTTTTATTGAAAGAAGCACATGCTATTAATCGAGAAATTACAAACATTGAGACAAAAAAATCTATCAACGAGTTACTGATAAAGTATGATGCTGAAAAGAAAGAAAAGGAAATTGCTAATGGTCAGTTATTGCTGTTAGAAAAGGACATTGAGGCAGCACGCTTTAGGCAAATAATACTCTTTTTATCAATTGGTTTAGTGCTTTTAACAGGGATTATTTTGCTGATTCGTAATCGTAACATAAACAGAATCAAGGAAATGAATAGCAAGTATGAGCGCGAAGTGTTGCAAGCTCTTCTAAAGGGAGAGGAGGTAGAGCGCAAGCGTTTAGCAGTTGATTTACATGATGGCCTTTCGTCTTCTCTTACTTCCATTCGTTTTCGATTAGAATCTTTAGCAACCATAAAAGAGGAAGATAAACGTAAGCTCATCGAATCATTGCAAGAAACACAATTAGAGTCTAGAAGAATAGCGCATAATCTGTCACCAATTAAAATGGAAAGATTAGGTCTGATCGCAGCTCTTCAGCAGTTTGCTCAGGAAAACTCAACTGAAAAATCCATTATTCACATTTCTGATTTTTCAGACGGAGTCCGTTTAAATGAGTCGCTGGAGATGTTCGTTTATCGTATTACACAAGAACTCATTCAGAATGCACTTAAGCATGCAAAAGCAGGTAGCATCGATGTTCAATTTTTCAAGGAAGGAGATGAATTTAGGTGGATGGTGGAAGATGATGGTGATGGTTTTGATTTGGATACAGTAGAATATGGGGAAGGTTTGCAAAGCATACGATCGCGTATCAACCAGTTCAAAGGTTCATTTGATATAGATACCTCTCATAAGGGAACAATAGTGCAGATATCTATTCCAATAATGAATTCGTATTTTTAGAGTATGAAGATTTTAGTAGCAGATGATCATGCTCTGATTGCTGAGGGTATTGCCTCGCATTTCACTGGTAAAGACGCAAATTATATCATCAGAACAGCTACAAATAGGGCAGAAGTTTTGCGTCATCTTCAGAATGAACATGTTGATATTATTCTTCAGGACATACAGTTTGGTGATTCGGATGGTCGCGATTTGATTAAAGAAATTGTTAGAGAGTATCCGAAAGTTAAAATTTTAGCACTTTCCTCATATGCTGACGTAGTCACTGTACAAACAGTATTGTCAGCAGGTGCTCACAGTTATGTTTCTAAGACTTCTCCATTACCTGAGTTGCTTCATGGAGTAGAGCGTACATTGGAAAATGAGCGTTTTCTTTCAAAGGATATACAATCCAAAGTTACTTCATCTTTCCTAATGGGAAAAAGTGATAGTAATGAAATTCGTTTGACGCGAAGAGAAAGAGAAGTGCTTGATGCGATTCAAAATGAATGCTCAACAAAAGAGATTGCCAATCTTCTCAATATCTCTGAAAAAACAGTTGAAGGGTATCGTTCTAATCTGCTGTTAAAGTTTCAGGTTAAGAATGTTGCGGGATTGGTTAAGCAAGCCTTGTTGAAAGGATTTATTTCATAAAAAATAACTCAGGGAAAACCCTTGGTTTTAAATTCAGGATTTTCCCTCTAGTGGTTCGGCTTTAAAAGTGCAAATCTTTGTACTCAACAAATTTAAAGCGTAGAACGATGAATGTAATATCAAAAACGGTACTGGCAGCGGTCATTAGTTTCGCCTTTGGCAGTAGCGTGTTTTCACAATCCTTTGGAGGGAAAGGTAGTAAGCAATTTCAAATCGGTATAGGATTAACTGAGCACGATGGTTGGTATCCGGAAAATGCAAAAGGACCCAAAGGTCATGTAGATCCATTGGCAGGTCTCATTAATTTTCAGGGAGAATTTGGGGTTGGCAAATATGTCGGAATTGGATTTTCAATTGGTGCAGAATTTTCTCAAAACTTGTCCAGTAATCTGGGCGCCACTCCATTATTGGGAGTAAGCTACTCTAGTTTCTGGAGTATTGGAGTTCCGGTAGGTGGTTTTGGAAACTTTCATTTTTTTCAGTTGATTGCCGATAAATCAGGAAAGGAGATTCATTCAGATAAACTTGATATTTATGCAGGTCTATCAATTGGAAGTGGCCCCATGTTCGCAATTCCTAAAGCAGCTTATCCTAATTTACGTTCTGATGTTGGTTTCATGATATTTGGTGGGCCACATGCCGGTATTCGGTTTTATCCTTCTTCAAATGTCGGTTTCTACCTTGAGGTAGGTTATGGAAAGTCATACTTAAATGGTGGCTTGGCAATTAAGATCTAATCAATAAACAAACCTTTTAACAAAAACAAAATACGATGAAAATGAATAAATCAATTTTAGGATTGACTCTATGCAGTGCACTATTATTTGTTGCATGTAAAAAAGAAGACCCACAGGAAGAGGTTAATTTATCTCCAATAGAGTTGACAGGAAATCAGACAGTGGATATTTTACTCGAGGATAGAATTGCCTCTTCTTCTACGCCTGATTATGTGATTTCGGGAACTTATACGATTCAAGCTGGAGTCCAAATACAGCCAGGAACATCTATCAGAATGGCTGCTGGAGCAAGTATTATTGTAGAGGGATCTGGTTCCCTGAAGGCAGTAGGAACAGCTGCATCGAAAATTCGCTTTTATGGTCAATCAGCTACGCCCGGGTTTTGGAACTATATCCGTTTTGAATCGAATAATGCAAATAATATTCTGGATTATGTAATTGTAGAAGATGGAGGGGGGTCAGCGAATTGGAATGCTGCCATTTACGGCTATAACAATGGTCGACTGTCATTATCCAATGCAATAATTCGAAATAGTGCACAAAGTGGGGTTCTCATTTATACGCAAGATTTTAATTTACTCAACTGTTCAAATGTAACGGTCACGGAATGCGCTTATGATGCGGTAGCTATTACCGCCAAGCAAATGGATGCCTTTGACGAATCATTGTCTGCTAGCAGCAATGGTTTTAATAGAATTACAGTAGATGGTGGAGATATTGCAGCACCACAGGTATGGAAAAAGACATCTGTGCCATTTTTTATAAAGAATTCCATTGAACTAAATTCCTCAGTGGAAGTGCAGCCAGGTGGTGATATTGTAATAGGTCCAAATAGTAATATTACGGTTCGAACGAATGGTTCTTTGAAAGCAATAGGAACGGTCGTTGACATGATTCGATTTAGAGGTGAGCAGGATATTGAAGGTGCCTGGGGTTATATCTTGTTTCAGACTTCGAATAGTGCTAACAATGAATTTCAATATTGCGAAGTTGCAAATGGCGGAAGTGATGCTAATTGGGATGCATCGATTTACCTTTACGATGGGGCTCGATTCAGATTAGGAAACTCTATTGTACGCAACAGTTATCGCTATGGATTGATAGACTATCAAAACGCAAACATCTTCACAGATGATGGCAATAACACGTTTACAGGTAACTTACAGGGAGATATTGGTAATTAACAAAACCATCAGACAAAAAACGGGATGCAATACACGTCCCGTTTTTTGTTGAAAATAATTTTCACTAATGCATTTGACTTTCTTCAGGATCTTCCTCTTCAGCTGGGAATAAAACTTCTGCGTCAGAATGTCCCTGAAGACGATCTAGTAAATTTTCCAACTGAGAAACAGAAAGACTTTTTGCAATGATGTTTTTGTCTTTGTCAAGTACAAATACACGCGGAGTTGAGAAGATATCATAGGTTTGCTGATAGTTCAACGACTCGATGGTCGTCGTCTTTAACAACTCTTTCAGCTTGGCCTGATTATTTTCTTTGTCTGCTGCGTCTCGGTACAATTGATCCGTTACGCCAACATTGATAAATTCTAAGTTGTGCTTTTTAATGAATGCTTTCCATTTTCCGAATTCCTCTCCAACGGCCTTTCCTACAGCAAAAATTTCAATGTTACGGTCTCTAAACTTTTTAGAATAAAGTGTTTGAAGTTTAGGTGTAATCTTTTTACAGTGTCCACATTCCGGGTCCCAGAAATAAAGAATGGTATACTCGCTCTTAAGACTGTAAAAATCTTTCCAGTTAACGTCCGTAGTGTCTCTTAGAATGACATTCGGTGGGCGCATTCCAAATACTAGTCTACTGTTTGTTTCTGCTTTCTCACAGATTTTGTCAAGTGTTTCTTTTTTTACCCAAAAGGCCTTTCGATCGCCGTTTTCATCTAATGAGCAGTAATAACGTTCTGCCATTTTCACGAAAACTTTGTCCATGTTCATGATCTTACTCTTTTCGTAAGTGCTTGTGATCCATGAAACAACGTACTGATAGGTATCCGATCCTTCTGGGATTCGATCGCACAGTTCAAAAGCATATTTGATCACTGTATCGCAGTGCGGAATCATCATATCCTGAGCGAAATAGTTGGCGAGCTTGCTATGAAAGATAGGAGTTCTTACCAGGCGGTCATCATTGAAATCAAAATTATCAAAGAAGTGATCGCGATAATAACGATATGAAAAACTGGAGTCGGTAACTACACCGTTTTCATCCTTTGGAGGGTCAGGGATTTCAATGTCCATGGACATTTTAACCACTTTTCCCACAAGCATATCAGAATGTTGTTCTACAATGTTCTGCTGGTAAGCGACTACGCCTTTTGTTGTTTCATCAATTTTCTCTGTCAACCTTTTATATTCATCGGTCCCGGCTTCTTGTTTTGTTCTTCTGTCCTGGAAATTCTTGGCCTTCGTACGTTCAGTGTTGATCATGTTTACGTACGCGTGAAAAATTTTATTCTCCTCAGATTTTTTCACTTTCGATGTGGTGAGCAAACTTGGATAAGTCGTTTCAATAAAGACCTCTTCATTGTTATATACAAACTCTAGCATTTTTTGATCTGGAAGAAAAAGTGCTAGAATTCCAGGCTTTTGCTTTGAGCCGTCGAATTCCACTATGCCATTTTTCAATTCGGCAGTATCAGCATAATACAATCCTTTTCCCAGATAGCGAACAAGGTGAACAGTTGTATCTGCGTGGTTGCCTACTTTGAACTTTAGTTTTTGTCCAAAAGAAAAGGAAGACATACATACGATTGCGGTGATCAACAAGAATCTCATATACAAATAGTTTAACTTCTAAGTTATTTCTAATCGGGAGCAAAAATAAATTTCCCGAATGTATTAACACTTCTTTAACGTCTTAATATTCTTTAAAGATGCCTTTTTTAGCTGTTAAATAACTCGCAAGTATAAAAAGCAAGTAAGCAAGTACCAAGGAACCAATGCTCCCAATAGTAATGCCGGTCTCTATGTAAAGTCCTCCTGATTCAAACATGTCATCAAGGAAGTACTTAAAAGTGAAGAACATTAGTAAGCCAAGTCCAGCAACCACTCCAAATATTCGAATGAAGTAAATGAAGAACTTACGGATAATATCATTTGGATGGTAACCGATGCGTAATAACGTTCTTACCTCGTACGCATTTTTTGACATCAGCAACTGTAAATATTGAATGAGAACCAGACCTGAGACGAAAACGGCAATAACGGAAATACCGAGAACTACGAGAAACAACGTACCAATCATGCTTTTCAATCGCCCAATGACCATTTGAGAATCCTTTGATTCTAGTCCACGTTTCTCCAATAACTCTTCGACCAACCCAAACTCACTTTCCTTTCCGGAAATCATGATTTGTGTGATCTTTTGTTCAGAACCATCTGAGAACTTATCGTTTCCATAGGTCATAAATGTTTCAGGTACAAGTATTGCAGCAACAGCATTGGTAAATCCGACAATTTTAGCATTTACCCATTCTTTTTTCGATTTGTCTTTACTCTCTAGTGTGAACTTAAAATTGATGTCCATGGCAAGATCGTCGGAAACCTGCGGAATTCCCTTTGCGCTCATGAACGTATTCAACATAACTAAAAAGTCCCGTGGCATAATGATCGGAACGAGTGTATCACCTTCTTTCCAGCCCCAATTCGTTGTTTTGATATCGAGAAACTCTTCGTCCACAGTTTGAATGAATACATCTGATCGGAAGTATGGAACGAGTTCGTCGTCCGTTTGAAAGGATACAGCAAAGTTATTTGCTACAACGGGTTTAACATCTAAAATAAACGGTTCGCTTTTAATTTTTTCAATTTCGCTCTTACTGAAGTCTGTACGTGTAATATTGAGTACACTGGAGTTTGAAACTTCTTTTTGAACAATAATTGTATTCGGTCCGAGAATTTCTTCACCTTCACCGAACTCGCTAACACGAATTAAATAATGAATTGATGTAATAAGAAAGGTTATTCCCATGAAAGCTCCAATCACGGCTATGATTAGTTGCTTTCTGTCCTGATTTCGAAAGAGCAATTTTCTTAGCATGATTAAAGTTTTAATTCCTGATCAAATGAGTATCCATGGTCGCTTCCCAGACTTGTTAATACAAAGCCTGCCTCTTGCTCAATCGTTCGTTGGTGGATGATTTCCAGGCAACGATTGGCATTCTCGACATCTAGATGTGAAAATGGTTCATCCATGATGAGCCATGCATACGGCTGTGCCATAGCTCTTATAATTGCCACGCGCTGTTGCTGTCCCATTGAAAGTAGACCGCATTGCTGTTCCCATTTATTGTCTATTTCGAGTTTTTCTAAGAAGGCTTTCAATTCCGTTTCAGTATAGGTGTCGGTCAGGCGATTCTTCAAAAGCAAGTTTTCACGAACCGAAAGTTTTGGAAACAATTGAAGGTCCTGAAAAACAACAGAGATTTTGCTTTTTCTGATTTCAGTCCAATCGGATGGAGTCAGCTTACTTATATCCTGTCCATCATACAAGAGTTCACCTGAATAGTCGCGTCGTAATCCAAAAATGGTAGTTGTAAATGTGGACTTCCCCTTGCCACTTGATGCGTTAAGCATAATACGATTTCCACTTTTCAGTTCAACGTTATTGCCCCAAATACTCTCCGATCCGTGTTGGATGGAGGCAAGTGGCTGAGGCATTATGTTAGCGAGTGTGATGTTCATGAATGGTTGTTTGATGAGTATTTTTCAAAGATCATTCCATTTTTTCATTCTTCTTCTGCCTGTGTCTTCATTGAATGAAAAGAGTCGACTATTTCGGAAACCATTTGATCGGTTTGTGAATATTTGATCCAATGTGCTTCAGGATGCCTTCTGAACCATGTAAGTTGCCTTTTCGCATATCGCCGTGTATTTTGCTTGATTGCTGCAACTGCTTGTTCCAATGTCGATTCGCCGTCCAAATAACTAAATAATTCTTTATAGCCAACGGTATTCATAGATGTGAGGTTTCGAAAGCTTAGTACAGACTTCACCTCTTCCAGCAAACCAGCTTCCATCATCAAGTCAACACGTAAATTAATTCGTTCATATAACGTCTCACGATCATGATTGATAACGAATCGATAGGTTTGAAACGATCTTTCTGCATTTTTTGCTTTTCGTTGAGTAGAGTAGGGCTGGCCCGTTAAACGAATTACTTCGATTGCTCTGATTACTCGAGCAGGATTGTTTTTATCAACTACCTCATAGAAGGCTGGATCTTTTTCCCTTAACTCATCTAGTAAAACATCTAGGCCGTTTAGGTCATATTCATGTTGAATGGCTTTTCTCAATGCATTGGAAGAAGGAATGTCATCCAATCCAAGACAAAGTGCATCAATGAACATTCCTGAACCTCCGGTAAGGATAACTACATCATGATACTGGAATTGCTCTTCCAATAGAGGCAAGGCTTCCTTTTCATATTGAGCAGAAGTAAGTTCATCTGAAAGATGGTGCGAGTCAATAAAGAAATGTGGAATGCCATCTTGTTCCTGGCTACTGGGCTTTGCTGTTCCAATGGAAAGTTCTTTGTAGAATTGCCTTGAATCTGCAGAAAAAATACACGTATTAAAGTGCTTTGCCAAGGCAATGCTAAGACTTGTTTTACCACTAGCTGTAGGACCTTCTATGACAATTAGATGCTTGATGACTTTTTTTGCCTAAAAGTAGAAACTATCACTGATAAATTGCTGCCCATTCGATATAACGTTCAGTGACTTGTCGAACATACTTGTACGTCGTCTTACTACGCATCATACCATGCCTAACGACTTCATCTTGATAGTATTCTTGCTTTGAGAGGTTCAGCAGCATTTTTTCCACGTTGTCATCCCAAACCAGCGGATTCAATCCATGCTTTTTGGCGAGTCGTTGGGCATCGTTAATGTGTCCACGACCAGCATTGTAAGATGCTAAAGCAAATTTCTTCCGTTGGAATTCATCTGGGACTGCACTCCAGGTTTTTTCGTCCGCCATGAGCTTGCGTGCACCGCCCATGATTTGCGTTTCGGGAGGAGAATCTGGATAGACACCATAGTGCGGACCTGTGTTAGGCATAAATTGCATCATTCCATATGCTCCTCCAAACCCTTGAATATTTGGATTGAATTTAGATTCTTGATAGGCAACAGCTGCAACTAAACGCCAATCCCAACCGCTCATTGCTTCAGCTCGTTTGAATATTTCGTCAAACTGAGAAATGCGTGTTCCATTTAGTTGGGTATAATTTTTAAAGTCGTTTTTGGCAAGATGAGGTAGTTCAAAATACTTACGCGATATGTATTTATAGGTCGATTTTTCTTTGAAATTGATGAGCCATTCATCCAATCGAGCTTTTAACAGATGACTGGTTTTTCGAAGACCAAATGCCAATTTTTGATTCACTGAAAGCCCAAGTTCTGTATGAATATTATCGAAAAACTGCTCATTCACCTTGGCAACATTATCTTCTGTTATTGTATAGTCAATGATTCCGTCTGCTACCATTTCGATCAGTTCTTCACCACCAATATTCCCTTGCATACCTTCAATCATGATGGTATCACCAATTTCTTCCTGAAGGTGTAACAAACGTTCGTAATAACTAGAATTCTGCCAGACTTGTACGGTTTTATTTGCGAGTTGAACAGGGTTGTCAAGCATCTTTGCCTTCCAATCTTCCTCTTTCATATCCTCCCATCCGTCAGGTTTTCTTTGTACGAGTACCTGTTTCGATTGCATGAAAGGCTCAGAGAAACTGATAAATTTCGAACGTTCTCTAGTGACTGTGTAATTGCACGCAATAATATCGCCTTCACCACGGTCAAGCATTGTAATAAGGCTATCAAGGTTTTTTACAACGACAACTTCTAACTCAACACCAATTTCTTCGGCAAACAACTTGAGTAGCTCGTACTCAAACCCCATTTTTTTGCCCTTATAGATGAAATATGAAGTAGAGCTATTTTCTGCGAGGACAGTTAACTTTCCCTTTTCAATAATTTCTGGAAGGTCTATCAATACTCCGGGACGATTGAAGTTCTTATCGTTCGGGTCCTCAGGTTTCTCCATTACACATGCAGTCAATGCCAAAAGACCGACGATAAAAATCAGCAGCAAGGAATAATTTCTTTTCTGAATTGTGTGCATGGATTCCAAAGGTGTGAGTAAATTATGGTTTTTTGATCAAAGGATGAGCAGATGATGGTTATTAATTATCAACTTTCACTGAAGTCAGAGATTATTTTCTCGGTAATAATCACTAAAGTAAGTTTGTGCGTCTAGCATGTATTTTTCAAATGCCTCCGTAATAATTGTTTCGTTATCAAGGAATACCTCTGGTGCCTTGTGAAGAACATTTTCAAATGAAATTCTTCTCGAAAGCCCATGTGAAGCTCTTCTCAGGCCTTCCACTTCTGCATAGTGCAATAACCAGTGTTCCTGTTTCATTTTACTGAGAACAACAAGGAAGAATTCTTTATCGAAATGCGTTGTGTCAACTTCTGCATTTTCAAAATCTTGAATAAAGCGCTTAAAAGGAGTTGAATGAAATTGATCCCATTTCTTCGCTAGAAGATGATCAAAATACAGATCAATAGCAATGCTTGCGATTTTGGGCAACGGTTCATATAACTTATGAAGTAAATCTAGAACTGCAGGGTGATTATCAATGTAGAAATCAATTGTTCTATGCAGTCGAATTCCTTTCTGAACGGAGTCCGGGTATCTGGATAGATCTTTTCCTTTAACAAAATCACCAAATAAATTGGCATGCATCAAGTCCTGATCGTTATTAGAGAAATAGAGATGTCCTAGATAATTCACATGACAATGTACACGAAAAAAGGGACAAAAAAAATCCTGAGCAGCTACTCAGGATTTTCGTTTAATATTCATCTTCGTTGAAGAGGAAATCTTCACGGGACGGATAGTCCGGCCAAATTTCTTCGATGTTTTCGTAGGTCTCTCCCTCATCTTCTAAGGCCTGAAGATTTTCCACTACCTCTAAAGGAGCACCTGCTCTGATAGCATAATCCACTAACTCATCTTTAGTCGCTGGCCAAGGTGCATCTTCCAAATATGAAGCTAACTCTAATGTCCAATACATACTATTCTTCTTTTAACCTGTTGTTGGCGCAAAAGTAAATTTTATTTGAACGATTCCAAATAAATTTTGAAAAACTTTCCGTGGAAAAAACGAGCATAATATTCTGTTTACATGCGCGGTTTCCAGGGCTGTTCTTTTGCATTTAAATCTTTTGTCAATTTTCTACTTAACACGAATAAATAATCGCTCAAACGATTAACATAGGCTAATACGATCGGAGAAACGGGATCGTTGGCACTTAGTTCTGTAATAATTCGTTCTCCTCTTCTGCATACGCATCGGGCGATGTGCGCGTAAGAGACCGTTGTATGTCCTCCTGGAAGAACGAAACTCTTCATAGGTTCTAGCTCTTCGTCCATTGCATCAATTGCCTTCTCCAAATAGGTAATGTCCGCCTCGCTAAGCTCTGGTAGCTTCATTTTTGAAGTTTCAGGATCGGAAGCTAATAGTGCACCAAGTGTAAATAATCGGTCCTGAATTTCTAAAAGCTGATCAACATATTGTGGATCAATTTCCTGATCTCTGATCAATCCTATCCATGAATTCAATTCATCCGTGGTGCCATATGCCTCAATACGCAGAGAACTTTTCGGAATCCTTGTTCCGCCGATCAACTGCGTAGTTCCTGAATCTCCTTTCTTCGTGTATACTTTCATAATTAATCGTTCTCGTGTAATTTTCTCAATTTCTTCTTTAAATCCTCGATGCGAACACTTTTTCCGTAGGCCCGGATATTTTGCGCCGTTTCGGTGTAGTATTCATGTTTGTTTTGTAGGAATTCAAGTTGGTATAGAATCCATTCTTCGTCCGTGAATGAATTCCCAAAATTCTCCATCTCTTTTCTCAACTTCTTAGCAATGACATGGTAATCTGGTCTACCCAGGTAATCATGATCTGCATCGCTCATGATTTTTTCTAATAGAGTTTGCGGTCGAACGCTGTGTTTTGTCGCATTGATGATGGATGAAATCGTATCAATTTGCTCTTCACTGTAACCAAATTTAGGAAGTGAAGAACGCGCCATGCTGATTCCAAAATCTTCATTGTTATGGTATTCCAAGATAAATCCAGCATCATGATAAAGTGCCGCTGTTCTCAAAAGTAAAATATCGTCTTCACTAATACCTTCCAGTTTGGCATATCTAATAGCTGCTTTTTCGACGTTCAGAGTATGTGGAACGTCATGATAAAGAATTTCATCTGGTAAAAGTGATCGAAGACGGTTGATAATGTACATCCTTGTGTGCTCAAAATCCATGGAAGGAAGCCCACAAATAAGGCGAAGATCCGCGTTGGGAGAAAGCCCTTCATGATACATGCAAAATTCACGCTTTAACCCTTTGAGGTAGAACATTTCGACCGTACCTCCGCGCTTTTGTATATCAATGTTTCCTCTTGACTCTGTCTCAAAGTAATCATAGATTTTGTCTTGTATCGAACGTGTGATACTAATACTGCTGCTCTTTGTCATCGCTTCAGCACGAGCCGCAATATTTACCGTATCTCCCCAAACGTCGAAACTGTATTTAGAAGCGCCAATGATACCAGCGACCAATGGTCCCATGTGTAGTCCGATTCTGATCTCCCAGTAATCACGTTTCATAGCAATAGCTACGTCCCGCTCTTTTCGCATGTAATCCCTTATCTCAAGTGCAGCGAGACAAGAACGAATTGCCGGTTCCGGATTATCTTCTGTGACTCCAGAAAGTGCCATATACGCATCTCCAATTGTTTTGATTTTTTCAAGGTTGTATTTATCAATTATCTCGTCAAAACGTGTGAAGTATTTTTCAAGTTGCCGGATCAAACCTAGCGGTCGCATAGCCTTTGCTTTCAGAGAGAAATCAACGAAATCGGTAAATAAGACCACACCGTTCTCGACTCTTTTTGGTGAAAATTTACCAGTATTGGAGAGCTCTTCCAATACGGTCAGTGGGAAGATATTACTTAGTAATTGACCAATGCGTTGATCTTTGTAATAAAGTGTTTTAAAAACTTCGACTTTACTTTTGATCAGATTAGGATTAAATGGATGTGTAATGTAGTCCACGGCCCCTTCTCGCATCCCTTTGACTAAGCGTACATTGGAGCTTCCTTCTCGTGTAATCAAGATGATATAATTATTCTTGATAAGGCTATTTTGCCTTAAGCGCTGGATGTTCGAAAGACCGTCAGGGGATTCGTCAATATTAATAAATATGATACCAACTTCTTTGCGTTCAATAATATCTACAGCTGAGTCAAGTGAATCGGCCATAACCACATTATTTCCTCCACCTGATAAAATCTCTTTCAGGCCATGACGAATTTTAATATCATTATCGATGACGAGAATATTGATGAACCTTTCCATATCTCTTAAATAACGTCTGGAGAGAAGGAAATATTCATCAGTGCTAATACTTTTTGCATTACACGATCTACTGCTGAGTCAGGACAGGATGCACCTGAAGTAATGATAATCTTTAGCGTATCTTTTTCAGGTAGGAAAGTAGTGTGCTTTTCTACTTCTTTTGAGTGTATATTAAACGCGTCGATTTCATTTTTCGACTTGATTTCATCCGCATTTTTCACAAAATAAGTATTAAACTTATCTTCTAGTAACTCGACCAGATGAGATGTGTTGCTACTGTTGTATCCACCTACAACAATCGCTAAGTCTGCGGACTGATTAAGTAGTTCAAGTGTTGCAGATTGGTTGTCATTTGTCGCATAACAAAGCGTATCGCGCGTATCCGCAAAGTGATTCTTGATATCTTCCTCACCGAATTTTTCGATCATGGTCGATCGCAAAAAATCAGCAATTTCTTGTGTTTCTGTCGCTAGCATCGTTGTTTGGTTTACAACACCAATTTTACGCAGGTCTTCCCGTGCATTGAAATTAGCAGACATTTTATCCTTAAAAAACTCAGAGAAGTCCGCTTCGGAATGCTTTCCTAAAATGAAATCAGCAAGGAAACGTGTTTCTTCCATGTCCCTAACAATGAGCGACGGTGAATTTAAATTGCTGTGCGAGAAAGTAGCTTTTGTTTCTTCATGTCGGTGCTTACCGTGAATAATGATGGTATGATCTGATTGACCGAGTTTCGCCGATCTGTTCCAGACTTTTTCTACAAATGGGCAAGTTGTGTTGTAAGACTGAACATCAATGCCCTTTTCAGTTAAAAGTTCGCTAATCTCTACTGTCGTTCCGAATGCAGGGATGATCACAATATCTTCTGATGTTACTTCATCCCAGGGTACCAATTGATTTCCTTCCGTGTCTTGAATGAATCGTACACCTTGACTCAAAAGATCTTGGTTAACCTCCGGGTTGTGAATCATCTGGCTAAGCAGAAAAATTCGTTTATCAGGGTTTTCTTGAATCGCATTGTATGATTTTTCTATTGCGTTTTCTACGCCATAACAAAAACCAAAATGTCGACTGATAATGAACTCAACATTATCGAAGTGAAGTGAAGTAGGAGAGAAGTCCTTTTTTCTTGGATCATCCAGCTTTCTCTTGGCCTTTACTTTACTGATTATTGGAGAACGATAATACTCTGGAATATCAAATTTTTTCATCTTATATCAAATGTAACAAAAAAGCCGACTTCCCTGTCTTGTTGGGAAATCGGCTTAACGGAATATTGGTATTTTGAAGTGTTAGCTTAGTGGAACGTTTTGATCTTTATCGTGTTTGACTTTATAGCCAAATTGAATATCTTTCTTCGCTTTCGGCTTTAGATTGAATCGCCAGGTAACGATTCCTGTTCGCTCATCCAATTTGCCTTTGCCAAGATCTTCGGCTGTAATCTCGATTTCTGTATTTTGAGTAATTGGAATTTGATCTTGAATGACAAGTTCAATTGATGAAGATTTTAAGCTTTTAGCTTCGATTGAATAGGCAAATGTCCGTTCCTTCTTAGTTCCAACGATCTTGTCCTTACACTCATGTTTCAATAAAGTGCGTTTTACGATGATGTTTGGATCTTTTCCAAGACTAAGTTGAAGAGTGTCGTCCATAGTTGTTGGATCCAGATATGTTTCTCCCACATAACTTCCATCAAAGAAAATGTTGGCTTTTGCTGGTACTAACTGAAGCTCATCCAATTTCGTTATTTGGGCTACAAGGTATGCCGCCTGATCGTATTTTGGGACAGAGTAATATTTATAGTCCGCATCTAGGTCAACATTTTTAACCAGAACCATGTGTTGCTCATTATTGGATTCAATAGAATAGGGAAGGTCAATTCTAAATTCTGCTGAAATCATGTGCTCAACAACCTGAACAAATTGATCTGCGGTAATCGCTTCAGCATCTTCCATACTCATTGCACCTGTTGCTGGAGCATTATAATTGTAGGACTCTGATTTTTTCTTCAGTTCACTTCTACCTCTATCTCTGCTTTCACTTACGGCATTGTATTGTTGATATCTGTTGTAGTCAACGTACCAAGGATGCAGTGTAGGTTTGGTTTTATTATGATAAGGATTGTTCGTGGAAATACTAAGACGAACATTTTCCCAATCAATCCCTGTATTCTGGTAAACTTGCGCTTTATAATTTAGGTTTACTTGTCCCGAGTTAATTTCACTTCTTAGATCGTACATGGGGACCCAACCTGCACTGGAGACAAGGTAAGAAACGTCAAACTTCCCTTTTGCGTATTCATTCGCCTTAAGCGTAATCGTAATTCGATGTAATGGACCTTTATCTTTAGGATTGAGATTCGCATTTTGTTGCCAGTTCTTTAAATCGTTCAATCGCTTCTGCATCCCTTTTTGTTCAGTGACTTTTTCCTGTTTTCTTTTATTTAGGCGGCTGAGTTTCTTATTGACTTCCATCATTTTTACCATGTAGTAGTCGACAGCTTCTTTCAGTAAAGCTATGGAGTCGTTTACTTTTCCTTGCCCGCGAATTGCACCGTTGTTCGCAAGGATATTTTTTGTCGCCACAAGTACATCAATTTCATCTTGAATATCCTGAATGTCGAACCCCATGTTTTTGAGTGAATCCTCCAAAAAACGGATGTCCTTTCTTACCTGCAAAGGAAGTCCTTCTAAAGGTGTTTCTTCCGGTTTCGGATAAAAGATGCTATACTTTGAATCAAGGATGATTACATTTCCTGTGGCTTTTACCTGTAAACTTTTTGGGTCTATCCTTGGACTTACTCCTTCCAGAATAACTTCTGTAACTCCTTTACTTACGGAGTAAGATGCACTCCGGTAAATTTGGGCGCCTTGTGAATATACGGTCACCTTTTTAATAGAGGATGGAACTATTTTCTCATCGGAAGCATGCGATTGAAATGTTAGTATCGCAATGCCAATTAAGCTCAAAATCTTTTTCATAAATCAATGTTTTGTTGAACAATGCTAGTTCTAACAAGTAGTTGGTAGTTTCAAATTGGTGATACCAATCGTTTCATGAAAGGGTACAGATGAAGATTGAAAGCGTTCAAATGATCATCGAAAAAATGAGAATAGGCCAATGGCCACAATCAATTTTATGTGAATGTGGTTATTCTCTTTTGTGAACCAGAATTGGTAAGGGACTTTTAATCCAACTGAAAGCGTGCCAGTCCGAATTTTTTACTTCCGTAATATGTGAGCGCAACAATTTCTGTTTTGCCCTTGTGTTTCATTACGTATGCTTCATCAGCGATTCGCTTGTAGCGTCTGTATCGGTATATATCAGAACCTCTGAAGTAATCTAGTAAACCATAGTCTTCAACCGTTCCATCCTCTGATATCAAAGAAATGATCAACGCATCGCCACCTTTTTTCTTTTTATCGATTTTGGACATCTCCTCGACATTTTCGTCCAGAATTTTTAAGCGTGAGGTGTTCCGCACAACTGCTACCTGATTGTTGAGGTCAAAGCATAGATATGCGCCGTAATAAGTATAATGTTTGTTGTATCGTCCATGACTGATTACTTCACCTTCAGGAGAAATGCGCGTAACTACAAGGTCTCCATAATGATAAACAGTGTATGTGGTAGTATTTCCGTTTGCATCAGTTCTTGTATGATATGTAATCCAGAATACTTCGCCAATCATTGAGCGCGAGCCATCATCATGTTGAATGACTTGACGAAATTCAAGGTTAGAAAGTCCAAGATCAACACCCTTACTTTCTTTGCGTTCTGCCTTTTTTAGAGCGCGATCAGACCATCCTTCTGTGATAAACTCTTTTGTAAACTCGTCGTAGAGTTCATCCTCTATTTCAGCTGTTTTTTCATTGAGTGTAAATAAGAATACACCATCAATACCGGTACCATCTTCCTTACGGTAGTATCCCCCAAGGTATAGTTCACCTTTTTCACCATAGGTAAGAGCAACATTGTCAATGAAAAGCTCATTTTTGAGTTCGATAGGAGTAATCTCTCGGTCTCCATCAGAAACGACCACTAACTCGTATTCTGTCTTACTTCGCTCTCGACCAAGTTTTCTATCTCGCGGGACATATTTAGAACCGATAATATAAATCTCTCCTGTATTGGAAATAGATGTTTGTTTTATAGAATATACTTGATCCTCTTCTTCTAATTGAACATCTTCCTTTTCAAATACTTCCTCTAGATTTTCGTCAATTACTTTAAACACGATACGTTCTTTTTCACCTCTGGCATACGGAGGGTGAATTGTAATCAGAAGCATTGTTTCATCGAACGATGCGTTAATATTGAAATTAACGATCGAACGTCTTCGTTCATAGTCTTCCGAATAGATACGCAATGGTTTCGTCAACTTATTATCATCCAAAATGAATTTCTGAGCGAATAAGTCAACGCGTCGTGCATCTGGAAAATTCTTTGTGCTGAATAAGACATACGAGTCCTTCACTTTGATGATACGCTCAATGACGTAATTTTCATCTTCGAATTGTTGGGTAATGTCATGAACACCATTTGAAACCAGGTCTTCGTCAAAGTTTTCAATGAAATAATTCCAACCACCTGGACCTCGGATTGGCTCCTTTTTAAGAACAATATACCCTTCGTCAGTTTTGAATGCACTGACTAATTCTACGTCTCTTGATTTTTCAAGATTTAAATCTTTGAATTGAACCGTTACATCTTCCAGCATCCGTTGCCCGAAGGCGAAAGCAACGAGGAATGATACAGCTGTGGCCGTTAAGATTGATTTAAGCATTTGGTTGAGTTTTATGTTGTTTTAATCCTTAAGCTAATTCGCGGATCTCATTCATAATCCTTTCAGCGAGAGCATCTGCAGATGCGGCCGATTTGCTTTCTGAATAAATACGAATAATCGGTTCGGTATTACTCTTTCGTAGGTGAACCCATTCTTTATCGATGTAAATCTTTACACCGTCGGTTGTGTCTACTTCTTCGTTTGCGTACTTTGCCGCCATCTTTGATAGTACCGCGTCCACATCTATTTCAGGAGTAAGCTGAATTTTGTTCTTTGAAATAGTGTATGCGGGATAGCTATCACGAAGTTCGCTTACCTTTACCTTGCGTTCAGCGAGTAAAGACAGGAATAAGGCGATTCCCACTAGTGAATCTCTTCCATAGTGCAATTCAGGGTAGATTACACCGCCATTTCCTTCACCACCAATCACTGCATTTTCGGACTTCATCTTTGTCACAACGTTTACTTCTCCAACGGCTGAAGCAAAATACTTTTGTCCATAACCTTCAGTCACATCACGCAAAGCACGAGTAGAAGAAAGGTTCGAAACAGTTGCACCTGGCGTTTTACTTACGACATAATCGGCTACCGCAACAAGTGTATATTCTTCGCCAAACATGCTTCCATCTTCACAGACAAGTGCCAAACGGTCAACATCTGGATCAACCGTAATTCCTAGGTCTGCACCAGTCGTTTTTATTTTGTCAGATAAATCAGTCAAGTGTTCAGGAAGCGGCTCAGGGTTGTGCGGAAAATGCCCAGTAGGGTCGCAATACAATTCTGTAATTTCTTTTACCCCCAGAGCTCTTAGCATGGCTGGCACGAAAATTCCACCGGTAGAATTTACTGCGTCTACAACAACAGAAAAGTTTGCTTGCTCAATGGCTTGTTTGTTTACCAATGGGAGCGCCAGAATAGCTTCGATGTGTTTCTCTAAGTATGTGTCATTTGTGGTTAATTTCCCCAATTCATCAACTTCAGCAAAATCGAAAGCTTCATTTTCTGCAATTTCCAGAACTTTCTTCCCATCATCTCCTGAGATGAATTCTCCTTTATGATTTAACAGTTTCAATGCATTCCATTGCTTCGGGTTATGGCTGGCAGTTAGAATAATTCCGCCTTGTGCCTTTTCCAGAGGGACTGCTACTTCAACTGTTGGAGTAGTGGATAATCCTAAATCAACAACATCAATACCCAATCCAATTAGTGCAGATGAAACAAGATTGGAAATCATTTCACCAGACAGACGCGCGTCACGTCCGATAACGACTTTTATCGTTCCTTCATGTTGATTCTTTAGCCAACTACCATATGCTGATGCAAACTTCACCGCGTCAATAGGCGTAAGTCCATCATTTACTTTACCTCCAATCGTACCACGTATGCCGGAGATCGATTTAATTAACGTCATGTTAGAATGATTTTTTGAGCGCGATCATTTTCAAGCAGGCAATAGCGCATTCAATGCCTTTGTTTCCATGCTTACCACCTGATCTATCAATAGATTGTTGTTCATTGTTATCAGTAAGTACACAAAAAGAAACGGGGGTGTTGTATTTGAGATTTACATCTTTTATGCCCTGTGTTGCACCCTCACAAACGAAATCGAAATGTTTTGTTTCTCCCTGGATAACAACACCAATAGCAACAATCCCGTCTACATTACCTTTTTCGCACATGAATTGACAACCTAGCGGAAGTTCAAAAGTTCCCGGCACAAATCGAACATCGATATTCTCTTCTTTTACGCCGTTATCCGTAAGTGCCTGCTTTGCTCCTTCAAGTAAGTTGAAAGTAATTTTTTCATTCCACTCAGAAACAACAATGCCGATTTTAAAATCGGCACCGTTTGGAATTTCTTCCGTATTATATTCAGATAAATTTCTATTCGCTGTTGCCATTATTTGGTCGTTTTGCTTTCAGCGCGAGCAATGTACTTTTCAATTTGTTTTTGTGACGCAAAGGACGTGTACTCGTCATTAATCGTGTTGTAGAACTCAACAGCCTTATCAAAATTCTTAATTTCTTCTGCGCACAAACCTGCTTTCAATAAGTAGATCGGTGTAGTGAATTCGTTGTCACTCATGTCCGCAGCTTCTTTATATAGGTTCACTGCAGTTTTGTAATCTTCCATCTCGGAATAACAATCTGCCTTTAATCCCACTGCCATAATATTTACATACGTGTCAGTGATTTCTACACCTTCCAGTTCCTTGATTGCATTTTTAAACTCTCCTGCTTCCATTAACTGACGTGCATAAGCAAATTGAGCAATCTCACCTCCAATTTTTCCGTCGTACTTTTTAGCAACAGCACTTAGTTCATCCATGGCAGCTTCTGTTGAATCAGTCACTGCGAAATTTAAACCTTCCCAGTAAGCGTCTTTTGACTTTTCATTTGCTGGTAAGTATACGAACTGTCGGTATAGGAAAAATCCAAGAACAAGCACAACCAAACCACCAACGATAAAGGTTGTCAATCGCAATTTTTTATTGGATTTAAATTGCTCCTTAATTTGGTCTCCTGAGATATCTTCTAACATTGTCTTAATTTAAAGCGGAGCAAAAATAGTTTTTTTTACATAAAAGAAGGCTTTCAGGATAAAGAAAAATCCGTGAATTTGAACTAATTTTGTTTAGATGCATTTGAGAAATCTTTATCTCGTCAATTTTAAGAACTACAAAGAGTCAGAAATAGTTCTTTCCGATGGAATCAACTGTTTTATAGGGAAGAATGGTGCAGGGAAAACGAATATTCTGGACGCCGTACATTATTTGAGCATATGTAAGTCTTACATGAATGTGATTGACCGCCAAAACATTCGATTTGATCAACCTTTTTTTGTCATTCAAGGAGATTGGGTAAAAGAGGACAATGTTGTCAATATTCACTGTGCGGTTAAGCTTGGAGCCAAAAAGGTATTTCGGAAGAATAAGAAGGAATATGAAAAATTGGCGGATCACATTGGACAGTTTCCGGCGGTAATGATTTCACCTTATGATCGTGACTTAATTTCTGAAGGTAGCGAAGTTCGCAGGAAATGGATGGATGGAATTATTGCGCAGTTTGACCGTCATTATCTGGATCATATTCAAAAGTATGCGAAGGTACTAACGCAGAGGAATGCGTTACTTAAAAATATGGCTGAACATCGCCTGTTTGATCGCGAATCTATTGAGGTTTGGAATCAGCAGATGGTGGAATATGGAACCAAAATTTATGAGAAGCGGAAAGCCTTTCTTTCGGAGTTCATTCCAGTTTTTCAGCGGCATTATGATGCTATTGGAAATGAACATGAAGAGGTGCATATGGAGTACAAATCTCAACTTCATGACACGGCATTTGATCAGCTATTACTAGATTTTGAGCGTAAAGATGCACATACGCGTTATTCGAATGCTGGAATTCATAGAGATGATTTAACATTTCAAATAAAAGGACATCCCGTCAAGAAGTTTGGTTCACAGGGGCAACAGAAATCATTTATTATTGCATTACGCCTTGCCCAGTATGAATGGTTGAAAAATCATCTCGGTGTTACACCGGTTTTGCTGCTCGATGATATTTTTGATAAATTAGATCATATTCGTGTTGAGCGCTTGATGCGTCTTGTAGCCGACCATTTTTTTGGTCAAGTATTGGTTACAGATACTGATGCGCATCGTGTTCAGACCATTTTTGCTGAGAGCGACCTCGAAAGTAAACTGTTTGAAGTGAAAGATGGAAGTGTTAAGGAAATGGAAATGGTTTCGGTAAAATGAGTGATCTAAAGAGAACATCCAATGAGGCCCCTTTGAAGGAGGTGATCGATCGCTGGTTAAAAGCGTATCGACTTGATTCTAAGATGAAAGAATTAGACGTTATCGAGGCATGGCCGGAGATGATGGGAACAGCTGTGGCACACAGGACTAGTCAAATCAGTATTCGGAACAAAACGCTTTATCTGAAAATAGATTCTTCCGTTATGCGCGATGAATTAGCACATGGTAAACAAGTGATCATCGAGCGCGTCAACCAGAAGGCTGGCTTTGACATGATCAATGACGTTTGGTTTGGGTAACTTATTCTCTAAGGTACGACACCTATTTTTCTAGAGTTACTGTAAGCATTGAAATATCCAAGCGCATCGTTACTCCAGTTTCCTTCAGGGTTTGCAGGAGCTGCAGAGGTTTGCGCACCAGCGATTGTTTGAAGTTCGGAGTAATAATAAAACATGCGCGAATCGACACTTCTAAGTTCCATTCCAATTACGTCTCCTGTTTCGTAAAGTGGATTAACAAATAGTGGTCGCTCTACCAGATTTCCGTCAGTTAATTGATCATCCTGAAGGATTAAGTTTGGCACAGAGTCACTTACTGAACCGTTTTTGCTGAGTACAATAAGGTAAAAGTTTACGGTGTCAGCTGGATCAAAAAAGCGGATATTACTCGCATACCCCTCCGGTGAGCCAAAGAATCCAGGGTAAAAGTCAAAGGTCATGTCTTCCAGAGGAACAGGAGGGTTCATCTCACATTGAGCTACGTATTCAACACCATTATAACTTACGCTCATCGAATAGGTAGTGTTGAACGCAGGTACGTAATTAGTCAACTCATAAGAGCCATTACCAATAGAGTTCACATTACTCACAGCACCGTTAGCGTCAGTAATAGTAACGACAGCATTATTTATTTCCGGTGCTGGTGCAAGGTCAAAATAATTAGTAGTTTGTGTAACACGCACGCGCACTGTGCTATCTTCAGCTGTATAATTCGCTTCAATAACAACTTTCGGGTCCGCTTCGTTTAGGTCGACATCGATTTCTTTCTGACAAGAAACAATGAGGAGTCCAATGGCGAATGTATAGAGGATTCTTTTCATCTTAATTCGTTTTCTTTTTGAAGTTGAAATTCTTCAAGTTAAAATTGTAAGTAATCGAAGGAATGATTTTGAAGAGCGTTGTTTGAATAGCAACAGGCTCGCCATTATCGTTTTCACTAAATGTGATCGTATAGGCATTCTCTCGATTATAAGCGTTGTAAATAGACACATTAAGGTTATGCTCGAAACGTTTACGCTCTTTCATATACCAGGTAAATCCAACATCAAGTCGATGATAATCTGGCATACGATAACCATTACGTTCTGTATAGTAAGGAACGTAAGTTCCATTTATTTCGTAACCTCCAGAAGGGAATGTTACGGCATCTCCCGTATAATAAACCCAGTTTGCAGATAGTGCGATTGACTTGTTTACACGATACATCAAGACAATAGAAACATCGTGGATACGATCCTGTCGTGCTGAGAATTGTTTTCCATCATTGATATCATCAAATTGTCTTAGAGCGCGTGAAAGTGTGTAACTGATCCATCCAGTGAATTTTCCTTTTTTCTTTTCGACAAGAAGCTCAAAACCATAAGCTGTTCCTTGTCCATAAACCAACTCACCTTCAACCTCATTGTTCAAGAAGAGATCAGCACCGTTACGGTAATCAATTTGATTTTGCAATGTTTTGTAGTAGATCTCTCCCGACATTTTAAACATGTTCTTGTTTAGGTTTTGATAGTAACCCAAAGCAATTTGATCTGCGATTTGTGGTTTTACGTTATTCGAACTTGGCACCCAGTTATCTGTTGGGAAGCTTGTTGTGGAATTTGAGAGTTGATGCAGATATTGCAAGTTTCTATTATACCCAATTTTCACAGAGTTGTTTTCGGAAATAATGAAGTTTGCACTTGCACGTGGCTCAAGTCCATGATAGAATTGGATCGTTTCCCAATTGTTGTATCGTTGTTCTGAAGTAACTTCTCCCAACTCGTTAAACTCGTATGCCGCTCCTTCACCCATCAGATTAAATGCTGAGTAACGCAATCCATACATTACGTTGAAGCGACTTCCAATTTTCATATCGTTTTGAATGTAAGCCCCTAATTCTAGCGCATATCTCGGATCTAAGACAATTTCATTAAAAGAATCGTTTCCTCCTGTCAATGCACCTGGCTTAAATGTATGGTGAATTGCATTTACTCCAAACTTTAGCGTATTGTTGTTGTTCAAATAGTAGGAGAAATCCTGTTTCAAATTCCAATCTTGTATAGAAGAACTGATACCGAATCCTTCTTCCTCTGTGCCAATGTCGAAGCCGTAATTAAAGTTACTGTAAACGATTGTTGTATTGGAGAACAACTTCTGGCTAAAGATGTGATTCCAACGTAGTGTTCCTGTGGCATTTCCCCAACTAGTTCCAAACTCATCGCCCAGCGAAAATACGTCACGACCGAAATAACCGGATAAGAAAATACGATCCTTTTCACCAATTCTGTAATTTGCTTTAGCATTCAAATCGTAGAAGAAGAGCTTTGTGTTATCAGGGATGTCTTCCTGAGAGAGCCCGAGAAACAAATCTGCGTAGCTACGTCTTCCAGAGATGATGAATGATCCCTTATCTTTAACAATTGGGCCTTCCAAGGTAAGGCGAGAAGCAATGAGTCCAATTCCGCCTGAAGCGCCGAAGTTCTTATTGTTCCCGTCGCGCATCTTTATGTCCACTACGGAAGAAGCTCTACCTCCAAATTCAGAAGGGATTCCCGATTTGTATAAGGAAACATCTTTAATTGCATCAGAGTTAAATACAGAGAAGAAACCGAGTAGGTGAGAGGCATTGTATACAGGAGCCTCATCAAGTAGAATCAAATTCTGATCGGCTCCACCTCCGCGAACGAAGAACCCTGAATTTCCTTCACCAGCCGTTTTTACTCCTGGCGTCAGTTGCAACGTTTTCATGACATCCTTCTCCCCGAAAATCACAGGAACCGTTTCAATGCTTTTAGGATCAAATCGTGTGACACTCATTTCGGATGACGTGATATTGTCATTTTCTTTTGTCGCACTGACTTTCATCTCTTCAATTTGCTGAACTTCAGCTGGAACTTTGAGTTCTATGTTTTTAGAGATATCTTCCGTAAGGCTTACTTTAAATTCTTGAGGATCAAAACCCGTTGAGCGATAAATCAACGTGTAATCTCCTTTTTCAAGAGTCAGCGAATAAAAACCATACGCATTCGTGGTTGTTCCAACGTTTGTTAGTTCTTTTACTTTAACGACGGCGCCAAAGACGTCCTCTCCGTTTGAAGCATCTTTAATGGATCCACTGATTGTGAATTTTTGTCCGAATGCAGTTGTGAGGCACAATACAAACAGGAGGGAAACGAAATGTTTCATAGAGTTATAATTACTGTTTTTCGTAGCGTTTATTAATTAAATCTACTTTTTGTTTAACAAAAGTATTTAAAAAGTTAAACAAAGTAACGCAAAGAATTTAAATTTATTGTAAAATTAGCCAAACCACAAGGCCTATCAAGCCTTACTTTTGACAAACGGAATAAAAGTTCTTCTCTGCGGTCAAATAACTGGATTAAGAAATAGCGTCTGAAACCACGTGATAAGTGGGATCCTCAACAACATTCACCTCAATAATTTTATCCGCATTTTTTAACAATTTCTGGCAATCAGGACTTAAGTGTCGAAGATGTACCTTTTTTCCGGCTTTTAAGTAACGTTCAGTTAATGAATTCAGGGCTTCAATTGCCGACATGTCTACAATTTTACTTTCCGAAAAATCAATAATTACATCATTCGGATCGTTTTGGACATCAAACTTCTCATTAAAAACTGAAATTGAACCAAAAAACAAGGGCCCGAAGATTTCGTAGTGCTTTGATCCTTTTTCGTCGATGTATTTTCGTGCACGAATACGCTTGGCATTCTCCCATGCGAAGACTAGGGCGGAGACAACAACTCCTACTAAAACAGCCAGTGCAAGATTGTGCAGGAACACTGTGATGAGGGTTACGAGAATCATCACGATTACGTCGGAGTGTGGCATTCGATTGAATACTCGAAGACTCGCCCATTCGAATGTACCGATAGAAACCATAAACATAACACCAACGAGTGCAGCCATTGGAAGCTTTTCAATAATAGGTGCTCCCCAAAGAATAAACGAAAGTAATCCGAGTGAGGCAACAATCCCAGAGAGCCTTGCTCGAGCACCCGAAGAAATATTAATTAAACTTTGTCCAATCATCGCACAACCGCCCATTCCTAAGAAAAATCCTGAAGCAATATTAGCAGTCCCTTGTGCCACACATTCTTTATTTCCTCTTCCCCTTGTCTGCGTTATTTCATCAATAAGGTTAAGCGTTAGCAAGCTTTCAATTAAACCAACTCCGGCAACTATAAGTGAATACGGGAAGATAAGCATGAATGTCTCCCATGTGAAAGGGATGTTAGGTACTTGTGGTTTTGGGAAACCACCAGCAATTGTTTCGCCCGCTGGAAGTGTATCTGCAACAACTTTAGTATCTAAACCAAATCCGATAACTAACGAAGAGACAACGATAATGGCGACCAGTGATGAAGGTACCGTTTTGGTAAGTTTTGGGAGGCCCCAGATAATTAGCATTGTAAGCAATACTAAACCGAGCATAAGGTAAAGATCATTTCCAGTCATCCAGTTCCCGTCTAATTTGAAAGAATCAAGTTGAGCCATAAAGATGACAATTGCAAGTCCATTCACAAACCCAAACATAACAGGATGTGGAACTAATCGAATGAATTTTCCTAGGCGCAATAACCCAACCAAAATTTGGATAACTCCTGCCAAAATTACGGTAGCAAAGATGTATTGAGAGATTTCATTTACTGAAATGTCAGGATTGGCCTGCTTTAAGAGCGTAATCATTCCAACATAAATCACTGCAACGGCTCCGGTAGCTCCCGAAATCATTCCAGGACGACCACCCAAAATTGATGTGACCAGGCCAATTGAAAATGCAGCATAAAGACCAGTGATGGGCGATAAACCAGCAATTAGAGCAAATGCTATAGCTTCTGGTACAAGTGCGAGTGCGACAGTCAAGCCTGACAGGACTTCATTCTTGTAGTTCACCTTTTGTTTAAGATCGAATAGGTTGAATATTTTCTTCATGGTCCCCGGCTAAAAGCGTTTTAAGGGCGCAAAAATAATACATTCTGAGCGATGAGAATGGCTTTCTCAAGGAATTCGACGAATCTTCCGAATTACCTCACTAACGGTTAATTGTCAATAGGTTCAATAAGAACTACTCCTGGTGATTGGGAGGAAGATCTGTTGGAACTTTACTGACCCTATCATGCAGGACAATGCTTCCCGTTACTCCAACATTTAGAGAGCTGTTACCTGGGAGCTTGATGAGCATATGGCATTTTTCTTTAACAAACTCAGGTAGGCCGCTGTCTTCGGCACCCAATAAATAGATAGCGCGTTTCGGGTGTTCAAATTCGTGTAGCATTTCTGCTCGATCATCGATTTCCACACCAATCAATCGACAATCATACGGGATATTGGCCAAAAGATCATCGAACGTGTCGTAATTGAAAAGTGGGATACGGGACCATGTGCGTAATACATCAGAAGACTGCTTCTTGTATTTCCCATCAACAGTGAATATGTAAGCCGCTCCAAGGATATATGCTGAGCGCCAGAGGGTACCGATGTTGTGATGTGTTTTACCCCGAAAAACGCCAATTGCACAATAACCTTTTATGTTCTGAGTCTTCATTTGGCAAATGTCGGATTTAATTTTGATAACGTCACATAGTGTAAAGAACCGAATGTTTTTGAATCTTTGCTTCATTCAAACTAACTGTTATGGAATTCATTTCACAAGCCTTAGATGATTATGTAGTTGCGCACTCGGAGAATGAGCCCGAGTTATTGTATCAATTGAACCGTGAGACGAATATGAATGTGCTTCGCCCTAGAATGTTGAGTGGACATTTTCAGGGACGTGTGTTAAGCATGCTTTCACACATGATTCAGCCTGAAGAAGTCCTTGAAATAGGAACTTACACAGGTTATTCTGCGCTTTGCTTTGCAGAAGGAATGAAAGAAGGTGGCCGTATTTTGACAATTGATAAGAATGAAGAATTGGAGGATTTAGTTAACACATATATTGAAAAGTCGCCATATAGCGGACGTATAGAATGTGTTATTGGTGATGCTATGGAGATTATTCCAACACTGAACCGAACGTTTGACCTTGTTTTCATTGATGCCGATAAATCGAATTACATTAATTATTATAATCTGGTATTTGATAAAGTTCGCTCAGGTGGTTATATGATTATTGACAACGTACTATGGTCAGGAAAGGTTTTGGAACCAGTGGAAGATGATGATATAGACACAAAAGTGCTGATAGAGCTCAATCAAATGATTCATAATGATGAGCGTGTCCAGGAAGTACTTCTTCCAATTAGGGATGGACTCACCATTGTTCGAAAAAAGTAATATTGGAAGGGTGTCGCAGAGACTTAATGAGTCATGAAATCTTCCTGAAATACGGATTTAAGTCTTTTCAATAGTTCGTCAGCGTTATTCATAGAAAAGACCATCGGAGGTTTAAGTTTAAGCACGTTGTTATCCTTTCCGTCTGTGCTCATAAGAACTCCCAAAACTCTCATGCGATTTGCAAGATAGGCTGCTTTTTCGGGTAAAGGTGATTTCTCTTGGTCAACTAATTCAAAACCTATAAACAGGCCTTTTCCGCGGACCTCACCAATGATAGGGAAATTACGTTGCATACTTTTTAGCTCTTGAAGTAGATAGTTTCCAACCTTCAATGCATTTTCCATGAGCTGCTCTTCTTTAATAACTTCAAGTACACTCTTACCGATTGCACTCGACACTGGGTTTCCTCCAAAAGTATTGAAGTATTCCATGCCATTTGCAAAAGCTTCTGCTACCTCTTGAGTGCAAACTACGGCTGCCAGAGGATGCCCATTTCCAAGTGGCTTTCCAATGGTTACAATATCGGGGACTATTTCGTGTAATTGAAAGCCCCACCAACTAGTTCCCATGCGTCCGCATCCCACTTGTACTTCGTCCGCAATGCAAACTCCGCCGGCATCTCTGACATATTGATAGGCATCAAGCAAGTAGTCATTTGGGAGTTCAATTTGTCCACCACAGCTAATAATACTCTCACAAATAAATGCCGCGACCTTTCTACCCTTTGAAGAAATGCTTTCAATGGCTTCTTGAACATGTTGTGCATATCTCTTTCCTGTGGAATTCCCTTGATATAAACCTCGATAGGCATCCGGAAGGGGAACAATATGCGTATGCTCCGGAGCGCCCGACCCTCCTTTTCCGTCGAACTTGTAAGAACTAATGTCGATGCATCCGTTTGAATTACCATGATATCCAATTTCTACAGCAATGAAATCCTTCTGTCCTGTCACAGCTTTTGCCATTCTCATGGCAAGTTCATTGGCCTCACTACCGGAATTGACGAAGTGAACCACCGATAATTCATCGGGCATTGTTTGCAGTAAGCTCTTGGCAAAAGCGTTTATATTCTCGTGCAAATAGCGCGTGTTTGTATTTAGGAGTGACATCTGTTTTTTTCCAGCTTCAATAACTCTCGGGTGTTCATGCCCAACATGGGCTACATTGTTCACTGTGTCCAAGAATTTTCTACCAGAAGCATCTATCAGAAACGCACCAGAGCCGCGCACTATTTTTAGAGGTTGCGCGTATGAAAGACTCAAACTTTTCCCCAAATGCGCTCGCCGAAAAGAAAGGATTTCATCTTGATCGGGTTCAACGGGTGTTTCCAATTCTTTATCCTGAAAAAACAGATTCGGATCAGGGCATATTTCTTTCCATAATGATGAATGATTCGGCGCTGCAACACCTGGAAAGTTTGTTTTGTTTCCTAATAGGTCGAGCATCACCTGAAAATGTAAATGAGGCACCCAATTTCCATTTTCTTCTGGTTTTCCAATGCTCCCGATTAAATCCCCTTTCTTTAGTTGTTGCCCTGTACGAACTGTAGTTAAACTGCTCTGTGAAAGATGCCCATACAATGTGTAGAATGTGATACCACTTCCTGCACTGTGCTTCAAAATAATTGTCGGTCCGTAATCCTTATGATAATCATTGTCATGAACACAGACTACTTCGCCATCAAAGGGCGTGTGAAGTGGGGTTAATGCGTCCACCCAAAAATCTATTCCTAAATGAACAGTTCTGTATTCCGGCCCATTGTTGCTTTCAACTTTATAGGCATCAGTCGAATAAAACGGTCTGATTTCACCGTAACCACCAGCAATAACTGCATCCGGATTGTCTTGTTGTAAACGTTTAATCTTAAATGCTGTAAGTTCAAGATCTTCATATTCGCTTTCATGTCCCAACCATTGACTGGAAACACTCATGTCAACTCTCTTCAGATTCTTGTTGCCTAGAGTTGGGAAAAGATCTGAACTACCAATATTTGCATTTGCTGCCCAAGCAGTGAAGGCTTGATAAGACGGGTGGGCGTTCAATCCAGCAGCCTTACGAAAAGCGTAATTCGCAAAGTCAGGATGTATAATAATCCATTTTCTGAGTAGATCCCAGGCAGGTTTCTCACTTATTTGATGATAGGTGTTTTCCGGTTCTTTCTTCTTGTTAAGCGCGGATTTGGTAACAGTAATGATTAAGCGCATAGCCGTAAGCGTGTGCAAACTAGCTATTTCATTTTCAGAAAGCGTTTTCTTTTTTATATATCCGCGGATAACATCCTGCGCTGCACTCAAAGGGTCGGGTTGATGCATGCACGCATAAGCAAGGACAACCGCTAAGTCATTGATGGTCTGTGAAAAAACGGCATCTCCAAAGTCAATTATTCCGCATACATTTGGATTGATTAAATCGTTGGAGACTAGAATATTGTTATCGTTGATATCCGCATGAATAACACTTTTTGGAAGCGTATTATACACATCCGATAACGCAGTAAATCGTTGCTGAAAGATCGATACAATTTTTGCATCTTCTTCACTAAACAAGTGCAGGTATGCAGTTGTCCAGCCAGATTTTGCAACATCCCATTCGAGTGATTTGTGTGCATGCGGATGATCAAATCCAATGAGAGCGGATGCAAGCTCTGCAGATTTAATACCCAGACTTTTTCTGAGTTCTACTGAAATTGGATTCACTGATGACCAAAGTCTACCATTCATCCATGTAAGCATTCTGCAAAAACGTGTATTTCCATGCTCATCTGTGATTTCCACAGTATTCTTGTCGTCAATGGTACGAATGACTTCGGGAGCATTTACATTTGAGTGTCCATTTAAATGACCCAAAATAGCTTGTTGATAGTCCAGAAAACTAAGGTCTTGGTCAGGGCGACTTATTTTAAGTATATAACTTCCTTTTTCAGAAGTAATCTTAAAATTGAAATCTATTTCTCCGGGCAGCGCCTTGGCATTTCCCTGAATATCAAAATAACGATCCGCAACTTTTTGCGCTTCTTCCTCTGATATCTTAATTGTTTCGAATTCTTGCATGACTTAATCTGATCACTACAAGTTTAACCAAAAAGAGATTAGTAGGTGGATAGCGAATAGAATTGTACTGGCTTTCACCAATATGAAGTCAAGAAGGTGACCTATAGAATACCACCAATCATTAATCCTCCCATCAAAAACAGAAGTATTCCAACGACTCGTTGAATTCCGCGAATGGTGGTTTTTTGGACCAACTTTTTGCCAAAGTAAGTTCCCATGAAGGCGAAGACGATTCCAACAACCAACAACATTTGGCCATCTGTTAATGCACTCAAGAATTTATTCTCACCGCCTGCAATTGCATTTGCGCCAAGCACATAAACGCTTAATCGTGCAAGATCAACAACAAGCGAGACAGCGTTAGAAGTTCCTATGAATTGTTCTTTGGTAAGTCCTGCTTTTGACAAAAATGCTGCGCGAAAAGCTCCCTGATGCCCCGAGATTCCTCCAAAGAACCCACTGAGCATTCCACCAAATGGAATATGTTTTTGAGTAACTTTTAGGTTGTCAAAACGTGGGTCTAGATCAAACCAGGCAAAGAAGATCATGAGCCCTCCAATGACCATTTTAACAGCACTCATTTCAAATACATGACCGGCAATTGCATATGAATGAAATGCTTCCATTTCTCCGAAAACAGTCAGCAATTTTCCTCCGAGGTAAGCAAAGATCAGTGCCGGTGTTCCGAACAAAAGCAACGTGTTTAGATGAATGTGTTTTGATACAAGAGCAAACTTAAATATGTTGTTTGCGAGATGAACAATAGCTGTGGCGCCAACGGCAATTGGCAAGTCGAAAAAAATACTGAAAACAGGAAGCATTAGAGTACCCAGCCCAAATCCGGAGAAGAAAGTCAGACCGGCACCAACTAATACTGTGAGTGCAACTATCACGTATTCCATGGCAGCAAAACTAATCAAAACTCAATGCTCGGATATTAAAAACAGATTATTGAATCATAAAATCTGCGACAAATTGTATTTTCACGTTAAATATGAATGGAATGATTGATTACAGAAGCGATACTGTCACGAAGCCAACAAGAGAAATGCTGGATGCAATGTTTTCTGCACCTGTTGGCGATGATGTTTTTAGCGAAGATCCATCTATCAATGAATTAGAGCAGTATGCTGCTGAGCTCTTTGGAATGGAGGCATCTATCTATTGTTCTTCAGGAACACAAACAAATCAAATTGCCATTAATATTCATACAACTCCTGGAGGAGAAGTGATTACGCATGAAGAAAGTCACATTTATAAATACGAAGGAGGAGGAATTGCCCGAAATTCTGGAGCTTCGGTTCGATTGATTCGAGGTAATCGAGGAAGGTTAACCGTAGAGGATGTAAAGCCATGGATCAACCCTGACGATGTACATTATCCAGTAACAAGATTAGTCAGTCTTGAGGATACTGCCAATCGTGGAGGTGGAGCTATCTATGATTTTGCAGAAATTGAAAGAATAGGAGAATTCTGTAGAAATAATAATCTACCACTTCATTTGGATGGAGCCCGCTTGATGAATGCTATGGTAGAAAACAACATCGACCTTAAAACGTATGCAGCGCAATTTGATTCTATTTCACTCTGCTTATCGAAAGGACTAGGTGCTCCAGTTGGTTCCGTTTTAATAGGTAAACGTTCATTTATAAAAGAGGCGAGAAGAGTTCGAAAAGTTTTTGGAGGAGGAATGCGGCAAGCAGGAATTATTGCAGCCGGAGGCCTTTACGCACTCAAAAATAATGTGGAACGCCTTAAAGAGGATCACATACATGCCAAGGCGCTAGAGCAAAGATTAAATGACCTTGAATGGGTAAAGGAAGTAGTTCCCGTTCAGACCAATATCGTGGTCGCCGTACTCAAGGATTATCAGAAAAGAGACGTTGTTTTAAATAAATTGGCAGAACTTGACGTTAAGATCATGGCTTTTGGACCCGGAATGTTGCGTTTTGTTACTCATTTAGATATTTCAAAAGCTGATATTGATCGAACGATCGATGTTCTCGGTAAAATAACAGTATAATGCGCTTTACGGTTTCAGTATTATTTTTCATGTCTTTACTGCTTTTCGCATGTCACCGCGAAGAACCAGAGATTTTAAATTTGGAGGATATCCTTCCTGAGTCAGAGAAGTATGCTGAAGGTGAAAAAGAGGGGGGCGACTCAGATAACTCAGACCCTCTAAAGTCAGTGAAAGAGGTATTTATTTTAGGAGGCATTTATCCTTCAGAAATGGCATCGATATCCAAGAGTGCATTTCCCGATCGTTTTGGTCCGGAATCTTCCGAAAAGTATAGTCTAGCATTGGCTGATGATACCGTTTATTATTCTAAGTGGGTATATGAAGACTCGGTTAAGACAATGAATGCTTTTTATAATTGGATCGATTGTTTTGGTGACAATTGCAAGTCGATTTATGTGAATCAGTCAATTAATTTTCAACAATCTCCCATGAAACTCATGGTTAGTGATACCACACTGATATTCATTGAAGGTCAATCCAATATCGATTTTAAGAGCTGGGATACTTTTCATGAAGCAATAGGTTATGAAAACGATTGGAATGTTATTGTCGAACAGAACAAATGGTCGAAAGCCAGATGGTATCAATATGTCGAGGATAAAAAAACATTGGTAAAAGAATGAAGATTGTAAATCGAGGTTACATAGTTGTCAAGGCAAAACAGCCTTTTATTGATTGGGTAAATGCTCAAGAAGATGAATTCACCATGGATCTTAGTTCTGAAGGGAACGTATATCTGGTAGAAGAAGATGCATTTGACGATGAACCATTGATTAAAAGTAATTTCAAGAAAGTTTTCCTTAATGAGTTGGCTTCCGTTTCGGACGACGACACAACTTATCCCGAAATTAAGTTAGAAGTATTTGGAGAATGGTTTGACGTAGAAATTGGCTCAGCCGTTTTTGACTGCGAGAGTAACGGTTTACAATCGCACTAGCATTGATCGATGAGAACTGCGTTATAGTAATTAGGGTCTGTGGATACGTCTTCGGTGACCCAATCAGGTAGTTCAAACTTAGTTTCAGTTGATGGTACTTCTAATTCTGCCAAGATAAGTCCTTGAAGTTTGCCTTCGAATTCGTCCACTTCCCATTCAAAACCTTCAACCATTATTCTATATCGGTACTTGCGGATTTGCTTTTCTGTGAAACCATTCAATAGGTGTTCGGCTTCTTCAACTGGAATTTCATATTCGAATTCTTCGCGGGTAATGCCAGTTGTTTTCCCCTTGACTGTCAAAAAACCTTTATTCCCCTTTATTCTTACACGAACTACGGCATTTTCTGATTTGGAGATAAAACCCTGCACAATTAGTTCTGGTGTCGGTTTTAGCACCTTTTTCCAACGTTCTTCATCGACAAGAAACTTGTATTCGATTTCCTGCATTACCCACTAGCGCCAACAAGGCCATATTTTGGTTTAACGACTAAGAGTAAGCTTTTCAATATGTCGTGTTGTCCGTCTCGGATCCTGAAAATGTAGTTAAAGTTTCCATCATCTAGTGGAATGACTTCAGCCACTTCTATTTTAATGATGTCTAAAAACTTCGTATTGATGTATGTGTATTCAGCGGCTAACTGGTCTACACCTCCAAAAAGTTCATTAACGAATTGTTCTTTATTGCCACCAAGAAAAGCGATTTGATCCGTTCGGTAGCTTTTGTCCATGAGTTTAATCACTTTTTTCGCATTGTGATCGTGGACCGCTTCAATGAATTTATTCACAAACTTGATCTGCTTTTCCGTGATTTCTTGTTGCTGCGCAATTGAATTCGAAGCAATGCTTAGAAGCAATGCTAAAACGTAAAGGTGTTTCATGCTTCTAAGATAACGATTATGCACACATACTTTCATGAAATCGCCTATATTCGCATGCAGACCAAGATTATAAGAAACGCGGTAACTTTTCGTTTCAAGTGCAATGAAAATAGTTGAACGGCAGGATATAAATACAGAAAGGTGGAACAAGCTGGTAAACTCCACAGAAGATGTTCGCTTTTTCTCACATGCCTGGTATCTTGATGCTACCGCGGAAAATTGGTGTGCGCTAATATCGGAGGACTATACCGCTGGAATTGCTCTACCATATAGCAAGCGACTGGGGGTAGAAACGCTTTATACGCCTATTTTTGTACGCTATTTAGAGTGGCTGGGTGATACGTCTAATATGAATGATGCTGAGAAAGTTATTCGTAATCGTTTCTCAAATATGCATGTCACTTTTCGTCAAGAAATACTCGGTGAATCAAGTGAACAATACATTTTTCAGGAAATTGATTCAAATGAAGGTAGAGTGCTTGGTTCGCAGGCGAAGCGCACATTGAAAAAGGCTGAAAAATTCGACTTAACCATAAGTGATTCAGAAGATTATGACGATATATTTAAAGTGGTTTATTCGGAGTTGAACGACAAGTTTTCAGGGATAGACGCGACATCGTTGACTGCGCTAAAGCATTTATTTAATGCAGCAAGTGAGTCGGGGGTGTTGAAATCTTACAGTGTTGATAAATCGGGGGGAATTATCTGTTTGGAGGATGAATCACATGTCATGTATTTGAAAGGAGCAGTACTTGAAGATGTTAAGAAAAATGGAGGCATGTATTTAGCTCTGGACACAGCTATTAACGAAGCTTTATTGGGTCAGAAGAAATTTGATTTTGGTGGGTCTCGCGTTGAAGGTGTTCGACGCTTTAATCAAAATCTTGGAGGGACTGATGTTGAATATTACTGCTACAAAGTTGATAAAACTCCCTTTTGGTTTAAATTCGCACGAAGAATACGAAACGCATGGAGAAAGTAATCTTGATAACTGGAGCTTCTGGAGGAATGGGAGGGGCACTAGCACGTTTATTCAAATCAGCCGATGTTAAACTGGCCCTACATTTCAATACCAACCCTATTGATATAGAACCCTCAGATAGTGTGGCTCATTTTCAGGCCGATTTGACAGAGCAAGAAGGAGTTGACAAAATGGTATCGGCCATTTTAGAACGGTTCGGACGAATTGACGTGATTGTTAATAATGCGGGTATTTCAAAAAGTGCAATGTCCTGGAAAACAGAATCTGATGCTTGGAGAGAAACGATGGCAATTAATCTCGATGCGGCCTTTTACGTTTCAAAAGCGGCGATACCCATCATGCGTAAGCAGAAATCAGGTAGAATTATCAATATTTCTTCTGTAGTAGCTCAAACAGGCTTTATTGGGACTGCCGCGTATGCAGCATCTAAGGCTGGATTGATTGGATTGACGAAAACATTAGCGAAAGAGCTTATTGGCTCAGGAATAACCGTAAATGTATTAGCCTTGGGTTATTTCAACGTAGGTATGATCGCTGATGTTCCCGAAGATCTAAGAAAACAAGTAGTTGAATCTATACCGGCAAAACGTCTTGGTGATCCGGCAACTGTATATGAAACGATTCAATGGTTGATCACCGAAGAGGCTGGATATGTTACGGGGCAGACTGTGAACCTGAATGGTGGCTTGTACAGTTGATGTAATCAAATTAACCAACAATACACCCTGTATAACTCTACTTGGTAAGCGGGACTCTGCTTAAATTTCTTCTTATTTTTGTTTATGCTCTTACCAAAGTCAAATACGCCAAGATGGGTGGTCATGGCGCTCGACATTTTCTTGTCGTTGCTGGCCTTGTTTTTTGCCTATCTTATTCGCTTTGATCTCAGAGCCGAAGAAGAGCTAATCCTGGAAGAATGGGCGATACTGTCCAAATCTTTGGGGATTTACATCGTAGTTAAGTTTCTCATTTTCTATGGCTTCAAGATTCACAAGGGACTCGTTCGACATACTTCCACCGAAGATTTCCGTAGGATTTTAATTGCTACTTTTTCCAGTTCCATCGCATTTGCCATACTTGGTGTGCTGCGCTCACAGTTTTACGATGGTTTTTACCTCATACCAACCTCTGTTTTATTGATAGAATTTTTGGCTTCTACAGCGTTGCTTGTGGGAATGCGTTTTGCTATTAAACTCTTGTACTTGGAGTCAATGAAGAATAAGGAAATTGACGACCATGTTTTGATATATGGAGCTGGTATTTCAGGGTTAATGACAAAGCGCACAATGGAAAAAGACCTGACGGTTTCGAGAAAACTAGTTGGGTTCATTGATGACAACAAGAAGCTATCTGGAAATAGAGTCGAAGGTGTAAACATATTTCATTCTGACCAGCTGGAAAAGCTCATTCGAAGTGAGGCAATTACATTGCTTATTATCGCAATTCAACAACCAGATTCTGAAAACAGGAAAAGAGTGGTGGAAATGTGTTTGGAGCACAACGTCGAAGTTCAAAAAGTGCCAAGCACAAAAAGTTGGATTAACGGCGAGTTTTCTACAAAGCAGATTGCAAAAATCAAGATTGATGATTTACTAGGGCGTAAAGCAATTTCCTTGGACGAAAAGCGAATTGAGGGTGAGTTAAAGGATGAGGTTATTTTAGTTACTGGTGCTGCGGGTTCAATTGGAAGTGGTATGGTGAGACAAATAGCTAAATACCAGCCGAAGCGACTGATCCTTTTGGATCAGGCTGAATCGCCTTTATACGATGTTCAAAATGAGTTATTGAATGATAACCCTAATTTAAATTTTGAAGTTGTTATCGGTGATATTCGAAGCTATGACCGAATGAAGAACCTTTTTGAAACCTTTAAACCTCGTTACGTTTTTCACGCCGCAGCATACAAACATGTCCCTATGATGGAAAACAATCCGTCTGAAGCCGTTT
This sequence comes from Flavobacteriales bacterium UBA6051, assembly GCA_002427735.1. GTDB lineage: Bacteria > Bacteroidota > Bacteroidia > Flavobacteriales_D > Crocinitomicaceae > UBA4466. The sequence goes on from DIYP01000014.1 coordinate 314,510, forward strand.
TGACAAATGTGCTGGGGACAAGGAATTTGGTTGATTTATCTGGTTCAAATAGTGTGCATAAATTCGTGATGGTATCCACTGACAAAGCCGTGAACCCAACAAACGTCATGGGAGCATCAAAGCGTATTGCAGAAATATATGCACAGAGTGCTAATGAACAGGGTAAAACGAAATACATTACAACACGTTTTGGAAATGTACTGGGGTCAAACGGCTCGGTTATTCCCTTGTTTCAACGTCAGATAGATCAAGGTGGTCCAATCACAGTGACAGACGAGCGAGTGACGCGCTTCTTTATGACCATTCCGGAAGCTTGTCAATTGGTATTGGAGGCTGGAACCATGGGAGAAGGAGGAGAAATCTTTGTTTTTGATATGGGAGAGTCAGTAAAGATCATTGATTTGGCGAAAAAAATGATCAAATTAAGCGGACTTGAATTAGGAAAGGATATTCAAATAAAAATTACTGGCCTTCGCCCAGGAGAGAAGTTGTATGAAGAACTTTTGGCGAAGGATGAAAATACCTTACCAACCCATCACCCTCAGATCCTCAGGGCTAAAACAAGAGTGGAAGAAGGTGAACAAATTCAACGAATCAACGATTTAGTGGATTTATTCAAAGAACAAGATAATAACGCGATTGTTGGACAAATGAAGCAGATTGTACCTGAATTCATTAGTAACAACTCAGATTTTGAAAAATTGGATAAGTGATGATACCACCGATGGAAATCCAAATGCGCTTTTCTGACATCGATAAAATGGGGCATGTCAACAACGCTGTATACCTCAATTATTTTGAAACAGCACGCATGCACTTTTTGGGACAGTTGCTAGGAAACTCCTGGGATTGGGACACTGATGGAATCATTTTACTAAAAAACGAAGTGGAATATGTAAAACCCGTTTTGTTAGAACACCGACCATTGGTTTATGTAGGCATTGAATACATTGGAAATAAAAGTTTTTCGTTGAATTATCGTTTAGAGGTAGACGGGGAACTTTATTGTAAGGGTATTTCCTTGTTGGTTGCTTACGATTATACGCGTCAAAGTGCCCAACCGATTCCTGAAATAATGCGGGAAAAACTTGAAGCTTATAAACAGGAACAATAATTGATAATAGTTCATCAAACAGATATTATGAGAATACTGATTCTGACAATTGCAATGCTTTCCACGATGCCTTTATTGGCTCAAAATGGGATCGATGATATAGGAAGAAAAGATTCCTGCTACCTCAAGTACGATAAAAATCATAATGTTATTCGCAACAACCGCTATGCAGAATGGCAATGTGGTAAATTGGCCGGTGTTGTTAATTGCAATGAGCGATTAGAATATGATGAAGCTTCAGATATTGTATATATGAATAATCAGGACATGGTGAATGCTGCCAGCGCAAATAAACCATTTACTGGCACCTGCGAAACTTGTCATATGAACGGTACGCTGGAGCGTAGAGTGACCTTTGTAAATGGTAAAGAAAACGGTATTGACACGACTTATTATGCCTCCGGTTGCCCACAAGTCATTCGTAGTTATGTTCAGGGGGCGGAGCATGGACAATGGATGTTCTTTTATGATAGTACACAATGGACGGCATGGGAAATGAACTTTGTGGCAGGGGAAAAGCATGGAAAACACATTTTCATGAAGAAAAACGGAGATACGACGCGTTGGGAGAACTATAACAACGGACGATTACATGGTACGAAGCGCACCTATTATCCTAATTCAAAGATCAAACGCGAAGTAGAGTATAATAATGGCATTATGGAAGGCTCTTTCAAAATTTACAATATGAAAGGAGTCGTGATCGAAGAGTTGAACTACAAGCAGGGGAAGAAAGATCAGGAATGCAAGTACTTTTATGATGATGGAAAGCCTCTAAAGACGGAGAACTGGTCAATGGGTGTGAAAAACGGAGAGTTTAAAATCTTTTACTATCAAGGTACTATTCAAGTTTCTGAAAACTTCAAAAAAGGACTTAAGGAAGGATGGTTCATGGAGTATTATCCGGACGGAGTAACAAAACGTAAGGCACTTTACAAAAAAGATGAACTTCTTGAAGAGCATCGTTATGATGAGCAAGGAAGAGAAACCTACTCATTTGGTGAGCCTGAAGATGATGGGATGGAAGATGACGAGATGCCATCTACAAAGAAAAAGAAGAAGAAAAAGTAATTCTTTTCAGATATATCCAACCATATCATAGGTCACGTAGCCTACAATTTCTTTGAACAATTTATTCCAGGTAACAAGGTTACTTACATTAGGGATGAAGTACTGGTCCCAGTAATATCCTCTGCGCTGATTGGCGTAAAGATCAGTTGAGAAGGGAGTACATTCCATCCCTTGCCGTTCAAAACATCCCAATGCTCTTTTCATGTGTATTCCCGAGGTGACAAGCAAAAAGGAATCAAAATGCGGATAAGATGTTCTCAATAGCTTGCTCGTTTCTTTAGCGTTTTCATGCGTATTAATTGATTTTTCCTCGGTAATAATGTCTTGCTCAGGAATTCCCCATGAGACTAACACTTCTTTAACCTGTTTTGCTTCATGGAGTCCACGATCAGTAATGAATCCAGAATCACCAGAAATAAGAAGTTTATCTACTTTTCCAGTTTTATAAAGCGTTACAGCTTGAAAAAGCCGATCACCTTGTCTTCGGATACTGATATTGTCGACATCTGAATTATACTCAAACATTCCGCCGAGAACAATAGCAATATCATGATGCTTTACTTCTTCTGTTTTTTTTCCGGGAACTTCCCATAACCTGCAGAACTCTGAGAAAATCACCGTATTTGTAAAGAAAACGAAGATTCCAATTGCAAACCACTTCGTTCTTTTTTTCCATTTCGGACGCTTAGTGTAAAAGAATATAGCCAAACTCAATGCCATCCAAAAGAACGGTGAGAGCAGGAACAGTAAGGCTTTCGAAAGAATGAAAAACATGGCGTAAAAATAATTGAATTAGATTAAGTCATTGAGTACGTATACTAAAAAAATAGACCTTATTTTTGTCTGCAGAACAATTCAACAAAATTTAAACAAATGAATAAGTTAGAAGAAATGATGGGGTTAAAACCTGGTGAGCTGGGAGATCTCCTTTGGAACATTGGAATTAAAATTGGTATTGCGTTAGCAGTATTGATCGTTGGGTTTTGGTTAGCCAAAATGATGTCAAAAGGAGTAGAGCGTTTGCTGAAGAAGAGAAAGGCAGATGAGAGTTTAATTGGTTTTATGCGCAGTTTAACGAGTATCGGTATTAAAACGCTGGTTGTCGTTACTGCAATTACTCAGTTAGGAGTAGAGATGACTTCTTTTGTAGCAATACTCGGTGCTGCAGGTTTAGCTATTGGTATGGCATTTTCTGGAACTCTTTCCAACTTTGCCGGTGGAATAATGATCTTACTTTTCAAACCTTATCGTGTGGGTGATTTGGTAAAAATGCAAGGAGAAACTGGTGTTGTGCAAGAGATTCAAATATTCAATACGTTTTTAAATACACCAGATAATCAAACGATTATTGTTGCTAATGGTGCAGCAGCAAATGGTAACATTACAAATTATACAAAGGATTCTGATATTCGAACAGTGAATTGGACATTCGGTATCGCTTATGGTGATGATATTCAGGCTGCAAGAAACTTGTTGATGAAGTTTTTTGATGAAGATAAGCGTATTCTGGATGATCAGGAGAAGGTCGTAGTATTGGGAGAGTTAGGCGATTCTTCTGTTAACCTTGGTTGTCGTGTTTGGGTAAAGAACGACGACTATTTTGGTGTACTCTTCGACATTAATGAGCGCGTTTACACTGAATTCGAAACTGCAGGGCTTTCTATTCCTTTCCCACAAATGGATGTACATATCCAGAAGGAAGCTTAATGACAGATTTTACAAATAATCCTATTGTCCAGGGGTACATCAAAGCGAATAACTTTGGTGTACTCCTTGGAATGGATTTTACTATTGAAAGTCCTGGACATATTGTTTACAAAATGCCGGTAACAAAAGAACACCTGGCGACTCCAATTGCGGCCCATGGCGGTGCAATTAGTGCCTTGATGGATGCTACCATGGGTGTTTGTGCACTATCACAAGTGCTGGAACAAAAAAAGGTGGTATCGACGATTGAATTAAAAATTTCTTTTTTATCTCCTGGATTGCTTGGTGATACAATGATTGCCACCGCAAACATCGTTAAAGGTGGTAAGCGACTATTGTTTGTTGAAGGAGAAATTAAAAATCAAAAAGGGTATTTGGTAGCAGTTGGTACCGGAACATTCAATTCTTATCCCGCAGAAAAACTCGGATTCGAGTAACCAAACGATCGAATTAACTATTTTTGTAGTATGCTGTTAATCCTTAATGACGTAGCAGGTTCCGAGATCCTTTTGATCCTTGTTTTTGTCCTGATATTCTTTGGTTCAAAGAGTATTCCAGGTCTTGCTCGGACACTTGGAAGAACTGTTCGTCAGGTAAAGGATGCTTCTGCTGATATTCAGAATGAGATTAAAAAGTCGGGAGCTGAAATGAAAAAAGACTTGAACTTGAAGTCAATCATTGAGGAAACTGCGGAGGATATTAAGCGTCCGCTTGATCAGCATGCCAGTGACTTGGATAACGCTATGCGCTATCAGCCTCCCAAAGTTAATTCGCACATCAAACCTTCAGATTTCAAGGGGGAAGAAGTTTCCGATCAGGCGGATTTAGATGAAAAAGCGGATTTAGATGAAAAAGCGGGAGTAGAGAAAAAGTCAGATTCTACGAAAGAATCATCTGGAAACTCAAAGAAAGAAACGCAAGAATAGCGGTATTTTCGCATTGGGAGAAACGTAAGGTTTCTTTACATTGCATGATATGATTCCAATTCATAATTCAGAGAAAACGCAGCGCAAGGAGGTTATTATCAATTGGCTTTCGCGCTTAAATAGCTATGATTTTAGCGAACCGCATCGTCATAATTATTTTGAGTTTTTCTATTTCATTAAAGGTGGAGGGAATCATGTGATTGACTTTTCAACATTTGATATTAAAGATCATTCAATTCATATAGTGGCCCCTGGACAGGTGCATCAGGTAAATCGAGCGCTTGATTCTTTAGGTTTTGTTTGTCTCTTCGAATTGGATGCGTTAGAAACTATGCATGAAGTGAATGAGTTTCTATTTGAGCATATTTGCTTTGATGTTAATGAGCGATCACCAGTTTATACTTTTACATCAGAACAGCTACCGGTGGTTCGGGCATTGTCAGATCGAGCAGAGGAAATTCTGAATGAGGAAGGTGATTATAGACAACTTAGTTTAAGAGCAATCACCCAGCATTTGTGCGTTGAATGCATTCGATCTTCTGATTGGAAGTTATCAGGGCATTCCCAGAATGATTATACCAACTTCAGAAAGTTACTTTACGCTAATTTTCGAGAGATTAAAAAAGTAAAGGAGTACGCTGAGCATCTGTGCATTTCTGAGAAAAGTTTGAATGAGCAGGTCCGTAAGCATACGGGAAAGAGCACGAGTGAGCTTATCTATGAACAAATTATTCTCGAGGCAAAAAGATTATTGCTTACGGGCATGTCGGCGAAGGAAGTCGCCTATGACCTTTGTTTTGATGATCCGGCACACTTTAGTAAGTTCTTTAAGAACAAAACAGGGATGTCACCAACTGATTTCCGGAAAATACAAGTTTAAGATAGAAATATACATGGTGGCGGGGGTGAAAGCACTTTACCTTTGAACTAAATAATAAAATCTATCACCATGAAACATATTTTATCCTTTGCGTTTACTGTTTTTTGCTCAATTGCATTATTCGCTCAAAGCTGGTACGAAGTTCCAACACCAGTAGAACATAAATTAAATGATATCGATTTTCCCTCCTCCTCAGTTGGCTACATTGTAGGAGATTCCGCTACGCTTTTGAGAACGACGAACGGTGGATCAACATGGGAAGAGGTTTCTCATACTGGGTTGATAGATGGTACATTCGTTCCTGATATTCAAAGTGTTGATTTTGTTGATGAAATGGTAGGGTTTGTTGCACTGTTGAACGTGAGTGCAGGTTCTTATAAAACGACGGACGGCGGACTTAACTGGACCGCAGTAGGAAATCCGGTCTCCAACATGTGTTTTGCACATAGTGTTTATGCTACTTCAGAAGACGATTACTATTTCGGTGGGGCAGGATGTTTTCAAAGTGGAATGATCAATCACTTTTTGGACCCTACGTGGACAGAAGCTACAATTAATTATGAATCGTTTAACCCAATGGAATTCATCGCAGAAATGGACTTCAACGGTTCTGTTGGAATCGCAGCCATGAATGGAAGTTACTTTCTGCGTTCGACAGATGCGGGAGCTACCTGGGATACAATTCCTTCTGGAACAACCCGATTAACTTCGGTAGTATTTAAAAATGCAGATACGTTGTACGCAGGCTATGATGAAAATGGAAGTGGTTTCGGAGTACTGATGTCTGAAGATGGTGGTCTCACATGGTCGCAGGATATTAATTCGGCAACCTTCTATTATCCTGCTTACTTAAGCACTTGTGTTGCAACCAATGGAGACGTTTATTTAGGAGCTCAACCCTCTGGTGTGACTTCCGGGCTAATTTTTGAAACGATCGGCGGAAACATGTGGAATTATGAAGATGTAGATCATCCAATCAATGGTATGGCATCATATGGCACGGATATTACTTTTGGAGTTGGAGACAGTGGTTATGTAGTTGTCAACACGCCTTTGGGTAACCTCAGTAGTCCGGATTTAAAATTGAATGATTTAACGATTTATCCGAATCCAACCAACGACGTTGTAATCGTAGAATTTGAATCTGCAACCGATTATCAATTTGAATTGATCGATCTTAATGGCAAAAAGCGCGCTGTCGATTTTGAGATTTTCGAAAACCATGCATCCTTCAATATAGCGCATTTACCAACCGGGGTATATCTGCTGAATTCGATTTCAACATCTAAGAATTTGGTTCATAAGATTTTAAAACGTTAACCAATCCAGGCATTAATTTAATCAAGGGTGTTATGAAAAAAGTTGTTTTACTTGTGTTTTCTTTTTTACTACTGAATTCGTTGAATGCTCAGTGGAATGAGGGAAATTATACGATAAGTGCAAATCATGTTTCTGAGCTGGTATTTCCTTCACAAAATGCTGCGTATGGTGTTTCTGGCGGAGAACTAATCAAGAGCACAGATCAAGGTGCAAATTGGACAATTATGTACGATGAAGGTCCATTTTCAAGCATGTCTAATTTATCTTTTGTCAATGCCGACACTGGCTTCGTAAAATCATGGAGTACAAATCTTAGAACAATGGACGGTGGGGTTACATGGGACGCTATGAGCTGGTTTTACGATATTAAGATTGTCGATGATGAACTTTTTGCATCTTATGCCAGTAACGATACAGCCTACATTATCACGTCTACAGATTACGGTGATTCCTGGACGGTATTATTCGAGAATTATGATATCGGTGCTTCTCCTTATCATATTTCTTTTTTGGATAATCAGACAGCCTATTTTATGACAGGTTTGAACCTTGACGAAATGTATTACACTTCAGACGGATTTAATTCCATTGATACTACCATAAGTACATTTGGGGACATGCAACCTCAACAGCATATGCACTTTACAGATTCGCTTAATGGTTACTTTTATGGCAGTTGGGGAGCTCAATCGAGACCAGCAAGAACATGGTTCGGTGGCGTGATTTATTTTCCAATTGATTTGGATGGCTTTGGCGTATTACCAGTATTGGATGCTTCCTTTCATGATGGTGTAATTTACGCTGGTTCGCTATATGGTAAAATCTTCTATTCATTGAATAAAGGGCAATATTGGTTTGAACAAGATACCCCAATGGACGATCCAATAGTGGCAATTTCGTTTCTTGATGAAAACGTTGGCATATGTTCGACAGGCGATAAGATATATTATATTTCAAACGCGACTACGTTAGGGGTTGACGATCAGGATGACCACGATTTAAAGTTGTATCCAATTCCTACAGATGGTTTATTAAATGTTGAACTGAACGGGGCGTCATTTAATTCGTTTGAATTGTTTGATTTTCAAGGCAGACGACAAGATGTTCAGTTTGAACTTATGAATGACAAAATAATAATCAATATTTCAATGTTGCCCGCTGGTAACTACGTCTTGGATGTCAAGAGTAATAAAGAAAAGAGATCGTATCAAATTGTAAAGAAATAATCTCAGGAAGCAAATAACCAATACAACAAAAAGGCTGTTCAAAAAGTACGCCTGTAATTAACGCATGCGTACTTTTTGTATACGATTACCTTCTTCGTCAAGCGTATATCCATATTGGTTCATAACACCATGGACCCATTCAGATTCAAATCGTTGGTCTTTTGTTTGGATGTAAAACACTCCGTGCTTTTTACCCTTTACCCATTCTCCTTCAAAGATTCTTCCGTCGTTCATGGTCATTTTTCCGGGGCCATGAAGCGTATCATTTACCCAATGCGCTTGAATAAGGACGCCTGCTTTGGTCTTGTACTCTCCATCACCATTTCTCAGCCCATCTTTGTATGGGCCGTTATATCCAAGTTCTGGTTTGTATTCAACTAACCAAATGGCTTCTCGCAGACTTATCTTTTGCCCATTCTTATCTTGAACAGGAGTAGCGTTAAGCGAATGAGCTACCGGAAACTTTTCTGGTTCGCTTTTTACTGCTGGAGCAAGGTATTTGCTTGTTTGAAAAAAGCCAAGCTGCTCTATGAGTGCATGTGTTGCACCCGATTCTTCGAATTTTTCTAAAAATTCACCGCGATCAGCAGTGTAGGGGAATACGTTGGTTTTTACATGAGAAACGACGTAGAATATGGCCGGTTTTCTTGTTGCAACAACCGCATCTTCGTCAAGGTTGTCCCCAGCCCATTCCGCAATGCGAATGAAATTTCGCCACAATTTAGGATGTTCCTTTTCTGCCTTTTCATGCAGCTCTTTGATAGGATTGACCTGTACGAATAATAGCGCCAAAAGTACAAAGCTAAAGTTCTTCGATCCAAGTAGATTGAAACGTGATTTGAGTATCAGTTGAACAAGGAAATAAAGACCAAGGACAGCGAATAAAAAGGCTAAAGGTATTGTCGGTAAAACAAAACGAATGCCGAACCAGACATCTGGCCACAAGAACAAAATGGTCAGTGTTGCTCCGAAGAAGAGCAAGAAGAACCAACGATAATCTTTCACTGACCATACACCGAAGATGATGAGGATCATAAGAATTGGTCCCAGAATCCAATTGATCATCGGGGCAGGAATCAATTTAGCTGTTGTAGGATCTTTATAAAGCGTTTTGAGCGAAGGGAAGAAAGAACTGGGAATCTCTTTTGAAATGTAGCGAAGAGAGTTATTCTTTGCACGATCCACCCAATTTCCGAATGCCATTTTCCCTTTGGAAGCGTCATAGGGGTTTACACTCATTACCTGTCTCATGTAGCTATTTCCGCCAAGATTAGCACTTCTTATTTGCCATGGAAGCATTAAAATGAATACAGAGAAAAAGAGTACGGCAGATGCCTTGAATTTTTTATTGAATAATAAAATCAGCAACGCGGCTCCAAATATGCTTATACCAATGGTGCGGACATACAAGAGAGCGACCATGGATAGTATAAACAAATAGAAATAGGGGTTTCTCAGTGAAAATGAAGCTTCCTTGGTTCGAATGAACATATAAATTGTTAAGAGCAAAAAGGCTAGAAAGGGTATTTCTGACATCATAATTGATGCATACTCAAGCAGGTTCGCATTGAGTAGCATCAGTGCGGCTACCACAAATGATAAGACAAAGTTTTTAGTTAATCGCAGCGTTATCTGATGCAAAAGTATGGAAGAGATAAACAGCAATAATCCGTTAAGCACCTTCATTGCGAAAATAGAGTCAATTCCTAACCTCATGGCCACACTCATAATAAATGGGTATCCTGGAGGGAAATGATTTGCAGGCCTGGGTGAAGGCAAGAAATTGGCCGCATAAGTATTTACTTCTGCAAGTCCTTTAGCCAATGAGTAATAATTGGCATTATCTCCGGCGAACGACAGTTTAGCGTCAAATGTGTAGGAATACGCAAAAAGGAATACCAGTAATAATAGGAAGTAGAAAAAAATGTTTTTCCAGGAAAAGAAATGCATATGGTGGTTTTTAGGTCCTCTAAGTTAATTACAAACGCGGAAAAAAAGGGTTGCTTCGTTTTTTAATTTTGATTGAACCTTTTAATTTTTTTTGAGTAATACTGTCGAGTAGATTTGAAAATGTGTGTGGCGCCGCACCGATAATTTTAAAAAATGAAAAGATGAAAAAATTAGTTATTGCTTTCATATTATGTATTGAAGCCTTCAGTCTGAGTGCTCAAAAGCTGGAGAAAGTCCATAGTATAGTTGTTGTGCGCCACGAAAAAAGTTGGTACGAAACCCAAATGAAGCTGTGGAATGCAGAGGTTGAAAAAAATCGGAAAAATCCTGATGCATGGTACAATTATTACAGTGCTGCCAGAGCGTTAAGAAACCTGGAACATGATAACCCGGAAAAACAAAAGGAATACGGAAAAATTTGTACAGAAATAGCCAAAGGTGCTTATGCTGAAATTCCTGAGACTTTTGAAGGAAATCATATCATGGTTTGGAACGGGGGTCTGGATGATACGGACTCAAAATACTTGAAAAAGGCTTATGAGATTAACCCCGATGACCCCAGAATTTATGACGATATCTTAATTCTCGGAGAATTAACAAGAGATCAGAAGATGTTTCATGACATGGCAGTTCGAATTTTTGAAAAGAATGAAATGCCTGGAGCAATGATTAATTGGGCGTACAACTTGCTTTCTGAGTTGGAACAAGATGCTATTATCTTTGTTGCTGGCGACAATGACACTTATTCTATGTGGATTGCGCAAGAGGCACTTGGTTATCGTCAGGATGTGCATGTGATTAATACATCACTCATACTTTTAGATGATTATCGATCCAAGATTTTGGCCGAGATTGGTTTATCCAGTTTTGAAATGGACGAGACGCCTGAAAAGCAAGATGAGCTTTACAAGCATATTCTCAACAATACTGCCGGAATTCCAGCTTATGTTTCTGTATCTGCTATTCGGCAGTTTAATGATAAACCCATAATGGATGAATTATTCTTGACAGGACTCGCTTATAAGTATTGTGAGTCTAGCCTGGACAATATGAGCTTGATTCGTCGTAACTATGAAAAACGATTTCTGACAGATCATCTACAGATGTCGTTTTCTCCACACGTCGCAGATGAACGGGCTGTGCAATTTAAAAGTTTGTATTTACCTATGTTGATAAAGCTTTATAAACACTATAAGGTCAGTGAAGAAAAAGAGAAAGAGACTACGCTGTTAGCATTGATTCAGAAAATTGGTCAAGAAACAGGAAAAGAGGATGATATTAAAAAGCAATTGAACGAATAGTGGAATGAAGTTATTCCGCAAGGATATCAAGAAGCTTCCGGATGAGGCATTAGTGCAGTTGCTTTCTTCCGCAAGAAGTAATGAGGCTTTGACCGAATTACACGCCAGGTACAGTAAAAAGGTACTTGGCTTCTTCATTCGTATGTTCAACAGGGACGAGGAGAAGGCACAAGATTTCACACAAGATCTGTTTATTCGGATTCTCGAAAAACATCATCTTTTTGACCCTCAAAAGCGCTTCTACACGTGGATGTTTACTATTGCCAGTAACATGGCTAAAACTAGTTTTCGAAAGAAAAGTGACGCACAACTTTCGGAAGATGGTTATGAGTTGATCGATCGGACAACGCTAACAGATAGCGGATTTGATAAACAAATCTTCCGAGATCTTTTGAGCAAGGCAATAGAGCGATTGGAGGATCACCATCGTTTGACGTTCACACTTAGATACATCAATGAAATGAGTATTCGAGATATTTCCGAAGTTACAGAGACTTCAATTGGAACCGTCAAATCACGTTTGTTTTATGCAACCAAGAAGATTTCGAAAGATTTAGCAGAATTCGATCCGGGGACGGATCAACAGATATTTAAAATAGGTTAACTATGGACAAGGAATTAACAGCAAGAGAGGAAAAAGTCTTTGAACTTCTCGAATCCAAGGACTGGAAGCAATTAACTGAGGAGGAACGATCATTTGTCGCAAAGGAACTTACACAAGAACAGTATTGTGCACAAAGAAAAGTTATTTTGTCAGCAAAGGAGCTAGATGATCAAGTTGAACCTTTACCACTGGTTTTACCAGCTTCACGTAAGGCAATCGTAATTCCGTTGTATCAAGCGATTGCGGGTGTTGCCGCTGCGTTTATTATAGCCTTCTTTCTTTTTAATGGCGATTCAGAGTTGAATGAAGAAAGTGGGGAAATCCTTCTAGCGGATGTCGATACTGTTTATGTTGACAGGGTTGTCCATGAGGTTGATACGGTCTTAGAGTACAGAACCAGATATATTGAGGTAGAAAGTTCAACTAGACCGGGAAATTTAAGTTTGGCGAGTGAACCAGGCATTAACGTTGCTGTTCCGGAAATTCCTTCGTTGAATGCCATCGATTTGAGTAACAAGGGGGAAGCAGCCTCCAGTGATAATGCAATTATTCTGGTCGGGGATGTGTTTCAATAATTAAGTACTATTTAACACTTGCATAGGACGAAAAAGTCTAATTTGCGGATATGATTAAATATCCAATTCTTTCATTCGCTTTTATTCTTGTGATTAGTTTGAAAGGCTCTGCCCAAGAGGGAAATATCGATGTAAAACAAATTATTCCTTTTGAACTCACTGATCATAACAATATAGCGGTTGAAGCAGTCATCAATAAGCAGGATACGCTTTTCTTGATGTTTCATACAGCTGCTTCGTCAGTTACACTCACAACCGAGGCGATTAAAAAGATCAGTAGTATAGAATGGAATGCTGAAGGAGAAGTGAATTCATGGGGCGGTGCTTCGAATGCGCGTTACAGTGCTTCGAATGAAATGTCAATTGGCGCATTATCTTACGACAGTATTTCGATTTGGGAGACAAGAAATTCAGGCCCAGGTACTGATGGCAAGTTTGGTCCGAATGCCTTTGAAGATTGGGTTATTGAAATTGATTATGAATCTCAACAAATAATTTTACATAAACGACTTCCTGATAAAACCTCAGGTTTTACCAAGTCTTCACTAAGATCGGGAGATGGTTTTATGTTCTTGTCAGCCGATAGTAAAATAAGCGATAGTGTTTATACCAACGAGTTCTTAATCCACTCCGGGTATGGTGGGACAATTCTTTATGACGATGCATTTGTCGCTAAGAGTAAAATTGGTCAGTATGTTGAAATCACAGATGAAAGGGAATTGAAAGATTCTTATGGAAACACGGTAAAAACGAAGAAAGGGAAGTTACCTCAATTCAATTTAGCCGGTGTTAGGTTTGAGGGTTTGCCAGTTGGTTTTTTTGAAGGCGCCATTGGACGTCAACAAATGAGTGTGTTAGGGGGCGATTTACTAAAACGATTTGATATTATCATTAACGCAAAAAGAGATACCATTTACCTGAGACCGAATAGTCTGAAAGAATTGGCATTTTCAGACCGATGAAAGCTTGTTTAAATACTGTTGAAGTATTCTGAGTATTCGTTTGCTATTTATACATGAATGGTTTTTGAATCATCTACGAATAGGAGAAGTCTTCCTATATTTAAGCAATTAAAACCACTTATCATGACCTGCAATCTTGTCCGTAGATGTAATCTTTTTGCTCTAATAGTTTTCGTTTTTACCATTTTTTCTTCCTGTGATATGCGGCAATCTATCAATCAGGATTTGACTACTGGTGCTCAGTCCCGTGGCGATGGATTGAGTTGTCAGAACGTGGAGATTGAAATTAATGGAAAGGTTGAAAGTCGGAATGAGTTTGTATACGGAGAAAAGGTCAACCTTATTTTTAATGATGTTCAGGGACTTACGAAGAAAAATGGCAAAACCTTTCCAGGCATGTCAGTTTATGTGGTTTCCAATACTTCCGATACTGTATTGAGTGAACCTGATGTTTTACCAGAAATGGTTGAAGGAACTACTCTGTTTCCTCTGAAACTAACTGCTTTTTTCAATGCCCTAATGGAATATAAGGATGGTCAAGAATATACTGTTCATGCGAAAATTTGGGATAGAAAAGGAGACGGAACCTTTACTTATGAAATGCCTTTTACCATTGTTCCAAATGATGTATTGACCATTGAAGAAAACGGACTGGAGTTCGCTTCTATTTATTTATGGGATGAAACTGAAAAGCTTGTTGTTGCCAACAAAAAAGTGAATCAGTCCAGCACATTGATGTTGCTATTGGATGAGGTCAAAGGAATGTCTGTACAGAACGGGATGAGTTTCCCTGCACTTTCATTACAGATAGTTGATGATAGCGGTAACGAAATATTGTTCAATGAGAATTTATTAAGTCAATTCGCGACAACAGGAGTGCGAGAGGTCGATTTAACTGAAGGTCAATTGCACGCAACGATAACCTTTACTGAAGGATCCATTTCAAATCCTTGCAAGCTAAAAGCGGTATTGAGTGATCTTAAGTCCGATAAAAAAATAGAAGTAAAGGGAGAGTTAGTCATTCAAGATTAGATTGAGATTTTCCTTGGATTATTACTTTAGAGAATGATTTGACCTCCTTCTACGCCTGCACCCGGTCCTAGTTTGATAACGTGATCTGCGCGTTTGATGAATCGAGAATTGTGTTCGATAAACACTATTGTATCTCCCTGTTCAACGATTGTATCGAATACTTCAAAAAGTTGATCAATATCAAAGGGATGAAGACCCGTTCCTGGTTCATCAAAAAGGAAGAGCCGCTTACCTTGAGATGAATCCTGCAACGCAATGATAAGCTTCAAGCGCTGTGCCTCACCACCAGAGAGTGTATGTCCACTTTGGCCAAGTACGAGATGTCCTAAGCCGGCGGATTGCATCAATTGTAACGTCTTCGTCAGGGGCGAGTCCTGAAAGAAAATTAATGCTTCTTCAACGGTCATTTGTAGTATTTCGCCAATGGATTTATCTCGATAAGGAGATGCAAGAATTGTTTCATTGAATCGCAGTCCCTTGCAACTTTCACAAGTCAACCAGATATCGCTCATGAAATCCATAGCTACTTTAGTCTCTCCGTAACCACTACAGCTTGTGCATTTTCCGTTTTTACTTTGATATGAAAAATCACTTCTTTTTAGTTTTCTTTCTTTTGCCTCCGCTGTTTGCGCAAACATTTTCTTGAGAGATTCAAGCACGTTGGTCAAGGATGCAGGCGTGCTCAGTCGGTTTTTTTGCAAAGCCTCCTGATCTATAAATAGCACATCATCGAACTGTTCTATTCCATCGATGGCGGTGCATTTAATCGGTCGTCGCTTTTTCCAGGAAGCAAATAGTGTATCTCTGATTAAACTTGATTTTCCGCTTCCTGAAACGCCTGTGACCGCTGTGATCATGCCTGATTGAAAGGTAACATCGACAGACTTTAAATTATTGGCGATCGCTCCAGATATGCTAAAAGGCTGACCGAGAATACGCTCTTTTTTAGTGCTTTTTGCCGAAGATTCATTGAGTAATCGATAGGTCAATGATTGCTTGTGATGGGAAAGCAATTTATGCGGCCCTTGAAAAATTAAGGTTCCACCATTTTTGCCAGCAGCTGGACCTAATTCGATGATATAATCGGAATGTTTGATGAAATCAGGATCATGTTCTACAATAACAACGGTATTTCCATTATCGATAAGGCTCCGTAAAGCATTGAGCAGTTCTTTTGTTTGCGCCTGATCCAATCCAACGGTTGGTTCATCCAATACATATACTACGCCATGTAAGTGTGAAGATAACTGTCCGGTAAGCGAAACACGTTGACGCTCACCACCTGAAAGGGAAGTGATGGCTCTATCTAATGAAAGGTATGATAAACCCAAGGATGAGAGCATATTCAACGCTGGTCGAATTGCATCCGTAACTGATTGTGCTAAAGCCTTAATAGTTGTATCTTTTTCGTTAGAAAGGCGATTAAAGGATTGCAAAATGGTAGCAATACTTTGCTTACTTAATTCATGGATGTTGAACCCCAGAAATTGAATCTTCAATAACTTAGGTTTCAGTCGACTTCCATGGCAATGGTCACATTCGACATAGTGCAATAAGTCTTCGAGGTGCTGAATATTTTTGTTGTGCAATTTCCGCTCGTATTCCTCAAAAATATAATGGCATAATCCGCGCCATTTTGTGGATAAATGCTGAGAACCGGAACGCGCCTTCGTTTTATACTCCCAAGTCACATCCCATTCTTGATCTCCTGTTCCAAACAAAATGATTCTTTGTACTTCAGGAGTTAATTCGTTCCATGGGATATCAATATTCCATTGGTGGAACGCTGCCACGGCTCGAAGTGTGGCCATAAATTGCCCATTCGGATCAACATAATACTGCAGTGCTTTATTGGATGATGTAGCGCCATCCAGCAATGGTTTTTCTGGGTTTATAATTAGTTTATCGGCATCTGTTTCCGGGTATTTTCCCAGGCCTTTGCATTTCGGGCATGCGCCTAAATGTTGATTAAAAGAGAAATGTTGGGCGGTGTATTCTTCTCCTTGATATTGCGCGATACGTGAGTACAGTAACCTCAATGCATCATAGACTCCCGAGAGAGTTCCAACTGTTGATCGATCTGAAAAAGCACTTCCATTTCGATTAATTCCAATGGCAGGAGATAATCCTTGGTGTGAGCGAATACTAGCCCGATTATTTTGTCGGATAAAACTTCGACTATAGGCTGAAAGTGATTCAGAAAATTGAGCATTAGCTTCTGAAAAGAGCGTATCATAAACAAGTGATGACTTACCACTGCCTGAAAGTCCCGTAACAACCGTTAGCTGCTGTTTTGGGATACGTATGTCAATATCTTTTAATAAGTGCGTTTGTATTCCATTCAGTTCAATAACCGTTGGATAATTGAAGCTATTTTTAACCGCTTTTAATTCACTCAGTCCCTTTCCCGATGGCAATTTGGGTGGGCCTTCATGTAAAATCTTTCCACCATTCTTACCACTCCCTGGACCGAGCTCAATGTGCCAATCACTCCAGGAAATGACTTCTGCATCCTGTTCAAGGCAAACAATTGTATTTCCTTTTTGCAGAACTCGCTCAAATAGCGGAAGTAACGATTGAATATTCTCTTTGTGCAACCCAATGCTGGGCTCAATGAGAATGTATAGCGTATTTCCTGTGTCTTTCTTTTGTAGTTGATTAGCAATCTTAATGCGTTGTGCTTCTCCACCAGATAGGGTAGTAGATGATTGTCCTAGTTTTAAATAACCGAGACCAATTTCCGATAAAAGTTTGAGTCCGGTAAGAATCTTCTTTTGACCATCGAAAAAGGCGATTGCTTCATCAACGGAAAGTCTGTAAATGTCTGCAATCGAATAATCTTTATATTGGACACTCAAGGTTTCATCGTTGAAGCGCCTACCATTACATGTTTCACAGACAAGCTCTACATTTCCCAGGAAGTGCATTCCTATTTGAATCTTGCCGGCTCCTTGACATGTCTCACATCGGCCACCTTTATTGTTGAACGAAAAGCGGGATTTAGTAAATCCCTTTTCCTTTGCCATTGGCAGAGAAGCGAAAAGGTCTCTTATATGATCAGAAAGCCCAAGGTAGGTGGCAGGGTTGCTCCGAGGAGTCCTGCCTATTGGCGTATGATCGATAAATACGAGTTTATCAACTGCTTCAATGTGTTCGACGGAGTTTACTTTTATTTCTCCATCAGGCGCTTCACCTAAATGTGCTTGTGCAACTTTGAGTAAGCAATCTTTGATAAGACTTGTTTTTCCTGCTCCAGATTTGCCGCTAACAACATTGAGTTTACCAAGTTGAAAAGATACATCAATGTGCTGTAGGTTTCGTTCAAAGCAACCTTTTAACATGAGTTGTTGCTTGTAGCTTTCGGTTATATCATTTCTGGACGCAAAGGATGCCTTTAACGCTCGAAATGTTGCGCTTGTACCGGATAAATCTTCGTTTGAAAGAAATGCTTTCACGCTTCCATTAAATATGATCTCTCCACCAAATTCGCCTGCTTTTGGTCCAACTTCAATAATATGCTCCGCTGCTGAAATTGTTTCCAGATCATGCTCAACGACAATGACCGTATTTCCTTTGGAAACAAGCTTTCTAAAATAAGCGATCATTTGTTTGTTTTCCTCTGGATGCAGACCAATGGATGGTTCATCAAAGACATAAAGAATATCGCTAAGTGAAACACTGAGTTGATTGGCAATACGAATTCGTTGTATTTCACTAGGTGAAAGTGATTTGGCAGATCGGTTCAGCTGTAAATGACCAAGACCAAGATCAATGAGGATAGCCAACGGCGTTCGAATTTTTTCTATAACCGAATTGGCCACATCATTCCATTCATATTCATTGATCCAATCAAGCAGAGCGCTGAGTTCAAGACAGGCCAGTTCATAGATGGACTTATCTCGCACACGAACACTGAGTGCATCCTGACTTAATCGTGCACCATTGCATTTTGAACATTTTACCGAATGGACGTACTTGAGTATGTTGGCGTTACGATCACGACGAAGGATATCTGACATAATTGGAATCATGCCCTTGTAGTAGCCTTCTTCTCGCGGTTTTGCCTTAATTCCGGTCCATTTTAGGCGAGATTCCAGACTGTGTTTACCAAAAGGAACCTTTATCTTCTCGCTACCATACAGAACAACATTTTTTTGAGACTCCGTTAGCTCATTCCATGGGATGTCCACATTAAAACCCTCCGCTTCACAGACTTGATTCAATACGTCAATTGTGACTTGAGAATACATGATGTAACCTGTTGGTAGCGTGGGAGCTAGTGCTCCTTCTCGAATGGTTCTTTCCGGATATGCGATCAACTTATTCAAATTGATTTTTTCTTCTTTTCCAATTCCGTTGCACTGAGAACACTTACCGCGTTCGGAGTTGAAGGAAAATAAAGAACGGGACAATTGAATAGGACGATCACTTTTCCCGGCACGCGCAAACAGAAGTCTGAAATAGTCATATATATCCGACATGGTTCCAACAGTCGACCGTGCTTGCATTCCTGTAGTACTCTGTCCGATGGCAATTACAGGAGAAAGCCCTTCTATTAGATCGACTTCAGGGCGATTTAATTTTCCAAGGTACTGCCGCGCGAAAGAAGGCAATGTTTCAAAATACCTTCGTTGCCCTTCTTTGACAAGGAGGTCAAAAACAAGGCTTGATTTTCCAGAGCCAGAAATACCTGTTACCACAATAAATTTGTGGTGAGGAATTTCAAGGTGAACATCTTTCAAATTGTTTACCCGAGCTCCTTTAATGACAATCTTGCGATCCATTTTTTGACCCATTTGGTGAAAATAGTGATTTCGGTTGCAAATGGACAGATGTCTTGAACAATGAAGTGTGGACATAAATCCAATATTGATCGGGGATTCCTTAATTTCTGTGTACCTTTGCAACTTATTTTAAAACAATTGAATGACATTTGAGGAACTCGGGCTGAAGAGTGAGGTGTTAAAGTCGTTAAAAGAACTGGGGTTCGAAACACCTACTCCGATCCAACAAGAAGCCATTCCACACTTATTAAAAGAGGAAAGTGACTTCGTTGGACTAGCTCAAACTGGGACCGGTAAGACCGCTGCATTTGGTCTACCATTAGTAAGTAAAGTAGAGGAGGGAAGAAAAATCCCGCAAGGACTCGTTATTTGCCCAACACGGGAATTATGCTTACAAATTTCTAAAGATTTACAGAACTATTCGAAACATACAAAGGTGAAGGTTGTTGCCGTTTATGGTGGAACCGACATCAAGCGTCAGATTACGGATATAAAGAAGGGGGTGCAAATCATAGTCGCAACTCCTGGTCGTCTGGTTGATTTGACGAAGCGAAAAGCCTTATCACTGCAAGAAATTGAGTGGGTTGTATTGGATGAAGCAGATGAGATGTTGAATATGGGATTCAAAGAAGATATTGATACCATTCTTGACAAAACACCCCAATGGAAAAATGTTTGGCTTTTTTCGGCAACAATGCCAAAAGAAGTAGCTTCCATTGCTGAGAATTATATGGAGAATCCATTGGAGGTTTCCATTGGACACAAGAATCAGACGAACGAGAATATAGATCATGTTTATTTCACGGTTAAGGAACGGGATCGTTATTCTGCTTTAAAGCGACTCATTGATTACAATCCTGAGATTTACGGTCTTGTCTTTTGCCGGACAAGAAGAGAAACAGCTGATGTAGCAGATAAATTGGGGAAAGAAGGATACAATTCGGCGCCATTGCATGGAGATTTGTCACAGGCGCAGCGTGATGCCGTAATGAAACGCTTTCGAACAAAGGGAATTCAAATTCTTGTGGCGACAGACGTTGCGGCACGTGGAATCGATGTGGATGATATAACACACGTAATCAATTATAACCTTCCGGACGAAATTGAAAACTATACACATCGTAGTGGAAGAACAGCACGAGCAGGTAAACATGGAGAGTCATTGGTGTTGATCAATACGCGTGAAGGACATAAGATCAAGGCAATTGAACGAAAGATTAGAACAACTTTCACCCAGGGAAATATTCCAGGGCCTAAAGAGATCTGCGAAATCCAATTGATGAAATTGGTGGATAAAGTGATCACGACTGAGGTAAAGGAAAATGATATTGCCGAGTTCTTACCACTGGTTATGCAGGAGTTTGACGGATTCACCAAAGAAGAAGTGGTAAAGAAGTTTGTATCAGCTGAATTCAACAGATTTATTGAATACTACGAAAGAGCGGGAGACTTAAATGCGAAGGCAGGAGAAGGTCGTGATCGTGGTGGAAGAGACAAAGGAAGAGACCGTGGAGGCCGCAGAGATGATTTGAATAAAACGCGATTCTTTGTAAACCTTGGTAAGCGAGATGGCTTGAATCCGGGAGGACTGTTACGTGTAGTTTGCGATAACGCTGGATTGCGTTCCGATAAGGTTGGCCGAATAGATATCCTGGCTTCATTCTCATTTTTCGAAGCGGATAACGAGCTGGCGGATACAATTGTCCAGAAAGTAAATGGAGCCGAGTACGAAGGACATCGCGTTAAAGTTGAAGTAACCAAGAAGCGAGAAGGTGGAGGTAAGAGAAGAAGTGGTGGAGGCGGTCGCCGAAGAGATCATGGAGGTAATCGAAGAAGTGGTGGTGGACAAGGTCACCGAGGTCGCAGAGATAGTAGCCGTAAAAGACGTTGATAGAAATTAGAATACGTAGAAAGAAATGGAAATAAGAAACATTGCAATTATTGCACACGTTGACCACGGAAAAACAACATTGGTCGACAAAATGATTGAAGCTGGAACAGTGGTGGATGAACGTGATCGACCGAAGGGAGAGTTGATCATGGATAACAACGACCTTGAACGCGAACGTGGAATTACCATCGTTTCGAAAAATGTCTCAGTATCTTATAAAGGAACGAAGATTAATATTATCGACACTCCTGGTCACGCCGATTTTGGTGGGGAGGTAGAGCGTGTTTTGAACATGGCAGATGGTGTTTGTTTGTTGGTGGATGCATTCGAAGGTCCGATGCCACAAACACGTTTTGTACTTGGAAAGGCACTAGCAATGGGATTGAAGCCCTTGGTGGTTGTGAATAAGGTGGACAAGGACAATTGTACTCCAGATGAGGTTCACGAAAAGGTATTTGATCTTATGTTCGAGTTAGATGCCAATGAAGATCAATTGGATTTCCCTACGATGTATGGTTCTGCCAAGAATGGTTGGATGTCAGAAGATTGGCAAAACCCAACTACTTCTATTACGCCATTGTTGGATAAGATTTTAGATTATTATCCACCAGTCAAGATTGAAGAAGGAAACACGCAGATGTTGATTACATCGTTAGACTTCTCTTCATTCGTTGGTAGAATTGCTATTGGTCGATTGACGCGCGGTGAGTTAAAGCCAAATCAGCAGATTATTTTGGCGAAAAGAGATGGTTCGCATGAGAAGCACCGTATTAAGGAAGTATTTGTCTTTGAGGGAACCAATAGAATCAAGGTAGACAATGTTCAGGGAGGAGATATTTGTGCGATTACTGGAATTGAAGGATTTGAAATTGGAGATTCCATTTGTGATTTTGAAAATCCTGAACCGTTGGAGACCATTGAGATCGATGAGCCGACAATGAGCATGTTGTTTTCCATCAATGACTCACCATTCTTTGGTAAAGAAGGAAAGTTTGTGACTTCTCGTCATATTTCTGAGCGTTTGGACAAGGAATTGGAAAAAAATCTTGCCATGCGCGTTGAGAAAACAGAAAAGGCAGATAAATGGATGGTATTTGGCCGTGGTGTGATGCATCTTTCTGTATTGATTGAAACGATGCGTCGTGAAGGGTATGAACTACAGGTAGGCCAACCGCAAGTAATCATCAAAGAAATTGAAGGGGTTAAGTGCGAACCAGTAGAAGAATTAACCATCGATTTACCAGAAGTGAATAGCGGTACGGCAGTTGAAGCCGTTACTAAACGAAAAGGAGAGATGAAAAACATGATTCCGAAAGGCGATCGAATGATTATTGAATTCATCGTTCCGTCAAGAGGAATTATTGGTTTGAGAAATTATCTCCTCACTGCAACAGCCGGTGAAGCTATTATGACGCATCGATTCTTGGAATATCAACCGTATAAGGGAGAAATTCCAGGACGTTTGAATGGTTCGCTCATTTCAATGGAATTAGGGACGTCTATTCCGTTCTCATTGAACAACTTACAAGAGCGTGGAACATTCTTTATCGCTCCCGGAGAGAATATTTATGAAGGACAAGTAATAGGTGAGAACAGTCGCGCTAATGATTTGGTAGTGAACGTCACTAAGACGAAGAAAATGACCAATATGCGTTCTTCCGGAGCGGATGACAAGGTGAAGTTAGCACCACCTAAGGTTTTCAGTTTGGAAGAATGCCTCGAATATATTCAGGCCGATGAATACGTAGAGGTGACGCCAGAAAACTTGAGAATGCGTAAAATTTTATTGAAAGAAACCGAGCGAAAGCGAGGAATGAAGATTAGTTAATGATAAACGCCTTAGAATTTTCTAGGGCGTTTTTTTCTGCCCCAAATTAAGTTGGTCTCTTGCCATAGTGATCGAAGTTCTTAATAGAAAGCTTTGCTGGTTATACTTCCAATGGTTATCAAAATCCCTATCGAAAGCTGCACTGGTCACTACAGTTCCCTTATCGAAAGCTGCGCTTTCTCTTGTTCAAATCGTGTTGAAAACAATTGATGAGTAGTTGTTTTTAGCACGATATTTCCGTATCTTAGAGTATACGAATTACGGTGTATGTACGACGATGAGGAAGACGACTTTTTTGAAAGTCATTTAAAGGAAGATGTGGAGCGTTTTGAAGCTGCGCAGAGTGCAGGGGAAGCGATGGGATTTTTGGATAGCGATCGTTGGGAACTCCTGATTGATCATTTTTTAATGAATGGACAATATTCAAATGCATTGATCTGTACCCAAGAGGCAACAGAACAGTATTCATATAATCAGCTTTTTGGATTACGTAGAGCACAGTGTCATTCAGCACTTGGGAATCTAAAAGAATCCTTGAATTTATTGACGGATTTGGAACGAATGGGGAATGCTTCCTTTGAGTTATTATTGACTAAGGCTTCTGTTTTCAGTCAATTGAAAGATTCTAAAAACGCCATTCGCTACTTTAGAAGTGCGCTAGAGGTTTGTAACAAGGAAGATCGTGACGAAGTTTATCTAGACTTAGCGATGGAGTATGAAAATCTGAATGATATGCGTGCTGCATTAAAGGTACTGGAGGAAGCAATTGCGAACAATCCAAAAAATGAATCGGCGATTTACGAAATAGCTTATTGCTATGATCAATTAGGGGAATATGAACGATCAATTCAATGTTATTCCGACTTCATTGATGAAAATCCTTATTCTTTCACGGCATGGTATAATCTCGGGAATGCTTATCTAAAGATGGATAATTATGAAAAGGCGATTTGGGCCTATGATTATTGCATTTTAATCAATGATGAGTTTGGCCCCGTTTACTTTAATCTTGGAAATGCTTATTTATCGATTAATAAGTTCACTAAGAGCATAGAAAGCTTCCATCGATGCATTGAATTGGACGGGGATGATCCAGTAGCGTTGTGCTATATTGGCGAGTGTCATGAACAACTGAAAGAATTGGATTTAGCGCGTCATTTCTATACAAGGAGTAGAGAACTTGCGCCACTTTTACCAGATGCTTGGTTGGGCCTTGGGATTTTAGAAGATTTGGAGGGAAGGACGCGTGAAGGAATTGAACTGATAAAGAAGGCCGCCGAATTGGATCCTGAAAATGGTGGGGTATATCATGTGTTGGCCGGAGCTTACGAAAAGCTGGAAGAATATGATGAAGCGGCAGATTGTTACCAATTGTCTTTGGCCATGGACCCAATGGACGAAGAATGCCTAACGGATTACATCAATTTATTGGCATTAGAATCATATAATGATGCGCTGGATTACCTGGAAATGTTGGAGGAATCCCAACCCGTAAATCCAGCTTTGAACTTATTAAAAGTAAATGCACTTTATGTCCTTGGTAGAAAAGAAGAAGCAGTTTTTCTATTCAAGGATTGTATTGAGCATGATCGTAACAAAGCGCGCGAAATATTTGAGCTTTATCCTGACTTGAAAAACGTATCAGAATTAGTACATTTGGCGGATAATTAAACGATGTAATGAATTTTGATTTACCCTTTATCCCGGAAAGATCTGCAAAGCCAAGAAATTCGGGTATTACCATGATGATGGACAAAGGTCTCAGCCTCAGAGAAACAGAAAATTTTATTGAGGCCTCAGGTGGACTTACAGATGTGGTAAAGTTTGGATTCGGGACGTCGTTTGTAACTAATAATCTTCAGGAAAAAATCAACTTGTACAAGAGTGCAGGTATCCGACCCTATTTTGGTGGGACGCTTTTCGAAGCGTTTTATGCCAGAGGAATGGTGAAAGAATTTTTGCAAACATTGGATAAGTATGATTTGGACTTAGCCGAAGTTTCTGACGGTTCGATTATGATCAATCATGATGAAAAATGCGAATTGATCAGAACTTTTTCGAAAGACCGTACCATTATGTCTGAAGTCGGATCAAAGGATTCCGGGATTATCGTTTCCCCTGCAAAGTGGATCAAAATGATGTCTACAGAGTTGGAAGCTGGTTCATGGAAGGTCATCGCTGAAGGACGTGAGTCGGGTAATGTAGGTGTTTTTAGACCAAACGGTACGGCGCATACATTATTGATTAACAGAATCATTGCACGCGTGAATCCAGATGACATTTTATGGGAAGCTCCTAAAAAGCAGCAGCAAGTATGGTTCATTAAGTTGTTTGGGCACAACGTTAATCTTGGAAATATTGCTCCCAATGAACTTATTCCATTAGAATGCTTACGACTTGGGTTGCGTGGAGATACATTCTTCGAGTTTTTACCGGACGATTATGCTGAACGTCTCAAGCAGGTGAATGATGAAACCGAAGAGGACGACGAAGATTAATCAGCCATGATTGTACGAAAGCAGAAGGAGATTTCAGGACACGCTGCAGCCGTGTACTCCTGTGCTGCTAAAGGGAATCACATTTATTCTGGAAGTGCCGACAAATATGTAGCTAGATGGCTTGTAGATGAAGGAGTTCAAGATAAGTTTGCTATTCGTTTTGAACAATCCATTTATGCACTTGAATTAGTAGGAGAAGAATTCCTCGTTGCCGGATTGGCAGATGGTGGTGTGCATGTCTTTAATGTTGAATCCCGAAGAGAGTTGCATTATTTTACGCAGCATGTGACTGGTGTTTTTTCTATCAAGAGTAATCAAGTAAAAGGTCAGGTTTATATCGGCGATGCCGAAGGAAACTTGTCTATTTGGAGTCACGAATTTAAGTTGCTACTTTATTTACCATTGAATTGCGGTAAAATTCGTTCCATTGCAGTTTCAGACAGCGGAGATCGCTTTGCGCTTGCTTGTCAGGATGAGACGGTGCGTATTTTTGATACGGATTTCTTCAATGAGATTCAAACAATCCAAGCACATAAGGACGGTGCAACTTCTGTTTTGTTCGATCCGTTAGATAATTCCCGACTGATTTCTGGAGGAAAAGATGCCTTGCTCAAGTTGTGGGATTTGTCTTCCACGCATTGTCTGAAAACAGTGGTGGCCCATACATTTGCTATTTACGATATCGTTTCGGTTGATGGAGGTAATGGACTGATCACGGCCAGCAGAGATAAAAATGTGAAAGCCTGGAAAACCGATGGTCTTGAGTTTGTCAAACGACTTGACTTCAAGGAAGGAGGACATCGACATTCTGTTAATGCGCTCGCAAAGATCTCAGAAGAGCTGGTTGTTTCATGTTCGGATGATAAACGACTCGTCGTTTGGGAGGTTGTTTCCTAGTCATTTTCCTAGCAAATAGGGTATAAATACCCGTTGATTCCCGACGTTTTATCCACTATTTTGGCGAACAGTTTCATTACCAGACTTCACTATTATGAAAGAGCCAGTTGAATTTAAGCGCCAATCACATTTTGTATTAATCGTCGTCATCTTTGCATTGATTGGTGGTTTTATTGGGTATTCCTTTGTAATGGGAAATCATAATCCGACGCCGACGAATAAGGAGTTTATGCTGGTTCACAATAATCATTCTCCAGTTGATACCTTAGAAATTGTGTATAAGGATCAGTTTGTTGAGGACACTTTAGAGACATCTGTGCTCAATGCTGAAACCGATCCATCTGCTATATCTAAAGTAGAGGCGAAAGAAACGATCTACAATCAAAACACTGCGTTTTTAGGATGGACCATGCTGATTGTCATTATGATGAGTATCGCTGCCGCTTCTTTTCCTGTTTTTGCGTATGAGATTTGGGTGATATTCCGGGATTTCCACTTAAAATGGTTCAATGTGCTCATCAGTTTCGCGTTGGCCGGAATCTTCTTTTTTATAGCATATGAGTTTGCACGACGCGGTGGAGGTTTTTACAAACCCAATTTATTCATCAATGAAATGGGCGTGTTACTAAAAGATGGTGACATGTTGGACACAACGGTTGGGATCACCATTGGTTTTCAATTGTCCATATTCATGACGGTCTTTTTGATTCCTGTAGCGGCCGACAGAATTACAGCGGACAAAAGCAGCGCAGCAGAGATGAATGAGGCAGCTAGACGATTCAAACAATTGGAATCGATATTGCGCAAATGTTTACACGTAATGGCAGTACTAGTGGTGTTTTCTGTTCTAACTTCCAGTGCACTTGGCGCGTCATTAAATACCACGATATCCATTGATGGTTTTAACGTTTTCCCTCCTGAATTCGGTTATGTTTATGGCTTGTTGTTTTCCTTCTTACTAGCCATGATTTATGTTCCTGTCCATTATTACATTCGATTCAAGAGTCGTTCATTCATTCAACAACTCTATGAGGAAGACTGCTCCGAAGATGAGTTGAAAAACATCGGAGAAGTAAAAGAAAAAGTATTAATCAAGCAGTCGGCATTGGACAACTTGAAAGTCGCATTTACAGTTGTAGCGCCATTGGTATCCAGTTTCCTACCGGACTTTATAAATCTGCTTTAACCTAGTTCTCTGGGAAACCGTTTTCAACCCAGCACTTGATTGTATTCAGCTCAGCGTTGGACAATTCTCCGTTACGCGGCATGCTTTGGTCGGTCAATACCTCTTTCTCAAAAGAGCCATCTGAAAATGTTGCCGAGAGTCCAGCATATGATCCATACTCACTATGACAGGAAACGCAATTGGAAGAAATAATCGAAGAAATCGTTGAATTGTAAGTAGGGGTGGAACCATCACAAACTGGATTATGCTTGTTTTGTTTTTTACAAGCAACGAATGTGAATGCAGCGGAAATAAGTAATAAGGATAGGTATTTCATAATTGAAATGTTTAGATGCGTTACTATAATAACGTATGCAATGGAGTAAGACGTTGGTTGATTGCTTTACTTTCAGCCTATATCATTTCCTTTACGAGTTGCGCAAATCCTTTCTTGTGGGTTGGATCATACTTTTCCAATAGTTCAGGTTTTATTTTATACAGTTCAAGATTCAATTCGTACTTGTTTTTCGTATCTGCAATTGTTCCCATCATCTCAGTAGGAGAGAAGTCCATTTGTGTGACGTTAACTTTTGCCTTCCCAATTATTTCGGAGCTGCTGTTGTCATGTTGATTGAATCCTTCAAAATAATAGGTAAAGAGTCGTTCATCACTGTAATAATGAGAATCGCTGGATCGAAATCCACCATTGAACTCTTGCGTTTCTGGGTTGAAAATTTTACCCAGTACTTCATAACTCTTATCTGAATGCACAATATGGACCAAGGAGTATCCATAGATTTTTGAATTTTTTCCAGTGTTTCTGACTACTCCGAGCCACTTCCCTTCAATGAAGTGTCCGCGTAAAATGGCACGACGCAAGCGATGTGAACTATTAATGATTTTGCTGAACAGTAAATGAAGCAATCTTTCGCTCATCACGATAAACAAAACTGCCATAATGATTAGAAGCCAGGTATGTTGGTTTTCAAGTTCTATTTCGTTGATAAAGAAACCAGAAGCTAGACCTAAAATGGCTGTACTTATGGTCTCTACCCATTGGTAGAAACTATTGATATTTTTAAACATGGATTAAGTTTAATTTGTGTATCCCAAACCTACTAAGTCCATTTAATAAATTCAATACGTATAAATGCGCTATTTCGTAAGTAGTTTACCGTACTTATACGCATGGGATTTTAGCTTAGTGCAATACTCGTTTATTAGATAAAATTCTTCGTTGTTCAGGCCAAATAGCTTTCTATTCCTGCCTTTGCTATCTGTCGAGAACGGGGTGGTAATTCCAATAGTTAAAATAAGCTCACAAACATTTACGCTTAGAATTTTTCAATTAGAATGGAATGATTTAGCTTCAACCTCTAAAGAAGAATACAATTCAATGAATGCAAAAGAACTGCTGGTAATAACATTATGTTTTTTAAGTTATTCGCTATGGTCTCAAACGAACGAAAATCAGTCAAAAATAGATTCGCTGAAGTCAGCTTTGGGCAAGTCAAAGCATGATACAATTCGGGCGACTATATGCCTTGAGTTAACGAGTGCTTATTATTCTTTTCAGAAAGATTCTTCGAAATTTTATGCATTGAAAGCTTCCGGTATAACTGGAAAAAACTTGAAAAAGAAATTGGATAGTTCTACCAAGAAGAGTTTTGCTCTTCTTCAATGTTCTGCCTATGAAAATCTTGGCATTTTAGAATATCGTGCGAGTAACTTTTTGAAGTCGGAAGCTTATTATCTCAAGTCGATAGATATCAAATCTGAATATGATCAAGAGGGTAAACCCCATATTTACAATACCTTATCAGCGTGTTGTATTGAAATGTTTGACTACGCCAGAGCTTTGGATTATGCACATAAATCATTGGAACATTCAAAGCAAATTAAGGAGCCTACTGTGGCGGATAGAGCAGTTGTAGGTTATTCTTACAATATGCTTGCGACTGTTTATCAACGTCTCGGTGATTGGGATAAATGCAATGAGTATTCTCTTAAGTGCTTAGAGTTAGCGAGAGAATCTGGGAGCAAGCGTGGAGAGGCATTAATGCATAATAATATTGGGACGTATTACTTCGAACAAAAAAAGAATATCGGCCAAGCTTTGGAAAATTACGAAGCTGGACTTACCATTTTTCGGGATATCAATAACAGTGAAGGAATTTGCCTTGTCCTTTACAACCTTGCTCGATTACATGAAATGGATTCAACCGAATTAGCGATTGATTATCTTAATGAGTGTATTGAGATTTCAAAGCAAACTAAGGATTCATCATCGTTGGCTGCGGCAATATGGTTTAAAGGAAGCATGGAGTACAAACGCGGGAATTACACAGTTGCCAAGAAGTTCGCTTTTCATAGTTTAGATATTTGCCAGAAAAGGGCAGGAAATAATGAGACTTTAAAAAAGGCTGCTGCACTTCTTGTAAGCATATTTCGCAGAGAAGGTCAATGGGAAAATGCGCTCTTTTATCGTGAAGTAGAGCTGGAAGCAATTGATCAAATCCGCAATTTGGATAATCAAAAGAAAGCGATGGAAGTATTGACTAAGCATGAGGTTGCTAAAGCAAGAATTGAAGAGAAGTACAAAGCAGAAATTCATAAAAAGGATGCCGAGCTTAAAGGAGAACAAATTATCCGTTTGAATAGGGATAAGCAGCTCAAGAACATGACCATATATGCCATTTTAGGAGGAGGAGTGTTGTTAATTGCTGCCAGCTTCTTTTGGTTTAAGAGTTTCAGAAGAAAAGTGCGGTTGAGAGAAATGGAAGCGGAGAGTGAGCTAAGAAGGTTATTGGAACGGATCAATCTACTCCAAACAAATCTAAACACAAAGCTGGTCCAGAGTACAACAATTGATGCTTCCACGCTTAACAAGAATTTAAGCAGTATTATGAAAACTTCACTAACTAAGAGAGAGACTGAAGTTTTGATCGAATTGTGCAAAGGCAAGGACAATAAGGAGATTGCGGCAAGTTTGTTTATTTCTGCAAATACGGTTAGAACCCATCTTCTGAAGATATATGACAAATTAGATGTCAAGAATAGAACTCAAGCCATTAAGAAAGCAGGAAACCTGAATCAATTAGGTTCGGAATAGTACGACTTACTTTTTAAGTAATTCTTCTCAAAAAATCTACTTATGTAGACTATTTCACCCGAAAAAGTGTCCAAAATCATCCAAATGTATTAGATGATTATTGTTCGAAATCGCGTGTTTTGAATCATTGATCAATAAAAAGTTAGTTGTATTCATAGAATGAGAACTGAAGGAATTGAATCGGTGATTTGAGCTCAGTTACAGACTGCTTGAAAGCAGTATTAACCGAAAGGTATTTCCATCCTCCCATATTAATGAATACAACAGACGGCTTCTCAAGAGAAGTAACATGGAGGATTCCGAAAATCCAATCCAAAGAGTAGGAAATAAATTAATCGACGTTAACATGAAAAAATTAAAATTATTAATCGTCCCGCTACTTATCATTTTAGGAATGACAATGAGTTATGGACAAGATGTTGAGATCCCATTTTCGTGGGTTAGCCCAACGCCATCATCATTGAACATGACAGGGATATCAGACTGCGGAGGTATGAATATTACATTGAATTCCTATCCCGTAAACCATCAATTGGATGGTACCAGTGCGTTTTTTCCAGATGGTATGCCTACAACGATTCCCGTAACTATATCTTTTTCGAAACCAGTTTGTAATTTGGGACTTTTAGTTCGTGATTTGGATTGGCATCCGATTGTAGGAGAGCGAGAATGGCTTGAATTTGATGCTACCTCGATACCGACAGGACTTGATCCATCTGCCGGAGGGCCTCCATTTAGTTTAGTGGAAATAGGTGGAACATGGACTGCTCTGCCACTCGTAGCAGATGAGTCAGAAGCTTGGATAAACTGGGACGGACCTATTACGGCTATATCATTCGATTATTTTAAAGCAACTACTGGTTTTTATTTTTATTTAGATTCCTTGCGTTTTGATTGTGATTGCTCTATACCTGATAATCTCGATTGTTGCTACGCCAATGATCGACAGAGCTTATCCTGGTCCAAGGTACCTTCTGCGGTTGGGTATGAAATTGAGTTCGGCTTCAATGACAATTCTTCTGGATGTTGTGATTCAGTCACAGGACCACCAATGGGTTGGATAGAGTCTGTATCCGATAATGTGTTCATTGTTCCTGAAACCTTTACGAATTGTTTTTGGTGGCGCGTAAGATCTGTTTTTGACGATGGGTCAAAATCAGAATGGAGCGAAAAATCATGCGATTGTGATGAGCCAGAAGTACTTAGCTGTGAAGCGCCCATTAATTTAATGTGCGAAATGAATTCAGCTGGACAAAAAATCATTAGCTGGGACCCTGTGATTGGAGCTATTGGGTATGAAGTGAGTAGAACGTATAATGATCCTACATGCTGTCCACCTACAACAGATCCTATTGAGACAATTGCTACGAATACGACCAGTACGTTTATAGTTGACCCTAATCCGAATGATTGCTACTCCTGGAAAGTTCGTGCAATATGTTCTGATGAACCTCTGTACTCTGACTGGAGCGAAACAAAATGTACGGAGGATTGTGCTTTTTCTGCTCTTTTGGTCGGTTCAGGAAAAGATGATTCAGACGAGCAAAGTACTCAATCGAGTTCATCAAAACTGACGCTTAACCTTACTCCAAATCCAGCGAAGGATATTTTAGAGGTAACGTTATCAGGACCGAATACTGAAAGTGAACTTGAAGAAGGAATGTTTAGCATGCATAATGCACAAGGTAACGAAGTGCATAGAGAGTTGATCCGAATTAACCGTTCAACGCGCATTGATCTTGATGGGTTAAGTTCTGGAATCTATATATGTACTTACATAGGAGAAAATGGTGCTTCAATGACCGGTAAATTGGTCATAGAGTAAAAATAGATGTTCTTTGCTCAAAACCGCCCGATAACTATCAGGCGGTTTTTCGTTTTCTATTCCTTCGTAGCCACATAAAACAGGTCGATGCATTGATCATTCGCCTGATCGAGATAATAATCGTCCAAAGAAATGGTGGAGGCCAATTGATTGTTGTTCTTGAGTAGTTTCTTACGATTGATTCTATTTAGAATGTCATAAGGTATCTGTAATAAATGTCTGGGCAATATGTACTGCAAATTGAAGATGTCGAAACGCGTGATGCGACGAACGGATTCCTTATTCTTTTCGTAATAAGCCATTGCTTTTTCGCCTCCATAAACGCCCAATTTTTCGATGCTTTCGAAGTGAGGATTCAGTAGCTCTTCCAGCTCTGTAACCGTATATTCTCGCACATGCCAGGGGTTACGTGTGAGCGATGTTTTGATGTTGGGAGTGGTAAGAATCACCTTCCCACCCGGCTTAAGAATGCGAAAAATCTCACGAACAAATGTTTTGTGGTCCTTGATATGCTCGATTACCTGAAAGGTGATGACAAAATCAAAGTAGTTATCAGGAACGTTAGTAAGCGGTGGAACTTTGATCTGAATAAATCTTACGTTTTCCGAGCAAATCAATGTTTCATTCGACAATTCTTCAGGTTGATGCTTATCCAACGTGACAAACTTGGTTGCGCTGGATGCTATGTATTCAATCCCATACCCACTGCCGGTGCCAATTTCCAGTACATTACCGCTCACGCGTTTGGCGGCTTCCAGATAGGCCAGTAGCGAGCGTTGGTAAACAAAATTGTCAGATGCATCTGTGTGACTTACTCTTTCCGCAGTTTGAAATAATTTCATCATGTCTTTTCTCTTTAAGATTAACTTGGTTCGATATTTTTAGGCAGTACCATTCCAGAGAGGGGCAGATATGCCTCTCTTAATGCTGGATGGTTCGTTTTGGGTTTTAATTAGAAATGGAAGCGGTATCCGATACGCACTCCTCCGTTCATTAGCTTTCGGTTGCCAATCAGTGGATTGTTCGTAAAACTATTGATCCCAACATCGATCCATGGCTCGAGATAGATGCCATGTTGCGGTGTGAGTTCATGGAGATACTTCAGTGAAGCTGTTCCCGAAAAAGCACCGTTATTTCTTACGGTTGTTTTGCTTTCGATAAGCTCTCCGGTTTCGTTGAGGACCATTGATCCTTTACTGGATTGGTAAATGCTGATTTTCCCGCCAAGTCGTGCCTCTAAAGATGATCGCCTTCCGATTCTCATGCGGTAAGCAATTCCAAATGGAATGGAAAGAATCGTGTGCGTATTTTGGATCGTTTGCTCGTTTATGACATCTACTTCGTCCGTTGTCTCCTGAATATCATAAATGGTGTCTCCGGTAATTGTATCGATATCAACGATGATCGTGTCGAAGTAGGTATGGATTTCTGTGGTCGTCACTTCGTAGTTCAAATCGTTCTTCAGAATCTGATAGTTGAGACCTGTGTAAACGGCAATGGAGCGGGATACATCGAAATTCACACCGCCTGAAACGTCGATCCCAAGTTCGTTTGCGTTGGTTTTATTGATCAGTGCTTTTAGCTCTTCCGAAGCATTTTTATCCGCTCGAACACGAAATGCGGAGATGCCAGCAGAAAGTTCGAGCGAAAAGCGATTCAGAATAGTTGTGTTCTTTTGTTTTGGACGTAGTTGTCTTTCCTGAATACCTTCGAGAATCGGTTCTGTATAGAGCAACTCTGCTTCTAAGGTATTTAATCCAGGAAATACGTCTGTTGAATTATCTGATTTCATTGTTGATTTAATCAACGCATTATATTCTGTAGATTTCTCTTGACTTCTTTTCGCTGATTTATCATAAATAGTTTCTCGATTGGTTAGCGCTTCTAAACTTCCACTATCAGTGAAAGTTACATCATCCTGCTGCAGAGTGAATTCTTTTGATTGTACAACTTCTGTCTCAGACTCAGAAGCGCGCATTTTTCCCTTTCCTTTATTCAAGGCGGCAGTAAGACTCTTACTTTGATTCAAGTCTCGGGATGCTGACATTCCCATGGCTGTCGCTCTGGACTGACTGCTGCGGCAAAAAACAAATAAGAAAAGCACCAGTATCATGGTCAGGCTTGCCAACCAGCGCGGCCAAAGTGCTATCTTTTCATCATCCTCAGCGGTAGAAGTCTCGATTTTCTCCCACACTTCAACTGGAGGGGCCATTTCAAAGGACTCCAGCTTTCGCTTTATCTGCTCATCGATATTGTTATGCTGCATTAACATTTTGTCAAATAGTTTTCTGCTTCTTTCAGCAAGTTGATTAATTGGTTTCTGGCTCTGGTTAGCTGTGATCGTGAGGAGCTTTCTGAAATTTCCAGGATTTCTCCGATTTCTCTATGGCTGTATCCCTCTATGGCGTACATGTTGAATACAATTCGATATCCATCTGGTAATTGTCCGATAATCTCCATGATTTCATTCGCACTGATATTACTCAATATTTCTTCCTGAAAACCAGATTCAGGAATGACTTCAATGTCCGCTTTGTCTAATTGTCTGACACTCTTTTCATAATGGCGTATGGCGCAATTCACCGTAATTTTTCGGATCCAACCTTCCAGCGAACCTTCTCCTTTGAACATGGATAATTTGCGAAAAACAAGGACGAACGTCTCCTGTAATATATCCTTAGCATCCTCCTGGTTTTTTGCATAGCGGTAGCAAATTGGATACATTTTGCGCGCATACTTATCATACAGTGCTCGCTGGTACCGCAGTTTCCCTTCAAGGCATTTTTTTATAAGTTTCGCATCTTCTTTCACAGTGTTTCCTTTGGCATTTTCATGGTTTCGCAACCGGTCACATCTAAATAGATACGCGACTTTCGGAAAACGCTGCATGGAGATGAAAAAAAAGTCTTTTATTGGTGATGTTGGGTTTATCAGGCATTACAGATCATAAATAGTAGTTGCTCTACTATAACTACCTTCTATTTTGGAGAGGGATGCCTGGGGTTGATGGATTTCTTTTTTCCATTGCCGAAAAAAGAAATCAACCGAACGAAGAGAGCTCATGAAGACCATTTGGATTAGACCAGTCTGAATAAAAAAGTCTAGTACTGAAAATTACTCACGGCGTTGCACTTCTAAAAAACGACTACTGCCGGTGATCCTGCGGCTTCCGTCAGCGTTCCGTTTTTCAGTGCGCTGCTCTTGCGAGAAATTTTAATGCACGGAGTTTCCAAATTCATTGCTAGTTGAACTTCGAACGATCGTCAGTCGTGCAGATTTGGTACAATGCGGGCAGGTGCGAAAGGAACCTAGGAGCTGTGCTCCCGTTCCGGCCTTGTACGAATCTGGGGTTGGATAGAAGGGAAGGAAGGGCCTTCAATCGTTCTTGAGTTTTTCATTCTTTTGAATCAAGCCAAAAGGATATAATAGAGATATTCTACTCTTTCCTTTTTTGCATTGCCCAAAAAACGAAACGAAAAAAGTCTAGTGCTGAAAATTACTCACGGCATTGCACTTCTAAAAAACAACTACTGCCGGTGATCCTGCGGCTTCCGTCAGCGTTCCGTTTTTCAGTGCGCTGCTCTTGCGAGAAATTTTAATGCACGGAGTTTCCAAATTCATTGCTAGTTGAACTTCGAAAGATTGTCAGTCCAGTTTTTGTGGAAAATTAGTCATTGGTGTTTTTTTCGCCAATGACTAATTTTCCAAAGGGGTGATAATTATAATTCACTTTTTCGATCGTTTTCAAATCAACTATTCTGGCGGTGAGATATTAATTTGAAGGGCTACCTGGTTTGACTAAAAAAGGTGAAACATCTCTTTTTCTTTGTTCATTATTCATTACTCTGTTTACTTGCTTATCAACGTATACATATTGAATCACTGTATTTGCACTAATGTCAATTTCACGGAGTTTGTTCTGAGCAATATTTAGTTGATTTAGCTTTGGATTATTAGATAAATCGATAGTAGTAAGTTCGTTCCGACTAATTACCAAGTTTCTCAAATTAGGGAAATCAGAGAGGTCAATACTCTGCAATTCGTTTTGTTGTAAATACAAAACTTCCAACTTTTGACAGTCAGATATATTTATAGTTTTCATCATGTTTTGCCCAGCAATTAATTCAGAAAGCATGGGTGAATATTCTAGTGTTAGTTGTTTTAAATTATTTCCTCTACAGTTCAATTTTTCCAGTTTATCCATATTCTTTAGCTCCAAAGTATCAATTGAATTATCTGAGCAACTGAGTTTTTTAAGGTTCTTGAAAAGATGAATTTGACTTAGGTCTTTTAATCCCTTACGATTCAAATTAAGTTCTTCAACTAATGACAATTCATGCTTAGAAAATTCTCCATCTAAATCAACATCAATCTTGGGAAGATGACAAAGTAATGCTTTGTGAAATACCGAATCATGAAAATCAACAGTCTGGGAACTCGCGCCAAAAATCATTCCCGATAGCAACACAGCCGTTAAGAGTTTCTTCATAGAGATTTTTTAATTTACTTACCTAAAGTGAACATTCCAACCAATTCATTCAGCTTATCAACTGTAGTCTGAGTATCAAATAATTGAATTATTTCTTCTTCAGTTCTAGTTTCAACTTCCTTAGAAGAAATACCTTTTCTTTTCCATTCAAGTTTCTGAAGTAAATCATCTATTTTTTCCCATTCTTCGTAAGACATTATTTTCCTATCACTTTTACGTCCGAATCGGTCCCAACTTTCAATATTACCAGAGTATTTTTGGTAAATCATCAACTTTTCAAGATTTATTATCATTAGGAATGATTTGCAAATAACTTATTCTCTTAAACTAAAATGTTTCTTAATATTTTGTTTATTCAGAAACCAAATAAGCAGCGCAACGGGGGTTGACCAAATAATTCCAATTACAATTGGAATAATGGCAAATCCTGATCCCCCATTAGCCTGACCTATTGATTGTGCCATTAAAATCATTAGTCCCCAAATTATCACAAGGGATAGGCTGGCTGACATACTTAAAAGCCTATTGGCCCAAGCCTTAAACTTTTGGATAAAAATTCCACCTATCAAATAACCTAACGCTATTGAAATCATTATCAGACAAAACGCTACATAATTATCGAAAATAAAATTAATTGGATCGTCATTTTGAACCGTTCCATTTGGCCTATTAATCGTTACATCATTACCACCAACCAATAGGAAAGAGATTGCTCCCATAGTGTTGGAGAAAAGGGTTAAACCCGAAAAAATAATAACTAGAATACCAACGGTTTTAACGCTTTTCGGTTTTATAGTTTCTTCCATAGATTTTATTCTTTGAACTTATCACAATCAGGTTCGATAATTTCGAATACAAGAGTATCGAGATCTGTTATTAATAAACACTTTAGTTCATTGCGAAGCTTCAATATATAATCTCCAACTCTTACTTTGTCATACATCCCTTCTTGGTACATAGCTTCAATAATTGTATAAGATTCGTCTCCTTCAAGCATAATTGCTTGCGCATTATGATTATTCTCCAGCAACTTCTTCTCTACAATTACCCCTTCAAATTCTTTTGAAATAAAGGATTGCCATAATGATTGGCAATCCCCAGAGTTATTGTTGGAAAATGTGAAAACTAGCGCAATTGTAATTCCGGTCAAAGCTACTAACAGAAGGTACGGCCAAGTTTTAGTGTAATTATTCATGTTTAATAAACTGTTGTTGTGTTCCAGGTGTAGGAAACGCCTACATCAATATCTAACTGATCCAGTGTCTTTATTAGAAGTGACTTTTGGTTTACAAAAGTACCCCCTACAGTGTAATATGAATCACCACTCCAGCTAAAACCTTTCTCGGTACTGATGTCATTATTTCCGCGATGATATTCTAATACTGTAAAACTTGCACTAAACTCTCTACTTGAGCCATTAAAATCGTCTACGTGAAAAGGTTTACCGTATGTGCTATAAATTGTACCTGCATCGAGTCCAACACTTGCATTGAAGCCGATTCCACCACCGTAGTCATAATAGTACTTTGAGTTACCGTAATTATCATGAACTATTCCAATAGCAAAGGTCATACCTCCTCCAATAATTGCCTCATATGAAATTTCAGAATACCAACCCACTGGTGAACCAGCTTCAACTTTCTCTATCGAATTGTTTTCATTAACCATTTCACTTGTACTGCTTTCGAATGCTCGGGAATTATCTTCTTCTCTCGTAGCAAATCTGCTTGATCTTCTGCCAGCAGCCGATTTACTTGATTGCCTTTTTTTGTCGTCATCCTCATAGTATTCAATAACAACACCTGTATAGTTTCCAAAGGCATCGGCTAACTGCCTGTGCCCATCTGTGTCCCATCCAGATGTATGATTAACCGCCTCTTTACCATTTGGATCAGTAAAGAAAATTGGGTTGCACATTACGTAATTGTAGTCACTATAACTTGGATATTTTCTTGCCAGCGGATCCAAACTCAAGAACCTTGCAATATCACTATCATAATACCTCGCCCCTCTATAATCCAGTCCGGTACTTCTATCACGCTCGTGCTGAGTAGTCAAGAAACGCTCCTCGTAAGTTCCTGAATATTCGCGTAGTGTTTTTCCAAAAGGGAAGTAATCCGCAACAAACAAGATCTCTTGCACGGTGGTATCTACCACAAACGAATCTGGCATGCACACCAAACGGGTATTGCCCAAATGATCGTAATAATAGAAACTAGCTTGTCCTTTCTCGAAGGTCAAACGCGTTGGGTCTGTGGTCAACTCATTTGTTCCAGGTACTTGCAGTACACGCGGCGTTAAACGGCATTCGCGCTCAGCAGACGCAATGTAATATTCCCAGCTGTTCCCAACGGTATCCATGGTATAGATCGCTACGGTTTTACCCATGGCATCCATCAGGTAATAGGTCTTCGTAGAATCTGAACCATTGCTTTCTTTGGTATAAATCCGCTGATCATCTACCGAATAGAGGTAGTTCACATCGTCACCATCCACGTCTAGGTAGAACGGGTATGCTGCTCTTCCATAGGTCGTAGCATTGATGTTTCTAAAGTCATCAGTCAGCATGTTCCCGTTAGCATCGTAGGTGTAATTCCGTGTGGTAGTTCCTGCGAGTCCTGTTGCTGCATTCAGGCGGTTTGTTCCCAGACCATAGCTGTAATTGAAGCTTTGCAATGTCGTGTATGTTCCGCCACCCGCGTTTCTTGAAGTTCTGTCCAACGAATTGATATTCCCAATTCGATCGTATTGCAGGTCAACGTCTCCGATCTGATAGCTTGCGCTATAGTCGGGGCTTCCTGAGGCTACTAAGTGGTCTCCTACGGTGGCGTCTGCGTTGGTCATGCGGTTTATATTTACCTCGGTTTTAGCGGCCAACCCGGCCGAACCTCGTCTTCCAAAGCAACGCTTTGTCTCATAAGGATAACCATAAAGTGTGGGTTTATTTATTTTGGCGCCTAATCTCCATACGGTCGTTAGTTTCCTGCTGTTTTGATGAAACCCTTTTTCTGTGCATGGGCTTAAAAAGCCGCTGCCAGATAGGTTTTCTATCAAATCAATGCGGCAAGCTATCTGACCTACTGGAGGGCGGGAAGTTCTTTTTTTTAATATCGTTTTAGAGGAGATGAACACTGAAAGTGAAGATAATGAATATTTGTACTTATCCCCAGAAGTAAATTGTCAAAATTGCGCTCAGCACTAACATACTTTTCGAATAGGCAATTGTTCTTCTATTCAGTCTTTTCAGGTGTGTTCGCAAAGTCAGGTTCATACGTTCAATTCGATTGATTCCTCTTCTTTTTACAGAATGCAGTTCACTCGGAATTAGTGTTAGATAAATTGGGCATTTGTCAGTTCTAATTTCTTTGGCTCCTGAAAGTAAAAGTGTGTTTACCACCATTCCTAATGTCCTTTTGTTCCGTCGGCCAACAGAAAAACTAACCACATCTTTGGTTTTTCTATCAATGGCATAAGTGATACAAACTCTATAATCCTTATTTCCAATGAAAGTGAACATTTCATCTACTTCATAATCTCTTTCGAAAAGAATTGGTTGCTTTTGAATTTGTTTTGCTATCAAAGTTATTCGCTTGAGTACTGTTGTTGTCGATATTTCTAGTATCCTAGAAATACTTCTTATCCCGACTCCTTCTTTGAGCAACAGAACTATTTGATCATTGATCTCTGGTAAATATGCTTTATTTGAATAACCTTCCTGAAACCTATATTACCACAAGCAGAACACTTATAACGCTGATTGCCACTTAAAGACTTTCCATTCCTAACACTTCTTGCTCCACATTTGATGCAATTCATTTATCACCTTTTCTGTAACACGTACTACGGGTTTGTTTGAATAGAGCTTCATTTTTACGCAAAAAAATGGTGACTGAATACCAATCACCATTTCAATTAATCTCTCTAAAGAAATTTTCTTACTGACTTTCAGCTCTTTAATCTAGATTTTCAATCTTTCACCTTTTTTGAAACACTACCTTTTATTTGAATGTAGTGAAATTCTATTCAGTGCGTCACAGAACAAACCGTTAGGTTTGCCTGACCATAAACAACAAATCAACTATTCTGATAGACTACCAGCGTTTCTATCCGTGTTAACCTTCTTCTTTGACTAGGATTAATGAATCTTGCTCGATTTCATATAATCTAATATAGGGGTCAAATATATCCATGGGAGCAAGAGTGTCTTCGTACGGGTATCCCTCGACTTGGCCTATTTCCAAAAGTTTAGTATCAATGTATTTGTTTAATTCTGGAATAGACGGAGAATCTGAAAGGATAAGCACCAAATTATCATTTAACATCTTATAACCTTGTACATTTTCACTCTTCATGACAAATGGGCTGCAACCAAGTTTTATTGTTTGCTTACCACTTAAATTCTTGAAGGAAATACCGACTACGATCTTTTGGTCATATTTTAGATTAACTGTTTCTAAATAATTTTCAACTATTGTCTCCAATTCACTAATTCTGAAAAACTCTTCAGAACTACTTGTGACATTCATATCTTGAGTAGTTTGATCACTCTGACAAGAAATACATCCGAGAAAAATGCACAGTGAAAAAATAATCTTTCTAACTATCATAATATTCTTCTTAAATCTTTGTAACTATTAATCGTTCTTAAAAAAATGTCGCTTTCCCAAGGGGTATACTTGTACAAATTATTTGAGCTTTTATGATAAACATAATGACGAGGAAAGCCGCCAGACATTGTTTTACCCAGCCTATTATACCTGCTTCTAATTCTATCCATATCATCAGCAAATTCATCATCAACAGAAGCTCCCTTGGTTCCATTATAGCCAGGGTGAGAGTGAATGTCGTAAACTAAATTATCTTCTCCATATTTAGTATCTAGGGAAGTGCTTCCGCCGACCGTATTTGTTTGGTGACTAGTTGCCATGACATTCAAAATTTTTCCATCACCCTGACGATATCCAAAACCTCCCCATTCAACATCTGTGTTATTCATTAAATATAAAAGTAATTCCGTAAACTCTTCTTTATTTTCAGATGCCGCCGAACTTCTTGCTAAATTTCCATTACTCAGCTCAGTAAGTAAACCTAGATCGTCAATTCGAACTCGATTTCCTTCATACTCCTTATTATCCCAATCTTCCTTTTTATAAAGCATGTCATATTCGTCTTCATGCTCTATTGTCCTTACATGTTTTACATTTCCCTTATTGTCAACAGTATAGATGCCAATATCTTCGACTGCCATGCCTGTAGGGTCAATAAAAATAATTGGATTTCCAGCAACATAAGAATAGTCACTTAAACTAGGATACTGTCTAGCCAACGGATCTAAACTCAAGAACCTAGCTACATCCGCATCATAATATCTAGCCCCTCGGTAATCTAACCCCGTATTGCGATCTCTTTCATGTTGCGTTGTTAAAAAACGTTCCTCGTAAGTGCTTGAATATTCTCTTAACATTTTGCCGAAAGGGAAGTAATCAGCAACAAACAAGATCTCTTGCACAGTGGTATCCACCGCAAACGAATCTGGCATACAGACCAAACGGGTGTTCCCCAAATGATCGTAATAATAGAAACTAGCTTGTCCTTTTTCGAAGGTCAAACGCGTTGGGTCTGTGGTCAACTCATTTGTTCCAGGTACTTGCAGTACACGTGGTGTTAAACGGCATTCACGCTCAGCAGAAGCAATGTAATACTCCCAGTTGTTCCCAACGGTGTCCATGGTATAGATCGCTACGGTTTTACCCATGGCATCCATTAGGTAATAGGTCTTCGTAGAATCTGAACCATTGCTTTCTTTGGTATAAATCCGCTGATCATCCACCGAGTAGAGGTAGTTCACATCGTCACCATCCAAATTAATATAGAATGGGTACGCGGCTCTTGAGTAATGGGTACTGTCAATGTTTCTGTAATCATCGGTCAGCATATTTCCATTGGCATCGTAGGTGTAGTTACGCGTGGTCGTTCCTCCTAATCCAGTTGCCGCATTCAGACGGTTTGTTCCCAAACCGTAGTTGTAATTGAAGCTTTGAAGGGTTGTGTATGTTCCACCGCCAGCGTTTCTTGAAGTTCTGTCCAACGAATTGATATTCCCAATTCGATCGTATTGCAGATCAACATCACCGATCTGATAGCTTGCGCTATAGTCGGGGCTTCCTGAGGCTACTAAGTAGTCTCCTACGGTGGCGTCTGCGTTGGTCATGCGGTTTACGTTATCATAAGTATAACCATAAAGTGTGGGTTTATCAAATATGGAGACGT
The DNA here is from genome assembly GCA_002427735.1 of Flavobacteriales bacterium UBA6051. Lineage (GTDB taxonomy): Bacteria > Bacteroidota > Bacteroidia > Flavobacteriales_D > Crocinitomicaceae > UBA4466. The sequence continues at coordinate 357,937 of DIYP01000014.1, forward strand.
TCGTCATCACATCATTGCCATCAAAGGCATATTGCATGAGTGTCCCGTTGATATTGCCATTGTAGTTATTATTGAAGTTCACAGTCTGTATGTAATAGTTCGTATCCGTGTACGATGGCGCTTGTCCATCATAATACAAACGGTAGTTCATCAGTGGTGAAAGTCCATTGGTGAGTTGTCCAACTTTCGTCTGTGTTAAACGGTCTCGGACATCAAAACGGTGTTCAATTTCATTCACCAGTTGGTTGACAATACTTCCTGAAACATTTTCATCAATAAAGTGTTCTTTTCGAATCACAAGCCCGTTGGTGTCGTCATAGGCATAACTTACCAATAGCGTTGCCAGATCGAGCGAATCTACTTTTCCGGCTGCAGCGCGAATAGAAGAGAGGCGGTTCAAACGATCATACTGCATAAAGCAATGGAAATCGACTGTGCTGTCGCCGTTCACATCTACGCGCTGTTCCAATAACGATTGACGGTAATTGTAATCGGGATACTCAATAATGGAAACGATATTTCCGGTCGTATCATCAATACCATACGGATCAAAAAGAATGCGTTGAGAAGCCATACGATCCAGGGAATCATAGGCAAAATAACTGCCCTGTACTTTCACTCCCTTGTCGTCATAACTAAAGCTTTGAACGATTTGTCCAATGGTGTTGTTCAGCGAATTTCCTCCATACACAAACTCTTTTTCAAGCACGGTAGGGGCAAACTGCGTATCGAACCCACTGACTTCAACGTTTCCATAGTCTGGATAGCTTGGAATAGAATCCCAAACCTCAAAGGAAGTGAGCCAGTCCTGCGAAGAGGCATTGGTAAAGGTGTAATCGAAGTAATGTCCGGTGTCTTCATAATTCGCATTCACCAGTGCATCGTCAATAAAGACCGTGGCATAGTACAGCGGATCATAGATATGATCATTGGAATAGCCAAAGCCATTTTCCTTACGACCAACTTTGGTCACGCGTCCATAATCGTCGTATTGGTAAACGCGGTAGAAAGGACTCGCCGATCCATTTTCGGTATGTGTTCGGGCGTTTTCGTCCTGTTCAACAGCCACCAATCCTTGCTTATTGTACATGTAACGTTTCGTACCGGCATCCACGGACGTTTCTTTCACCAATTGCCCGAGCATATTGTACACAAAGTCGTTTTCTTGCTTGATAGGATTGATCACCTTAGTGACATTTCCATAGCTGTCGTAAACGAACAGTGTAATGATTTTCTGGTTCTGATTGTTGTACTTGATCGTACCAATCTTTTGCCCCACAGCGTTGAGGTATTCCACACTCGTTTTATCATCCTGATCTTTTACTTCGTTGCGATAGAAACGGAAAGCCGAAGTTGTTCCGCTACTCATAATAAGCGGCAACTCATAATTGGAGAGCTCTAATTCACAGGAAGCAAAGACGTCGTTCGTCAGGCAATAGTCGGTTTTCACCACTGGATTGGTCCAGACATCCACGCCATAGTTCGAGGCGCGCAGTGCACGCGCTTTCGGATCATTTTCATATTGCGTGGCAGCAAACGGTCTGGAGTAATTGGTATCATACTTAATCAAGGTTTGATCGACGATAAAGTTCTTGTATGCCTTTTCGGTGCGTCCCCAGTTATCATATTCCACAGAACCTGAATGGATTTGACGGAGGTTCGAAGGGTTTTGCCAGTAGGCAGAAACCACACTGTTATTTCTTCCCAAAGGATCGAGGAATGCCTTTCGGTATTCGTAATCGAGCGAGTCGCTTTCCAGATCGGAATTGTAAAGCGTGGTGAGCACCCAGTTTTCATCCGTTCGACCATCAAAGCTTACGGTATCGTTGTGTGCCCAGTTGTTGTATTCGATGTCTGAAAGCACACGTTCTTTGGTGAGTTCGGTGATCTTAATTAATCGGTGATAAGTATCAAACGAATACTCCATGGCTTTTCCAGATGGAGCGGTTACTTTTTCAACGAGTCCGGCGTCGGTGTACTGGTAATAGGTGTTCATTGAATCAGCTTTTCCAACCCCAACGACAATGCGTGTGGGCAGACCAATATCCACATTGTAGGTACTGCTCCAGGTATCGGTCGTACAGTTTTCATTTCGATTGCTTCGGCGCTCCGACTTATTATACTCATAGCGGGTCAATAGACCAATTTGATTGCCTTCCAACTCGGGTTGACCATAGCGGTTGCGCTCATGAATGGTGCGCACGGCCAGATGATCGTATGGTGGAATCATGGCATGCGCTGAGGCAAATCCAAGTGTATCTTCATCACCAGGACCAAGCGTTGAAAATTCAGCGATGTAATCGTTTTTATGATCTATTCTCTTCTTCGAAAAGTCTTTCGCTGTAGAATGATCGAGTGAATCGACTTGAAGCGTCACGTTTCTCAGGTACAGTGCTTTTGAAAGTGCCATACCGTAGGTAATCGCCTTTTGATTCACAGTGTCTTCCAATCCTGGATCACAATAAATTTCAGTCGCCGTAGTATCGATCGATGTCCAGTCAATATCGCTATCGCAGATGAAATAACCCGCACCGGGTACATGCCAGAGACAGTGATAGGTTGGTGTTACGTCTTCAGGATCCATGAACGGTTTGAAGAAAATTTCTTCACAGTCTTCACAATCTTCTATGGTGGTAAGCGTGTCGGCTGCTGGGAGATTCGCGCACGGCTCTCCATCAAACTCTACGATGACGCGGGTAGTCGGTAAGTCGTCATATAACCAGCGACTGTCATACTGATAGTATTCCGAGGTCATCACCGGCTCAAGGTCACGACTGTTTTTGCTAAACGTTGTTTTCTGGAACGCCAGCACTTTATTGCCGTGTGTACGGGTTTTCTCCATCCCGTCATGCGGTCGCGGCTTCGGATAAGCAATAAGGTGATTGTACTCGTTATCCCAAGAATCTCTTGCAACGAGTGTATCGCAGATTGTTCCACCACCTGTGCAATGGATGTCTGCTGACAGTCCCGTTATGGAGTCCAGATCATAGTTGTACCAGTACCTGTCGTAACGATTTTGTAAATCGTACAGGTAGAAGAATTCATCACGCGTGTAAGCATCCGGCTGTTGTGGCGATGATGTTTTGATAGAGAACACCTGCCACGAAGGTTCGTGCTTTAAGCGCAAGCTATCAATGACAAATCCAGGATTGTATGCACCTGCTCCGCCGAGATTGCTTACAGTCAAGGTTATTGGGAAAGGACTTGGATCATCCACCGAAGAGCGGTGTCCGAGTAAAATATCATGTGCTTTTCCGACGGAGCGTCCTTGCCAGTCAGCTTCGTAATAATCGTATTCGGTCTTAGTCTCGATGTAATTACGGGTAATATCGACAGGATTATTGCAATAGGCACTAAGTGGGTTAGACACTACTGGTTTGGGTTTTATAGTAAGGGCCTGTCTCAGACTATAATTCGCATCAATGGCATCGAGAACGCCTTGACTTAAATTGCGCTCGGCAGCATCCATGATTTTCTCTGCATTTCGCGAAGAGAATGGTCGCTCAGCAACCGAAATAAGCACGCTGTCAGAAGGATAAGAAATCGTTTCTTCAAAGAGTGTCGTAACGCGATCTTCCATCGAAGACTCATGGTTGTCAATTTCATCGATCAACTGATCAAAACGGGCATCGGACATGTATTGATACGTCAGAATTCTATTGATATTGGAAGTCGACAAATGATCGGAAACAATGATACTGTCTAATACTTCTTCACTTCGTTGCGGTTGTGCTTCCAGAATGTCTCCAAACGACTGACCGGGTAACTGTGCTGTTTCGGTCAAAGCAATCACAACATCGTCAGTCAGATAGCTGTTCTTGGTCATGGCCTTTACAAATACGTCGGTGTCAGACGTCCAGCCAACAGCTTCAATCAAATACTTCTGCGTAGTATCCGAGAAATAGGGCTGCATATGAATAATAGACTCCAATCGTTTTGGTGCAAAGGTCTCCATGCTGTCGATGAGCACTTCCCAAACCTTATTCGACAAACCGCCTTGATATGCCAATACGTTGGCTTGCACATCGGTAGACATGGCAGAGTTGAGCATATGAATTAACACTGTGTCAGAGAGTGGCGAACTATCAATCAACGTTCCTACGAAACCGTCGCCTGTAGAGGTGATTTTACTCATGAGGTTGGGTTCGGTAACAGGATCATACGGTTTGGGGTTCACAACACCGCCCCCACCGGGATTATTGTCCAGATTCGGACTGGTAATCGGAGGATTCGTTCCTGAAATGCTGGACTTAGATGCCAGCTTATCGTAGGTACGATTGATTTCACTGGTTTTCTTAACGAAGTAGGAGTGGAGCATGAAATCGTGGTTCTGTGCTAGAAGCGTATCATAGAAATAGAATTCTAACAACTTAGGACGTTCTTTATCCGTGTAGCGGCCGGAGATATAATTAGGAGCTGATGCTAACTTCGCATCCGCGCCTGTTGCACTGTACGTCCATGTAGTATCCATAACGAATGTCGTTATCGTATCACCAGCAATGGTATCATAATAGAAAGTGGTGTCTGTAATGCTGAGACTGAAATAGTCGGTTGTTAGTTCATCATTTCGATAAATGTCTTTGTATTCGTAGGAACGCAAGATCAGATCGTCGTACCCTAATTGTTCTCTTAGATAATTTGGACGTGTCCAGCCGTTTTTATGGGCGAGCGTGTGACCATAATTCACGATTTTTTCCTCATGAAGAACGTCGCTTACGCCATCAACATAAGCATACGTCTTTGCAGATTTTAACTTTCCGTAATAGAGGTATTCATCAACACTGAGCGATGCATCGGAGTTTCCATAATATTCATAATCGGTATAGTTACGCTGCGTAAGTGTATCCAGCGCAGGCTCGTAGACACGCACTTTCCCAAAGGCATGATCCGAATCCGTAAAGTGATCAATTCTGAAATGTTGCTGCGGAAGTTCCAAACGTTTTGGATTGTTGATATAGCTGGTTGTATCATAGATATATTCCCAACGCTTATGAATGTAACTGCCACCGAACGGATTGATCAATGGATTTTTTACAATATCCTGCTCGTCATTTTTGGCCATGTATCTCACTGCGGCATGGGCGGAGTATGATTTGTTACGACCAAACGGTTCTGGACTTGCCATACCGAAGACGTAATCTGAGCATGACCCGCGGGCATAGTTACTCGTAAATCGTGATCCTTCATTTTTGTGGAATGGATAGTACTGAACAGCAGTGATGCCTCCTAAATGATCCGTAAACCTGTTTAAGAGGTAGTGCGTTTGTCCAAGATAGGGTTTGAGTGAATCATAAACACCTCCTGCTTGTGATACCTCGTCGTCAAAAATATCCTCATAATTCAAGAAGGTCGTCAAGACTTCGGCGGTGTCCGTTACACCATAATTGGATGCATAAAGTTCTCCATCCATAGGCAATTCACGAACGCTAGTAAGTAAGAAAATATGTCGTTGGTTGATTTCGTACTTCAATGTGTCTCCTGTAGAGTAATTGTTGTTTTTAAGAACCAAAGGTGATTCAACAGTATACTCCAATTGCTTATGGGCAACGAGTACACGACCACGCACCGTATCTTGATAGCGTCCATAGTTTCCATTGACTTTGTATTGGCGAACCCCCTGTAGCATGTAAGGATTCTTTGAGTAGCGGATGATTTCCAGCGTGTCCAGCGTCACGCTGTTATCAAATTTAGTAGGAATGTTGGGCATAGTGCCAACGTCATTTGACCACCATGTATCGTACAGTTCGCTCGGATTCCATACTGCACCGTCAAGTGCATTCGTCCCGCTCAGTGCCATTGTATTATACACCGGGATCATCATTCCCCAGGGGTGTCCCGTACCGAAATTATGCGGGATTTTCGCCGTGGATGGAACATCTCGGAATTGCTTTTGAATGTTGTACGGATAGATGTCACGAACGTCTGGTGTTCCGGCAGTCACAAACGGGTTGTCAAAGCTGTTTTCAGCGCCAAACCAAATGTCTGAGTTTCCTGGTCCAAGCTGAATGCTAAAGCCTCCATGCTCAGACGAAATATTGGGCATTACAAAGAAGTTGGACGTATTTAGCTTTCCTTGCTTGTGTCCCATTTGCCATTTAAGCGCCGAGTTGAAGGTGGAAAATATCTCTTTACCGTAATAGCTTTCAAAGGCATTGGATGAAATATCATTGGCTGTCGGAGCGGTAGCATTTTTATTTCCTGTCCTAACAGCTATGTCAATTGTTCCATTTCCATAGTCGAGATCTTCGTCATCCTCACGTGAGATGACAGTTCTGATTTCATAGATGTCTCCTGGCATAATATCAGTAATACGCTCGCTTTCGAGAAAACTGTGATTGAATCCAATGGCATCCGTTGAATCGAACTGTTCTCGATGATAACCATTGGTCATATTCGGCTCAAGATAGGGGTTCGTAGCGCTCACTGTACCTGTGAAAGGGTCGTAAACGGCGGCAGTATGTTTATAGCGCCACCAATCGGAGAAATCTTTTCCTTGACTTCCCGAGCAGCCATCGCACCAACGCTCAACAACGGAGTAGCTGTACAGCGAATCTTTTCGGTCAACTCCTTGCTGATCAAAATCAAGCATCGTTGTTCCGGTAAAGGCGTCCATGGTTTGGTAATCGAGTTCTAGAATATCTACGTCACTATCCATCACTTCTGAACGGATTTCTCTCAGGTGAATATCCGTGTAGGCAGAAAAATCAGTATTCGTAGAAGTGTTAAGAACGTCCTGACGCACAAACTCATAGCGCGACTGGTTAAACTCTTGATAATAGTTGAACTCACCAAACTTATCATAGGAAAAGTGAATGAATTGTCGCGGGTACATGGTGTTGAATACTTTATCACAATACCACACACTATAGGTTGCTTTAGGTTCAATTACGTTTTGCACTGCTTCATCAAGGTTGTTGTACTTGCTTGAAATGGCAGCAGTTTCATTATCATTTAGTCCACTTAATTGAGATTGGTTGTAGTTCAATATGCGCTGATTGGAGGGAGCTCGATAATTAGCGAGGTGTGTACCAAATTCATAGCGAGTTCCGTCCGGTGCTTTGACCACCCATGAATTACCGTAGTAACGAATTTCAATGGGTTGCTCGAATTTGTTGAGTGCAAAAACGATACAGTTATCATCCTGAACATCGACGTACTTAAATACCGCCTTTCCCGATCCAACGCTAGGAATACTAATCATTGGGGAAAACATATAAACATCGCCTTCGTCTTTTCCACGATAGTCAGAGGTATCGGCAAAATTCAGGTTGTTTGATAAAACGCCGTCTTGGCTTAATTGCGAGCATGAAAACTTGTGAAACACATCTGTTTCCACAGAAATAGTAGGAATATTTGGACTCCAGCCTTCGCCATATGGAATACCAGCGGTGCGTGGTTGAACAGTCCCAAAGGTAAAGGCACTGTTATAGTTCAGCTCCAAAGCAAAACTCAAACCTGATGGTGTAGCAACCGTTCCCAGTGGAATGGAGGCGTTATACTCTCCTGTCATTATGTTGACGTCTCCCACGAATCCGCCTCCGCTGAGCTTTGTTGCCTCAGCTACCTGAGGTGTCATTTCGCTGTTGTCGCGCCCTCCGACAACTTGCCCGAATCCAACCAATGAAACGGTGCTAAAAAGAAGTGTTAATCCTGCTAATAATCTCATTTAATGCTGTTTTTTAATCAAGATACTGGAGCAGTACGTAAGCTTTTTATGTTCTGTCTTTTTCTTGATAGTGAACCTTTTACTGGTGCAAGATGGATATTGCTCCACTAAGAAAACAGCGTAGTTTTACGGGGTAATTCAAATTTTTTACCACGGGTTTTTACGTGGTTTTAGTTTTCAAAATCAATAGTAGTTGAACTTGGAACGATTGTCAATCGTACAGATTTGCACAATGTGGGCTTGTGTGAAAGGAACCTAGGAGCTGTGCTCCCGTTCTGGCCTTGTGCGAATCTGGGGTTGGCTAGTGCGGAATGGGTGACCTTCAATCGTTCTTGAGCTTTTCATTCTTTTGGGTCAAGCCAAAAGAATATGATGAACAAAAAAGTTTAGGCCAAAAATTACTCACGGCGTTGCACTTCTAAAAAACGACTATTGCAGGTGATCCTGCGGCTTCCGTAAGCGTTCCGTTTTTCAGTGCGCTGCTCTTGTGAGAAATTTTAATTCACGGAGTTTCCAAATTCATTGCTAGTTGAACTTCGAACGATTGTCAGTCGTGCAGATTTGACACAATAGGGGCTTGTGTGAAAGGAACCTAGGAGCTGTGCTCCCGTTCCGGCCTTGTGCGAATCTGAGGTTGGCTAGTGGGGAAGGGGAGACCTTCAATCGTTCTTGAGCTTTTCATTCTTTTGGGTCAAGCCAAAAGAATATGATGAACATAAAACGTCAAGCGCTGAAAACTAACGAACCACGTACAAGGTGTCCGGTTCAAAATGGATAGCGTTGAACCATTGCTTGCGAGTTGTTTCAGATGGGTTCCACCAGAAGGGATCAAATCCTTTAGGGGAGTTCCCAGAGTAACCATTGACCGATTTTAAATTCAGTGCTTGTGAAGCCAACATGGCATCAAGTTGATAGAAGAAGTGTGGATCTTCTAGCGCTTCCGGTTCATAACTAACAATTTCACCTGTTGGAATGTGCTCAAACTTTTCTTTCAATGTCTCCACGCGGCTTTGGGCCATGTTTTTATCTGTTCTGTACGTCTTATCAGCGAAAAAATAATTGTCCACCACCAGACAACTAAGGAAACCAATGAATACAACCACTTTATAGCGAGAAAGCCAAATGAACAGTAGGCAGGCCACTAGACATACGAAAAGTGCAAAAAACACGAGTTCAACATTAATAACGCGCGTCAATGAACGCATTGATCCGAATCCTGGAAGCACATGAACAAGTTTGTACAAGGAATAACCTTGATATCGGAAGAATAGGAGGAAGGTAGTTCCTGCTGTGATCAGCAAGAGCCATACAGTCGGTGAAAAAATGGAAGAAAGACCAGAAATTCGTTTTCGTAAAATGACAATGGTAGTAATAATGATAACGGAAAGAATCGTCAGTATTCCTGGAAACAATTGATGATCCCAAAACGCGTCATAACCAATTCCAACTTGCGAAAGTCCATCCCAGAGAAGGCTTCCTTCCTGACTGAAGAAGAAGGAACGCAAGGAGGGAATCGTTCCAACGATTTGATCGTAGCCGAGTACTCCAACACTTTTGGAACGCTCGAAATAGGGAAGCATGAGCGTTGCTAAGAAAAACATGTTCACACCTGCACCAATTAGGGTAAAAAGCCACCAGCGAAATTGCTTTGCAATTTGAAAAAAATGCTTTCGCTCAAAAACAAAAAGAATGAGTAAAAGCATGATCCCAAAAGGAATAGCAAGCATGAATCCAAGGTATATTCCAGCATAAAACTGTAATACTAAAAACAAGGTAGCTAGAAACAAGTATTTAGGATGCAATGATGCCTTGAACTTAACGAGCATCCACAAACAGAGTGGAATGAAGAATCTCGGGAACACTTGAGCATGGGTCATCTGTGATTGCAAGGCCATAGAGAATGCGAAAACAAAAGCGCCAAGCACAGCAGCGTATTGGTTCTTAGTGACAGCTTTCAGGAAAAAATAGCAGGTAGTATAATTCAATATAGCCAGAGTCACAAACCACGATTGAAATGCGGTCTCAACATCGCACCCGAAGCCGCGGAATAGCGAATAAATAGGGACCGTGCCTATTAGATTGTCTGAAAAAGTGATGACTTCAGCTGCTGGATAAAAATAGGGCGCATTCCAAAGTGAAGGAACTTGTCCCGTCAAAAATTTATGACCGTGCTCGAGGATATAAGTATTGAATCGTCCATCTCCTAAATCTCCCGGAAAATATGCGAAGTCCAGCCCGGTAAGATTAAAAACAACAAAGTAGAGTCCTAAAATCAACCCGAGTAGAAAAGGCCACGAATTAAGGAATGACTGCTTGTTTAAAATCATCGCCGAAAAATACGGATTATCCTTAAAGAAAGAGAGGCAGTGTTTGAATAATACAAAAACCTGTTTAGCTTTATGAAAAGACAATACTTCCATCGCAGCAATGAGAGAAAATGAGGACCGTATTATTTTAGAAACTGAGCGACTAAAGCTTAGAGAATTCACCCTCGACGATGATGAATTTATATTTAAGTTGTTGAATCAGGAATCATGGATTAGGAATATTGGTTGTTTTGGGATCGATTCATTAAAAGAAGCCGAGGAATATCTAAAGAATGGGCCGATAGAATCTTATCAGAAACATGGCTTCGGTTTGTGGGCAATACAACTCAAGGAGACTGAAGAGCCAATAGGAATGTGTGGACTTATTAAACGTGATTGGTTGTCGAGTATAGACATCGGATTTGCTCTGATAGAGAAGTATGAAGGGAAGGGATTTACTAGCGAAGCTGCGCAGGCCACATTGCACTATGCGGAGAACCGGCTAAATGTTGATTCGGTATTGGCAATAACGGGTAATACGAATGAGAAGTCCATCCGGTTACTCAAGAAAATGGGATTACGTAAAGAAAAGGATGTGCAGACTCCAAATGGTGATACGCTTGCGCTTTTTTCAGTGTGTTTTGTCTTAAAAGGCTAGAAAACTCTCACCTTTTTAAAATGTGCCAGAACTGGATTCGAACCGTCGAAGCACTGCTTCGGCAGCACAAACGTGAGTGCCGTGCCATGGTAGAATCGAAAATAGTTAGAATAAAAAAAGGCGAGAACAACTCTCACCTTTTAAAAATGTGCCCAGAACTGGATTCGAACCGTCGAAGCACTGCTTCGGCAGCACAAACATGAGTGCCGTGCCATGGTAGAATCGAAAATAGTTAGAATAAAAAAAGGCGAGAACAACCCTCACCTTTTAAAAATGTGCCCAGAACTGGATTCGAACCAGCACGCACGTAGTGCACAACCCCCTCAAGATTGCGTGTCTACCAATTTCACCACCTGGGCATTTGAGACGTCAAATTTGACGAGCAGGTGCAAATATAATTCATTCTTGGATTCTACAAACAAAAAAGAGTCACCTTGCGATGACTCTTTTCAATTATTCAGTCATTCTTATTGAATAATTAGCTTTTTTGTATGCGTCGCCTGACCATTGCTGATATGAACAATATAGATGCCATTAGAAAGTACTGATAGGTCAACCTGCTGATTTCCTGAACAGTTGTTTCGTTTAACAGCTAGCGCCCCATCCATTCCAACGATTTCAATTTCAAATACGCCCTTTTCAGGAAGTGAAATGTTCACAACATCCGTTGTAGGATTCGGGTAAAGATCGAACGCAATCATCTGTTGCTCTTCTATTCCAACATTTCCTCCCGAAAACTGCAAATCATCCAATTTCAATACAGATCCTGGATTGTCCCCTGAGTAAGCAAGGAACATGATGGAGTCCGGTGTTCCTGTCAGTGAGAGGTTAGACGAGAAAGTCGTATAAGTTGCCTGAGCGGTGAGCTGCTCACTATGCGTGCCAATGATATTTCCATTTTCATAGAAAATCAAATCAATAGACGCCTGATCTCCGTTAGCAGGAGCGTATTTATAAGCTCCTGAGAACTGTGTTGGGTCAGCGTTATAAGGTGCATTTGCAAAAGGATTCCATGAAAAAACATCGATAGGCGCCATGGACAAAAGAGAGGCAATGGTATCGGGAGCTTCAAAGACGGTCGTCATTTCTACCGCGTAAGTACCCGAATTGGCATCGGTAGTTTTCGTAACGTTTTCCAGTCCAGGTCCGGCTAGAAGCCAATTGATCGAGTACCAGTTAGTTGGGTCTTCTACAGTTGTTGTTGTCCAATCTTCAAAGCTGTTGTTGGGGTAAGGTGAAGTAAGTACAGATCCGGCATAAAACTGAACATTATCAACCATTGCCCAAGATCCTGGAGCAGGTCGAGGCCCTCCAAGTGGATTGTTCAAAACAAAACCGAGGAAAAGCTCATCTTGTGGAGTATTTCCAACATACAGCAGTGTTGGTGTCCAGGTCGTTTGTGTACCATAGGCCACAGGCATACTGCGAAAATCAACGGGTACGCCATTGTCGTAGCGAACCATGATCATAAACAAAGTATCGTCAGGGTTAAGGTCAACCTTATAATGAACGCTAATTGCCTCGAAATTATCTGTATATGGAACGCCACCAGCAGGCCCGGATTGATCTAAATCTCCCTGTAATACATATCCAGCAAGTGTGTCTTGATCATATACAATGGCTTCCAGTCGAGCGGAGGAGAGGCCATCTTGCGCATCATTGGATTTGAAAACAGTTTCCAGGCCCCAGAACTCTTCCGTATTAGTACTTTTCCAATTGGTTGGAGATTCATACAAGTAGGTATCTTGCCAAATTTCAAAACCTCCATTATTGATCTGACCATTTTGTCCAAAGGAAGCGAAGGATAACAGACTCAGTAAAAAGATGGAATAGATTTTTTTCATGTTGATAGTGTTTAATGAATCGAAGTTACGAAAATCGAATTGGATGATAAAAGTCTCGTTCTAACCTTGCTGACGAAACGAGGTGAAAATGGCAATAAAAGCAATGGCTGCGCGAATGTCATCCGGAACATCGCTGAAATCGACGTCCACTTCCCAACGTTCAAAATCACCGGAGAAAACTGTTCGAATTTCACCTTCAGCATCGCCCGATACGCGCCACCTTGTTCGATCACCATAGAATACTGTTTCGATTTGCACCTTCTTGCCATGTCCACTGATTTCCCAGCGATCAAATTCATTGGCGAAAGTCGTACGCATGCGAACTTCATTATCAATCTTCCAGTTATCCCAATCATTCGTAAATGTTGTTCGGATTGTCATTCCATCGAAACGCCAGTTATCATAACTTTCAATGAAAACAGTTCTGAACGATTCGCCGTCAAATTTCCATTGTGTATAGTTATCAGAGAACGTTGTGCGAAGTGATTGTCCAAAGGCGCCCGACGAAAGGAGTAACAGGCATGCACAAAATAGATGTCTCATAAATTGAGTTTTATATTCTACTAAAAAGACGTAATTCTGCGCGCAAAAGCAAGCGATTTAGACTAAATCAGTTGTTTTATCACATGACAACATTGCCTTCCTTATCGAAACGTCGATACGAAACAAGCACAGCAGAAAGCGCCAACACCAGCATTACAGCAAAACTCAAGCCAAGAAGGTAGACATCTAACGTTCCTGCGATCAGTTCTTTTGTCGCAAGGACTACATTAACTACTGGAATGCAGGCTGTCACAATGTTTAGCTCAATTCCTGGGAAAAAACCAACCATTGCCGGTAATACCATAACAATGTTGAGAGGAGTGATGATACTTTGTGCTTCTTTGAAACTCTTAGCATAAACGGCAATGGGCACCATTACCCCAGCGAAAAATACCGTAAGTGGGAAAAGTAATCCAAATAGCATGAGCACAAATTTTGCATTCAGAATTCCATGAATAACCTCCAGCAATTCAGGGTTGTCAACAATGTCTAATACTTCGATAGAGATAAATAATCCTAATAGAGCGGCTGAGGAAGCAAGCAATCCAGAAAGTACAACTACCCCCATCTTTCCAAAGAGAATTTGCCAGCGTGCAACAGGAGTTGTGAGCAGGGTTTCTATAGTTCCGCGCTCTTTTTCTCCTGTGAATAAATCGATGGCAGGATACATACATCCCAAAAAGCCAAAGGCGATGAATATATAGGGTAAAATTCCACCGGCTAACTTTCCGATCATTTCTTTACTTGAGGCCACATTATTGTAGTTAGTTACAATAGGTGTAAGTTCTGTAGCCACCAATTCCATTTCTAGATAACGTTCTTGCTGGGCAATCCCTTCGATGGCTTTCATGTAGGATTCTGCTCTTTCCTGCATTCCAACATCCGTCGCGTTATAATAAATCTCAACCGTTGCAGGCTTTTTTGTTTTCAGGTAATTGTCAAAGTCGTTGGTAATAAACATTCCCAATTGCACGGTGTCACTTCTCAGGTCTTCCTTCATTTGTACAGTATCCTCATATTGCACAAGCGCTTTTTTACCGTATTCTTCAGGTAAATTCTCGAGCATTTCGAGAACATAGTTCTCGTCCGGACCGACGTAAGCTATTTTTACTTCTTTGGAGATTGCGTCTTCTGTAAAGGAAGCGGAAACACTGACAAAAACGTTTAGAATAATCGGGAAAATGAGTATGGGAATCACCAACATCATCATCAGCGTGCGTCGGTCACGTAATGTATCCTTGAGTTCTTTTTTGAAAATAGTAAAGATCATGACTGGTGTTCTTTAGAGGAGTTAACAATTCGGATGAACTCAGCGGTTAAATTTTCTGCTTGCATTTGCGATCGGAAGTCTTCCATGGTACCGTCAAAAAGCATTTTACCTTTGTGAATAATTGCCATATCATCGCAAAGCAAATCGACTTCACTCATAATGTGACTTGAAAAAATGACCGTTTTTCCTTCTTCTCGACAACTTCGAATAAGCTGAATAATATTTTCGGAAGTGATCACATCCAATCCGCTTGTTGGTTCGTCAAAGATGACTACCTCAGGATCATGAATCATCGTGCGGCATATGGAAACCTTTTGCTTCATTCCAGTAGACAGCTTTCCGATCCGCTTACCTTGAAAATCATGCATGTCCAAGAGTGAATAAAGACGCTCCTTACGTGATTCAAATTCCGCTTGCGGTATTCCGTATAGATCCGCAAAGTATTTGATGACTTCATTTGGTGTCAATCGTGCGTACAAGCCTGTTGAACCTGTTAAAAAACCAATCTTTTTTCTAACCTCTGCTGGGTTGGAGACAGCATCAATACCTGCAATTTTAATAGTTCCGGACGTTGGCTTAAAAATGGTAGAAAGCATTCGCAACGTGGTTGTTTTTCCTGCTCCGTTAGGACCTAGTAGTGAAAAAACACGTCCAGGCTGGCAGTTGAAGCTTACACCATCCACCGCAATTGCTTTAGGTTCTTTGGTATTTAATTCTTTACGCTGCCTTTTAGAAAGGACAAATTCTTTGCGTAAATCGGAAATCTCTATCATGAAGAAATGTGTTTGAACGAATGTAATGAATTGCCAACGAAAACTGTACTTTTATTCTATGGCATACAATGAATATCTACAGGAACGGATAGATTCCATTTTGAACGACAAGAAAGTGAACTTTGAAGCGCGCAAAATGATGGGCGGATTGTGCTATATGATTAACGATAAAATGTGCTTAGGAATTGTAAAAGATGATTTCATGGCGCGTGTTGGTGTTGACGCATACGAAGAACTCATTCAGCGCAAAGGAGCTCGACCAATGGATTTCACAAAACGCCCCATGAAAGGATATATCTTCGTTGCCCCGGAAGGTGTTGACTACGAAGCTGATCTTGAATTCTGGGTCCAGAAATGTTTGGATTTTAATCCGTTAGCAGTGGCTTCAAAAAAACGAAAGAAGAAGGCTTAGTATAATTTAATCACTGCGCTCCCTTCAAGTGTAATACGTTTGTCGTAAATAGAAATCAACTCTGATAGTTCATAAACATTCTTATAACCATAACCGTAAAGGTTGATGTAGGTTGGAATGTTCAATGCTAAGGTTAATTCTTCCTGACTGGTTTCAACTGGAGGAGTATAACTCTTGGTTGGGAAGTATTCTTCGTCACCATCAAAGTTATTGTTGCAATAAATCAAAATCTTCGTATCCTTTGAAGGAATGATTTCTGCTAAACGTTTTGCTGTGAAATCAGCAAAGTTCAGGTGAATAGCTCCTTTGACATGTTTTGCATCGTACATTGCCTTTGATCTTGTATCAAGGATAATAACGTTCTTGCGTTGACTCAACTCATTGAATCGTTCAATGGGAATCAAGCGTTTTGCACGATGTGGTTTAACTTCTGCAACGAGCTTTTCGAAAGCATCATAATCTACCTTAGAAGGCGTTTGTCCGAATGCGGCGCTGCTCAGTAGACTGAACAGCGCAAAAGTGAAAATATTCTTCATGTTTGTTTGGTTTGGTTGCCGCTGACTTTTGTCATCAACACACATCTGTACATCACAATTAAAGAAAGGTTCAAATCAATTGGAAAAAATTACTCACAGATTCTTCCTTTGTGCTTGTCGTTTCTATAATGAATGTCCAACGTTTTCATTTCTTCAATTAGTTCAGCAGAAGGAGGAGTGTTTTGTAATGCGGAAAGATCAGGTTGTCCAGCATCTACCCAAGCAGTATACCATATTGATCCAACGGCAGCAATTGCAGCTCTTAACCGTCGTTCTACCATGCCATTCATTCGTCGGTGATATTCCTGTGAAAATTCATAGGAATAAACTGAAACCGTTGTATTACCGCGCCGCTCAAAGCTGTACTTGCGATCTGAGTCAAAGTCATTCGTCACTTCACGTTCAATTTGTAGCACGGAGTCAACAGCTCGATGAGACGCTTCAACTGCTGTCCAAACGTAATCACTTAGATTTTTAACATAATCTGCTTTACCAATAAAGTAGTCGTAATTCTCACTGTTTATTTCTACTAAACGACTTTCCCAAAGCCCATGAATTCCTTTTTGATTGGTCAACTGACCGTTGTAATTTTCAGTGGTATGCAATGGAACATGTGCATCACCAATGTAATGGCCAATGTCTGCAGAATACTTCAAAATCAGGTCGACATTTCTGCTTTCGAAGGCCTTTTGAAGCTTATATTTCATGGAGCTAATGGTCCAGGGCACAATACCATAAGCTTGAAGCGTATCCTCTGTAAACTTTGTAACGGCATCTCTCCATCTTCTCGGAACAACCTCAAATGGATCTTCGCCATTATGAACGTAATGATCGATATCAATGTAGTGTCGTTGGGCTTCGCCTTCCACAGCGTACCTTCGCTTATCAGGGTCTACCGCATGCTCCGTTAGGTATTCAATGTGTTCTTTATAAAACCCAAACATTTCAGGAGGCAATGTAAAGGTCGCAATCCGATTGATCCGTTTGTGGCCGAAAAACCCCCATTTTATTTGCACAGTAGATCGTCCAAACCCGAGAAGGATTGGAATCACTAAAAGTGCTAACCATTTATAATTTGACCAACTTCCCATCTTTCAAAATTGGAATTACATCTGTCTTATTAGGGGTTAAACAATACTTAATATCTTCATTTAGATTTAAGTTTTTTAAACGTCTTCTGTGAGAACTGGATTTTAGATACCCCAATGGATTCACCCATGCCGACAGGTACAAATATTTTGCCGCAATTGAAGAATCTTCATCTGAAGTGAACTTTCCTGTGCCAAGCAAATATTCCGAAATAGCTCCTGCACAAATGGTGTCTTCGAGGTTGAATTTATCCTGCCATCCAGAGCAAAGGCACAAGGTGTTCTTTTCTTGTTTTTCTAACCACTGACACATGGAGTCAAGGTTCAATAAAGAGCCGACCACCACAGTAGGAGCATCACTCGCAATACTTAACGCTTTTGTACCATTTGTAGTAGAGAGCACTACGTCTTTCCCCCTTAATTCTTCCTTCATGTATGAGTAAGGCGAGTTTCCGAAATCGAAGCCTTCTACGATTTGCCCTTTACGCTCCGCTCCTACAAGAAATCCTTTCTTTTGATAATCTCGCGCCTCATCTATAGTAGCAACAGGAATGATCGAATCAACACCATTGTCAAACGCAGCACAAATAGCGGAAGTGGCACGGAGTACGTCAATCACGACAACGATTTCATATTCTCCCTTAAAATACTCGTACTCTCCAGGAGTAAAACAAACTTCGATGTGCTTTCTATTATCCATATCAGCTAAATTAAGCATTTAATAAACGAATTGCTTTGTGTCTCTGAGAAAACTTGATGCTTGAATTTAAAGGCTTAATTCATTACTTTCAAAGTGATCAGTAGTTGAACTGAATTTTACAATATGCGCCTAATCCTACTTGCTTTTATTTTGCCTCTCGTTTCTTTGGGACAAAAGGTTGCTGAGGTATATCCACAATCGGAGCCTAAGTTGCTGCCTACGATTGAAATTTTTTCTGACGATTCATTGAATAGTGAAACAAAGAAAATGGCAAGAATTTTAATTGATGGAGAGGAATATTATTGCGGACTTGAGTTTCATGGTAATTCTACGCTCCTTGCTCCAAAGAAAAGCTATGACCTGGAATTCAGAACAGAAGCGGGAGAAGAAAAGAGTGTCAGTGTTTTGGGATTTCCACCTGAGGAAGATTTCATTTTACTCGCAAACTATTATGATCCTTCCAATATTCGAAATGCTATAATCTTTGATATGTGGGGAAGGCTCGGGCACTATGCTCCGTGTTACCAGCATTGTCGATTGTTCCTAAATGGAATGTTTCAAGGCGTGTATTTGTTCACAGAAAAAATCAAGGTGGATGACTTCCGTGTACAGTTGAATAAGGAACTGGAGAAACCGCTTGACGGACCTCGAATGTTGTTGCGTTATGATAGGCAAAATGAAGATCGGAATTTGATGGGTGCCATTAGTATGTTGCATTACTCTGAATGGGAATCATTTCGGGGAATTGAGCTGCTCTATCCAAAGTACAAAGCAGAATATTCCTATCAATATCGTGAGTTTAGCAGCGCCATAAGTGATGCGAATCAAATGCTTGCTGGATCGAAAGAAAGATCAATAGAAGTCCCCTCTCCATTAAATGAACAGGAGAGTTGGGATTTAAATGATGTGATTGACTATCAAAGTTTTGTGGACTATTTTTTAGTAAATGAATTGGCTAAGAATCCAGATGCTTATGTATCAAGTGTATATATGAACTATGATGGGACTAAATTAGCAATGGGGCCAATCTGGGATTTTGATTTGGCATTTGCTAATTATTTAAACCCAGCGTTTGATAGTCCAGAGGGATGGGTTTATAAGCAATCTCGAACATCTTCCGAAGCATCGAGAACTCCTTCTTGGTGGCATAACTTAATGTGTAATTCTTCGTTTCGACAAGCTTGTTATGATCGTTTGAGCGTGCTGGAAGATTGGATTGAAGAACAGCGTTTTGATCGCTATATTGGCTTGGAGACAGCATCACTGAAAAGGAGTGTTCTTCAAGAAAATAAAGTTTGGGGAGTGAATTCGGCTTTTCCACCTTCTGAAATTGGACCTGTAAGCCTTTCTACTGTTGAGGAAGGACTTTACATTCATGATTTTTTGATTCAGCGGTTGAATTGGATACGAGCTCATCTTTTGACTGAGCCTTGCTTGCCAGCATTTGAAATAGCACAGGAATACAAAAACTATCCAGCGTTGAACATGCTAAGAATCGATACAATGTGCACGACATTTTTTGATAATTCGTACAACTCAATGCCAAGAGGTATTGGAACTCGTTATTCTTATTCCATTAGTTACACCTATCACTTATACAATCGGTTTGCAGAAGAAGTATCAACGGGTCCGATGAATGGCAGTTCACTTTCAATACCATGCGAGGATTTAAAGAAAGGTAAGTATTACTTGATGATCTATGGATCGCCCTATACATCTTTGGCTATTTCAGCTGCTCTTATGCCCGAAATATCATGGTTCGAAATTCAAATTGAGTAAATTACGCCTCCTTCTTGAGCACCTTAGCATCGAAAATGAAGGTTGCAAATGGGAGCAATGACGCGAGTAATCCAATTAGAATCAATTTGATTGACCACTTTGCTTCACGTCCATACAATACTACCCATGCACAATAGGCAATGAATAATACACCATGCGCCATTCCAACAATCTTGTTCGGCATCCCGATTTCATAGATGTATTTCAATGGCATTGTTAAAGCGAAAAGGAGGTAAGAGATTCCTTCCAGAATAGCCAATATGCGAAGTTGTCCTAGTTTTGTTGATAAAGTCATGCGTCTTTTTTCTGTTTTTCAAGTGCGAATAATTCGTCTCGCAAACGAGCGGCTTCGATGAAGTCCAACTCTTTTGCCGCTTTCTCCATTTGCTTACGTGTATGGGAAATAGCTTTTTCCAATTGCTCAGTACTCATGTATTGAACGACAGGGTCCGCTGCTAGTGCAGGAGATGCATCGATCACATATTCGCCATGCGAACCATCTCCGTCCGCAACTTTCGTAGATTCAAGAATTTTTTCAGTTGATTTATTTAGCGGTGTCGGAACCAATCCATGATCCGCATTATATTCCTCCTGAATTTTTCTGCGTCTAGCGGTTTCATCAATGGTCTTTTGCATGGAGTCAGTTACTTTGTCTGCATACATGATAACAGTGCCATTGACATTACGGGCGGCCCTTCCCACGGTTTGTACCAGCGATCTTTCATTTCGAAGAAAACCTTCTTTGTCCGCATCCAAAATCGCAACAAGAGACACTTCGGGTAAATCGAGTCCCTCCCGCAAAAGGTTTACACCAATCAAAACATCAAATTCTCCCAGTCTCAGTTGGCGCAGTATTTCCACACGCTCGATTGTATCAATGTCGGAATGGATATAGCGGCAAAGGATTCCTAGTCGATCAAGATACTTTTGAAGTTCTTCAGCCATTCGCTTTGTAAGTGTAGTGACCAGTGTGCGCTCCTTTTTTTGAATTCGTTGTTGAATTTCTTCAATAAGGTCGTCGATTTGATTCTTGCTGGGTCGAACGTCTATGAGTGGATCAAGCAAACCTGTAGGGCGAATGACTTGTTCAACGACAATTCCTTCCGACTTTTCAAGTTCATAATCAGCCGGTGTTGCAGAGATATAAAGCACTTGGTGCAACAATGATTCGAATTCTTCAAATTTTAAAGGGCGATTGTCAACAGCTGATTGCAATCGAAAACCATAATCAACAAGATTTGTTTTTCTTGCGCGATCTCCGCCATACATGGCGCGAACTTGAGGAAGTGTTACATGACTCTCATCAATGAACATTAAGAAATCATCGGGAAAATAATCCAACAAACAGAAAGGACGTTGTCCTGGTTCTCGTTTATCAAAATAGCGGGAGTAATTCTCAATTCCTGAACAATAACCCAATTCTCGAATCATTTCGAGGTCATACGTAATACGTTCTTTCAAACGTTCACTTTCTTCAATTTTTCCCTCTTTGCGGAATTGTTCTACTTGAATGACCATATCCTCACCAATGAGTTCAATGGCGTGCTTGGTCGTTTCCGGACTTGTTACGAAAATATTTGCCGGATAAATGCTGATCTGTTCAAAAGATTCCAGTTTATCGGAAGTTTTTGGGTCAATGGCAGTAATGGATTCGATATCATCACCCCAAAACTCAATGCGCAGCGCGTAGTCCGCATATGCTAGATGGATATCAATCGTATCTCCTTTTACGCGAAACATTCCACGCTCAAAATCTCCAGTTGATCGAGAATACAGATTCTCAACCAATTTAAACAAGAATTTATTCCGACTAATCACTTGTCCAACTTTTAGGTGGATGATACTATTGGCAAATTCATCTGGGTTTCCGATTCCATATATACAGGATACTGAAGCGACAACAATCACATCCTTCCTTCCTGACAAGAGCGCTGAAGTTGCCGAAAGGCGCAACTTTTCAATTTCATCATTGATGGCAAGATCTTTTTCTATATATGTTCCTGTAACCGGTAAAAAGGCTTCAGGCTGATAGTAGTCATAGTAGGAAACAAAATACTCCACAGCATTATCAGGAAAGAACTGTTTGAATTCTCCATAAAGTTGAGCTGCAAGGGTTTTATTATGAGATAAAATAAGCGTCGGACGATTGATCTCGGCGATTACATTTGCTGCTGTAAATGTCTTACCACTTCCAGTTACCCCAAGTAAGGTTTGATGTTCAACTCCCTCCTGAATTCCCTGTACAAGTTGTTCTATTGCTTGTGGTTGATCACCGGTGGGTTCGAAATCAGAAACGAGTTGAAAATCCATGCGCGAATGTTTAAAACAAAAATAATCAATTACAGAGGCAAATTGAATTCATCTAGTATCTTTGCGCGAAATGGATATTTTCTTACTTCTTCTTGGGTTAGGCGTGCTAGTGGCCGGAGGTGAATTCCTTGTGAAGGGCGCAGTTTCGTTTTCAAGAGCGATGAAGATTTCTCCGCTTATCGTTGGAATGACTGTTGTGGCATTTGGAACTTCTGCTCCAGAGTTGATTGTCAGTTTGACGAGCGCTCTGGAAGGTAATCCAGGCATTGCAGTGGGAAATGTTGCAGGATCGAATATTGCCAATATTGCGTTGGTTCTTGGTGTGACGGTTCTAATTTTTCCAATTGTTGCGGACAGGCAGACCAAGCGTGTCGATTTGCCTATGATGATTTTGGCAACTTTCATGTTCTTCTTTTTCTCGCGAGATGGATTACTAGAGCTTTATGAAGGAATCATAATGTTCTCTGTGATCGTCACCTTCACGATTTTTTTAATCAGACTTGGGAGAAAGAAATCGAAGGAAGAAGGTAATGAAGATTGGGATGATGAACGCAAGAAACCATCTTACTGGAAAGCATTGTTCTTTTTACATTTAGGTTTTGCAGGATTGTTTTTTGGCGCTCAATGGTTCATTCATGGGGCAGTTGGAATTGCGGATGTACTATTGCACGACAATCCAGAGAAGGACACAATTATAGGTGTTACGGTCGTAGCGTTTGGAACCAGCGCTCCAGAGCTAGTGGCTTCAACAGTAGCTGCTTATCGAAAGGAAACGGATATCTCAATAGGTAATTTGATTGGCTCTAACATCTTCAATATTTTCGTTGTTTTAGGAATTACTTCAATTGTCAAACCCATTCCAGTTACCAAAGAAATTATTGAGTTTGATATGTTATGGGTGATTGGAATAGCGCTTTTGCTTGTGCTGTTAATCGCAATTGGAAACAGGATTGGTCGCTTAAAAGGTGCTATATTACTTTCGACTTACGTTGCGTATGTGGTAATCATATTATTGCGGGTTCAGGGAGTAATCTAATCTTCCAGTTTTGCGGCAATGTAAGCGGTAGTCCAAGCTGCTTGAAAGTTATATCCGCCGGTGATTCCATCGACATCCATAAGCTCGCCAGCAAAATATAAATGCTTACACACTTTACTTTGCATCGTCTTGAAATCGATACTATCGAGACTTACACCTCCGCAGGTTACAAATTCCTCTTTAAACGTCGTCTTTCCCGAAACGGAGTAGTTGTCATTGGTTAACACATTCACAAGCTTATTCAAACTCTTATTTCCGAGCTGTTGCCATGAAGTTTCATTAGAAAGGCCACATTTTTGAATTAAAAAGTGCCACAATCTTTCCGGAATAAAATAAGGCCGGATGTTATGCAATTGTTTGTTTGGGTATTGTTGAACAAGTTTGAGCAATTCTGTTTTCACGCGTTCATTGTTGACTTCGTTCACCCAATTGACTTGAATAGTAAACTCGTACTTTTTATCATTTAGAAGACGTGCTCCAAATGCCGAAAGCTTAAGGATCGCTGGACCACTCATTCCCCAATGCGTAATGAGCAGCGGACCATCTGATTTTAATTTCGTTCCTTGAACTGAAACAAGTGCGTTTTCAACAACAATACCCATTAGATCTCGGACCGGTTCTTGAGGCATGTTAAACGTGAAAAGTGACGGCACCGGATCCGAAATTGTATGGCCTAAGCTTTCCAGCCAGTCTAGTCCTTTTCGTTTTGGAGACCCTCCAGTTGTTACAATCACTTTATCAAATGACTGTTGATGATTGTCTTTTCCATGCCGTAAGGTAATTCTATCCTCTTCAGGAATTATCTCATTTACGCCCGATCCGACATGTACATCAATTTTTAAACGTTGTGTCTCACGTAGAAAGCAATCAATGATGGTTTGGGAGTTCTGAGAAACGGGAAAGACGCAACCATCTGATTGAGTGACCAGTGGAACGTTCCTGGCTTCGAACCATTCCATTACATCCAGGTTGTTGAATATTCCAAAGGCCTTCCGAAGTTGTCGACTTCCTCTCGGGTAAGCTTCTGCTAATTCCTTAATGGAGGTGCATCCGTTGGTTACATTACATCTTCCGCCACCGGAAATCTTCACTTTGGAAAGAACCTTTTGAGATTTTTCGAAGATGTTAACCGTGGCATTGGGGTAGTTTTCCTTTACCGCTATTGCAGCAAAAAAACCAGCCGCGCCTCCTCCAATAATAGCTACTCGCATGAACGAAAATCTTCCTTTTAGCAAAGATAGATGCTTATTCGAAAACGAGGCTTAATCTCGCATCTAATATCTCGTTTCAACTGAAATCTATTGCTAACTTTGTGCTGACGACAAACAAAACAGATGAAAGTTTACAACAACATACTTGAAACAATTGGTGATACTCCGTTAGTACGATTGAACCGCCTAACCGAGGACATAAAAGCAACGGTTTTGGCAAAAGTAGAGACTACTAATCCAGGAAACTCAGTCAAAGATCGTATGGCACTTCAAATGATTGAAGATGCTGAAGCCGACGGAAGATTGAAACCAGGAGGGACAATCATTGAAGGAACATCAGGGAATACCGGTATGGGGTTAGCGCTTGTAGCCGTAATAAAGGGGTACAAACTTATTTGCGTACTTAGTGATAAACAGAGTAAGGAAAAAATGGATATTTTGCGTGCAGTTGGAGCAGATGTTCATGTTTGTCCAACGAATGTTGCACCAGATGATCCGAGATCTTATTATTCTGTATCCAAGCGTTTAGCAGAAGAAACGCCGAATTCATGGTATGTAAATCAATATGATAATCCTTCGAATGCAAAAGCACATTACTTGACAACCGGACCGGAAATTTGGGAGCAAACAGAAGGGAAGATTACTCATTTTGTTGTTGGTGTAGGAACTGGTGGAACAATTTCAGGTGTTGGGAAGTATTTGAAAGAGAAAAATCCTAATATAAAGGTTTGGGGAATTGATACTTATGGTTCTGTATTCAAGAAATATCATGAAACAGGGATTTTTGATGAGAATGAAATTTACCCGTATATCACGGAGGGGATAGGTGAAGATATTCTTCCTAAAAATGTTGACTTTTCTGTTATCGATAAGTTTGAAAAGGTAACTGATAGAGATGCAGCTGTCTGGCAGAGAAGATTAGCAAAGGAAGAAGGTATTTTTGTCGGTAATTCGGCTGGTTCAGCGGTAAAGGGGTTGGTACAGTTGAAAGATGAGTTAACGGAAGATGACGTAGTCGTTGTTCTGTTCCATGATCATGGAAGCCGATATGTTGGTAAGATGTTCAATGATGATTGGATGCGAGATAGAGGCTTCTTAGATGAAGAAATTACAACAGCTGGTGATTTGGTCGCAAAACATGGAGATTTGCCATTAATTGCTTTATATGCGGAGGAACTTGTTTCTCATGCGATTGATAAAATGCGTAAGCATTACATTTCCCAAATTCCGGTGCTTAAAGACGGGAAGTTCGTTGGCTCTCTTGATGATAATAAAGTATATCAGTTGTTGATAGATCAACCTGAGTTGCGTGATACACCTATTTCCAGCATTATGCAAGAACCGTTTCCGATTGTAAAATCAGAAGCGACTATTGAACAGGTTTCGAAGTTGATCAATAAGGAAACAACTGCAGTCTTGGTTGAGCTTCCAAATGGAAATCACCACATTATAACACGACATGACCTAATCTCGGCGATTGCCTGAATGAAAACGTATAAAGATCAAATGAATAATGTAATCCGACTGGAGGAAACTCCTCGTCGGATTATTTCTTTGGTACCGTCTCAAACACAGTTATTGCATTTTTTTGGGTTGGAAGATGAGGTGGTAGGAATTACGAAGTTTTGCATTCATCCAGATGATTGGTTCAGGGAAAAGGATCGTGTAGGAGGCACGAAATCTGTTAATCTTGATAAGGTTAAGGCGTTAAAGCCGGATCTAATCATTGGCAATAAGGAAGAGAATCAACAAGAAGATATTCTAGCATTACAGGAAATAGCCCCTGTTTGGATGAGTGATATTTATACACTAGACGATGCACTGAAAATGATTCAATCCGTTGGTGAGATTACCGGGAAAAATGAGAAGGCTGAGTCGTTGGTTGAACGAATACAAGAAGCTTTTGATAATCTACGTCGTTTTGCTGGAAAATTATCTTCTTATGGGAATTCAGTTATATATTTTATCTGGAAAGGTCCTGATATGACATCGGGAACAGAAACTTTCATTGATGACATGCTAACCCAATGCGGATTAATTAATGTAAAAACCGAAGGACGCTATCCTTTGGCTTCGGGAAATGAACAACCAGATTACGTATTCTTAAGCTCAGAACCATATCCGTTTAAAGAAAATCACATTGAAGCTTTTCAACAGGTGTATCCAGATGCTAAAATAGTGTTGGTGGATGGTGAAATGTTTTCTTGGTATGGTTCTAAATTAGCAGATGCTCCAAGTTATTTTAAGTCGTTATTAGAGCAACTTTCCATTGATTAAGAAGCGGAGTATTTCGTTGCTTGGTGCCTTTTTGGGATCAAACATGATTCGTCCTGAAACCTTAGCGGATGAAGGATTATTCAATATGATCGAGAGGTCAATGCCTTCTGTCGATTGTGTAAATTCTTTTCCTGAACTATATATGGCAAGCAGTCCAAGGAGTTTATGCATAATGCCATTACCATCTACTTGCGTTAATGCTCCCAGTTCGCCATTTAACCTAAAAAGCTCTTTTGAGTCACCATCCTGAATATGAGTAGGTTTATGTTGCCCAATGTAAAGTAACTCAGGTGTGTGGGACGTATAGTAAAATGTTCGATTCTCATAAACGAATGATTCGGTTGATAAATCACTGATTTTTCCTGCGGCTTCCAGTTCTTTAACAACTCTCCTAAAATGAATAGTGTCGCCAAATTGAATCAATGCATCAAAATCAGGAACAATCGCCAAACCTGATTGTTCAATCATTTCAGCGCGCCGATAGTTAACAGAAATAGAACGAATTTCGGGAATTGTTGTACGAAGGAAAGCGGCAAGTGAATCGTGGATAATTTGAGGGATCATTTGTGTAGTCAAATGCAGTCCTTCAGGCTTCAGTTTCTTGTAATTATGTGAGTTAAAAGGTATGGCGAATGAAAGGTCTCCTAGACATGTAAGCGCCTCTTCTTCAAAATCGACTGCAATATTTGTTGATGCCTGATATGCGCCTTGAAGGAAATCGGGAGTCGTTGAAATTTGAATGATGCCCTCATTATCATCAACCTCAGAAGATTTGGAGCTCAATATCTTCTCAGCGAGTAAATTGAGTTCTTCTTTTTCAATGCTCATTTTGGTGTCTTCCAAGAGTAGTCCAACCTTGTCCTTTGTGGCATAGCCTTGGTATTGGTTCGATTCCTTGGCGCCAAAGGTTTTACTAAAAGCAGCAGGATCAATGAGGTTAAACAATGTTCCTCGGAGATAATGACCATTGTGTTCTACCAAGAAGTAGATGATGGTTGAGTTGAAATTAACTCCTAGGTTTCCTTTACCATCTTTACTTCTGAAACGATCCAAGAGCAATTTAATTGATGTATTATCCTGAGCCTTCAGAATAACTCCTTCAAAACCTTCTTTCAGCAGTTTGTTGCCATCGAGAGAAAGGGTAATGGCAGCATCCTCAGGGACAAATTGAGTATTTAAATTGTCCGGACGGACGAAGATCGCCTGTCCCAATTGTGAGATGGCCCATAAGCCTACTACAAGTAGAACTGCTATACCAAACTTAGCTAAACGCTTTACTTTTTGCACTTGCTAAAAGTACATCTAATTGTTTAATCGCTACATTTGCGCCATGAGAAAGTTCGCGCGATTTATATTGCGACTTTTTGGTTGGAAAGTAGATGAACGCACTCCTGAAGGGATTGATAAATGCGTCATTGTCGTTGGTCCGCATACATCTAATTGGGATTTTGTTATTGGTAAGTTGGCTTTTATTTCCTACGGGGTAAAGGTGAAGTTTCTCATTAAAAAGGAAGTTTTTATTCCACCATTCGGATGGTTGTTGAAGTGGATGGGGGGAGTTCCAGTCGATAGAAAGAAGAACAATAACCTAACTGATCATGCTGTTAAGTTCTTCAATGAGAGTGAAACACTCTATTTAGTTTTTACACCTGAGGGGACGCGCAGTTACAACCCAAATTGGAAAAAAGGATTCTACTATATAGCCCAAAAAGCAAAAGTGCCCATTTATGTCGCCTATATGGATTATGAGCGAAAAATTGGTGGATTTCACAGTCTTCTTGAGCCAACGGGTGACGTAAATGCAGATATTGACAGTATCAAGCAAATTCTCAAAGAATACAAAGGTAAAGTTCCGGAGAACGGTATTGATTAGATCAGCGCTTATTTTTTGAAGGTACCTGTTTTCTTGTCGTAACCGTAAGGGCAGTGTTTACAACCACTTTTACAGCAATATCCTCGCTTCAAATGATAGGCCTCAGTGAAAACGATGAATCCTTCCGGGCTTAAATAATAGTCTTCCTCTGCCAATTTATTTTTTCGTGAAAATCCAGACATATCATCGCTCATGATGCAAATTTAATGGATATTTGTCACTTCTATGAGACTTGAAAACTCTATAACTGAGGAAATCTTTGAAGACGAGCTTCTTGCCAGAGGGATTCAATTATTTGTAAAGAGAGACGATTTAATTGATGAACTCATTTCAGGAAATAAGTGGAGAAAGTTAAAGTACAATATTGAACTTTGCAGAGCCAATAAAAACAATGGCATCTTGACATTTGGTGGGGCTTACTCCAACCATTTGCTTGCTACAGCAGCTGCTTGTAATCGTGCAGGGTTGAATGCTATAGGTGTTGTTCGGGGTGAAGAGCTCAATTCAACCAGTAATGATACATTGAAAAAATGCGCTGCGCTTGGGATGAAACTCGTTTTTATTTCAAGAGAATTATACGGTATGCGAAATGAAAAAGCGTATCATGAAGAATTGTCTTATGAATTTCCAAATCACCATATTGTTCCGGAAGGAGGGGCAAACTACTATGGGGTTATTGGATGTCAGGAAATCATGAAAGAAGTTACAACAAAAGTAGATCACGTTTTTATTGCACAAGGCACCAGTACTACTAGTTGTGGCGTTCTGCTTTCGCTAAATAACACTCAAAAATTACACGTGGTACCTGTTTTAAAAGGCTATGACGCGATTCAGGAAATGTCTAACCTGTTACGCAGGTCAGGGCTAGAAGAAGATTGGGTAAATGACACACTTAGCAAGGTTGAAGTACTCCCTGAATTCCACTTTGGGGGTTATGCAAAGTATACAAAAGAATTGCTTAATTATATTCAAAACTTCTATAGAACGCATAGCGTAAAATTAGACCCTGTTTATACAGGGAAAGCCATGTATGCATTGATGCATGAACTCAAAGATGCTCGATATAATAACACCAAGATCCTCTTTATTCATACAGGTGGAATTCAGGGAGCAGCAGCTATTGAAAAGCAGAGTGGGATTCGTTTATACGACTAATCAACCTTTTGAATGCGAATGCGCTCACTACTTTCGTCGAATATGAGGTGAACAAAATACTCACCCGATGTTTGTTTTCGGAAATCAAGCTCGAGTGCGTGAGTACTTGTTTCCATTGTAAAACCATGTATGACGCGTCCGTTTATATCAGTTACTAAAATAGCTTCTAGTTGACTTAAGGGTATTTTCGACTTGATTGTGAAAAGACCGTTTGTGGGATTTGGAAAAGCGGCTAGTTCAACGCTAGAGCCCTGTTCTTGAGAAAAGGAATGTACCGAGAAAAAAACAATACATAGAACAGCAAAAAAATGCCGCCTTTGAGATTGGAGAAAATCAAATAAGGAATACATACTAAAAAAATGTTTCAACAGTTGAGAGCTGTTGAAGGGTGATTAAAGAGATAACAGTTCTTATTTATATTAACTCAGAAACAATGCCGTTTAGTATGATTCCATTGAATTAATAAAGGAGCTTAACAAGTGATTTTGCCTCTTTTACATCATGAACCCTTAGAATTGATGCTCCTTTGCTTAGCCCAATTGCATTAAGAGCTATGGTACCCTCAAGAGATTCTTCAGGAGAAATTCCGAGTTTTTTATAAATCATAGATTTTCTGGATACACCTAATAGCAAGGGATGTCCTAAATGCTGAAAATGTTCCATAAAACCAAGGATGTCGTGGTTCTGCTCAAGCGTCTTGCTAAACCCAAATCCGGGGTCTATGATAACATCGTTTACCCCCTTTTCTTGAAGCAGATGTAACTTTTTCGAAAAATAAGACATTAACTCATTGAAGAGGTTAGTATACTGAGTTAGCTTTTGCATGTTTTGAGGTGTTCCACGCATGTGCATTAGAATGTAGGGAACTTTATGTCTTGCAGCAACATCGACTATTTCAGGATCAATTGAAAAACCGCTAATATCATTTATGATATGAGCGCCATGTTCAAGCGCCTGATTTGCAACATCAGCTCGAAATGTGTCAACGGATAAGAGTGTATCGGGAAATGTTTCTCGGATAGCCGAAATTGCGGGGATAATTCGCTTCGTTTCTTCCTCAGTTGATATGTTGTTAGCTCCTGGGCGTGAAGAATATCCACCAATGTCTAAAATGTCGGCACCTTCGAGTATCATTTTCTCGGCTTGAGCTAGGGCTGAATCCCTTGTGATTGTTCGACTTTCGGTGTAAAAAGAGTCAGGTGTACAATTAATAATACCCATGACAAGAGGTGTGGATAAATCGATCAATTTATCCCCAATAAGGATGCTTTTTTTACCCGGAAAATTTGTACTTTCAGCTTTTAAATTTTGCATATAAAATCAATGAGTCAAACCAACACAGAATACACAAATGTAATTAATGTTTGTCGGGATATTTTTTCAAAAAAAACAAAAGATTATGGAACAGCTTGGAGGATTCTTCGACCAAGTTCTCTTACCGATCAGTTATTCATTAAGGCACAACGTATTCGCACTGTTCAGGAAACAGGTGAAAATAAAGTGGGCGAAAATATTGAAGATGAATTTATTGCCATCGTTAATTATTGTTTGATGGCGATTATTCAATTGCGCGAGACAGAGTTAGAAGCTCTGGAGCTTCCTGCTGAACAGGCTGTTGAACTGTATAACAAGTATGCGACCGAAGCTTTTGATTTGATGGCAAAGAAAAATCATGATTACGGTGAAGCATGGCGGGATATGCGAGTGAGTTCTTTAACGGATCTCATCTTGCAAAAGATTTTTAGAGTCAAACAAATTGAAGATAATGACGGCACGACGATTATCAGCGAAGGAATTGATGCCAATTACTTTGACATGTTGAATTATGCTGTATTTGCTTTGATCCATATTAAAGTAGGTCAGTGATTCGATGAAACGAATGAAAGAACAAATCACTTTTGGTGGAAGATCATTGGTCTTCAATATAGTAATGGTGCTCCTGAATTTTACAGGAATGGCATTTCTTGTTCTGGGCTTTCATGATAGCTTTACCCACAGTTCTACACTGTTCAGACTGCTTGGGTTAATGCTGTTGATTACAAGTATCGGTGGGCTGGTTATTTTGCGTGGCCGATATCTCATGTCCAGCGTTTCCAGAGTAATTGTCGGAGGTCTGTTCATCGTGTCTGGTTTAATCAAAGCAAATGATCCTATTGGATTTTCGTATAAACTGGAAGAATATTTTGAAGATGGAGCACTCGCTTTTCGGATTAAGGAATGGTTCGGGGCACCTGGATTTTCAATGGAATCTTTCATTGATCAAGCACTTCTATTTAGCATAATTATTTGTATCGCTGAAATTGTACTTGGAGTTCTTGTCATTCTGGGAGGAAAGATGAAGCTCGTTTCTTACCTGATGCTTTTCATGATGTTGTTTTTCACTTTTTTGACCTGGCATACGGCAAATTGTGATAATGAAATAACCTTTACAGATCGGAATACGTATTCAGTTTCTGATCCATTGGCACAAACTAAAATTGATCAATCAGAAGAAGATACTTCCATTACAGTGGTGTCGCAAACAAGTTCAGAAGTTGTTATTGACGAAACAAGAACTCCCCAGTGTGTAACGGATTGTGGTTGTTTTGGAGATGCAATGAAAGGTTCTGCGGGGCGATCATTAACTCCTAACGAATCCTTGTGGAAGGACATAGTTCTACTGTACCTTATTTTTTGGATCTTTTTGGCACAATGGATTATTAAACCAAATGAACGAAGAGATAATTTTTGGTATACCTGCACGTCATTGATTGTGGTAACATTCTTTAGTTGGGTTTTTGGTTGGTATTTCCCTGTCCTGTTCGCGTTTATTGCAATTGTCGGCGGACTTTGGATAAGAACGATAGGCGGAAAGCTTTTAGGGAATTACTACGGAAGTGCGTTGTTCGTTGTTTTGCTGGCATTTGGATTGGTTGCATATGTTTTGGCTTATGCTCCCCTGAAAGATTATCGGCCATATGCAATTGGATCAAATCTAATTGATAAAATGAACGACGGAGTTCCCGGTGCAAATGCAGATAGGTATGTCTATGTCAATTCAAAAACAGGCGAAAGAAAAGAATTCTCAGAAAGTGAGTATACAGCTTCGAATATTTGGACGAAGCCAGACTGGAAGTTTGAAGAGATTATCAAAGTGACTATTGTTGAAAGTATCTTGCCCTCAATTGATTCCATCCAGTTTAATCCTTATGTTGATCTTTCAGATATTTCCGATTACGAGCTTGCTCTGCCTGAGGTGAAAACGCAGTTAGCGGCATCCCTTAGAGAATTTGTTAAGTTAAAAGAGTTGACGTCTGGTAATATAAAAGAAGTGCCTTTAAATGACTTTGACGTAACAGATTACCCAGAAGAAAGTTATACCATATTGGATACGCTTGTAATGCCAGCGGAAACAGTATCAGGAGTTTCTGCTCAGAATATTATTTTGACATCGGAACGAGTGGTAATGTTGGTAGCGAAAGAACTAAGAATGGGAGATTGGAGGCACATTGACCGATTGAAATCAATTTTTGAGCAATGCAAGAAAATGAATGTTCCATTCATAGTAATTTGTGGTGATAGTCGGGATGAAATAAATGCTTTCAGATCGAAGTACGAGTTTTATGCTCCGTTTTTCGTGAACGATGGAACAGAGCTAAAAGTAATATCACGATCGAACCCTACCTTGATGGTAATAGAAAAAGGGATAATAAAAGCTAAATACCCCTTCAGATCAACTCCGAAACTGGATTCTTTTAAAACTAAACACTTAAACTAATGGCGCAGAAAATTGTTGCTGGAAACTGGAAAATGAACCTTGAAAGCGATGAAGCTTTTCAATTAATAGATGAGTTAAATACGGAGCTTGAGGAATCTGATGTCAGGGTTATTGTTTTCCCGCCTTCTCTATATGTTCTTCCGCTTTCCAAAATGAATAAGGGGAGTTATGAAGTAGGTGTGCAAAATTTTTATACAGCTGAGTCTGGTGCCTATACCGGTGAGATTGCAATAGATCAGATTAAAAGTGTTGGTGGATCCATTGGGCTAATTGGTCATAGTGAAAGACGAGAGTATTTTAATGAAACCAATGCTTTTTTGAAGGAGAAGGTGGATGTTGCAATTGAAAAAGATTTCGACTTCATATTTTGCTGTGGTGAACCACTTGAGATTCGAGAATCAGGTAAACAAGCGGACTTTGTCAAATTACAGTTAGAAGAGAGCCTTTTTCATTTGAATGCGAAGCAAATGGAGGACGTTATCATTGCGTATGAACCTATTTGGGCAATTGGTACCGGAGTCACAGCCACTGCTGAGCAAGCCGAAATGATGCATAAAGACATACGTTCCTGGGTAGCAGATAAATTTGGTCAAGAAACTGCGGATAAGGTCACTATTCTTTACGGAGGGAGTTGTAAACCTGGAAATGCGGAAGAGCTGTTTTCATGCGCTAATATTGACGGTGGATTGATAGGGGGAGCTTCACTCAAATCAACAGATTTTTCAGCTATAATTAAGGCTTTTTAAATGGATACACTGGAGTTGACCATAGATATTGTACCGAAGGATCCTTGGAGTGACATAGTTATTGCAGAGTTGTCTGAGCTTGGGTTTGATAGTTTTGTTACAACAGATTCCGGGATATTAGCTTATGGCAGCCCTGCGCTAAATGTTGAAACAATTTTAGCGCAAACTGTTATTGAAAATGAAAAGAGCATAGAAGTATCTGTGAAATCACAGGTCATTCCACATCAGAATTGGAATGCTACCTGGGAAGAAAATTTTCAACCAGTATATATCGAAAATTACGCATCTATCATTGCACCTTTTCACGATCGTTCAAGTGCAAAGGGTCTAGTTGTTGAGATTCAGCCACAAATGTCATTCGGGACTGGACATCATCAGACTACTTGGATGATGACAAAAGCACTTTTTGAGTTATCTGAAATGCCGGAAAAGGTTTTAGATATGGGGACGGGTACAGGTGTACTGGCAATTGTTGCTGAAAAACTTGGTGCAAAGGATATTTTGGCAATAGATATTGAAGAATGGTCCGCTGAGAATGCTGCTGAGAATGCGCGGCGCAACGATTGCGCTACAATACGCTGCCTATGCGGTGATATTGACAAGGTGGACGGTGAAACCTTTGGATTGATTATTGCCAACATCAACAAAAATATTTTGAAGGCGCATATGCGACAATACGCTGAAGCACTGGAAGCCGGCGGAACTTTGTTATTGAGCGGTTTCTTTATTTCTGATGTAGACGAAATGGAGCAATTCGCAGCGGCGCATAAGCTAAAGAAGACGAAAACCTTTGAGCGAGACGAATGGGCGGCAATTCAATTGGTCAAAGATTAATTTAAAAACATACTTATGGGGTGGAGAATACTTATTTGGGGGATAGTGCTAACGTTTGCAGGAACAAGCTTTGCACAGACTTATTCAAATGATCGTGAAAAGTTCGTAAAAGAGTTTCAGAAAGCACTCAGCGAATATGGAAAGGGGGAATTTCATGATTTCGCAAAGAAAGAATTTCCAGTCCTTTTATTGGAAACCAGTGATTTTCCTGATAGGTATTTTACCAAGATGGTGGAAACGTGTAACTTGATGGAAACCAAACGTCTAAAGCCTTACCCTGAAATATACAATTATGTTTTCTCGGTGAGCTCTTTCGTAAAGGGTAAACAGTCTGATGCCAGTTATGATGCCTGGCACAGTTCGGTGGATAAGTTTCTTGCCAGCAGAAATGTGAGAAAGTTTGAAGATTTTATTGATCTGTCAGCAGGATTCTTTTCAGAGTCAAGAATAGCAACAGCTTCAAATTTCCGATGGTATTACATAGGTGGTTCTTATTCGTTTGAGTTTGATAAGAAAGCATTTATTAAATTCTCAGGAGGAAATCTGGTCTGTCGAGTTCACAGTAAGAGAACTAAGGACAAAGGAGCCGTACTCGACAGTTTGGAAGTGATTAATACGGCCGGAGTTTATGATCCTGTTTTGAAGAAATGGGAAGGTGACGGAGGAAAGATAACTTGGGAAAAAGTTGGATTGGCTCCTAACGAAACATTTGCGCAGCTCTCACAATATAATGTTTCACTGAAAGCGTCGACATTGCGCGCTGATACAGTAGAACTTACGACGCCTTATTTTGCTGACCCCATTAAAGGAATGATGACAGATCGTGCCTTTCGAATCAACCGTGAAGAAGACAAAGTCTATCCACAGTTTCTGTCCTTCGAACGACGATTGCTCATTAAGGAGTTGGTAAAAGATGTGGATTACATTGGAGGTTTTGCAACACAGGGTGCAAGTTTTGTTGGGGCTGGTACAACCTCTGAGCAAGCGCAGATCACATACAAAAAGGATGGAAGCCCCTTCATTCGGGTGAAATCTCCTCAAATATTGGTTTCGCCAAAAAAAGTAGCTGTGCAAAAAGGTGTCTTTACGATGTATTTAAGCTCAGGTGACTCAATAACTCATCCAGGTATTGACTATACTTTTGATTTGGAAAAGAATACTATGGGAATGACACGGTCACGCTCAGGGATTGGAGAGGCACCTTTCCGTGATAGTTATCATGAATTAGAGATTTATGCACCTAAAATGTCATGGGATTTGGGGGCTGAGAATCTAATGTTTACCTATGAGTTTGGAACTAGTCAGGAGCAACGCATTGCTAAGTTTGAGTCTACGGCGTATTTTGATGAAGAAGTTTACGACCGCTTGCAAGCAATGTCTTCAACGCATCCGTTAGTGGCCATCTGGAACTACTGTTACAAGTATGATGAATACTTAATCAATGAAGGAAAAGCGGCTAGCGCACTTAGTATGACAGTTGAGCAGGCGAAGACTACTTTACTGCGATTGTCAAATATGGGGTTCATAACTTATGATACCGAACGAAAAATGGTCTCAGTAAATAAAAAGTTAGAAACTTTTGTTAAGGCGAAAAGTGGAAAGCTTGATTACGATAATATTACATTCACCTGTGATCTACGACCAAAAGAGCTCAAAGGGTATTCGGAAGAGCAGATCAAGAACGATGAATACTTACTGTCTGTTCGAGAATTATTCGAAAAGCAAAATGCTGAACGACGATTAATGAAGAGTTTCGGAACAATTAACTTGTCGACACTTGATTTAGATTTAGCTGCTGTAGACCGCGTTGTTATCTCACAAAAACGCAATACATTGGTTTTTCCTGAAAACAGCGAGGTGAAGGTGAAAAAGAACAGAGATTTTCATTTCAGTGGATGGGTTAATTCGGGTAAGCTCGAAATGAATACAAAAGCTGCAAAGTTTGATTACGAGAACTACAAAATTGACTTACTCAGCACGAATGAATCGTTGTTCCGTGTTCGTCCGTTACGTAAAGAGGATGGACCGAAGTCAATACCTATGATCAGTAATTTAACTGGAATTGCTGGTAAATTATTGATTGATGATCCATCCAACCGTTCAGGAAATAAAGATGGATTCGATAATTATCCAATTTTGACTTCAACCAGTGCCACCAAGATTTTTTATAATTCTAAGGACATTTATCGTGGTGTCTATGATAGCACGAGATTTTATTTTACTGTCGATCCATTTACTAGAGATAGTTTAAATGGGTTTAATGAAAAATCGTTTAGACTAGATGGTGAACTTACGTCTGCTGGGATCTTTCCAAAGATTCGAAATCAAGTGAAAGTTATGCCAGATTATTCTTTTGGATTTTCGGCAAAGGCTCCAAGTGGTGGGTATGATTTCTACGGAACTGAAGCGAAGTATGAAAACAAGATTGTTCTCTCGCACAATGGACTCCAAGGTGCAGGAACCATTAATTTTGTTCATTCTACTTCTCAATCTAAGACATTGTTTAGTTTCTTGCCTGATTCTACGGTTGGGATTGCACAATTCGAGAATAAGCCAATTGAATCAGGTATTCAATTCCCTGATGTGACAGCAAATGATGCCTATATCACTTATGTGCCTAAAGAAAAAATATTACGTGCCAAGTCTACACCAAAAAACGAAATGATCTTTTTCGGAGGAGAGGCTAAAATGAGAGGAACGGCAACGGTTGAACCAACGGGTATGACCGGTAATGGAATGATGACCTTCGTTACGGCAACTGTAATCTCCGATAATTTCAAGTACAAGCGTTATGATATTGACGCAGATACGGCCGGGTTTAACCTAAAAAATGAATCGGATGATCTGGACGAAGATCCATTAGCGTTCAAGACAGATAACGTAAATGCACACATATCCTTTGAAGAACGAAAAGGTGTTTTCAAATCAAATGAGGGAGAATCTGTTGTTGAGTTCCCAGTAAATCAGTACATGTGTAAAATGGATCAATTCACATGGCTCATGGATGAATTATCAATTGAAATGCAGAAGAAAGGGGAGCGAGAGATATCAATCAATCAGGGGGTAGATCTTGTTGGGCCAAACTTCTTTTCAACTCATCCAAAACAGGACTCGCTGCAATTCCGCGCTCCTAAGGCTAAGTTCGATTTAAAGTCGAAGACAATATTCTGTCAAAAAGTGGAATACGTTGATATCGCCGATGCCCGAATTTATCCTGATAGCATGAAGCTGACAATTCGAAAGAAAGCGAAAATCGATAAACTCACGAATGCGCGTATTGTTGCAAGTTATGTAACGGAGTATCATAAGTTTGAAGACGCGGAAGTGGAAATCAAGGCGCGTCGAGATTATGAAGCGAAAGGACAATATCCTTATTATGACAAGGACAGTGTTGTGACCTATATCGCGATGAATGATATTGGTTTGGATACATCTTATCAAACACGTGCCTCTGGAAAAATCTCCGCAGACGTTGGGTTTAAGTTGAGTAATGAGTTTGATTATTACGGTGATGTTTCCATCAGAGCTTCTAATCCACTGATTTACTTCTCAGGAGCAACCCGAATTAATCACGGTTGTGAAAAGTTTGATAGAAACTGGATGGCGTTTACTTCTCAAATCGATCCAAAAAACATTCAGATTCCAGTATCAGATAAAATGAAGGATTTGGAAGGTGGTCCTATCACTGCAGGAATTGTTTGGAGGGATTCTCATTCTACTGATAGTTTACAGTTATACCCAACGTTCTTGTCATCTATGGTATCGG
Source organism: Flavobacteriales bacterium UBA6051 (assembly GCA_002427735.1). Classification (GTDB taxonomy): domain Bacteria; phylum Bacteroidota; class Bacteroidia; order Flavobacteriales_D; family Crocinitomicaceae; genus UBA4466. The sequence goes on from DIYP01000014.1 coordinate 396,477, forward strand.
AAGACGACCCAATTGTAATTACATCGAGTGGTTATTTGCAGTATGACGCTATTTCCAAAGAGTTTCAAATAGCTTCCAAAGAGAAGCTGATCAACCGAAAAGAAAAAGGAAATTACATCGCCCTGCACACAGAAAGTTGCTCTATGAATGGCGACGGTGTAATTTCTCTTGGGATGGATTACGGAGACATGAACGTTGATGCGGTTGGAATTGTAAATTATAACCAACAGACAGGTGAAACCTCCATGAATATTACGGCCCGTTTTGATATGCCATTGGATAAAGGAATTATGCAAGATGTCGCAGAACGTATTAATGAAGTGGAAGGATTGCAACCAATGGAGAGTAATTGGTCGACCAATACGCTGGAGCAAGCCGTTCTTGAGTGGGATGGACGTGAAGATGCCGATAAGATCCTGGATCAATACGTTCGTGAAGGGGCAGTGAAGAAATTGCCGGATGGCCTTCAGAAAAGCATGACAATTTCTGGATTACGCCTAAGTTCATACGACAGCAAGAAAAAACAGGACAAAGGATTGGTAACCAATGTGGAGTCGGCTGTTTTAGTGAGCATGTATGGAAAGCCTGTATTTAAGCAAGTACCTTTTAGAGCATTCTTTGCTCAAACAAGTTCTAAAGGAGCTGCCGATGCCTTTTCAACGTATATCAACATACCTGGTGGACGTGATTACTTCTTTCACTATGCAATGCAGAAAAAGGATGGCGTGCTCAAGATTAAAACAGGTGATCAGGAATTGAGTAATGCTCTAACTGAATTGAAAGACGATAAGCGTAAGAAAAAGAACTTCCGATACGAGGCAACGTCTAACAGCGTTTTTCTGGTTAAGTTTATGGAATATTTCAGTGAATGATTGATTTTTTCGTATTTGGAAGTATTGCATACCTCTTAGGCTCCATTCCCACTGCTGTTTGGGTGGGTAAGGCTAAATACGGTGTGGATGTCCGAGAACATGGAAGTAAGAATGCCGGTGCAACCAATACTTTTCGTGTGTTGGGTAAAAAGCCAGGAATTGTTGTCCTAAGTATTGATATTCTTAAAGGTATGGTAGCTGTAATGTTACCATATTTTGCTGGAGTCGGAGCTTGGTATTCAGAAGAGCTGATCAATGTTAAGCTGGTATGTGCTTTATTAGCTGTAATTGGTCATGTACTTCCGGTTTTTGCAGGATTTAAAGGAGGTAAAGGAGTAGCAACATCGCTAGGGGTGATTATAGGTGTTCATCCTGCTGCTGCTGGAATTTGTCTATTGCTTTTTTTGGTAGTTTTCATTAGCTCGCAGTTCGTATCGTTGGGGGCAATTACAGCAGCATTAAGTTTTCCTTTAACCATTGTATTCTATTTTCAAACGAATTCTGTATGGTTAGTTGCGTTCAGTGTAGTGCTTTCTCTAGCAGTTATTTATGCCCACCGGAAAAATATTGGTCGCTTGCTAAATGGTGAAGAGAACCGAATGAACCTTTTCAAGAAATAGTCGTACATATACGGAGTTGATTTAAAATGCTTGTGCGTGAATAAATAATGAGGAGTATTAGACATAGCTTCAATGTCTTACTATTCTTACTGTTTGTCTGCATTACATGGGGACAAACGGAAAGCGAAATAAAAGAAAACGCGGCCGAATTCTTCGAGCAAGAAGAATACGTGAAGGCTACTCCTTTGTATTTACGTTTACTCTCTCTTCAACCAAAAAATCCGGACTATAATTTCCGATATGGAACTTGTTTGTTGTTCAATTCTTATCAGAAAAAAGAAGCAATTCGATATTTGAATTTCGCGGTTGCGCAGTCAGGAATTGATGCACGCGCATTCTATTTTCATGGAAAAGCACTTCATTTAAATTATCAGTTTGAGGAAGCCAAGAAAAGCTACAATACTTATTTGAGCAAGAGAGATAAAAAAGACAAGCGTTACGCAGTTGAACGTCAAATTCAAATGTGTGATAATGGGAAAAAACTACTGAGCACCTTTACGGATATTATTGTTTCTGAAAAGAAAGAAATTGATAATGAGAAATTCTTTCGATTGTATGACAATATGCAGACAATTGGCGGAAACATCCTTGTTACGGCTGATTTTCAGTCGAAATTGGATAAGAAAAAGGGGCATATCCCTATTGTGCATTTTCCACCGAATGCAAAGGCCATCTATTATTCGAGTTACGGAGACTCAGAAGAAACAGGAAAGGATATTTACATCCGACGTCGATTACCAGATAACTCTTGGGGAGAGCCGCAGTTGCTTCCTGGTCAAGTAAATACAAATGCGGATGAAGATTTTCCTTACATGCATCCGAGTGGAGATTTCCTTTATTTCAGCTCTAAGGGGCACAATTCTATGGGAGGTTATGATGTATTTCATGCACTATATAATCCAAACACGAATTCGTTTGGTCGGGTAGAAAATGTAGATTTTGCCATTAGCTCGCCGGATGACGATTTATTTTATGTGGTTGACGAACTCTATAAAAATGCATATTTCGCATCAGCTCGTCAAAGTCAAAATGGTAAGTTGCACGTTTATAAAGTAAGAGTAGCAAGAGTCCCAATTCAAGAGGTAATCATCATGGGAGATTTCCTTTCTGAATTGAATCCTGACAATAAGGAAATGAACGTGATCGTTTCATCTCATTCAAATGGGGAAGAGGTAGGCAAGATTCGTTCAAATAAGCAAGGCAAATACTCTTTTGTTTTTCCAAAAGGTGGGAAATACAATTATGAAGTACGTGTTGCAGACAAAGAAGACGTTTACAAGTTTGTAGTCGATGTTCCCTTTTTGGATGAATTCAGGCCACTGAAGCAAAAAGCAGTTCACACGAGCGTGGATGGCAATGAGACAGTGCGCATTGTGAACATGTTTGATGAACGCGTGGAAGGAGCGGAGGCACTCATGGCTGAAGTTATCCGAAAGAAGGCTGAGTTGGATGTCAATGTTGATAATTTTGATTTGAAAGAAATTGATGCTCAAGAGGAACGCAATAAAGTATTGGCAGAAATAGGATTCCGAGATATGTCCATGCGAGAGGTAAGCGATCAACTCAGTGAAATTGCAATTGGCGAAAAACTCTCTTTGGAAAAAGCGTCGAGAATTGAGATGAATATCAATAAAGAGATTGTTGAGAAATCAAATAGATTGACGTCATTAGGTGAACAAATTGAAGCGCTGAGGCAGAAAGCTCAAGAGGCTTCCGATCCAGTTGAAAAACATAATGCATTACTCGAAATTAAATCGCTGGAAACAGAGAAGCTCTTGTTGGCGCAGGAGATTGAAAGTTTGAATGATCTGAAGAATGAAACGCTCGCGACAATTGGTCAACCAACAGAGTCCGGCATTGGAAAAGTTGAAATGATTGAGAATCAGTTCAATTCATTGCTTGCTGCAGATGATGAGGACGGTGCACTTGATCTCTTGGCAAGAAGCAAGGAGCAAATAAATACAGCTCGCGACGAATCACCTGAGAAGGTTGTCAATGATCTTGTTCAGAAAAGCCTTAAGATTTCAGGAGAAATAGATGAGCTTACAGCTAAGCAGCGCGAAATGGAAGGTGAGCAGCGTAAATTAGAAGCAGATATTCGTTTGCTTGAAGGCCAGCTGCCTGGAGCAAAGAAAAAAGAAGCTCAACGAATTCGCGAAGAAGTAAAAAGCAAGCAGGATGAATTGATGTTGGTTGAGGAAGTTTTAAAGACTACATCAACATCCATTAGTGAAAAGAACAGCGAGCTAAGTATTGTAGATAATAATATTGCCTCATTACAAAAAGCAATGCTCGAAGACCCAATATCTTCCCCAAATACGGCTGATGTAAATATTTCATTAACACAAGCCAAAACTACTATAGAAACAGTAGAACAGAGCACGACAGAAAACGAGATTGCAGAACTGGTGAACTCAAACCCTTCATTGGACCCTGAGTATGTTCCTGAAAATGTTGGGCAAGAAAATCAACTACAAGAGATTGCATCCGATTATACAGATGAGAAAGCTGCGATACAGCAAAACGATGAATTATCTGAAAAAGAAAAACTTGAGGCACAACTTACTTTGAATGAAAAGACGCAGGAGTCAGTAGAAGCACGTATTCAGGAAATAGAGCAAGCACTTGGCGGAGGAACGGGAGATACGGAATCTTTAAATACAGAAAAGTTAGATTTGGAAGCCTATGCCGCAGAGTTAAATAATGAGGCGGAAACAATTCAAGAAGAACTGAATAATCAAGATTCACAGCCCGTTGACGTAGCTATTTCGAAAGATGATCTGATAGAAGAAATTGCTCCAGATTACTTGCAAGAACAAGCAGCGATTGAAGGGAATACTGATCTCTCCGAGGAAGAAAAACTGCAAGCGTTACAGACTGCCGATCAAACATTGGTCAATGATATTCGTGCTTCTTTGAGAGAATTGGATACTCAAATTGAGGCTGATCCTGAGAATACAGCTTTGAGAGCCAGAAAAGATATGCTTGACCAGATCAAATCTGAGACAGAGCAAATAATTGAAGTTCGTAGCAACGAAATTGAAAATCTCGCAAGTGTAACGGATGTAACACCTGAAGACAATGTTGACGAACAGGCTATATTGCAGGAGTTAGAGCAGGATTTGAAGTCTGATTATCAAGAGGAAAAACAAAAAATTGAAAGCTCTGAAAAACCAAGTTTCGAAAAGGCGATTGATCTCATTGAGCTTGAACAGGAATACCTGAATGATTTAGAGGAAAAGCAGAATGAGGTCAAACAAGGTTTGGAGAGGAATGGTGAAGACCCTCGCTTGCAGGCAGAACAGCGTGTCTTAGCAACAATGATTGCTGATCAGGAATCCATCATAAATGAACAGTTGAATCAGGCTAAGGCATCAATTACAGCTGAACAAGTGAATGATGCTATCAATAAAGTTGATCGTAGTTACACGGTTGATATTGGCGAATTACAGCAATCAACGAGTGAAGGTAGGTACGATGAATTGGCCAATCGTGAAGAAAGCTTACAGGACAAGTTAAGGGAAGAAATTGAAGATAAGAAGAGTGATCTCGAGCGTAAATATTCGGTTTCTGCAGAGTTAGAATTGGCTGTTTTAGAACAAGGATTAGCTCAAAGCGAAACCCGAGAATCAGAGGCCAGAGCAAATGCACAATCTGCCGTTGTTACCAATAATGGTGACGAAAAGCAGAGCTTCATACAATCATTTAGAGATTTAACTCTGGGTGAAGGTGACAATAGTGTTGATGGCAGTTTTGCGACTATTGACGAACTAAAAGCTCAAGATCAAATGTTGAGCTACTACGAAAGTCAACTTGACGAAAAAATAAAAGAAACGAAGAACGGATTAGAACAAAATACCGAAGATAGGGGCTTAACTGAGCAGCTTACTTGGTTAGAGGAAGAAAAAGGAATTGTTCAGGAAAAACGTCGTCGTATTGGAGTCTCAATTGGAGAGCTAGAATCAGCAGTGGTTGAGGCAAATACAAATAACACGAATCCTATCAATAATGATAATTCTTCTCCAACTAATTTGAATGATGACCCCGAGTTAGCCGAGTTGGAAGAACGTGAATTTGAATTAAGACAAGAGCTGAATAATGAAGAGGTTTCAAAAGATCAGCGTAAAGAAATACTTGCTGAGATAGAAGATATTCAAGCGGATAAAACGGAGCGGGAGAATGAAATCTATACAAACAAAATTCGTTCAGGTCAAGAGGAAAGTGGCTCACTGACAGATAAGTTGAAGCAATTTGAAGGGCAGGAAGAGACAGACGGAATTGTTGAAAAGACCCTGAATCAAACAGCACAGGAGTCATCTGCAATAGAGGATTTGATTGAACAAGCAGAAGATGCAAAAACAGAAGAGGAAAGAAATTACTTATTGAAAGAAGCTGAGATAAGACAAGAGAACCTTAACGCGAGTATTCAAGAAGTTATCAATGATCAAAAACGTTCTGATCTTGAAGAGAGTGAGAATATTAGTTTGCTGTCAAGAGAAGAACTGGAGAAGCGAAGAAGAACATTCACCGTTCGGATGGGAGATTTAACTACCGAGATAGTGGCAGTTGATAAAGAAATATCTCAAGCGCGAAAAAAAGAACTTCCAGCATTGGAACTTAAACGGGCAGGATTGATTGAGCAGCGATCTATTGTTGAAGCACAATTAAGAATGGTCGAAGAGCGATTATTGGCTGAGAATCTCACGGAGCCCGTTGTTCCAAAATCAGCTTCCGATCAGGAACTAACCTTCAACGAAGAGCGAAAAACTGCAGGTTCAGAGACGTACGAAGAGTATTTTAATTTAGCTAATGAGGCCTTGGAGGTAGAACAACAAATTACTACCTTGGAAAATGAATTAAGGGAGGAACGTGAAAATGTGAATTCGCTATTAACCAGATCCGGCAGTGCTTCTGTTGATGAGGAAATACAGGTTGGAGTAATGCGAATTAAATCGTTAGAATCTGATATCGATCGTTTATCGGTTGAGTTGGTGCAGTTAAAGTATGATGCGAACCGCGCGCTTCCTAATGACAGTGAGGAGTCAATGAAAATGCAAAACCTGGTACTACGAGGCGTTCGTCCGATTAAAACAACAATTGTGGCAGCGGCACTATTGCAGATGCCATCTAATGGATTAGCAATTGACGAAAATGCATCGAGTACGTATTCTGCGGAGAATCCAATTCCAGTCGGTGTGGAGAATCCAAGTGGTTTGGTTTATCGTGTTCAGATTGGAGCGTTTGCAAAACCAATTCCTCAAGATCTTTTCAAAGAGTTTAATCCTGTCTCAGGTGAGTTAATAGATGGTACCAATATAACGCGCTATATGGCAGGGTTTTTCAATAGCAGCGAAACGGTTATTGATGCGCGTGAGCAAATCCGTGGTTTAGGGTATTCAGATGCTTTTGTTGTTGCTTACTGTGACGGGCAACGTATTCAGTTTGGAGAAGCAAGAAGAAGAGAACGCGAAGGGACTTGTGTTCCAAAGGGTACGAATGAGATAATGATGGAGGTGGCTGAAAAAACAGCTGAAAAATTAGGGTTACCAGCGACCAATGAGGTGCAGGAAGTATCTGAAATGAGTTATAATCAGGCTCCAGGCGCTTCAGAAGCCGACCCAATTGAGATGAAACAGGGATTGTTCTTTACAGTTCAAATAGGAGTGTTTAACCGACCTGTTGGACCAGAAAGCACCTATGGAATGGATGAATTAATGACCATCCGTTTGCCGAATGGCCAAATTCGCTATGCAACAGGTATGTTCAATTCAATTGAGGAAGCACTCCCGCGCAGACAGGAAGCACTAAATGCAGGAGTGAAGGGAGCTTTTGTTACTGCATATTATGAGGGCATTCGAATTACATTGGCTGAAGCGAAGCGCTTATTGTCGGAAAACGGTAATGCTATTTTACAGTCTGAACTAGAAAAAGAGGATGCTTCTCAGGAGCCAGTAGTGAATAATTCAGATGTATCAACACCGAATGATGCCGTGGTGATGCGATCAGATACAGTATCAACAGAGAATATTACACCGATTTATTCTGAGGATACGGAAACGGTTAGCGAAAGAATTCAGATAGTTACAAAGAAACAATTTGACGAATTCCCTCGTGATGTGCTCAACAGATATAATGCAGAAGGAACGTTCTTCTTCGACGGAAAAGACCAAAGGGTAAAATCGATAATTTATGATAATGTCGACGATCTACCTAGATTATGGAACTTTAAAGAAGATATCGATACGCTTTACTTGCCAATTGATTTATTAGCAATGGATTCGACAATGAATATTGAAATTTCATTGAACGATTCGGTTCTTCCCGGAGACTTTATTGATTGGTTGATGCGCTTTAATTATAGAAAGGAGTTTGCACGTGTGGATGAGGGAAGAGTATTGCGCATATTTGGAATTGAACCGAATAAGTTGAAGGAGGTACAGGGGATTATCCGTAAATTTGCTCTGGAAGCAATAGTTGTGGAGGAGACGGAGTACGAATTAGAATTTGAAGAATAAAGAAGTATGGGGCAGGTAGAAACAGCATTTGAAGAACTCGTTTTAGAGGAGATTGTTGAGCAGCAAGATTTGATCGTTTTTAACGATGACGTGAACACATTTGATCACGTCATTAACTCGTTAATAAAGGTTTGCAAACACAATCCAATCCAAGCGGAACAATGCACACACATTATTCATTTCAACGGCAAGTGCCAGGTAAAGCGGGGAGAATATGAAAAACTCGAGCCGATGTGCACAGCTTTGTTGGATCGAGGCATAACTGCAGAAATTCAGTAATTTTTTTCGTTCAGTCTTGCCGATAGGAAAAAACAGGTTATATTTGCACTCGCAATTGGCCTCGTAGCTCAACTGAATAGAGCACTTGATTACGGCTCAAGAGGTTTCAGGTTTGAATCCTGACGAGGTCACAAAAAGCACTCCAGTGGAGTGCTTTTTTTGT
>DIYP01000009.1 GCA_002427735.1 Flavobacteriales bacterium UBA6051
GTCATCATCGAAGAAGTGGTCATAGCACGATAGAAACAAATCAAAACGTAAACACAAACCGCCTATCTCAATTAGATAGGCGGTTTTTTTGTGCTAGTTTTAGAATTTAAGTACGACTGGAAGTAGTTTCAAATCAAGCCTTATCTTTACAGTATGCGTGACCGGTTACATACAATAATCTTCGGAACAACTACTAGAGCAGGAAAAACGTTTGACGTTGTTCTGTTGTTTCTGATTCTTCTATCTGTACTTGTTGTTTTATTCGAAAGTGTACCAAAGTGGAGAACAGCTTATGGAGAAGAGCTTTATTACATTGAATGGGGTTTTACAATTCTGTTTTCAATAGAGTATTTACTGCGTATTTTCATCTCTCCGAAACCATTGCGGTATATTTTAAGCTGGTGGGGGATAATTGATTTGCTATCTATTATTCCAACGTTTATTACTCCTTTTATTTCCGGATATACATCACTAACGGTCATTCGCGCGTTACGTTTATTAAGGATATTCAGAATACTGAAATTGAATCGATTCACTTCAGAATCTCAGGCATTGGCACACTCGCTTAGAGCGAGTTATTATAAGATTACCGTCTTTCTGTTTTTCGTTGTTATGATGATGATTCTCGCCGGTACGCTGATGTATGTAATTGAGGGTGGTCAGAACGGTTTTGAGAGTATTCCCGCTAGTATTTATTGGGCTATTGTAACAACCACTACGGTCGGTTATGGTGATATCATCCCTTCCACTGATCTTGGTAAGATTTTGTCATCCGTCATGATGATTTTAGGTTATGTTATTATAGCCGTTCCAACAGGGTTAATTTCCGTTGAAATGTCAAAGTATAAAGATGACGGTAAAAAGGATAATCTCTGTGATAACTGCGGCCATGATAATCCATTTGGGTCAGTTTACTGCAATCAATGTGGAGAAGAGATGACACAAGGGTGACGCTCCTGAAACAATAAAAAAGCCCTCTGAAATTTCAGAGGGCCCATCTATATAGTCGTCCTGCTTATCTGAAAATTTCAGTAAAACAGAAACGGAAAAAAGACCGACATGAGTCGGCCTTTTATAATTGCAATGATGTATTACATCATTCCTGGCATTCCACCAGGCATTCCTCCGCCCATTGCGGCTGCAGCGGCTGATTCATCTACAGGTTCATCAGCAATTACGCATTCAGTTGTCAACAACATAGATGCAATAGATGCAGCATTTTCAATAGCAATACGCGTCACTTTTGTAGGATCGATTACTCCAGCTTTATACAAGTTATCAAACTCTTCAGTTCTTGCATTGTATCCAAAGTCATCTTTGCCTTCTTTTACCTTTTGAACAATAACGGCGCCTTCACCACCAGAATTAGCGATAATCTGACGCAACGGCTCTTCTACTGCGCGTTTCACAATAGCAATACCCGTCATTTCATCATCATTATCTCCCTTTAGTTTCTCTAACGTGCTAAGAGCACGAATTAAGGCAATACCCCCACCAGGAACAATACCTTCTTCGACAGCCGCTCTAGTTGCCGCAAGAGCATCATCTACTCGGTCCTTTTTCTCCTTCATCTCTACTTCTGTAGGAGCACCAACATAAAGCACGGCAACACCTCCCGCAAGTTTTGCAAGGCGTTCCTGCATTTTTTCTTTATCGTAATCAGATGTTGATGATTCTATTTGGGCTCTAATCTGACCGATACGAGCTTCAATATCAGCTTTATTACCAGCACCGTTTACAACAGTAGTATTATCCTTGTCGATTTCCACTTTCTCTGCTGTTCCTAGCATATCTAGTGTAGCATTTTCAAGTGTCAATCCTTTTTCTTCTGAAATAACCTGTCCTCCAGTTAAGATTGCAATATCTTCCAACATTGCTTTACGTCGGTCTCCAAAACCAGGTGCTTTCACGGCAGCAATTTTCAGAGAACCACGAATACGGTTCACAACCAAAGTTGCTAATGCTTCCCCGTCTACGTCTTCAGCAATGAGTAAAAGTGGTTTTCCTGACTGTGCTACTGGTTCAAGAATTGGAAGTAATTCCTTCATATTCGAGATCTTTTTATCATAGATCAAGATTTGAGGGTTTTCCATTTCTGTAATCATCTTATCCGTGTTTGTAACGAAGTAAGGAGATAGGTAACCACGATCGAATTGCATTCCTTCTACCGTTTTTACATCTGTTTCCGTTCCCTTCGCTTCTTCAACAGTAATTACACCATCGTTACCAACAACTTTCATCGCCTCAGCGATTAATGCACCAATAGTTTCATCATTGTTGGCAGATATCGTAGCGATTTGCTTGATTTTGTCGTTGTCAGAACCAACTTCTTTTGAGATTTCTTTCAGGTTCTTAACAACATCAGCAACAGCTTTGTCAATACCTCGCTTTAAATCCATAGGATTGGCTCCTGCTGCAACATTCTTTAATCCAGCATTGATGATCGCCTGAGCAAGAACGGTTGCAGTCGTAGTACCGTCACCAGCAATGTCCGCAGTTTTTGAAGCAACCTCTTTCACCATCTGTGCACCCATGTCCTCAATTGGATCCTTCAACTCAACCTCTTTAGCTACGGATACACCGTCCTTTGTTACATGAGGCGCGCCAAATTTTTTCCCTATTACAACATTACGACCTTTAGGTCCTAAAGTAACTTTAACAGCATCTGCCAAAGCATCTACACCCGCCTTAAGTTTTTCGCGAGCATTAACATCAAAATAAATTTCTTTTGCCATTTTTTGAATTATTTAATTCATTGGTAATTAAAGTATTCCATAAATATCGGATTCACGCATGATCATATACGTGTTCCCGTCCAACTTGATTTCTGTTCCAGAGTATTGTCCGAACAAAACTTCATCCCCAACTTTTACTGTCATGGGTTCATCCTTTTTTCCTTCGCCCGCAGCGATAATTTTACCCTTCAGCGGTTTTTCTTTCGCTGAATCAGGAATAATAATTCCACTCGCTGTCATTTGCTCAGCCGGTGCAGGTTCTATAAGCACACGGTCTGCCAATGGTTTGAATGTAGTTGACATATTGTTTTGAAATTTTAGTTAAAAATTCTTTTGAACCGCCACGTACTAAATTTGTGCCAGCGCAAATTGAGCGACAAAATTACACATTAGCGCACAAAAAATGTCAGCATGAATGACATACTGACATTTAATAAGTTATCCAAGGTAATCTCTACTGAGCCGCCTGCCCACTTGGAGCAGTACCTGCATCAGATTGCTCTGCCTGTTCTGGTTCAACAGGAGCTTCAGGTTCTGGAGCTTTAAGCATAACAGTAAGAAATATACTAAGTGATCCAACAACGATGGCTAATCCCCATGTTGCCTTATCAATGAAATCATTTGTTTTTTGAACACCGCCAATTTGTTGCGCAGCACCAAAGTCAGTGCTTAAACCACCACCTTTAGGATTTTGAACGTATACAACGAAAACAAGTAGAACACTTGCTAAAATGATGACGGAAGTAATTAATGTTACCATTTATTATGAGTTTATTTTTTTCTGTAAATCTTTAATCAGGTTTGCAAAGAAAATCTTTTTTTCTGGATATTTCAAACTTAATTGTGAGTAAGCCTCAATTGCCTTTGGATAATTTCCTTGGGCAACATAAATTTTTGCTAATGTTTCACTCACAGGTAAGTGTCCTTCATCCAGACTTTCTTTCGCTTTTTTCGTAGGAGAGAAGAACTCCTGTTTTGGTTTGTCTACTTCTCCAAACAAACCTTCTGAAGGATCGAAATCGGCGAAATCATTGACGACAGCATTAATAGCTTCCTTGTCTTCATTTATCGTTTCCTCATGATTACTATCGGCGGAGAGCCATGAAGTAAATGTTCTCGTCGAGTCAAATTCATCCAATTCATTTGAATCTTCATTTTCTTCGTTAGCTACTTCTTGCTCTTTTTCTACGATACGTCTATTGAGAGCAAGACTTTCTTCTTCAGTGAGTTCTTCGAGGGTATAGTTAGCGACAACCGCATGATGCAATATATTTTCATCTACGGCATCTTCAGGTATATCATTGATTGCCGTTTCCTCCGTGTCATTTAATGCTGCGATATCATGCTCATCCTTGTCAATAGCGATCTCATGAGAAACATCCTCAGCATCCATTTCATTATTTGCTTGCGTGAGCACTCCATCTTCAGAAGCAGGAACCTCTTCTTCAACTTCAATAGTTGTTTCTTTACGAGCTATTTCTTCTTCAGCATGCGCATTGGAAGTGACCTCCTCCTCAGCATAAGAAGATTGATCAGGTTGATTTTCCTGCTCCAACTCATTCATTTGAATTAGTTCATAAAGTTGAACTCTATCTCCAATTCGATAGGAATGCTTTTTCAATTCTTCATCGAAATCAATATTGCGCGTTTTCCGCAATCCTTTTAAGTACAAGATGGAAAATAGCGGTGTATATGGGTATTTTTCGGAAAGCTCTTTCAAGGCAGCAAGATCATCCGATCCAACCCTTTGTGGACTATCAATCCTTTGTGCTATTTCAGAAGTATTGAGCATTTACCAGTTTGAGAGCAGTTTATTAACAACATCTTGAACTATTTGGTCGTTTACCTCTGCTAGCAATTCATCTTCTTTAGCTCCGAGGTCCTCACTAGAAGCATAATCAACGAACCGGGTGCTGGTAAGCGTCATTTTATCTTCTTCAGGAGCCGTAATAAAGATCTCAAAATTCACCGATACGGTTAATCTGTTCTGTGCAGCATTATCTCCCTCTTGAAGTGCAACCGGTGTAATGGAATAATTTGAGATCACACCTTGAATAATAATTTGAACACTGTCATTCAGCGTTGTTCCAAGTAACAAGCGGGTATTATTCTGTACACCATCTTTGACATCCTCCGAAAGTGTCGCAGAATAACTTAAAGGAGTATTCGGAGCTTCATTTTTGAGTGTTTCCACATAAAATACTTTCCACTCGGGAGGCATGGATCCATTATCTACGAATGAAACGCTCGTTGGCCAACAACTGCTGAGCAGTCCAATAGTTAATATTACGTAAAGCCATTTCATTTAATCAGTGAGGTTATACTCTTTTATTTTTCGATATAAGGTTCGTTCACTAATTCCTAACTCGGATGCAGCGTGTTTTCTTCTTCCCTTATGTTTGACAAGTGCTTTTTTAATAAGTTCTTTTTCCCTGTCCTCAAGAGAAAGTGATTCTTCTACTTCTTCATGTAATTCGAAATCATCTTCCGCAGGTCTTGAGTAATTGTAGGACTCGTCTTGTTGGGCGGGAGGGAGTATTTTTGTTGAGCTTGAAGGAGGTTGAACGTCTTCATAGAATCGATTGATCATTGTTTCCTGATCATTACTCAAGTTTACGTTGCCATTGTTCGCCATGATTTCAATTACCAGTTTTTTCAAATCTGTCAGATCTTTTTTCATGTCGAACAGGAATTTGTACATCAATTCGCGCTCATTTATACTCTCTTGCGATGAATCAATTAATGCCGGACTCGTATCACGTTCCGTAGGAAGGTAATTAGCAAAAGTCTGACCGTCAATTTCACGCGAGGTTTCAATTACGGAAATTTGTTCTACTAAATTCTTTAATTGGCGAATGTTTCCGGGCCATGAATAATTGTTCAGTAGCTCTATTGCATCTGCAGACAATCGGATTCCTGGCATTCGATATTTATCGCCAAAGTCACTCGCGAATTTTCTGAAAAGTAAATGAATGTCGTCATTTCTTTTTCTTAGAGGAGGAAGTGCAATTGGCACAGTGCTTAAGCGATAAAACAAATCCTCGCGAAACTTTCCGCTCGATATTGCCTGTTGCATGTTCTCATTGGTAGCGGCAACAACACGCACATTCGTTTTGATCACTTTAGATGATCCAACACGAATAAATTCTCCGGTTTCCAATACTCGAAGTAAACGAACTTGTGTTTGCATTGGTAGTTCTGCAACTTCATCCAAAAAGATGGTACCTCCATCAGCTACTTCAAAATAACCTTTTCTGCTACCGCTTGCACCAGTAAAGGCTCCCTTTTCATGACCGAATAATTCTGAGTCAATCGTTCCTTCTGGAATGGCTCCACAATTCACCGCAATGTACTCGCCATGCTTTCTTGAACTCAATTGATGAATGACTTGAGGTATAATCTCTTTACCGGTACCACTTTCTCCCGTAACAAGCACGGAGATGTCTGTTGGAGCTACTTGCGTAGCCACTTCCAAAGCTCTGTTCAACAATGGAGCATTTCCAATAATTCCAAATCGCTGTTTTACTTGCTGTATTTCCATGCTCAATCTTGGTTTACCAATTCAACCACTTCACCTAGAAGAGTTGCAGCTGTACAATCCGTGATATTCACCATAACGTAATCCCCTTTGGAAAATTCACCTTTTGGAAAAACAACTTTGACATTGTGGTCGTTTCTTCCCGCAAGAAAGTCTTCAGACCGCTTGGATCTTCCTTCAATGAGTACTTTTTGAATTTTGCCAACATGACGCTGATTTGCTTCAAGCGAATGAACTTGCTGCAGGTCAATAATTTCGGTTAGACGTTTGCCCTTAACATCATCAGGGACGTTATCCTCAAATCTTCTTTCCGCCAAAGTTTTTGGTCGTTCAGAGTATTTATACATGTAAGCAAAATCCCACTTAACCTCTTTCATCAAAGAGATTGTGTCATTATGCTCTTCTTCTGTTTCATCGCAGAAACCAGAAATAATATCTGTCGAAATCGCACAGTCTGGTATGATACGTCGGATAGCTTCAATACGCCCCAAATACCATTCACGTGTGTAAGAGCGATTCATACGATCCAGAACATTTGTGTTTCCTGACTGTACAGGCAGATGAATGTAGTTGCAGATGTTCTCATGTTTTGCAATTACCTCCAAGACTTCATCTGTCATGTCTTTCGGGTGTGAAGTGGAGAAGCGAATTCTCAAGTGAGGAGAAATTCCAGCCACCATATCCATTAATTCAGCAAAATTTGTTGTGGGCTTAGTAGCATCCTTGATTTCTCCTTTTGAAGTCATATTCCATCTGTAGGAGTCAACATTCTGCCCGAGTAGAGTAACCTCACGATATCCTTGATCAAATAGATCTTTACATTCGTTGTAAATCGTTTGCGGATCTCTTGAACGTTCTCTTCCTCTGGTAAAGGGAACTACGCAAAAAGAACACATGTTATCACAACCTCGCGTAATGGATACAAAACTTGAAACACCATTCTTATCCAGTCGAATAGGAGAGATGTCTGCATAAGTTTCATCACGAGAAAGTAACACATTGACTGCTTTCTGACCACTTTCTACTTCTTCAATGAGTCCTGGTAGGTCACGATATGCATCTGGTCCGGCAACTAAGTCAACCAGTTTTTCTTCTTCTAATAAATCTTTTTTCAAGCGTTCTGCCATACAACCAAGAATTCCAACTACCAATCCGGGTTGTCTTTGTTTTCGACTCTTAAAGTTGGTGAGTCTATTGCGAACTCTGGATTCGGCATTTTCTCTGATAGAGCATGTATTGATCAGGACTACATCTGCTTCTTCAACGTCAGCAGTTGTCGCATACCCTTCTTTGGCTAAAATAGAAGCTACCACTTCACTGTCTGCAAAGTTCATGGCACATCCATAGCTTTCTACATAAAGCTTTTTTCCATTTGAAGAAGGTGTTGTTTCAATCACTGTTGCTTCTCCTTGACGTGTTTCGTCTATTTCTTTATTCAATTCTATGGTCATTTCTTAAAATCAGGATACGAAATTAGATAATTTTCAAGGGGTGTCAAAATGGCAGCTTTTATTTTATCAATTATTAACCAAATTCCTTTAACCTATGGTTAAAGATTATATTATATGTATTTGACCGAAACATTTTGTGCGTTTTTTTCGTTGTGAATTGAAATTAATTGCTCTTTCTTTGCACTTCCAAAATCGTGGAGCCGGGACTGTGATTGTTAGTTTGGAAGTTTAAAATACAGATAATATGGCCAAAAATTTAGTTATAGTAGAGTCACCTGCGAAAGCCAAAACAATCGAGAATTATCTTGGAAAAGACTTTGTTGTTAAATCCAGTTTTGGTCACGTAAGGGACTTAGCCAAAAAAGGTGAAGCGATCGATGTTGAGAATGATTTCGCTCCAAAATATGAAGTCTCTCCCGATAAAAAACAAGTCGTTTCAGAACTGAAAAAACTGGTAAAGGAAGTTGAGACCGTTTGGCTCGCAACGGATGAGGACCGAGAGGGAGAAGCTATTTCATGGCACCTCTATGAGACGCTGGGATTGGAAAAAAAGGACACTAAGCGAATTACGTTTAATGAAATTACGAAGAGTGCAATTCTTAAGGCGATTGAGTCACCTCGAAAAATTAACAAAGAGTTGGTGGATGCTCAACAGGCGAGAAGAATTCTAGACCGCTTAGTTGGTTTTGAGTTGTCTCCTGTTTTGTGGAGAAAAGTACGTCCGAGTTTGTCTGCTGGTAGAGTACAATCAGTAGCAGTTAAGCTGATCGTGGAAAAGGAAAAAGAGATTGAAAAGTTCGCATCTGATTCTTTCTACAAGATCAATGGGATGTTCAGCTCTTCCAATGGAAAGATAAAAGCAGACGTATCTAAGCAACTAAAATCTGAAGAAGATGTAACAAGCTTACTTGATGCGTGTGTGAGTGCAAAGTTCAGTGTGAGTGATGTAGCTAAAAAGCCGGCAACAAAAAAGCCAGTTGCTCCTTTTACAACATCTACTTTACAGCAGGAGGCTAGTTTAAAGCTGGGCTTCTCTGTTTCCAGAACAATGTCAGTTGCACAACGTTTGTACGAAGGTGGGCTCATTACCTACATGAGAACGGATTCCGTCAATCTTTCTGATACGGCTATTAATGGTGCAAAAGCAGAAATTGAAAAGGCATACGGTTCAGAGTACTCGAATGTCACAAGATATGTGACAAAAGGGTCGGCGCAGGAAGCACACGAAGCCATTCGACCAACTGATTTCGGCAAGCACAGTATTTCTGCAGAGTCGGATGAAGAGCGTCTATACGATTTAATTTGGAAGCGTGCCATCTCTTCTCAGATGTCAGATGCTCAACTAGAACGAACAACGATTAAGTTGAATGCGGCAGGAGTCGACGAAACGTTTCAAGCAAAAGGTGAGGTCATCAAGTTTGATGGGTTCTTAAAAGTTTACCTGGAGAGCAATGTTGATGATGAGGAGGAAGAAGGTTTTGAATCGGGCTTATTACCAGCGGTGAATGTTGGAGATGAAGTTTCTACCGATGAAATTAAGGCTACACAGCGTTTTACACGACCGCCGTCTAGATATGTAGAAGCTTCTTTGGTGAAAAAGCTAGAGAGCTTGGGTATTGGTAGACCTTCAACATATGCTCCAACAATTACAACCATCCAAAAGAGAGGTTATGTAGAGAAGCCGCAACGCGATGGAACTGAGAGAAGTTATGATCAGTGGGTGCTGTCAGGAGGTTCGATTGAGAAGAATGTGTTGACGGAAGTGACCGGTCGTGAAAAGAACAAACTAGCACCGACTGATATCGGTGTGGTAGTAACTGACTTCCTTTCAGAGCACTTTAGCAAAATCATGGATTACAATTTCACGGCTCAGGTCGAGAAAGAATTTGATGAGATAGCACGAGGGTTAACGGAATGGACCAAGATGATCAAGGAGTTCTATTCTCCATTTCATGACACTGTAGAGGATACACTTGAAAACTCCGAACGCGCTACTGGGGAAAGAGAATTAGGAATGCATCCTGAATCAGGAAGAAGAATAATTGCACGTATTGGGCGTTTTGGCCCAATGATTCAAATTGGTGATGAGCAAGTAGATGGTGAAAAGCCACAATTTGCTTCTTTACGAGCGAATCAATCCATCAATTCTATCACCTTGGAAGAGGCACTGGATTTGTTTAAGTTGCCAAGAACACTTGGAGAGTACGAGGGCTTGGTAGTGAAGGCAAATGTCGGTCGATATGGTCCATACATTCAACATGGTAAGTCGTTCGCATCTCTTCCGGAAGAAGAAGATCCAATGACGGTCGGTTTGGAAAAAGCAATTGAGATCATTATTGCGAAGAAAGAAGAAGATGCTAAAAAGATCATCAAGACTTTCCCAGAGAATGAAGAAGTTGTGCTGCTGAATGGGCGATGGGGACCTTTCTTGAAAATTGGTAAGAAGAATTTCAAGTTGCCAAAGGACGTGGAGCCTTCAGAGTTAACATTGGAGCAGTGCATTGAGATTTCAGAGAATCAACCTGCGAAAAGACGAGCAACACGTAAGAAGAAGTAGATAAGTTTTCAACGATTATTTCTGTAAAGCTTTTTGCAGAGGCTTTCTTTGACTTGAACGATTAGAGATACTTTTGTTTAAAGTCACAACATGAAAGATCTCTCGATTTATTTTCAACCAGCAAACGTAGAAAGAAGCCTGATCGAAGGGACAATAGGTGCATCAGTAGATGTGCATTCCGATAACGGATTCCCTGAAATAGAGAGAGGCGCCATTGCGGTTTTTAGCGTGCCAGAGTATAGAAATGGTAAAGTTGCTTTTGAAACAGTTCAAGATACTTTTCGAGATGACTTTTATGGTTTACATATAGGTGATAACTGGAGTAAGAAGTTGTATGATCTTGGTATCATTACACCTGGAGGAAGTATTGATGATACATACTTTGCTGTTGCTCAAACGGTTTCTGAATTAGTGAAGAATGATATTCTACCAATAATCATTGGAGGTGGTCAAGATCTCACATTAGCATGCTATAAAGGGTTTGAATCACTGGAGCAGATGATTAACATTTGTGCGGTTGATAGTAAACTGGATGTGGGTGAACCGAATGAGGCGGTTCGATCAGATGGCTATGTCAGTCATTTGCTGATGCAGCGACCATGTTACTTGTTTAATTATGCTAATATTGGCATGCAAAGACCTCTTGTGGCAAAAAAAGAAGTCGATCTTTTTGATAAACTATATTTTGATGTCTGCAGACTTGGGGCTTTCAATGCTGATTTTAGAGTTGCAGAACCGTACTTAAGAAATTCAGATTTACTTACGATTGATTTCACCAGTATTAAAAGCTCCGAGACAGATGCTACCAAATATGGAAATGCTAACGGGCTTTATGCAGAGCAAATCTGTCAAATTGCAAAGTATGCAGGAATGAGCGATAAGATGTCTTGTTTAGGCATTTTTGATATTGTTCCTGGGCATGGTGAGGTTGCATCCAATTTATTGGCGCAAATTCTGTGGTATTTTCTTGATGGTGTTGCGCAAAGGGTAGGAGACTTTCCTGTAGGGACTAAAAAGAACTACACAAAGTTTCATGTTCATTTGGATGATTTTACGGATGATCTAGTCTTCTATAAAAGCGACAAGTCGAGTCGTTGGTGGTTGGAAGTCAAATACTTGGCGAAGGACAATGCAAAATACGAACGTCATTGCTTGGTTCCTTGCGATCAAGAAGATTATAATCGTGCACTGGAGAATGTGATCCCGAACCTTTGGTGGAAGACTTTGCAGAAGCTGAGTTGATCGTTATAATTTGTTCGATTTATTCTGTGTAAAGGGTAATTCATGTTTTTTTAAACAAGAATGTTAAAAAGTTTCCTTTTATAAGAAAAATAGCTATTTTAGTCGCCTGATAAAAGTGTCTCGTTGGTACTGAATTCGTTACCAGTCCGGGAGAAATGTAAACTATTTATGAAACAGAAATTTCTAGCCTTATCATTATTTGTAGTGTGTGCAGCAGGTGCTGCTTTTGCACAGCAAGACAAATTGATCACTCATTTCATGTATGATAAAATGAGTTTGAATCCTGGTAAGACAGGTATGGGGATGCCAAACATGATTTGTGCGACTACCATCTACAGAAATCAGTGGGACAGAGTTAATGGAGCACCAAATTCAGCATTGCTAAACGTGGAAGGGAATCTTTCTCAGTATTCCAATTGGCTTTCTGGTGTGGGTATTTCATTTTTCCATGACGCAATTGGATTCACTCGTCAGAACAACTTGTTGTTAAATTACTCTTATCATCTTCCAGTTTCAAATGCTGGTAATTTGGGTATTGGTATTGGTATTGGTATGGTGAATCTTGGGATGAATCCTGAATGGATACCACCAACAACATTGAATGACGCGTCACTTCCTACAGCATTTTCATCTACGAATCTTGATTTAAACTTTGGTCTTTATTGGCAGGGAGCTCAAGATTATTATGTAGGTATTTCATCGACTCACCTTTCAGAGTCGTCTTTGTTGAATGATGAAAACGTTTTAAACCAAACTACGTATAACACTGCCCGTCACTATTACTTAATGGGAGGTAAGACGTTTAAAGGCTTGGGTACTCCAAAAGGTGATTTAGAGACAAACTTGTTATTGCGTACTGACATGGTGAAGACTTCAGTTGACATCAACGCGCGTTATATTTGGAATCAAATTGCTTACGGAGGTTTGACGTATCGTACAAGCGATGCGATTGCCGTGATGCTTGGATACAAGCCAATTCGTAATTTGACGGTTGGATATTCATATGACATTTCAGTCAATAAATTGTCGAGCGTTTCGAGAGGTTCACATGAGATACTTTTGAAGTATTGTTACAAATTACCGCCGATTCCGATCCAAACGTCAAAACACCCTAGATGGTTGTAAAAGTTATTTTTTTTTAAAATATTTGTAACCATTCGGGCTAAGATTCCGTTATATCGAAGAGTTAAGATCCTGTAAGTTGTTAATTAGATATCCGGAAAGTAAAAAGAGGTAGAATGAAAAGATTAGTGTTATTTGCTATAGTTAGCATTGTGCTGGCTGCGTGTAGTTCAAGGACTGGGCATCTTACAGGTACTTTGGGTAGACCAGTGTATCACCCACAGATTCCTTTGGGAATGGTGTACATACCTGCGGGAGGATACCAGATGGGGGAGAATGATGGAGATATGCCATTCTTGCATCAGACCAGAGCCAAAACGGTTTCCGTTCAGGCGTTTTACATGGACCAAACAGAGATTTCTAACAACGAGTATCGCCAATTTGTTGATTGGGTGCGTGATTCGATTGCGAGAGATAAAATCTATTACGGTTTGGAAGAAGATGACGACGCGAGTCGTTACATTAGCTATAAAGACATGTATTTTGATGAAGGAGCGCTTGACTGGGCTGAATTTGATCCTTCTGACAGAGAATTAAACAGAACAATCTTTTCATTGAACTGGGATCGTCGTTTTTACTATGATGACCCGGAATTAGTTCCAATTCTTGCGGATATGTATTATCCACAACCTCAACGTTATTACAAGCGCCGTGAGATTGATACGCGTAAGTTGATGTTCAGATATTACTGGATTGACTATGTAGAAGCGGCAAGGAGGGGTAGAATCAATATTACACCGAATGGTTACGATAACCAAGGGAATAAGCTTGTTCCTGAACACCGTGAGCTTGAGACGCCTCCGCATCCATTTACGGAAGAGCCTCAAGGGCAAGATTTGGATTTGAGTAATGGTATCAACAAGATTGGTCAAAGTAACGCTATCCGAGGACATGCAAACCGTCAGCGATTCATTATTGATGAAATCATTAATGTTTATCCAGATACTCTTTGCTGGGTTCGTGACTTTACTTACTCATTCCATGATCCAATGACGAATATGTATTTCTGGCACCCTGCTTACGATAACTATCCTGTAGTTGGTGTTACTTGGGTACAAGCTAAGGCATTCTCGGTATGGAGAACTCAACTGTTAAACAGCTGGTTAGTTGCAATGGGCGATCTTTTTGTAAACGACTTCAGATTACCAACTGAAGCGGAGTGGGAAAGAGCATCACGTGGCGATTTACAACTTTCACAGTACCCATGGGGTGGTCCTTACATCAGAAACGAGTCAGGATGTTTCCTTGGTAACTTTAAGCCAATGCGAGGTAGATATTTTGAAGATGGAGGATTCCACACAGTGAAGGTGTTCTCGTACAACCCGAATGGTTGGGGATTATACTGTATGGCAGGTAATGTTGCTGAATGGTGTGAGTCTGCTTATGATGAGTCGATGTATGAATTCTCTCATGATTTAAATACTGAATACAGATACAATGCAATGGATTGGGATCCACCATCAATGAAGCGTAAAGTTATTCGCGGTGGTTCTTGGAAGGACATTGGATATTATTTAAGAAATGGAACTCGAACATTCGAGTATCAAGATACAGCCAAGTCATACCTCGGGTACCGAAATGTTATGACACACCTTGGACGTGGAGGACGTGACTTCACAAAAGAGGGAGGCGAAGAGATTCGTAGCGATATCCAATTACGCTAGGAATAAAACAACAAACAGTAGTATTTATTAAACCTAAAAAACAAGGAAAACTATGAAACCAGGAAGTAAAGGATGGAAAAAATTTATGGCGAAGCTGTATGGATTTGGTGCAGCTATCGTAATCGTTGGAGCCTTATTTAAGATTCAGCACTGGCCATTTGCAGGACCAATGCTTATCGTAGGGCTTGGAACGGAAGCAATCATTTTCTTCTTCTCAGCATTCGAACCAATTCATGAAGATCCAAACTGGGAGCTTGTATACCCAGAGTTAGCATTGGGTCATTCAGATGATTTGGATCACGGGGCCATTTCTACTACCGGAGGTCGCGGAGGATCAGGAATCACTGATCAATTGGATAAAATGTTGGAAGAGGCAAAAATTGATGGCGAGTTATTGGAAAGACTTGGAGATGGAATGAGAACATTGGGAGACAATGCAGCTCAATTGAAGGGGGTAACTTCTGCAGCAGCTGCAACTGATTCTTATGTTGATAGTCTTCAAGCGGCATCTGATAAAGTATCTACTTTGTCTGAGGCATATGAAAGAGCTTCTGTAGCAATTTCTGGAATGACTTCTTCTGAAGAGGCTGGTCAATCATTTGGAGAGCAAATGCAAAAAGTTTCTAAGAACTTATCTGCATTGAACAATGTTTATGAGCTTCAATTGAAAGGATCATCTGCACACCTTGAGGCAACTGAGAAGTTCCAAGGTCAAGTGGCTGATATGATGAAGAATCTTTCTGATTCAGTTGAAGATACTAAGCTTTACAAAGAAAACATGGCGATGTTGTCTAAGAACTTGACAGATCTTAACGCTGTGTATGGAAATATGTTGAAAGCTATGACAATAAAAGGTTAATAACATTTTTTGTTACTAATCAATTATTGAACATTAAATAGGTTGTAAACCAATAAAATTTAATTAATCATGGCAGGAGGAAAAGAAACCCCGAGACAGAAGATGATCGGTATGATGTACCTGGTACTCACCGCTCTTTTGGCCCTCAACGTATCTAAATCTATCCTTGATGCCTTTGTGGCAATTGAGGAAAATACGCAGAAAGCGAATATTGTTCAGCATGACCGTGGTACTGGATTTTACATGGATGTAAAGTCTGAAATGGCGTCTACTAAAGACGATGCTGAAAATAAAGCAAAACGAGAGAAGTTACAGTATGTACTTGATCAAATGGATAAAATTGATGAAGTAACTGCGAAAATGATCCAAAGTATTGATGCACTGAAACTTGAAGTGTTGAAAGAAAGTGGAGAAGATGTGAGTACTGTAAAGAATAAAGACGAAGGAACAATCATCTGGACGAAGATGGACAAGGATAAGCCAGTGCTTCCGCAACGAATGCACTTAATGGCTGTTCAAGCAAAAGACCAGTATGATATACCAATGCATGTAATTATCGGTGAGGATATTAAAAATCCAACTGGTAAAGGAAAGAAGCTTTGGGATGATTTCAATAAATTCCGCGCTGATATCGTAAGTTTAACCGGTACATACGAGTGGGGAGGTAAGAAATTTACTGTTGAACCTAAAGCAATTAACGATTTCAAAGACAATCAGGACTTGACTAAGAAAGTTGAGCAAATGATTGATGCAACAAAAGGTAACCTAAAAGAAGATCGTCAGGTATTGATTGATCTTTACATGGGAATGACAAAGCGTGAAAAGAGTACAGTTCACGATGTAGCGAACGTTCACTGGATTGGGGCTACATTTGACCATGCTCCTTTGGTAGCAGCGTTGGCATCATTGTCTTCAATGCAACAAGATGTTCTTGCGGCACGTGCTTTAGCATTGGCGCACTGGAAGTCTAAAGTATCTACTGGAGAGTACAGCTTTAACAAGATTATGCCATTGGCTTATGGTCCTGTTGTAGCGAACAGTGGAGATGATATTGAACTTCAAGTAATGATGGCTGCATTTGATTCAGACAATCAACCGGTAGTAACTCTTGACGGAGAAGGTGGAGAAGTTACTTATCCTGGAAATGGACAAGGTGTTGTTAAATTGAAGGCAGGTTCTTCTGAAATGACTCTTTCTGGTACAGTTTCTATTAAGAACAAGTCAGGAGTTGCGAAAACTGAGAAGTGGGAGCACAAAGTGATTATCATGAAGCCATCTGGAGCGATTGAGCTACCTGAATTGAATGTATTGTATAGAGGTTACCCGAATAAAGCAGAGGCTACGGCATCAGGTTATGACCAAACAATTTTGAGTGGTTCTGGATGTACAGTTTCTAAATCTGGTACGGGTTACATTGTTAAGCCTACTGGTAGAGGTCGTGAGGCTTACTTGACTGTGTCTGGTAAGAGCACTGCTTCTGGTAAAACAGTTCAGTTGAAGAAGGTGAAGTACAGAGTTAGTAACTTACCTGACCCTGAATTGTACTGGGGAGCTGCTAAAAATGGAACAAAGGGATCTAAAGCGGAAACTAAGTTGTTCGCGAAGTATCCACCAGAAATTCCATTGAGTGCAACATTTAAAATTACTAAATGGGAATGTAGTGTTCCAGGTGCTGCCCGTCCTGTATTGGGAACAGGTGGTAACATTTCAGCGGCGAACGGTTTGATCCGTGCTGCTAAGCCTGGAAGTCAAATTAGTTTTATCTGTACGGTAGTTGGTCCTGACGGCATCGCGCGTAAAAAAGCGGGAGCATTTAAGATTTAATTTGAAAAATTAGAGTTATGAAGAGTCTATTTATTGGTGTAGTTGGAGTTTTCTTCATCGGTACCACTGGATTTAGCCAGCAACAAGAAGAGATTAATGGCGGTCCGGTAAACGTACCTACGGAGGGAATTATTGATGGGGTGTTTATTCAGGAGCATATTCCTACTAAACGAATGATTCCATACGAACATGTTCGAGAGGCAGATGCGATCTGGAGCAAGAGAGTTTGGGAATATATAGACCTTCGTGAGAAGATTAATCTTCCAATGTATTATCCTCTTGATGAAATCACACCTTATGGAACATGGGTGAAGAATTCTACAAGATGGAGTTTATGGACGGTTATCAGACAACATGTATTGAATGGAGATCTGCGTGTGTTCTCACCGTATGATCCATTAAGTTTTGGTTTAGGGAAAATGGATGGTTACGAGTTAAAGTACCCTGTAGACCCGGAACCAGGATTAACATTCTACACGGACTCGGTTTTCAGAGATGCCATGACTTATTACCTAGGGCAACTTGGACCTCAAAGTGATATTCCATTGACGGATGATTATGGTGACCCTATTGTCATTACGTTACCAGATGGAACGCAAGAGTTCAAGTATCCTCCGCGTGATACACTTTGGTATACTTCTAAGGATATCATTCAGTATAGAATCAAGGAAGATTGGTTCTTTGACAAAGAGCGATCAGTATTGGATGTACGTATTATTGCATTAGCACCTGTAGTTTATAAAGTAGACGAAGATGCGAATGGAGTGAAGAGTATTAGTGGAACAAAAGAACTGTTCTGGTTGTACTTCCCACACTGCCGATTCGTATTCAATAACTACTTTGTTTACAACGATAAGAATGACGCACAATGGATGAGTTTTGATGACTTATTCTGGAAGCGTAGATTCAATAGTGTGATGTACAAAGAAAGCAATACGTATGATCGTGATATTGACACCTACAGAGCTGGTGTTGATGCACTGCATGAATCTGAACAGATTAAGAATGAGATTAGAAATATCGAACACGATGTTTGGTCGTTCTAATTGAATAAATACTTCTGAAAAGCCCTTTGCATTTTGCAGAGGGCTTTTTTGTGCGGTAACGTTTTCAGGTTAAGTCGTTATACAACTGATTAAACAACAGAAACGATGAAGAACCTCATACTTATATCGACGCTTTTTTTTAGTACACTTACAATCGCTCAGTGCCCTTGTGAAGAGATGAGTGGAGGTCCTTTGCATGTTACACCAAATGGAATTATTAACGGTACTGCCGCTTCAATTATTCCTGAGCATATTCCAACGAAGCGATTAATTCCTTACGAACATGTGCGTGAAGCCGATGCAATTTGGAGCAAGCGCGTGTGGCAATACATAGATTTACGAGAAAAGATCAATCACCCGTTGTATTTCCCTTTGGATGAAATGACTTCTTATGGCTGGAATAGAAATGCAACGCGATGGAGTCTATGGACGATTATCAGAAAGCACGTTATGTGTTCAGATTTACGTGCATTTTCGCCCTATGACCCGTTGAGTTTTGGTTTAGGTGCTAAAGATGGTGATCAGTTAAAGTATCCCATAGACGCTCAGCCGGGGATGAACTTTTGTACGGATTCAGTATTTAGATCAGAGATGACATATTATTTAGGAAAGCTAGGGCCGCAAAGTGATATCCCCTTAACAGATGATTATGGTGATCCGCTGGTCGTTACACTGCCTGACGGAACTCAAGAGTTTAAATATCCTCCGCGTGATACTTTGTGGTATTCTTCTAAGGATATTATTCAATATAGAATTAAAGAGGATTGGTTTTTCGATAAAGAGCGATCCGTATTGGATGTTCGAATTATTGCGATTGCTCCCGTTGTTTATAATACTGAAGAAGACGCAAATGGCGTGAAGAGTATCAGTGGCACGAAAGAACTGTTTTGGTTATATTTTCCGCATTTGAGATTTGTTCTCAATAACTATTTCGTTTATAATGACAGAAATGATTCACAATGGATGAGTTTTGATGATCTCTTTTGGAAGCGGAGATTTAACTCTGTGATCTACAAAGAAAGCAACACCTATGATCGCACTATTGACACTTATGTTTCCGGAGTAGATGCACTTCATGAATCCGAAAAAATCAAAAACGAGATTCGGAACATTGAACACGATGTTTGGTCTTTTTAATGGCCTCTATAAGACTACTTGAAGTTAATCAGTTGTTTTTTATTCAGCCAGTTTCGAATTGATGACAATCACACTATCTTTGGGGCATGATAAACCTCGAACGTATTGGTGTGCACCTTCCTCAGGGCTATCTATTCAATGATATTAGCCTTCAAATTAACCGAGGTGATAAAATCGGTTTGGTAGGAAAGAATGGTGCTGGGAAATCTACGATGCTCAAGTTAATCGCTGGAACAAATGCTCCATCCGAGGGTAAAATTCATATGCCTAAAGACTGCGAGGTCGGTTTTTTAACACAGGATATTCGAATCAATACCGAGCAAACGGTTTTTGATTACTTAAACAAGTCGAATAGTGAACTTACTCGGCTAAAGAGTAGAATAGATGCAATCAACGAAGAACTCGTTCAAAGACAAGATTATGAATCTGAATCTTATCTCGGGCTGCTTGATGAATTGAGTGAGTTGAATGATGAGTTTACCATTCGTGAGGGTTTTCTGTGGGAGGAAAAAATAACCTCTACACTTAAAGGTTTGGGTTTTCAAGATGAGGAGTTGCATAGAAGCCTTTCTACTTTTTCTGGTGGTTGGAAAATGCGTGCTGAATTGGCGAAAATTTTGGTCAATGCTCCTGATGTTATTTTATTAGATGAGCCTACCAATCATCTTGATATTATTTCGATTAGTTGGCTGGAAAACTATCTCAAAACGTTTTCAGGAGCGGTAATTGTCATTTCGCATGATCGCCTTTTTCTAGATAATGTGACGAAGCGCACATTGGAGATTTCTAAAGGGAAAGTGCTGGATTTTGCCTATGCGTACTCAAAATATAAGGAGTTAAGAGCAGAAGAGTTAGAGCGTCTGGCAGGGGCAAAAAAGCAGCAAGACAAAGAGATTAAGCATACAGAAGAATTGATCAATAAGTTTCGCGCTAAAAAGAATAAAGCAGCTTTTGCTCAGTCATTGATCAAGAAGTTGGAAAAGACGGAACGTATTGAAGTTGATTCGGATGAAGTCGTAGGCATGAAGATCAGCTTTCCATTGAGTGTCCAACCGGGGAAGTGGGTGTTGGAAATGGAGAATATGGGGAAATCCTTTGGTGATAAGCTATTGTTCAAAAATGTCAACCTCACTGTCGGGAGAGGTGAAAAGATTGCGTTACTCGGAGCGAATGGTATGGGTAAATCTACCTTGCTTAAACGGATCATGGGAACACTTGACGGGGATGGAGACGTAGTGTACGGCCACAATGTAAATATTACTTACTTCGCTCAAGATCAAGCTGAATCGCTAGATACGAACAAAACAGTCTTTGAAACAGTTGATGAGACAGCGAAGGGAGAAATCCGAAAGAGTCTAAGGTCGGTACTTGGTGCGTTCTTGTTTAGAGGAGAAGACGTTGATAAGAAAGTAGCAGTTCTTTCTGGTGGAGAGCGCACACGTTTGGCACTTTGTCAACTCTTATTGAGTCCTTCTAATTTTTTAATTCTCGATGAGCCTACTAATCATCTCGATATTCAAAGTAAGGAGGTATTAAAAAGCGCTTTACAGAACTACGAAGGAACGTTCATTGTGGTATCTCACGACCGTGAGTTTTTACATGATTTGACTAATCGAATTTGGGATATTGAAGATCAATCCTTGAAAATACATCATTTTGGAGTTAAAGACTTCCTCAAGCGTAAAATGGATTTGATCAACCCCAAGCCCGTAGAACAGAAAAAGCCGCAAAAAGTAGAAGCTGTTTCAGAAAACAAACTCTCGTACGAAGAGGAAAAGGAACTCAAACGTCGTAAGAACAAGTTACAGAATCAAATGAATCGTTCAGAGGAGCGTATCAATGAACTGGAGGCACTTATTGCTGAACAAGACGAGGTGATTGCAAATCTCAATTACGATAATAAAGAAGAAGCTGAGAAAGTCTTAGGCAAGTATCATGAATTGAAAGAGGAACTTGATCAACAAATGACACTTTGGGAGGAAGCGACTGAGGGGTTGATGGAAATGGACTCATAACTCACTTTTAAAAGTGTGACTGCTTCTTACGTTTCAGAGTAATCAAATAACACTTTCCCGAATTCAGATCTTGGCTATTGATAGTTGTTGGTACGTCAATACTGATTAGTGACCTTGACCGCTTTTTTTACGATGTTTGGCAATTCTTTTCTGCCGTTTCTTACTTTGCTTAATAGACTTCTTAGCTTCCTTGGATTGCATACTCCAATAGCGCTTATAGGCGGCCTTTTGTTCTTTTTTAGCTGCCTTAGCACGTTCCTTTTCCTGTTTGGCAAGTTGCTTTTCTGCTTCTTCAACGGTAGCAGGAGTGGCTCCAGGGCCTTTACTTCCGCATGATGGAGCGATGGCAAGGACGCACAATAAAAGGAGTATGTATATCGTTTTAAACTTCATAACTTTGCATACTACTAGAAAAACGTAATGAAAGTACAATTTATTTTGATCCTGTTGGTCGGTACGCTTCTATCCGGGTGTAAAGCAAACAACAATAATCCTGTACCGAATATACCATTTGATTTCTCAATCAATATTACATTGCCTAGTTATTCGGACCTTGTAAACGTGAGTGGTTGGGCTTATGTTGCCGGAGGCTCAAGAGGAATAATTGTCTATCGGAGAGGAATAGATGATTTTGTTGCTTTCGATCGTCATTCACCGGCAGATGAAAATGGCGATTGTCCTGGCGCATTGTTTCCGGATAACAATAATTTCCTGCAGTTGAATGACACCTGCTACAGCGCTGCTTTTTCACTCTATGATGGATCTCCAATTTCGGGATCTGATTATGGTTTGCGTCAATATCAAACTGCGTGGGATGGAAATGAAATGCTTCGTATATTCAATTGATTGAGTATTTTTGTTCCATAATTTAGCGTTATGAACGACATCAAGGTAATCATCATTGATCGTGAGGGAGAACGTCACGAGTTAGAAGGACCAACAGACATGAATATGAATATCATGGAGTTGTGTAAAGCATATGAACTTCCAGTGATAGGTGAATGTGGTGGTATGGCAATGTGCGCAACATGCCAATGCTATCTTGAGTCTGATACGGATTTACCTGAACAAAGCGATGATGAACTCGATATGTTGGATCAGGCGTTTTTCGTAGAAGATAACAGCCGCCTCGGTTGTCAAATCCAACTTTCTGAGGAAATAGACGGAATTGTATTACGTCTTGCGCCTGAAGCTTAATTTTTTAATTCTTGGGGAATCGTGCAAACTGGAATAGCTTCCATTTTATGCCTATTCGCACGGTTCAAGCGATTATAAATCTCCAACACTTCTTTTTGGCGATCAGACAATTCTGATGTTTCGCCTCTAAACTCCATTGCCCATTCAAGCTCAGGATAAGATGCGCCTATTTGATCCTCATCTGTCCGTCCATCCGCCCATAATCCATCTGTGGGCTTTGCTTCAACAATGGAGTTCACCACATCAACTTCTCGCGCAACTGCCCAGACTTCTGTTTTGGTCAAATCGGCAATTGGACTTATGTCCACGCCACCGTCGCCATATTTCGTGTAGAAGCCAATACCAAAATCCTCAACCTTATTCCCTGTTCCAGCTACAAGGCAGCCATTCGCTTGACCAAGTGCATATAAAGTTGTCATGCGCAAGCGAGCTCTCGCATTGGCCATTGTTAAGTGTTGATCCGAAACATTGAATGGCATTTTCTTTTCGAAGTCAGTAAAAGTAGACGTCAAATCAATATCAAAAGAAGTGACATTGTGAAAGCGTGAAGTTAAATCCTCAATATGTTCCATGGCGCGCTCATATTCCGCTGATGTTTGACGAATTGGCATGCTCAGGACAATCGTCTTCTTACCAGTCATGGCACACAGCGTTGAAGTCAAGGCTGAATCAACACCACCAGAAATACCAATAATAAAACCAGAGAGTTTTACATCATCACAATAGTCACTGAGCCAGTTGACTATAAGCTCCGCAATTTGATCTGTTTTCAAGAAGAATAACGTTGACTAGAATAAAATAGAAAACTTCAGCATCAATTGACTTTGCGTCGCCTGATTAGAGAAAAATCCGTCAGTCAAACTGAATAGATACTGCTCACCATTTTTACGATCATTGTGTAACGGTGTGAAACCGTAGTAATAACCGATTTCACCCAGTAAACAAGTAGAACCAATAAAATTCCATTCAGCTCCACCAGCAAGACCAACCGCCGATTTGATGAAGAACATGTCTCCCTTAGCGGTCATATTACTATTCGTAACACCTTCCGTCGCAGGCAGTAAAATGCCGTTATCGAATCGATCACCTTCGTCCGTAATACTGTTCGACAAAAGAACACTTGTGCGCAATCCGAACTTACCGTAATATCTGAAGTAGCCAATAAAGTTAGTTCTGAAAGTGACCATTGTTGGTATACTCAGGTACAACGGCTTTTGCTTTCTTGTTTTTAGTTGAAACAGAACATCAGTTAATGCAACATCATCTTCAGCGACCAATGTATTGTTTTCATCGCGGTAGTAATAATACACAGAGTTATTGTCAGGTGCTTTATATTTCAATGTTTCGAAGTCAAACTCAATACCAGTAGAAAGTCCAATCGTTTCCGTCAAACCAAAGTTAATATTCGCACCAATCGTGAGGTCATTACCTACACCGTTGGATTCCATTAATTTAGTACCCATTTGTTGGAAGTTCAATCCAAAACCAGCAACCAATCCTGCCTGAATTTTTTTATCCGCAGCATCTTGAGCTTTAACCGTTGTTACGCATGCAACTAATGCAAGCCCGAGTAATAATTTTTTCATCATCTAAAATTTATCGTTTGCCTTGTTTTCCTCAAAATTCCTATGTTTTGAGTACTTTTGGCTACGAAAATAAAGAATATTAATGACTCATAAAAGCATTTGGTTTTCCCTCGTTTGTCTGGTTATAATGACGAGTTGCGCAAACGATCCTTTGGATGTTGACGCGTCCGACGTTCAGGTGGATTTAAACTTTACA
The DNA here is from genome assembly GCA_002427735.1 of Flavobacteriales bacterium UBA6051. Lineage (GTDB taxonomy): Bacteria > Bacteroidota > Bacteroidia > Flavobacteriales_D > Crocinitomicaceae > UBA4466. The sequence goes on from DIYP01000009.1 coordinate 24,170, forward strand.
GATGTGAACGCTGTAATCATGAATGCCGATTCATCCACATTACTTGAGCAGCATCACTCATTTGAAGAGCAATTCACAAACATTTATGCTTATCTGATTGGTCATTGCATGGAAATAGGTAGAGTCGACGATACCTCGTTCTACCAAAGTATTCAGTTATTTCGTTCAGATTCAATGATCCAGAAACTAAATGGTTATCTGGAGGCTGACTTTTCCGATAAGGGAAAAATAGAGACGAAAATTATTGATGGGTTTAGACATTTGCGTTACCATCTTCCTGAGTGCAAAGTTCCCGGAAACGTTGTATACCAAAACAGCCTATTCCGATCAGGAGTTTTTTGTACTGAAGAAGAGATAGGCATTGGCCTTCAACAGTATTTAGGTCCAGAAAATGAAATTGTGAAGCAACTAGATCCTCAGTTTTATTATGATTGGATGAAGCAAGGGTTTCAGGCAAAGTACTTGGAACGTGATGTTTTAACCGGATGGATTGAAACGCATATTGTTGAGGCAAAAGAAGGAAATTTGGCGGAAAACATAGTTCGATGGGGGAAGATACTTTACCTAACAGAAGCCGCTTTTCCTGATGAAGAACAATTCTTGATGCTCCGCTATTCTAAGGAAGAGTTAGATTGGGCAATGGAAAATGAATATGCCTTTTGGGAGTATCTCGTAGATGAAAAATTATTGTTCCAGATTGATGAACGTACGACGCGTAATATGATTGGAGATGGACCTTTTACACCGGGGTTACCTGAACAGGATAGTCCTGATCGTCTCGGACAATTTACGGGCTGGAGAATGGTACATAAGTACATGGAAAAAAATGATATTTCTGTAAAAGAGTTAATAGAACTCCCTTACAACGATATATTACAAGCATACGAAATAGACTAATGGAAGATAAAATTGTTAAAACATCTGAGATTTCAATCAAAGTAGGATTGAACGAGAATAATTTGCCAGTTGCAATGAAATGGACAGCTCCTGATGGTTCTGTAGTTGATTCTCCCGCAAAAGCAATGTTGCTATCATTATGGGATCCTTCAGAGAATAACACCATGAAAATTGATTTGTGGACGAAAGACATGTCCATAGAAGAGATGAAACAGTTTTTCCATCAAACTTTATTAACGTTAGCTGATACCTTTGAGCGGGCAACAGCTGAGCATAATATCACCGAGGATTTACGTGATTACTGTTATCACTTTGCCGACAAAATGGATATTCTTCCAGAAAGAGATTAAAGTATGGCGGAGGGGAATTTAAGAAAGATGCGAACGAATCTCGGCGAAAGCGTTGAATATACAATGTGTCTTTCCGAGGATGTTGACGTTAATGCTCTGGTTGGGCATGAGATTCAATTGGAGTGGTCTGGGAAAATTAATTGCCAGAAATGTGGGAAGGTGACGAAAAGTTCTTTCGGAGAAGGTTTTTGCTATTCCTGTTTTACAACCGCTGCCGAGGCTGCCGAATGCATTATTCGACCTGAGCTTTGCAGAGCGCATCTTGGAGAGGGGAGAGACCCTGAGTGGGAAGAGCGTAATCATAATCAACCGCATGTGGTTTACCTTGCTGCCTCAAGTGCAGTGAAAGTGGGGATCACTCGCGCAACGCAAGTGCCCACGCGTTGGATAGATCAAGGGGCAACATCGGCAATTCGATTAGCAGAAACGGCGAATCGTTATGAGGCTGGAGTTCTAGAGGTAGCACTCAAAGAGTTTTTTACTGATAAGACGCATTGGCAAAAGATGCTCAAGAATGATATTGATGAGAGCATTGACCTTGTCGAATCGAAATGGGAACTAGAGGAACACCTTCCTGGTGACATTATTGATCAATTTTCGGAGGATGATGAAATTATTGAATTGAATTATCCTGTAATTGCTTATCCAGAAAAAGTAAAGAGTTTATCCTTTGATAAAATGCCGCTGATTCAAGGTAAGTTGATGGGGGTCAAAGGCCAATATCTCATTTTTGAATCAGGACAAGTTTTAAATATTCGTAAACACACTGGTTATTATGTGGAAGTTAGGTAGTTTTATTTTCGTCTTATCACTCTCGTTTTCAGCTATTTCCCAAACATGGCAATGGACTGAGATGTCGCCTATGCCCTTCCAAACTGCAAATAATGCCGTGTGCGAAGCATTTGTTGGGAATAGTGAATTTATGTACTCATTTGGAGGAATAGATACTTCTAAAGTTTATACGGGAATTCACAATCGTTGTTTTCGATATGATGTGGCCAATGATGCGTGGTCGGAAATAGATTCTTTACCTGATCCAGAACCTAAGATTGCAGCAGCAGCGTCTTTCGTAAAAGGAAAGATTTATATCATCGGGGGGTATCATGTTTATCAGAATGGTAGTGAAACCTCGTCTGAATTGGTGCATATCTATAATCCTGCGACCAACAGTTTTGAGGCAAACGGTGCTCCAATTCCTACAGCAATTGATGATCAGGTGCAATGCGTCTACAAAGACAGCCTGATTTTTGTGGTTACTGGCTGGAGCAACACGACAAACGTTCCTAATGTGCAGATTTACGACCCTTCATTGGATCAATGGCAGGCTGGAACAAGCACGGTGAATACAAGTTATTTTAAAGCTTTTGGGGCCTCTGGGGAGATTATAGGGGATACGCTTTATTATCATGGTGGAGCAGCAGGGATGACATTTGCAGCGCGTAGTTTCATGCGTAAGGGATACATTAACCCGAATGATCCAACGGATATTACCTGGGAATTGATGGAAGATGCACCAGGAAATGCAGGCTACCGTTCTGCATGCAGTTCTGAGGGGAATACAGTTTTTTGGGTAGGAGGATCACCGACTTCGTACAATTACAATGGAATTGCTTACAATGGAAGTGGAGGCGTGAATCCTTCGGCTAGAGTGTTACACTTTAATAATTCCACCTATGGGTATAGTGATGAAGTGGCGCAGCCCTATGGTGTTATGGATCTTAGAGGAATTGCAAAGCTCGGAAATGGTAGATGGATGATTTGCGGGGGAATGGACACAAATCAGGTTGTATCGAACCGTACTTTTCTACTGGAAAGTGCAACGGTTGGGAGTCAGAAGTTAGACGAAGAGATGTTTAATGTGCGCGATTTTGACGATTATTTAATAGTTGAAACGCCCATTGAAACCAGGGCGAAGTTGACGGATGCTACGGGTAGAATAGTTCGTGAATTTGGTCCTGAAAGATCGTTTAAAATAGAACGATCGATTTACCCTTCTGGCGTTTATATTTTTAGTTCAGGTACAACGAGTGTACGCATTTACATGTAGGAATGGGAAAGAACAAATTGAAGAAGTTTGCTGCGGTAAAGTCATACGAGCATTTTTTTGAGCCTACTATTAAGGAGCCTTTTGCAATGAAAGGTAAGTGGCGTGAGGAGTTTTTTAAAAATGATCATCCAATTGTATTAGAACTTGGTTGTGGCAAGGGAGAATATTCTGTAGGACTGGCAAAACACTTTCCTGAAAGGAACTTTATCGGTGTAGACATCAAGGGAGCACGCATGTTTGTGGGCGCCGAACAAGCGCTGAATGAGAATATGAAAAACGTGGCTTTCCTAAGGACACGGATTGATTTTATCGAAGACTATTTTGGGGAAGGAGAAATTGACGAAATTTGGTTGACTTTCTCTGATCCACAACCCAAGAAGCCAAACAAGCGATTGTCTTCTCCGGTATTCATAGAGCGTTACCGTAAAATTTTAAAGCCTGGAGGCTTGGTTCATATGAAAACCGATAGCGATTTGCTTTTTGAGTATACGGAGGAGCAGATCAAAGAGCATTATGAATGCTTGGAACTTACTTGGGATTTGTATGGAGAGTTGCCTGAGAATATTGATCCCGTAACGCGCGATATCTTTCACATTAAAACGCATTACGAAAAGCTATTTACAGAACGAGGTTCTGTCATTAAATACACGCGGTTCAAGATTAACTAATTACCGGTGTAATAGTACAATCGGGTCTGACCATTCGACAATTGATCAATATATAAACTTCCCGTTTTTCGCGCGTTTACTGTGCGCCCAAGAAGATCAACCGTTCGAATGACGGTTGGTTCGTTATGTTCCAATTCTGATACACTCAGGTAGCAGTTACCATCATAGGTTAATGGAAAAGACCCAATTCGACCTACACCATAAGGAACATAAACTTGATAAGTTTCTCCCAGAATAGGGAGAATGGCTTGTGTTGTTTCTCCTGTGGACCATTCATAGGAGCTATAAGCATTTTCCGCCTTGATATATGTCTGACCCAATGAATCAAAACAATAAATTGTAGGACGCGGTAGCGTAAAGTCAAGGTAAAATGGATTGGCGCGATAACTTTGAACACTATCCGAAAAATAATAGGTTGCAGCGACGTCAAAGTTGCTATCGTAAATATGGATGCTAGGATAGGGACGCATAATATTTCCATATCCCATTACTCCGTAGTCCCCAATTTGTCTATGACCTCCCATTGACCTACTGTAAACATTGGGATCGAATTCTTCTACTAAAGTTGCCGTCCAGTTGACAGTATCCAGCTCATACACAACTCCACGTGTTTTCTGTGGATTCGCCAGATTGCCGTTATCATATATGGAAATGCGATTGTTCCCAATGTCACGAGCGTCATGTTGAGCACTGAAGCCTTGATCACCGATGAACATAAAATCACTATTCGCTCCACCTAAACGCCAAATGACATCGCCGGAGGAACGATCTATCTTAACTACTGCGTTGATATGCCTGCCAGACGCGATCATATTTCCATCTTCTGTTTCATGCACCGAATTCATATGGAAATAGTCAAAGTCATTCACATTATAATTAAAACCATAGGCTTCAGAAGGGTGGACATGATCACAACTGTTCCAGTCATAGATAAGATTGTTGTTCGAATCAAATACTTGAATTCCGTTACAACGAACTGTGGTATTCGCATTTCCTGGAGAACCATTAATGGTATAAGGACTAAGGTCGAAAATGCTATCACGTTGGGTGATGATATATTGGTTGCCATTGGGCATGGTACAATACTCATGACTATCCGGATTGTTGCCAATTGGCGCAATACTATCAACAAACTGGAGCAGTGTATCCAGCATTACATATTGTATCTGATTTCCACCATAAATCAACGTTTCTCCGAATCGTTTGAGTTCTGGAATGTAGTGGAGGTTATTCATGGCTGCAATTCCAGAAGGACTTTCCTGATACCAGGCGATATATCCATCGGGATCGAGTATGATTCCTCGGTGTAGATCATATTCTGCAGGTTGACTCGCTGGTTCACGATGAAAAGAATTTACACAGATGTAAAAATCGATCAGTGAATCTGTCGCATCGTATTCATAGGGGTAAACACCACTTGGAACCGGACGATTAAAATTTTGTCCGAATAAAAAATTCCCGAGAATAAGAAATTCTAAAATTAGCAGTGCTGAGCGCATTACGCAACTCTCAGTTTAGCCATCTTAGATTTAGAGAATTGTGCCTTTGCGTATTCGATTTCCACACGGAATTCTTTTTCATCACGTGATGGAAGATCATACATCGCTTCATTTAGAATAGCTTCACAAATAGATCGAAGACCACGTGCTCCTAGCTTAAACTCTATCGCTTTTTGAACGATGAACTCTAGCACTTCATTGTCAAATTTGAGGTCAATACCGTCCAATTCAAACAATCGAATGTATTGCTTGATCAAAGCGTTTTTAGGCTCAGTCAAAATACGTTTCAATGCATCAGCTCCTAGAGGCTCTAAATACGTAAGAACTGGGAAACGCCCAATTAATTCTGGAATAAGTCCAAAGCTCTTGATATCAGTCGGATTAATATACTTGAGTAAAGATTCTTGATCCACGCGAATTTCATCAGAAGTTGAGAATCCGATGGTCTGACGATTCACACGACTTGCAATAATATTTTCAACCCCGTCAAATGCTCCTCCACAAATGAAAAGAATATTCTTTGTATCGATTTGAATCATTTTTTGTTCAGGGTGCTTACGACCTCCTTGCGGTGGAACGTTCACCTGAGAACCTTCCAACAGCTTCAATAGTGCCTGCTGAACACCTTCTCCAGACACATCACGTGTAATCGAAGGATTGTCACTTTTTCGGGCGATTTTATCAATTTCATCAACGAAGACAATCCCTTGTTGTGCTGCATTTACATTATAGTCCGCAGCTTGTAATAATCGAGAGAGAATACTCTCAACATCTTCACCTACGTAACCTGCCTCTGTAAGAACTGTTGCATCTGCAATACAGAAAGGAACATTGAGCATCTTGGCAATTGTCTTTGCTAAAAGCGTTTTACCAGTACCGGTTCTACCAACAAGAATGACGTTTGATTTTTCGATTTCAATTTCGTCATTGCCAGCTTTCTGATTCAATCGTTTATAGTGATTGTAGACCGCTACAGACAGTACCTTTTTGGCATCTTCTTGGCCAATTACATAGTCGTCTAGTTTGGCCTTTATTTCGGCCGGTTTTAAGACATTAACGATACTCTCACCTTTATCGGCATGAATATCCTCTTCTTTCACAATGGAATGCGCTTGTGTAACACAACTTTCACAAATGTGACCTGATACACCAGCAATGAGCATTCCCACCTCTTCACGAGATCTACCACAAAATGAACAACCTGCTTCTTTCTTTGACATAATGCTTGACAAAAAAGCCCGTCGCCGTCCCGACCAGTATCAGGAGGTTTCAGGGCTCAATTAGTACTCACAAAAATAGGCTATTTAGGGTTACGAAGCAATACTTCGTCTACCATACCATATTCTTTTGCTTCTTGAGAAGTCATCCAATAATCTCTATCTGAATCTTCCCAAACTTTATCATAATCCTGCTTTGAATGCGTCGCAATAATATCGTACAACTCTTTCTTCAACTTTTGAATCTCACGCGCTGTGATTTCAATATCAGAAGCTTGTCCTTGTGCTCCACCTAAAGGTTGATGGATCATAACACGAGAATGCTTCAAGGCTGAACGCTTACCATCCGCTCCAGCGCACAAAAGAACAGCGCCCATAGAAGCCGCCATACCAGTACAGATTGTAGCGACGTCAGGGTTGATGTATTGCATTGTATCGTAAATCCCCAGTCCCGCATATACGGATCCTCCTGGAGAGTTCAAGTAGATCTGAATATCTTTTTTCGCATCTACTGACTCAAGGAATAAGAGCTGCGCATTAATGATATTTGCTACCTGATCATTGATTCCTGTTCCAAGGAAGATGATTCTATCCATCATCAGACGCGAAAAAACGTCCATTTGTGTCATGTTTAATGGGCGCTCTTCTATGATGTAAGGAGTCAACGACGATTCTATATAGTTTTCTACGTGCATGCTACTAATACCATGATGTTTAGTCGCATATTTTTTGAATTCTTTGTTATCGAACATAGTATGATTCTAATTTATTTAGCCGATTATACTGCTTTCGCAAAGGCTAGTTTCTACTGAACGTTAAAGATATAAGCAAAGTTGGGATTGACAATCAAAAAAAAACTTAAAATATGTTCGGTACTTGACGTTTTTTGAGACTTTATCACTACAGTATATGAAATAGAAAATATGTAGCGGGAGTCAGGTACGGAGCTTCCCTAAATATTATTCGGATTGTATGATTAAATTTAATGTTCATACATCGAGTTTTGAAACCTGAATCAATTAGAAATAAGCGCATTCTTCTGTCTCCTTTGAATTGGGGTATGGGACATGTTTCTCGATGCATTGGGCTCATTGATCAGTTGCTGAAGCAGGATAATGAAGTCTTTGTGGCATGTTCAGCAAGTCAGCAATCTGTTTTTGAGGAGTACTTTGATGATTTGGTATACATCTCGCACGATCCTTATCCATTTAAGTTTGGAGGTAAAGGACACTTTGCGTTAGATCTCCTGAGACGAGCTTTTCAACTTTCACGCCGAAGAAAAAGAGAACTAGATGAGGTAAAACAGCTTGTTAATGATTTTAATATTGATATTGTCATTGCAGATCATCGTTATGGTTTTCGGTGTTTAAATGCGTATTCGATCTTTGTAACGCATCAGGTGACTTTACCAGTGCTTTGGTACGAGGCCCCCGTTCAATGGCTCCATCGGCATCTTTTGAAAAAATTTGACAGGATTTGGATAATGGATTACCAGGATAATCGACTGGCAGGAAAGCTTTCCAGAAATACACCATTGCACCCTGCGGACTATATCGGACCGTATTCAAGATTTCAATTGTATAATTTGAATAGAGATCATGATGAGGATGTTGTGCTGATAGCGAGCGGACCAGAAGTTTATGCACAGCAGTTGATAGGTGAGGTACTAAAAAGAAATAAGAATATAGTTATCATTGCCTCTGATCAAATTAATGTGAATGGCAATAGAGCTATTACAGGCTGGAGAAATCAGGACCAATTCATACTCAAAACAAGAAAGATCATTTCGAGGTCAGGATATTCGACAATCATGGATTTATGCTTCTTACAAACAGCTTCAGAGCTTATTTCTACACCTGGACAACGTGAACAAGAGTATCTAATGTTATTGCATAAAAAAGCGCCTTGAACAGATGGTTCAAAGCGCTTTTTTGATTGTTCGAACTTAAATTTATCGCTTAAAAATCTTCTTTGAAGAGCCATCTTCAAAAATATGGATTTGAACACCTGGTTCATTTCCGTTAATCTCCTGACCTAAAAGGTTAATAATCTTAACAACATGAGTAGACTGGTCAAATCTATTGTCAATGGCAACAATAATAGAGTGAATAGCAGTTGTACCATCTAAATCCGTTTGTAAAAGTCGGTAATAATTTACCGTTGCTTCATAATCTGTATCTACCAGTCCATAATGCAAAACACTTTCTGAGTTTTCAGCGGAAGCAACGCTCCCAACATATTCCCAGTGCTGACCATCTGCCGTGCGCTCAACGTCAAAATGGCTTGAGTTTCGTTCAGAAATTGTTGTCCACGTCAATAGATTTCCGTGGTCGGTATCTTCTCCTGCGAAATAACCTATTTCTACAGGTAGAAGAATAGTATTTAAGACGCAATCGTCGTCGCCATAAGAGGCAGCTGCGCCACCTGCTGAACTGAATGTCACAAAGTCGCCATCACCTCCGGCAGCTGTGGTTTGTAGGAGTGTACTGTTGTAATTGTAATCAATGTTATCCACGTTACCAAGCGTACTAGTGATTGTACTATTGAAATATCTTAATCCACCTGTATTACCATTCTTAAATGTACCAGATGTACTCCAATCCGTATCGTTTGTATAAATAATGTAAATCGGACCAGCTCCACATAAACCTGACCAGTCCAAAGCATCCGTACATAGACCATCGTGAGCAAGCACAAAAGAAGCGTTCGGAGGAAGTGTTGCTCCCGTTCCGTCGACGAAAGTTCCTGGACAACCGGCGATAGTATTCAGAGCAGCTGTCGTTGTCGGGTTTGTAGTTAAATTATCTGTTAGAGATGCCGCTGGCAACGAAGTACCATAAGAGATATCGAAATTTGTCGAATTGACTAGTACAGAGTGGTCTCCTGTATTTCCAAACACAAGTTCATTATACCCCTCGTCGCATGTTGGATTACAAGAATTGATAATAACAGAAGTAATATAAGCAGGCTGGGTAATACAAGAACCTAGTTGAGTGATTGTAAATGAACTGCTGGTACTTCCTGTCGTTGCAGGATTATCTGAAATAATTCTGATTACATACCCTGAACCGCTTGCCACTGTGGCAGGAATAGTAAAGCTAATTGATCCGCTATTTGCAGTAGAAGATAGCGTGCCTATGTCCGTAGGACTTGCAAAACTACCAGAGGCATCAGACAATTGCACTGTGTACACATTTCCGGCGTTAAACGTTCCTGATGAAGTGAATGCCACAGAACCACTTGCTGTAGAAGGTACGCTACAGTCCACAGAAAAAGGTGCTCCACTGATAGCTCCAGTTGTAATTGTATTCGCAGAACCACACGGTGTGATCGACTGGCCACTGTTTAGCATGTCGTGAGATGACGCAGAAGGTCCACTCCAGGTGAAGTCAGCATAGGAACTTCCTGAACCCGTTAATTGAAGGGAGGAAGTAGTAGGAGTACTTCCGCTCTCAGTTACTCCTATATTTGTTGATGTAGCACCACTGGCATTTCCTGATGTTGCAGTGAAGCTACCTTCATAGCTTAAGAATTGAATTAAAGTGGCTGTGCAAGTATTGTAAAGTGCTATCCCATCTGGAGCGCCATTTTGAAGTCCCGTAATGGGAAACCAAATAGCACCGTAACCACATCCTTCGTCAGAAATAGTTCCGGAGAGAGCAGTAACGCTGTATGCTGCTCCATTACTACCATTATATGGTATCAACTGATAACAGGAAAGATCAGTCCCTGCTGGGCCTGCAATTTCAATTCCTTCATTAACGTCACCGCCAGAATTATCGTAGTGAATTTCATTAATCCATTGTGCTGATCCCACTAGAGGAAGCAGTAGAATGGTAAATAAGAGTCGAATGTTTTTTGTTAGTTTCATTTGTACCTCAGCTGGTAAATCTTTGCCAGAGACTTATTTCGCATCCACGAAAGCGTGCTCTGGAATTACGCCTAGTACAAATTCCTCCCGTATAACATGCACATTGACATTGAGTAGCCTACAACAGTAATCATAATCTTTAGTTGTTCTCCAAATTTAGTGCAATATGTGCCTCATGTCAAATTTCTCAGATTGCAGTTATGAACACGGACAGTACTGAATAGCTGCAAGTTAGACATGTTAAGAAGTCAATGCTAAATGTTAAAACGGTTAAGTAGTAGAAATCTAGAAAGTGTAGTCTGGGAACAGTTATTAACAATTCACTTTTCCTTAATATAAAAATGATAAATGCTTAAATAAAAAAAGCCCGACCTGAAGGCCGGGCTTTTCTATTTGAAAAGAATTTTTTATTTCACAATTGCAGTGAAAGATGCGTTTTCAAGATACTTGATAAACTCACGGTCTTTAGCAGCTTTCGCTTTCAAAGATCCATCTTTCGCAAATGCATTTTTCAAGTTTCCTACAATTCCTTGAAGGTTGTCTTGACGAGCAGCTGCAACAGCCATCAAATAATATCCTTGAGCAGTTTCCGCATCAGGAGAATCTCCGATAATTCCATCGATAGAATTATTTCCATTCAACAATTCAGCAAGCGCCTTGTTGAAAGATGCTTCAGATCCAAGGTTAGAAACAGCATCAGAGTAATCTCCATTTTGGATGTTTAGAACTCCTTTGTTGTAGTTCACTTCAGAACCAGCACCATTTGCTTGGTTCAAAAGATCCATTGATTTCTCACGGTCTCCTTCCATACCAGCGATAGCTCCAAGGTTATTCTTAGAAATCGGGTTGTCTTCGATACCATTTGCTTTCTCGAACTGTGCTTTCGCCTCAGCCATTTTGTTCATTTGGTACAATACAACTCCAACGTTGTTTGCTGTTCTGTAATCTTCTGGATAACGCTCCTCAGCAATCTTATAAACTCTTAATTGCTCATTTAGGTCAGTGTACAACTGCGCACAGAACAATAGCTCTTCAAGATTCAATGTATCTGGGTTAGATACTGAGTTTGCTTTCATTTCCTCATCAGAGAATCCAGTTTCGTCATAAACTGCTACGATTTCAGCTCTACGAAGCTTAGGGAATACTTTCTTGTCAAGGTAGTTGAAAGTTTTACCCATGTCACGCATTGCTTTTTCACGCTCAACTGGATTGCTGATTGTTTCCAAAACACGCAATACAAGATTCTTGTCATCCTCATTCATTACTGAATCAGCTTCCAATTCTCTCTTGAATCCGTCGTAATCCTCACCACTTCCTTTCTTGTTGTACATTTCGCCTTGTGCACCTTCGTGCTCAGCTTTCTTTGCAACTTTCATTGAAGCCTCAGAACCAGTGTTTGCTCTGTCTGTAGAAAGTGTGTTGTTTTTATCTTCTTCACCTTCAGGAGAAGCAAAACCTGTAACATTTACATTCTTTACTTCAATCTTCGGGTTTGTTTGAGCATCCGCTAAGAATGCCTCATAAGCTTTGATGTCGTCGTCTTTCATTTCTGAAGACTTAACAGCATCTCTTCCTTTATCATAGTTAATTACTGCCATGAATGTCTCCTCGGTAACACGTTGGAAAGCATCTTTAGCAACAATTACTTTGAAATCTTTATTTACCAAATATGGAGTAATGATAGTTGCATCAGCAATTTTCATTGGCTCGATTTGATCCTTTTCTTTTTCTCCTTTGTACACTTTACCAGTTACCATAAGGTCCGTAGCTTCCATGTCTGGAGTGTAAGGAACACAATCTTCATACGTGATTTTTCCTCCTGCTTTGTACTGAATAACCTCTCCGTTTCCAGTTGCTTTTTCACCCTGTACACGAATTGACTTCAATGCAGTAGAGCCAAGCATTGGAGTAACCTCAGCCCAAGCTTTTTTGTTAATACCTTTTTCAGGGAATGTAATATCCACTTTTACGCACACAGAATCTCCGTGCATTTCCAATGGATCAGGAGTAACTGTATAATCCAAATCCTTAAGTAAGTCACAGCTTGTAGTCAGCAAACCTGCTGTAGCAACAAGTGCAAATACTTTGATGCTTTGCTTTTTCATAAGTAAGTTAAATAAATTCTAATTCAAATTTCAACTGCAATTATACACAAATTTTTCGTATTAAATTGGTGCGAATAGATTAATAATACGGGCGTATTTTAAATTCGCTCTCCACGATTTCAGTTTTGTCTTTACAATCTTTAAGTAACTGCTCCACTGTAGAATGCGTCAAAGGATCTTCGAAGGAACTTTCTAAATCGTTTAAGGGTTGTAAAACAAATTTTCGCTCATGGAATCTTGGGTGAGGAACGGTAAGCATACTTTCGTTAATGACGTCCTTCCCAAAAAAAATGATGTCGATATCGATCGTTCTTGAAATATAGCCTGAATTCGAACGAATACGTCCTAAATGCTCTTCAATCAGATTGATGTGCTCAAGTAATTCTAAAGCAGTGAGGTTTGTCTTGAGTATCAGGCAAAGGTTCAGAAATTTTGTTTCAGCCTTGAAACCGATAGGAGGCGTTTCGTAAACGCGAGAAATTTTCTCAATGCTTCCAATCTTTTCGAGTGCAATACAGGCATTGGATAGATGTTTTTCTCGATTGCCTAGATTGCTTCCTAAACTCAGAAACGCATTGGTTAATCTTTCCATTTAAAGCTATTGATCATGTGTTCAAGATCTACTTTTAAGTAATCGAGACTAGGCTTGAGAGAGTCATAGTTCGGGACAGAATTGAAATATACAACACCACTTACGAATTGATCAACGGAATCCGTTAGGTAAAACTGAAATGGTGAAGCAACATCTCCCTGAAGCTCGAAAAAAGTACAATAAACATCATTTTCCGGGACCAGTATCTTCCAATCGTTTATGGCGGAGGCCATTACCTTATGTTCATCAATTTTATCATTGACGAAATTTACATACGCTGATAACGGATCTGTCATTTCTATGTATGAAAGGTGTACGGAACCGTTGAGAGGTCCCAGATCAATATCCTTATGACAAGTGGCCCCATTTTCGTCGTTCACAGGTTTTACCGTATAAATCTCTGGTGTTTCAAGGATGTAGGGGCAATCATCTTCGTACGCCGCATAAGCATGTTCAGGTAAATCTAATCGAAGATATGTTGGTGGTTTAGGTACGTAGTTTTCCTCCTCACACGCAATCAAGGTAAAAACGGCTAGAACTAAAATAAAATATCTCATGTTTCTGGTGCTAATTTTACGGCTTTGATCATTTTAATTCGCTTCTTATCACTCGATTCAACAATCAATTTTAAGTTGCCGACTTCCACATATTCATTGTTTTTGAGGATTCTCCCTGCTATTTCAATAATAAAGCCGCCCAATGTTTCTGCAGTCTTGCTGTTAAACTCACTATCCTGCCCATCAATATCCATAACTTTGTAAAAGTCGATCAATGCCGTTTTTCCTTCAAACAGATAGTTGTGTTCATCGATTTTTGTGTACACTACTTCTACGTCATCAAATTCGTCAGTGATCTCACCTACAATTTCTTCAAGAATATCTTCCAACGTAACTATACCACTTGTTCCACCATATTCGTCGACGACCATAGCAAGATGAAAGCGTTTTTCCTGAAATTCTTTCAAGAGGTCATCAATTTTCTTGTTTTCAGGAACGAAAAAAGGCTTCCTGATCAGGCTTAACCAATCAATGGTTTCCTCCTTGCCTAAGTCCGGTAAAAGGTCTTTAATGAATAAGACTCCACGGATATTATCAAAATTTTCTTCGTAAACCGGAATACGGGAATGCCCGCACTCTAGAATTTTTTCCATAACACCTTCAAAGCTTGTTGATGCTTCTATAGCGTTAACATCCATTCTTGGTTTCATTATTTGTCGCACTTCCGTGTTACCAAACTTAACGATACCTTCCAGAATTTTATGGTCGCTGTCTTCTTCTCCCGATTCTTTGGTTAAGGCAAGTGCTTGCTCCAATTCGTCAGATGAGATGTCTATTTTTCCTTTTCTCGCCCTTTTTTGGATGAGTTCGGTTCCTTTTACAAGGCCAGATCTAATCCAGGATACAGGAGGTGTTTTATCCAGGTAGTAAAGAGATCTTCCCATCATTTTAGAGAAGCGCCGTGCGTTCTTTGTAGCGTATATTTTAGGGATTACTTCCCCCAATAAAAGAAGGACAAGTGTAATGACTACGACTTCAACAAAAAAGTGCACAGCTGCAGTTTCTTGCGCAGGCGGATATACTTTTGAGAGTAGTGCACTTGAGAGTATTACAATGCCAACATTTACAAAGTTGTTTGAAATTAAGATGGTAGCCAGCAAATGTTTTGGCTTTTTCAACAATTTGGTAACGATATCGGCCTTTTTGCTTTCATCTTCCTTCAGTGATTCTTTGTCTGTTGGACTTAATGAAAAAAAGGCGGCTTCAGATCCTGATATTAATGCTGAAGCAAGAAGTAAAACGCAGAGTACGGACAGAAGAATGATTTCGACGGTTCCGAAACCGGCATAACTGATTGCCCCTTCAAGGGGCATACTACTCGGAGGTTCTATCATTTTCGTTCAATGAAATTAAAACGGTAAATCGTCATCTTCCTTATTTAAGATATCGTCTACTTTGGATGGTTGTTCAGGAGTTCCTTGAGAGCTATAGGGTGCAGCGCTTGTTTCTTGACGATTGTCGGCGGGTCTCGAAAGAATCGTCATTTCATCTGCAACGACTTCGGTTGTGTAACGAGTATTTCCTTCTTTATCTTGCCATGAACGCTTTTTCAACTTTCCTTCAATGTAAACCTTACTTCCTTTTCGAACATATTTCTCTACCACTTCGGCAAGTCCTCTCCAAACTACAATGTCGTGCCAGTCAGTATTCTCAACTTTCTGTCCAGTATTTCTATCTGTATACACTTCGGAAGTCGCAATTGGGAAGTTGGCAACAACTGCGCCGTTTTCCAAATGTCTTACCTCAGGGTCTTTACCGAGGTTACCTATCAAAATAACTTTGTTTACACTTCCAGCCATGTTTTTTTGTCTGTTTTAAAAGAATATTAAATGTACAAAAAAATCCATCAATCAATGGTGTTCTCTTCGAGGTAACGATCAACGAGTCTCGGGAGTGGATAGTCCTGTATTTTTTCATGTTCAATCTCTATCCAATGTTCCTTTCTTTCTTCGGGAAGGAAGGGGTAGTGGTGAAATACTGTATGAATTCGTTGATGACTGAGCACGTGAATAATTTCTGCAGACTCACGGCTTTGATTATCGCGTAGAGAACTTATCGCTGAATTATCATTCGTATCAAATTCTTCAAGCGGAAACTGAAACATATTTTGCCAAATTCCTTTCTCCGTTCTCTTTTCAATCAAAGTTTTTCCTTGATCGGAGAATACTTTGAAATGAAAGAAGCGGTTTCGAACTTTTGTTTTCTTGCTTTTAACTGGTCGATTGGTAATTGTTTGTTTTGCTCTCGCCAAGCACATTTCTGTTAAGGGACAATCTTCGCAAACAGGTTTTGGTGTGCATATCAGTGCTCCCAGTTCCATAATTGCTTGGTTGTGCTCTCCAGGTTGTTCGCTGCTGATCAATTCATCCGCGAGTTTCTGGAATTCTTTAACTCCTGCAGTGCTATCCATAGGGGTATCGATGTCAAAAACTCTACTTAACACTCTGTAAACATTTCCGTCCACCACGGCTTGTACTTCGCCAAAAGCAAAAGATGCAATGGCAGCTGCTGTATACTTTCCAACACCTTTCAGCCCGAGTATTTCTTTAAACGTCTGAGGGAACTTTCCATCTAATTCATTCTGAATGAATTTTGCTGAAAAATGAAGGTTTCGTGCGCGGCTATAATAACCAAGCCCCTGCCAATCGTTTAAGACATCAATTTCTTGCGCATTTGCCAGATCCTTAACAGTTGGGTAATGGCGCACAAACTTTTCGTAATATGCCATTCCTTGATCTACTCGGGTCTGTTGAAGTATGATCTCAGACAGCCAAATTAAATAAGGATCAGTCGTTTGCCTCCATGGAAGGTTTCTTCCGTTTTGTCTATACCAATTCGTGATTAATAGAGAAAAATTGCTCATTGAGGGAAAAAACCGAAAATTTTAAGACAAAAGTAATTATTAAATGAAAAGAGAACTTTAATTTTGCCGCCAATATTAAACTAAAGTAAATACCAAAAAATCAAGGAGATATGACAAAAGCAGATATTGTAACGAACATTGTTGAAGAAACTGGTTTAGAAAGAGTTGAGGCATTGAAAGCTGTTGAGGCGTTTATGACCACAATTAAGTCTTCTTTGTCACAAGGGCAGAATGTATACCTAAGAGGTTTCGGAAGCTTTGTTGTTAAAGAAAGAGCTGAGAAAACAGGACGAAACATTTCGAAGAATACTGCAATTATCATCCCTGCACACAATATCCCTTCATTCAAGCCTGCAAAGACATTTGTAGAGGACGTTAAGTCGAATGTTAAGGTAAAATAATTGAAAGATTCGATTGAGAAGCGACTTTTCGATTGAATTTGTTACTTTTGCACTCTCGTATGCCGAACATGATCGGATTTTCGAGAGTGCTTTTTTTTCCAACTATGGAAGAAAAGCCTCACTAAGAAGCATTTAAGAGTTTAATAAAATATAAAGAATTATGCCAAGCGGTAAAAAAAGAAAAAGACATAAGATGTCTACTCACAAGCGTAAGAAAAGACTAAGAAAAAACCGTCACAAGAAGAAGAAGTAATCTTCTCATTTGATATTCTTAGAAACTTAGTGGATGTATCCGCTAAGTTTTTTACGTATTTATAAAATTAGGCTTTCATGAGTTTAGAATTAGTAGTCGATGTCCGCAAAAGCGGCGTCTGGCTTGCTCTGCTCAATGACGGAAAGCTTATTGAGTTGCATGAAGAACAGGGGAATAATGAATTCTCCGTAGGTGATATTTACCTTGGGAAGGTACGAAAAGTAGTTCCTAGTCTGAATGCCTCATTTGTAGATGTCGGCTATGATAAAGATGCGTTTTTGCATTATTTGGATCTAGGCCCTCAATTCAACTCACTTAATAAGTTTTCGCGTGACACATTGCGTAACAAGCAGAATGTTGCCGATTTGCAATATTTCAAGCAAGAGAATGATATTCCGAAAGATGGAAAAATCAATAATGTAATATCTTCTTCTGCTCCAATTTTAGTGCAAGTAGCGAAGGAACCAATTTCGTCAAAAGGTCCTCGTCTCTGCGCTGAAATTACCCTCGCTGGAAGGTTTCTTGTTCTTGTACCTTTTTCAAACAAGATCAGCATTTCTCAAAAGATCAAAGATCAAGAGGAGAGAGATCGTCTGAAAGACGTGATGAAAAGCATTAAGCCAAAGAATTTTGGTGTCATTATTCGCACAGTAGCTCAGGGTAAAAAAATTGAACTACTTGATCAGGATTTGAATAATCTCCTGGCCAAGTGGAAAAAAATGCACGCCAATCTCAAAGGGGCGAAACCACCAATGAGAATTCTTGGTGAAATCGATAAGACTTCATCCATTTTACGTGATTTGTTGAATGCCGATTTTTCGAACATTCACGTGAATGATGCAGCGTTAGCTGAGAGCTTGAAAGAATATGTTTCTGACATTGCACCGGGGCGAGAAAAGATCATCAAGAAGTATGATGGTAAACTGGACATTTTTGAAAAGTTTGGCGTTAGTCGACAAATCAAAGCGTTGTTTGGTAAGAAAGTGCCATTGCCAAGTGGTGGTTACTTGATTATAGAGCACACTGAAGCAATGCATGTTGTGGATGTGAACAGTGGTAATCGCAAAGGAGCAGACGGTCAAGAGAATAATGCTTTGGCTACTAACCTTGAGGCGGCGGAAGAGATTGCACGGGTTCTTCAACTCCGCGATATGGGGGGAATTGTGTGTATTGACTTTATCGATATGCATGAGCGCGCGAACAATAAACAACTGCATGCCACGCTAAAGGCGGCGATGAGTAAGGATCGTGCAAAGCATAACATCATTCCTCCTTCAAAGTTTGGAGTGGTGGAGATTACTCGTCAACGCGTTCGTCCTCAAACGAATATCATCACTGCAGAAGTGTGCCCAACGTGTAATGGAACTGGAGAAGTGCAAGCATCAATTCTTTATGCAGAAGAAATCGAGAATAACCTTGATTATTTAGTTTCTCGTGGAGAAAAAGGAATCGCATTACTTGTTCATCCTTATCTAGAGGCTTATTTCAAAAAAGGAATTATTTCAAGACAGGTAAAATGGTTGTTTAAATACAAGACATGGATTCCTGTTAGAGGACTTTCTTCTAAGCACTTGTTGCAATATGCATTTGTGAATAAAAGCAACGATGAGATAACGCTCTGATGTCTCAGGGTAGTAAATACTCATTACTGGAGGTCAAATCCAAATTGGAAGCACTTTGTGCCTATCAAGAACGCTGTTCGCACGAGTTGGATCAAAAAATGAAATTGTGGGGAGTCGATTACGAAGACCGTAATCGACTTCTTGCGCATTTAATCGAGTATAACTTCCTGAATGAAGAACGGTTTGCTGAGGCTTTCGTTTCCGGAAAGGTCAATATCAAAAAGTGGGGACGCATAAAAATACGTCAACACCTTAAGCAGAAATTCATCTCTGATTATTCCATTAAAAAAGGTTTAGAGAGTATTAACCAAGAGGTATATTGGAACAATCTTCGTGGACTTACGGAAAGAAAGCATGCAGCGCTTTCCAGTGAGCCTGACGGTTACCCTAAAAAAGCAAAAATCTATCGCTTCCTATCCTCCAAAGGATATGAAACAGATTTAATCAAAGAAATCGTAGAAGAGGTTCTGAACGACTTCTCTTAACTGATTTTTCCAATCTCCACAGTTGGCTGTTCTGGGAGCTCTTCTGCTAGCAGCCAGCGACAGAAGACGATGGCTTCTTTGTACGTTGCTGTGCTCATCCAATTATCTACATCCATTTTCTCATGACTTAAGTAAATGGTATAACTTCCGTCTTCATTTTGTTTAGCCGTTCCACTGTTAATGCACACAGGGTAGTTCCTGTAATCCATAGATTGCATCAGAAAGTTCCAGGTCTGAATTCCCCAATAACAGCAATCTGGAGAGGTGAATGTGATTTTCATATATTCATCCTCTTCCAGCACAAAACGACCAAAACAGTAGGTGTTATCCACCGTTCCCCAGCCGCCTTGATCAGCTTCAAATGGAAAAGGTGGGAGAAAGTCATTTTTAGGAAATTCAACTGGCAATGGAGCAATCCAAGTAGATTGTTCAAAGAAAGTAGACATCACATCAATTCTTCTGGCTAATTCATCATCATTGAGTGGTTTTGCTGCGGATACAGGAGATACATTTTCAATTGTAAATTCACTTTCGCGACTATTGAATCTATCAAAGAAATATTCGCGTGTAAACATGTTGACCGCATCTGCCTCTAATTTAAATTCATTTTTCCCCTGAGGGTTTGAAGTGAGTTTAATTTGGAAGCCGCCGTCCTCTTCAAACTCTATATCGCGATGATTGATGCTATTGGAGACGCGTTCCACAATTTCTCCATTAGGTTCACCAGCATAAGTTGTAAAAGACAAATAACAGCTGTCAAAACGTTTTCCTCGAATAATGTATTCCTGATCACCTCTGAGTTGCGTGAAGTAATAAACTGAATCCACATTGTCACCCAGCATCTTATGATTGTCATCTGCGAGTAACATGAATTGAGGTCTCAGTGGATCGTTGAAAAGGTAGAAGTCAATACTCGTGCGCATCAAATTGAACAAGTGATGATATCCATCAATGTGCCCTTGTTCATTGCTAATCTTGTCGGGATCAAGGAAAGTGCTGTCTGCATTTTTGATGACCTCTAGAAAACGATCGAGAGCCGCTTTACTCTTATAGCTCATTACTTATTATTTTAAAGTTGAAAGAAAATCGTGGTATTGATGAAATTTTTCTCGAATACCTGTCTCGGTTAAACCAAAAGTCTCCAGCGAGTATATATGTGCGCCGTGTTTATCTTTTGGGTTTGCGTCTAGAAAACGCTGGAATTTTTGAATGGTGTCCTTTTCTAATTCCCAACCGAAGTGCTCATAGACGCGCTCTATTGTACCCACCTGATCTTGTACGAAATCCTCAAATTTGAGGTCAATAATTTGATCCTCTTTATTGAGTCGCTTTCTATCTTCGAGAAAACGTTCAAAATACATGCTCCAGGTATTTTCTTGTTCCTTTCCTGTTCTTATTGGATCCTCAGTATCACTGTATAGAGAACGTACAGAGGTAATCAGACTTGCTGCGGAAGGAACTACCTTTTCAGGACTTCGATGCGTCATAATGATTTTTGCATCCGGATAGACTTCAAATATTTCAGGAAGCCGCATGAGGTGAACAGGCGATTTTAATAGCCAGCGCTTTCCCATAACTCCTCCTGACTGGAGGTATTGCAAAAACCGTTTATGAAAGCGCATCGTTTTGAGTCTATCTGCCGAATGATCAAACCATTCCATGTAAGAAGGAATGTAAAGCGTAGCAGATGGTTGAAACGAATTAAAATCAAGGGCGTTGATTCCAATGCACTCCTGAGGAGAATCAGCCTCCATATGATGCTTTTTCTTAAAATCTGGCACGAGTTTAAATAGCTGCTCGAATTCTTTCCGTATTTGTTTCAATTGAGGATTATCTTCAAAAGTATCAGGTGTCGAAACTGGATAGGGGAGTAAGCATTCCCAAGACAACGGCGATCGATGATTAGGGTCTTCATGCATCATTGCATGAAGAATAGTAGTCCCGGTACGAGGCATACCAATGATAAATATGGGCTCCTTTATTTCTGTTTTTTCAATGGCTGGGTTTTGCGCAAGTACTTGCTCTACCTGCAATCTTCCAGTCAATGTCTTTTGATAAAGAATTCGTGCTGCCAACGCTCCAAAAGGATTTGGGTTCGCATCGCTTTTAACAGATTCGACGAGTCGATGTACACCTTCTGTTAGTTCTGGACTAAGTTCTCCCTTATATCCGGCTTTTCTTTTTGCTTTGCGAATGATCTTTTCTGCGTTCAGCTTAAATGGATCAAGACCAATTGCCTTCAACGTTCTTCCAATCCCATTAATGCGATTGAGTGTTGTGGAGCGTTGTATGTTAATGTCGTTTGAATTACTCACTTTACATCAATTGCTTTAGCTTTTGTGCAAGACCAATATCGCCTTTCACTTTCAATTTTCCGGTAAGTGTAGCGATCATTGGTTTGATCTGCTTTTTCTGTAGCTTGACGTATGTATCGATACTCATTGTTACGGTACAGTTTGCTTCTACATCTTCCGTAGAGAGCACGTTTGCATCACCAGACCCGTCAATAACCATGACTTTGTCGTCGAGTACAAACTTTAATTTTTTTCCAATTGGATCTATCTTTTGAATATTGTTGGCCAGTTCAGCTTTTATTTGTTCAAATTCCATATGTATTTAACTATTTTGGAGAGGTGTCTAAAGGTGAATTTTTCTTTCTAAACTATTAAATATTATGTGTTAAACAAATAATCCTTCTTCAATAACACTTAATCAAAAAAAGACAACGCCTATTCAGATACTATAATAATTGCATTCGTGACCACGGATATTTGAATTAAAATCTATGGTATGAAGCAAGCAACATCACTCTTTACATTCTTCTATTTCGCGCTATTCTTTCTGTGGTTGACTTCTTGTGGTCAAACTAAACCAGAAATGATTCAGGTAAATCCGGAATTCAGTGAGTATATCTCTGGATATACCTCTGGAATGATTCATCGTGAAGATGTTATTCGCATTGAACTTTCGGAAAATGTTCCTGACATAGAAAAAATGTCACAAAGTGAGTTGAATAAATTGGTAGCAATTGAACCAGCAATTGAAGGAGATTTGATTGCCGTTGATGGACGACAGTTGGAGTTTGTTCCTGAAGAATTGCTGCCAACGAATCAGTTGTTTACGGTTCGATTTGAACTCGACAAACTCGCTGATGTTAAAAAAGGTTTCGAAGAGTTTGCTTTTCAGTTTTCAACGTTTGAACAGACAATGGAAGTGTACATTGATGGCCTTAGAAATTACCGAAGCTATCTGCTCGATTACCAAAAACTAGAAGGTAAAATTGTAACGACGGATCTAGAGGATACTTCGCTAATCAGACAGGCTATTTCATTCACATTAAATGGTAAAGAACTTGATTTTTCATTACGCCCAGATAGTTATGATAATGACATACATTTTAGGGTGGATAGTATCCAACGTCTGGCAAATGAACAAACGATCCATGTCCGTTGGAATGGTAAAGTAATTAATTCATTTTCGAAGGGGAGTAAAGAGATAACCGTATCTGGACTTGGCGATTTTTCCATTAGTGATGTTGCTTTAATTGAGGAAGAAGATCAACGCGTGGAGCTTACTTTTACCGAACCACTTCAGCAAGGCCAGAATTTACATGGTATTGTCACGCTTGAAGGAATCAATGAACTTTCCTATAAAATCAATCGCAATGTAGTGACGGTTTTTCTTCCCAATCGATTTGTAGGGGAAAAGAAGTTAAAGGTTACTTCTGGAATTCAAAACATAGGCGGTTATAAAATGAATGAGAGTTATGAGGAGACACTCGTTTTTCATGAGCCATACCCGATGGTGCGCATCAAGGGCAGTGGATCGATTTTGCCCAATTCTCAAGGTCTAATTTTCCCCTTTGAGGCTATTGCTTTGAATGCTGTTGATGTCCGAGTGATTCGAATATTTGAAAAGAATGTGCATCATTTTTTACAGGTTAATGAATTAGACGGCGATGATGAACTGACGCGTTTCGGAGAGGTTGTTGCCGAAAAAAAAGTTGACTTAAATACCGACAAAAGAAAAAATCTCAAGCAATGGAATACACATGTGCTTGATTTAGAAAAGCTGATAAAAACGCAACCTGGAGCAATTTATCAGGTCGCAATAAAGTTTAATAGGCAATATGCCATTTGTGATTGTGGCGAAGATGAAGACAGGGAAGAAGTCGAATCAGACGATTCAGAGGAAGAGTTTATTGTAGAGGATTTCCGTTATTGGACAGATTGGAATGCCAATGAGGAGCACTGGCACACTTATGGTTTTGATGGGTATTCTACATGGAGTTACCGCTCAAATGATGATGAAACACCCTGCGAGAGTTCTTATTATTACGGAAGAGCTGTTAAACGAAACATTCTAGCATCCAACATTGGTATAATTTTTAAGTTGGATGAGGATAAAACCGCCAACGTCGTATTGTCCAACATGGTAACTACTCAACCCATGGCGAATGCGCAGGTAGCTTTTTATGATTATAACCGCAAGTTAATTGCTTCAGGACGCAGTGATAGTCAAGGGATGCTCAAGATCAAATTGGGGAATAAGCCTTTTCTGATGATCGCCAAGAAAGGAACGCAGCGTGGATATATGAAGTTGAATGATGGTCATGTCAACTCTTTAAGCAAATTCGATGTTGAAGGGGAAGTGGTTCAAAAAGGGATTAAAGGTTTCCTTTATGCTGAGCGCGGAGTATGGCGACCGGGAGATTCGTTGTATATCAATTTTATGCTTCAGGATAAGTACAATAAGTTTCCTAAAAATCATCCCGTTCACTTTGAGTTCGTTGATCCTAATGGAGGTATTATCTATGAAGTAAGTAAGGTGAAAAATGTGAACGGTGTATACGACTTTCGCACGGCGACTTCAACTGATGCGAGTACGGGAAATTATAGAGCGCATGTCCGTGTGGGGAATAAGACGTACTCCAAGACATTCAAAGTTGAAACGGTTAAGCCCAATCGCCTGAAGGTATCTCTCGATGTAAATTTTGGTGATAATGCTGATTCATGTCAACTGACCGCTAAATGGCTACATGGGGCCAGTGGAAAAGGCTTAAAAGCTGATGTGCAAATGTTTTTGTCTCCCATGAAGACTTCGTTCAAAGGTTTTGAGCGATATAATTTTGATTCACCAGTTCGCAACGGTGGGACTTATCGAAAAACAGTCTTTAATGGCAAACTAGATAATTTAGGACAAGCACTTTTTGCGAGCAAAACGGCAACCGTACAAGATGCTTCTGGAAAGCTACAAGCGCGTTACATTACAAAGGTTTTTGAAAAAGGTGGAGATTTTAGCATTGATAGAAAAGTCAGTAGTTTTTCTCCTTATTCAACTTATGTTGGGATGCGCATGCCTAGCACGTCGATTTATGATAATACGCTGGAGACTGATAAACGCCATCGCTTTGACGTAGTTTCAGTAAATGCGAATGGTAAGGCTGTGTCAAACAAATCACTAGAGGTACGCATTTATCAGCTGGATTGGAACTGGTGGTACGACGGTGATGAAGACTTTGCAACATTCACAGCGCGAAATGGTGCAATTCTCATAAAGGACACAACTATTCTAACAAAAAAGGGGAGAAGTAGGTTCTTTTTCCATGCTACCTCGGCAGATTATGGGAAATACTTAATCACAGTAACAGATTTGAAAGGGGGACACCAAACGGGCGAAATCATTCATGTCGATTGGCCTTATTGGAGTCGAGCAAACAGAAGTGACAATGAAGCTGCCACAATGCTGACATTTGCTACAGATAAAGAGAAGTATACAAAGGGAGAACAAATCAAGTTGAGTTTTCCATCGCCCTCTGCGGGTAGAGCTTTAGTTTCAGTTGAGACGAGTGAGCGCGTCATTCAAAAGTTTTGGGTAGAAACAAAGAAAGGAGAAACAACCTATTCATTCCCTGCGACCGCAGAGATGAGTCCAAACGTGTATTTGCATGTCACATTGGTACAACCGCATCACGCTACTAAAAATGATCTGCCCATTCGCATGTACGGTGTATTGCCTATTGAGGTCGATGACCCTAATACTCATTTACATCCTGTGATCGCCATGCGCGACAAAATTAGACCTGAGTCCAAAACGAGTATTACTGTTCGAGAGCAACATGGGAAAAAGATGACGTACACCCTGGCAATCGTAGATGACGGATTATTGGACCTAACCCATTTTCAAACACCGGAACCATGGAATACTTTTTATGCCCGAGAAGCATTGGGAGTAAAAACCTGGGATATGTACAATGATGTAATTGGAGCATACACTGGAAGTTTAGATCATTTACTGAGTATTGGTGGTGATGGTTCCGCTATTGTAGGAAATGGTCCTAAGGCCAATCGTTTTAAGCCGATGGTAAGATTTCTCGGCCCTTTTGAGTTGCCCGCTGGCGGTTCACAGAAGCATTCAGTAGATATTCCAAACTATGTAGGTTCAGTGCGGGTTATGGTTGTTGCCAGAGATGAAGAAGCTTATGGCCGAACACAGAAAACTGTCGTGGTTAAGAAACCGCTAATGGTTTTGGCTACAGTTCCCAGAGTGCTTGGCCCTGGCGAAAATTTTGCATTACCTGTTGATGTTTTTGCCTTAGAGAAGTTCGTGAAAAATGTGAAAGTTCGGATCGAGGTGAATGATATGTTCAAATTGGATGATAAAGAGACCAAATCCATTCAATTTGCTACCGAAGGTGATGAGGTTTTAAATTTCAATTTAGTTACCAAGGAAAGGGTTGGAGTCGGTAAAATTAAGGTAATCGCTCAATCAGGGAAAGAGATCGCTACACAGGAAATAGAAATCAATATTCGTCCGTCAAACCCAATCTCTTTTGAGGCTAAAGATTTCACGCTTGAACCTGGAGAATCAATTGATCAGACATTGATTATGGACGGTGTTAGGGGAACTAATCTTGGAACAATTGAGATTTCTACAGCGCCTACAATCAATTTGGAACAACGTTTGGGATACCTTATCAATTATCCTCATGGTTGCGTAGAACAAACAACGAGCGCTGCATTTCCTCAACTCTATTTAAGCACATTGTCAACACTAAAAGACAAGGAGAAAAAAGAAGTAACGACTCATGTTAAGGCAGCAATCAACCGTTTAAAGTTGTTTCAGACTTCGGAGGGAGGTTTTTCTTATTGGCCAGGTGAAAGTGATGAAAACGAATGGGGGACGAATTACGCCGGACATTTTATTCTCGAGGCAGAGCTCCAGGGATATCGTTTGCCGTCTAGAATGAAGTCCAATTGGGTGCGTTATCAGGGCAGTTGCGCCAGGAATTGGAGCATATCAAAACATTCCGAAAAACGCTACAAAGAAGGACAGCAATTGACCCAGGCTTATCGATTATACTTATTGGCGCTCAGTAAAAATCCAGAAGTTGGAGCCATGAATCGTCTGCGTGAAGAACGCAGTTTATGCACAGCTGCTAAATGGAGATTGGCGAGTGCGTATGCCATGATTGGTCAGAAAGAAGTTGCTCAAAAGCTGGTGCAAGGCTTGGATACAAAAGTTGAAAGCTATAAAGAGTTATCCGGCTCCTTTGGTTCTGATTTACGAGATAAGGCAATTATACTTGAAGCTCAAGGGATATTGGGACAGAAAGAAGCAGGGTATGAATCGTTGAAATACTTGTCTGCAGAGCTTCGATCTAAACGCTGGATGAGCACACAGGAAACGGCTTATTGTCTTTTATCGATTGCCAGTTACTGCAAGGTAAAGGGAGACAAATCAGAAGGTAAGATCGCTTATACGATTGATAATAAATCAAAACGAACAGCGCAGATATCAAGCAAAGCAACGCGCATAAATGTAGTTGAAAAAACAGGAAAAGAGTCGCGCACAGTTGAGCTTGAGAATAAAGGCGATGCCTTACTATTTGTTTCGGTTGTCACACAGCATGTCCCAAAGAAAGGAAAGGAACGTAAGAAGTCGTTTAAGTTGAATATGACGGTGAGCTATACGGACATGGATGGGAAACCTATTAACGAGCGAAAGCTGGCACAGGGAACAGAGTTTATTGCAGAAGTTGTTATAACTAACCCTAGTAAATCGAGGGCATACAAAGAAATGGCGCTCAATCAGATTTTTGCCAGTGGTTGGGAGATTCATAACTCAAGACTTTTTGGAAATGCCGGTGCACAAAGCTCAGCACGATATAAAGACATTCGTGATGATAGGGTATTGAGCTATTATTCATTGGCACCAGGCGAAACCAAACACATTAGAATTGTCCTAAACGCAACTTATCAGGGAAGGTTTTATCTGCCTTCAGTCTACTCGGAAGCTATGTATGATCATACGATTCGTGCACTTGTCCCTGGGCATTGGGTAGAAGTAATTTCCGAAGATGAACAACTAAAAAACGTGTAGTATGAATGAAATTGCAAAGCCACTGGAAAGAAGCTTATTGCGTCAAAAAATTGGACGAGAGTATCATATTTTCAAACGTCGAGTGGATTGGATGACTAATCAGCAAAAATGGGCACTGGAAAAAGGAGAGTTATTAAGTCGGCAAGTTGTATTCAAGCACAAGTCATTTATTATGCGTCCTTTGAAGGACGTTGAAATGTACCTACAAGAAAATAAGCGTACTAATCTAAGTATAGCTATTGAACAACTGCACAATTCTATTATTCGGCCGGGTGAAACATTTTCTATTTGGCGTTTGGTAGGCAGACCGACAAAGCGCAAAGGTTATTTAGAAGGTTTAATATTGAATCAGGGAGCGATCGGAAAAGACGTAGGTGGAGGACTCTGTCAACTAGGGAATTTACTATTCTGGATTTTTGCTCATAGTCCATTAACCATTACGGAACGATACCGGCACGGGTATGATGTATTTCCAGATGTCAATCGAAAAATACCTTTTGGGGCAGGGGCAACGTTAGCGTATAATCATGTTGACCTTCAAGTAAAAAATGAAACCGAATTCTCATTCCAACTGAAGTTATGGCTGGATAAGACTCATCTTCACGGCGAATTGTTATGTGATAAATCCTTAGAGTCAACCTATGAAGTAGTTGAGCGGAATCACATTATTCAACAACAGCTCTGGGGCGGTTACTCGAGGCACAATCAAATTGTGCAAATTGAACATAGGAAGTCAGGTCAAGCACAAGAAAAACTGCTTGTAGAAAACCATGCCATCATGATGTATGACCCATTTCTGGAATGAATACAGCCTTTATTTATCGTAAGTGAGATTAAGCGTTACGGTTACTTCGTCTGTTACAACTGCTTCTTTTTGAACATTGTCACGCAATGGGAAATCAAGTGTATTGAATACAAAGTCACCCTTCACAGTTACATTTTCTTCTGACGATGTAACTGAAAGTGGAGCTTCGATCTTTTCTGAATGATCTTGAATGGTAAGAGTCATTGTCACAGTATAGTTATTCTCAGCATCACCTTCCAGTTTTTCGAACTTATCAAAGGTTAGTTCAGATTCAGGATAGTCTTTTGTATTGAAAATTCCTTCCCCTTTTTCTTCTGAGAATTTGAACGTTGCCATATCGAAAATTAAATTTCCGCTTGATGCTTCCCCATTTGTCGTTGTCATTTCACCTCGAACAGGAGTTACGTCACCATTCATATTGATTTGCATTGGTCCCAATTCCACATCCATCATGGCTCCCATAAACTTCACTTGTTTCTTTGTGGCTTTCTGATCTAGAAATCGCTTCCATGTAACTTCACTGCCCTCAGCATCAAGCGACATTTCAGCGATAATGTCTTCCGGAGCAGAAGCTTCTTGCGAAGCTTCACCACTATTTGAAGAGGAGGAAGAAGTCGATTCAGATCCACAAGCAAACAATAAAAGTGCAAATGAAAGGTAAAGATATTTCATAGTAGTAAGTTTTTGGTTGAAGGAAAAATACAAAGAATATCCAAGAAAGCAACGCGTTTTCAGAACTATAATCGATCCAACATTTTCATTACTTCGGGTCTTTTTCTGACGGAAACAGGAATTAGAGTTTTATCTTTCATAATAAGGTGTCCGCCCTCTGATTTTACGTACTCTTTAATATATTTCGTATTTACCAAGTGCGATTGATGCACACGAAAGAATCCTTGATCAGCGAGTAAATCACCAAATTCTTTCAGCGTTCTGGTAACAACTACTTGATCACCATTTTGAAAGAAAAACGTGGTGTAGTTGACGCTACTTTCACAACGAATGATGGATTGAATATCGACGATCTGAATTTTGTCCTGAGAGTGTAACGCTAATCGCTCATTTGGTTTTGAATGATTTTTTAAGCGTTCATTCAAAAACTGATATTTTTCATTTTCATTCAAGGCAGAATTTCTAAACTTCTCCAGCGCTTCCGTCAATTCATCAGGATCTATAGGCTTGAGTAAGTAATCGATGGCTGCATAGCGAAATGCTTTGATTGCATGTGCATCTGAAGCTGTGATGAAAATAATCTTGAAGGGAATTTCAGTAAGTAAATCCAGCAAATCAAAACCACTGCCATCCTGCATTTGTATATCCAGAAATAGGATATCTGGTTTTTCATGCTTCAAGAGCTTCGCTCCTTCAACGACTCCACTTGCTTCACCAATCACTTCAAAATCTTTAGCATAGGTTTTCAAATCTTGTTTGATCGTCGTTCTCGCCTGTTCGATATCATCAATAATGATTGCTGTATAATTTTTCATATTAGTCAATAGGTATTCGAATTATTACGCGCGTCCCACTTGCTTCTTCGTTTGTATAGAGATCTATAATTTCAAAAGGTTCAAGCTCTGAAATTCCTGACAGTTTCAGGCGCTCCGATGTAACAGATAGCCCGGTCGATGTATGGTACGTTTCTTTGCTGGAAGCTTTGAGTTCAGCGGCTTTTTCCCGACCAATACCATTGTCTTCGATGATGCATTCTAAGAAACCATCTTTTTCAGTGAATTGAATCGTTATTTTTCCCTCCTTGCTTTGCTCTTCACGTCCTTTCATACCGTGCTTAATGGCATTTTCTACGAAAGGCTGAATAAGCATTGGCGGTATTTGAATAAAATCAGACTCGCTTGACGCATCTAGATCAATAGAATATTGAAAGCGATTACCGTTGCAGAACTGTTCGATCAACAAGTAATTCTCCAACGTATTGATTTCTTCTTCCAGAGATATTTCACTCTTTCTTGAATTATCGAGAATCTGACGCATAAGCCGCGAGAATTTAGCAAGGTAATAACGCGCTTCTGTTTCTTGTCCCGTTCCTATAAGACTCTGAATTGAATTGAGTGCATTGAAAATGAAATGTGGATTCATCTGCAAACGCATGGCTTTCTGTTCCAATTCAAGAAAGTCTTTTTCCAGTGCAATTTTGCGTTGCTGTTCCGTGGCTTTCTTTCGAATTCTGCGCGCGGATAACAAATAAATTAGAAACAATATGAGGAGTACAAGAAGAATCATACTTCCAACAAACCAGTTCGTTTGCCAAAAAGGTGTTTCAATTTTGAAATCAAATTTTAGGGGAGAACTCCAAACACCATCTTCATTGGCTGCCTTAACTTCAAACGTATAGTTACCCGGTTCCAGGTTAGAGTAGAGAATACTCTTTTCCTTCGAAGAAGGTGACCAACGTTCATCGAAACCAACTAAGCGCCATTGGTAAATAACTCCCTCTGGTCGTTTAAGATTAACACCAATGAATTCAAAAGTTATGTGATTTTGATCATACCCAAGGTTCAAAGTGGCTGATTGCTGTCCGTTTTTTAAGAGTTGTTGATCCTCTAGTAGCGTTTCGTAGTATAATTTGATATCCTTCAGGGAGAGAATAGGTGGTTGATTATTGGTTACTAATTTCGAAGGATTAAAACGACATAAACCGTTAATCGTTCCGAACCAAATAGCTCCATTTTTGTCTTTCCAAACTGCGTTCTGACAAGTTTCTACTCCGGTGAATCCATCCAGTTTTCCATAGTGTCTTATTTGCTTTGAAGAGCCATTTTGATTGAAAAAAACGTAGTCCAAACCTTTTTCCGTTCCTACTATCAAATTGCCATCTTGATCTGTAGTTAACAGGTAGACATTATCGGAACGCAAGCCATCTTTTTGCGAAATGGTCTTCAGTTGTTTTCCATTTTCATAAATATTTAGTCCACAAATACCTTCACCAGCAGTGCCTATCCAAAGGCGCCCTTTTTGGTCTTCCGTAAGTGAACGAATTTGATTTGAAGGAAGTCCTTGATTTTCAGTTAACTTAAATATATGTCGTCCCTTTTCATTGAGACAACCGACACCATCACCTTCAGCACCGTACCATAATCTATCGCGCTTATCAAAGTGAAGGCATGTCACCCGGTTCGAGATCAAACCTTCTTTCATTGTCCATTTTTCAATAATGAACTTGTTTTCTTTAGGAAAGACTTCAATGATTCCACTTCCTGCGGTGGCTATCCAAATGTTACCATTCGGCCCCTTTTTTATGTCTTTGACATAGGCCCTTTTTAGTTCATCAATTGATTGAAAACCGTCTTTAGTGCGTACATAGACCCCACGGCCATCAGTTCCCAACCAGACGTTGCCAAGTTCGTCCTGCGCAATAGCTTTTACTTTTACATTTTGAAATCCATTAGAAGCATCGTACCGAATAAAGCCATCGTTCGTAAGTACACTTACACCTTTCTCTGAATTGCCAATCCATAATTCTCCGGATTTATCTCGGAAAACACTGTAAATGTAGTTACCAGCAAGACCAGAGCTTTGATCGTAATTCGTGAATTGCTGTCCCAGATAATGACAAACACCTCCACCTGAGGTTCCAAACCATAGGTTACCGTTGTTATCTTGTACAATAGATCTCACGTGGTTATTGCTAAGACCTTCCTTTTCTGTAATAGAGGTGAACGTTTTGGTCGTTTTATCATAATGAATAACACCTCCGTTCAATG
Organism: Flavobacteriales bacterium UBA6051; assembly: GCA_002427735.1. Taxonomy (GTDB): domain Bacteria; phylum Bacteroidota; class Bacteroidia; order Flavobacteriales_D; family Crocinitomicaceae; genus UBA4466. Next base: position 56,503 of record DIYP01000009.1, read on the forward strand.
TGGCGATCCAGAGATTATCCTTTTGATCTACATGAATATCGAGAACGGTTTGGCGGTAGAGCTCATGATGATAATCAATGCGAAAAAAATCAGTGCCATCATAGCAATACATGCCATCACCATATGTGCCGATCCATAAATTACCTTCTGCGTCGCCTTGTACTTTTGTGATAGAGTTTTTATCGTAGTCAAGAAGTAAGTTGTTCGGATATGACTTGGATTGATCAATGTGGTAGAGCCCTTTGTTCATACCTATCCAGATATTCTTTTTCTGATCAATAAATATTGATCGAACATCCAGTTGAACACGCCTTAATTCACCAAGGTCAATTGCAGCTGTATCATTTACGATGAAAAGACCATCATTGGTACCGCAATAAAGTTCTCCGCTTTCAGATATAAATAGGTCGTATGCTGTTAGTCCCTCTTTTTTTTTAGATAATTCTTTTCGCTCAAATGATTTTCCGTTAAAAGAACAAAGACCACCGTTTGTAGCTACCCAAATTGTACCCGAAGCATCTGATATAATATCATTTATGTAGTTACTTGCGAGTCCATCTTTTTGGGTATACTCTTTAAATTCAAATCCATTGAATACACTGATTCCACTTCCGCGTGTACCGAGCCAAAGTTGTCCAAGTTGGTCTTGATGGATGGCATACACCTGAGATTGACCGAGTCCATCTTCTACATTATAATTACGAAAATTGTATTGCTGTGATAGACTTGAAAACCAGAAGGTAAGACAAATCAGAGTCATGAAAAAATGGCGATACTTCACAGCGACTGTTTAGATAATCAAAGATAAAAAACGCTTTTTAATGCTAAGGTGACGAATAATCGAACGCTTATTTTGACTCGGTTTATTTCAGGTAGATTTATGTGTAAATCGATCAACATGGCAGCCCAGTTAATCATCTATTATTACGATTTAAGGCGGAGAATCAAATGGTATCGTCGAAGAACTGTATTGTTTTTTTTCGGTGTATTTCTTATCTGGTATGCAGATTGTCTTCCCGACCAATTGTTCAATGATAGTACTTCTACTGTTCTATTAGACAGATATGGTGAGCTCCTTGGGGCGCACATTTCGGAAGATGAACAGTGGCGTTTTCAAGAATGCGATTCAGTTCCTTACAAGTTCAGAAAGTGTATCATAGAATTCGAAGACAGGAATTTCTATGGACACATGGGCGTAAGTGCTAAAGCCATTGGTCGTGCCGTTATGCAAAACTTTTCTTCTGGTAAGCGGGTGAGTGGTGGTAGTACGCTGACCATGCAATTGGTTCGACTCATGCGGAAAAATCCGCGAAGAACCTATTCTGAAAAGTTGTTGGAAATGGTTCTGGCAACGCGAATAGAGTTGAGTTATTCCAAGGAAGAAATCCTGAGATTGTACTGTTCTCATGCACCTTTTGGGAATAATGTCGTTGGCCTTGATGCAGCTTCATGGCGTTTTTATGGAAGGCCATCGCACTTATTGAGTTGGTCGGAATCGGCAACTTTGGCGGTGCTGCCAAATGCGCCAGGCTTGATATATCCTGGTAAGAACCACGATCGGTTGATGGAGAAGCGTAATCGATTGCTGAGACGTTTATTAGAAATCGGAGAGTTAACGCCTGAAGATTACGAAATGGCGATTATTGAACCATTGCCAGACCGACCATTGCCTCTCCCAAGGTTAGCTCCACATCTTTTGGCGACTTTCACACAAAGTGGTGAAAAAGGAAAAACAATTCGCTGTAGTTTAAATAGTGAGGTTCAACAGCAAACGAATCAGCTTCTGGAAAGTCACATGACTCTATTACGTGAGAATAAAATATACAATGGAGCCGTGCTAATCACATCTGTGGAAACAGGAGAAATTGTCGCATATGTGGGAAATGCAATAGCATCTGGTCGGGAGCATTCCAATTTAGTAAATTGTATTCCTGCACCAAGAAGTACAGGAAGTATTCTGAAACCATTGTTATATGCGAAAGCTATGGAGTCAGGATTGATAACCCCTCATACCTTACTATATGACACACCATCTAAATTTGGCGGTTTTGCTCCCAAGAATTTTGCAGGCGGTTTTGATGGATTAATTCCGGCAGATGAAGCACTTGCACGAAGTTTGAATATTCCAATGGTTCATTTATTGAACAGGTATGGTGTCGGTAAATTTCACAGTGACCTTAGGGAGCTGGGTTTCTCAACACTGAAGCACCCGGCAAGACATTATGGATTAAGTCTGATTCTTGGCGGTGCTGAGGTGAGTTTGATGGATCTTTCCAACGTTTACACACGAATGGCGCAGCACCTGTTGACAGGATCGAGTTCAACGATCAATTTCGGAATTCAGAGTACAGAAGAATCGGAAGAAAAACTTGCACTGGATCGTGGCTGTGTTTTTGCTTCTTTTGAAGCGATGCTTGAAGTAAAGCGCCCTGGAACCGATAACAATTGGCAGCTTTTTTCTTCTTCCCGAAAAATTGCATGGAAAACCGGTACGAGTTTTGGCTTTCGTGATGCCTGGGCTGTCGGAGTCACGCCTGATTATGTTGTTTCTGTTTGGATTGGCAATGCAGACGGTGAGGGGAGACCAGGGCTAACCGGAGTTCAAGCTGCGGCACCTTTGTTATTCGAAGTGTTTGATCATCTTCCGACTTCTCAACGGTGGTTTGAAGAACCAACACTTGTTATGCGCAAAGTTGAATTGTGCAATGAAAGTGGTCATCGTGCTATGCCTAATTGCCCAAACACCCGAATAATGAGCGTTCCAAAAACAGTTACGACATCACAGGGTTGTCCATATCATGCAATTGTGCACCTGAACGCTTCTGGTACATACCGTGTTGATGCCGATTGTGGAGACCCGGAAACAATGCAACATGTTCCATGGTTTATTCTACCGTCTTCTATCGAGAAATTTTATCGTGAGCGAACGCCAGGTTACAAGTCACTACCTCCCTTTGCACCCGATTGCGGGAGTTCATATGACAAGCATTCATTGGCTATTATATACCCTAGGGATAAACAAGAGATTTACTTACCAATTGATTTTAGCGAAAAGCGCAGGAAGGTGATTTTCGAAGGAGCTCACCGCAATTCAGGTACTACGGTCTTTTGGCATCTTGATGATGTTTTTGTCGGTCAAACAAGAGAAATTCATCAATTGGAGTTTAAACCAGAGATCGGTCAACATAAGTTGACATTGATTGATGAAAATGGATTGTCCAGATCAGTACAGTTCGAAATGCTTGGGAAAAAGGAATAGCTTTCTAGCCAAAGACCTTTTTCAACAAGTCTGTTACACGGGCCATTGGGTTTGTTCTGATTTCTTTTTCTTCTTTCGCTATTTGAACGAAAAGCCCATCAATTGCCTTATTGGTGGCGTACTCATCCAAATCCGGATTTACCTTCTGAACCAAAGGGATCTTGTTATATGTCGTAAATATGGTATTCCAATGTTTCGTTGCTCCTACTTTATCTAGAGAAGCTTTTACTACAGGCTTAAATTTTTCGAAAAGCGCGTTTCTTGTTGATTTTTCCAGAAACGTTGTAGCGGCGTTATCTTCTCCATGAAGAATACTCATAGCATCTTGAATAGTCATCGATTTTATTGCGGTAACAAAAATGTCTTTTGCTCCATTGGCCGCATCTTCGGCAGCACGATTCAATGACTCAATAGCTTTGTCCACTTGTTCTCCTTGCCCCAATTGGCGCAACTTTGTCTCAACCTTCTTTGCCTCTTCCGGTAAGAAGATTTTGATGGCCATATCCTTGAAGTAACCGTCTGGTTTGGAAACTTGTTCAACGCCTTTTTCAATTCCTTTTGTGAGGGCTTCTTTTAAGCCAGCTCCTACTTCTTCTTCAGAAAGTGCACTCGAGGCGTCACTTGAAAGTCCAGCTTCCTTGGCTGTTTCTTCTGCGGCGTTTTTAATTTTTCCCAGAATTTGAGCATTGGATGTTGTAAAAAGACATACTGAAAAAAGCGAAAAGCAAAGAATTGATCGTATCATGATATAGCTATTGGTTATTTCTGTTTAACGCAGAAATGTATTAAAAATTCCATGTTATGCAGGAATCATTCCACAAATATCTTTTTGGTCTCTTGGACTAACTCTCCCAGGTAGTTAAAATAGTTGATATCCAATAGATATAGGCCTGACCCTACGTTCAGTTCAAATGTTATGTAGGACTGATTCATAGCAACGCTACTTTCTATTTTTCGCCCTTGGTAATCATAGAGATCAGCTGTAAAACCTGTCAAATCTTCTTCGTTTAACTTAACGGTAATCGTATTTCCCGAACTCACGGGATTAGGGTAAACATCAATAGCGGTAATGGCTGAATTCAGAAAGATCTCTTCGGGAAAATCGAATAAGAAAATGCCATTTACACGATCTGAAACAATTAATCGTTTAGAAGGAAGTTCCGAGTAAATGCCCCAGGCACCATACATTTTGAATTGCGTTTCTTGAGGGTAAGTGTCGTAGTGCGCAATTTCCTTCGGAACGGTGGCCCGGATATCATAAATGCGCAATCCTTCGTTGTAATAAGCAACATAGGCAAATTCATTGGTAAGCATAATATTGTGTGGAACACTGTTTTCCTGATGGTTTGTTCCAAATATGTTTTCTACTGTCACCATATGGTTACTTACACTGCAATTCTTCAGTTGTTTTCCCATGGTTTCATCCCCGAAAATATAACGTGTACCATCTGGAGTGAGCCACCCCTGATGATTGTATCCCTGATCCTGATAAAAGTTCAGGTTCTGCAAATAGACCGGATTTGTAGGATTTGAAAAGTCATATATTCTTAGGCCATCAAAACCACAGTTCAGGTAAGCAATGTTATCACGTACATAGGCATCATGTACTTCCGGGATGTCATCAGGGCCAGTGTAGAGTAGTTGAGGGTTTTCGGGGTCTGCCAACGAATATACCATCATAGATTCAAGGCCTTGAGGGACACCATTAATCATTTTCTTTACACTGCAAGCGTACATTAACTCATTCAACGTATCAATGAATAGGTTGTGTACTTGAGAGAAAGCAGAATCGTCTGTAACTACATGAACCGAATCTGGCAAGTACGAAAGATCTATAATTTGCAAACTACTTTCACCCTCATCGCAAACGGCATAAAGGTAGTTTCCAAATGTTTTATAATCTCTGTGAATTACCATTGGACTTGCATAGCGACCAAATACAAAGTCTACTTCTTCCAGTCGGTTATCATCTGTGATTTCAAAAAAATGTGTCCCTTCTGTAGAACCTGCAACGGCGTACTCCTGATTCTTATGAACAAATCCCCAGCATTCGTTGTAGCGAACGTTTGATGATGTGGTAGGGAGTGAGTTATCCGTCCAATGGTCAAGCAATGAGATGTTTAATGATGTCTGACTTGTCGCTATAAACGACAAGCACAAAAACGCTATAGTAAAGAGTTTACGCAGCAACTACCAAAAATTGTTAACGTAAAGATAAAACAATGTGTAGAATTGATTCAGCCTATTATTTGATTGGTTATTATTAGTTATTTTAGCGACACTTTAAACTAATGAAGTGTCAGATTCAGTAGTCATTATACCAACATTCAACGAAAAAGAAAACGTCGAGAAGATGACGCGTAAAATGATGTCGTTGGAGAAGGACTTTCACGTACTCTATGTGGATGACTCATCACCTGACGGAACGGCTGATATTATTCGATCATTGCAGGAAGAATTTCCTGGACGCGTGCATTTGGAAGTTCGAGAGGGTAAGTTAGGATTGGGAACGGCTTACATACATGGGTTTAAGTGGGCAATCAAAAACGGTTACGAGTTTGTTTTTGAAATGGATTGCGACTTTTCCCACAATCCAGATGACTTGATTCGTCTTTACCGAGCATGTGCTGATGGCGGAGCTGACTTGAGTATTGGTTCTCGCTACGTCAAAGGCGGTAAGGTAAAGAACTGGCCTTTGAAGCGTATTTTGATGTCGTACTTTGCGAGTGTTTATGTACGTATGATTCTGTGGATTGGGATTAAAGATACTACAGCAGGTTTCAAATGCTACCGGAAATCAGTTTTGGAAAAGATTAATTTGGAGGGGGTTACCTTCAAAGGTTACGCATTTCAAATCTGTATGAAGTACGCTGCTAAGCGTCATGGGTTTAAGGTGACTGAAGTCCCTATCACATTTATTGATCGTGAATTGGGTGTTTCAAAAATGAGTACTGGAATTTTTAAAGAAGCATTTTTCGGAGTATGGAAAATGCGTGGAATGAACCTATGAGTAAGACAATTTTATTGAAATCGGCTACGCTGGTTAATGAAGGTGAGCAAAAAGTCAGCGATGTATTAATTAAAAACGGTAGAATTGAAAAAATCGGGACTTCGTTGGAAGTTTCCGAAGCTTGTGAAGAAGTTGATTTAAGTGGAAAGTATTTACTTCCAGGTTTCATTGATGATCAGGTTCACTTTCGTGAGCCAGGACTGACGCATAAGGGAGATATTTATTCTGAATCAAGAGCAGCTGTTGCTGGGGGGGTGACATCCTATATGGAACAGCCGAATACGAAGCCGACGGCAACTACGATTGAAGAACTAGAGAAAAAATACCAGCGAGCAAGTGAGGTTTCCTTAGCGAATTATAGCTTCAATATGGGAGCTACAAATGATAATCTCGAGGAGCTGAAAAGAGTGAGTCGTAAAGATGTTGCGGCGATAAAGATTTTCATGGGATCTTCAACGGGAAATATGTTGGTGGACGAGCAGAATACATTGGATGGGATATTTCAATTGGATCATCTGTTAATTACCCATTGTGAAGATGAAGCAACGATCCGTAGAAATTTGGAAAGTGCTAAAGCGCAGTTTGGAGAAGATATTCCAATGAGTATGCATCCAGTGATTAGGAGTGAAGAAGCTTGTTACTTGAGTTCTTCCTCGGCTGTTGACCTCGCCAAAAAGCATGGGAGCCGATTACACGTTTTTCATATTTCTACTGCCAAAGAATTAGAACTTTTCGATAATACCATTCCACTTGCTGATAAGAAAATTACGGCAGAAGCATGTATTCACCACATGTGGTTCTCCGATGAGGATTATGCTGAAAAAGGAACGTTTATCAAATGGAACCCTTCTGTTAAAAAAGCGTCGGACAGAGATGCTATCTTTCAAGGTGTATTGGATAATAAGATCGATGTAATTGCAACGGATCATGCACCACATACGATTGAAGAGAAACAGAATAAGTATCTGCAAGCGCCTTCTGGAGGCCCACTTGTGCAGCACGCTTTATTGGCAATGTTGGAACGAGTTGATCAAGGCAAGATATCTATTGAGCGCATGGTTGAAAAGATGTCGCATGCCCCTGCTATCTTGTTCAGAATTCAAGAGCGTGGTTATATTCGAGAAGGTTATTTTGCCGACTTGGTAATTGTTGATCCCAATCGAAATGTAACAGTGTCAAAAGACAATATTCTGTATAAATGTGGTTGGTCACCGTTTGAAGGACACACATTTAATAATGTCATTCATTCTACTTACGTTAATGGGGTGGAAGTATATCGGGATGGAGAAATCATTGAGGGTTCTACTGGTTCTCGCCTGTTGTTTCATGCATGATTAAAATTGGCTTCATAGTACTTGTTTTTGTTCTGTCTTCCTGCGTTGATGGGATTAACAGGATTGAAGCGCCTAAGAATCTGATTGAACGCGATAAAATGGTTAGTATTCTGACGGACCTAGTGAAATTGGAGGCGCACATTAAATCAAAGTATGTAGCCGTGAATCAATTTCATAAAGTCATGGCTAATTCTGGAGATTCCTTGCTTACTGAATATAATATCAGTTATGAAGACTTTGACGCTTCTTTAAGTTACTATGGTTCACGTCAGGAAGAAATGCAGGAAATGTACTCGGAAGCTCTGGAAAACCTCAGTCAGGAACTGAGCGAGCTGCAGTCCGCCAATTAAACAGGCAATTTAGTATGACTGAGCAGAGTCGTCGAATCATTAATTCAAGGCTTTCCGGTAATGAGTTTTCCAATGCGTTCGTACTCAGCACGAGTTTCGGCTTCAAGCTGTCTTGCCCCCAACATATCCGGTGCGTCAAACCCTCCAGGCCATGTGTATCCGATTAAAGCAATCGTACTTTCCTCATGCAGAGCAAGATTGAAATAGTTGGTTGCAACATCTTTCATTTCAGCTTGACTAATGCCCCCGAAACCTCCATGTACAGCTGGGATGTAGTGCGCGTCCATCACTAAAACGAGTCGCTGGTGAGCTGATGAAAACTTACTTTTTAGCGTAGCTAGCTCATCTTGAAAACCGGTATCTGTCATTGGGTCTTTGATGAAATAATGATCAAACCCAATCCAATCAACACTGTTTGGGACTTCCAAATCGGGTATAGACGGGTAAGCCTCGATGATCATAATCGGAACATTGGGTACGGTGCTTTTGATGTAATCAGATGCTAGTTTCAATTCATTAAAAGAAATGTCATTCCAAGTAGGCTCTTCTCCAAGGTAAAACGATTGAATACGGGCGCTGTTGTTTGTTAGATCATTTGTAGCGACAAATTGGTCCCAACGAGCCTGATAATCTGCTCTTAAATCATAGGAAGACCCTGATGGACCCGAACTTCCAGTAAGCTCAAAAAACAATTCACTGATGTGTAGATAAGGCTTCATTTCCAGGTTCAGCATTGCATCAATTCGAGCGGAAATATTATCTGTTGGATTGACAACTAAAATGTCGGCGATGTTGCTAAAAGGATGTACTTCATCATTATACACACTCTTGGTGATGCCATCATTTGGATCATCCCAATAGGTGTCGATTAGAGCAAAACCGAAGTATTGAACATGATTTTCGAAGCATACGATAATCTCTGGATCATCCGGTTTTTGGTCTTCTTTCTTGCATGCTAAGAGCAAGGAAGAAGCAAGTACAGCGATTAACAGTTTTGATTTTATCATTTCTAGGAATACTTCAAAGTTGTATTACAGTGTGTAGCTCAATCACTGGTTTTGGTCTACAATTTACCATAAAAATGTTAAGTGTAAGCTGTCTAATGCATTTGTAATCAAGGAAAAGGAAGGTTTTTACTTACCACTCTTCCTTTTTTTGAATAATACACATAGTAGAATGCAATTTCGTTGTGCGATATGTCAACTCAATGCTCTCAATATTCTTTTGGAGGTACATCATTTCTTCTTGTGTCATAAATTCACTCACCATAAATGAAGTTCTAATGTAATTCTCAATCATCCGCAAAGTGGTATTCGATTCATCGTCGTCTACATTGAATTCTTCTCTTGGGTAGAAGGCAGGAAGTGAAGTATGAACATCTTCAATAATAAAGTACCCACCTGGTTTAAGGTATTTAAACAAGAAACCAAGACTCACCTGTTGGTGATCCATAGCGTGTCCACCATCATCAAGGATTACGTCAAAGTCTCCACCATATTTATCAATGAATGCTTGGAGGTCTTCACGTTTCGCCTGATTAGCAACAAACGTATATATTCCATCTTTTAATCCTTTATCGGAATAATCTTTGAGGTCAATACCGAAAATATCCGCGTTAGGGAAGAAGTCCTTCCACATAAGATGCGAGGCTCCATTAAGAATCCCTATTTCAAAAAAGCGTTCAATTGAATCGCGTTTCGGAGTTAATAGTCTGTCGTAGAAAGTAATGAAGTTATGGGCTTGCCCGCATTTATCAGAACTATATTTTGCACAAAGATCATAAATAGTAGGTCGGTCATCACTCGCTTTTCCAGCAGTGGTACTATTTTTCATTGTGCTGCATCCGCCAATAGTGAAGGATGCGATAATTAAAGTATAGAGCGCGTGTTTATTCATAATTATAACCTTTCAGTTCTTCTTCATTTACTGCTAATCCAAGCCCTAATACAATACGGTTTACAAAATTGAAATAGCCGATTACAAGTGTCGCATCTAAAATTGCTCGATCTGACAAACCTAATGCTTTTAACTGCTCGGTAGACTTTTTAGTATCGTGATTTGGTTCAAGGGTTAACAGCTCGGCAAATTTACATAATTCCATATCAACGGAAGAGAGATCGAGTTGGGAATAATCCATGCGTAATTGATCCGTTTTCTTTTCGTCCTTCCAGTAATGATTTACTGCCTCTGCATGGTGCAATTGACAGTAGTCACAGTTATTTGATTTGGAGACAATAACCGCCATCATTTCTCTTTGAACCCTTTTCAAAGGCGACTTTCCGAACATAATCGTCATGTATAAATCCATATGATTGACAATGGATGCTGGATTTAAACTTTGGATTTTATGTACTTCTGCAAGCTTTCCACGTGACGCGACTATGTCATCGTAAATTTTTCGAAGATCACCCTCGGATTGATCATGCTCAATAACATCAATGTATGGCATATGTTTTCAGTTTGATAAAGATTTAAAGTTACTCATCTGAACGATTTTGCCTTTCATTGATGAGATTATATTACCTTTTGAAGGAATTTAGAACACTATTCATGTCCACCAAACTTAAAGTTGTAGGTCTGCATCTGCTGTTGTTTGTAGCGTATACATCGTTTATTGAATACTTAACATGGAATTCCGTTGAAGGGTTTGCGCAGGCCATTTATATATTGTTCATGGGAGCATTGCATGTATTGACTTGCAGTACTCTGTTGATTATAACTCTGGTGCATGGAAAAGATGTTGTTCCTAATGCATTAGCATTGGCCATGATTGTTTTTCTCTCCTTAGTGAGACTTTATCCTGTTATTTGATCAAAACTCTTTAGAGTATGGATTATTCCATTGCGCCTTTGGAGCCGCGATAAGTTGCAATAGTACCAAAGGAATTACTCCATGAGGAATGCGGTAAATAGTATTTCCAGACCAATACAAAAGTTCCTGAAAAGTTCCGTCATTTACAATCCCAAAAGAAATGCGTGCTAAAGCTGTGAGTAGTCCCCATGCTATCAGATAGTAGTAGACTCCGTTAATCTTAAAGGGGCTGAACAACAGCAGGGCGCACAGAATGTCAACAATCCCTACTATTTTCAGAAGTACGTAGGCGTACTCGGCTGATATACCCAGTACATCTGTAGTCATTGTGATAAAACCGCCAGGAACATAATGGATTCCTAATGCAAACATTCCATGACCTATGAATGTCATGGCGATAAGCATTTTTAACGCAAGTTGAATTCCATTCATTTGTGAAGTTTTGCGCTGAGTAAGTATGAGAAAGAGAATGGGAGTGAATAACTTAATGCCATGCTCAATGATTTGTTCGATAACAAAATCCGATTTGACGAATGCGGCGTAGGTCGTCAAAAACAGGATAGCGGTGCATGGAAGCACGATCCATTGAAGTCGTAACCTCAATAAGTATTCCGTTGGAAAAAGCAGTGCGAGACTTCCAAAGATCAGAGTGACACCGAACACTGCATGTAAGATCTGACTTTGGTCAAATAATGCTGTAATCGCTTGTTCACCTGTAAGGTATGAAAGCCCGCTTCCAAAAAGAATCAGAAAACTGCAGTATTTTATTAGGTCTAACGTATAAGTCTTATTCATCATCTCGCTGCGGGTAACTGATAAAGCGTATCTCATAATCAATGCCTTCCTCTGCCAAGGGCGAGTACATTCGAACTATTGACTTATTGGTTTGAACCAATTGCAATTCATGCTCCATTCCGAATGCTGCTTGATCGTGATAAGAATTAATGGGAGAACCGGCATTGATGGAGTTAAATGGATACAACATGTTATTCACGGTTTCGAAATCTTCACAGTAATAGATATCGAACCCTCCAAACCCCATTTGTTTGTTGCTAGAGAAATAGAAAACCTGATTTTGTTCATCCCAGTATGGTGAGCATTCGTCGGCAGGGGTATTAACTCGCAATAGTGGTGATATCGATGTTGCCGTATTTGAAGACAAATCTATGTTGGCCACAAATAAGTCTTTATTCCCGTTAACATTAGACGTATAGTACATCTGTTTGCCATCTGTAGTAATGAATGCGTCAGACGACCAACTTCCCATATTAACGGAATTGGGCAACTTTTTTGGAGTCGAAAAATGTTTTCCATCACAGCTGGCACTGAACAGATAACGCTCGTTGTTTTCTTCAAACGCAAACACGAGATGATTGCCATCAGCGGTCATGAAAGGAGTAATCATTCCTGTTGGTGCATTCTTAATAGTAGAAGAGATTTTACCGTCGTTATCCAGAACGTGTATTTCATTCCCAACAAGACGATACCTTTTATTCGTCGCATTTGACCGTACCCAGCTGTCGCCCTTGATGATTCCTGCAAGTTCGGCTCTTGGTCTCCACAATTCAGGTGAATACAGTGATTTTATCTGATGGAAATAAACTTCATAATCTGCGTAGGTGTATGGATATTCATCCTCATATCGAGTTAAGTCTGTTTGTTTTCCGTAGAGCTTTTTGAAATGTTTTAGATTATGGTGTACCATATCATATTTCCCAACCTTGATTCCTGTTTCGAACAATCGGAAGTAATAGTGTGGTTTTTGTTCAATGGCAAAGTCAATTCCAGAGTTGTAAAAGAAAAAAGCTGAATCAAGGACTCCTTGTTCATAGTAAATATCTGCTAAAAACAAGTGCGCTTCCGTAAGTGCAAAACTTGTATTGATGGCTTCGTATAAGGATTGCTTTGCTTTTTCAATACGTCCTTTAGCATAGAGCTCACAGGCTTCATTATAGAATGGCAGGGCTTCATATTGTGTTCCCGCATTTCCCTTGGGGTGATCTGGTTCATCATGCGGGTCTTGCGCATGTATTGCAGGGGAGTAATAAAGGTTTAGCAATATGAAAACGATGGTTATTCTCATGAGTTTACAGTATGTTTTAGCCGTTCAAAAGTAGTACAGCCGAACCGCAAGTTAAAGTCGTAACTCTATAATTAACAGAAGTTTAAAATGCTTAATAATCAGCAAATATTATTTACGAGATAATAATATTGAAATGCTCTGCAGGTTAAGAATGATTGCTCAATTTGTTCCGTTGAATCAAAAAACTCTAGCCACTAAAATGAAAACTTTTACACTACTATTTTCGCTCTTCATCAGCGTATCGCTTTTTGGGAATACCCAGCGCTACAGATTGATGTTTAATACAGATCCTTCGACGGCTGTCACGATTGCCTGGGAACAGGTTTCTGGCAGTGCTCCGGAGGTATATTATGGAACTACTGATTTTGGAACCGCTTGGTCCAGTTACCCCAACAGTAAAAGTGTGGATCGTACCACAAATTATATGGGGATGGATAATCGTTTTGCACGAATAACAGGTTTGACTCCAAATACGATCTACTATTTTGTTATTAGAGATTCTCAGGGAACAAGTCAACGATATTGGTTCAAAACATGTCCATCAAATAATACAGAAACACTTTCCTTTATTTCCGGTGGTGATTCTCGGTCTGGTCAGACGCAACGTCAGAATTCAAATCGTATGGTTGCCAAAATAAGACCGCATGCCGTGCTTTTTGGCGGGGATTTGGTCAATACACCTGGTAATACATCTGTACAAACCTGGTTTGACGATTGGCAATTAGCAACGACATCCGATGGTCAAATGATTCCATTGGTGCATTCCTTTGGAAATCATGAGGAGTATGGAACGGGGGGTGCAAACTTTATTTATGATCTTTTTGATACGTCTTATGACGTGTATTACAACGTGCGTTTTGGTGGCGATCTTTTTTCAATGTATACCTTGAATGGGGAAGTACTTCCGGGTCATACTATTGCAAATGGAACTGTAAGAGCTGCGCAAACAGCTTGGCTTCAATCCACACTGTCTACTGATAATTCTATTTGGAAGGCGGCACAGTATCATCGACCAATTGTTCCGCATTATTCTGGTAAAGGAGAAGGCGCCGATGAGTTCAATGATTGGGCCTCTAAGTTTTATGATTACGGAGTTCGGCTCGTTATGGAAAGCGATGCGCACGTCGTAAAAATGACGCAAGAAGTCCGTCCGGCAATGGCGACTGCCTCCGGCAATTCAGACGGCTGGTTTACTTCAGCTGGAGTTGCTCCTGGCCAAGGGATTACATTTGTTGGGGAAGGCACTTGGGGAACGATTAGAACTCCCGATGACAGCCATCCGATGACTACCGCTATGGCGAGTTTCTACGGATTTAACTGGATTCTTGTAGATGCTTGTAAAATTGAAATTAGAACAATTGATACACAGAGTCCTGGTTCAGTTCCAGAACACGCTCCTGGTGATTATACTTCTATTTCAGCGGGACTGGATGCTAGAATTTGGAAGCCATCGGCAATGCCAACGGGGTTAAGAAGCATCATTCGATGTAATCCACCGGATGCTGATTTTTCAGGAGATCAAACGGCTATTTTTACTGGTGGAACTGTGAATTTCACAGATTTGTCTACGAACTCTCCAACAGGATGGTCATGGGATTTTGGAGACGGCTCTCCAGTGAGCAATGCACAGAATCCATCGCATAGTTATACGGTAGCTGGTACTTACACGGTAACTTTAAATGCTACTAACGCTGAAGGTACAGGTACAGAGGTGAAAACGGACTATATCGTCGTTGCTGATCCAGCTCCACCTGTTGCTGACTTTGTAGCGGATGTTACTTCTGCTTCCGTTGGCCAAACAATCAATTTTACGGATCTATCAAGCAATGTTCCAGATACTTGGACTTGGAATTTCGGAGACGGTCTGGGAACATCAACAGCACAATCCCCTTCCTATGCTTACGGTGCTCCCGGAACGTATACCGTATCTTTAACTGCTTCTAATCCTTATGGTTCTGATGACGAAGTCAAAGTGAACTACATTGTGATTGTAAGCGGTGGAACAATTGTCGTTCCTGTGAGTGCAGGCAATGATGACGCTGAAGAATTCAGAGTAGGAGGAATTGCAGGAGATATGTACCTCACAAGTTCTGATCTTGAAATTGGTAATGACGGTGGGGATGAACAATACATGGGATTGCGCTTCCAAGGAGTGAACGTGCCAAGCGGTGCTACGATTTCCAATGCATACATTAGAATGCGAGCTGATGAATCAGATGGATCGGGATCACAGTTGAATATTTATATACGAGCAGAGGATTCGGATGATGCGGCACAGTTTACCAGTGCTCAATATGACATCTCGAATAGAACACTTACAACGGCCGAATATCTTTGGGCGGATGGAACAGTTCCGGCTTGGAGTGCCAATACTGTTTACAATACCCCCGATATAAGTGCACTTGTACAAGAGGTGATTGACCGTCCAGGTTGGACGAGTGGAAATGCAATGGCCTTTGTTTTCTGGAGTGACTTGAATGAAACGAGTGAACGTGTAGCAGATTCTTATGAGGGTGGTTGGCCAGCAGAACTGCATTTCGACTATACGATTCCAGTTCAACCAGCGCCAGTTGCAAGCTTTAATTTTTCTGTAGGATCAGGGTGTATGGGGGAGACGGTATCGTTCACTGATCAATCATCAAATTCTCCAATCGCATGGAGTTGGTCGATAACTGGACCGGAGACGATGAATAGTTCAGACCAGAACCCGCAGTTTACATTTAATCAGTCTGGTACCTACAATGTATCGCTAACAGCAACAAATGCTGGAGGTGCAAATACTGTAACGCAAAACAATATTATTACGATTCATTCGAACCCAACCGTTGTGGCTTCAGGTGCTGCAACTATTTGTGAAGGAGAAAATGCAACGATCAGTGCAACAGGCGGATTAACGTATTCATGGGATAATGGATTAGGTTCAGGTGCATCACAAACAGTTACACCAACATCTACTACAACTTACGAGGTAACTGGAACTGATGCGAACGGATGTGAAAACACGGATCAAATTACAGTGAATGTAAATGCGCTACCGAA